>CAVXDE010000040.1:0-263030 GCA_963760435.1 uncultured Alphaproteobacteria bacterium
GCAGGTAGGCCTCGACGCTGCGCAGCGCCTTGTAGCCGTCGGGCGCGATCTTCGGGGCGGATAGTCTCTGCTCGTCCATCGTTGGTTCCTTTCCTGTCCGGTCGTTGCCAAGCTAAACTGCGATGGCCTATTCGCCAGGGCCATGGATGGATAATCTGAATGAGCCATCGCACCCTCCGAAGACCCCAGGCTAATTCTCGCCCGCGGCGAGATACTGCATCGCCAAATCTACGACTATTTTCGAACCGCCATCAGCGCCGGGCAGCTGCGCCCGGGCGATCGCTTGCCGTCCGCTCGCACACTGGCGCAGCAGCTGATGGTCGCGCGGGGGACCGTCGATGCCGCATACGCGATCTTGGCCGGGGAGGGCTATGTCATTGGCCGCCGGCCGTAGGGAACCATCGTGTCTCCCGGGCTTCCTCGTGTGGAGCACGCCGCAGCAACAAGCAAGCCACCCCCGCGGCTGGCACCATCCAACGTCCTGACCGGTGCAGCCAAACCGTTCCAGCTTGGGTTGCCGGCGGTCGATGCGTTCCCGCGCAAGCTCTGGTCGCGGCTGATCGCGTGGCAGGGGCGCGGCCTTTCCGTCGCGGATATGGGCTATCCGGAGCACGCGGGCTTTGCGCCACTGCGTGAAGCCATCGCCGCTTACCTGGCGGTCTCGCGCGGCATTTTATGCGAAGCGCGGCAGATCGTGATCACGTCGGCTACCAAGGTGCACTCGACGCGATCGGTCGTGTCCTGCTCCGTCGCGGAGACAAGGTCTGGTTTGAAGATCCCGGATACCACTTGGCACGCACAGCGCTGGAGCGCGCGGGCGTACCCCTGGTGCCGGTCCGGGTCGACGCAGATGGATTGCGCGTCGGTGACGGTATCGCCAGTGCGCACGATGCGCGGCTCGCTGCTGTCACACCATCGCATCAGGCGCCGCTTGGTGTGGCGCTCTCGCTGCCTAGGCGGCTTGCCCTTCTGGCCTGGGCGAGCGAAGCGGGCGTATGTGGTGGAGGACGATTACGACGGCGAGTTCCGCTATCGCGGCCGTCCACTCCCGGCGTTGAAGGCCTCGACCGCGCGGACCGCGTTCTTTATGCGGGCAGTTTCAGCAAAGTTCTGTTCCCGGGGCTGCGGCTTGGCTATCTGGTCTTGCCCGAGGAACTTGTTGAGGCGTTCGACGATATAATCCTGAGCCGGAGTGCCGGCGCATCCACTTCGAACAGCGCGTGGTCGCAACCTTCATGCGCGAAGGCTACTTTGCGCGCCACCTCAAACGCATGCGCAGCCTTTACGCGGCGCGCCGCCAAGCGCTGGCCGAGGCTTTGTCTGCGGTGTTTGGCGAACGCCTCGCGGTCGATTTGGAGCCGGGCGGCATGCATCTGCTTGCGCGGGTGGGCGGCGGTGTCCGCGATACCGATTGGCGCGCAAGGCTCGGGCCGCCGGCTTTGCCATCGATGCTCTTTCCAGTCGCGTGATCGATATCGGCGCGAGGGCGGTCTGCTGCTGGGCTTCACCAATATTCCTGAAGCCGACGCGGTCACCATGTGCCGCCGCCTCGAACGCGTGATCGGCGCTGATTTGGCTTAGTTTCAACATTTCAAATTGCCCGGCTCGACATGTAACCGAGAGGTTCCTGATATAATACGGAACCGATCGTTCCGTGATCTGCGAATGGATGACGACGCTGTGTTTCGGGCCCTGGCCGATGCGAGCCGCCGGCAATTGCTGGATCGGCTGCACCGGAGGAATGGCCAGACGCTGGGTGGCTGTGCGAGGGATTGGAGATGACGCGTTAGGCGGTGGCCAAGCATCTGGCGATCCTGGAGGAGGCGAACCTCGTCTCGTTCAAACGCCAGGGCCGGGAGAAGCTGCACTTCATCAATCCAGTGCCGATCAACGCGATTGCCGAGCGCTGGATCAGCAAGTTTGAGCGCGGGCGCTTGCGCGCGCTCGCAACCCTTAAGAAAGCGCTGGAGGGAGAAGACCGTGACTAAGTCAGCCGAGAGCCGCTTCGTCTACGTGACTTACATCCGCACCACGCCCGAGCGCGTGTGGTCGGCACTCACCAACCCGGAATTCGCGCAGCAATACTGGCGTGCGGTCCGGCCGGACGCTGAGTGGAAGATGCGCGGGGCGCGGCCGGAGGCTGACTGGAAGGTGGGCGGGGCCTGGAAACTCATTTTGCCCGACGGACGGGTTGCTGACACCGGCGAGATCGTCGAGTTCGAGCCGCCGGCGCGCCTGGCGATCCGCTGGCGCAACGAGTTCAGGCCGGAGCTGAAGGACGAAGGCTGGTCGCTGTGCGGACTGGAAATCGAACCGATGGACAGCGCGATCAAACTGACGGTCACGCACTCGATCGAGCGTCGAAGCCTCGAAGTTGATCGAGGCGGTGTCCGGTGGTTGGCCGCAGGTTCTGTCCAACCTCAAGTCGCTGCTCGAGACTGGTTCGGTCGTGGTGCCGCCGGCGGAGGTCTTGAAACGCGCCGGTTCCGCGTATCATCTTGTACCAAAACCTCAGGAGAGTCAGTCGGGAATGGGTCAGGCCTTTACGGCTCGGTCTTCTCCGACACCTCCGTCGTGCCCTCAGGCAAAGGCGCGGGATCGGGTTTGATCCCCGAGAGCAGCACTGAGACAAATGCATCTGCCAGCGCGGGGTCCCCGGTTCCAGTTCCGGGAGCATAGGCCATGCGCGGCACGATCAGTGTACGGCCGGCCGCGATGCGCTCCTCCGCGCTGACCTTGTTGAGCTGGGCCACGACCCAGGCCGGGACCCCGTAGCGGCGACCAACCGTGTCGGCGGTATCGTCCGCACTGGCCGAGACCTGCATGCCGCTGTCCCAAACCTCGATTGGCGCGCCGGCGGGCACCCGATACTCGATGCCAATGCGCGAACCGGGGGGCGGCGAGTGATAACGAGCTGCTTCGATGAATTTCGGAATGATCGCCTGGTGCAGGGCCGGAGCCTTGTCGATCGTGACGTGCGTCATCTCGATGCGCTCGGCGAGGTTTACGGTGGCATAGGTTCCGTGGAACGCGCGCGTTGGCTGCGCGGCGCCACCGCCCAACATGTTGTTGGACTGATAGAGATTGATGAAGCGCTCGACATTGGGCGGGATCTTGCCGACCACGCGGGTCGGATCAACGGCGACCGCGAGCGCGACCGGGACGTGAGCATCGTGCAGCCGCCACGACATGGCGACGAGGCCGTCGCCGCCGCGCGAGTGGCCGGCCAGCATGATGCGGGCGTGCGGGTGGGCGCGATAGTAGGCGATCGCATCGTCGGCGAGCGACTTCCAGTTCTCCCAAGGATAGACGCCAGCGTTGAGCCCCCGCTGATTGAGCTCGGCCGCGAGATAATCCATCCCCGTCGAAAAGAAGATCCCGAGATCGCCGCGGAAGATGTAGACGCGGGCGTCGACATCCGGGCCGGGATCGGATCCGGCAGGCGCGGCAAGCACGGAGCCGCTGGCGCTGCCCAAAATTATCAGCAGCGCCGCGGCGGCCAGTCTCTTCCACATGGCAGTGACCCCCAAAACGGTCTTATTGAATTGAGCGGCACGGTAGCCACTCGCGCGCCGGATGCGTGTCCGGCGCGTCATGGAGCGATGACATCGCTCAGCAGTCGTTGCGCAATTGTTAAGAAGCACGGGCCAGTTGGCCCGACCGGAATCCCCACCGCCAGTCCATCCCCACTTGACCGAGCCCCCGCTCGGCACCGTAGTACCCAATCGAAAAAATACGGCCTAAGTGGGGTATGACGGAGCGGATAGAAGGGCAACTCGCTCCCGAAGTGGTGCTAGTAATGATGCCTACTTGGCGGCTGAATGGTAGGATATTCTCTCTCCTTCACAATAGGTTATCGGATGTCTCTCAACTCGATTGTGCGCAAGCTCCGACATCAGGGGGCCCCTCGGAGCGCGGCAGCGCATCCCCGATCGCCCGTAGTGGCGCGCCGCGTTAGTCCTGCGAGGCGCGACGAGCCGACATGTGGTTTGCCAAGAATCTTTATTTGGCACTTCACCGCGTCGCGCGCGACGCACCAGGATATGCCGAAGATGGAACGGGCAGGTGTTGAGTGAAATAACGAAGCGGCCGATATGAGGTTTTAGACGTGGAAATGAAACGATCCGTTCTGGCCATCATCGCCTGTACGGCCATAAGTCCCGCATTGGCCGCGGCGCTCGATGCCAATACCCCCTGCGCGGTCGCGCTGCAGGCATTCAACTCGCCCAAACGGGCCGGCGAGGTTTTGGCTGGCGTGCCGTCGCCGCAAGAGCAGGAAGTCGGCGACTACATCCTGGGCGTCATGGATCAACTCGATCGGACCTATACGGATGCCGGCAAACCGGGAGTTTGGTCGAGCTTCTCCGAAGCCGGTAAGCGCGCAATTGCGGCAAGCGCGGTCGCCAATTGCCGCCTCCATCCGGAACGGACCATCAACCAGGCGGCCGAAGCCGTGTATGGCAGCGTGCGCGACATCCACATCCAGTTGGGGATTGTGAAATAGCCGCGCGATTTCCTTACTTCCCCGCCAGCGCCGGCATGATTTCACTGCTGAACAGCTGCAGCGAGCGCAGCGCATCCGCAAGCGGCATGGTTCCGAACATCATATAGGTCAGCAGATAGTTGATCCCGAGCTCGGCGATCTGTTTCTCGATCTCCGCGCGTACGGTCTGCGGACTGCCGGCAATGATCGTCCCTTCCTTCAGGGCATCCTCGAAGGTTCCGGCGATCGGCACATTCTGGCGCGCGGCGAGATCGTCGCCGATGTTCAGGCGCCAGAGGTAGAGCAGGTTGGAATGATAATGGGCGAAGGCCGAAGCGGCGATCCGGTGCGCCGCCTCGTCCGTGTCGGCGACGACAATCTGCCGGCTGATGCCGACCGCGACCCCGCCCGGAAAGTCGGCGCGCGGTGACGCAGGGCTGCCGCGTTTCGCATAGGCTTGCTTGAAAGCCGTGATGTTCGCCTTGGCACGTGTGGTTGCGCCGTTGGTGACGAAATGCAGTCCTTGCTCGCCGGCCCAGGCCGAACCCGTCGCATTCGACGAGCCGTACCAGAACGGGGGGTAAGGCGCCTGCAATGGGCGCAGCGGAATTGGGACATTTTTGTACGTGTAATACTTGCTCGTGTAGGTGAGCGATTCCGCCTGCAGCCCGATGGTCAGGCAGTTGAACGCATCGATGAAGATGTCGCGCGATTCCGCGTGGTCGATCTTGTGGTGCATCAGCTCGAACGGTGAGACGCCGCGCCCGACCCCGACCTCGAGCCGCCCGCCGCTCAGATGATCCAGGATGCAGATTTCCTCGATCAGCCGCAGCGGCGAATAAAGCGGCAATAGATAGACCAGCGGACCGAGATGCATGCGGCGCGTCGCGCGCGCGACGGCACCCAGCCATACGCCCGGCACCGGCACCGTGTTGAGCGGTGAGGCGTGGTGCTCGGCGACGTGGTAGCAAAAGAAGCCAGCCTCGTCGGCAGCGGCGATGAAGCGCAATCTCTCGTCGAACTGCGTTGCGAGCGGGCGGTCGTTGCGGTCGACGTGATCGAACAGTCCGAATTTCATAGTTGTGTCTAGGTCCTCGGTGGCGGCCCATTGGAGCAGAGCCGGCCGGGTGCGATTTGATCCAGCGCAACGTTAACTAGCCTCAGCTCGAGACGATGTCATTGGCCGTCGCCGCATTGCTGCTTTTCATCAGCGCAAAGCGCTGCGGCAAGGTCGCGGCTTGAGAAACGCGCCCCGTGACGATCGTTGTTGCAGGCGCCGCGTGGGAATGTCGATAAGCGGCTGGTCTGATCCGTCTGTGGACAAGCCGGCAGGCGTTTCGTCGCAGCCGGGCGTCATTAACTTCGCTTTCACGCGCCCGAAGCACACTCGGCCGGGTCGAATTTCAGCTCGAACTGCGGCGCGAGAATCATGTAAGTGCTCGTGTGCTCTTGCATCCGACGTTCACGTCGCGGGTACCGCCAGGTACCCGGAACCTCGGTAGCAGAGCATTAACCTGAACATGGACGACAGAGGGGTGGGGCAAGTCGATGGTTGATGCGTCGGGTAAGTTTGTGTTGGTCGTTCTGCGCGGTGACCAGGTGCGCGTGCATCACAAGAAAACGAAACATGAGTACAGGTTTACTCTTGCCGGCGATCCGCCCGAAGTCGGGGCTTGTACGTTCCACCCCAATCCGGCGGGGTTGGTCGATCCGAGAGACTTCGCGGACGACGCCAAGGCCGCCGCCGAATGGTTCGTGGCCAACAAGCGTGACGGGTCTCGCCGTCCGGCCCCCGAAACTCGGGCTGGCCATGGCTGGGTGAATGTCTAAGCGGAAGAACTGGGTGACGATCTGCGCCGGGCTCACCGGTTACTCCCCTTGGCGATAGAGGCTGATGCGCCCGATGCTGACGTCGCTCTCGCGGCCGTGACGCAAGACGAAGCGCAAAGCAAGCTCATTGAAATCGCGCCGGCCGCCGAGGTGGAGGCGATCGATCACCTTGGTGATCTCCAGCGGTTTGTTCAGCCCGTTCCCGCCGTGTTGGCGATCTAGCGCGCAGGCTTCGTTCAACCCAAACAGCGTGACGATCCCGGCGAGATTTTCTGGACGCTCATGCAGGGTCTCGTCCGGTTTCAGGTCAACATAGACCTTGAATGAGGTGGCGTCGCTCGAGCCTGTGATGTTCTCCAGGTTCAGGAAGATTCGGTCAGGCTCGCTTGCGCCTCGGGCGGCAAGCTCGTTCGCCTGAAAGCTTCTCAGGACTTTATGGCTCGCAGCGGGGTCTAGGCGCACGCGTGCGGTGATCTCGGGGCCGGTGAGATGCACCGCGTCGGCGTCGGCTCCCAACAATTCGACCTGCGGCTCCTTCGCGGTCGCGGGTTCTGCGGTGAGCGGCATTGTCAGGCGCAAGTGCTCCCTGCGGCGCGCGATGCGGTCAGGCCCCGGAAACGGGTCCCGTATATCCTCGTAGATGTAATCCAGGCTCGGCGTCGTCGTATCAAGCATCTCGCTCGGATGAAACGCGGTGCGCGTCTTGTTGTCCGGCTCGGGCATCACGAACGGCCGGGCACCGTCCGGGCCCTGCATCCAGGCCGAGTCATGCGTCGGGTTCAAGTGCCCAGGCCGTCGTTTGAGCCATACCTCCCACAGCCGGTCGATGTTCGCGTGGTGCAGCCAAAAGATCGGGTCGAGCGCCGCCGTGCAGGGATTCGACATCAATCCCTGGGCCAGCCGGTTGTTGAAGACGTTGTTGAGGGCGCCACCGATATCGCCGTGGACGTTGTCATGCGGACTGTGCTCGAGAAAGCCCTCATCGCCGTCATTCGCAAAGGCGTGCTGGAGCACGGTCCGCCTCCCGCCGAACCCCGGTGACCCGCCTTTTGCGGTTCCGACGAAACGGGATTGGGTCAGCGCCGTCTCCAGTTCGACCGCGTCAGGGTCAAGCTCGATCGGTTTCCCGGTGTGCCCGGTGCGCCCGTAGCGGGCGGCCACGAAAAGCGGATTGGTTCCTCGATCGGGCCAGGCCGTCGACCCGAATGCCGGCGGAAGTTTCAACCTGTTCGGGTTCTGCTCGTCATTGTAATTCCAATACGGCAGCGCCCAGTCCATTGGCCCGCCCAGTTTGGCGATGGCATCGGCAACGATTTTTTCGAACGCGCGCAGATAGCCGCGGTGCCAGGGCAGGAAATACCAAGTGTGATGCTGGCACTGATCCCTGTCCTGGCGCTGGAATTCCGTCGTGGTCGGCAACGTTTCCCCGGACGCGAGATAGCCGTTGTGCCGCCACAGCTGCTCGGACACGCCATGAATGGCGGCCAGATACCGCCAACTGGTCATGTCCACGAACGGCCGGCGCCGGAGCTCCTTCACGGCCCGAGCGTACCAGAGCAGCGTTTCGTCCCAGTCGCTCCCGAGCTTCCAAACGTCGCGCCGTGTTCGGGGCATCTGTTCCCACCTTGGAGCGCACCGGTGGACACCCCACCAGTGTAGTTCGGGTTGCCAGTTCTAGTTGCCCCCGATCACGGGATCATCACGAACGGGTCGGGGGATGGGCGGTATCCCAACGAGGATGCAGCCGGCCCTCACGGCGTGGGGCCGGCCGGTGCCCTGCAACATCAATCTCTCGGTTCGCAATCACCTCCCAGCGGCCGCATATCCTGCTCGCATTGCCCGATGGTCTGGTACACGCACTCCCGAGTGCTGGAATAGGGAACGCCGCACCAGGGCAGGTTGGTCCCGCTACGACCCGGGTCCGCGCTGACCGCCGTGCTGCGGTTCCTTAGGCCTGCCGAGGCAAAGAATTCAGGATGGGATTTCCGCCACTCCTCGTGGCGTCCGCGATTTTCATTGAGCAGCATTCCGAAGCGAACGCAGGCTTTTTGATCACCTTTGTCACACAGTCCGTGCAGCCGTTGGCCCTCCCGTTCGGGGCGGTCCTGCGCCTGAACGGGCAGGCTGCCAAGCAGAGCTGCGCTGCCAATGACGATCGCTGAAATAAACGTCGATTTGATCTGCACGCGTTGCCTCCCGTTTGCCGTTTCACACATAACCCGAACAGCACGGTTTTATTCTGCACTGTTGGCACGCCCGTGGGATGCGAGATGGCGACTCATCGTCCTCGGGACGCCAAGATCTGCAAGACCAGGCTGGTCAATTCGCTCTGACGCTGCGTGTGGGTCTTTTCGAACACATGTTGGAGATGCGTGCGCGCCGTCGTCACCGCAATGCCGAGCTGCTGCGCGGCCGCGCGCAACCCATGGCCCGCAACGACGGCCAGCGCGACCTCGGACTCGCGGCGCGTGAGGCCGAACAGGGCGATCAGTAGTTCGGCATTGGCGCTGTCGGCGTCGCTCGGATCTTTGACCAGCACAACGACGCGCGGTCGCGATGGATCATCCGCCTCTGCGGTGGTTGTTGTGAGTCGTGAAACAATCAACACGAACGGCTGCCGCAGGGAAGGGCGGTGCACGATCGCGACGCTCGACGCAACGTTGTCATTGTCCGCGACGGCATTGGCGATGAGCCGGTCCAAAACTTCTGCCTCGCTGCTCGCGGCGGCGCACAGCCGCGATTTGGTCAAGCTCAACCCGTCGGCTTGACGGACGATCTCCGCCGCGTGCTGGTTGCATACGATGACCTCACCGACTGCGTTGATGAGAATCACACCGATGCCAAATCGACATGTTGGCCCGATCAAATCCTTTGCGTCCTCGATTGTCGGATGACACATCTGCGACGGACGGGCTTGTGTAAGATCTGGCGCGAGCATGGCGACCAAGTTCGGCAAAGCACTCGCCCTCTTCCTAGCGGAATCGGTGGCGCTGCGCTGTGCGATGCGTCACACCGGCTGCACCGCCGGGCGTAGTTTCATACCGCGGGCTGTTCAACGGATTGAAGATCCGATCGATTTCACCCGGCGCGCGCATCAGCAAAAAAGTTTTGATTGATCATCAGTTCGTATGACGCGCTGTCAGGACGAATGAAGCATGTTTCCCGCGCGCAGGATTCGCGGGAGCTGAGTATGCGCAGACCCTTTCAATACACATTCACCGCGGCCGACAGGCGCATGTATCAACAATGGTTGGTCGGCGTGTCCGCATTCTACGGCTGTATCGCGCTGATGGTTCTGGCGGCGATCCTGATCCGCTCACACGTCGGCCACGTGAGTGACGGGACAGCGCTCGCGCTCCAGGCACGCGATGGCAAATGTCCATTCTCAATCACGGAGGGTCGGCCCCAGTGCGAACCATCAATCATATCAGGGCCGGCGATGCGTGTTCCAAACCAACGCGTTGATTGATCTTGAAACGGGAGAACACAATGGCTGACGTCTATCGAACCGGAACGGCACCATCCCTTCGCGGGTCAGCAAAGTCTTATGATCGGACGATCATTATTTCGATCGCGGTGGTCGCGATCGGAATCGTCGTAGCGCTCTGCCTGCTCACGGGATCCTCGGCGGGTTACACCCCCGCTGACCTCGGCATGATGAACGCGTATCCGTGATGCGAGCCGGCTCGGCCTGAACTGGTCCCTGTGGGTACAGCTCCTGCGCCTCCATGCCGTAAACTGCGGGGCTTCTCCATCGACGCGGCGTCCGGCCACACCTCGTACACGTTGGCCGACGATGGCAACAGCCGGTCCTCGGCCCTCGAACAGGGATCGCATCCAGATCATAGTGCGAGACCCAGCCGTCCACGTTGCAGGTCGCATTAACAAAACTTGGCGCGAAAAGTCGCCTCGCGTGGCTGGGGAACTAGGATTCGAACCTAGATTAACGGAGTCAGAAGTCCGCTGTTCTACCGTTGAACTATTCCCCAATCCGGATACCTGGACAAAGGCTTAGGCGAAAGTCCTGAAGCGAAATATTGGCGATCTTGAGCTCCGAGGACTCGCTTGAGATAGCAAACGGCCGCGAGAAATTCCAGCGCCGGCGCGGCTATCGGGGCGCACGGCAGGTGGCCTTTGTACGCCCGAGTGTTGCGCCTTCGCCACACGTCGCCACCGAACCTAATCCCATCCGGAACTCTAAACGAAACCACTCGTTAAGCACGCGACGTTCGGGGTGGGGAAATTCCGAATGTCGGATCGACGGCACAGCGGCCGACACCATGGACACGGGGGCGAGGACCATGGCGCCGACGCTGTGCGTCGATCACCTGCACCAGCTTGGAAACTTTGGGGAGGGGTGAATGTCGAATTGTCCCGATTATCTGCAAGGGTGCCGCGCGACGGGACGGCAACGCGATCTGACGGCAAGCGAGCAACTGCGCATCACTGGTCCGGCCGCGGCGCTCTCGGGCCAGGCCCAGATGTGCTCCTACTGTGGGCTCGTCTACACGAAATTGTCGCCAACCCGCCGGCTTGGATGGCTGGACGGGATGATCGGGCTTGGGTTCACGGCGGCCGCCGTGGCGGGCCAAGCTCAGTTCGAGTGTGCGTGAACAACTGTCACTCGATTCGGCCCCGACCGGAGATCGGGGCCACTCCTATCACAAGCGAGGCACGCTCCGCGCTGGAGGGCTCATGGATAGCAACGTGCTCTATAAATCGCTGTCAGCTCGCATCACGGCCGAAGTGCTCGGTCGCGACCAGGAGAATTGGCCGAGCTACTTCGACGACTTGCGCGCGCTCGTCCGTCGCGTGGTAAGCGAAGCCGACGAGAGTGGCCTGTCGGCGGACGAACGCAGCGCGCTCACCCAACAACTCATCGAGCACGTGATGTCGTTGGAAGCGTGCCTGCCAAAGCTGCGGCCAACCAACGCGGCCCGACTCGATGGAGTAGGGAGCGCTTAGTTCGCGCTCTCGCTTTACGCGCTCACCGTCTCCGCCATTTCCGCCTCGACGCGACGGGCGATCTCCGGGGCGCGCAAGGCGCTCGGCGGCTTGAGCATGTGCCACACTTCGGTACGCAGTCTCTGCACCTCCCTGTCATATCCGGCGAGGCGCATCAGCGCGCGCTGGAACGCGAGCGACCGGTTCAGGTCCGCCGGGCGTTCGCCGCGCACTTCGGGGAAGGCCAAGTCCGGAAGCGCGGCCATGGTCCACGGCGTCTCGATGAAGGACCCAACCTCGCGCAGGAATGCTCGGCTCAGCCCGCTAAACGGGTCAGGCGCCGGCGCATGGGTTGCAAGGACGCGACGAAGCAGGACTGCCTCCTTGGCGGCGACGCTCATGCCCTGACCGTAAGCCGGATTGAAACGGCAGATTGCATCTCCGATCGGCAGCAGATTGTCCGGAAAGTCCGCCACGTGTTCGAAGTGGCGCCAGACACTTGCCGGCAGGCCAAAGCGCGCCACCCTGTCCCT
This sequence comes from uncultured Alphaproteobacteria bacterium, assembly GCA_963760435.1. Classification (GTDB taxonomy): domain Bacteria; phylum Pseudomonadota; class Alphaproteobacteria; order Rhizobiales; family Xanthobacteraceae; genus JAFAXD01. Next base: position 11,791 of record CAVXDE010000040.1, read on the forward strand.
GGGACGGAGTTTGCTGACGGCGTCGTAAATCGTGCGCGTGGTGAGGTGCTGCAAGAAGGACAAAATCGCGCTCCACTCCGCGGGCGGATGATCATCCCGATAGCCGAGGGCGGTCATGAGCCAGCGGTTATCCTCGATTGGCAAAATCACGGCGCGGCGGCTCAAGAATGGGGCCTTGTTGTGCGTGATCACCGCCTTCCAGTCGCGCGAGACGTCGTTCGGGATATCAAGGACCGCGGTGCTGTATTCGATATCGATATCAATCTCGGTCTGCTGAAACGGCCGTCCGGCGGCCTTGAGATAGCCCACGGTGAGCTGGCCGCGGCCGGACGCGTCAACAACCAGATCCGCCGGCAATATCTGGGACCGGTTGTCTGTTACGCCTTCGCAGCGGACCCCTTTGATACGCCGGCCGTTTGGCTCGGCGAGGACGTCCACCACACGCGTGCCATCCTGGATGATGATGTTTGGTTGCTGCGCGAGCCGTTGTCGCAGGACGTACTCAAGTCGTGGACGGGTGAGCGCGAAGCAGGTCAAGCCGAAGTCGCGTTGGGGTATCGGCCGGCCATCGGGTAATTCTTCGCGGAGATCGCGATTGACCTGCAACGGAACGCTGCCGGCAGCCATGAAGTCGCTGTCGAGCGCGGGGAACAACTCCTCGAGCGCCCGCTGGCCGCCGAGGAGCAACACATGGGGGTGCCGGGCCTGCGGCGTCCCGGTCCGATACGTCGGGGTATCAGGCAGAAAATCACGTTCCAGGAGGACGACCGTTTCAAACCAGTCGGCCAGAACCCTGGCGGCGGCGATGCCGGCGATGCCCGCGCCGACAACGACCGCTTGTACGCCGATGTACGAGGGGCGGATCCAACTTTCAGTCGCGACGCATTCCGGGTGCATGTCGAGCTCCTCACGTTGTTTCGCGAGGATGCTCGGTGCTGGGCGTTACCGGCCGATGTCTGAGAGCGTGCGGAGCGCTACAGGCGTAATACCTGGTGTTGTTTTAGATCTGGAGCGACTGGTCACGCACGATCGAACCACGCGGTGTCGTTCGACACCGCGGCGGAGTAACGGCTGGGCGCTCGAGCAGTAAGGTGCGGTCAATCCCCGTGCGCGCGCTTCCAATGCAGCATGTTGTCGGCCACCAGTTGGGTCGAGCTCTTGGTCGATTTGGTCAGCTGCGCGTATTCGGATATCTCGCGCTCCAGCCGCTCGCCCTCGCTAGCCAAAAAATCATGCAGTTGCTGCAGCTCTCCGATCAGGCTTTGCAGGTCGCGCAACGAGGCGGCACGCCCGACCAGCGAATTGACGTTGGCCGTTGCATCGCCGCTACCCTTTGCCTCAAGATTGGCATTTCCCAGGTCCTTGCGGACAAATTCGCGAATTGCGCCCTCGATCTCGGCCACGGGTTTCACGTTGGTCGGCTCGGATGATTCAGGTGCCAGGTGGTTGGTGCGCGCAAAGGTGTTCTGCATGGTTCTCCGCCTCGTCAGCGTTGGCCTTTGGTGGCCCAAGCTCGCGTCAATACATTGAGAAAGCATTAAGATCGCGCGCTTTTGCTTGGTCTTGTGCAGCTTGAGAAAGATTCGTTCTACCGCGCCAACGATGGCCGCAGCGCCAGGGCGGGGACCAGCGTGAACAACGGCATCAGGGCGACGATCGCGAGTGTCATCGTTACACCCAGTGCATCGCCCACAAGTCCGAACAACACTGGTGCCACCGCACCTGAGCCAATCACGCCGGTATAGAAAATGCCGAACGCGCGCGCCCGCTGCTCGGCATGCACCAGCACCGGAACCGATCCATAAAGCACCGATGAGGTGCCGTTCAGCGCAACTCCGAGCAACGGCAGCAGAACGAGGCACAGCTCGAGCCGCAGCGGCAGCAGGGCCAGGATCAGGGCGGTGGTGAGCCCCTCCGTGAGAAAAACGGTAGCGACGACGCCGATGCGGGCGCCGATGAATGCGCAGGCGAGCTTGCCGGCGGCGCCGCCGGCGAACACCAGCGTGAGCGCGATGCCGACTGTGGCGACGCTTGCGCCCTTGTGCGTGAGCAGGAACGGCAGGTAGGTCAGAAACGCCATGCGCGTCGCGCTGTCGATCAGCCCGATCGCGAGCAGCAGCGCAAAGCCGAATTTCTGCGGCCGGTTGGCGGACAGCTCCGCCACATCCTCTGCAGGACCTGACGTGTTTGTTTGGCCGAGCCGTGGCATCAACAAAAGGATCGCGGCTGCGCCGGCGACGCCCAGGCCGCCGATGAAGGCAACCGTCGGTCGCCAGGGCAGCAGCAGGAGCAGCAGCGACGCCGCCAGCGGCACGGTCATCTTTCCGAGATCGCCAGTGAAGTTGTAGGTGCCGAGCGCCTTGAGCGAGCGCGGTCCGGCGAAGGCTTGTGCCACGAGGGCCGAGGCGAGGGGATGCTGCGTGCTCGACCCGATGCCGCCGAGGATCAGCGCGAGCACCAGAACCGGCAGGCCGGGGCTCAGCCCAGCGAGCAGATAGCCAGCCCCGGCAAGCGCGGTGCCGGCGGCGAGCACGCCGACCGTGCCCAGTCGCTCGGCCAGCAGCGTCGCCGGCACCTGGAACGCCGCCATGGTGCCGGTGTAGAGCGCACGCAGCACGCCGACCGCCGCATAGGAGAGGCTGAACTCCGGCTGCCAGATCGGCAACAAAAGATAGATGAGATCGGTGTAACCGTCGTGCAGGAGATGCGCGCCGCCGGCGACCGCCAGCGCGCGGCGTTCGTCGCGCGTATCCTGAGGCAACTCAAGGACATGGGTGGCCATGCCCCAATCGTAAGAGCTTAGCCGGGGCGCCGCCACCCGCCCGCAGGGAAGCTGGGTTGCAGGCGGTGATACCGTACGGCAAGGTGCCGCCGCGGAGGGCATTTGATGAGTCTTGGTTGGATCATCCTTGCGGTCGTTGTCGCGGCCGCGATCTATGCGATTGTCGTCTACAATCGCCTGGTGCGGCTGCGCAACATGGTGAGCGAAGGGTTCAGCGGCGTCGACGTGCAGCTGCGCCGGCGCACCGACCTCGTGCCCAATCTGGTCGAGACCGTGAAGGCCTACGCGGCGCATGAGCGAACCGTGCTCGAGGAGGTCGCGGCGACCCGCGCGTCGAGCATCGCCGCCAATGACGTGCCTGGACAAGCCGCGGCGGCGCGCGCCCTTCAGGCGGCGCTCGGCCGTCTGTTCGCGCTGGCTGAAGCCTATCCGCAGCTCAAAGCCGACAAGAACTTCCTGGAGCTGCAGAACCAGCTCGCCGAAATCGAGGATCAGCTGCAGATGGCGCGGCGCTACTACAACGGCACCGTGCGCGACCTCAACATCGAGATCCAATCGTTTCCGAGCTCCCTCATCGCCGGCGCGATGCACTTTACGCCGGCGCCGTTCTTCGAGCTCGATGATGCGGCTCGCGCTGCCCCGACGATCTCGTTTGCTGCGAGCAAACCATGAGCGTCCTGCGGCGCGCGAGCTTCGCTCTCTTATTGCTGCTGGCGTGGCTGGCGCCGGCGCTGGCGAATGAGCGCATCATCCTCTTCATCAGTGATGCGGATGTCGAGCGCAACGGCGATCTCCTGGTCACTGAAACGATCCGCGTCAATGCGGAGGGCGACCAGATCAAGCACGGGATCTTCCGTGATTTCCCGACCAACTACACGCGCCCGGACGGAACGCGCGTGCGCGTCGGCTTCGACGTCCTGTCCGTCAAGCTGGACGGTGCGTCCGAGCCGTTCACCACCGAGCGGGTCAGCAACGGCGAGCGGGTGCGCATCGGCAAGGCCGATACGATGCTCAGCGACGGCGAGCACGAGTACGAGATCCGCTATCGCACGACACGGCAGATCGGCTTCTTTGCCGAGTATGACGAGCTTTATTGGAACGCCACCGGCAACGGCTGGCCGTTTGCGATCGATCTGGCGGAAGCGCGCATTCATTTGCCGGAGCCCGCGCGCTTCATCCAGACCTCGTTCTACACCGGCCCGCAGGGCGCTTCAGGCAAAGACGCGCGCGTGGTGAGCGAGGAGCCGGGCACGGTCGTGTTCCGCACCACGCAGGTGCTGCCGCCTAACAACGGGCTCACCGTTGCTGCTGCCTGGCCAAAGGGCATCGTCACACCGCCGGATGAGCCGCAGCGCAGCCATTCATGGCTCAGCGACAACGGCCCGCTCGTCGTGGCCGGCTTGGGGCTTCTCGTGACGTTCGCCTATTACTTCTATGCGTGGCGCCGTGCCGGACGCGATCCCAGTCGTGGCACGATCATCCCGTTGTTTGCTCCGCCCGACAACATGTCGGCGGCGGCGGTGCGCTACGTGCGGCGCATGGATTTCGATGAGCGCTGCTTCACCGCCGCAATCGTTGATCTCGGCGTACACGGCCATCTCAAGCTCACTGAAGGCGAGTCGATCATGACGGTCGAGCGCCGCAGCGGCGGCAAGCTGATTGCCGGGGCTGAGCTCGCAACCGAAGACAAACTCTTCAGCGGCGGCAGAACCGCGCTGACCCTGATCCAGAAAAATCACGAGGTCATCAGTGAAGCGAGGGATACGCTCGCCGAACGGCTGTCCAACGCCTATGAGGGCAAGCTCTTCCACGATCATTATGGTTGGTCGCTCGCCGGCGCCCTGTTGTGTCTCGCGGTGATCGGGCTCACGATCCTGTCGATTGGCATGGCTTGGGGCGCGGACGAAGCCGGCGCTTTCTTCATGGGGATGTTGTTTGTCGGGCCGGTGGCACTCGTCATCAGCTATTTGGTTTACGCAGGACTACTGCGCACCATCAAGCACTTGGGAAGTCTGGTGTTTGCTGCCATGATCATCCTCTTCCTGGCAACCAAGGTCGGCGATGTGTTCAACGCCGGCGATGTGTTCGACGTGGTGCAAAGCACGCTTGGGCTGTTGCCGTTACTGATGCCGCTCATTCTGTTCCCGCTCGCAGCGTCGGCGTTCAACTGGATGAAGGCGCACACGGTCCACGGGCGCAAGGTCGTCGATCAGATCGAGGGCTTTCGCCAGTACCTGGGCGTCGCCGAAGAGGCGCGGCTCGAAGCGCTCAATCCGCCCAACAAGACGCCGGAACTGTTTGAGCGCTTCCTACCTTACGCGATTGCACTCGATGTCGAGAACCACTGGGCGCAAGCGCTTCGCCGGCGTGCTCGCTGCGGCGGCGGCCGCGGGCGCGACCTCGAGCTGGTATTCGGGCAGCTCCGACTGGGGCAGCAATCCGACCGGCCTTGCGCACCATCTCGGCAGCGGGCTGACCAGCACGATTTCCTCGGCCGCGACGGCGCCCGGATCGAGCAGCGGCTCCGGTGGTGGTGGTTTCTCCGGTGGAGGCGGTGGCGGCGGTGGCGGCGGCGGGTGGTAATTAAGCGTACCCGCGCTTGCGCGCCTCGACGATGCCGTCCCACAGCGCGCAGGTGCCGGGCGCGATCTTGTGGTTGCCTTCCATCACGTCGAGGGGAATGCGCAGGCCTTCCTCGGCAAGGCGCATGCGCAGCTCGCGGGCCTTTTCGCGTCCTTCGGGCGGCAGCCACAGGCGCTCGTGGCCCCACAGGCTCGGGCCTTCGACCACTTCCTTCGGGGTCCAGTGATCGACATCGATCGAACGGCCGCCCCAGCCGTACTCGACCATGAAGTTCGACGGGTTCTGGGTGTAGAACGAGGTGACGTGATCGTTGATGTGACGGCCGAGTGTTTGTTTGACGATCTCCGGCGTCATCTGTGCGATGTCATAACCCTGGCCCACGTCGTCGAGGAAATTCACCTCGACCATCATGTGGTGGATGCCGAACTTGCCGGTCTCCAGGATGCCGACCGTGTGGTGGCGCGGGTTGAGATGGAAGAAGTGGATCTTGATCGGCTGCAGGAAGTAATCGCTGAGTTTGAAGCCGAGGATGTCGCGATAGAACGGCACAAGATCATCGAGCCGCTCGGTGGTGATCACGACATGACCCATGCCGAGCGGGCCGGTGCGGAAGCCGGAAATGCAGCGCCCGGGCTGGAACGGCTCGGTCGCGGTCTCCGGACCATGAAACACTTCGAGCCGGTTGCCGGCCGGATCGGAGAATACGACGAGATCGGCGACGCAGCGTTCGTCGGCGAGTGCGCGGGCCCCGCGCGCGACCTTCACCCCATGGCGATCGAGATGCGCCGCAAAGGTTTCGAGCGCGGCCGCGTCGTTGACCTCGAAGCCGAAGAAGCCGGCGCCTTCGCCGCCGTCGGCATTGACGATGAGGCGCTGCTTGCGGTCATCCATGCGCAAGGCCAGGCCGGCGCGGGTCTTGTCGACAAGCTGCATGCCGAGCAGCCGCGTCGCGTACTGCTCCCAGTCCGTAAGGTTTGTGGTGCGCACACCGACGTATCCGAGTGATTGCAGGTTCATGGCCGCTCTCCGAGGCAGTGGCCAGCGATGTTAGTCCGACCCAGCGCCCCAAGCAAACAGGCTCAAACAAACGATTTGCGCGTCCGCACCGTGACGACGGTCAGGATCGACAGCAAACAGAACACCGCCGAGATCATGAACACGGTGCGCGGCATGGCGTGGTCGAGCAGGGCCGCAAACATCAGCGGGAACGCAACACCGGCGACGTTGAACCCGGTGGTGACGAAACCGAACACCGTCCCGAACGCCCCCGGCGGCGTGACCTCACGGACCAGGAGATCGCGCGACGGCATGATGATCCCACCGGCAAACCCGTTGATGCTCATCAGCGTGACCAGCATGACCGTGCCGAAATCGGCGGTTCCGACCAGGAGGATGCTGATGCCGGCGATAAACAGGCCGAGCGCCGCAAAGGCGTGCTGGCTGCGCACGCGGCTGACGGCTAATCCGCCGACCAGCACGCCAGCCGCGCCGAGCAGCAGGTTGGCGGTCAGTGCAAAGTTGCCGAGCTCGATCGGTACATTGAACAGCGCCTTCAGCGCGATCGGGCCGAAATTGGTCACGCCCACGTTGGTCGCCGCCTGCATGGTGAAGAACGCAAAGCTCGCCAGAATGGGCCAGGAGAGGAGCAGCTTGCGACGATCCACGGTCGCGCCCTCCCTGGCGCGCGCCTTGGCGGCATGGTGCGGACTATCGGCGAAATCCCCGCGCAGCAGCAGGAGAGCGGCGGCGACGCTCAATCCGAGCGCGGCCGCCACCAGGAACGCGCCACGCCAGCCGACCAAGGTTTGCGCGAACAGGATTGTGAACGGGGCGACGCCGCCGCCGAGCAAGCCCGCAAAGGTGTGGATCGAGAACGCGCTGCCCATGCGCTCGCCCGCCACGTGATGCGACAAGAGCGAGTAGTCGGCCGGATGGTAGACCGTGTTGCCAAGGCCGGCGAGCGCAAACATCGCGATCAGGAACCAGTAGGAATGCACGAGCCCAGTGAGCGCGAAGGCGGTCGCGCCTACCACCAGGCCGGCGATCAGCACCGCAAACGGCCCGATCCGGTCAGCCAGCAGGCCGGCCGGGGTCTGAAAAATAGCCGACACGACGGCGAACACGGTGAGCGGAATCGCGAGCCCCGTATAGGTCAGTTGGTATTCGGCCTGCACGAAAACGAACAGCGGCGGCAGCACCAGAAAATAGAAGTGGCTGACGAAATGCGCCGCGCTCACGCTGGCGATCATGCGCGTTTCGGCTGCATTGGGCGCCGACAAAGTCAGTTGTGGTGCAGTCATCCCGGACGTTTCCACCAATTGGGCGGCTAACATGCATGATTTGGCTGCCCAAGCTACCCCGCGCGTGGGACGCCGCTGGCAGCGGGACGCATGGCTTTGGCGCTGGACACCTCCAGGTGGTATGGGGCGACGATTCGGGCTAGGCATCCCGCAGCGCGGGGGGAAGCGATGACGACGCTACTGCTGATCCGGCACGGAGAGGTCCCGGGGATTTCGCCGCCGCGCTTCCGCGGCCGCCAGGAGCTCGAATTGACGGAACGCGGGCGCGCGCAGGCGCAGCGCACCGCTGAGCGGGTCCAGGCCAATTGGCCGCAGGTCGCGGCGATCTACTGCAGTCCGCGGCATCGGACGGTTGCAACCGCGCAGGCCATCGGCAGGCCACACGCGTTAGAGCCGAAGGCAATGCCGGAACTCGACGACTTCGACTACGGCACCTGGCAGGGCGCAAGCCACGAGGAGGCAAGGGAGCGCTGGCCCGAGCAATGGTCGTTGTGGACGACCGCGCCCGAGAGTGTCGTCTTCCCGCAAGGAGAGACCCTTGCGGATGTGGCGGCCCGGGTCGGGCGTGGCCTGCACACCGTCTTGGAGGCAACCCGCGAGCGTAGCGGGGCTATGGTCATCGTCGCCCATGACAGCGTCAATCGGCTGCTGCTGATGCAGCTCCTCGGCATGCCGCTGCGCTTCTATCGGGCGATCGCCCAGGACCCGTGCTGCATCAACGTGATCGACGACCCGGGCCCCGCGGCGCACGTGCGCCTCGTCAATTCGACCGAGCACCTGGACGACCTGTAGCGCCGCGGCCACGGTCGCGCGAGATCGTCCAGGCGCACATTGCGGACCGCAGTCACCGGGCGTATGCCCATTTTTGGAGCGGTTCTAATGTGGGCGTGGGGACCTCAGCGATCTCGATATGCGGCCATGGGCGCGCTGGTGCTCGCCCTCGTGCTGCTGTTTGCGCCTGTGACCGCCGACGCATTCGATGAGATCCAGGTCTACAACGCCGAAATCGCCGAGGTCGGCCAGTGGACCATCCAGCAGCACCTCAACTATGCCTTCAAGGCACCGAGCGATCAGCCTTTTCCCGGCGGCTTTCCGCCCAACCACGCGCTCAATGGGACGCCTGAGTTCGCCTATGGGGTGACGCCCTGGTTGGAGCTCGGCTGGTACATTCCGTTTGCCGTCGCCGATAACCAGTTTCTATCTAATGGCGCAAAGTTCAGGACTTTGTTTGTTGTGCCGCACGCAGGCGATCGCAATTTCTTTTACGGGATCAACTTCGAGTACGACTACGGCACGCCCCCATTTGGCCAATCACTGTTCAATATCGAGATGCGGCCCATCATCGGCTGGCGCAACAAGGAATGGGAGTTCATCATCAACCCGATCGTCGATTTCGCCACGGGGCGATATGGCGAAGCGGATTTCGTTCCGGCGGTGCGGCTCGCGCGCAAGCTCGGCGAGGACTTCTATATCGGCGCCGAATATTATGCCGACTACGGCAAGATCAGTAACTTCCTGCCGCTGCAGCAACAACAACAATTACTGTTCGCGGTCACTGACTTCAAAGCCGGTGTATTTGATATCGATCTCGGCCTCGGCTTCGGCCTCACCTCCGGCTCGGATCAACTGATCGGCAAGATCATCATCGGCTACGCGTTCCCGGCGCCCGGAGGGGACAAGGGCTCGGATAGCAATGCAATGATGCCGCGGTCGATGGCGCCGGCCCGGCGGGCAACGGGCCTGAGCCCGGTATCGGCAGTCCTGCAGTAAAGCTATACTCTCTGGACACAAACGCTGGGGAACTCCAGCACATCCAGGGAGGAACGCGATGCTTGATCGTCGCGCATGCGCCGTATTCGCCGCGCTCGTGCTTGCGGGCACTCCGGTCTTCATCTCGCCTGCCGCCGCCGAGGACTGGCCGACGCGGCCGATCCGCATCCTGGTCGGGTTCGGAGCCGGCGGCGGCACCGATGTCACGAGCCGCATCATCGGCGACGCGCTCTCCGAGGTGGTGGGCCAGTCGATCGTGGTCGAGAACAAGCCCGGGGCAGGGGGCACGATCGCCGGCGACATCGTCGCGAAGGGAGCCAAGGACGGCTACAACGCCCTGATGGTGAGTGTCGCGCACACCGTGGCGACGGCGACCATCAAGGCCCAACCCTATGACGCGGTGAATGATTTTGCGCCGGTCGGGGTCGTTGCCAACTCCGCTTTCGTGGTGGTGGTGCGCAAAGACTTTCCAGCCGACAATCTGCGTGACCTGATTGCGATCGCGCAACGCGAGCCCGGCAAACTCAACTACGGCAGTGTGACCATCGGCTCGACCCAGCACATCACCGCCGAGCTCTTGCGCCAGCGTGCCGGCATAGAGGCGCAGCACATCAGCTTTCGCACCACGCCCGAAGTGGTGACCGCGTTGATGCGCGGCGACGTGAGCTTCGCGGTCGAACTCGCCCACGCGGTGCGCGGCCAGGTGCAGTCCGGCGATCTCAAGATCATCGCAGTGATGACCAGCAAGCGCTGGCCGACGCTACCCGATGTGCCGACGGTTCAGGAATCCGGCATCCCGGATTTCGAGGTGCTGGGCTGGTACGGATTGTTGTTCCCGGCCGGCGTTGCGCCGGAGATCGTGGCGAAGACCCACAGCGGACTCGCCAAGGTGCTCTCGCGTGGGAGCGTGCACGATCAGCTCGAACACATCGGCGCGCTGCCGGGCCTGTCCACCCCGGAGGAGTTTCGCCAGCTGCTGGCGAGCGAAGTGGTGAAATGGCGCGCCGTGGTGAAGGCCGCGGGATTGGAGCCGAGCTAATGGACCCTCATCCTGAGGAACACGCGCGCTCGCGCGCGTGTGTCTCGAAGGATGGCCAAGAACATTGACCTCGCCCGGGGCCGTCCTTCGAGACGCGTGACCTGCGGTCACGCTCCTCAGGACGAGGGCCGAAGAGATAGAAGCGCCTAGTTTTTCTGGCCACGTGCCTCTTGAAGCGCCTGCCACACCCGTTCCGGTGTCGCCGGCATGTCGAGATGCTTCACGCCGACCTCGGCGAGCGCGTCAGCAATCGCGTTGTTGATCGCGACCAGCGAGCCGGCGCAGCCGGCTTCGCCGCAGCCCTTGACGCCGAGCGCATTGGTCGTGGCGGGCGAGGGCAGGCTCTCGGTGACGAAGTTCGGCGTGTCGGCATGCGCGCGGCATGGCGTAGTCCATGTACGACCCGGTCAGCAACTGGCCGTCGGCGTCATAGACCGTGTTCTCCATCAGGACCTGGCCGAGGCCCTGCACCAGGCCGCCGTGCACTTGCCCCAGCACCAGCAGTGGGTTGAGCTCGGTGCCGAAGTCATTGACGGCGACGTAGTTCACCACCTCGACGACGCCCGTATCCGGATCGATCTCGACCTCCGCGACATGCGCGCCGTTGGGATAAGTCGCCGGCACGCCTTCGCTCACATGCATGACGTCGAGCGATTGCGGCAGGTCCGCCGGCAGCTTCAGCCCGCCGCGAATTTTTGCCGCCAGCTCCATCACGCTGATGTCGCGGTCGGTGCCGGCAATGACGAAGCGGCCGTTGTTGAACTCGATGTCGCCCACCGAAGCTTCCAGCACATAGGCCGCAATCGGCTTGCCTTGCTCGATCACCTTGACTGCGCCTTCGGCGATGGCCGTGCCGCTCATCATCGCCGACTTGGAGCCGCCGGTGCCGCCACCCAGCGGCAGCTGATCGCTGTCGCCCTGCAGCAGCCGGATCTTGTCGAACGGAATGCCGAGCTTGGTCGCCAGCACCTGGGCGAACGGCGTCGCATGGCCCTGGCCGAAATCGAGCGTGCCGGTGATGATCGTCACCGTGCCGTCCGCTTCGAAGCGGATGCCGCCGAGCTCCTTGGCCTGGGGCGCGGTCACTTCCAGGAAGCTGCCGACGCCGATGCCGCGCAGCTTGCCGCGTTTCTTGCTCTCGCGCTTGCGCTTGCCAAAGTCTTTGTACGCGGCAAGCTCGAGCACGCGATTGAGCACAGCCGGAAAGTCGCCGCTGTCGTAGAGGTTGTCGCTCGGCGTCTTGTAGGGCATTTCCTTCGGTTTGATGTGGTTGCGCCGGCGGATCTCGATCCGGTCGATCCCCATCTCGCGGGCGGCCTGGTCGATCAGCCGCTCCATGTAGTAGTTGCCCTCGGGCCGTCCGGCGCCGCGATAAGGCGCGACCGGCGTGGTGTTGGTGAACACGAGCTTGGTTGTCTGCTCGATCAGCGGCGTCTTGTAGACGCCGATCGTGTTCTTCATGGTGGTGATGGTCGGCTGCATCGTCCCCATCATCGAGACGAAGGCGCCGGAATTGCCAAAGCCCTGGATGCGCACCGCCAGGAAGTGGCCGTCCTTATCGAGCGCGAGCTCGATGGTTTGATCATGATCGCGCCCGTGCGTGTCGGACATGAACGCGCTCGAGCGCTCGTCGATCCACTTCACCGGGCGGCCAAGCTCACGCGTGGCATGCAGCACGCAGACATATTCCGGGAACACCGGCGCCTTCATGCCGAACGAGCCGCCGACGTTGCCGAGCAGCGCGTGCACCTTGTCGGGCGTGACTTTCAGCACTTCGGCGGTTGCCATCTTCTGCCCGAAGGCACTTTGGCCGCCGGTATAGACCGTGAAGCGTCCGCTCGCTTTGTCGTAGCTCGCCAGAAAACCGCGCGGCTCCATCGCGCTGACCACGACGCGCGTGTTGCGCAGCGGCATCTTCACCACGTGCGCGGCGTTCTTGAACGCCTCGTCGACCTTGCCGGAATCGCCGAAGTGCCATTCAACCGCGACGTTGCCCGGCACATCCTCGTAGAGCTGCGGGGCCTGTTGCTTGACGGCTTCGCGCGGCGTCGTCACCGACGGCAGCGGCTCGATCTCGACCTCGATTGCTTCGGCGGCGTCCTTGCCCTGGTTGACCGTTTCCGCGATTACGCAGGCGATCGGGTCGCCGACGAAACGGACCTTGTCGGTCGCGAGCGCGTAGCGCGTCGGCACCTTCATCGGGTTGCCATCGCGGCCCTTGATCGGCATCACGGTTTTCAGCACGCCGTAGGTGCCGTCGCTGAAATCCGCACCGGTGTAGATCGCGAGCACGCCTGGCATCGCCTTAGCGGCGGTCGTGTCGATCTTACGGATTGTGCCGTGCGCGTAGCGGCTGCGCAGGATCACGGCGTAGACCTGCTTGGGAAGCGTGACGTCGTCGGTGTAACGGCCTTGGCCCTGCACCAGCTTGGGATCCTCGCTGCGCGGGACCGGCTGGCCGATGGCAAATTTCTCGACAGTCCAATTATTGGGGTTGTCTTGAACGTTCATGACGCTGCCCAAATCAGTTCGGTTCGGTTGGGGGAACCCTCCAGATATCCTGGCTGGCTGTCTGCCACAAGGACACGGGACGCATGCCGCTCCCCCGAGAGTTGCGTGTCGACGGGTCACTGATAAACTGCCCGTGATTTGGGGAATTAACGAGAAAGCTGCGGCTGTCGTCTGTCGAGGTCACTCCAGCGGCGGCGGAAAGGCCAAGAATGAACGACGGGGCCCGGTTTGCCGGGAACCTCGACACGGTTGATCGGCCGCGTCCCAACGGGCGCGCCGCTTGGCATCCGTCGGCAGTGGGCAGCCCGGCGGTCCATGACCGGGGTGGGGCGACCTACGCGGCCCTCGACCTCGGCACCAACAATTGCCGGCTCCTGGTGGCGCGCCCCGCTGGTGAGGGCTTCCGGGTCATCGACGCGTTTTCGCGTATCGTCCGGTTGGGCGAGGGCGTGTCCGCGTCCGGCCGCCTGAGCGACGCCGCGATGGGACGCGCCATCGACGCGCTCGCGGTCTGCCGCAACAAGATGCGCAACCGCGGGGTCACGCGCGCGCGCCTGATCGCGACTGAAGCCTGCCGCATGGCCGAGAATTGCGATGAATTCTGCACGCGGGTGCGCGAGCGCGCCGGCCTCGAGCTGGAAATCGTCGACCGCGAGACCGAGGCCGCGCTGGCCGCAACCGGCTGTACGCCGCTGATCGACCCGGACGCGGCCGGCGTCATCCTGTTCGACATCGGCGGGGGATCCTCCGAGCTGGTGCGGCTCGGGCGCCCGCAGCCGGCCCGCCGCGGCCCACCCCGGCCGCATATCAAGTCGTGGGTATCGCTCCCGGTCGGCGTCGTCACCCTGGCGGAACGCCATGGCGGCGTGCAGGTAACCCGGGAGCTGTTCGAGACCATGGTCGAGGAGATCGCCGACCACGTCGGTCGTTTCGCCGCCGAGCACGGCAACGGCATCGACGGCCTGCATCTGTTGGGCACCTCCGGAACCGTGACGACCATTGCAGGCGTTCACCTGGAGCTGCCGCGCTACGATCGCCGCCGCGTGGACGGCTGCTGGATGAACGACATCGAGGTGACGACCGTGGTCGAGCGGCTGATGGCCATGAGCTACGAGGACCGGGCCGCCAATCCGTGCATCGGCGCCGATCGCGCCGACTTGGTGCTCGCGGGCTGCGCCATTCTCGATGCGATCCGGCGCGCGTTCCCGTGCCAACGCCTGCGCGTCGCCGACCGCGGGCTGCGCGAGGGCATCCTGATCGACTTGATGCGCTCCGACGGCGTGTGGGGCCAAGAGGTCGCATGACCGAAGGGCGCAATCTCAAGGTCCGGGTGAAGGCCGGCGGACGCACGCAGGCGTCGCGGCGCTGGCTCGAGCGCCAGCTCAACGATCCTTATGTGGCGCGCGCCAAACGCGAGGGCTTTCGCTCGCGCGCCGCCTACAAGCTCGCCGAGATCGACGACAAGCACCGGTTTCTCAAACCTGGCGGCAAGGTTGTCGACCTCGGTGCCGCGCCCGGCGGCTGGGCTCAGGTCGCGGCCAAGCGCGTGCGGGCGGGCGAGGGCGGCGGCCACGTCGTCGCCATCGACCTCCTCGACATCGATCCGGTGCCGGGCGTGGACTTTGTCCAACTCGACTTCATGGACGAGGACGCGCCGGACCGGCTGAAAACCATGCTGGGTGGGCCCGCCGATGTGGTGCTCTCCGACATGGCGGCCAACGCCACCGGCCATCGGCAGACCGACCACCTCAAGATCATGGGGCTAGCCGAGGCGGCTGCCGAGTTCGCCCGCGAGGTCCTGAAGCCCGGCGGGGTGTTCCTGGCCAAGGTCCTCCAGGGCGGCACCGAGGGTCAGCTGCTCGCCTCGCTCAAGCGCGACTTTGCCTCCGTGAAGCATGTGAAGCCGGCGGCGAGCCGTTCGGATTCGGCGGAGCTTTATGTCCTGGCAATTGGTTTTCGGGGACAGAATATTTCTAAGTAAAACTGGAAAGTTATATAAAAACATTAAGAATTGAATTTAGATTCACCCCATCCTTTGATCAGCCGGCTCAGTGGGCCCAGGGGTGCGGTTGGCGAGCTCGGCCCCCGCCTCATGGGGGAGCTGCATGAACACGAAGGTCGCCGACGCCGATACCGCCGCCACGAACAGGAACGCGGGCGGGAAATTCGCCGCCGTGATCACGTCGTGGTCGGAGAACCGCATCATCAGCTCGACCACCAGGGCACCGATGGCGATGCCGGTCGACATCGAGAGCTGCTGGCCGACGCTGACCAGCGACGTCGCCCGGCTCATGCGGCGCTGGTCGATCTCCGCATAGGCGATGGTGTTGATGCAGGTGAACTCGAGCGAGCGGAAGAAGCCGCCGATCACCAGCACCGCCATCATGATCACCACCGGGGTACCGGGCCGGAAGGCAGCGCAGGCGCCGAGGAAGGCGGCACTGAGCACCGCGTTGACGACCAGGGTCGTGCGAAACCCATATTGGCGCAGGATGTACGGCACGACCGCCTTCATGCTCATGGCGCCGAGGGCGGTCGAGAACGTGATCAGGCCGGACTCGAACGGCGTCATGTGGAAGCCGAGCTGCAGCAGCAGCGGCAGCAGGAACGGCAGCGCGCCGACGCCGATGCGGAACACGAAGCCGCCGAGCACGCTGGCGCGGAAGGTTTGCAGCTTGAACAGCGACAGGTCGAGCAGCGGTGCCGGCGTCCGGTTGGAGTGGCGGACATACGCGATGGTGGAGATGGTTCCAACGGTGACGAGCGCGGCGACCACACTGGTCGGGAAATAATTGACACCAGCGGTCGTCAGCCCGAACGCGAGCCCACCGATGCCGATCCCCGCCAGGGCAAATCCGACAAAGTCGAACGGCACGCGCTCATCGCCGCGCATATCGGGAATGAACAGCGTGGCAAGCGCAATTCCGAGAAGCCCGATCGGGATGTTGATGACGAAGATCCAGTGCCAGGTGAAGTAGGTCGTAATGAAGCCGCCGACCGGCGGTCCGAGGATTGGGCCGATCAGCGCCGGCATCGTCACCCAGGTCATCACCGAGACGATCTCGCGCTTGTCGAAACTTCGCAGCATCACCAGACGGCCGACCGGTGACATCATCGCGCCGCCCATGCCCTGGATGAATCGCGCGATGACGAAATCACTGAGCGTATGCGCCATGGCGCAGCCGATCGACCCCACCATGAAGATCGCAATCGCCGCGCGGAATACATTGCGCGCGCCGAATCGGTCCGCGGTCCAGCCGCTCGCCGGGATGAAGATCGCGAGCGCCAGCAGGTAGGAGGTGATCGCGAGCTTGAGCGCCAGCGGATTGGTGCCGATATCCCGCGCAATCGCCGGCAGCGCCGTGGAGATGATCGTCGAGTCCATGTTCTCCATGAACAAGGCGACGGCGACGATCAGCGGCACGATGCGGGTGCGAAACATCAGCAATCGGGAGTCAGGTGATCCGGCGTCAGGACGCGGCGGGTGAGCGGTTTTTTCAGCATAGGCTTTGGTCTTAGCGCGGCATGGCAGGGCTCAGCCACCCCAATCGCTGATACCTGATGCCTGATTTCTGATAGCTGCTTTTGCCCTTTCCATCGGGCCGCGCGCGTGCTATCCGCAATCGCCAACTCTGAACCAGGGCTGCGCTCGCGAATAGCAGCGGTACAGCCAGAAGGAGCTTGGCGATGGCCGCAAAATCGAACGGTAGCTTGCGTGAGGCGCTCACCTTCGATGATGTCTTGTTGCGGCCCGGGCTCTCCGAAGTTTTGCCGACCGAAACCGATGTGCGCACGCGCATAACGCGCGACATCGCCATCAATATTCCGATCATCACCTCGGCGATGGACACCGTGACCGAGGCGCCGATGGCGATCGCCATGGCGCAGGCCGGCGGGCTTGGCGTCATCCACCGCAATCTCGAGCCCGAGCAGCAGGCCGCGCTGGTCCGCCAAGTCAAGAAATTCGAATCAGGCATGGTGGTCAATCCGGTCACCATCGAGCCCGGCGCGACCTTGGCCGACGCGCTGATGCTGATGAAGCAATACGGCATTTCCGGAATTCCGGTGGTCGAGGGCGGCACCGCGACCAGTCCTGGCAAGCTCGTCGGCATTCTCACCAACCGCGACGTCCGCTTCGCCACCGATCCGGAGCAGACGGTCTCCGAGCTGATGACCAAGAAGAACCTGATCACCGTGCGCGAGGGCGTGAGCCAGCAGGAAGCCAAGCGCCTGCTGCACCAGCATCGGATCGAGAAGTTGCTGGTCGTCGACGATCAGTATCGCTGTGTCGGCCTGGTGACCGTGAAAGACATCGAGAAGGCCGTCGCGCACCCGAACGCCTGCAAGGACGAGCAGGGCCGGCTGCGCGTCGCCGCCGCCACCACCGTCGGCGACAAAGGCTTTGCCCGCACCGAGCATCTGATCGCCGCCGGCGTCGATCTCGTCGTCGTCGACACTGCGCATGGTCATTCCAAGCACGTGCTCGTTGCCGTCGATCGCATCAAGCGCTTGTCCAACGCGGTGCAGGTTGTCGCCGGCAACGTCGCGACCTCGGAAGGCGCGCAGGCGTTGATCGATGCTGGCGCCGACGCGATCAAAGTGGGCATCGGTCCAGGCTCGATCTGCACGACGCGCGTTGTCGCCGGCGTCGGCGTGCCGCAGCTCACCGCGATCCTCGATGCGGTCGAGGTTGCCGACAAGACCAACACGCCGGTGATCGCCGACGGCGGCATCAAATATTCCGGCGACCTCGCCAAGGCGATCGGCGCGGGTGCGGCCTGCGGCATGATCGGCTCGCTGCTCGCCGGCACCGACGAGACGCCGGGCGAAGTGTTTCTCTATCAAGGCCGCTCCTACAAAACCTATCGCGGCATGGGCTCGGTCGGCGCCATGGCGCGCGGCTCGGCCGATCGCTACTTCCAGCAGGAGATCAAGGACGTGCTCAAGCTGGTGCCGGAGGGCGTCGAGGGCCAGGTTCCCTACAAGGGCCCGGCCGCGACCGTGCTGCACCAGCTGGTCGGCGGCCTGCGCGCCGCCATGGGCTACGTGGGCGCCAAGACCATCAAAGAGTTTCATGACAAGGCACAGTTCACGCGCATCACCGGCGCCGGCATGCGCGAGAGCCACGTGCACGATGTGACGATCACGCGCGAAAGCCCAAACTATCCGTCAAGGGATTAGCGCATGATCATCGATCCTCTGGCCGATGCTCGCGCAGATCGGCTGGACGTTCGTGCTCTATGTCTGGCTGACGATTGCGCGCTCCCGCGCCGTCGCGCGCGGCGAGGTCAAGTACGCGGCCTTCGCGCTCGGCCGCAACGAGCCGACGGACGTCGCGCGTATCACCCGCAATCTCGCCAATCAGTTCGAGCTGCCGGTGATCTTCTATGCGGTGGTCGTGCTGCTGGTCGTGATCGGACGGGTGAGCACGATTGACGTTCTCGCCGCCTGGGTGTTCGTTGCCGGCCGGGTGATTCACACGCTGGTGCAGACCTTGACCGACGACGTGCCGCTGCGCGGGCGCGTCTTCATGATCAACTTCGTCGCGCTGGTGGTGCTGGTGGTGCATGTCGTGATGCTGGCGTTCGAGGGAGTAGGGCGCCCGCTGGGGTGAGGGGCGAATGAGATTGATGGGGCACAGCGGTGCGGTCCTTTACCCTCCCCCTTGCGGGGAGAGGTCGGCGCGAAGCGCCGGGTGAGGGGTCGACGTTCGGCAGCACGCGCAGCGCAACCTCACACCTACCCCCACCCCGCCCGCGCTTCGGCGGTCGACCTCTCCCCGCAAGCGGGGAGAGGTAAAGAGCCGCCCGGTCGCGTCGTGTCTCTGAAGGAGTAGCCATGTCTGAGATCGCCCGTCGTGTTGTTCTCGCCTCGCGCCCGGTGGGCGAGCCGAAGGCGGAGAATTTTCGCCTGGAAGAATTTCCGGTGCCGAAGCCCGGTCCCGGCGAGGTGCTGCTGCGCACGGTCTGGCTCTCGCTCGATCCGTACATGCGCGGCCGCATGAGCGACGCGCCGTCCTACGCGCCGCCTGTCCAGATCGGTCAGGCCATGGTCGCCGGCACAATTTCTGAAGTCGCCGCGACCAACAATCCGGATTTCGCTATCGGCGATCTCGTCACGTCCTATGCGGGCTGGCAAACGCACGTGGTCTCCGACGGCAAGGGGCTGCGCAAGATCGACACCAAGGCGGCGCCGGCTTCCGCGTTCCTGGGCGTGCTCGGCATGCCGGGTCTGACCGCCTACACGGGTCTCCTGGAAATCGGCAAACCGCAGCCCGGCGAGACCGTCGTTGTGGCGGCGGCATCCGGGCCGGTGGGCTCGATGGTTGGCCAGATCGCGCAGATCAAAGGCGCGCGCGCCATCGGCATTGCCGGCGGGCCGAAGAAATGCGCCTTCGTGAAGAACGACCTCAAGTTCGCCGATTGTATCGACCACCGCGCCCCGGATTTTGCGCAAGCGCTGGCGGCGGCTTGTCCCAAGGGCATCGATGTCTACTTCGAGAATGTCGGCGGCGCGGTGTTCGAGGCGGTGCTGCCGCTGCTCAATCCCTTCGCCCGCGTTCCCGTGTGTGGCCTGGTCTCGACCTACAACGCCACCGAACTGCTGACGCCTGGACCCAACCGGCTGCCGGTGCTGATGCGCGCCGTGTTGACGAAACGGCTCACCTTGCGCGGCTTCATCGTCACCGATTTCGCCGCCAAGCAACCGGAGTTTCTGCGCGAGGCCACAACTTGGTTGAAGGAGGGAAAGATCACCTATTGCGAGGATGTCGTGGAGGGGCTCGAGAACGCGCCGGGCGCGCTCATTGGCCTGCTCAAGGGTGAAAACTTCGGCAAGGTCGTGGTACGGGTTACGCCCGAGTCCAAAGGGTAAGCCCAGATGTCGCTTCCAGCGGTTTTGCTTCCACTCTTCGTCCAAGTCGCGCTCACCTTCGTGTTGTTGTTGTGGATGGGCAACACGCGCGCCGGCGTGCTCAAGCGCAAGGAGGTCAAGGTTTCCGACGTCGCGCTCGGCCAACAGAACTGGCCGGCGCGGGTGACGCAGATCGGCAATAATTATCACAGCCAACTGCAGATCCCCGTTTTGTTCTACGTTCTGGTGATCCTGGCGTGGATCACGCGCAAGGCCGACCTCCTGTTCGTGGTTCTATCTTGGGTCTTTGTTGTCAGCCGCATTGTGCATGCATGGATCCACACGACTACGAACACCATGCAGCAACGCTTCTATGCGTTCGCGACGGGCGTGTTCGTGTTGTTGATCATGTGGGTGATCTTCGCCCTGCGTATTCTGTTGGCGGCTTGATGACCCCCGCAGCCCGCATCAGCGCCAGCATCGAGGTTCTGGCTGACATCGAGACGCGCCACCGGCCGGCGGCGGACGCGCTCAAGGATTGGGGCCTGTCGCATCGCTTTGCCGGCTCGGGCGACCGCGCCGCCATCGCCGGGCTCGCCTACGACGCGCTGCGCCGCAAGGCCTCCACCGCATTCCTGATGCAGGACGCGGGTGCACGCGCCAACGTCATCGGCATGCTGCGGCTGCAGCGCGATCTGTCGCCCGATCAAATCAGCGTACTGTTTGATGGCTCGCGCTTTGCGCCGGCACCACTGAGCGACGCCGAGCAACACGTGCTCGCCCTGGGTTCGCTCGCCGGCGCGCCGCCGCATGTGCTCGGCGACTATCCGGAATGGCTCGACCCGTATCTCGCCCGCACCTTCGGCGACGCGCGGGCGGAGGAGGGCGCCGCGCTGGCGCAACGCGCGCCGCTCGATCTGCGCGTCAACGCACTCGTTGCCGATCGCGACAAAGCCGCTGCCGAACTCGCGCACCTCGCGATCACGCCGACACGCTGGTCGCCGCTCGGCCTGCGGCTCACGCCGGGGCCGGACGCGAAAAGCCCGGCGATCCAGTCCGAACCCGCCTTCCTCAAGGGCATGATCGAAGTCCAGGACGAAGGCTCGCAGGTCGCGGCCCTGCTGACCGGCGCCGCGCCGGGCGAGCAGGTGGTCGACCTCTGCGCCGGCGGCGGCGGCAAGACCTTGGCGCTCGCCGCCATGATGGCGAACCACGGCCAGATCTACGCGACCGATCTCGACAAGCGCCGCCTGGCGCCGATCCATGCTCGGCTCGAGCGTGCGAGCGCCCGCGACGTCCAGGTCCGCACCCCGCGCGGCGGGCGCGGCGCGCCCGATCCGCTCGCCGACCTGCGCGGACGCATCGATCTCGTGGTGATCGACGCGCCCTGCACCGGGACCGGCACCTGGCGCCGCAACCCGGACGCCAAGTGGCGGGTGCAGGCCGGGCGCGCTGACCCAGCGGGTCGCCGAGCAGATCGAGGTGCTCGATCGCGCCGCCGCGCTGGTCAAACCGGGCGGGCGGATCGGCTACATCACGTGCTCGGTCTTGGCGGAGGAGGGGCCCGACCAGGTCGCCGCGTTCCTCGCCCGCCACACTGAGTTCCGGCTTGAGCCGGCGCCCATCGAGCAGGCACTGGGTGCCGCCGCTGCGGATTTCCGGACCGCGGTCCTCTCTCTAGACCACGGCTTGCTGATGACGCCGCGCCGGACCGGCACCGACGGATTTTTTGTGAGCCTCCTGCGCCGCGCGGCGTGACCCCGCGAAGCCCTCTCCGTCGTCATTGCGAGCGCAGCGAAGCAATCCAGAATGGCACCTCAGCACTGGATTGCTTCGCTGCGCTCGCAATGACGCGAACCGCTGGGACAAGCCGGCACAAGCCCGGTCGTGACGAACCGAAAGGTTGGGGTCAAAATGGCCACAACCGCTTTCGCGTCTCGACACCCCGCTGAACTCAGCATTAGAACCCCCCATGACCTCCCACGATAAGATTCTGATCGTCGATTTCGGCTCGCAGGTCACGCAGCTGATCGCCCGGCGCGTGCGCGAGGAGGGCGTCTATTCCGAGATCGTGCCGTACCAGAAGGCGCAAGCCGCCTTCGCCGAGATGCGCCCCAAGGGCGTGATCCTCTCCGGCGGACCGGCCTCGGTGCACGAGGCGGGCGCGCCGCTGCCGCCGCCGGCGCTCTACGAGGCCGGCGTGCCGGTGCTCGGCATCTGCTACGGCGAGCAGGCGATGGCGCAGCAGCTCGGCGGCAAGGTCGAGGGCGGCCATCACCGCGAGTTCGGCCGCGCCGAGGTCGAGGTGGTCGAGGACTCCCCGCTGTTCGCCGATGTCTGGAAGCGCGGCGAGAAATATCCGGTGTGGATGAGCCACGGCGATCGCGTCACCAAGCCGCCGCCCGGCTTTCGCGTGCTGGCCACATCACCCAACGCGCCGATCGCCGCCATCGGCGATGAGGCGCGCAAGTTCTACGCAACCCAGTTCCATCTCGAGGTCGTGCACACCCCGCAGGGCGCGGCCCTCATCCGCAATTTCGTGCGCCGCATCGCCGGCGCGTCCGGCGACTGGACCATGCGCGCCTTCAAGGAGGAGGCGATCGAAAGGATCCGCAAGCAGGTCGGCTCCGGCCGCGTGATCTGCGGCCTGTCGGGCGGCGTCGATTCCGCCGTGGCCGCGGTGCTGATCCACGAAGCGATCGGCGATCAGCTGACCTGCGTCTTCGTCGACCACGGCCTCCTGCGCCTCGCCGAGGCCGAGAAGGTGGTCGCGCTGTTCCGCGGCTCCTACAACATCCCGCTGGTGCACGTGGAGGCGGGCGAGCTGTTCCTCAAAGAGCTCACCGGCGTCACCGATCCGGAAACCAAAGCGCAAGATCATCGGCAAACTCTTCATCGACGTGTTCGACCGCGAGGCCGCCAAGATCGGCGGCGCCGAATTCCTGGCGCAGGGCACGCTCTATCCCGACGTGATCGAGAGCGTGTCGTTCTCCGGCGGCCCGTCGGTGACCATCAAGTCGCATCATAACGTCGGTGGCCTTCCTGAGCGCATGAACATGAAGCTCGTCGAGCCGCTGCGCGAACTGTTCAAGGACGAGGTGCGCGCGCTCGGCCGCGAGCTCGGCCTGCCCGAGGCCTTCGTCGGCCGGCATCCGTTTCCCGGACCGGGCCTCGCCATCCGCTGCCCCGGCGAGATCACCGCCGACAAACTGCAAATCCTGCGGCTCGCCGATGAGATCTACATCGAGGAGATCCGCCGCGCCGGCTTGTACGACGCGATCTGGCAGGCGTTCGCCGTCCTGCTCCCGGTCAAGACCGTCGGCGTGATGGGCGACGGCCGCACCTACGACTACGTCGTCGGACTGCGCGCCGTCACCTCGACCGACGGTATGACGGCGGACTTCTATCCGTTCGACGCGATGTTCCTGGGGACGGTCGCGACGCGGATCATCAACGAAGTCTCGGGGGTGAACCGCGTCGTCTACGACGTGACCAGCAAGCCGCCGGGGACGATTGAGTGGGAGTAGGGGAGAAGCGCACGCGCAAAGGGTATTCGCTCAGATCCTGTACTATAGAATATAGGCCGTTCTTGCCTCCATGTTTTTTTAGACTTGGTTGAAAGTCACGTGGTGAAGATGAATGATAATACTCGCTCGGCGAGAGGTTTCCTTGACCTGACCCTCTCCGGGATATGGACCTCCATCTTGAGGGACTTGGCGGTGCCAGCACGCGACTAGCAATAATGCCACCGTGCTTGGAGCAATGTACGGCTTCAAATGAAGACCGCGTGAGGTTGTGATGCAGCGAGGAAAATGGGGGGCCTGCAGGTGCCGCCGTTAAAACCAAAATCTGCTCTCAGGTCTGGGACGCCTGGCGCACCGACGAAGCCTGTGACGACTTTAAAAGCGGCGAGACAACAGGCGAAATCGAGCGGCGTGGAGGTGGTCGCAGTTCGTGTGGCTGATTTTCGGTCACTCAAGAACGTCGAGGTTCTCCTGAATGATTTGACTGTTCTTGTCGGGGCCAACAATGCCGGAAAGACGAGCTTCTTGGACGCCTCCAATTCGCAGTCGGTGCGAACCGAAAGGTCTTAGGTAAGGAAGATATCCGATTGGCAAAGGATGAGGCAGATGTGCCGAAGGATCGTCGCGCAATTGTCGATGTCCTCCTCAGACCAGTAAACGAGGACGGCGATGTCGTCGAGACTTTTCCGGAAGGCAGCTTCTGGACTGATTTGTGGGGCACTGGCATCGCACAGGACAATAACCAGGATGATATGGTCGGAATCCGTTCGGAGCTGGCGTGGAGCGATGTGTATGGCGACTACCGAACTACCCGGAAGTTTCTTAAAGAGTGGAAGCCGTTTAATGAGTGGGGAAACACTGAAGTAGGCATCGTGGTAGGCGCAGCTCAAATTGAGCCCATTGCTCTTCATTATATTGATGCTAAGCGCGATCTTGAGGATGACTTGCGGACACGGGGTTCCTTTTGGAGGCGCCTCACAGACGATCTTGGATTGAGTGAAGAGGAAGTTCAGCAACTTGAGAACGCTCTCTCGGACATCAATAAGACCCTCGTCGAGAAGAGTAAGGTCTTGCAGCATCTACGTGAAAATTTGATTGAATTGAAAAAAGTCATCGCGTTCGAGCAGGCAGGGGTAGACATCGCCCCAGTTCCAAGGCACCTGCGGGACCTATCGCGTGGCGTTGATGTTTCGCTAAATTCGGGCGGCACTTCAGCCTTTCCACTTACCCGGCATGGCATGGGTACGCGCAGCCTAGCTTCCTTACTAGTGTTCCGAGCCTACGCCCTTTGGCGAAGAGAACTAGCGGAAACCAACGGTGACAACGTGCACACGCTGCTCGCGCTTGAAGAGCCTGAGGCCCATCTGCACCCCCACGCCCAAAGGGCTCTGTTCGCGCAGGTCCACAATATCCCGGGGCAACGGATCGTCAGTACACACTCACCATATTTTGTTGCGCAGGCACGACTGGAAGACATCCGCCTGATTGTGAAGGCGAAATCAGATACGACCGTCTCGCAGCTCGATGTATCAAAATTGACGCCTGATGAACGGAGAAAACTGGAACGAGAAGTGCTAGCTAGTAGAGGTGACCTTCTCTTTTCGCGCGCCTAATCCTGTTTGAAGGCGAGACTGAGGAACAAGCGTTGCCTATCTTTGCCGAAGCCTATTGGGGGGCTACAGCTCATGAAAATGGGTTTAGTTTTGTTGGTTGCGGTGGAACGAACTACCATCCATTTGTCTGGCTAGCGACGAGCCTCAACATTAGTTGGTACTTGTTGTGCGATGGTGAGGAAAGAACAATTAACAACACGAACGCCCAACTTAAAAAAATGGGGCTGGCCGAGGTGAACAAACTGCCAAATGTCTCGATAATCGGTGGAAACACTGACTACGAGGGGTGTCTGATTGCGGAAGGATACCTAGATGCGATCGAAACAGGCGTTAACGATGTGCTCGGCCCGGGGTATCTAGACAAATACATTACCCAACTCGATGGCACGGACGCAAAGACCGTAGATGGCAAGAAATCAAAGCGCGACTACAAATCCGCTGGCGGAAGAGAACGCGCCGCAATCGACTTGCTGCGCGACCGGAAAACTCGGCTCGCGGCATCTGTAGCCACGGCTATCGTATCGCTTCCAGACGCAAAGCGACGGATTCCTGCGCCCATCCGAAGGCTCTTCGATAAGATCTCCGAGGATCTGAAAGAAGACTGAGATGACCAGCGTAACGCACATACGTCTTTCTGCGAAGCAAAGAATGGTCGTCGAATTTGGGGACGGACCGCTGCTGGTTGTAGCAGGGCCCGGGACCGGTAAAACGCGCGTGTTAACCGAGCGTGTCCGGCGCCTGCTTTCAATCGGGCGGGAGCATTTCCGTGTTCTGGCCTTAACGTTTACGAATAAAGCTGCCCGAGAGATGGAGGACCGGCTGGATGATTTAGGGGACCTCAGAAATCGCGCTTTTATTGGAACTTTGCATGGGTTTTGCCTCGATATGCTTTCAGACCGTGGCAAGCCTGTCGGTGTAACGTCCACACCACAGATTTTTGAGCTGTTTTCGGATAGAAAGCAGGTATTAGCCGAAGCCGTTGCGGCTGATCCGCTCTTGAAGCAAGAACTTTTGTTAGCTGGAGACAGCAAGGCCCGAAATCGCAGGTTGGAGCAATGGCTTCGGGCTATCTCCAATGTGAAAAATCACCCCATCAGTATGGCAGTGATTGCAGATGCCAAGGAGCAGCGTTTATTCGACGCATATAACGCAGGCTTGGCCGCGAGCGGCGCTCACGATTTCGATGACCTTCTTCTTCTCGCATATCGCTTGCTGACAGAAAACTCCAAGATCGCTTCGTTCTATCGGAGATTATATCGCTATGTCTGTATCGACGAGGCCCAGGATCTCAACGAGGCTCAATACGCCGTCATAAAGGCGCTTTGCGACGTAAGCTTCAAGAATGTGATGATGGTTGGCGATCCCAACCAATCAATTTATGGGTTTACGACATCCAGTCCTAAATACATGCGTAACTTCGAGCGCGAATTTGATGCTAAGAAGATAGCGCTTGACGAAAATTTCCGGTCAGCTCAAGTCGTCGTCGATATCGCCCGCGCACTAGAACCGACATACGCTGTGAAGGGACAACTTCCTATCAGCGGCCACGCTGAATTGCTAGTCGGCGAAGATGAAGACGGCGAAGCGAAACTGGTGGCTGAGACAATTGCACGATTATGCCGAGAAGGTCACCCTGATATCGAAGGAAATGTTACCCCGGCTAACTGTGCTGTACTTGGAAGGACGCGATTTGCGCTTCTTGCCGTTGAAAAGGAACTCCGTTCCCGACAGATACCATTTTTCAAACGCGTGACAGCGCTTCACGAGAACGAATCAGAGCTAGTTGATGATTTCCAACTCGCGCTCCGGACGCTAGCAAATCCACGTGACCAACTGCACATGGCGACGCTGCTCAAGCGCTGGAAAGTTCAGTTGAATGATCAAATGATTTCGGGTTCTGCAGAGATTGTAGATCTGATCGCGAATCGTGCCCAAGATGCGAGTAATGCAAGATGTCTGACGGTAGCGGCGGCGATCAACCGAGTTGATAAGAGTAGCACAAGGTTGAACTTAAAACCAGCGATCGATGTGCTTAGGAAGCACGCTGACAGCCTCCCTCCGGACGATCGAGAAGCAATATACGATGATACAGAAGTCATGCTCAACGAATGGGACCAATATGTGCGTGGCGGCTCCTCCCAATTTCGGACCCTTGGCGGTTTTTTGAGCAGCATGGCGCTTGGGAGTTCGCAGCAACCCAAGACCGAGGGCGCTGCGGCGCTCCTAACAATTCACGCGTCGAAAGGTCTAGAGTTCGAGATTGTCTTTATCGTTGGGATGGCAGAGGGCATCTTCCCCGACTATAGAGCGCAAGGCAAACCCGCAGAGATGGCCGAGGAGAGACGCAACGCGTTTGTCGCTGTCACGCGATCAAGAAGATTGCTCTATTTTTCCTATCCAAAGAAACGTGCAATGCCGTGGGGCGATATTCGGTTGAGTAAACCGTCGGCATTTTTGAACCAAGTGTCGAGCTTCCTATGAACCGGCAGCGGGCAGTTGTTTTTGATTTGGAAACAGTTCCAGATTTGGTGGCTGGGCGGGCCGTATTGCAGGCAGGCCCCGAAGTTACCGACGACCAAGTTCGGCGGAAGTTAGGTGAGCGATACGCTAAGCTGGGAGAAGATCCCGCCAACGCGTTCATTAAAGTTCCACTCCAGAGAGTGGTGTGCATTGGCGCGATCTATGCGGAGCAAGTCGATCGAGGACCGTGGGTTGTTTCACGGTCCGGTGTGGGTCACATTGGTGTGAGATCAGAACGCGAATTGGTTGTCCGTTTCGTCGATAGTCTTAACGAAACACCAGCACCACTGCTAATAGGTTTCAACAGTTCGAGCTTCGATCTTCCAGTTTTAAGATATCGAGCCTTTGCGTTAACCGTCCCGACTGCCGCCATTCACGGAAGCAACGGAAAGGACTATTGGTATCGGTACGGACGAGATCATATCGATATTTGCGATGTCATAAGCGGTTTCGGAGCGAGTGCGCGTCCCTCGCTTGCCGAACTTGCTGCTCTCTCCGGGATACCGGCCAAGGCTGACGGGGTTGACGGATTGCAAGTGGAAGCAATGGTGATGGCGGGTAAGTTGGAAGAATTGGCTGCCTATTGCGAAACGGATGTGTTTGTAACCTACCTCCTTTTCCTTCGGTTTTCGCTCGTCACGGGCGCAGTAGATATAGATTGTTATAAGACTTCTCTAAAGTCCCTTCGCGGGTACATCGCGGATCGAATGGAGAAACGGTCTCATTTGGGAACATATAGTCACGTACTTGACACCATGATCTCATCTATTGCGACGCTTGGGAGACCACCGGACCGACTTTCAGCATAACCTGCAATGTTTCTCGGCACGGTCGCCACGCAGATTTGCCTGGAACTGGTCTTTGGAAATTTCGGCGGGATCTATGCCAAACCGCAAGATCGGTCGAGCACGTGATCGCCGTCCGCGACTAGCTGGAGCCGCCACGGAGAGGGACGATGAAGGCGGCGCTGCAAAACTATCAGGCCCGGATGCGGCGGGTGCTGGACTACATTGACCGGCATCTTGACGGTGATCTGGACCTGGAAACGGTAAGCGGTGTTGCGGCCTTCTCAAAGTTTCATTTCCACCGGCAGTTCACGGCGACCTTCGGGTTGTCCGTGCATCGCTATGTCCAGCTTGTCCGGATGAAGCGCGCTTCGTACCGGCTGGCTTACATGGACGCCCAAAGCGTCACGGACATCGGGATGGATGCCGGTTACGATGCGCCCGACGCCTTCGCCCGCGCCTTTCGGCAACGGTTCGGGCAATCGCCGTCGTCGTTCCGGAAGTCTCCCGACTGGGAGCCGTGGCTTGCGGCCTTCGGGCCTCTCGACAATGCGAGGAGCAAGCTCATGCGGACTTTTACCACTGACGACGTGACGATACGCGACGTGCCCGCCACGCCGGTGGCGATCATGGAGCATCGGGGCGACCCGGCGACGCTCGGCGCCACCATCCAGCGGTTCATCGCGTGGCGCAAGGCCGCCGGCCTGCACCCCAAGACACATCCGACCTTCACGGTCTGGCGGTCCGAGCGGCGTCCCGCGTCGCCGGCCGATTACAGCGTGGACCTGTGTGTCGGGACCGAGCAGCCGATCGCGGCGAACGGCGCGGAGATCAAAGCCGGCGAGATCCCTGGCGGACGCTGCGCGGTGCTGCGCGTCGTCGGCTACACCGACAATCTGGAGCCCGCCGCGCTCTACCTTTATCGCGACTGGCTTCCAGGGAGCGGCGAGGAAGCACGCGACTTCCCGATCTATTGCCAGCGGCTGACCATGTTCCCGGAGGTGCCGGAGCATGAGACCGTCGCGGACCTTTTTCTGCCGCTGAAGTAGCGCCCTCTGACGGCGGCCTGTCCCTTCCGAAAGCCCATTTTCCGTCGTGTTGAGTAATCGGGGTCAGAGTAGTGAACTGCGCCTCCTGCCGCGGAGCGCTCAGCAGGAACATCATCTTCGTAGATCGAATCGGGACGGTGTAGAAAAACTCCGAACCCAATACGTCATCCGCGGAATGGATTGACGATAGTCAGGCCTTCATCCAGTGCCATTCCGTGCTGCATGTCCTCCGATCACAACGTATCGCAACGCGCGTGAAGCGCCGAGGCGGCGATCATGGCGTCATAGGTGGAAAAGCCGTAGCGCTCGGCGAGCGTCAGCCCTGTTTCATGGACCTCCACGGTGAGAGGATGAACCGTCAGCATCGCGCGGAGCGTGTTCAGAAACGCGTGCGTCTCGGTCCAGGACATCTGCATCTTCCGGCGCGCGACGTTGGCAACCTCGTTGAGAACCTGCACGCTGATGGCGCCGCCGGCAGCCACGGCGGCGGCTTCGGCTCGGTCGGCCTTCGCTGCATCGCGTGACGCAAGGTAGACCACGACGTTGCTGTCGAAAAAACTAGCGGGCATTGGCATCGTCTCTGTCGAACTTGAAATCGGTGGGAAGGCGGCCGCGGAAGGCGCGCAGGCGTTTCACGAGCTCGTCGCGTCCGGGCTTGCGCGCAACACCGAAGTGCCGAGTGCCTGGGAGCGGCATTTCACTTGGCCACCCCATCGGCGCGACCGGTGCCGTCATAACGACGAAATCGATCTACGAGTTGCGGCGTTCCGGCGGCCGTTATGGTCTGACGACGATGTGTATCGGTGGCGGCGAAAGCATCGCCGCGATCTGGGAGCGCTTATAGACGAGCCGCGCTTCTCGGCTTGGCGGACGCCAGGCCAAGTCCGCGAAGATCACTGCTAGGTGCCTGTTGGCTGGCGTCCTCCGGCTTCAGGCAGAAAGTTGACTTAGGATTGTCGCCGCCGATACAACGTCTCACGCGCGCCCGGCGCTCAAAAGCCGATCGGCAAAGTAGCGCGATGGCGTGGTCCCAAGCGCCTTCCTGAACATGACGATGAAGGCCGTCGTGGATTCATACCCTAAGTCGCCTGCGACCTGTTGGACTGTCGCACCGCCGGCAAGTTCCCGCAGCGCGATGACTAGATGTAGCTGACGCCGCCAACGGCCGAAGCTCAATCCTGTCTCTTGGACCATAAGCCTCTTCAACGATCGCTCACTGACGGCGACATGCTCAGCCCATTGGCCGAGGGTTCGGCGGTCGCTCGGGTCTGCCAAAAGAGCCGCAGCGATCAAGGCGATCTTTGGATGGTCAGATACGGGTAGCTCCAGCCCCTCCCGCGGCATCAGCGCGAGCTCATCGAGCATGACCCGCACGAGCCGATCGACATGAGCGTCGCGCGCATCACTTTCTGATAGTTCCGCTACCCGGAGTATCATCTCCCGAAGCATCGGCGATACCGAAAGCGTGCAGCATTCAGCCGGAAGCATGGCCGCGCCGGGCTCGACAAACAGGTATGTTAGACGAGCATTGGACGTGACCTGATTGCTGTGAGGAACGCCACCGGGTATCCAAACTCCGCAGTCGGGCGGAACGATCCAGACCCCACTTTCCGCTCTGCAGGTAGCCGCGCCATGTAGCGCCAAGATCAGTTGACCCTGCCGGTGCTGGTGCTGCGTCCCCTCGGCTTCATAGTCGGCGAAGTCCATCCTGATTGCCATCGCCGGCCCATGAGAGAGGCTCAGATCGCAAGCGGTACTGCAAGGACGTCGCTTATTCGAAGGTTGGCCCGATTTCGAGATCACATGGCATTATCTCCAGTTTTGACTCGCGACGCAATCCTTTAGGAGCTTGGTTCAGCAACTCTAGGAGATTGGCCATGCGTATCGCCGTGGTTGGCGCGACCGGCAGGATCGGTGCCAGACTTACCGAGAACCTCTTGACCAAAGGCCATTGCGTCAAAGCTGTTTCGCGAGGAGGGCCCGCCCTCGATGCACTTGTCGCGAAAGGAGCAGAACCGTTCCTTGGCAGCTTCGACACAGATGATGGTGAGCTTGGCAGGTTCTTCGCAGACGCTGACGCTGCGTTCCTCATGGTTAAAACCATTTGGGAGTCGGAGGACTTTCATGGGCACTACCCTGCGGTAGCGCTTCGGTTTTTCGACGCACTTCGGGATTCCTCGGTGAAATTTGCCGTGAGCCTGACCGCAATGGGATCCGAGGTCAGCGGAAACACCGGCCATTTCCAGCCCTTCTATATCCTGGATCAGATCCTCAACCGACTACCCGACATCAATCTGGTGCACCTGCAGGCTGGCTTCTTCATGGAGGACCTGTCCAGGTGGAGCGACTCGATCGCGCAGCACGATAGGATCGGCTGGTCCCTTGACCCTAACGTCAAAACTCCTTGGATTGCCATTCAGGACATCGCGGATCTCGCGGCGAAGGAGTTCGACACGCCGACTGACCGGCACCGATCCGTAAAGGAACTGGGCATCGATTACACGATGACCGAGATCGCCGCGATTATCGGCCGGGCACTCGGTAGAGAGGTGGACTATCGCTTCATCGATAGGAGCGATCGCGAGGTCGAGACGGTATATCGGGAGAGGTTCGGAACTCTCGAACGGTGGGTCTACGATAACCACACCTTGGCTGCTCTCAACGATGGGCGTGTAACGTTTCACGATGATCGTCCTGCGCTGCGCACGACAATGGAAGAATTCGTCAAAGACACCCTCAGACCGCTGATCGAGAAGGCGCGGACGGATGGCGTCAAACCAGAGACCTTCCTGACGTGGAGCTCACAACGATAATTGCCAGCGGCTCAATTGCAGCCAAAGGTTCTGATTGAGAGGGATATTTACAATGGTCGACGAAAAGTTCACATCAATGGGTCTTCGTACATTGATCACCCCAGACGGCGAACTACTTCTCACGTTAGAAGAAGAGTCTATTGGAGACCTCTCGCCCGACGAGGTCGTCATTCGGGTTGAGGCGAGCCCAATCAATCCAACGGACGTCGGTCTCCTTTTGGGACCAGCTGATTTGTCAGGAATGGCGGCCTTCTCGCTGAATGGGCGTCCGGGGTTGCGCGCGCCAATCCCTCCCGAGCACATGAGCTCCCTGAAGTCGAGAATTGGTAAGTCGTTGCCCATTGGAACTGAGGGGGCCGGTACGGTGGTTCGAGCGGGGGCAAATGCCGTCGATTTGATCGGTAAGACCGTCAGCACCATGAGCGGGGGAATGTGTGCCAGCTTTCGACGTGTGAACGCTGGTGAATGCATGGTCCTTCCGACCGGCACGAGCGCTCAGGCCGCCGCCTCGATGTATGTGAACCCGTTGACCGCTCTGTCCATGGTCGAGGTCATGCGCCGCGAGGGGCACAGTGCTCTTATTCATACGGCGGCGGCTTCAAATTTAGGCCAGATGCTCAATCGCATCTGCATCAACGATGGTATCCCGCTCGTAAATATTGTCCGATCCGAGGAGCAGGTCAAAACCTTGCATGCGATCGGAGCCAAATATGTCGTTAATTCAAGTGCCGAGTCGTTCTTTGAGGATCTGACGATGGCTATCACGGCTACGGGGGCAACGTTGGCATTTGACGCCGTTGGCGGAGGATCTTTGGCGGATAGCATTCTTTGCGCAATGGAAGCGTCCTTAGGCGCACGCCAGACCACATTTAGTCGCTACGGAACATCGACCTTGAAGCAACTTTATATTTATGGGTCGCTCAATCCTGAGCCGACAGTTCTTACGCGGTCCTATGGAAGTTCGTGGGCAGTTGCCAGATATTTGGTGTTGAATTTTTTACAAAAAGCCGGGAACGAAACGACGCTTTCATTGAAAAATAGAATTGTTCGAGAATTATCGACGACCTTTGCCAGCCGTTACAAAGGAACACTTTCGCTCAACGACGCCGTTAACCCTGAATTCGTAAAACAATACGCAAAAAAATCGACCGACAGCAAATTTTTGGTGAACCCGTCACTTTGATCGTCGTCTTCGGGCCGCGCTCCGCCTTGGCTTTGCCTCAGTTTAGGACCGGACGATCGAATTTAGGCGCAGAGAGGGGAGGTTTTAACGATGAGAACGCGTGTGACGTTTCTGGGAAGCTTCGACACTGGTACTGGAGAACTCGGAATCCTGATAAGTAATCAACGGAAACAACCACAGGGATCGTGTTAGGCGGCAGATGCTCCATTGCGGTGCGCCGCGAGATGCTGCCCGGGCGGTCGCCCCATAACCCTCTTAAACATGGTGATGAAGGCGCTGGCGCT
The DNA here is from genome assembly GCA_963760435.1 of uncultured Alphaproteobacteria bacterium. GTDB lineage: Bacteria > Pseudomonadota > Alphaproteobacteria > Rhizobiales > Xanthobacteraceae > JAFAXD01. Next base: position 45,399 of record CAVXDE010000040.1, read on the forward strand.
TTCATATCCGAGGTCAAATGCGACAGTCTGGACTGGGGCCCCTTCCGCCAGGCGTTGCATCGCGAACATGACCTGGAATTGCTGGCGCCACCGACCAAAGCTCATTCCGGTCTGCTTCGTGATCAATCGAAAGAGGCTGCGTTCGCTCATCCCCACGATCTTGGCCCATTCCCCGATCGTCGTCCGATTTGCCGGATCGCTGGAAAGCGCCTTGGCGATCGGCCTCAACCTTGGATCCGGGGGCATGGGAAGGGGCAGACTTTCGCTGGGTGCCCGCTCGAATTGATCGATCATGGTCTGAACCATGCGGCCATCAGCGCCATCCACGTCATAAAGTCGTGGCAGATGCGACACCGCTATTATCAGTTCGCGAAGAAGTGGGGCAGTGGACAGGGAACTACATTGCTTCGGGAGACGCGTTGCGAGTTCGGGATCTATGAAGAGAGCATAGATTTCCAAGTGGCCCACACAACGACCGCTGTGCTCCATGCCTCCCGGGATCCACAGCGCGCATCGGCGGGGAACCATCCACAGGCCGCGAGCGACCTCGCATGTGATCAACCCTCGCACCGCGAGAATGAGCTGCGCCTTGCGGTGTCGATGCGGCGGCTGCTCGAAACCCTTTGTGACAAGCTCCATTCCTACCGCGGCCACTGGGCGGGGAACTTCTTCGGGGTCGAAAACCTCATAGTCGAAGTTCTGCATCGCGGTTGATCCGGTGGCGGGTTCTGATCGCCAACCTTGGCAACAATGTCGCAATGATGCGAACGATTAGCAACGACGTGGCGGATTTAATGAATAAATAGGCGGAATTGCGCAATATCGCGGCTGTATCCGGACTTTTCGACGATCAAGCGACCGGCAGCTTCCGGCAGAAGTAAGACTTCTAGACGGCTATCGACACTTAGCCGCGGAATAAGCAAGCCTAGCGTTAGGCGACCGGCAGTTCAGGCTGTGAACACCGTAAGCCGATGTCTGTTTAGCTGCTGCTCGAATCGTCGACAGAGCTGTGTTGCATCATTTTTGTGCGAGCAGTTCCCGCCCCAATGTCAACGCTTCGGTCCGATTGGCGGCGGTCAACAAGGGGTATCCCCAGAATTTCGCAAACGCGATCCCGAATGTCTTCAGCGCTAGGCGCTTGGCAGCGTTTGGCTCGACCACGATGAGCCCCATCACCAGTTGGCGCAGTTCAGCCTTATGGCGCTTCATCCACAAGGCGGTGCGCTTCTTCTCCTCGGGTGAGTGCTCGTGATCGTCCTCCGGCGCTTGATCGGAAAGAATCACGAAAGGCTCACCCTTGGTGAGATTTCGTTCGAATTCCTCAAAATCATGATCGTGGTCATGCCCGGGAGCGTGCGAAAAGCTCATCCAGACAAAGGGGAAGTCCCGGCTGTTCATCGGCATCGTGCTAATTCCTTAGGCGGTCGACCCGTCAGGCGAAGCGGAGCCGATGCCAGGAAATCGCGATCGCAACGCCGCCCGGAAGCGCGATTCCCAGCAAGGCGAGAAGCACGAGATGCAGCCCATCGCGCAGGCCATCAACGATGCCGCCGAGCGTGTTCAACACGACCATGCTTCCGCCCAGGACAAGTGCAGCCCACTGCGAACTGCGCCTCGTACTCAGCGCCAGAAGAGTTGGGAGCACCCATGCCCCGTAGAACAGGGCGACGACAATCAACTGGCTGGCGCCGAAGGTCACCGCGGACATGCGGCCCTGGGACGCGACATATGCGTTCACGTAGGAGAAACACTGGATGGTGACGAACAATGCCGCGCCGACTGCGGGGATAAGCCATGCCATCGATGTCCGACCGTGTCCGTATTCCATTGATCCCTTCATGCGTGCATTGGGCGTTGTGGTGTGATCGCTCGCTTCAACGTCGCGAATGATACGCCAGGGGATGGGACACGACATTGTTTGAAATCGCCAGACTATAGGCCTTTCCTGCCATTGCGCGCCTTGACGCCGAGAGCATTAGTCCTCGTTACACGCGCAGGTCAGATTTGCCTGAAAGTCGTGAGCGAATAATCGGGGTCAGAGTGAGCTAGCCCGGGATTAATCGGGCACGTACGGATCTGTGCGGGGGGCGCGCAGTAATGCGCGTCCCTACGGCGATAGTAGAGTTCTCAGTTAATGGCCCTGATGGCTTGACAGAGGAGCGTTTTCCAGCGCATTTCGACTGTCAGGCTGATACACCTGCCGCTTGCGCCCTTCGGGGATGGTGAACGTATCGCACTCCTGTATCCCCTCGCTTCAAGCGAACGGGTCGGCAACGCAAGCACCGACATTGTTTCGTTCGCTGAAGGCAGAGGGATCCAGTGCGAGATTTCCGTGACGCTAAGCTCATGGCTCGGAGCCTTTCTGAGGCGCTGAAGCTTAAGTCTATCGCTCTCACGCATGGCGAAAGCCTGGAGTTGATCGCCGCTATTTTGGGCGTCGATAATTGGAACGTGCTGTCGGCGCAGATCAAGGCGGCAGAGGAGCCAAGCTCAAAGGCGCTACGGTGCACATTCTGCAAAAAGTCGTCCGGCGAAGTCGATGCGCTCGTGGCCGGCCCTGGTGTTTACATTTGCGATAAGTGCATCGCGCTTTGCTCCAACACGCTTGAAGAGCAGAGCATAACAAAGATCCTAGGGAAAGCTGATCCCGCTTCGGCTGCCTTGGATCACTTTCGAGACCGATCTACCGAACAGATCCTTGCATATCAGCTTGACGCGCAACGTCGACTGTCGACTACGCGCACGGCCATGCGAACCGTTGAGATTTTGCTTGGCGAAGCCAGTCATGAGCAAATCGTTCCTGGACCGATACACGATTTTTTCCGAGCCAAGTCCAAAGACGATCTCGTGACCACGAGAAAGCAGCTAAAGAGTAATCTCGATCGGACTGAAGCAGCGCTACGGGCCGTGGATGATGTGCTGAAGGTGCGAAGTCAGGAGGCGCCGAGTTGAAACCGCGGCCCGCTAGGCGGTGGTGGTCGATGCCGGCAAGTCGGGTGTCTCGATTATAATAATAAGACTATACGTTGTTATGAAACCGACGCAAGCCGCTTCTTGCCGCAAGCAGGCGCGCGACCTTGCCGACGGTGGTACCAAAAAAATTCTCGTGGGCACTGTCGATTCGGTCAGAGCGGGTCCGTCGTGCGATTGATGGGATGATCAGGCGGCGAGGGCGTCGCAGCCCGTCGAAGGAGTTTTGTCATGCGCTACATGTTCATCGTGAAATCCAGCCAGAATGCCGAGCCGACCCCGGAACTGCTGCAAGCCATGCACAAGATGGCCCAGCGCGAAATCCAGGCCGGCCGCATGCTTGACGATGGTGGGTTGGTGCCGCGGGCGATGGGTTGCCAGGTGTCGATTGAGAAGGGCGAACTGAAGGTGATCGATGGCCCCTTCATCGAGGCGAAAGAAATGATCGGTGGGTATGCCATATTTGATCTGCCTGGCCCGGCCGAGGCGCTGGCGTCCGCACGGGAGTTCATGCAGGTGCACAAAGACTTCATGCCCGGCTGGGAAGGAACATGCGAGGTTCGTGCGATCGCCGGCTCGATGACCAAAGGCAGCTAACAGGATGTCATCCGGCGCGGCGCAAAGTGTCGTCCATCGCGCGGTTCTCGCCGTCTGGCGGATCGAGCAGCCGAGGCTGATCACGAGTTTGGCACGGATGCTCCGCGACGTGCCCCTCGCCGAAGAGCTGACGCAGGATGCGCTCGTCGCCGCGCTGGAATCATGGCCCGATACCGGCGTGCCCGAGCGCCCGGGCGCGTGGCTGATGGCCACCGCCAAACGCCGGGCGCTGGACCAGTTGCGCCGCGCGCCGATGCTCGCCCGCCAGCACAGGATGATCGCGGCGGCACTGGAAGCTGAGCAGAGTGTCATGCCCGATTTTGACTTCAGACCTCGATGACGATATCGGCGATGAGATGCTGCGTCTGATCTTCACCGCCTGCCATCCGGTGCTGTCGCGCGAGGCACGGGCGGCGCTGGCGTTGCGGATGGTTTGCGGCCTCACCACCGAAGAGATCGCCCGCGCGTTTCTCCAGGCGGAGGCGACCGTCGCTCAACGGATCGTCCGCGCGAAGCGCCTGTTGTCGGACTTCGGCTTGTCCTACGAAACCCCGCAGGGTGAAGAGCGCGACGCGCGCCTGCCGACCGTGCTCGAGGTCGTCTACCTGATCTTCAACGAGGGCTACACCGCGGCTCGCGGCGAGGACTGGCTGCGGCCGCAGCTCTGTGACGAGGCCCGCCGCCTGGGCCGGGTGCTGACCGCCCTCGCGCCGCAGCAGCCCGAAGTGCATGGCCTGATGGCGCTGATGGAACTCAATGCCTCACGCAATGCCGCCCGCACCGGACCCGCTGGTGAGCCCATTTTGCTGATGGACCAGGACCGAGGTCTGTGGGACGCACTGCAGATTCGCCGCGGGTTGGAAGCTCTGGGTCGCGCACGGGCGTTGGGCGGAGACGGCGGCTTCTACACATTGCAGGCCGCCATCGCCGCCTGCCACGCGCGCGCGCCGAACCAGGAATCCACTGACTGGCCGCGCATCGTCGAACTCTATGGCCGGTTGTCGGCGCTGACCCGTTCTCCCGTCGTTGAATTGAATCGTGCCGTCGCCGTAGCGATGGTCGCGGGGCCCGCCGCCGGACTCGAAATCGTTGAGTCATTATCGGAGTTGCCGGCGCTGAAGCGTTACCACCTGCTACCGAGCGTCCGCGGCGATCTTCTGCAACGCATGGGCCGTTTTACAGAAGCGCGCGCCGCCTTCATCGCGGCCGCCGCCCTCACCGGGAACGCGCGCGAGCGGACGCTGTTGGAGCGCCGGGCCGCGGGGTGTTCGGCCTGACCGTGCCATCCCGGGAGTGCATCGACGCCTCGATGGCCATGTAGAAGAGGGAGGACGTGGGGCTTGTCGGTGCGAACGGCGCCGGCAAGACGACGATTTTCCGCATGATCTCCGGTCAGGAGCAGCTGGATGACGGTGGCCCGCTCGGCCGAGGAGATTAAGTTGGGTCGGAGTGGATTTTCCTGTTCGCTCTCTGCCGCGTAAACGGACACAAAAAATGAAGGCTTTAGGCTGCCTTTGATCGCTGTCGTTTACTCTTCTGTTTAGAAAGCGCGCGTGCAAGGATGTCGTTAATCCGCGATTGCCAGCCTGCGCCGGTTGCTTTGTAAGCAGCGCCCTCCGACGGCGGCCCGTCCCCTCCCGATCGCAGGGAACCCAGAGCGGCCCGACCACGCTTGCCACGATCGCCACCTGGATATAACCTATTACAGGTTATATTGGTCTCTGGTGATGCCTCATGAACTTCAATCTTTATCTCGATGATCAAACGGCGAAGGAATTGGACCGAACGGCCAAGAAACTGGGCGAGACGCGCAGCGGCCTGATCCGCAAAGCCCTGCGCGAATGGCTGGACAAGAAGACGCTCGGCAGTCCCGGCTGGCCATTGCTGATTTCTGGAGTGGCACGGCGCTCCCGACACGCCGCCGTTCGAATCGTATCGCGACGAATTGCTGCCACCGCGTGAAGATTCCTTTTCGTGAAATACCTCCTCGACACCAATGTGCTAAGCGATTTCGCGCGCGGCGAACGGGCCGTGATGGCGCGGCTGCGTCAGGAAGCGCCGCCGCAATTGACCGTTTCGGTGATCACGGAGATGGAGGTCGAGTACGGGCTGGCGCGCAATCCTGATTTGGCGCCGCGCGTGCGGGAAGCGATGCGGTCGCTTCTCAATACGATCTCCGTCTTGCCGTTCGAGCGAGAAGACGCTTGTGTGGCAGCACAATTGCGCGCCAGTCTGAACAGACAAGGTATGCCGATCGGCGCCTATGATCTGCTGCTCGCGGCTTGTGCGCTGCGCCGCGGATTGAAAATCGTGACGCATAATGCGCGGGAGTTCACCCGCGTGGGTGGCCTCGGCCTGGAGGATTGGCGCAGCCACTAGGCATCACCCGGCCATCGCGCGATGCTCCCGGAAGGCGGCAGCGAGCGTAATAATTGGGGTCAGAGTGCGTTTCCCCGACGCTTTAAGCTGCCTTTGATCGCTGCCGTTTTGCCTTCCGCGGGAAGTTCGCGCGCGAGAATGTCGTTAATCCGCGATTGCCAGCTTTCGCCAGTGGCTTTGTAAGCAGCAATAATTTTTGGATCGAGCCTGAGCGAAACCCGCTGTTTCGGATTGTCGACTTTTGGCCGGCCGCGCCTACGCTTCATGACCTCGACGACGTCGGGCATCTCTGCCTTGAGAGGCTTCGCAGCAGCAAAGTCGGCTTTTGTCATCTCGGGAATGTCGTCATCAGGAACGATGCGCTTGCGGTGTTTACTTGCCATACCGCTGAACCTCTTTCCTGTTCGCCTTGCGGAAGCTGATGATCCGCTCCTTGGGAGGAAGATAGCGCGAATGTTTCCGAAGCTGCCGGATAGCTCGTCGGCGGGGCAGCGCCGTTCCCATAGTATTCCAGGTCACAGCGAAACAGATCAATGACAAGATAATCGGATTACGCAGCGTTGGCGTCTTCTCTTCCATCGATCGCATTTGCCGTATAGGCGGAAGCTTCTTGCAGTAACCAAGTGCGGAATTGTTGAAACGAGTGATTTCGCGACAACTCCTCTCTGTAAACCAGATAGTATGTTCCCATGCTCGCCGAGTGCACTTTCGGATAGGGTAAAGTGAGACGCCCGCTGGCCAAATCTTCGGCAATGAAAGAAGGGTCGGCTAATGCGTATCCGAGTCCCTCAATCGCGCCCTGAATGGCCAAGCCACGCGAGCTAAGCCAAATGTCCTCCTTATGATTGTCTTTCGTGAGCCCTGCGGTGGCGAGCCAAACCGGCCAGTCCTTTGGCCGGGTCTGAACGTGCAGCGCTGGACGTGCAGTAAAGCCGCATCGACCTTCTCGCAAAACCCTGGGGCTGCAAACTGGAGTGAGACGCTCCCCAAACAGTCGGTCGGCCAACAAGGAGGGCCAGTTGCCATTCCCATTTCGGATCGCGCAGTCGAACCGCGACTGTTGGAGATTTACGACCTCCACAGAGGCATCGATGCTTATACTGAAGGCAGAATTTTGACTGCAAAAGCGCGGCATTCGGGGAAGAAACCAGCGCGCCGCGAAGGTCGGCAACATCGTGATATGAAGTAACCGGTCTCGCTCCGAAATGGTCTGCGGCGCAACCGTGCGCCGAATGAGATCTAATCCAGCAGTCAACTGCGGCAGCATCCGCTCTGCGGCTTCGGTTAATCTGATCGTATTCGCCTGCCGTATAAACAGCGCAATCCCAAGTTCGGCCTCTAGTAGTCGGATTTGATGGCTTATCGCAGATGGACTGACATGCAATTCCGCTGCCGCGCGCTTGAAGCTCAGGTGCCGGGCGGCAGCCTCGAAGGCACGAATTGCGTTCAGCGATGGAAGGCGAGACGGCATGAGAAGCTCTCAACTGATAAGTAAATTATTCGCGTTTGCCTGCACCGTAACGCCGAATCTAATTTCAATCCAAATAACTGCGTTCACAATTGCGATAGGCCCATGTCAGAATTGTTCCAGCCGGAAGTCGCCCGCGAGTCCTCAAGGGAGGTGTACGATCATGTGCAACGTGCCTTCCACTGGAGCATGGCCGTCATCATTATCGTTGCAGTTTTGCTCGGTCTATGGGCATCGTTCCTGATCCCAGGCACACCGCTACGGCGGGCGTTGCTTGAGGTGCACAAGTCCTTCGGCATGACTGCGCTTCTTCTGATCGTCCCCCGGATAGCCTACCGCTTACTGGTTCCAGGGCCAGCTGAGCTCGCACACGGCACCGCCGTTACTCGCGCTGCCGCTCGCGGAGGGCATCTGCTCTTGTATCTCCTGATGGTCGTAATGCCGATCTCTGGTTATCTATTTTCCGGAGCTGGCGGCTATTCACTTCCCTTCTTCGGCCTCTTTTCTTGGCCGCGTATAGTCCCCCACGACGATATTGTGGCAAAGTTCGGACAGACAATTCACGATAGGGCTGCGTGGGCTGTTTGCAGCATGCTCCTGATACATTTTGCGGCGGTTGTCGTGCATGAGGTCTTTACACCCCATAGTGCACTTGCCCGAATGCTACCGAGCTGGAGGCGGCAGCTCCCGCGAACCGAAGGATAGGGCCGCGTGCCAAAACAGATCATAAATTCACCCCCGGCGCCTATGTGCGCCTACTTCACGCCACAAACGCAGATCGACCTGGAGGAGATCGGCGCAGGCACGATTGAGCGGAATGGGGGAGAGGTTCATCGATGCTCCGGCGCATTGCCGCCGTGGAGGCGACCAAAGTGCCACGCGGAAAAAAGCGATATCAGAAAAGCGCCGATGCCGAACGCGATGACGTCGCCCGTATCCTTCAGTTCAAAGTCGCCGACACGGCAGACGAGCACGTAGCTGACGACGATATTGAGAAAGCCCCAGACCACATTGACGGTCGACGGAGAGAGCCCTTGCCCCGGTGGCTTGGCGAACGGGCTCTGAAATGGCCTTCCCATCACGCCGCTAACAAAATGGGGAATCGCGTTCGCAAGGAACGCACCGCCGAAGAAATAGGACAGGAGATGCAGCCAGGGCATGTCAGGAGTTCCTTGTTGGCAAGAGACCGATGTCCTCTCGAAATGTCGGATCGGTCCGATCGGGCGTGGGCCGCGCGAATTTCCGTCAATCGTCGACGAGCCGCTTGAGGGGCCAGAGTGGATTTCTCCTGCTGCGTTGTGTACGACCTGACCCGCAAGCTGCCGGGCGCAATTGAGTGGGACCAGCGCCCGCTACGGCGTACCGCTCCTTCCACACATCACCGGATACCAGCGCTCTTCCATGATCCGTCTCGATTCCATCAGTAAGCAGAACGGCCACCAGCTCCTGTTCATCGACGCATCGATGGCGGTGCAGAAGGGCGAGAAGGTGGGGCTTGTGGGCCCGAACGGCGCCGGCAAGACGACGATTTTCCGGATGATCTCCGGTCAGGAGCAGCCCGACGACGGTGTGGTGCTGGTCGAGGGCGGCATGACCATCGGCTATTTCAGCCAGGACGTCGGCGAGATGTCGGGCCAGACGGCCGTCGCGGCGGTGATGGATGGCGCGGGACCGTTGAGCGCGCTGGCAACCGAATTGGCCGCGCTCGAGGCGGCGATGGCCGATCCGGAGCAGGCCGATGACCTGGATGCCCTGGTGACGCGCTACGGCGAGGTTCAGGGACGGTTCGAGGAACTGGGCGGGTATGGCCTGGAGGAGCGCGCGCGCGAGGTGCTGGCCGGTTTGAGCTTCAGCCAGGAACGGATGGATGCCGATGTCGGCCTGCTCTCCGGCGGCTGGAAAATGCGGGTGGCGCTCGCCCGCATTCTGCTGATGAAACCCGACGGCATGCTGCTCGACGAGCCGAGCAACCACCTCGATCTGGAGAGTTTGATCTGGCTGGAAGATTTCCTGAAGCGCTATGACGGCGCATTGTTGATGACCTCGCATGATCGCGCGTTCATGAACCGGATCGTCAACAGGATCGTCGAGATCGACGGCGGCTCGCTGACGACCTATTCGGGCAACTACGATTTCTATGAGCAGCAGCGCGCGCTCGCCGAGAAGCAGCGCCAGGCGCAATTCGAACGCCAGCAGGCCATGCTGGCCAAGGAGATCAAGTTCATCGAGCGCTTCAAAGCGCGAGCCTCGCACGCCGCACAGGTGCAGAGCCGGGTGAAGAAGCTCGACAAGATCGAGCGGGTCGAGCCGCCGCGTCGCCGCCAGTCCATCCAGTTCGAGTTCCGTGCGCCGCCGCGCTCTGGTGACGATGTGGTCGGTTTCAAAAATGTTCATAAGGGTTATGGCAACCATTCGATCTATGCGGACTTCGATTTCCAGCTGCGGCGCAAGGAACGTTGGTGCGTCCTGGGCGCCAATGGTGCGGGGAAATCCACGCTGCTGAAGCTGGTGGCGGGTGCGGCATGGCCCGAGCTGGGCACGGCGCCGGACAAAGGCGTTGTGACATTGGGCGCCAGCGTCCAGATGGGTTATTTCGCGCAGCATTCGATGGAGCTCCTGGACGGCGACGAAACAGTGTTTGAATCGCTGGACGCATCGTTTCCGCAGGCGGGGCAGGGCGCCTTGCGGACGCTCGCCGGATGCTTCGGTTTTTCAGGCGACGATATCGAGAAGCCGTGCCGTGTGTTGTCGGGCGGCGAGAAGGCCCGTCTGGTCATGGCCAAGATGCTGTTCGATCCGCCAAACTTGCTGGTGCTCGACGAGCCGACCAATCACCTGGACATGGCGACCAAGGAGATGCTGGTCGCGGCGCTGGCGGACTTCGAGGGCACCATGCTGTTCGTCTCCCATGACCGCCATTTCCTGGGCCACCTCTCCAACCGGGTGTTGGAACTCACCCCGGACGGCGTGCATCAGTACGGTGGCGGCTACACCGAGTATGTGGCCCGAACCGGCCACGAGGCCCCAGGACTGCATCCGGGCGGGTAGCCAATCCGCAGCATCGTAGGATGAAGGGCATCAACCCGGGTGGCGTATGACTGCACGTCCAAGCCGACTGGGACGATTGAGTGAGGGGGCGACGGCGACAGGATGACGCCGACGAGGACATCGGCCGCAGGCCACTTGCGCGTAACATTTGGATTTGGTTTTCTCGACGCACGTTTTGCTTGGAAGACGAACGATCGCCGACATGGACCCGGATCGCAAGCGCCGCGCCCTGTTCGGCAAGCCGTCACGGATCGTTTGGGCCGTCGGCATTTTCCTCGTCGCGCTGGTTCTCATTGTCGGCCGCTGGGTAACCCAACCCGTGCCCTATCGTATTGCTTTTGCGAGTTCAATCACGGGGCCGATCGGGTTCACCGGTCAGGAGAGCCTGGTCGCGACCCAGATTTACCTCGATGAGGTGAACCGTTCGGGTGGCATCGATGGCCACCCTGTCGAGCTCGTCGTATTCGACGACAAGAGCAGTGGTGCGGGGGCGATCGCCAATGTGCCGTCGATCGCGGAGAGCCCTTGCCTCGCAGTGCTTGGCCATTTTTCAAGCGCCGTCTCGCTTCCGGCCGGCGCCCTTTACAAACAGGCAAAGATCGCGGCCGTAACGGGACAAACCGCGGCCGACGAGCTGACCAAGGACAACCCCTATTACTTTAGCGCCCAGACGCCAAACCGGTATCAGGGCGCCTTCATGGCGGATTACATCAATGCACTGGTCACCTCGGGCCGCTCGCCGGCTGCCAGTGGCGCGCCGACCGTCGATTTTATTTACTCCGGCGACGCTTTTGGCCGCAGCCTGCTTGCCGGATATAAGCAAGGCAATGGCGGCGAGCTTCCCCGCGCGTGGGAGATCGCTTCACAGCGGGAATTATTCGACGCTTCGCTCAAGGCGGTGGTCGAGCAACTCGCAGCCGTGCCGGAGCCACGCATCATCGTCATTGGCAGCTCAACCGACTTTATCGGCCCCATTCTGCTCGCATTACGCCGCGCCAATATCCATTCCCCAATTTTCCTTGGCGCCAGCGGCGCCAGCGAAGGAATCGTAAAAGGGCTGGCTGACGATTCCGATGACCACGACGCGTCGGCAATCTTTCAAAAGTTGTACGCCTTCTCGCCGTTGCTGCTCGACAGCACCGGCGAGAATGGACTTGAGTTCGCGGCCGAATACGCGCGCCGCACCGGCAAGCGGCCGGGATGGATACCCGCCAAGGCAAATGATGCCGCGCGGCTGATGGTCGAGGCGCTGCGCCGGGCTCATCCGCAGCTGACCGCCGCCAGCAAGGTGGACGACCGCGAGAGGGTACGAGCCGCTCTGGCCGAGCTGACCTCGCCCGCCCAGGCGGTGCCCGGTCTCGACGGCCCTCTCTATTTCAGCGGCACGCACGAGATGCCCCGGCCGATGCGGCTCGGGATCTTTCAATCGGGACGCCTGATATCCGCGCCACTGCAGCTCGTGCAGCTGGAGAACCTGCCGACCGTCGCTGTCGACAAGGAGATTGAAAAAGGAAACGTCGTTTCGGTGCGCGGCAAATTTTACTGGCTTCAGCGCGTGGTATACGCCGGCATCGACGTCAATCGTTTGAACCGCGTTGACGTCCGGGACGGTTCGTTCAACGCCGACGTTTATGTCTGGATGCGATATGGCGGCAAGAACGAAGACCCCGTCCAAATCACCTTCCCGGATCTGAAAGACCCGAAGAGTTTTGTGCCGGACAAACCGCTTGAAGCGGGCATCGAGGGCGATCTCAATTACCGGCTCTATCACTTGGCGGCCGACTTCAAGGCGAATTTCGATCTGCACCGCTATCCGTTCGATCAGCAGAACCTGATCATCCGTTTTCAAAACACCAGCAGGCCGCGCCAGCAGGTCGCCTACGCGGTGGACACATTCGGGCTGCGCGTGGACGAGACATCATATGCCCACGGTAACCCCGACGCGTTTCGCGACATAGACTTGTGGCATGTCGCAGGTGTTCGTCCGTTCGTCGGATACGTCTCGACGGCATCGACGCTGGGCAAGCTGCCGCTGATCTCGTCCAATAACCGTATCGAATTTGCGGCCTTCGACACGGAGATACAGTTGCGGCGCGATGCGGTGGCCTTCATCACGAAATCGCTGATTCCGCTGTTTTTGCTGGTGCTCATTGTATTTGCCACACTGTTTTTTCCCTACAGCCTGGTGAAGGAGCGTTGCACCATCCCGGTCACGGGCGTGCTGACGAGCGCAGTTCTGATGATTTCCATCAATAGCCAGCTGCCGCCGGTCGGTTATACGGTCGCGATGGAATACGCGTTCTACGTCTTCTTCGGACTGTGCCTCATGGCCATGCTATCGGGGTTTACGTGCGAAATCTTGCGCACGCGCAACCGGCAAGCGCAGTCGGCAACAATCGATCTGGGTGTCAAGCTGACCTATGTGACCACGGTTATCGGCACGGTTGGGCTTTATTTTTGGTTTTTCGGACGCCCCTGATTTGGAGATGGCCCGGCTATGTCAACCGGGTTTTGGAGCTCACGCCGGACGGCGTGCATCAATATGGCGGCGGCTACACCGAATATGTGGCCCGGACGGGCCACGAGGCCCCAGGACCGCATCCGGGCGGGTAGGGTTGTCATTGCGAGCGAAGCGAAGCAATCCAGCGCTGAGGTGCCGCACTGGATTGCTCAATGACGAAATCGAAACCTCGCGCTGATGGGTCATACAACTTCAGGAATGAGCAAAATGCGTTGCGAACCCGTGGAGGCATTCGCCGACGGCCGACTCGTGAGTCCGTCGGCGGAGCGAAACAAGGGACCGATCACCGAGATCCTCATGCGGGTATTGCCAACGCAAGGTGACGTGCTGGAGATCAGCAGTGGTACAGGTCAGCATGTCCTGCATTTCGCCTGCGCAATGCCCCATATCCGCTGGCAGCCCACAGACCGGGATGCCGACTGCTTGACATCGATCGCGAGCTGGCTGGCGCAAACACCCACGCCAAACGTCAACGCACCACTCTCTCTCGATGTACACGATGAGATCTGGCCAGTTCATGACGTTGCGGCCGTCGTCTGCATCAACATGATTCACATCGCCCCTCCGTCGGCGACCGAGGCCTTGCTGCGCGGCGCCGGCAACGTCATTGCTCGCGGCGGCATATTGTTCCTCTATGGCCCCTTCCGCCGGCAAGGACGACACACCTCACCCAGCAACCAAGCCTTCGACGCGCTGCTCAGGGCCGAGAACCCGGAATGGGGCGTCCGCAACGTCGAGGATGTCGCGGATCTTGCGGCCACCGTGGGTCTCGAGCTGGAACAGACCCATGACATGCCCGCCAACAACCTTGCCGTCATCTTTCGCAAGCGCTGAGCTGGCGCCGCCATGTCCCGCGATCGTCCTTGGTCGTCACACGTCCGGGCGAACGTTTTCTGTGGGGCTCAAGTCGTGCGCTTTGATGACGTCCAGGAACGCCTGCCCGAAGCGCGTGAGCTTGACGTCGCCGACGCCAGGGATGCCGGCAAGCTCGTGAACGGACCGCGGATTGCGCGCCGCCATTTCGGCGAGCGTTTTGTCATGAAAGATGACGTAAGGCGGCACGTTCTGCGCCTTGGCGAGTTCCAGGCGCTTGGCGCGCAGCTTCTCGAACAGGGCGCGGTCAGCAGCGGGAACCGCTTCCCTTGCTTCCCGACGAGCGGCCTTTCGCTCCGCTCTGTCCTTCTTCAACACGCGCAGGCTCAAGAGTGGCTTCTCACGCAGGAACTGGCGGCCGGCGGGAGAAATAGACAAGCCACCGTGGCCCGCCACATCCACTGCAATCAGTCCGTGGGCGACGAGTTGACGGACGATCGAGCGCCAGGCGTTGCGATCGTGCTCCGTGCCAATGCCGAATGTTGAGAGCTTGTCATGACCAAGGCGCTCGATGCGCGGGTCGGCCTCGCCGAGGAGCAGTGAAATGACATGGGCTTGCCCGAAGCGCTCGCCCGAGCGGTAGATGCAGGAGAGAAGCTTCTGGGCGGCAACGCTGCCGTCGAACGTCTTTGGTGGGTCGAGACAGACATCGCAATTGCCACAAGGCTGGCAGTCGTCGCCGAAATAGCGCAGCAGCACCTGCCGGCGACACTGGCAGGATTCGGCAAAACCCAACAGCGCGTCGAGCTTGCGGTGCTCCATTCGCTTGCGCGCCTCGGGAGCACCGGACTCATCGATGAAGCGGCGGCGCAGTGCGATATCCTCCGCGCCATAGAGCATGAGCGTCTCGGCAGGCAGGCCGTCACGGCCGGCACGGCCGGTCTCCTGGTAATAGGCCTCGATGCTTGCGGGCAGGTCCACGTGCAATACGAAGCGCACGTCGGGCTTGTCGATGCCCATACCGAAGGCGATGGTCGCCGCCATGATCAAGCCTTGCTCATGCCGGAAGCGGCGCTGGTTTTTATCCCGCTCCGTCATCTCCATGCCGGCGTGGTAGGACAGCGCCGTGTGGCCGTGATCATTCAGGGTGGCGGCGACGTCTTCCGTCTTGCGCTTCGACAGACAATAGACGATGCCGCTCTCGCCCCGACGCAGCTCCAGAAAACGCAGCATTTGCTGCGTCGTGCTCACCTTCTCAGCAGCGCAATAGCGGATATTGGGGCGGTCGAAGCCGGAGACGAAGCTGTTTTGAGCGCCGATCTTCAGATGTTCGACGATCTCCGCTCGCGTCGGCGCATCCGCCGTGGCGGTGAGTGCGATGCGCGGAAGGTTGGGGAACATGTCCGCGAGGCAGTCGAGGGCGCGATATTCAGGTCGGAAATCATGACCCCATTGCGAAACGCAGTGGGCCTCATCGATGGCAATAAGACACAGGCGCGCTGATTTCAGCCGGTCGACGTTTTTGAGAAGCGTTTCCGGGGCGACGTAAAGGAGGTCCAGCTCGCCCGCCTCGATATCGCGCCAGAGGAGATCCTTTTCAGGGCCCCAGAGCCGTGAATTGAGCGCCGCCGCCTTCACACCGGCCTGTCTGAGGGCCGCCACCTGGTCTTCCATCAGCGCAATCAACGGCGAGACGATCAGGCCCATGCCCGGTCGCGCAATCGCTGGGATCTGGTAGCAAAGCGACTTGCCGCCGCCCGTCGGCATCAACACGAAGGCGTTGTTGCCGGCGATCACATGCTCGATGACCTCCCGCTGCCGCCCGCGGAAGGCGTCATAGCCGTAAACTGTCTTCAGAATCGAGAGTGGATCGGACGGCACGAGAAGAACCTGATCTTGCAAGGAAATCGAATTGGGACGGTGTAGAAACTCCGAACGCCATACCTCATGCCTGGAACGGATTAACGATTCTCAGGCCTTCAGCGAGTGCCATGCCGTGCTGCATGTCCTCCGACCATAACGTATCGCAGCCCGCGTGAAGCGCCGAGGCGGCGATCATGGCGTCATAGGTGGAAAGGCCGTAGCGCTCGGCGAGCTTCAGCCCTGTTTCATGGATCTCGACGGTGAGAGGATGAACCGTGAGCAGCGCGCGCAGCATGTTCAGAAACGCGTGCGTCTCGGTCCACGACATCTGCATCTTCCGGCGCGCGACGTTGGTGAGTTCATTGAGCACCTGTACGCTGATCGCGCCGCCGGCAGCCACGGCTGCTTCAGCCCGATCGGCCTTCGCGTGATCGCCTGAAGCTATGTAGAGAATGACGTTGCTATCAAAGAAACTAGCGGGCATTGGCATCGTCTCTGTCGAACTTGAAATCGGCAGGAAGACGACCGCGAAAGGCGCGCAGGCGGCTCAATAGCTCGTCACGTCCGGGCTTGCGCGCAACACCGAATTGCCGAGCGCCCGCGACATGGATTTCGATTTCGTCGCCTTCCTTGAGCTCAAGCGCTTCGACCACAGCGGCAGGAAGGCGAACCGCGAGACTGTTTCCCCATTTAGCGACCTGCATGACACGCTTCTCCGCTGGATATACGTAATATTAAACGTATATCCAATGTCGGGCGCTGTCAAAACCTCGAATTCGCTCATGGAACTGGCGGACAGCGCCGGTGGATTGGCGCGTTGTCCTCGGCATCCCGTTCTCCTGTCCTGCGATTTTCCATCCGTTTCGCCCTCATGAGGCCCAAGATATCCTAAAGCGATCGTGTCCGTCGTAACAGCCGCCATTGGTTGGCGTCGACGGGTCGCGTCTCTTTCCTACATGATAACCCGACAGGTAATTCGGATGGATGTTGTCGAAACGGATCGGCTGATCTTGAGAAATTTCAGACAAGGTGATGCGCGTGATCTGTTTGCGTATTTGCACCAACCCAGGCCGAGGTGTTTCTTCTCTCTCAAAATGGAAGATCTTGGTGCTGCGGAGGCAGAAGTGGAAATGCGCAGCAGGAACGACGAACACATTGCCGTGTGCTTGCGAAGCTCCGACAAGCTGATCGGTGACCTGTTTTGCATACATGAACCGCCCGACACATATTCCGTCGGGTGGAATTTCAACGCGGATTTTGGCGGCGCCGGGTTCGCCTCCGAGGCGGCGCGGGCACTCTTCGAACATCTGTTCTCGGTGAAGCGAGCCCGGCGCCTCTACGCCTATGTGGAGGAAGACAACATCGCCTCGCAGCGTTTATGCGAAAGATTGGGGATGAGGAAGGAGGGAGTGTTCAGAGAGTTCGTGTCCTTCGTGACGGATGACGAAGGCGTCCCGATATTCGAGAACACGATGCAGTATGCCATCCTGCGAAAAGAGTGGGCAGCGTGACGATCGCTGGGAACAAACGTGCGGTCTGAGGGATCGCCGTGCGGTCCCACCGTCGAAAAAATGCACAATCGATGTCGGTTTCCGAGAGCCGCGTTCGTCGTTTCGATGTCAGGCCGATGAGGGCGGCCCAAGGAAGGAGACGGACGATGCGTGTGATGGTGCTCGTGAAAGCCACCGACGACAGCGAAAAAGGCTATTCCCCGGATCCCTGGACGGCCGAGATGATGGAGGCGATGGGGCGATTTAACGACGAGTTGCGCAAGGCTGGCATCCTGCTCATGGCCGACGGCCTGAAACCCTCCTCGCACGGTAAGCGTATTGCGTTCGATGGTCCCGTCCGCACGGTCATCGACGGACCTTTTACAGCAACGCGCGAGCTGGTCGCCGGCTTCTGGCTCTGGGACGTCAAGGACATGGACGAGGCGGTCGCCTGGGTGAAGCGCTGCCCCAATCCCATGCCCGGACCGAGCGAGATCGAGATCCGGCCGCTCTACGAGATGGCCGATTTACGATGAGTGTCTCTGGCGCCAGGGTCGGCGAGATTGCCGCCGCTCCCTGCAGGACACTCGCCAAGAACGAGACGGGCTTTATCTATGTGATCCCGCCTCCGCCATCGCAGCTTCATAGGCCGATTGCAACTGGGCGAAGACGGAGACCTTGGGGCGCGGCGCACCAAGATGCAGGTGCCGCAACTCCTCCATGAACTTTGACCAAAGCTTCGGTCCGCCTTCTTCGAGTATCTGCGCGCGCACGGACAGTTCCTTGGAGGCCGGTGTATGGCGCCGGCCCCACGCCCCCATCTGCGCCAGCAGAGGGACGAGTTCGATGGCCGGTTCCGTCAGGCTGTAGATCGCTTTCTGCTTGTGGGTTGGGTCGTCGCGGCGAGAGATGAGGCCCGCGTTCTCCAGTCGCCTTAACCGGTCGGCCAGGACATTGGAGGCGATCCCTTCTTCTGATTGCGTGAGCAACGCGCGGAAGTGGCGGCGGTTTCCAAACATCAAGTCACGGATGACGATCAGGCTCCAGCGGTCGCCCAGCGTCTCAATTGTCAGGTTGATCGGGCACCCCGAGCGGTGGGCGTGCATGGCAGGCTCCGAAAAACTACTTGCAATATAAAACCAGTTGCTTTACCGGGTCAACTGGTTGTCAATCGCAATCGGTGGGGGACGTCATGACAAGGGTACGCGTTGCCGGCTTCTCGCTCTCGCTCGATGGTTTCGGCGCAGGTCCGGAGCAAAGCCTTGAAAATCCGCTTGGTAAGCGCGGGCTGGAGTTGCACCAGTGGGCCTTCGGAACGCGCACCTTCCGGGCCATGTTTGGTCAGGGCGGCGGTTCGGACGGCGTTGATGAGGCTTATGCGCACCGTTCGATGGACGGGTTCGGCGCCTTCATTCTCGGCCGCAATATGTTCGGACCGATCCGCGGCCCTTGGCCGGACGAGAGTTGGAAGGGTTGGTGGGGCAACAATCCGCCTTACCACGCACCCACCTTCGTGCTGACGCACCATCCGCGTGATCCGATCGAGATGGACGGCGGCACCACCTTCATCTTCGTGACCGAGGGCATTGCGGCGGCGATGGATCTGGCGAAACGCGCCGCCAACGGTCGCGACGTGAAGATCGGCGGCGGCGTCGAGACCGTGCGTCAATATCTTCGCGCCGGCCTGATCGACGAACTGCATTTTGCCTTGTCCCCGATCGTGCTCGGGCGAGGCGAAGCGATGTTTGCCGGAATCGACTTGCCGGCGCTCGGCTTCCGCGTCACCGAACACCAGGCGACCGAGCACGCCACCCACGTGGTTCTGAGTAAATAGGAGCCCGTCATGACCATTGTGCTCTACGAGCACCCGTTCTCCTCCTATGTGCAGAAGGCGAAGACGGCGTTCTACGAGAAGGGCGTTGCGTTCGAGACGAAGATGCTCGACGGCTCGGAGCCTGTCGCGAGCGAGTTCGCCGCGCTCTGGCCGATCCAGCGTTTCCCGGTGATCGTCGAGGATGGCCAGTTCGTGTTCGAGGCGACGGGCATCATCGAATATCTCGACGCACGCTTTCCGCAGACGGCGCAGCTGATCCCGGCAGATCCGCTGCTCGCCGCCGAGGTGCGGATGTGGGACCGCTTCTTCGACAACTATGTCAGCCATCCGCAGGGACGACTGGTCTACATGGCGATCGGACGCGAGCCCGATGACGGGAAGGGCGGTGCGGCTTGGAAATCGATGCTTGAAACCTCCTACGCGCTTCTCGACCGGCGCATGACAGACCGGACTTGGGCCGTCGGAGAGAGTTTTAGTCTGGCCGACTGCGCGGCCGCGCCGGCGCTGCTCTACGCCGATTGGACGCACCCGATCCCTGAGCGCTTCGCTGCCATCCATGCGTATCGCCGGAGGCTGCTCGCGCGCCCGAGCTACGCCCGCGCGTTGGACGAGGCGCGCCCCTATCGGCATCTGTTTCCGCTGGGTGCGCCTGAAGGCCGCGATTAACGGCCGGCGAAATGGTGCCGCAATTGGAGAAGCCTGATGAAACCTCTCACGGCGAGGCAACAGATCCTCAAGGAGTTTCTTGATCGGGTTTGGTCGTCCGGTGAAATCGACCAGTGTGATCGCTTTCTCGCCGGCAGATATACGATTCGACACGATCCCGGTGATCCGTGGGATGGCCAAATCCTTGATCTCGCCGGGTTCAAGGAACGCGTACGTTCGTCTCGCGCGCCGTTCCCGGATCAACGATTCAACCCGCATGCGTGGTTCGAAAATGACGAGAGCGTTGCCGTGACATGGTTCTGGTCCGCAACCCATTTGGGAGATTTGCCGGGGTTTCCGGCTTCGGGCAAAACGATCAAAATGTCAGGAGCCACGGTCTATCATTTCGACAGTGCTAATCGGATCTGCGGTCATTGGCAGGTCACGGACCGGCTCGGTGTCTTTCGGCAGCTTCAACAGACGAAATAGGTGCGGCCGTCAGTAACGGGCCTCCATGCATCGCATAGGTGACGCTTCACGCTTAGATGACGTCGTGCTTCATCAGGTTCTCTGCTTGCGCTTTCCTCACTCCGGATGCCCGCATCGCGACGGATTTGTTTACTGCACGTCCTCATAGATGACGTTTGCGTCATAGGTGGCAGTTCTTTGCTTGATCATCGGCTTGTGTGTCTCAGGGCATTTGTTCGACCCACTGCGCGCGTGAAGGGCCCGGCGCAAACGGGTCGCTGAAATATTGGGTCTCGTGGGCCACCTTGCCGTCGATGAACTCCATGATGCTCACGGTGTAGGATGGCTGGCCGTCGTAAGTCAGGATAAATTCGGTAATCCATAGGTTGCCCGCGCCGATGATCCGCCGCACCGTGAAGTGTTTTCGGTTCGGCTGCGCGGCGCGGGACGACTGAATGTGGCGCCGCCCACGGATGCGCTCGCCCGATTGCGGATAGTCGAGCACGGCGTCCTCTCGGTAAATGTCGTGCTCCGCCTCAAACTCGTTTGCGTCAGAGGCAGCCCAGTGACGATCGAGAGCCGCTCGAATCTCTTGATCCTCCATAGCAAATCTCCGTCGCCCTCCCGGGGGGTGAGCCATCGTAGCATACGATGGTTCCAAGGAGCGCGTCCGCGCTCCGCATAGATGACATTTCGCGCTTAGATGACGTCGCGCGTGCGCGTCTCGACCCGCCTTTCCGTTCCTCAGATACCTCGCATCGCGATGATGGTCGCAACGCCCAGGCCACTCGCGGCGCCTGTGTTTGTTGAAGGGCCCCCATAGGTGACGTTTGTGTCATAGATGCCATTTCTTCACTCTGTCACCGGGCGTCGGATCATAATTCATCATAACTCAATTAATATTACACTTGCACAATAGTAATTAAAAGGCCATATATTTCGTTATGCCATGCGAAGCAAGTCGAATTTTGAACTCATGCCTTTGGGAGACGCCTCGTGCCACTCAATTTAAGCTCTCAGCAATCTCATGGCCCGAACGTGCGCCACGCCACGCCGATCGAATGGCTGTGGCCGGGCCGCATTGCGCGCGGCAAGCTCACCGTCATCGCCGGCCCGCCCGGGAGCGGCAAATCCACGCTTGCCGTGCGGATCGCCGCCGCGGTCAGCTCGGGTGGAGCTTGGCCGTGCGGGGAAGGACGCGCAGGGCAGGGATTGGTGGTCCTCATCTGCCCCGAAGGCGATACCGACGTGTTGGATCCACGGCTGCGGGCAGCGGGTGCGGATCTCGATCGCATCCGGGCGCTGCGTCTCGATAATGAGGCGGTCGCGGGGCGGCCGTTCGATCTCGGCCATGAGCTCAAGCAGTTGGAGAACGCGATTGTGTCGCGTCAGGACCTGCGGCTCATCGTGGTCGATGCGCTGTCCGTTGCGGGCGGCCGGACGGGGATGCGCGAGGCGCGCGCACAGTTTGATCGGCTCGCCGCTTTCGCCAAGCGCCACAACCTCGCCGTGGTCGCGATCGCACAAATGGCCGACGCGGACTATCTGGTCCGCAAGCCTGCACGCTTGAATGCGCTCGCGCTCGCTTCGGCGCGAACGGCGTTCGCAATCGAGGTCGATCCCGTCGACGAGGACCGGCGCCTCCTGCTGCAGATGAAGAACGAGCTCAGCCCCGATCCAGGCACGCTCGCCTTCCGCATCACGCCGCATAAAACTGGCGCCCGGGCAGAGCGCCGGAACAATCGCGTTCGAGCAGCATCGGCCCGGGGTGAGCCCGCACGAATTCACGGAACGTCAGAGCCGGTCCTTCAACTCGGCGAAGGCTGAGGCAATCGCGTTCCTCCGCGACCTCTTCAGCAATGAGATGCGCGTACCGGTCCGTGACATCGAGAGCCAGGCGCGCGCCTTCGGCCTGCTCAAGCCAAATCAATCGATCTCGCAATGCCGCGCATTGCGCGACGCGCGTATCGCACTTGGGCTGCAGGCGATCCGCACAGGGTTTGCCAAGGATGGGGCTTGGAGCTGGGCCAAGCCGGGCGCGCCGGCGGAGGAGCGAGCGGAGGCAGAGCCGAAGCAGGAACGAACCCGGCCCGTTGCCGAGATGCCGGAAGAGCCACCAGCACATCAACCGCCAGTGCCTGAACCGCAGCCGTCGGCGGGGCAGGGATCAGCACCTGCCGATCCGGCCGGGCCGAGCCGAGGGGCGGATCCGCAAACGGCCGGCACGGTGGCAAGTCCGCCGCTGCAACCGGCAGCAACACGGACCAGCGAGGTCGAGGAGCAAACGGGATAACGGCAGGATCTACTCCGCTGCGCCGAGAGAGCGCAAACATCCAGCCATCTGTTCGTTGGCTTTCCCACCGGCATGACGCGCCCAGCCTAGAGGTGTGCTGTGCCAGATGGTGTCACGGATATCGAGCCGCGCGCCGCGCTCGACCAGGAGCCGCACCACGGCCTCGTGACCTCCCAGGACGGCCTGGTGCAACGGCGTCGCGTGCGCGTGGTGGCCCTCGTGATTGTAGCGATTGGGGTCCTCTCCGGCGTCGAGCAACAACCGAACAATGTCAGCGTGCCCATGCTGTGCAGCCAGGGAAAACGCGCGATGGCGCGCTTGCGCATCAGCGAACGGAAGCAGATTGGCAGTCTCATCCACGCGACCCAGTCCGGCGGCGGCGGGCAGATCGATGCGCGCTCCGTAGCTCGCCAAAGCGTTGGCAGCGTCGACCATCCCGAAGGTCAGCGCCGTAACGAGTGGTGCTCCCCATTTCCTGGTGCCGCGTCCTTCGAGGGCGGCGCCGAAAGACAGCAGCAGCTCAATGAGCGGAACCTGAAGCCCCGCCTCAGCCGGATGACTGCTCGAGACGAGCAATGTCATGGTGGTGCATTCGGCGCCGTACATATCGCTCAGCGCGTCAGGCTCGGCCCCGGCGAGGAGCAGCACACGGGCAATCTCAACGGCGTTGGGCGGCGTCTTCTGCCGGTACGCTTCGACACCGTTCGCGGCGACGTAGTGAAGCAGCGTGGCGCGGTGTATCGGCGGGTCGAAATAGCAGACACGGCTGGAACGGGCGTAGACGAGAGCAGGATCACGACGGAGCGCGTCTTCCAACACGGGGACGTCGCCATCGATGACGGCTTGGGCGGCGGATTCGAATTCGAACATGGGGCCGCCCCGCGTGACCGCGTCGACGTAGGCGACGAGCGTGCCCCAATCCAGAAAGTCGTAGAAGCGAGCGATCGTTAGGCGGGCATCGTCAAGCGAGAGGGCAGCGTCGCGGATTTCGGAAGCGGAAATGAATTTCGGGCGCCATTTGATCTTCTCGTCGAGGAAGCGGGGGTGCTTCCGATGCAACAGATCAATGGCAGCGGGATCAGCCGCACGGTGTCCGGCCAGCAGGCGTTCGGCCTGCTGCTCGTATGCGGAAAGGGGCGAGCGAAATGGGAGAGCCATGAGCTCCATGCGGGGATCGTACCGTGAGCTGATCAGGAAACATACAGGAACCGGCCTGGCATTAATTGGGAATATCAAACACGCGATCAACGCAATGGTTGGAACCTACCCCGGGGCGGCGCGTCATGTGGCCCCCGCTTGCAGCGTCATCGGGTTTGCGAGAAGGATGCCATGACTTCCGTTATTGATCCAAATCCGATGTCGCGCTCACGACAATCCGATTCGCGCCCCGGATCGTGTTCCGCGACCGACAAGGAGCTGCGGGCGCGCAACGAAATCGTGTTCCGCGAATGAAACATAGGATCTTGCGGTTGCTGGGACAACATCGGATACAGCGCGGGAATGTGGATCTTGTCACCCCATGAGTCTCTGCCGTATCGCCGTGATTTGCAGTTGTGTGATCCTGGCGGGCTGCGCGTACGTATCGAACGGGTCAACGCCGATTGCGTCCTGGTCAGGAAAGCGCCCAATTGATGACGCCGTTGATTGTGTGAAGCGCGCGCTTGATTACGATTTCCGCTCGGGAAGACCATTGCTTCCGGACATTACGCATCACGTCGATACGGTTGAACAGGGCCGTGTTTACGACGTTTCGCCGGCGGTGGGACCCTACCACGCTCGCGTCAGATCAGATGGTCCGGACGCAACAACTGTCGAGCTGTTCATGCCATCGATGATCTACAATGCGCAGGTACGGGATTCGCTGGCAAAATGTCGATGATGTCGGCGCACATCAATTCACCGGACATTCCTTGATCACATCCGCCAGGGCGCGCTTCGCCTCACCAGCCTTGAAAGTCCACGCCTCCGTGGAACCGGAATTGGATCTGACCTGAAATGTGAACTCATTGGCATCCGCGATTTGCGCGACCACGCGTTTGGGAGTCGCGACATGCATGCCCGTATCACTGAGACCGATCGCATAGGTGTTGATTGGTTCGTTCTGGTCGGCACGGAACTGAACCGCATACGTCGCGTCCGGGCTCATCGGACCGGGCCCGACAGGCCTGGGTTTGGTCAGTGCGATCGACAGGTCATGGTCCACGCACTGCACGGCGATTGCGCGAGGCGGCTTCACAAGGAGGGCGATGACACGCGATCCCTTGCCATCATGCTGCGTGCTGACCACCCAATCTCCGACGCTGCGCCTGGCTTCCTCGGCGGCTGCACCGGTTACCAACAACACGAGCCCGGTCAAAATAGAGCCCATCGCGCGATTCATCGCCTCTTCCCAAGGTTCGATCGAGCGGCGCAATACCGCGCAAGCGATGAAGCTGAGCGAATCCAGGTGGGTCTGTCGGATGATTTTATAGGTCGCCGGCAGAGCTGATACGCGGGTGTTCCTGCTTGGGCCCCAGCACCACCACAGGCGCGCCCATCTGCACCCGCCGATAGAGATCGATCACATCCTCGTTGGTCAGCCGGATGCAACCGGACGAAATCGCATGTCCGATATATTCGGGCTGGTTCGTGCCGTGGATGCGAAACAGCGTGTCCTGGCCGTCGGCGTAGAGGTAGAGCGCACGCGCACCCATCGGATTGCTGGCGCCGCCCTCGACATAGCTCGGAAGCGGGCCCAGGCGCCGCTGCTCGCTGGCGGTCGGCGTCCATCCCGGCCATTCGGTTTTTCGGCCGACGGTGGCAACGCCGGACCAGGCCAGTGCGCCTTCGCCTACGGTCGCGCCGTAGCGGACCGCCTTTCCGTCCGGGAGGACGTAGTAAACGTAGCGCGCGGCGGTATCGACCAGGACGGTGCCGGGCGCTTCCATGCGGTGGTAGTCGACCACCTGACGCTTATAGGCGGGCGGAATATGCGCCTGCTGATAGGGAGTATTTGCCAGTTCCTGCCGATCGCGTGCCGTGAAATTGGCATCCGGGACGGGACCGGGATAACGCGCACTGGGAGAACGCACTGGGCGGCCGAACAGCGCCTCAAAAAAGTTCTGCGCAGAGCCAGTCGCCACGGACGTGAGAAGCGTCGTGGCCGTGATGCCGGTCACGAACATGTATTTGACGCCGCGGCTCAAGCCGGTCTGGCGACGAATAGACAAAGCGAAGGGCCCCCCGACCCGCGCGCCCATGAACCCCCGAGCGCATCACCTCCCAGATAGCCTGCTGCGGTCGGCGGAAATATGACCTAAGCGTGCCGAGAGTAAGGTGTTTGGAACCAGTTGCTGGGTGTGGCCGGGGTCCGTGATGAATGCACGAGGGTTAAGAGCTTGGACTGTTTTGCCGCGTTCCGTAAAGACGCATTGCGATGGACAGGGACAGCATGCCGAGCAGAACGCCTCCGAGAACCTGTACAATTGGATGGTCAAGCATGCTGCGGTAGCGGAGATATCCGATCGTGAAGACCACGACGCACAAGACGAGGACACCGATCAAATAGGCGCTGTGTTGCGACGGCAACGTTCCGTAAAAACGCGTCGCGACGTACATGCAGAGCATGCCAAGCACAACGCCGCCGAAGGCATGCAATGCCGGATAGCCGGGCGTGCTGCCGCGGGTGAAATACCCGATCACGAAGATCAATATCCACGTGAGAAGGACGGCGATCACGTAACTGCCAAGCTGTGACGCGAAAAATTGCGACATGAGGCTCATCGTCAGGTCCTTTCCGATCAGCAGCCAGAGTTTCGCCTTCGACGCCGACGCGTCTTCGAGGTCGGCGAAGTTTTGCAGCATCTCCGCGCGATGACGTTGCAGGAATTCCGGCGGGTAGAGGTCCAGCAGTCGCGCATAGAGCCGCAGCGACCGGGACCCTTCGTGCGGCGCGGGGCCGGTCATGACGTCACGTGCTCCCGAGCTGGCGGCGCGCGACGAGCGCCACGCGCGACAGCCGCTCCGTTTCCGCGCGCAACGTGGTTTGGCCGAGCGCCGTGAGCTTGTAGTAAATGCGGCGCGGGTCCTGGGTGTTGCTCTTGGCAACAAGGCCCGCCTCGATCATGCGGTCGAGCGAGCCGTAGAGTGTTCCCGGACCCATTTTCACCGCATCTGCCGAATCCGCCTTGACCTGCTGCATGATGTCGTAGCCGTGACGCTCCTTGCCGAATAAGGCCAGCAGAATGTGGAATACGGCGGGTGTCAGCGGCAGTGGCGGCTGCGACTTGCTCATGTGGCCATGATATATCCGTAACGGATATAGTCAATGGCGGCAAAAAATCTGAAAGGCCATGTAGGATTGGCGGCGCGTGGTTCGTCCTTGGGGGGTGAATCAGCAACTCGTGGGGTAAATTGATATGGCCAATACCGTACGGCTACACCGTGTCCTGGCAACGCGCCCGGAGAAACTCTATCGCGCATTCCTCGAAGCGGACGCGCTTGCGAAATGGCTGCCGCCCAATGGCTTTGCCTGCACAGTGCATCACCTGGACGCAAAAGTCGGCGGCACATTCAAAATGTCGTTCCGCAACTTTACCACTGGTCGCAGCCACGCGTTTGGCGGCGAATATGTCGAACTCGTTCCCGGTGAACGGCTGCGCTACACCGACAAGTTCGACGATCCGAACATGCCCGGCGAAATGCAGGTGACGGTGACCTTGAAGAAAGTATCGATGGGCACGGAGTTGGAGATCGTGCAGGCGGGCGTGCCGGACATTATTCCGGTCGAGGCTTGCTATCTCGGCTGGCAGGAGTCGTTGCGAAACCTGGCGCGGCTCGTCGAGCCTGAGATCAATCAATAGCGTATCTATCGGGCTCGCGCGCGACCTTGCACGATCTTCCGGCGGTCGCGACGCGGCCCATCGGCACTGCGGTATTTGATGTGCTCGATGAAGGCGCGCAGCTTGGGCAAGAGCTGACGTTTGCTCGGGTAGTAGAGGAAAACACCCGGCGTCGTGATGGCAAAGGATGATAGCAGCGCTTGCAATTGCCCATTGGCGATCGGCGCCCGGGCGAGCGGGTGGGGCACCTGCACCAGTCCTAAACCTTGGATTGCTGCTGCGAGAAGTGTCGGGACGTCGTGCGCGATCAGCGGTCCAGCCACGATGACCTCGAGCGCCTTGTTGCCGTCGATAAAGCGCCAAGGCGCAATCGAGCCGTCCGCGCGGCGCAGGCGCAGGCAGGCGTGTTCCCGCAGATCAGCGATGCGCTCCGGCTGCTTGCGCGCGCGCAGATAATCCGGGCTGCCGACCACCACCAAAGGGAACGGCGGCGTCAGCCGCACGGCCACCATATCGGGCGCGATGAACTCGCCGAGACGAATACCGGCGTCGAAGCCTTCAGCCGCGATATCCACCGACTCCTGGGTCGCGGCAATCTCCAGCTCGATCTCGGGATAAGCCTGGTGGAAAGAGGCGAGTATCGGCTCCAGCAGCAGCGTGACGACGGGTCGGGGAACCGTGATTCGCAAGAGCCCGGTCGGACGCTGCCCCAGGTCGCGGGCGACTTCGCCCGCGGCCACGAGCTCCTCGAAGGCGGGCTTTGCCCGCGACAGGAAGCGCGCGCCGGCTTCGGTGAGCCCGACACTGCGCGTGGTGCGGGCGAAGAGCGCTGCGCCGATGCGGGTTTCCAGCGTGCGCACCGCCTGGCTGATCGCCGATGGCGTGACACCGAGCTGCGCGGCCGCTCTGCGAAAACTGCGGTGCTGAGCAACGCTCAGGAACGCCTCGATGCCGTCCAGCGCGCCCTGCCTGACTGTGAAGTTTTGCTTCATAGCCTGATCATATTATCGCGGATAGTGGCTCGCAGGAAGCGCCCGTATGTGTGTGGCGAAGCCATGGAGCTTGAGAGGAATGCTGCAATGACCGATGTTCTTGATGGCGTGCGCGATCACTATCGCGCGACCGGCCTGGCCGAGCGGCTCAAGACTGCGCTTGCTGCGCTTGCACCGGATGATCAACAACTCACCTATCAACAACTGGCCGGTCTCGACCAGTTTCACACCCGCGGGCTCGCTGCCACCGCCGAGCTTGGCAAGCTCGTGGGGATCACCGCGGACATGTCGGTTCTGGATGTCGGATCTGGAGTTGGCGGGCCCGCGCGCTTTCTGGCGGCGACCTATGGCTGCCGGGTGACGGGTATCGACCTCAGCGAGCCGTTCGTAGAAGCCGCGCGCTATCTGACGCAGCGGACAGGACAGAGCGAGCGGGTGTTGTTTGAGGCCGCGAGCGCGCTCGACCTTCCGTTCGACGACGGCCAATTCGACGTCGTGTTGCTGCAGCACGTGGCCATGAATATCTCCGACCGCGCGCGGCTCTATCGCGAGATCCGGCGCGTCCTCAAGCCGGGTGGTAAGTTTGCGACATTCGATGTGGTGTTGAACGGCGAAGCCGAGCCGCATTATCCGGTCCCGTGGGCGCGAACGCCGGACACGAGCTGTCTCCTAACGCCAGCAGCGACGCGCGATGCAATCGAGCCGGCCGGTTTCCGCACGCTCATTTGCCAAGACGACACCGAGGCCGGCAAAACCTGGGCCGCGCAGCTGCGTGCTGCGTGGCCACCGCCTTCGCCAAATCTCGGCGTCGTGATGGGGCCGGACTTCGCGCCGCTTGCGATGAACCTCGGACGAAATCTGATGGAGGACAGGGTCGGTATACTTACGGCGGTGTTCGAGGCTATGCCGACCTGAAGGAGGGCTGCTCTCATGCACGCCAACGACCGCAGCCGCGCTTGGATCGTGGTGGGCCTGCTATTCACCTTCATGGTGATCAATTTCGCCGATAAGGCGGTGATCGGGATTGCTGCGGTCCCGATCATGCAGGAGCTGGAGCTCGGCCCGCGCCAGTTCGGGTTGATTGGTTCGAGTTTCTTCTTGTTGTTTGCGGTCTCCTCCGTCGGGACCGGCTTTCTGGTCAACCGAGTGCCGACCCGCTGGGTGCTGCTGGCGATGGGGTTGATCTGGGCGCTGACCCAGTTTCCGATGATCGGCTCCGTCGGGTTCGAAGCCCTGGTGGCTTGTCGCATCGCGCTGGGGGCGGGCGAAGGTCCCGCATCACCTGTGGCGCTGCATTCCGCCTACAAGTGGTTCCCCAACGAACGGCGTACCCTGCCCACGGCCATCATCGTGAACGGTGGTGCGATCGGCGTCGTGGTGGCGCTGCCGCTGCTCAACTGGGTGATTGTGCGTTGGACGTGGCACTGGGCGTTCGGCTTGCTCGGCGTCGCTGGCCTCGTTTGGTGCGCCTTGTGGCTCGCGTTCGGCCGCGAAGGGTCGTTGGACGACGGGAGTGCAAAGGCGAGGGATCCGGCGCAATCATCGGTGCGGGTCGGCTATGGTCAATTGCTGTTGAGCCCCACGATCCTGGCGTGCTGGGCGGCATCGTTCGGTGCCAACTGGGCCTTGTCGCTCGCGCTCTCGTGGCTAGGCGCGTATTTCGTCAAGGGTCTTGGGCTTCCGCAGAGTTCGATCGGGTTCCTGGGAGCGCTGAGCGCCGGCAGCACCGCGGTCGCGATGCTGGCGGCCGGTTGGTACTCACAACGCCTGCTGTCGCGCAGCGTATCGAGCAGACTGGCGCGCGGCATCCTCGCCGGGTTGAGCGTCGTTCTTGGCGGCGCTGCGCTGACGTTGCTCCCATACGTTCCGGGCATCCCCGCTCAAGATTGCCCTCGTGACGCTCGGCGTGGCGCTGCCGTCGGTGATCTACGTGATCAGCAATGCGATCGTCGCTGAGATCACCCCGCCGGCGCAACGCGGCGCGCTGCTCGCGATCGGCACCGCCGTGGCGAGCTCAGCCGGCCTGCTCGCACCCTATGTCATGGGCAGCGTCATTGAGAGCGCTGCGACACCGCTCGACGGGTTCCACACCGGCTTCTTCCTGTGCGGGGTTATTTTGTTGGTGGGTGGCGCTGTTGCGATGGTGTTCATTAATCCCGAGCGCGAGACAAAACGGCAGTCGACGCGGCTGCAGCCACTCACTGCGCCCATTTGAGTGGGTCAACCGTTCGAGCCGAAGACCGTGTCGATGAGGTCACGGACCCGATCCTGCGGAAACGGCGTGCCCGTCATCAACCGACAAAAGAAAACAGCGCCGAGCAGGGCAAAAGCCGCAAGCTCCGGATCGATGCGGGCCGGAAAGTCTCCCGAGGCAACGCCATTGGCGATCAACGCCGAAGACCATAGTCTCTAACGGCGGAGGTACGGCATGACTGAGACGCAGCGCTTCGTCGATCCTGATGCGGGCGGATGGATCACAATCGACTTTTTGCCGGGCGTCACGCTTCTGCCGCTCGCGCAGCCCGTGAAGGACGGATCGATTCACCGCGCGCGCCTGGTGCGAGGCACGGTCATTCCGGTCCACACGCACCCGGCAGATGAGTACGTCATGGTGCTGAGCGGTACGGTGGAGACGGGCGGTCGGCGATGCGCTGCGGGCACGTTCTGGATCACCCCCGCTGGGACCAAGCAGGGTCCCCACGTCGCCGTCACTGACGCTGAGCTTCTGACTGTACGTCTTGGCGCCATGGGACCGTTCGGCGAGCAGACATGACCGGCCGAGGACCCGAAACTGGCGAGCGTAGCGCCGAGTGCTTCCCCCGTTGCAGCACCGGAGTGAGGCCGCGAACGGATTTCCGACACAGCTGGGCGTGCTTCATCATTTCGCCGTCGCGCGCTCTGGTACCAGTTGATCGACGACGGTGAAGACCGCACCCGTCCAGTAGTCTCCGGCTTCAGTGGCCGCGATCGATCGTTCGTCCTGTTCGATTGCGGCACAGGGAAAATGGGTACGGCGGTTGCCGACGTTCGTCGTCCGAGGCGCATTCTCCAGCACGAACTTCGGAATCGGAACACCAGCAACTGCAGCTTAGCCGACAAGCTCTTCGATCCGCCGTTCGGCGACTTTCGAGCCGAGGGCTTGCTGCTGCGGGCCCATTTTCTGTCGTTCCGCGGCGATGACATCCAGGTCGGTGAGCCCGAGAAGCCCGAGCGTCGCCCGCAGATAGCGCTCTGAGCGGGTCCTCCTGGCAAAACCGGTGGCCACTTTGGTGGCGTAGCGAGACGTCAACGTATCACAGATGTTCGGACCGGCTGACGTTAGGGCGGCCCTTGGCGCCAAATTCAGTGTCCGGATTGCGAATTTCGGTTTGTCTTGCAGCCCCTTGCGTTGTGAACTTCGGAACCGATTGGGCATTGCCCTGGCGCGTCCATTCGCGCCGCCGGAATGCGGCAGGAGTTACGCCCGTGGCGCGCCGGAATGCCTTGGCGAAAGCGCTGTTCGCGTCATAGCCGGGAAGCATGGAGCCGACATTGGGAGAGGCGCCATGCAATCCTTTCATTTCGGCCGCCAAGGCGAAATCGACAGTCTCGAGCTTCGCACGCACGACGATCCGACGCCCGGCAAAGGCGAGGTTCTGGTGCGGTTGCACGCCTCGTCGCTCAACTATCGCGACATCATGATCCTCGAGGGACGCTATGGCCGGGTGCCTTTCATTCCCGGCCTCGTGCCGCTCTCCGACGCGGCCGGCGAAGTGGTCGCGGTCGGGGAGGGGGTATCCCGATTTCGGCCGGGCGACCGGGTCGTGGCGACGGCGCTGCCGCGCTGGCAAGCGGGCAAGATCTCCCCGGACGTTCTGATCGATCAACCCGGCGCGAACCGGCCCGGTGTTCTTGCAACTCTAAAGGTCGTGCATGAGGACGGCTTGGTGGCGCTGCCCGCACCGCTGTCGTTCGAGGAGGCCGCCACCCTGCCGGGCGCGGCCGTCGCGGCCTGGGTCGCGGTCCAGCATGTGCGTCCCGGCGAGACGGTCTTGGTCCAGGGTACGGGCGGCGTCGCTCTCTTTGCGCTGCTGTTTGCCCGAAGCGCCGGGGCACGAGTTCTGGCGATTACCTCGAGCGACGAAAAGGCGGAGCGTCTCAAGGAGCTCGGCGCCGATCAGGTGGTGAATTACACACAGCAACCCGAATGGCACCTGGCCGCGCGCGAGGCGACGGGTGGGCGCGGCGTGGATCATGTGATCGAGATCGGGGGCAGCGGCACCCTCGAGCGCTCGATCCAGGTCGCCGCCATGGGGGGACGCATCGAGCTTATCGGCACGCTTGCGGCCGGCGGCAGCTTCGATCCATCGGCATTTTCACGCAACATCGTGACGATCCGCTGGGCCTCGGTCGGAAGCCGCGCGGATTTCGAGGCGATGAACCGAGCCATAACGGTCCATCGTCTTCGCCCGGCCGTCGATCAGGTGTTTGCCTTTGCGCAGGCGCGAGAGGCTTATCGCCATTTCAAGGGCCGATCGCATTTCGGCAAGGTCGTCATTCGGCACGATGGCTGAGGCCATCATCCACCACTTGCACCGAAGCGTTGCAATCCGGAGCCTCAAGGTGTCCAACGTCGCGGCGACACGGGGGACCTTTGCCAGCTGCGGATGCGCGGCGACCCAAACCTCCATTCTGTATTCTATGTCAGGCGCTAGTCGGAGAAGGCTCGGGGCCTGCTTGGCGAGCGGGGTCTGAATAAAGCCGATGCCCAGGCCAGCTCGCACGGCGGCAAGATGCAAGAGGTCGTTGTCCGATCGGATGCAAAAGTCATCTCTTGAACACTCCACGCCTGATTGCTTGATCGCCTCGATCAGGACCAGGTTGCGGTCGTAGCCGATCATCCAACCGGATTTGACGACGTCTGCGAGCGTGGCTGGATAGCGCGGCAATCGGTCGAGGAGCGAACGCGTCGCGAAAAGACCGACCTCAATCTCGGTGACACGCCGTGCCACGAGACGCTCTTGTCGCGGGCGCGCCATGCGGATGGCGATATCGGCATCGCCACGCAGGATATCCTCAACCTGATTGGTTGGGTGGATCTCGAAGGTGAGGCGGGGATGCCCGGCTCGCAGCGACGTCAGAAGGTCCGGAAGGACCTCGACGGCAATGACCTCGCTCGCCGAAATGCGCACCACGCCGGCGAGCTCTTCCCGCTCCGACAGTGCTCTGCGCAGCAGGTCGCGGCTCGACGCTTCCATGGCTTCGGCGACGGGAAGCAGGTCAAGCGCAAGCCCGGTCGGTTCCAACCCGGAGGGGGAACGCGTGAACAGCGGCGCCTTCAACCGCGCCTCCAGGGCTTCGAGATGACGCCGTACGGTGGGGTGAGACACCCGCAAGGCGCGCGCCGCGGCGGCCAGGCTGCCCGCTCGGACAATGGCTAGAAACGTGCGCCAGAGCGTCCAGTCCATGTCCACACCGGTCATAACGAAAACGTACAACGAATGGACGCATATAGACAATTCCGTTCAGTGCCGGATGGCGGCTAATTTCGGTTCGCGATGGAGCGAACCATGTCCGTCACTGGGATTTCATCGGCCCACACGTCTGCGAGCGAATCCGACCTGCGGGCCGGCGCCACGACCGGCGCCGTCAACCTGTTGCTGCGCCTCGAAGGCGCCGCTGCGCTGATTGCTGCAACCGTTGCCTACGATCTGATCGGCGGGTCGTGGGTGATGTTCCTCATACTGTTCCTTGTTCCTGATCTCTCGATCGCCGGATATGCGTTCGGGTCAAGAACAGGCGCCGCGGCCTACAATTCGGTCCATAGCTACCTGGGACCTGCACTATTGGCAGGAGCGGCATGGTGCCTTCACGGCACGTCGACTTTTTATCTCATTTCGGCGATCTGGATTGCCCACATCGGTCTCGACCGCCTTCTCGGCTTCGGCCTCAAGTACGCAGCGGGCTTCAAATTCACCCATCTCGGCGCGCCTCACCTGCCGGAGCCGCAGTGAGCGCGTGATGCATCCGCATCCGGTACGTTATCAAGGTCTCTTCGCGGCCAGCCGCTCCTGGAACGTGTCACGTCATTCGCATCGGGATGGCGCCGAAAAAATCACGCTTGCCGATCTCCACGCCGCAGTGGCGCAGGATGTCGTAGGCGGTGGTGAGGTGGAAGTAGAAGTTCGGCAGCACGAAATGGTTCAGATAGTCCGCACCTTTCATGTGGCCCTTGTTGGTCGGGCCGAGCGGGAAGATGATTTCGCGGTCCGCAGACGCGTCGATTTTCTTCGCGTCGAGCGTCTTTAGAAAGGCGACCGTCTTGGCGATGCGCGCCTTGAGCTCGGCGATGGTCTGCTCGTTGTCCTCATAGCGGGGCGGGTCGATGCCGGCGAGCCGGGCGCTGCCGTTCTTCGCCTGGTCGCACGCGCTCTGCACCTGTCGGGTCAATGGGAACATATCGGGGAAAAGGCGCGTGTTGAGAAGCGCCGCGGGATCGATCTTCTTGCCTTCGCAATAGGCCGCGGCCTTGTCGAGGAGCGCGGAGAGCGCGTTGAGACTGATCTCAAATACTGGAATTGATGCGTTGGACATCGACATTCTGGGCAACCTCATTTCAGTTGAGCGATCCGGCGTAGAGGTTCAGGCGCGCTTCCATGCACCAGCGGCCACCAATTCGTCCATGGCCTGATCGGTGAACTCGGCCTTCGGGGCGTTGCCGCCGATCACGAACATGAGGATCGCTTCCTCATTGGGAGGACCATCGGTGATGTTCTCGAACCGGCGTGCGACACCGGGCGGGAAGGACACGACATCCAGCGGTCCGACGTCGACGTGTTCGGTCTCGCCATTTTCGTTCTCCCAGCTGCATCGCCAGCGGCCGGTCATCGGGATGAAGGTCTCGTTGGTATCATGATTGTGCATCATCGGACCGTTGCCGGGCTTGGCGCGGCAGTAACCAAGGTTGAAGCCTTCCGAAATTGGGATGGCCGCGAGCCGCGATGCCTCATCACCGACCGGCGAGGTCACTGCATCGCCTTCGCCTGGCGGCGGCTGGAAACCGATGACGTTGTAGAGGGTGCGAATGCAGCCTTTCATCTTGCTGTCAGGCAACCCACCGTCAGAGCCTCTCAGGTCCTTGAAGCGGGCGACGCGCTTCATCATCTGCGCGCGAGCAAGCCCGGAGCGCGGCAGCGTTTCCATGGCGATCCTCCCTGCGTGTCATCCGCAAGGGTGACACAGTCGTCCGACTGAGAATAGCCGCAATAATGCGGAGAAGTTGCTCGTCGCGACCGCTTAGAGTGGGGCCGGAGCCGTTCGTGACTTAACGGCCTTCTCTCCAAGCCCGTCCCATGAATCGCGCGTTCCCGCCGGCAAGCACATGCAGCACGCGTTGCACATTGCGCTGCTGCGATTGTGCTGATTTCAGCCGGACCAGGTAACGGATGATTTCCTTTTGTCGGCTCGGCGGCAGGCTCTCCCATCCTTGCCGGGCCCTGGGACTTCGCAGCATTTCATCGCGGAACCAGGACGGCATTGGATTGCCCGGTCCGCCCTTGTAGAGGCTATCGAATTCGACCGTAACGGTCACCACGTCCCCCACTGCTGTGCCGGACTGCTTGCGCACCTGCCCATGCAGATAGAGGAAGAAACTGCCATCGCCGACAGGCATCATATTGATTCGCCAGGGGATGTCCGGCTTGCCGTCGACCTGGATGCGCACCGGCATTGGCTTGCGCCAGTCCGGCTTTAGCTTGGCGGCCCGCTCAGCGCTGACAAGCACGTACGGATTGACGCCCCTGATTTCGATCAGCGCGCGGAAGCGAAGCTTCGAAGCTGGCATGCTCCCGTCCTATAAAGAGGACGTGAAGGAACCTCAATCATGCTGGGACGGAGCATCGCGCCATGTTGAAGAACTTCGACCATCTCACCATCGTGGTGCAGGATCTTGAGCGCGCCAAAGCGTTTTTTGCCGTATTGGGATTCAAGGAAGCGATATCGGTCGTCATCACCGGCGAGCCGTTTGCGAGCTACATGGGGGTTGCGGGCATCGAAGCGGACCACGTCACGCTGGTGCTGGAGCACGTCTCGCCGCGAACCGAGATCCAGCTCCTGCGCTACAGGCATCCGGATCCTTTGCCTGATCCAAACATTCGCGATCTCCACAAGCTCGGCATGAACCACATCTGCTTTGCGGTTGATGATATCGAGGCCGAAGTCGGCAAACTGAAGTCACAGGGCTTTACCACGCGGAACGACATCATGGATTTCCACTCGCGGAAGCTGGTGTTCGTCGAAGGGCCGGAGGGTGTGACGATCGAGCTCTCGCAGTGGCATTGACGAATGAAACACTTGGTGAGCTCGGCGCTGCGGACGCGGCAGCAGCAATTCGGGCCGGAGACCTGACGGCGCGAACCCTGGCGGAAGCATTGCTCGAGCGCTGCGCTGCAGCTGCATCACTCAATGCGTTCATCAGCCTTGAGCCCGAGCACATCCGCGCCGCGGCACAGCGTGCGGATCAACAGCGCGCGCGCGGCGACCGGCTGGGGCCGCTGCACGGCGTGCCGCTCGTGCTCAAAGATAACATCGACACCGCCGATTTTCCGACTACGGCGCGGAACGCCCGCGCTTGCGAGGAATCGGCCTCAGCGCAACGCGCCGATCGTCCAGCGGCTGCTTGATGCCGGCGCGATCGTGCTGGGGAAAGCCAATCTGCAGGAGCTCGCCTGGGGCCCGACCAACAACAATGCGGCGTTCGGCCCGGCGCGCAATCCATACGACCAAACCCGCATTCCCGGCGGCTCCAGCGGTGGCACTGGCGCTGCCGTTGCGGCAAGGCTCGCGCCGGCAGGTCTCGGTACCGACACCGGCGGTTCGATCCGCGTTCCGGCGTCGCTGTCCGGCGTTGTCAGCTTGCGTCCGACCACGTTGCGTTGGCCCCAGGCCGGCATCGTCCCGATCTCGCACACGCGCGACACCGCGGGCCCGATGGCGCGCTGCGTCGCCGATTGCGCATTGATCGACGGCATCGTTACTGGCGGGCCCGTTGAGGTCGCGCCAGCGCGTCTCGACGGACTGCGCATCGGCGTGCCGCGCGGTTATTTCTGGGAAAATCTTGATGACGAGGTCGCCCGGATCGTCGAACCGATTCTGGCGCACTTGCGCGATGCGGGCGCGGTGCTGGTCGAGGGCGACATCGCGGATGTGGCAGCGCTCGATCGCGCGGCCGGCTTTCCGATTGCGCTCTACGAGTTCGTGACCGATCTCAATGATTATCTCGCCGAGCATGCGACCGGACTCGACTTTGCGGCTGTCGTCGCACAGGCGAAAAGCCCGATGGTGAAGGATGCGCTCGTCGGCCTTACAGGTTCCGGAGCGATATCCGAGCGGGACTATCGCGAGGCGCTCCGCGTGCATCGCCCGAAACTGCAGGATGCTTATAGCTGCTATTTCCAGGAGCGCGGCGTTGCTGTGATGATCTTTCCAACAACACCATTGCCGGCCGCTAAAATCGGCGAGGACGACACCGTGCTGCTCAACGGCGCGCCGGTGCCGACTTTGCCGACCTACATTCGCAATCTCGGGCCGGGGAGCACAGCCGGTATTCCCGGCCTGAGTTTGCCGGCCGGGATGACCAAAACGGGACTTCCGGTCGGCATCGCGATTGACGGACCCGCAGGCAGCGATCAACACGTTCTGGCGGTCGGGCTCGCGCTCGAGGCCGTGCTGCCGAAACTGCCTGCGCCTCAATTCGCGAAGTAGTTGGCTCCGTCGAGATCGGCGATGAGGCCCGGCCGCTTTGGTTGCCAGCCCAGTCGTTCCCGTGTCTGTTCGCTCGAGGCCGGCATATCCATCTGCGCGAAATGGACGAACCAGCCAAAGTGGCTCGCCGCTTCGTCGGCTGAGAGCGCGACGACCGGCACGTTCAAGCGGCGGCCAATCACGCTTGCGATGTCCCGCAGCGGGATGCCCAATTCGGCGACGCCGTGATACCGCGCTCCAGCGGAGCCCTTCTCCAGCACGAGGCGGTAGAGCTGCGCAGCATCGCGCCGGTGTACCGCAGGCCAGCGGTTGAGTCCGTCGCCCACATAGGCAGAAACGCCTTTCTGCCGTGCCAGATTGATAAGCAGCGGCACGAACGCGTGATCGCCCTCGCCATGTACCGATGCCGCCAGTCGCACCACCGATACACGCACCCCACGCGCTGCGATCGAAGCCGCTGCTTCTTCCGATGCTGAGCGCGGATGCGCCGAAGGTCCGGACGCGGGCGCGGTCTCCTCGGTCGCCATCCGACCGGACGGAAGGATCCCGACCGCGGACGTGACGATCAGCGGCCGATCAGAACCGGCGAGCGTCGCGCCGAGCGCTTCGATGACCTGCCGATCGGTCTCACAGTTCTCCTTGAACTTCGAGAAGTCGTGATTGAACGCGGTGTGGATCACGCCGTCAGCGGCAGCCGCGCCGCGGCGCAAGCTATCGAGATCTTGCAGGTCACCGCGATGCACCTGCGCGCCTGCGGCGAGCAGCGCGTTGGCACCGGCATCGGAGCGGGTAAGTCCCAGCACCTGATGGCCCGCGGCGATCAATTCCTCAACGACGGCCGCGCCGACAAACCCGGTCGCACCGGTCACAAAGACACGCATTGGATGGCCTCCAGTTCAAACACTTGTTCGATGCGGGGACTATCCGTTCGCGAGCTATCAGGGTAAAGTAGTGACGTTATACAGGTATAATGACTAACAGGATCAGCATGTCGCTTGCCGACGAGAATCTGCTTGGCGGTTTCTTGCGCGATCGCCGGACCAAACTCGATCCGACCGCGTTCGGCATTCCACTCAAGCGCCGGCGAACGCCGGGATTGCGGCGCGAAGAGGTGGCGCAGCGCGCGAATGTCAGTGCGACTTGGTACACGTGGCTGGAGCAGGGACGTGGTGGTGCCCCGTCAGCCGACGTGCTGGAGCGCATCGGGCGCGCCCTGATGCTCACGGACGTCGAGCGCGAGCATCTGTTTCTGCTCGGGCTCGGCCGGCCACCGGAAGTCCGCTATCAGGCGGCGGAAGGTGTGACGCCGCGGCTGCAACGCGTGCTCGACGCGCTCGCGCTCAGCCCGGCCTACGTGAAGACATCGACTTGGGACATCGTTGCCTGGAACCGCGCCGCATCGGTCGTGCTCGCCGACTATGCGGCTTTGGCGCCGGAGCAGCGCAACAGCCTTCGTCTCGTCTTCTGCAATCCTGCGGTGCGGCGTGCGATGACCAATTGGGAGCGTGATGCCCGCTTCGTGGTGGCGGCGTTCCGCGCCGAGACCGCCCGTGCGGGAGCCACCAAGAAGGTCGAAGCTCTGGTCGAGGAACTGTGCCGCGTCAGCCCGGAGTTCGCAGCGATGTGGCGCGACAACGACGTCTGCGGTCCGTACGGGGAGGGGCCCAAGCAGCTGCGGCATCCAGTGGCTGGACGAATCGCGCTGGAATATTCCGCCTTCGCGGTCGACGGCCGGCCCGACCTCGGCCTGGTGATCTACAATCCGGCAACGCCAGCCGACGCCGATCGCATCAGGTCGCTGGTTAACTCACACAACAAGCGCGCGCGCTTGCGCACAACGGCGCCCGCGAAGGCGCGGATGAACAACAAGAAGGGGCCGAACAGTCACGCCTTGCCGACGCGACCGCGCCGCGGGTCCGGGCCCGGATCGCGCCCGGCCGCAACGACAGCCAGCCGCCCGATGTAGTGCGCCCAGCCGGCTTCATGATCGGCGCAGAGCTCGGCATTGGGAATGCCGGTGTGCGTGAGGCGCAGCAGCGTTCCATCCGGCTGCTCGAGCAAATCGATTTCGATCAGGCTCGATCCTGGCGGCATCACGTCGCTGCCTTCCCAGCCAAAACTGTAGGCCAGGCGGTGCACCGGCACGACCTCGCGGAACGAGCCGCGGGCACAACGAGCTCCGGTGACATTGACGAAGTAGATCCCGCCGGGCTGCGGTTCGACGTTTGCCTCCGTTCCCATCCAGCGCAGGATCTTCTCCGGATCGGTCAGGAGCGCGAACACGGCAGCGGGTGGCGCGGGGACGTGCGTCTCGCGGCGGACGACCAGAGCCTCTTGTTGCATCGGTCTCTCTCGTGGTTGCGATAGCGCGGGGCTCGCTTGAAGATAGACACGCAAGGCGGGCGGCGCCATCGCCGCGGGATGGAAGGGTAGGGGCGGTAACGGGATGACTCGCGGCATGGATCTGCCCGCGCCCCTCGCGTGGCTGGTGGACGAGGCCAATGCCTCGCACGCCCCCGACCAGTTCCTCGCCGAGCTTGGCGCCAAGCTTTTGGCCGACGGTCTTCCGCTGGCCGGCGGCGCGCTGGCGCTCGCCGTGCCGCATCCAATCATCGCGCACCGTACCTGGATGTGGCGCGCCGAGACTGGAGCGGTAATCGAGGCACTGGGCTTCGCCGGCGGCCCGTTCAGTCAAGCCGGGCACAAATGGTTGGCCGAGCTCGGCCCGGTTCACAACAATACGATCGGTTCAGCGCCGGAGAGCCCAGTGCTGGGCTGGGCCGGCACCCGGCCCTTCACGGCTGATGAAACCGGTCGGTTGAACCAGGTGGCGCGGTTCGTCGCGGCGCCGCTGGCAGGGCTAACGGCGCGCGCGGCGCTGGGTGCGCTGCTCGAGGCATATCTCGGCCGCCGTAGCGCCGCCCGCGTGCTGGCGGGGGCGCTCCGTCGCGGCACGGGAGAAACCATCCGCGCCGCGCTGCTCTTTGCCGATCTGCGCGACTTCACGGTCATGTCCGAGGGGACGGAGCCCGCGGTCATGATCGCGGTCCTCGATGCCTGGTTCGACCGTGTCGCCGGGGCCGTGCACGCCTTCGGGGGCGAGGTGCTGAAATTCATCGGCGACGGCATGTTGGCAATTTTCCCGGTGACAGGTCCGCCGTCCGAGGCCTGCGAGGCGGCCTTGCGCGCCGTCGCCGCCGGGCGTGCCGGCATGGCCCATCTCAATGCTGGGCGGCAGCAACAAGGATTGCCGGCGCTGTCGTTCGGCGCCGCTCTACACCTCGGCGAGATCCTGTGGGGCAATATCGGTTCCAGCGACCGGCTGGACTTCACCGCCATCGGCCCGGCGGTCAATCTGGTCAGCCGGCTGGAAGGGCTGTGCAAACCGCTCGGTCGGTCGGTGCTGATTTCGGGCGCAGTCGCCGGAGAGACCACGACTGCCTTGGTGCCACTTGGTGAACACGTGTTGCGTGGCATTGCAGCGCCGTGCGCGGTGTTCACGCTGCCGGACGCGTAAACCATGCGAGGAGGTATTGATCTCGGTATGGCGTAAGTTGTATGTCTAACAAAATGCTATATTGTTCAACACAGGATAGTCGTCATGGCAGGCCGATCGAAGAAAAAGCCCGCCTCGCGCGGGGCCAAGTCGTCTGGCGGAAATCTATCTAGGATTCGCCCAGAGCGGACGAACGTTGTCCGGCGTGAAGCAACGGAAGGCCGGGTTGTGGCCAGCAAAGCGCGCTTCGCTGCAGTCATGCTGGCCGCGGAACGGTCTGGTCTCCTGAGCCAGAAAAGCGGTCGAATCGGTGGCAGGGTGAGCCCGGTATTGGTCAAGCAAGCCAAGCGGCAAACAGGTATCGAGACCGACACGGACCTGATCGAGTTTGCGCTGGCGACCGTTGCGCTTGAGGATAACTTCGCAGAGGCGTTCAAGCATTCTCGGGGCAAAGTCGAGCGCGATTTGAAGCTCGGCTTCTAGCGTGGCTCAATTCGATTTCGATGCGGCGTGCCGTTGGGCGCGTTTCGATCCGAAAAAGACCCTGGGGCGGCGAAGCGAGGACGAACTTCCATTCGTCGATGCGAGCTTGATCGGCGGCCAGGGGCTCTTGCTCGACACCTGCGTCTATATCGATCAGATGCAGGATCGATCGCCACATGTGTTGGACGCTTTGATCGCGCAGCGACAAGTCAATCACTCAACCGTTGCGATCCAGGAATTGATGCACACGGTCGGCGTCCTGAGTCCATCGGATCCCCGAACCGGGCGTGCGATTGCCGAGATCGGCAAACAGATCAAGGCTATGCCGCCCCATCGAGTCTTTGCTCCCGATATTGAGGTCCTCGGAAGAGCGGCGCTGCTCTCAGGTATTCTCTGCCGTCTGCAGGGGTACGAACGAGCGGGCAAGCTGCGCGCACTCCAGGATTGTGTGCTGTTCTTGCAGGCGCAGAAGCTTGGATTGGTTGTCCTAACCGCCAATGTCCGCGACTACGATGTGTTACTCCAGCTGATCCCAGCGGGCCGAGCGCTGTTTTATCGGCAAAAGTGACACGATGGCTGGACGCTGAGCCCATCCGAGGACGTAATGCGTCGCGCCCTGCCAAGAGATGGTGAAAAAATCTCCATCGCCTGTCGGGCTGGAGCATCCACGTCCGTCCTTGGGGCGTGGAGTAAGAACGCAACACTGCATAGAAGGGTCAGATCATGGCGGAGCAAGCGACTGCGACCAAGCCGACCAATCCGGCGCAAGCGGCAAAGGCGGAGGTACGGGGAGGCCTTACGCCGTACCTGATGGTGGATGGCGCCATCAAGGCGGGTGAGTTCTACAAGCGCGCGTTCGGCGCGGAGGTCGCCTCAACGGTACCTCCCGACGACAAGGGCCGGACCATGCACGTGCATCTCTATGTGCACGGCCAATCGTTGATGTTGAGCGATCCCTTCCCGGAACACGGCTGTCCGTTGAAGGAGCATCAAGGCTATTCGTTGATGCTCCCGCTCGCAGCC
Source organism: uncultured Alphaproteobacteria bacterium (assembly GCA_963760435.1). Lineage (GTDB taxonomy): Bacteria > Pseudomonadota > Alphaproteobacteria > Rhizobiales > Xanthobacteraceae > JAFAXD01. The sequence continues at coordinate 88,343 of CAVXDE010000040.1, forward strand.
GGCGAGATCGAGAGATGGTGGAAGCGGGCGGTCGATGCCGGGCTGCACGGTGGTGATGCCGCTCGCCGATCAGTTCTGGGGTGACCGCTACGGCCAGCTGCGCGATCCGTTCGGCGTCCTCTGGGCGCTCGATGCGCCGATCAAGTGACTGGAGCTTGCGGCCGGCGGCGACCTCGCCGGCCTCCTGCCTGATCTAAAGCATGATGCGTTGAGGTTAAATCAAAGCACCAGCCAAATACATCGTCATTGCGAGCGAAGCGAAGCAATCCAGGGGCCACAACACTCGGCTCTGGATTGCTTCGGCGCTGCGCGCCTCGCAATGACGAGTTCTGGAAACCTGCTCGAACTTGATTTCATCACGCTCTAGCCATCGACAAGCATCGCGGCGGCGGCCTCGTCGGTAATGAGGACGTGGCACAGCCGCGCTTTGAGCGCGGCGCGAATAATCGCTTCCTTGACGCGCCCGCCTGCTGCGAGAATGCGAAGCGGTATGGCCCGCAGAGATTTTATGGTTGGATTGATCACGCGCTCCGCCAGCGGATGCGCAATCGCGTTGCCCGCGGCATCGAGGTAGTGGCCACAAATGTCGCCGACCGCTCCCGCGGCCCGGAGCGATTTCCAATCACTGCGCGAGATGACGCCGTACTCCAGCGCTTTCGAGTCTTCAGTGAGGTCGATTGCGCTGAGCAAAGCCAGATCGAGCTTGGCCACCATCGCGAGGACGGACCGAACCGGCTCACTGGCGACCAGCGCATCGCGGAGTTCAGCCGAGGCCGCGAACATCGGAGCCGTGAGATAGTAGCAGCGCGCATCCAGCGCGCGCGCCATCATCGACGCATTGTCGTAGGGGTTGATCGCGGTACTCTCGGCAAGCCCGCCGCAGAGCAACACGACGCGATTGTTTTCGCCCTTGCGGCGCCGCACATTCAGGGCGGCCGCATTGATCGTGCCGCCCCATGAAATGCCCAGAGCGGCGCCCGGCGCAAAATGCTCCGAGAGGTATGCGCCCGCAGCAGCGCCGACCATCGCGCGAACGTCAGTCTCGCCGATCGGAGACGGCACGACGATCGCTTGCTGCAGTCCGAACCGCGCCACCAGCTGCGCTTCGAGCTCACTGCAGGGTCCCAACGGAGGCTGGATGGTGATCTGCACCAGCCCGCGTTCCCGCGCCTCACCAAGCATACGGTTCACGCGCTTGCGCGTGAGGCCCAAGCGGGTGGCGATCAATTCCTGTGTCTGACCTTCCCTGAAATAGTGCCAGCAGATACGCGCGGCCAGCGCCGGGTCAAACGGGTCCTCGGGATCCTTTTCCATACTTCCATCCTCCCAGACGGAAATAGCGCGAAAGCGGCTTCAGGCCCAATGATGCGGCCCTTGACACAAATGTACTAGAGACGTCACAAATGTTTCGCTGCATAGGATTAGCGTGCGAGATGGTGAAGAGCGGAGGGGTTTCCGATGTTTCGCAATTTCGTCGCAGCGATCCTGGCAGGCGTGGTTTGGTGTTCCGGCGCTCAAGCGCAGTTTTCCGACGACAAAATCGTGATCGGGGTGATGGGCGATCAAGGCGGCGTGGTTGCCGATGTGGGCGGGCCCGGCTCGATCATTGCGGCGCGCATGGCAGTCGAGGATGTCGGGGGACGGGTCGGGCGGGTGCCGATTGAGGTGATCACCGCGGATCATCAGAACAAGCCGGATCTGGCGGTGAGCATCGCCGGGGAATGGTTCGACCGCCGCGGGGTCGATGTGATTGTCGATCTGCCACATACCGGCGCTGTGCTGGGGCTCATGACCATTGCAACCGACAGGAAGCGTGCCCTGATGGTCTCAGGTGCAGCCAGCGCGGAAATCACCGGCGCGCGATGTTCGTCCTATGTGACGCATTGGACTGACGATACCTACGCGCTCGCGCGCGGCACGGCCAGTGCGCTCATCGACCAAGGTCTTCGCTCCTGGTACTTCCTGACAGCGGACTATGCATTCGGTCATGATCTGGAGCGCGACGCGAGCCTGGTTGTCGAGGACCGTGGAGGCAAAGTCCTCGGCAGTGCACGGCATCCGTTGAATTCGGCCGATTTTTCTTCGCTGCTTCTGCGCGCACAGAGCTCGCACGCGCAGGTGATCGCGCTCGCCAGCGCCGGCGGAGACACGGTTAATGCGATCAAGCAGGCCGATGAATTTGCACTCGCCCACGGCAGTCAGAAACTCGCAGCGCTCCACGCATTCATCACTGACGTTCACAGCCTGGGACTGGAGGTGGCACAGGGGCTGATCATTACGACTGGTTTCTACTGGAACGACACTGATGGTACGCGCGCCTTCGCGTCTCGCTTCGAAAAGCAGCACGGGCGAATGCCGACCAGAGAGCAAGCCGCCGTCTACGCTTCAGTCGGACATTATCTGAAGGCTGTGACGGCAACGAATACCGATGATGCCGGCACCGTGAATGCCGCGATGCGCAAACTTCCAGTCGACCGCTTTGGCGCGCAGGCGCAAATTCTACCGAACGGCCGCGTTGTTTATGACCTTGGGGTCTATCGCGTCAAAGCGCCGGACCAGAGTCGCACCGCATGGGATTACTATGAGCGGATCGCCACCGTTCCCGCGGCGGAGGCATTCCGCAGCCTGGCGGCGTCCGGATGTCGTGCGGTCGATCAAGACGAACCGAACACACGCTGAGGAGGCCAGCAGAGATGGCGCAATCACTATGGACGTGAGTCATTCTCCGGGCGCGGATCATCGGACGACGATCTCTGTCAACGGCAGGACTTATCGTTGGCCGGCACGGCCGACGGTCGTGATCTGCTTCGACGGATGCGACCCAGAGTATTTGGACGCGGCAAGCGGCGCCGGCGTGATTCCGTCTATCGATGCAATGCGCCAAAATGGGTTCGCCACGACGGCGCTCGCGGCCATCCCGACTTTTACCAATCCCAATAATATTTCAATCGTCTGCGGCGTTCCGCCGGCGATTCATGGAGTGTCGGGCAATTACTACATCGACCCGCAGACAGGCGCGGAAGTCATGATGCTGGACGCTGCTCCGATGCGTGCCCCCACCATTTTGGCGAGCTTTGCGGATAAAGGGGCGCAGGTCATTGCCATCACCGCCAAGGACAAGCTGCGCAAGGCGCTGGCGAACAATCTCAGGGGTGTGGCTTTTTCAGCAGAAGCGGCCGAATCCTGCACTTACGCCGAACACGGAATATCGGACGTAACAAAGATGGTCGGGCGCGCAGCTCCGAGCCAATATTCGGCGGACCTGTCGCTGTTTGTTCTTGACGCCGGCGTTCAACTTCTCAAGGCAAGCCGCCCGGATCTGATCTATCTCTCGCTGTCCGACTATGTTCAGCACAAGCACGCGCCTAACAGTCCGGAAGCGCTGGCATTCATGGCCGATGTCGATGCGCGGGTCGGACAGCTGCTCGCTGGCGGCGCCGTTGTGGGAATCGTCGCCGATCATGGCATGAGCGATATGGCCAACAACGCGGGGACGCCCAACGTGCTCTATGTAGGTGAGATATTGGACGAGGCGTTCGGCGCGGAGAGCACGCGCGTCATCTGCCCTATCACCGATCCCTTTGTGCGACACCATGGCGCTCTGGGCGGTTTCGTGCGCGTGTACGTGGGCCGATCAGGACCATCGCCGGAAGATGTAGCCTCACTCCTGCGAACCCTCCCAGGCGTCGAATTGGCGCTGCCGCGCGAAGAGGCCTGCCGGGCCTTTGATCTGCCGGCTGATCGCGAGGGCGACGTCGCCGTTTTCGCGCGCAAGGGCGTGGCGCTTGGGGCACGCGCGCGGGATCACGATCTGACCCAGCTCGCAGGCGAACGGTTGAGATCTCACGGCGGGTTAGCCGAGCGAAATGTCCCATTCATCCTGTCCCATCCACTGACGCCCGAGCAGCGCATGCATGATGCGGTCCTGCACAACTACGACATTTTCGATTTTGCATTGAACCGGGTCGAGGTCTGAAAAATGCGGCGCGCCGTTGTTGTGACGGTCGACGGGTTGAGACGAGACATGGTCTCGTCGGACACGACCCCCAATCTGAAGAATTTCGAACGCCAGTCCCAGCGTCTCGAGAATTATCGAACTGTTTTCCCCTCCTGCACCCGCGTCGTATCGGCCAGCATGGCGACTGGGTGCTTTCCGGCGCGGCATGGTTTGCAGGGAAATTCGGTGGCGCTGCTCGAGGAGGGCCGGCTCGTCCTGCGCGACGCGGGCCACCCGGATTTTCTGCAGCACAAGCGGCGCGTGACTGGTTGTTCTCTTGCCGTGCCGACCTTGGCGCAGCGGGTGAAGGACCATGGCGGCGCGATCATCTTCAGCAATGTGTCTCCAGGTGCCGCTTACGCCCATGATCCCGATGGGCATGGCTACGTCTACCATCGCGCGGGTTCCTTCGCTCCGGGGCGACAGCCCCTACCCGACACGGAGCATCTCGACGTCACGTTGGACGTGGCGGGAGACCGCCGCATGACCGAACGCTTCATCAGCGAGGCCTTGGACGAGAGACGTCCAGCGGTGGCCGTTCTATGGCTTGGCGAGCCAGATCACATGCAGCATGAACTCGCCTTGGGCTCGCCGGAGCACCGATCCGTGCTGGCGCATGCGGACGTGCATGTTGGTCTCGTGCTCGAGGCGGTCGGACGGCTGCGCGCGTCGGGTGATGAGGTGTTGCTGTTTGTCGGCTCGGATCACGGTCATCAGACAGTCGAGGGCGTGGTGGACGTCGACGCGGAACTCGTTGCGGGTGGCGTCAAGGCGGGTGCAGCCAGCGACGATGTGCTGGCGGTTTCGAATGGGACCGCTGTGTTGATCTACGTACATCCCGACCACGGAAACAAAGTGTCGAAGATCCGGGCATTTCTGCAGGGCTGCGAGTGGGCCGGTCAAATATTCGGACCGGAAGAACTCGCCGCTGTCGGCCAGCGGGCCGACGCATGTCTCACGTTCGCGGTCTCAATGCGCGCCAACCAGCAGGCAAACATATTTGGTGTTCCTGGCTCGAGCCTCGCGGCGAAGCCGGCCGCGGGGAAAGCGGACCGGCTCGGCTGTGGTCAACACGGCGGACTGGGTGAATTCGAGCAATCACCTTTCATGCTGATTTCGGGCCTTGGCTTCGAGGCCGATACAACGCGTCGCGAACCGACCTGTGTGGTCGACGTTGCCCCGACAATCCTGCGGCACTTGGGGCTGTCGTACTCCGGTCTCGACGGACGACCCTTACAAACGACTTAAGGCCGGCGGCAAGACCGCCCGCCTCCTGGTTGGATCCAGGCGATCGCCCTCGCGATCGATCTCCCTCAAGCTTTGCCGAGGAACGACGCCGCCGTGTGGTTGCGAGCCATCGATCGCGCAGATCGGATTGCTCGCTCACCTGTTTTCGCTGCTGGTGCCGGCACTCGGTGTGCAGGCCGCAGGTTTTGCGGCAGCCGCGGCCACTGCGGCGGCGATCGCCGGTCGCACACTTGTCGGTTGGCTCATTCCCCCGCAAGCAGACCGTCGCCTGTTTGCTTGCGGTAGCTACGGCGTGCAAATCCTGGGATCGCTGGTGTTGCTGTTGGCCGCTGGCGACAACGTCGTGCTGCTGTGGGTCGGCGTCGTTCTGTTCGGGGCGGGTATTGGAAATGCGACGTCGTTGCCGCCACTGATTGCGCAAGTCGAGTTCGCCCACGCGGACGTGCTTCGGGTCGTCGCTCTGATCGTTGCGATCAGCCAGGGAACGTACGCGTTCGCACCGGCCGTCTTCGGCCTCATTCGCGAGCTTGCGGCGCCATGGTTGTTTGTTGCCACCGCGGTGATCCAAGGGCTTGCCGTGATCGCTTTCCTTTCCGGCCGGCGAGGGGAGGCGGAAGTGTTCAAAGTGTGCGCCTAATCAACCCTCAAGCACATTCTCGATCCGGATCGGAAAGCGGCGCACCCGCACGCCCGTTGCGTGCCACACCGCGTTGGCGACGGCCCCGGCGCTGCCAACGATGCCGATCTCGCCGACGCCCTTGATGCCGAGTGCGTTGACGTGCGGATCGTGCTCGTCGACGGTGACGACGTCGAGCGAGCCGACGTCGGCATTCACCGGGATGTGGTACTCGGCGAGGTTCGCGTTGATGATCCGGCCAGAGCGCCCGTCGGTGATGGCTTCCTCGTTGAGCGCGAATGATTGTCCCCAGATCATGCCGCCAAACAGCTGGCTGCGCACGAGCTTGGGATTGATGATGCGCCCGACCGCAAATGCACCGACCATGCGGGTTGCGCGAATCTGGCCAAGCTCCGGATCAACCTTGACCTCGGCGAACACGGCGCCGTGCGCATACATGGCGTAGTTCGCCTGCGCGGCGGGATCCATCGCACCCTTGCCACGCGCTTCGAGCTCGTTCACGCCCGCGCGCTGCAGAATATCGGCGTAGCTCTCGCTGCGCGTCTCGTCATCGCGGCGGAACAGCCGGCCGCCGCGGGCGATGACGCCGGCGTTGCCGGCGCCGAACAGCGGTGAGTGCTGGTCGCGCGTCGCGAGATCGGCCAGTTTGGCAATCACCGCGGAGCCCGCGTCCTGGATGGCGCTGCCCGCGGTCGCGGTATGTGCCGATCCGCCGGCAATGCCGGCATCAGGCAGGTCGGAGGTGCCAGCCTTGAATTCGATCTGCTCGAGATCAAGTCCGAGGCTGTCGGCCGCGATCTGCGCAAATGCAGTCCAGGCGCCCTGGCCCATATCGTGGGTTCCGCTCTCGACCACGCCCGTTCCGTCGCTGCGCAGAACGGCGCGCGCCTGGGCCTCGAACATCAGCGCCGGAAAGATTGCGGTGCCCACGCCCCAGCCGACCAGCAGGCCGGCCTCATCGCGCATCTGGCGCGGCGCGAGCGGGCGCTGCGACCAGCCGAAACGCTGCGCACCCTGGGCGTAGCATTCGCGCAAGCGCTTCGACGAAAATGGTCTGCCGCTCATCGGCTCGACCTCGGCATAGTTCTTGATGCGGAAGGCGAGGGGGTCCATGCGGCAGGCCCAGGCGGCTTCGTCGAGCGCGCTCTCCAGCGCGATCGATCCGGTGGCTTCGCCGGGCGCCCGCATGAATAGCGGCGTGCCGATGTCGATGCGCACAGCCTCATGTGAGGTGGCAATGGCCGGACTGGCATAGAGCGGATGGGAGGCGTCTGCCGCCGGCTCGTAGAAATCATCGAAGGTGCTGGTGGAGATCTTTGCGTGATGCGCAATCGCGGTGAGGGTGCCGTCGCGGTCAGCGCCGATGCGCATGGTTTGCCGGGTCGCGGAGCGGTGGCCGACCGGACCATACATCTGCTCGCGTCCCAACACGAGCTTGACCGGGCGGCCGACCAGCCGCGCCGCCATGATTCCGAGAATCTGCGGGCCGACCGCAATTCCCTTCGAGCCGAAGCCGCCGCCGAGAAATGGACTGCGGATATGGATGTGCTCAGGCACAAGGCCGAAGAACTCGGCGATCCGCGCGCGCGTCATCACCAACCCCTGGGTCGGCATGTCGAGCGAGAGCGTGTCGCCGTCCCAGGCGGCCACGACCGCGTGCGGCTCCATGGCATTGTGGTACTGCGCCGGGGTTTCGTAGGTCGCCTCGATGCGCGTCGGTGCAGCCGCAAGCGCGGCATTCGCGTTCCCGTGCTGGACCTCCGCTGGATTGAACAGCCCGACCGTCGGTGGGACATAACTCTCGTTTGCATCAAGACCGACGCGCGCCGGCTCAGCGTCATAACGCGGGGACAGCAATCTTGCCCCTTCGGTTGCCGCTTCCAAGCTCTCGGCAACCACAACCGCAATCGGCTGGTTGGCGTAGCGCACGCGATCGTTCTGCAACAGGTCGAGCCGGAAGGCGAACGGATTGGTCTTCGCTTCCGGGTCCACGGCCAGCGGCGGCTTGTGCGCCGGCGTCATGACGTCAACAACACCAGGGTGGCGCTTGGCTGCCTCCACATCGAGGAACGTGACGCGGCCGCGCGCGATGCTGCTGGTCGCGATGACCGCGTAGAGCATGCCGGCCAGATGATTGTCCGCGGCGAAGCGCGCGGCACCCGTCACTTTCAGGATGCCGTCGCGGCGGGTGAGCGGTTGACCGATGTTGGAACCGTGACGCACGTGGGCGGGCGCTTGGCTCAGTCTGAGCTCAGGCATGTTGCAGCACTCCGGGCGGAACAGAAAATGGCGAGGCGGGAAGGGCGGGAACCCGCGCCGGCGTGCCGGCGGCGGCCAGGGTCAATGCGCGGACAATGATCCGACGCGCCAGCTCGATCTTGAACTCATTGTCGCCGGACGGCTTTGCGTCCGTGAGCGCCGCGGTGGCAGCCTGCAGATAGATGGCAAGGTCCGGTGTCGCACCAATCAGAACCTGCTCGGCGGCGCGGGCGCGCCAGGGCTTGGCGGCAACGCCGCCCAAAGCGAGCCGCACGTCCGCAATCCGACCTTGCTCGATGCGCAGCGCAGCAGCCGCCGCCACGATGGCGAACGCATAAGACGTGCGTTCGCGGACTTTCAGATAGCGCGCATGCGCGGCGAAGCCTCGCGCCTCGGGCGGCAGCCGCAGCGCGATGATCAGGTCGCCCGGCTCGAGCACATTGTCGTGTTCCGGGGCATCGCCGGGAAGCCGATGCAGGTGCTCCAGCGCGATCTCGCGCCTGCCGTTGGCGCCTTCGATCTCAACAACGGCATCGAGCGCGACCAGCGGGACGCAGAAATCGGACGGATGCGTCGCGATACAGGCCTCGCTCCAACCCAGAATGGCGTGCAGCCGGTTTTCGCCATGCCGTGCGTCACATCCTGAACCTGGTTGACGTTTGTTGCAGGCGCCGGCGACGTCATAGAAATACGCGCAGCGCGTCCGCTGCATGAGATTGCCGCCGATCGTCGCCGCGTTGCGCAACTGCGCCGAAGCGCCGGCGAGCAGCGCTTCAGCAACAAACGGATAGGCGCGGGCGAAATCGGGGTCATGCGCCAGGTCGGCGTTGCGCACAAGCGCGCCGACGCGAAGGCTGCCGTCGCTATGACGCTCGATGCGATCAAGGCCGGGCAGGTGGGTGACGTCGACGAGGCGGTCGGGATGCGTGATGCCGCCTTTCATCAAATCGATGAGGTTGGTTCCGGCGGCGAGATAGCTCGCGCCTGGTGCGCTCGCAGCCGCGATGGCCTCGGCGACCGAACGGGGTCTGACGTACTCGAAGTTGTTCATGCGGAACGCCTCTGGTTCGTCGTCGTGACGCGATCATGTGCGTCGAGCACCGCCTCGATGATTCCCACATAGGCGCCACAGCGGCAGAGATTGCCGCTCATCCCTTCGCGCACGCGCTCCGGATCGTCGCCGGCTTGGCCTTCCTGGATGAGTCCGATTGCACTCATGATCTGGCCCGGCGTGCAGAACCCACACTGGAACCCGTCATGAGCGATGAACGCGGCCTGGACCGGATGCAATGCGTCGCCATGCGCTATGCCCTCGATGGTCAGCACATCGGCGCCATCGCAACTCAGCGCCAAGGTCAGGCATGAATTGATCCGCCGTCCGTCAACATGCACCGTGCAAGCGCCGCACTGGCCGCGATCGCAGCCCTTCTTGGTGCCGGTCAGATGGAGACGCTCGCGCAGGAGATCGAGCAGCGTGACGCGCGGGTCGTTGAGCTCGACCGCATGCCGTTTGCCGTTGACGGTGAGAGTGATGGAATGACTCATGCAAGTGTTCCAATCGGTGCCATTTGCTATTGTCAGAATTGAATCGCCGTCTGTCGCACCAGCGGAGCTGGTTCGGCATTGTTGGTCGATTCATCGCGGTGGTTTATGGGTGCGGACAACCAGCCCAGCTTGTCGCCACGATCCTCGATCAGCCGGCGGCTAGAAGAGTGGTCCCGATGAGATCTATTATACGGAGGCAGCCTCCGCTTTTCAAGGGGCCGCTGCGCGGACGGTCGAGATGCGACATCAATCTGTCGTGACAGGGCGAAAACCACGCGCGGATGCGCTGCGCAATCGTGACCGCGTGCTGGAAGCTGCCAAAGTGGTATTCAGCACCGGCGGTCCGGACGCGAGTCTTGAAGCCGTGGCCAAGCGCGCCGGCGTTGGGATTGGCACGCTCTATCGACACTTTCCGACGCGCGAGGCGTTGTTCGAGGCGGTGTACCGGCGCGAGGTCGAGCAACTCACCGAGCTTGCCGAGCAGTTGAAGAGCGAAGCGGAGCCGGTCGAGGCGCTGCGGCGCTGGTTGCGCTCAAATGTCGAGTTCGTCGCGACCAAAAAGGGAATGGCCGCCGCACTCGCGCTTGCGGCGCACGGCATGTCCGAGCTTTACGCCTACTCGGCAGATCGCCTGACCAAAGCGATTGGCGGCTTGCTGGATCGAGCGATCGCGGCCGGTGACATCCGCTCCGACATCGGCCCCGAGGACGTGCTGCGGGCGCTGGTCGGGATGTGTTACATGAACGATCAGCCCGGATGGCAGAAGAGCGTGTTGCGGCTGTTGGATGTATTTGTTGATGGACTGCGCGTGCGGCCGAGCGGCGTGCGACACACCCCAGGTGCGCCGCGCCGTCCCAGCAGTCGCGCACGCAGCTAGTTCGCGCGCGGCCTCAGGTCACTCCTTGATCATTTCTCCGTCGCCGCGGTCACATCAATCTCGATCAACATGCCAGGCCAGGCGAGTTGGCTGATCGCCACGAAGGTTCCGGCCGGTGGCGGCAGACCGGCAAAGGCTTCGCCGCGGCATTTCCCGACGTCGCCGAAATACCGGATGTCGGTCACATAGGTCGTCACCTTGACGACGTCGCTGAGTGAGCTGCCCTGCTTCTCCAGAATGCGCTTGATCTTGTCCCAGGCATAGCGACACTGCGCGCCGACATCGCCGAGATACTTGATGGCTCCGCCGGTGGTGGCGGCTTCATCCTCCGCGCCGATGCCGCCCAGGAACAGCAGGCGGCCGGGGTTTTTCACCGACACCACCTCGGAGAAACGGCCTTTGGCCCATTCACTGTAGTTGAAGTTCTTCTTCTCAAAGGTGGTCGAATCTTCCGCGGCGGCAACTGAGATGGATGCGGCCACGAGCAGGGATGCTCCCGAGAACGCTGGGCACGATCGGTTCATGATGGTTGTCCTGTTACAGGCGTGGGGGGCGAAAGCCTAGCAGGAAAGCGGCCCCAGGCTGCAATGGCTAGCACTACTTTGGCAGATTATTCGCGGCACGGGATTCCCGAATCAGATTTTCAGTGATTCATGGGTGGTCGGCTTATTGGAGGGCCGACCATGGCGGGCACGAGGGCAGGTTGGGAACGCGAGCTTGGGCGATGGCTCAAGCCTTTCCTGGAGCGTTTGGGTCACAAGGCGCGGCAGCGGATGTGTCCGCTTTATGTGGCTGGGCTGATCGGCCCTGGTGATCGCAAGAGCGTTCAGCCAATGGCCGAGCGATTTGCGCCGGGGGACTATGATCAACTGCACCATTTTGTTGCTGCTGGTGTCTGGAACGCGGCTCCGTTGGAAACAGAACTCCTCGTCCAAGCCGACAAGCTCGTCGGCGGCAACGATGCGATATTGGTGATCGACGACACTGCAATACCGAAGAAAGGCAAGCACTCGGTCGGTGTCGCTGCGCAATATGCTTCGGCATTGGGCAAGACCGCCAATTGCCAGACGCTGGTATCACTGACGCTGGCGCGTGGCGAGGTGCCGGTGACGGTGGCTCTGCGCCTCTTCCTTCCCGAAAGCTGGACGAGCGATCGGGTCCGTTTGAAGCGGGTTGGCGTTCCAGCCGAACATTGGGCTGAGCGAACGAAGCCGGAGATCGCGCTCGCTGAGATCGACCGTATGATTGCAGCCAGAGTTCACTTCGGCTGTGTGCTCGCAGATGCCGGGTACGGACTGAGCGCGCCGTTCCGGCAAGGGCTCACGGCGCGTGGCTTGGCTTGGGCCGTTGGCATCCCACGTCATCTCAAGGTATACCCTGCCGACGTGAAATTGATCTGGCCAATCGCCAAGCGCGGCCGTCCGCGTCAGCGCTCGATTCCTGATATTCTGTCGATCCCGGCTGAAGACATGCTGGCCGATGCCAAGTGGCAGAACATCACTTGGCGTACTGGCACGAAAGGACAGCTCAAAGCGTGTTTCGCCGCGGTCCGTGTGCGCATTGCCGACGGACCTCCGCAACGGATCAGGGATAAGGGTCAGCAACACCTGCCGGGGGACGAGGCCTGGCTCATTGGAGAACACCGCGCGTCAGGAGAGAAGAAATACTATCTCGCCAACCTGCCCGCCGAGACGAACCTGCGCACTCTGGCTGCCACCATCAAGGCGCGATGGATTTGTGAACAGGCCCACCAGCAGATGAAAGAAGAACTCGGGCTCGATCACTTCGAGGGCCGATCCTGGCACGGCCTTCACCGACACGCGCTCATGACAATGATCGCTTACGCCTTCCTTCAACATCGTCGCCTCACCCAAGCGAGGCGGGGAAAAAAAGTCAACGGACCGCCACCTCAGCCAAGCTTGCCGGCCGTGCGTCACGCCATCGTCAACCGCATCATGCGACCGCTTCAGCGATGCCCGCACTGCCGAAAAAGTCTCGGCATAGGATTGCTGCATAAACTAAATCTGCCAAAGTAGTGCTAGTTCACGCCACCGGATAGGGACCATCCGCGAAGACGCGATCGTGATAACCTTTGCGGCCGATCTGGATTGCCAGCGGGCTGCGAAAGTCCGTGCCAGCGCGTATCGCATCGAGCACGTGCCGAAAGTCGTAGCGTGGCGCCCAGCTCAATTCCTGTCGCGCCAGATCGTTGACGTAGACGCGATCGATATGGGGAAACAATGTCCAGCCTCGCTTTTGGAACAGCGTCTCGCAGTCGGGAAATTTGTGTTGCACCACGGCGCATGCGTCGCGCCGAAGCTCGGGCAGATCGCTTGGGGTGAATGGCGTCGTCGCGGAGATGATGTAGCGACGAAACCGCAAAGCGCTTGAGCTTTCTCCAGCGCCAGCAGATGCGCGCTCACGACGTCTTCGATATCGACACGGCGATGCAGAAACTCATTGGCTTGCGCATTCTCGGTTGCGTAGCGCGCGCGGATCTCGGAATTGTCATCGACTTCGGGAAAGAATCTGGATGTTCGCAGCACCACGACGGGCAATTGCGCCTGACGCGCGAACAGTTCGCACAGGTTCTCCGCCGCGAACTTGGTAACGCCGTAGATATTCTTCGGGACAGGCGCCACATCCTCGGTGATCCAGGCGGCGGGTTTGCCGGACGGCGGCACGAGCGCCGCGCCGAACGCGCTTGTCGTGCTGGTATAAATGAACGCCGCGACGCGAGCCGCCACCGCCGCTTCGAGCAGCACGAGTGTGCCAGTGACATTCGTGTCAACGAAATTCTGGCGCGAGTGCGTGGCAACGTGCGGCTTGTGCAGTGTCGCGGTGTGGATGACTGCGGTCACGCCCGCCATGGAGCGCCTGACGAAATCGACGTCGCCGATCGAGCCGGCGCGATCGGTAAACGGCGAAGGGCTTGATATCGATCCCGCGTACCGACCTGCCATCCTGCCGAAAACGGCGCATCAAAGCCTCGCCCAGATGCCCGCTGCTGCCGGTGATTAAAACCGTCATGCTTACGTCCTTGTCTCGATGCTCGCTTGTTTGGTAGCCGAATTTGGCAGATGCGCGTCCTTGGGAAAGAGGAGAGTCGAATGAGTGCGCCAAAGGTGTGGACAGGCGCCGTGTCACTGCGGCGCCGTTCGTTTCACGGTGAAGCTGGTGGACGGTCTGGACAAACCGCGTCGCTGCAATTGCTCGCTGTGCCGGATGCGAGGCGCCGTCGTGGTGAGCGCGCGCGTGGGCGAACTGACGATCGATAGCGGAGCCGACGTTCTACAGCTCTATCGCTTCAACACGATGCAAGCCGAGCACTACTTCTGCTCAAAGTGCGGGATCTATACGCATCACCAACGCCGCTCGAATCCCAACCAGCTCGGCGTCAACGTGGCTTGCCTTGCGGGGGTTAGTCCGTTCGATTTCACGACGGTGCCGGTTTATGAGGGCGGGAGGCATCCGAGCGACACGCCAGGCGGCCCGGGTTCCGAGATCGCGGGATATCTGCGATATGAGAACGCCAACTACCTCAATCTGTTCGGCGGACAGTCAGCAGGCATCTTGCGCTCCTGGACGGCGGCTCCGGACCGAACACGCTATAGCCGCCATATTCATGCGAGCGCGCGCGTTCATCGGCAAACAGCGCGTCGACGGAAGGGCCGGACGCGTGGCGCTCAAGCTGGCGGGCTTGTTCGTCGAGACGCCGGATCGCGGCGAGCTCTTCGGAATGTCCGAGCTTCGCATTGCGCACGGCGCGCTTAAGAACGTCGATCGTACGGTCATAGACCTTGAGCGGTACCGGATAGGGATGCCGGTCCTTGCCGCCGTGCGCGACTGAGAACCGCGCCGGGTCACTGAAGCGATATGGCGCGCCGTGCACCACTTCGGCGACCTGGGCGAGTGCCCGCACGGTGCGCGCGCCGACACCGGGCACGAGCAGCAACTCGGCGAAATCCTTGGGTCCGCGGTCCGCGGCAGCCACCAGATTCCCGTGCAGCCGTCGGGCGACGATATTCTCCGACCGCACGTCATGATGCGCAGGCATCACGAGATGCGGCAGTGTCAGCTGCGGCCGCGACGCGACGGGCTTAGCGTGCGTGCCCTCGAATTTCGCAAGCTCTTGCTCGATGCCGTCCGGGCCCAGCTCGTCGAGCAGATCGAGCTGCCGTTGGCGCGAGCTGTCGGCGCGGCGGTCAGTCAGGTTCACGATCACGCCTTGCTTGATTCCGTCGATCGCCGCATGCGGTTCGTCGACGAAGCTGGTGAGCCCTTCGGACAGCCAGTGATAGCGCCGGGCCTGCCGACGATCGCCGTTCATGCCCTGCTGCACCACGACCCAGTGTCCGTCATCAGTGATGATGAAACCGTGCAGATAGAGATCGAACCCGTCCTGGACCGCGGCGCTGTCGACCTTCGCAACGAGCCGGCTGGTCTTGGCGAGGGCCGCGCCGTCGAGACCGACGCGATCACCGATAGCGATCAATTCGTGCGGGGTTTGTCGCGAGTGCTGCCCGCGGCCGCCGCACACGTGGATGCCAAGCTCAGCGGATCGCGGGGTGAGGCCGCGCTTGAGGGCGCCGATCACGCTGGTGGTGATGCCGGACGAATGCCAGTCCATCCCCATCACGGCACCGAACGACTGGAACCAGAATGGATGGGCGAGCCGGCGCAGCAACTCGTCACGCCCATATTCGACGATGATCGCCTCGACGATGACCGCGCCCAAGCGGGTCATGCGTTCGCCGAGCCATTTCGGCACGCGGCCGCCATGCAGCGGCAGGTCGGCGCTCCCGGCGCGGCGTGCCATCAGCGGAGCGCCTCGTGCTGTGGCGAATACTGGCATTGGCCGTATATAGCAGAGCAAGAACAGAAAGAGAACCACAGGTGGGTCACGTGCCGGGGCCGGGCGCCACCAGCGTTCGGAACGTCACTGAATAGCGGAGCGCGTCAACGGGTGGGATGCTGTGCTGCCAGTCCCAGCGCGCTTCACCGCGGAGAAGATACGCCGAGCGCGGTTGCACCTGGAGCGAGGCGCGTTGCCAGCTGTTCGCCTGTTTGCGACGCAGCCGAAGTGTGCAGGGCGCGGCGAGCGAAATCGCGATAACGTCACCGAACATCGGCTTGTCGCGATGCCAACCGATGCCGGCGCCCGGCGCGTATTTGTTGATGAGGACTTGTTGCAAGCTCTCTGGGGGGACGTCCGCAAATGCAGCCGCACGCGTCCGCAGCGGCAAGAGGAATGTCGGGATCGGTTCGCTGTCGCGAAGCTTTCCTCCGGCGTAGTCGTAGCGCCATCCAAACCAGGCCACGTGGCGGTTGGCGAGAAAACCGTGGAAGTCGAATGGCTGGAAGGACAGCGCCTCGATGTCACGGAGCAGGTCGGCCTCGTCAGCCGGCGCGATGATCTCCTCATCGTAAGCGAACCCTGCGGCCCAAGCGGGGGCGGGCGCAAAGAGGTCGCGCTGCGCTACGGCTGCTGATCGACGTCGTGGCATGACAAACATGAAATAGGAACTCGAACAGCAAGCCGCCACGCGTCTACTGCAACGTCTCCCGGAAGAACCGCACCACCTCAGCATCGAAGCGCTGGTGAAACTCGGCACGATCAAAGCCGGCGATCGATTGACAAATATCGGGTGCGACCTTGGCCAATTCTGCCGTGCAGGGCGCGAGGAAATCGAAGTGGTCCGCCTTGGCGACTAGATGAAACTCTGGCGAGCGGGGCAGGTTGGCGCGCACGGCATCGGCATAGTCTGGCGCCGGCAGGATGTGGTCGAACTCGGCGCTCCAGAGCTGGATCGGGATCGTCACCGGATCCAGCCCTTCGGCGTTGAACGTGAAGCCCAATGCGGGGGCGGCAATGACTGCGGCCTTTATGCGCGGGTCCCGGATCGAGGTTGGGGCCGTGGCGTCGGCGGCGGCCGGCGGTGGCGCCATCCCGGCGCGCTTGAGCAGCGCGCACTCGAAATAGTCCGGATGCGCCTCGCAGTGTGGTTTGATCCTGGTGAAATCAGGGGCGCCGCCGATGTCGGCAAGCACCGTAAAACCGCCGGCGGAGAAACCAAATGCGCCAATGCGTTCAGGATCGATGCGGGCGTGATCCGGCCACTCGCTGAGCATATAATCGGTCACCCGCTGCAGCTGCGGTGGCCGGCGCCGGATCTGCGCCGCCCAACTCTGGTCCCGGTAGTTGTCGCCGGGATGCGTCGGGGCGGCCACGACGAAGCCGGCGCGCGCAAGCGCCAATGCCGTATCGACGTGACTGCCATACCAGCCGCCGGTGCCGTGCGAGACGATAACGAGCGGAAGATGCTCTCCCGCCACCGGCGCGCCGGGCGCGACGGATTGGACGAGGGTGCCCAGCCGTTGCTCGCGCTGAGGCTCGGCGGTCGGATACCAGATCCCGACCGTGATCGGCCGGTCGCCGGGATTGTCGACCTCCACCTCTTGAAAGCCGGCATCGGCAGCAATGGCCCGAGTGGCCCAGAGAATCAGACAGGCAGCTGTGAGAAGGCGGTGCGGTTTCATGCGAACCCCCAGAGTGAACAGCTCCGCGCGGGATGCAATAGGCTGGGTTGCCGGCCTGCGCCAGACACGACTTCGTGGGCATTGCTTGATGAGCAGGCGACCCCGTGCCAATCAGGGACGACAATGGGGAGCCCGCGAGGAGGTCGGATGGCTGTAACGATCTACGGAATCAAGAATTGCGACACCATGAAGAAGGCCTTCGCCTGGCTCGACAAGCACGGGATTGCGTACGCGTTTCACGACTACAAGAAGGAGGGCGCGGATTCCAAGCAGTTGGAGCGCTGGTGTAAGGAGTTCGGCTGGGAGACGGTGTTGAACCGCGCCGGGACCACGTTCCGCAAGCTGTCCGACAAGGACAAGGAGGGACTGAACGCCGCCAAGGCGATCAAGCTGATGCTCGCTCAACCGTCGATGATCAAACGGCCGGTGCTTGACACGGGAAAACGCTTGCTGGTCGGTTTCAAGCCGGACGAATATCAAGCGACCTTGAAATAGAACCAGGGGATTGCGTGGACCTTCAAACTCTGGCCGCTTACGACGCGGCCGCAACCGCATTCGCGACAGAATGGCACGACCAGCCACCTCCGGCCGACCTGCACGATCTGGTGCGGCAATTCTTCAAGCCAGGTCGCACGGCCGATATTGGGGCAGGCAGCGGACGTGAAGTGGCCTGGCTCAGCGCAAACGGATTCGACGCAGTGGGTTACGAGCCGTCGCGCGGACTGCGCGAGGAAGCGCAGCGGCGCTATCCGGCTCTTGCTTTTGTCGACGCTGCACTTCCCGAACTTGCCGGCATCGCTGACGCATCGTTCGATAACGTGCTGTGCGAGACCGTGCTCATGCATCTCGATAGTGCGGAGATCGAGCCGGCCGTCACGCGCCTCCTGTCGATCGTCAAACCGGGCGGCGCGCTGTATCTCAGCTGGCGCGTCACCGAGGGCGCCGACCAACGAGACCAACAAGGCCGCCTCTACGCCGCTTTCCAACCGGAACCGGTGCGCCGAGCGTTGATGAATGCGGCCATTCTGCTGGACGAGACTCGTGTCAGCGCATCGTCCGGCAAAAGGATCCACCGCATCGTGGCACGCAAACCAACCTGAAGGACGCCCTGCATGGATATCAGCTTGGCCGGTCGCGCCGCCATCGTCACCGGCGGCAGCAAGGGCATAGGGCTCGGGATTGCGCTCCGGTTCGCACAATCGGGGGCGGATCTGGCAATCGTCGCGCGCGGGCGTGACGCGCTTGCGCAAGCGGAGAAGCGCATCAGCGAGGCGGCAGGCCGGCGCGTCGTCACAGTCGTGGCCGATGTTGCCAATGCGCGCGATATCAAGCGCGCCTATGATGAGGCGATGCACGAACTCGACCGGATCGACATCGTCGTCAACAATGCTGGCACCTCCCGCGCTGGTCCGTTCGAGAGCCTGACCGACGACATCATGCAGCAGGACCTCGATCAGAAGTTCTTTGCTGCCTTGCGCCTGACGCGCCTCGCCTGGGAGCAAATGAAGGCGCGGCGGTGGGGACGGATCATCAACGTGCTCAATATCGGCGCGAAAGCGCCACGGGGCGGCAGTGCGCCCACGACCATCTCGCGGGCGGCGGGTATGGCGTTGACCAAGGTGCTGGCCGGGGAGGGCGCGCCGCACAACATTCTGGTCAACGCGCTGCTCGTTGGAATCATCGAAGCCGATCAGCACGAGCAAGCGGCCAAGCGCGCTGGCGTCCCAGTCGCGGATTATCTGGCACGCTTCGCGAAGGACATCCCGATGGGGCGCGTCGGCAAACCCGAGGAGTTTGCCAACATCGCCTGCCTGCTGGCGTCGGACGCGGGCTCCTACATCACCGGGACGGCGATCAATGTGGATGGCGGGCGCTCGCCGGTCGTGTAAATCGCCGAACAAAGGTGCTTTCCGGCCGGGGTCTGCGTGCCACAGTTTGACTAACAATAATCTGAGGGGATCCCAGGATGGTTGAGGCGACGGCAATTCACGGCACGCGTGTGGCTCCACGCAAGCCGTGGTACACGGTGCTCTATATTCAGGTATTGATTGCGATCGCGCTCGGCGTTGCCGTCGGGCATTTCTATCCGCAAACCGGAAATGCCCTCAAGCCGCTCGGCGACGCGTTCATCAATCTGATCAAGATGATGATCGCTCCGGTGATTTTCTGCACCGTGGTGCACGGCATCTCCTCCATGGGCGATCTCAAGAAGATCGGCCGGGTCGGCATCAAGACATTGTTCTATTTCGAAGCCGTATCCACCCTGGCGCTTGGCATCGGTCTGCTGATGGGCGAGGTGTTGCAGCCGGGCGCAGGCTTCAACATCGATCCCGCAAGCCTCGATCCCAAGACGGTTGCGAGCTACGTCTCGCGGGCCGCCCAGGAAGGGGTCACGACCCACCTGATGAACATCATCCCCAGCACGTTCGTCGGTGCGTTCGCGGGCGGCGACCTGCTGCAGGTCTTGCTGGTCTCTATCCTCACCGGTTTTGCCATCTCCCGAATGGGCAAGCTCGGCGAGCAGGTGGCGCATGCGATCGACGCGATGGCCAAGATATTCTTTGGCGTGATCGGGATTATCGTGCGGGCCGCGCCGGTTGGCGCGTTCGGTGCCATGGCGTTCACGGTCGGCGCCTTCGGGGTTGGCTCGCTGTGGAAGCTGATCGAGCTCGTTCTTGTATTTTATGCGACCAGCATTTTGTTCATCGTCGTCGTGCTCGGGACGATCGCGCGCGCCGCCGGGTTCTCGATCTTCCGCTTCATCGCCTACATCAAGGACGAATTGCTGATCGTCGTCGGCACGTCGTCGTCGGAGACGGTGCTGCCGCAGATGATCCAGAAGATGCAGCGGCTAGGAGCCTCAAAGTCGGTTGTCGGGCTGGTGATTCCCACTGGCTACAGCTTCAATCTCGATGGCACCAACATCTACATGACGCTCGCGACGTTGTTCCTGGCGCAGGCCACCAATACGCCGCTCACCCTCGGTCAGGAGCTGGGCATCCTGGCAATCGCCATGATCACCTCCAAAGGCGCATCGGGCGTGACCGGCGCGGGCTTCGTCACGCTGGCAGCCACGCTCGCGATCGTGCCTGACATTCCAATTCAATCGCTCGCGATCCTGCTCGGGATCGATAAGTTCATGAGCGAGTGCCGGGCGCTGACCAACCTCGTCGGCAACGGCGTTGCGACCGTCGTGATCAGCCGCTGGGAAGGCGAGCTCGATGCGCAGAAGCTGCATGAGACGATGGCGCACCCGATGACCATCGGCGAAGAGATGGAAACCAAGCTGGCGTAAGCACCGACGGCTTCGGACCAAAAACAAACCCGGAAGGCGTTGCCGCCTTCCGGGTTTCGTTTGTGCGCGTTGTTAGATCGTAATCAATGCGGGCACTTCGGCTGTCCGGGCCCGCCGCAAGCGGGCTTGGCGGGCGGCGCTGGCCTGGCCGCTGGTGGCGGTGGAGGAGCTGCCGGCCGAGGCGGAGGCGGCGGTGCGGCCGCATGCATTGGTGGTGGCGGCGGCGGAGGTGCCGCGTGCACGGGTGGCGGCGGTGGTGGCGCAGCGCGCACGGGCGCGGGAGGCGGGGGCGGTGGCCGGGCGGCGAATGCCGGCGGCGGAGATGGGGGCTTCGCCGCCGCGGGTGGAGGCGGCGCTGGTGCGTGTGATGGCGCGACAGTCGCAAGCGGCGGCGGTGGCGCATGGGTTTGTGGCGCCGGCGGCTTTGGCGGGATCATGGCTGACGGCGCGTGGGGCGGCACCGGAGCTGCCGTCGGCGGCGCATGCCCAGAAGGCGGCAATGCTGCATTCGGTAGCGCGCCTCGGCGCCGGCGCGTGTGGTTGGCCCGCACCAGCGGGTGCGGCGGGAGACAAGGTTGCGCTGGGAGTCGCCCCCGGCCCTGGAGGATGCTGGATCACAGCGGGCGCCGGCAAAGTGTGGGCTGCCCCGGGCGGCGTGCTTCCGGGCGTGCCGGGATGAACCTGGGGGGCCGCCGCGCCTGCGCCTGGCAAGGCCGCCGTGGGCGATGTGCCCGGAGCAGGCGGCTGCCCCGGCGCTCCGGGCGTCGGCAGAGCATGGCCTGCAGGGGCATTTGCAGTCGCGGTGTTTGCCGGTGCGCCAGGCTGGCCGGGGGCAGGATGTCCCGGTTGTCCCGTAGCTCCAGGTGTTCCCGCGGCCGGCGAGGCGCCCGGTACCGGCGGCTGACCGGCGGCTCCGGGAGTCGGCAAAGCGTGACCTGCCGGAGCATTTGCGGTCGCGGTATTTGCCGGTGCGCCTGGTTGGCCGGGGGCAGGATGTCCCGGTTGTCCGGGGGCTCCAGGTGTCCCCGCCGCCGGCGCGGCGCCCGGTACGGGGGGCTGACCGGCGGCTCCGGGAGTCGGCAAAGCGTGACCTGCCGGAGCATTTGCGGTCGCTGTGTTTGCCGGTGCGCCTGGTTGGCCGGGAGCAGGATGTCCCGGTTGTCCGGGGGCTCCAGGTGTCCCGGCCGCCGGCGCGGCGCCCGGTACCAGCGGCTGACCGGCGGCTCCGGGAGTCGGCAGGGCATGGCCTCCAGGGGCATTGGCGGTCGCAGTCGTTCCTGGAGCGCCGGGTTGCCCAGGAGTCGGATGAATTCCTTGGCCGGGCGCTGCGGGGGTGCTCGGCGTGGTTGGGCCAGTAGCTGTTGTCGGGCCGGTGCGGGCGGCCATGCTTGCTTTTGCGGCAATGGATGGCGGCAGCGATGGACCAACTGTTGCCGGGGCAGCGCTAACCGCCGGGGCTGGAGTAGGCGGAGCACCTGGTGCAGGCGGAGCAGCGGGTGGCGCAGCGGCGACCGCCGAGATCGGTTGCGTCGTGCTCTGTCCACTCGGTGTTTGGATCGTCACGTTGTTGGTGTTGTTGTTGACAATCACCGTGTTGTGCACGTTGTTGTAGATGATGTTGTTGGGCGGCGGCGGCGCGATGTAGGGCGGCGGCTGCACATAGGCCGGAACCGGCTGATAGACCGGAATCGGCAGCACGAACAAGCCAACTGGCGGTGGCGGTGGCGGCAGCGCGACCCAGAACGGGGGCGGGGGCGCCAGGAAGATCACCGGCGGCGGTGGCGGCGGTGCAAACGCGAACACCGGATCATAGAACGCGAGTACCGGCCGATCGACGAACACCACTTCGGCAGGGGGCGGCGGTGGCACGTCATAAGCCATCATCTGGAACGTGGGCGGCGGCTCGAATGCGGCCGAGAGCTCTGCCAACCGGCGCCGGCAATCGTAAACGTGAGGGCCGCGCGGATAGCGGCGCAGATAGGACCAATAGGCGTCCGGCGTGTTGGCAACCCAGGTCCGTCGCCAGGTAATCGCCTCGCGGCGTGCCGCGATGATGGCTTGCACCCGCGGCGCCATCGGATCGTCCGGATAGGCCGCGACGAAATCCAGGTAGCCCTGCAGTGTGTCGCGCTCCAGCGCAGCCGCGTAGGCGTCCTGCGAGCCGAAATCGCGGATCGGCCGCGTGCGCATCTCCTGCACCTGCTGGGCCGAGACCTGCGGCGGCGGTGCATCCGGCGCGCGATCGAAGAACTGGAACTGCGCCATGATGTTCGCCGATTGCCACGGGACTTCGGCACCCTTGGTCATCTCGTTGACGCGCAGGCGCACCCGGTCAAACACATCCTTCGGCGACAGGCCGCCATCGCGAATCATTTCCGCGAGCGCCTGGGCATACGCGCCGTAAGGTCCGTCGCCGTCGGGTGCGACCGTGCCCGGCGCGGCATTGAACGCGTAGAGCATGCCGGGTTCGGCATCGACCAACGCGAGCCCCCCGGCGAGCGGTTGGCCCGTCTTCACAAACGGATTGGCGCGGCCAGCGTCCAGCACCACCATGCTGGCCTTGAGTTTGAGCGCGGCAAGCGGGCGCGTGTAATCGGTCACCCGCACCGCCTCGAGCGGCACATCGGTTGCCTGCGCAAGCTTCGCGTCAATCGGAACGTAATAGTTCTCGCCTTCGAGCTGCACGCCATAGCCTGCGAGATAAATAAAGGCGACGGTGTTGGGGCCCGAGCTCTGCGCCTTGCTGAGGAAATCGCGCATCGCCTGGCGCAGCGAGTCTTGATCGAGATCACGCGCGCCGGCGACGTCAAAGCCCGCGGCCTGCAATGTCTGTGCGATCAGGCCGGCGTCGTTGGCCGCGGTCTTGAGCGCACCGGTCTGATAGCCCGCGTTGCCGATCACCAGCGCGATGCGCTTTTCCGCACCGTTGGGCGGGGCGGTGCTGGGGCAGCTGCAGGTGCGGTCGGCGGAGGTGCGGCTTCGACCGCGAGGTTCTGAGCGGAAGGCCGGGAGTTCTGCGCGGCAACCAAGCCGATTGTCGCGAACACGCCGAGCGTAACCAACAGTCCGAGGTACTTTGTCATATGATGCCCCACGGGAGAGCCGTTGCGTATCAGTACACGGCAAAGGGGCTGAATGTTCTCTGAATGGACCGCGTCAACAATGCGGCGAGACGGCGGCATTTGATCTGGCGGACGCTGCAAAACTTTTATTTCGTCCGCTACGGAACCGATTGCGTTTTTGTGCGTTTTCAGCGTCAGCCGGGGTCTTCCTTGGGGGCGTTTGCGTATCCAGGGGGAAGGAAGACCTGCGTGGCTGCGCGCTGCGAGTAGCCCGATGCTCCTGGCGCGCTTCGTCCGGTCCTTTCACCGCCGCCAGATACCTGGCGGCGCCCCGCACCAGGATGCGCAATGCAATCCCCGCCCGAAGCTACCGAACTCCCTCCGCACACTGACGCTCCCGCTCTCCACAATCCCGGCAATGGTGCCAACGGCAAATCCGCCTTCGAGTTGAAGGATTTGCTGCATGCGCTGCAAGCGGTGCGGGTTGGCGACTTTTCGGTGCGCCTTGCCGGCGACCACCTGGGAATCGAAGGTAAGATAGCCGACACATTCAACGAGATCGTCACCGCCAACGAGCGGATGGCACAGCAGCTCGAGCAAATCGGGCAGATTGTCGGCCGTGAAGGCAAGACGCGACAGCGCGTGCGGCTCGGGCTATCGAGCGGCGCATGGGGCGAGATGGAAACGTCCATCAACGTGCTGATCGATGATTTGCTATGGCCGACCCGCGAAGTCACGCGTGTGATCGGCGCTGTCGCCCAAGGCGATCTGCTGCAAACCGTCAAGCTCGACGTCGAGGGCCGGCCGCTCAAGGGCGAGTTCCTGCAATCGGCGATGATCGTCAACACGATGATCAAACAGCTCGGTGTGTTCACCTCGGAAGTGACGCGCGTCGCGCGCGAGGTCGGCACCGAGGGCAAGCTCGGCGGTCAGGCCCAGGTGCCGGAAGTGACCGGCGTGTGGAAGGACCTCACCGAGAGCGTGAACTCGATGGCCAGCAACCTGACCGCTCAGGTGCGTAACATCGCCGACGTGACGATCGCGGTCGCCAACGGCGACCTCTCTAAGAAAATCACCGTCGACGTGCGCGGCGAGATCCTGCAGCTCAAGGAAGCCATCAACACCATGGTGGACCAGCTGCGCTCGTTCGCTTCCGAAGTGACGCGCGTCGCGCGCGAGGTCGGCACCGACGGCAAGCTCGGCGGACAGGCGATCGTGCCGGGGGTCGCCGGCACCTGGAAGGACCTGACCGACTCGGTCAACGCCATGTGCGGCAACTTGACCGCGCAGGTGCGCAACATCGCCCAGGTCACGACGGCCGTTGCCCGCGGAGACCTGTCGCGCAAGATTACGGTCGACGTGCGCGGGGAAATTTTGGAACTCAAGGACACCATCAACACGATGGTGGACCAGCTCAACGCCTTTGCGTCGGAAGTGACGCGCGTCGCCCGCGAGGTCGGCACCGAAGGCAAGCTCGGAGGACAAGCGCAGGTCCCTGGCGTGGCCGGCACTTGGAAGGACCTGACCGACAGCGTGAACTTCATGGCCGGCAACCTGACCGCGCAGGTACGCAACATCGCCGATGTTGCGACCGCGATCGCCGGCGGCGACTTGTCCAAGAAGATCACTGTCAATGTCAGCGGCGAAATTCTGCAGCTCAAGGAAACCATCAACACGATGGTGGACCAGCTCAACGCCTTCGCCGGCGAGGTGACGCGCGTCGCCCGCGAAGTCGGCACGGAAGGACGGCTCGGCGGCCAAGCCAACGTGCTCGGCGTTGCCGGAACCTGGAAAGATCTGACCGACAGCGTCAACTCGATGGCGTCGAACCTGACCGCACAGGTGCGCAACATCGCTGAAGTCTCGACCGCCATCGCCAGCGGCGACCTGTCGAAGAAGATCACCGTCGATGTACGCGGCGAAATCCTCGAGCTCAAAGACACCATCAACACGATGGTGGACCAGCTCAACGCCTTCGCCGGCGAAGTGACGCGCGTCGCCCGCGAGGTCGGCACCGAAGGCAAGCTTGGCGGCCAGGCCATTGTGCGCGGCGTCGCCGGGACCTGGAAGGACCTGACCGACAGCGTCAACTCGATGGCCTCGAACCTGACCGGTCAGGTGCGCAACATCGCCGAGGTGGCGACCGCCGTCGCCCAGGGCGATTTGTCGAAGAAGATTACCGTCAACGTCAGCGGCGAGATCCTGCAGCTGAAAGAGACGCTCAACACCATGGTCGACCAGCTCAACGCGTTTGCGGCGGAAGTCACGCGCGTCGCGCGCGAGGTTGGCACCGAGGGCAAGCTCGGCGGTCAGGCCGCCGTGCCTGGTGTCGCCGGCACCTGGAAGGACCTGACGGACAGCGTGAACTCAATGGCCGGCAACCTGACGGCCCAGGTGCGCAACATCGCCGAGGTCGCGACCGCCATCGCCGGCGGCGACCTGTCGCGCAAGATCACGGTCGACGTGCGCGGGGAAATCCTGCAGCTGAAGGAGACCCTCAACACGATGGTCGATCAGCTCAACCGCTTCGCCGGCGAGGTGACGCGCGTTGCCCGCGAGGTCGGCACCGAAGGACGGCTCGGCGGTCAGGCAAATGTGCCGGGCGTCGCCGGCACCTGGAAGGACTTGACCGACAGCGTCAACTCCATGGCCGGCAATTTGACCGCGCAGGTCCGCAACATCGCCGAAGTGACGACTGCGGTCGCGCGCGGCGACCTGTCGCGTAAGATCACTGTCGACGTGAAGGGCGAAATTCTCGAGCTCAAGAACACCATCAACACGATGGTGGACCAGCTCAATGCCTTCGCATCGGAAGTGACGCGCGTTGCCCGCGAGGTCGGCACCGAAGGCAAGCTCGGCGGTCAGGCTCAGGTGCCCGAAGTTGCCGGCACCTGGAAGGACCTCACCGACAACGTGAACTTCATGGCCAGCAACCTGACGGCGCAGGTCCGCAACATCGCCGAGGTCGCGACCGCGATCGCCAACGGCGACCTGTCCAAGAAGATCACCGTGGACGTGCGCGGCGAAATTTTGCTGCTCAAGGATACGCTCAACACCATGGTCGAGCAGCTGCGCTCGTTCGCGGCCGAAGTGACGCGCGTCGCCCGTGAGGTCGGTACCGACGGCCGGCTTGGCGGTCAGGCGGTCGTGCCGGGCGTCGGCGGCACCTGGAAAGACCTCACCGACAACGTCAATCTGCTGGCCGCGAACCTGACCACTCAGGTGCGCAACATCGCCGAAGTGACGACCGCGGTGGCGCGCGGCGACCTCTCGCGTAAGATCACCGTCGACGTGAAGGGCGAAATCCTCGAGCTGAAGAACACCATCAATACCATGGTGGACCAGCTCAACGCGTTTGCCTCGGAGGTGACTCGCGTCGCCCGCGAGGTCGGCACCGAGGGCAAGCTTGGCGGTCAGGCGATGGTCACCGGCGTCGCCGGCACCTGGAAGGACCTGACCGATACGGTCAACGTAATGGCGGTCAATCTCACCGAGCAGGTGCGCGGCATCGTCAAGGTGGTGACCGCCGTCGCCAACGGCGATCTCAAGCAGAACCTCACGGTGAAGTCCAAAGGCGAGGTGGCCGCGCTCGCCGAAACCATCAACAACATGACTGATACGCTGGCGACCTTCGCCGACCAGGTCACGACCGTGGCGCGCGAAGTGGGCGTCGAAGGGCGGCTCGGAGGCCAGGCCAACGTGCCCGGCGCGGCCGGTACCTGGAAGGATCTCACCGGCAACGTCAACCTGCTTGCGGCGAACCTGACCACCCAAGTTCGTAACATCGCCGAGGTCGCGACAGCTGTGACCAAGGGCGATCTGACCCGGTCGATCCAGGTCGACGCGCGCGGCGAGGTGGCCGAGCTCAAGGACAACATCAACACGATGATCGATAACTTGCGGCTCACCACGGACCGCAACACCGAGCAGGACTGGCTGAAGACGAACCTCGCCCGCTTCACCAACATGCTGCAGGGCCAACGGGATCTGACAACCGTCGGCCGTCTGCTGCTGAGCGAACTTGCCCCGCTGGTGAACGCGCAGCTCGGCGTCATCTATCAGGTCGATGGTGAGGATGCCGCAGTCCTGCGTCTGCTCGCGGCCTACGCAACGGAGGGTGGCGGCGGGTACCGACCGACTCTGCATTTCGGGGAGGGCATGATCGGACAATGCGCGGCCGACAAACGCCGCCTGCTGATCGCGGAAATGCCCGACAATGTGGTTCCTATCGGCTCGGCTTTGTTCAAAGCCAAACCGCGCAACGTGATCGTGCTCCCGATCCTGTTTGAAAATCAGGTCAAGGCCGTCATCGAGCTCGCCTCGGTACACCATTTCACCGCACTGCAGGTCACGTTCCTCGAGCAATTGACGGATTCGATCGGAATCGTGCTCAACTCGATCGAAGCGACCATGCAGACCGAAGGACTGCTCAAGCAATCCCAGCAGCTGGCCGGCGAGCTCCAGGCACAGCAAAAGGAATTGCAGCAGACCAACGAGCAGCTGGAGCAGAAGGCGCA
This sequence comes from uncultured Alphaproteobacteria bacterium, assembly GCA_963760435.1. Taxonomy (GTDB): domain Bacteria; phylum Pseudomonadota; class Alphaproteobacteria; order Rhizobiales; family Xanthobacteraceae; genus JAFAXD01. The sequence goes on from CAVXDE010000040.1 coordinate 116,320, forward strand.
GCAACTGGCCGAGCGCAATGTCGAAGTCGAACGCAAGAACCAAGAAATCGAACAGGCCCGTCGCGCGCTCGAGGAAAAGGCGAGCGAGCTCGCGCTCACCTCGAAATACAAATCAGAGTTCCTGGCCAACATGTCGCACGAGCTGCGCACGCCACTCAACAGCATTCTGATCCTTGGGCAGCAGCTGTCCGAGAATCCAGACGGCAACCTGACGGCCAAACAAGTCGAATTCGCGCGTACCATCCAGGGCGCCGGCACCGACCTCCTCAACCTGATCAGCGATATCCTCGATCTGTCCAAGATCGAATCCGGAACGGTGACGGTGGACGCGGAGGAGGTGTTCCTCGCCAATCTGCTCGACGCCATCGCCCGCCCGTTCCGGCATGAGGCCGACACGCGTCAGCTGGCGTTTGATGTCGAAGTCGACTCCCACCTCAGCCGCAGCATCACGACAGATTCGAAGCGGCTGCAACAGGTGCTCAAGAACCTGCTGTCAAATGCCTTCAAGTTCACGGAGCATGGCGGGGTGCGGTTGAACGTGGCGGCTGCGGTCGGCGGCTGGAGCTCGGAACATCCGGTTCTCAGTCAAGCGCCGGCGGTCGTGTCCTTCGAGGTCACCGACACCGGCATCGGCATTCCGAGCGAAAAGCAGAAGATCATCTTTGAAGCCTTCCAGCAGGCGGATGCCAGCACCAGCCGCAAGTATGGCGGCACCGGACTGGGGCTTGCGATCAGCCGAGAGCTCGCGAACCTGCTCGGCGGTGAAATTCACCTGCGCAGCGTGCCGGGGCGGGGCAGCACCTTCACGCTGTATCTGCCGATCAAATATGTCGGTCCGTCGACCCCGGGCCGTTCAACCCTGCCACCTGTCGTCCAGTCGCCGGCTTTGGCCGGTTTGCAACTCGCTGCGCCGCCCGAGCGCCCAGCCGAAGTGATACCGGATGACCGGCTCGTTATCGTGCCCGGCGACACAATCCTGCTCGTCGTCGAGGATGACCCGCACTATGCGAGGGTAGTCATGGACCTCGCGCGCGATCAGGGCTTCAAGGTGCTGCTCGCGATGCGCGGCGCCGACGCGCTCGACCTCGCCAAGCAGTTCCAGCCGACCGCGGTATCGCTCGACGTGTTCCTGCCCGACATGCTCGGCTGGACGGTACTCAGTCAACTCAAGCAGAATCCGCTCACGCGGCATATCCCGGTACAGATCATCACGCTCGATGAGGACCGGCAGCATGCGTTGGCGCGAGGGGCGTTCGCGTTCTCCACCAAGCCGACCACGAAGGAAGGGGTGGAGGCTGCACTCTCCCGCATCATGGAGTATTCCAAGCCGCGGCGAAAACGATTGCTGGTTGTCGAGGACAACGAGGCTGAGCAGATCGGCATCAAGGAATTGCTCGGCTACGACGACATCGAGATCTTGACGGCGCGCACTGGTTCGGAAGCTCTCACGACCTTGCGCGATCAGCCATGCGATTGCGTGGTGCTGGATTTGCGATTGCCGGACATGTCCGGCTTCGATGTGTTGGGTGAACTGCGTGGCGATGCCGCGCTCTCCGAGGTGCCGGTCGTGGTGTTCACTGGCCGGGAACTGTCAGCCGAGGAGGACGCGCAGCTGCACACGATGGCGCGCAGCATCGTTGTGAAGGGCGTGGAATTGCCGGAACGTCTGCTCGATGAAACAGCATTGTTTCTGCATCGCGTTGTTACCGACCTGCCGGCGGAGAAGCAACGCATGCTCGAGCGGCTCAATTCGTCCGACGAAGACCTGGTCGGACGAACCGTGCTGCTTGTGGATGACGACGCGCGCAATATCTTCGCACTCAGCAGTGTGCTGGAACGGCGCGGTATGAAAGTGCTGACCGCCACCACGGGCCGCGAGGCCATCGACTTGATCGAGGCAACATCAAATCTGGCGCTCGTGCTGATGGACATCATGATGCCTGAAATGGACGGCTATCAGACGATCCAGGTGATACGCGACAAGCCCATGTTCCGCCGCTTGCCGATCATTGCGCTGACCGCAAAGGCGATGAAGGGCGATCGCGAGAAGTGCCTTGAAGCGGGCGCGTCGGACTATTTGGCCAAGCCGGTGAACACAGAGCAATTGCTCTCCGCGTTGCGCATGTGGCTGCACCGCTGAGAGCCGGAGAAGCGTAAATGGCGGCAGACCCGCACCAAAAGGTCAATATTCTGCTGGTCGATGACCATCCGGCCAAGCTCATGGCTTACGAGGTCATCCTGCAGGACCTCGGTGAAAACCTGATCAAGGCAGCGTCCGGCAAAGAAGCTCTGGAACAGCTGTTGCGCAACGAAGTCGCGGTCGTGTTGGTCGACGTCTGCATGCCGGATCTCGACGGCTTCCAGCTCGCGCAGATGATTCGTGAGCATCCGCGGTTCCAGAGCACGGCGATGATCTTCATCTCGGCCATTCACCTTAGCGATGTTGACCGCCTGCGCGGCTATGCGATGGGCGCGGTCGATTACGTGCCGGTCCCGGTGATCCCTGAGGTGCTGCGGGCGAAGGTGAAGGTGTTCGCCGAGCTCTACCGCAAGACCCGTTTGCTCGAACGGCTCAACGCCGAGCTCGAGAGCCGCGTGACCTCGCGCACCGCCGAGCTCGAAGCCTCGACCGCACGTCTGCTCGACACGGAGCAGCGGCGTTCACTCGCGCTGATGGCCGGTAGCATGGGGTCGTGGGAGTGGGACGGTGCGACCGGGCGGCTCATCTGGGACGACGGGCAATACCGGATCTGCGGCGTCGACCCGAAGTCTTTCGTGGTCACGCCGGACAACGCGAAAGCGTTGGTCCACCCCGATGACTGGGAACGCCTGTTCAACGCGTCGGCCCCCGTGTTGAGTCACGGCAAGCCGTTCCAGTCCGACTTCCGCGTGCGCCGACCCAACGGGGAGATCCGCTGGTGCGTGGGGACCGCTATTGCCACGGTTGATAACGCGGGTCGCACGCTGCGAATCACGGGTGTCACGGTCGACATCACCGAACGCAAGCACGCCGAGGAACGCCAGTTATTGCTCGCCCAGGAGGTCGATCATCGCGCCAAGAACGCGCTGACATTGGTGCAGTCCATTCTGCGGCTCACGCGCGCAGGCGATATCAACGAGTACGTCGAGGCGGTGGAAGGCCGGATCAAGGCGCTGTCACGCGCGCATACGATTCTCTCGCATTCGCGCTGGCAGGGTGCCGATCTCGGCGGGCTCATCGATGAGGAGTTCGCCCCCTACACCTGCGCCGGCTCCGAGCAGGTCCAGGTCGATGGACCCAAAGCATTTCTCGATCCCAATACGGCGCAGGCATTGGCCTTGACCCTGCACGAGCTTGCTGCCAACGCGGCCAAGTATGGGGCGCTGTCGAGCGAACACGGGCGTATTGAGTTGTCCTGGGGGTTCGAACAGGACCGCCTCGTCGTAACCTGGGCCGAAAGCGGCGGTCCGCGCGTGCGGCGTCCGGCGGCGTCCGGCTTTGGCACCAAGATTATCTTGGGCAGCGTCGAGCGCCAGCTGCATGGGGCGGTGACGTTCGAATGGCGGCCGGAGGGTTTGCGTTGTGTGATGTCGGTCCCGCGCCCCAAAGTACAGAATGGACCAATCGGGCTCGAACGGCTCAGTCAGAAGTCACAAAAGGGCAGACCCGCAGCCGCGGCGCCGCGCGCTGGCCGGGTCATGATCGTCGAGGATGAAGCATTGATCGCCATGGTTCTGGTGGATCACCTGCAGGAACTGGGGCTGATGGCGGTCGGACCATTCAGCCGCGTGGGTGACGCGCTCAAAGTCGAGGGCGAGGTCGATGCCGCTATTCTTGACGTCAATCTTGCCGGCGAGTCGGTTTATCCCGTCGCAGAGATGCTGAAGGCGCGCGGGGTGCCGTTTTTGTTCATGACTGGCTACGGTTCAGCCAGCATCGATTCCGCGCTTTGCCGATGTGCCTGTGCTGCAGAAGCCGATCGAAGCCAAGACATTGGAAGACATGTTGTTGGACCGAAACATGCACTTCAACCTGCGCCGCGACAACGATATGGAGCCGGTGCAGCGCCAGGCTGTGTGAGACTCGCGGCCACGACGCATGATGCGCCCCTTTTCAAGACATTTTGTTGCTTGTGCGTTTGGCGGCGCCATCATGGCGGCGTCGCCGATGGCCGTTTCTGGCGCTGAACACACCGCCTACGGACCGGAGCTCGAGGGCTTCATCTATCCGTACGAGGTGCACCGCTTCGAATTCAAATCGCAGCGGCAGAACATCGCGATGGCTTATATGGACGTGACGCCATCAGCGCCGAACGGCCGCACCGCGGTGTTGCTGCACGGGGCGAACTTCTGTGCGGCGACCTGGGGCGAAACCATCGAGGTTTTGCGGCAAGCCGGTTATCGCGTCGTCGCTCCGGACCAGATCGGGTTTTGCAAGTCGAGCAAGCCTGAGAGCTACCAGTTCACCCTGCAACAGCTTGCAACCAACACCAACGAACTGCTCACATCCTTAGGGATCAGGCGCGCAACGATCGTCGGCCACTCGATGGGTGGCATGCTGGCGATGCGATATGCGTTGATGTTTCCGGATGCCGTCGAGCAACTCGTGCTGGTCGACCCGCTTGGCCTTGAAGACTGGCAGGCGCAAGGCGTGCCGTTCATTCCGCTCGATCGGAGCCATCAGGCCGAGATGCGGACGAGCTTCGACAGCATCAGGCAATATCAGCAAAGATTCTACTATGGCGGCGAATGGAAGCCCGAATACGACCGCTGGGTCGATATGCTGGGCGGCATGTATGCCGGGCCGGGCACTGACATCGTCGCTTGGAGCCGCGCGCGCCTTGCCGAAATGATTTTCACGCAGCCCGTGGTGTATGAGCTCGAACATATCCGGCCGCCAACCTTGTTGTTGATCGGTCAGAAGGACCGCACGGCGCCCGGCGCGACACGCGCTCCCTCGGAAGTCGCGAGCAAGCTCGGAAATTATCCGGCGCTTGGGCGCGCGGCGGCCAAACGCATTCCGCACGCGACCCTGGTCGAGTTTCCCGAGCTGGGACATGCTCCGCAGATCCAGGCGCCGGCCCAGTTTCACGACGCGCTGTTGAAAGGGCTCGCAGCCGTCGCACGTTAGGCGAGGGCGCGTACAACCTACGCGCGTTCCTCCCCAAGCTCCGCAAAGTGATGGCGGTCATATCTGCGCGGCGCACTCCTGCTAATCTCAAACCGAATTTTCATAGTCCGCGGGAGGTGAAGCGATGATGCGTTCCATCGTTCACATTGCAGCGTTCGCAGCGGGTCTCATCTACAGCATTCAGACGGCGAGCGCGGAGAACCGGGTTGCCCTCGTGATCGGACAATCGGCGTATCGCAGCGTTCCGGCGCTGCCCAATCCGGCCAACGACGCCAAGATGATGACGGGTTTGCTGACGGCGGCCGGGTTCGACGTGACAGCCGTCCCCGATGCGTCGCAGACCGAGATGCGCAGGGCGATTGCGGATTTTATCGACAAGCTCAACAACAAAGGACCAGATACAGTCGCGCTGCTCTATTACGCCGGCCATGGTTTACAGGTTGACGGCGAGAACTTTCTGCTGGCGGTCGATGTCTCCGTGCTGCACGAAACCGATGTTCCGTTGCAAGGCGTGCGGCTCAACGATTTGTTGAACTCACTTGCGCTGATCCCGAGCAAGACCCGCATCGTCATGCTCGATGCCTGCCGCGACAATCCGTTCCCTGAGCTGGAGAAGTCGATCGGTCACGGTCTTGCACTGGTTGAGACCAAAGCCGGCGCAGCGGGTTCCTTTATCTCGTTTTCGACCTCGCCGGGTTCCGTCGCGGAGGACGGTGCGGGCGCGGACAGTCCCTACACCACAGCGCTGCTCGCCGCGGCGCATGAGCCAGGACTCACCATCGAGGAGGCGCTCAAGCGCGTGCGCGTGTCCGTGAACCAGGCGACTGATGGACGGCAAACACCTTGGGACAGTTCCTCGCTCACCACGGATTTTTATTTCTTTCCTGGTTCGGCGGGCGGACATGTTGGCCAGACCGGCGCACGCACTGCGCAAGGTTGGCAGCGCGAGTTGCAAACATTGCAACCGAAGGCCGCCTACGAGCGGGTGATCGGTGAGGACACTCTGGAAGCCTATGAGGCGTTCCTGACGGTGTTCGCCGATTCCCCATTCGGGACGCGCGTGCGCGACCTCCTGGTCCGACGGCAGGAAATGACCGCCTGGGCAGCCGCGGTCGCAATCAACACGCCGGACGGCTACGCGGCGTTCCTCGCGGCTTACCCCGGAAGCGACCTCGCTGCGACGGCACGCAAACTGCAGGACCGCGCGCGCAACCGCCCGCAAATCGCGGCGCTTGGCCAAGCGGCGATCCCCATAGGCTTGCCGTCGGCCGGCGGGGGAGGAAATTCGAACCCCGCAACCTTAGCGGCGAACGCTCCGACATGCCCCTGTGCCCCGACGCCGGCGCCGCTGACGATCCCGCCACTCAAACGCACGGATGTGACGCCAAACCCGGTCGAGACGACGCCTGCTTTGCCGAAGCATGTCGATATTCCGGTGGTGCCGCCGAAGCGGGTCGACGTGTCACCGCCGCCACAGATTATTGTCACCGCGCCGCCGCCGAAGCACGTCGATGTTCCCCCGCCGGTGATCACGCATGTGGACCCGCCGAAGGTCATTGTCGACCGCCAGCCGCCTCCGGTGATCATCCAGCGGCCGCCGCCGCCCGTGACCGTCCAGCATCCGTCGCCGGTTTTTGTTCAGCATCCGCCTCCCGCGACTACGCGGCCGAGTGGTGGCGATTCGCTCGGCGCGGCGCTGATGATCGGCGGGTTGATCGCCGGTGGGCTGGCATTCGGGCACCATGGTGGCGGCAACATGGGCGGTGGGACGATGATGCATCCCCCAGGCCGCTACTGACCCCCCGCGATCAGTGATCCGCGGCCGTGGTGAGCCGGAATGATTTGAACCAGCGATCGGCATCGGTGGGGAAGGGCTCTCCGATCGGCGCGATCGCCAACAGGTGATACATCTTGCGTCCGACCACGTAGTATCGGCTGCGCACTTGATGCGTCTTCGTATCCAGCTCGGGATGTTGAGCTTCGAACTCGAACTCGGCGCCTTGATACTTGCCGAGCGCCAGCTCCGATCGCGTGCGCATTTTTCCGTTGACGGATCCGAGCGCACCTTCCTGCGCCTGCGCATGGATTTGTTGAAGCGAGCGTTTGTCTTTGCTGTGTCGCTCGTACACGAACAGCATCAAGGCCGTGTTGGAGTTCGCCGCGCTGGTGTAGATGTGGGCGTCGGCGGTCCCACCCATCACATAAATCGGTTGCGAGTTCCGCGCCGGCTCGGCCGGGGCCGCGATGGCAAAACCGTCGCCGGTATAGACGTATTCTTTCCAGGTATCAGTCTGGGCGACGGCCGCACTTACGAGCACAAAAAGCGCAAACGAGCTAAGTCCGGCTACGATATGTTTCATTGGAGTACACCGCCCGCTCGTGGACATCCGAACCGAAGTGCACATGAGCAGGATGCCATTGGACTTTGGGCGATTGATTGTGCTGGTTTCTTTGAGCCGGCGCAACCCGTTGTGGGGACCGTCACTGAATGGGTCGGCGCCGAACCTGCATGGTTTCGGGCGCATCGGTCCCCCCGGCGTTTGATCTCGGGCCTGGTCGCGACTAGCATCCGCCCGGGTTCGGCCACCATTGGGGCTATGGTGCCGATCCGGCTACAGCGGGAGAGGGTTTCTGGGGCAGGGCATGCGTCTCGTCTTCATTCTATTGGCAAGTCTGATCATTGTGCCGGGCAGCTGCCCCGCGAATGCGGAGCAGACCACGGCAGCCGATGCGCAGACGCGGATTGCATTGGTCATCGGCAATGCGAACTACCAGGATGCGGACACGCCCCTCAAAGATCCGGTCGGCGATGCTCGGGCCCTGGGGTCTGCCTTGGAACTTGCCGGCTTCGATGTCGACGTTGCGGAGGACCTGACCAAGGACGCGATGCGTCGCACGCTCGACCGATTCTACGACAAGGTCAAACCAGGTGCCGTGACGCTGATCTTCTTCAGCGGATACGGCATTCAGTCCAATCGGCAAAACTATCTGATCCCGACCGACGCGCACATCTGGACTGAATCCGATGTACGGCGTGACGGCATGAGCCTCGCCGCCATCTTGTCTGAGCTCGGCAATCGCCAGCCGAGCGCGGCTATCGCGGTTCTCGAAGCGGCGCGCCGAAATCCGTTCGAGCGCCGCTATCGGCTGGCGCCGGCGGGACTTGCAGCCATTGCCGCCACGCCAGGCACGCTTATCGCGCACGCAGCCGCTCCCAACGCGCTGCTCGACGATACTAATCGCGGCCTGTTTGTCGGCGAGCTGATCAAGCAAATCAGTAAAGCCGATTCGCCCGTACAGGATGTGTTTAATCGCACCAGCCTTGCGGTGTCGCAGGCGTCGCAGGGCGGACAGGTCCCCTGGGTCTCGTCCGCGCTCGGCGACCAAGTATCATTCGGCGAGAAATCAATCACGGCGCCGGCGACGCCGCAATCCAAAGTGGCGGCTGTCGAGCCGGCCAAACCTGAGGAACAACAAACAACCGAACCCGCCAAGCCGCAGGCGTCAGAACAATCGGTTTCGAGCCAAAACACGCCAAGAAATAGTCCGGCGAATCCCCAGGCTGCCAACACGACTGCGCCGCCCACGGCGGCCGACCCAGGTAATTCCACCAACAAATCGGGTGCAGTCATCGCGCGCGTCGATCCTGACCAGGGACGAGTTTCCTCGATTGCAATCAACCCGGCCGATGACGCGGCCATCAAGGCGCTCGACGCGAAGTTGGTGCAAAACCCCAATGATGCGAACGCGTTCTACCGGCGTGGCCAGCTTTACGCCAAGAACGGCGTGTTTCCGCGCGCGGCGGACGATTTCGACGCCGCAATCCGGCTCAATCCCAAGGATCCGGAAGCCTTCAACAATCGCTGTTGGGTAAGGGCGATGGTTGCTGATCCCAAAACGGCGCTCGCGGATTGTGACGAGGCGCTTCGGCTGCGTCCTGGTTTCGCCGATGCGCTCGACAGCCGCGGGCTTGTGCATCTGAAACTCAGCATGAGCCAGAGCGCGATCGCGGACTATGACGCCGCGCTGAAGGTCAAGCCAAACCAAGCCTCCTCGCTTTACGGCCGGGGCATCGGCAAGCTGCGGATCGGAAAGGCGGCGGAAGGCAACGCCGATATTGCCGCCGCCAAGGCGATCGATTCCGGCATTGCCGAGGAGTTTGCAAGCTACGGCATACGCTGATCCCGCGGCACGTGCTGACGCGGGTCAGTTAAAACAGTGTTGAGACACGGGGAGAGCGCTATGTCCCGACGTGACGACGCACGAAGAGGGCTCGCGTGTGCGCCTCCCTTGAGATTGATCGTTGTCAGTGCATTGCTCCTCGCCGGCGCACGCGTCGCAGCGGCCGATCCGATCTCGGCAGAGCAGATCATCAATGCGCTGGCCCCCAAGCCGGTGACGCGCAGCTTGACCTTGTCGTCGCCGCAAGCGCCGGCAACCTCTCCGGAGGAGGCCAAGGTTCTCGAACTCGGTGCGAAACCGGCCCACCCGATCACTCACGCTCGATGAGCGCCAGGAGCTTGCCACCATCGCCAAGGATAAGCTGAGCATCGATATCGACATCGACTTTGATTACAACTCCGCACAGATCGGCGCGACGGGCACGCCCGGGATCACCGCACTCGGGAAGGCGCTGTCGAGCCCGCAACTCGCGAACGGGACGTTCATGCTTGCCGGACACACCGATGGCAAAGGCAGTGACGCGTTCAATCAGGATCTCTCCGAACGGCGTGCGGATGCGGTCAAGCGCTACCTGATTGCCCGCTACAAGCTGCCAGCGAATAATTTGATCGCGGTCGGGTATGGCAAGAGCATGCTCAAGAACAAAGACAACCCGCTCGCGTCGGAAAACCGCCGCGTCCAGGTGGTAAACATGGCGGCGAAAAACGTGGTTGGCCAATGAACAAACGCTCAGTTGCACTCATAGCCGGCGCTGCCCTGGCGCTCGGAGCGACTAACGCGGTTGCGGCGGACGCCCGCTCGGCACCCGCCAAGGAGCCGAGCGTGATCGTGAGGGTCGCGCGTGCCGCAAACGGCTGCTTCTCCGATACAATCCGTGTCACCGGGCTGTTGTTGCCGCGCGACCTCGCATTGGTAACCCTCGATGTACCGGGCTATCGGATCAGCGACGTCCTGGCGGCGGAGGGCGATCACGTAAAAGCCGGGCAGGAGCTTGTACGGCTCGCGCGGGTGTCGGGCGATGGTCCGGGCGCGCCGAATGCGAATGATCCAGCGGCCGCACAGGCGAGGTTGCCAGCAGTCGTCGCGCTGCGCGCGCCGGCGGCGGGGCTGGTAACACGCGTCGCCGCAGTGGCGGGCGCGGTCGCGTCTCCGGATGCCGACCCATTGTTTCAAATCATGACCAATGACGAACTCGAACTGCAGGTGGACGTGCCGAGCATCCACGTCCCCAAGCTTCGTGCTGACGGCAACCAGATAGCACGGGTGCAGGTCGATAACGGAGCGCAAGTGAACGGCCACGTACGCACTGTCCCTGCGGAGATCGAACGTGCGACGCAGCTCGGTCGGGCGCGCGTGTCGATCGATCGCGCGCCGGGCTTGCGCGTCGGCATGTTTGCGCGCGCTGCGATTGACGCGAGCAACAGCTGCGGAATCGCCGTACCGCGCGGCGCTGTGAGCTATGAGGGTGACGGAACGACAGTGCAGGTGGTGCGTGACGGAAAGGTCGAGACGCGGCCGGTGAACATCGGTCTACTGTCGGATGCCAACGTCGAGATCCGGCAAGGTCTCAAGGAAGGCGAGCTGGTCGTCGCCAATGCCGGCGGCTCGTTGCATGACGGCGATCACGTCAAGACCGTGCTCGTCGATCAAATGGATAGGTGAGCCCGGCGATGGCATTGAATGTCTCGGCCTGGTCGATACGTCGCCCGCTTCCGGCGGTTGTTTTGTCGCTCATCCTGCTGTTCCTCGGTTGGACGAGCTTCATGAAGCTGCCGGTGACGCGGCTGCCCAATGCCGATATTCCGGTGGTGTCGGTGGTTGTCACCCAGTTTGGGGCGGCGCCCACCGAGCTCGAGTCACAGGTGACCAAGACGATCGAGGATGCAGTATCCGGCGTCGAAGGTGTGCGCCATATCTCCTCGTCAATTGCCGATGGCATTTCCGTCACCACAATCACATTCCGGCTCGAGACCAATACGGACCGCGCGCTCAACGACGTCAAGGATGCGGTGACGCGCACGCGCTCAAACCTCCCACAGGGGGTCGATGATCCGCTGGTGCAGCGGGTCGATGTCGTCGGACTGCCGATTGTTACCTACGCGGCGATCGCGCCGGGGAAGACGCCGGAGGAGCTGTCCTGGTTCGTCGACGACGTGGTCACGCGGGCACTGCAAGGCGTGCGCGGGGTCGCGCAGGTGGAACGCATCGGCGGCGCCGATCGCGAGATCCTGGTTTCGCTTGACCCGGACCGCTTGCAGGCGGTGGGCTTGACGGCAGTTGATGTGAGCCACCGGCTGCGCGGGATCAACGTTGATTTGGCCGGCGGCCGCGCCGAGATCGGCGGCCGCAACGAAGCGATCCGCACATTGGGCGGCGCGCGCAGTCTCAACGAGCTCGCCCAAACCATGATCACCCTGCCGATGGGTGGCGAGGTCAGGCTGCAGGATCTTGGCGTTGTCACTGATACCATCGCCGATCGCCGGACCTTCGCGCGGTTCGACGGCGAACCCGTCGTCGCGTTCGGGATCAAACGCTCCAACGGCGCCAGCGATACGGTGGTGGCCAAGGCCGTTCAAAAGCGGATTGATGAACTGAAGGCGACTTATCCTGACGTCGATCTCAAGCTGATCGACACCTCGGTGAACTTCACCCACGGCAACTACGAAGCTGCGATCCACACTTTGTTCGAAGGCGCGGCGCTGGCGGTGATCGTGGTTTTCCTGTTCCTGCGCGACCTGCGCGCGACGGTGATTGCCGCGATCTCGCTGCCGCTATCGATCTTCCCGGCGTTCTGGGCGATGGATTTGTTGGGCTTCTCGCTCAACCTCGTCAGCTTCCTGGCGATCACGCTCAGCACCGGCATCCTGGTCGACGACGCGATCGTCGAAATTGAAAACATTGTGCGCCACATCCGGCTTGGCAAATCGCCGTTCCACGCGGCGATCGATGCCGCCGATGAGATCGGCCTCGCAGTCATCGCCATCAGCCTGACCATTATCGCGATCTTCACGCCGGCGAGCTTCATGTCGGGCATTGCCGGGCAATTCTTCAAACAATTCGGCATCACTGTCTCGGTCCAGGTGTTTTTCTCATTGCTGGCGGCGCGCCTGGTGACGCCAATGCTCGCCGCCTATTTCCTCAAACCCGAGGTCAAGGCCGAAAAGCAGGGCGGGCGCCTGCTCGAGACCTACACGCGCCTCGTCACCTGGTCGGTCGGACACCGGTTCATCACCGTCCTGGTCGGGCTTGGCCTGTTCGCCGCCTCGATCTGGAGCATCGGCCTTCTGCCCAAGGGATTTCTCCCGGCGCAGGACAGTGCGCGCTCGTTGCTGGCGATCGAGCTGCCGCCCGGCTCCCAGCTCGCGGACACCGAGAAAGTGACGGAAGATATTGTCGCGCGCCTGCATGAGCGTCCCGAGGTGAAGAGTGTTTTTGTTGATGGTGGGCGCACGCCGGGCGGTGGGACGGAGGTGAGGCGGGCCTCGCTCATCGTCAACTACACGCCGAAAGGCGATCGCTCGATCACGCAACGGGAACTGGAGCTGGCGATCAGCCATCAGCTCGATAACGTCCCGGATATTCGCTACTGGTTCGTCGATGAGAACGGTTTACGGGCCGTTTCGCTCGTGGTGACTGGCGCGGACAGCACTCTCGTCGCCAGCGTTGCTGATGACTTGGCAAGCCAGATGCGGCGCATTCCACTGCTTGCCAATGTGATCGCGGAGAAGTCTCTCGACCGTCCTGAGCTTCGCATTCGACCGCGCAACGAGATTGCGGCCCGCTTTGGGGTTGTGACCGAAGGCCTCTCCGAAACCATCCGGGTGGCGACGATCGGTGACGTCGGCCCGGCGCTCGCCAAGTTCGATGTTGGCGATCGCCAGGTTCCGATCCGGGTGCAGCTCGATGGCCAGGCGCGCGCTGATCGGCGGACACTCGAGCAACTGCGCGTTCCGTTGGCGCGCGGCGGCAGCATTCCGTTGGCCTCGGTGGCAGATATCCGGCTTGACCAGGGGCCGACGACGATCGACCGCTACGATCGCGATCGCCAGGCCGCCATCAGCGCCGACCTCATCGGTCTGGCCGCGCTTGGCGATGCGTTGGAAGAGGTCAACAAGTTGCCGGTGATGCAAAATCTGCCCAAGGGCGTCACCGTTGGTGAGGCGGGCGATGCGGAAAGCCTCAACGAGTTATCCTCCGGCTTCGCCAACGCCATGCGCGACGGCCTGATGATGGTCTACGCTGTGCTGGTGCTGCTGTTCGGCAGTTTCCTGCAGCCCATCACCATCCTGTTCTCGCTGCCGCTGTCGATCGGAGGGGCGATTATCGCACTGCTGGTGACAGGCAAGCAGCTCACTACCCCGGTCTGGATCGGGATCCTGATGCTGATGGGTATCGTTACCAAGAATGCCATCATGCTGGTCGATTTCGCGATCGAGTCCGTGCGCGGCGGAATGGATCGCAACGCCGCGATTATCGATGCCGGCCGCAAGCGCGCGCGCCCGATTGTCATGACGACCGTGGCCATGGTGGCCGGCATGTTGCCGAGCGCGCTCGCGATCGGGGCGGGCGGTGAATTCCGTTCACCGATGGCAATCGCCGTGATCGGCGGCTTGTTGTTCTCGACCGTGCTGTCGCTCGTGTTCGTGCCCGCCGTGTTCACGTTGATCGACGACGTGTCGCGGTTCGTCTGGCACTTTGGTCGACGCATGATCAGTTCGAAGGAAGCCCTCGAACAATCGAGCGAGACAGCCCCCCATTCCGCCACCTGACCGGCCGGAAACAAAAATGCGCGTGCAGATCAAGTTCGTTGCACTTCTCTCGCTGGTCCTGCTGGCGCCGACGCTGTCGTTCGGCGCCAAGAAGCCGCGTCCGCCCGCGGTGCCGGGCGGAGCACCGGTGACGGTGAGCAAGGCAACCAAGGCCTGTTTCACCGATGCGCTTGCCATGACCGGCGTGCTGCAGCCGCGCAGCCTCGTCCAGGTGCGACCGGAGCAGGAAGGCTTGCAGATCGCCCAGGTGAAGGTCGAGCCCGGCGACTCCGTGACGGCCGGGCAGGCGCTGGCGCAATTGGCGCGCCCGGAGGGACAGCCCGGCGCCGCCGCCGCGACGGTCACGGCTCCGGTCGCCGGCACCATCCTGCACCGCTCCGCCATCATCGGGACCACCGCGTCGGCGCGTGCGCAGCCGCTGTTTGAGATCATCCCCAAAGGCGAGCTCGAGGTCTCAGCCGAAGTCTCAGCCAGGGACCTTGCGCGTGTCGCGCCCGGGCAGAAGGCGAAGGTCAAGGTCATCGGCGCCGGCGAGTTTCCCGGCTCGGTGCGGTTGGTGTCGCCCGCCGTCGATCCGGCGACGCAGCAAGGAGAGGTGCGGGTTTTCGTTGGCGCCGATCCGGCTCTGCGCACCGGCGCATTCGCCCGCGCCATCGTGACTCTCGGCGAGAACTGTGCCGTCGCAATCCCGCTCTCCGCGATATTGTACGGCGATGAGGGAGCCGTCGTACAGGTCGTGCGCGAGGATCACGTCGAGACCCGCACGGTTGAAACCGGCCTTGCGTCCGATGGACAGGTTCAGATCGGCAAGGGACTTGCGGAAGGGGATCTTGTCGTCCTGCGCGCCGGCGCGTTCCTACGCGATGGCGATCCGGTGCGGCCCATTCCCGCCGGCGACGCGACGGCCGTCAAATGAGCGTGCGCCAACACCGAAGGGGGTCATCGCCATGACGCGCATTGCGCCGGCTGCACTTGTATTGTTGCTGATGACGCCGATCGCGGCCCGCGCGCAGGTCGCACTGGTGGAGGAGGTCAACAGCAAAAGCGCCGGCGTCCAATCGATGGATTACGTGACCACCGGCAGGCAGATCCGGCTCGGCAAGCAGGATACGCTCGTGCTCTCCTACCTGGGATCATGCTGGCGCGAGACAATCGCCGGCGGCACGGTGACGGTGGGCACCGAGCAGAGCGAGATTGCGGACGGCACGGTCGAGCGTCAGAAGATTGATTGCGACGGTGGTCGGCTCATCCTGACTGCCCAGCAGGCAAGTCAAAGCGCCGGCATGGTGGTGCGCGGCCTCGGCGCGAAGGCAGTCGCACCGGAGCCGCAGGTGACGCTGTTTGGCACATCGCCGCTGGTCGAGATCAAAGGCGGCGGTGTGATCTTCATCGAACGGCTCGATCAGCCGGGTGAACGCCAAAAGATCGATACCGGCGGGCAACTGCTGATGAAAGGCGCCTTCTACGATTTCGCGCGCGCCAACAAAGCGCTCGCTCCGGGTGGGGTGTATCGCGCCAGCACCGGTACGCACCAGGTTGTGTTCAAGATCGATCCCGGCGCCAAGCCGGGGGCAAGCCCCATTCTGGGCCGGCTGCTGCGGTTGCAGCCGGCGATCTGATCCGTGCGCTGGCGCCGGCGCGACCTCCTCGTTGCTATCGTTATTGCGCTTATCGCCGGAGCCGTTGTGGTCCTTCCGCCGCTCGACCGCCTGCGCGGGCTGAGCATCGATGTCCTCACCGCGCTGCATTGGCGCGCAGTCGGGCAGGCCCACGATCCCGCGGCTTCGCCTGTGGTTGTGGTGGCGCTCGATGAGGAGAGCTACCTCACGCCGCCTTTCGCCGGCACGCCCAGCATTGCCTGGACCGGAGAGATCGGCCGCGTACTGACGGCGGTGATTGCGGGTGGCGCCAAGGTGGTGGGTTTCGACCTGGTATTTCCGATCTCGCTTGAGCAGTCCGAGCTTCCGGTCGGCGATGAGACGCTGGGCACGCGTCTGCAAGGTATCGATCGCGCGTTTCTGCGCGCGCTGCAAGCGGCCGCGCGTGAGAACAAGGTCGTGCTCGGCGAAGTGCAGCACCGCGAGCAACCGATTGTGCCGTCGCCGGCGCAGCGCCTCGTCGTGAACGGGCAGCGCAACATCCGCGCGCTCAACGTCTTCAATGATTCCGACGACGTGGTGCGGCGTGTGCCGCTTTCATTCGCGGTCGGGGATACGCGCGCGCCCTCCATGGCGATTGAGCTCGTCGCGCGCGCGCTCGGGCAGGCGCCGCAGTTTGGCGACACGCATTTGTCGCTCGCCGGCTATCAGGTGCCCGGGCTCCTGCCCAATACCATGACCCTCAACTTCGCTGGCGGTGCCGGCGATATTCCGACCTATTCATTTGCTGATCTCGCCGCTTGCGCGGCCGCCGACAACCAGGAGTTCTTCCGCCGCGCGTTCAGCGACAAGATCGTCTTGTTCGGAACGCTGCTCGATGTTGAGGACCGCAAGGTCACATCCAAGCGCTTTGCCACGGCGCCTGAAAGCGCACGCGGTGCGCGGTGCGTCTATCCGGCAAGACCGCAGGCGCCGGTGCCGGTCTCCAGCACGATCTCCGGGGTTTATGTGCATGCGACGGCCGTTTCCAATCTCATCCGCCATGACGCGCTGACCGAGCTCAATGGTGTCAGCGCGGCATTGGTTTCAGCGCTGTTCGCGCTTCTTGTTGCGGGCGCTACGCTGGCGTTCGCGCCGGCCGCGGCCGCGTTTGTCTACGTCGGCGCAACACTGGGGTTCGCGGCCATTGCCGCCGCGGTTTTCGATCGGGCGTTTGTTCTGCCGCTCGTGGAATCCACAGCTGCGGGGCTGATCGCGCTGATTGCGGCGACCGTTTATCGCGTGGTGGTCGCCGACAAGGACAAGCGTTTCCTGCGCAAGAGCTTTGCGCTCTATCTGGCGCCGGCGCTGATCGACAAAATGGTTGTCGCGAACCGCCAGCCCGTGCTCGGCGGCGAGACGCGGACCGTCACGTCGTTCTTCTCCGACGTAGCGGGCTTCTCGACCCTGTCAGAGAAACTAACCCCAGGCGAAATCGTCATTCTGATGAACGAGTATCTCTCGGCGATGACCGACATCATCGAGGCGCATGGCGGCTTCGTCGACAAGTATATCGGCGACGCCATCGCGGCGATGTTCGGCGCGCCCGTTGATGACGCGGCGCACGCGACCAATGCGGTGCGCGCCGCGCTCGCCTGCCGGCGCCGGCTTGCGGAGCTTGAGCGCACCGGCGACAGGCTGCGATCGCGCAAGCTCGCGCATCGCATCGGGCTCAATACCGGTGCGGCGCTGATCGGCAATATCGGCTCGCATCGGCGCTTCAACTACACGGCCATGGGCGATATGGTGAACCTGGCGTCCCGGCTCGAGGGAGCGAACAAATACTTCGGCACGTCAATCATGGCAGCCGAGGCGACGGTCATGGCAACCGGCGACGCGTTCGTGTGGCGCGAGCTTGACTTGGTCCGCGTGCAGGGCCGGGCGCAGCCGGTGCGGATCTTCGAGCCGCTCGCCGCAGCCGGGGAGGTGAGCCCGGAGGATATTGCCCGGGCAGCGGCGTACGCTGACGGCTTGGCGCACTGGCGGGCGCGCGATTTTGGGGGCGCTGCCGAGTGCTTCATGCGGTTTGCGCACCTCGATCCGACCGCCGCGGCGTTTCTGGTGCGCGCCAAGGCGCTTGCGGCGCACCCGCCCGGCCCGGAGTGGGAGCCGGTCTACCGGCTGGAGGGGAAATAGGGCAGGGCGGCTAGGAGACGCCACGTCGCGGCCCGGATGGCGCAACTTCCTGCGGCCGTGATATGAAGCGCCCCGCCGGCCCTTGCCGCGTTGGCCCCGTAGCTCAGTGGATTAGAGCAGCAGCCTTCTAAGCTGTTGGTCGCAGGTTCGAAGTCCTGCCGGGGTCGCCAACAAGACATATCAAGTGTTGGCGGGTAGGTACTCAAAAAATCTCAGCTACCGCGACGGCCAGCTCCAGGCAGGCCTCTCATCTCCACGCACCACGGTCTCGCCGAGCTCTTTCTCCAGCACCATCTGCGTCGCTTCGGCGGCGGGCCCGAGTGCGGAGATCAGCGCTGCCGCGTGGGTGACGACCACGATCTGGGTGTGCGCGGCCGCAGCGATAATCAGCCGCGCCAAAGCGGGGAGCAGGTCGGGATGCAGGCTCGTCTCCGGCTCGTTGAGGATCATCAGCGCCGGCGGGCGAGGCGAGAGCAGGGCGGCGGTGAGCAGCAGATAGCGCAAGGTGCCGTCGGAGAGCTCGGCCGAGTTCAATGGGCGCAGCAGCCCATGCTGACGCATCTGCAGCTCGAAGTATCCATCCGTATTCATGATCTCGACGGCGGCGCCCGGAAAGGCATCGGCGACCGCGCCATCGAACGCATCGGCGTTGCCGATCTCGCGGATGGTCTGGACGGCGGCCGAGAGATCCGCGCCGTCGCTCGCGAGGATCGGCGTATAGGTGCCGATCTGGGGGCGGCGTGCGGGCGCGTCCCGATCGGTGCGCAGATGATCATAGAAGCGCCAGTCGCGCATGCGCTCGCGCAACAGCAAGAGCTCGGGCGCGTCGCGCGGGTCGCCGCAATGGGTCATCATGCTGTCGAACGGCGCGAGGTTGGTGAGCACCTGGCGCCATTCGCCGCTATCGCTGCGGATGCGCACGCTCGGCCCGTTGCGCAGCGCAAAGGCATTGGCGCGGCCCAGCGTTTCGCCGGTCCATTGCGCTTCGACCTTGATCTCGGGATCGCGCGAGAACTGCGAGCTCGACGGCACTGGCAGGCCGAGATCGATGGCATAGCCATAGTCGCTGCCGGAAAAGCCGAGCCGCAGGGCGACCGTGGCCTTGCGCACTGTTCCCTGCACCGGCTGCTGGCCGCGCTTCATCGCGCGCGAAAAACCTTCCGGGCCGGCCCACAGCGTGGAATTGAGCCCGCCCTCAGCGGCGAGCGACTGGATGATGCGGCCCTGGGCGATATCCGCCAGCAGGCGCAGCGCCCGATAGAGGCTCGACTTGCCGCTGCCATTCGCGCCGGTGATCACGTTGAGCGCGCCGAGCGCAATGCGCACGTCGCGCAAGGAACGATATCCGGCGACCGCAATCCTGGTGATCATGAGAGCGGAGTGTAGGTTGGCTCGCAGCCCGCAGGCCACCCGGATTCATGGCGCCAAGCAGAATTGTCCGCGGGATGCGTTTCGCATCCGCTCGTGCGTTCTGGCGCCTGACAGCCATCATTGCTGTCGCGCCAGATGATCCCTGACGAGCTGGGTCGAGACAATGGTTGCGATGACGGCGCAGGCAATAGCGAGCAACATGGCGTTTCCCTCTGTTGCGCGCTGAACTATGGCATGCGACCTGAACCGCGGATGAACGATGTGCTCAGGATTCATTCCTCGAACGGTTTCCTGAATGGCCTGCACGCTCTAGTCTGCGCCCGGCGTCACGGGCGCTTCGATTAACGGGGACAGCACAAATGTCGATCGATTCCACTGACCAGCAATTGCCCATCCGGACCTACAGCGGGACGCTCTCGTTCGGCTCGTATGGCTTCCTGATGACGACGACGCACCCGGTCTCCTCCATTGCCGAGCTGACCGCGGCGGATGATCAATACCATGACAACGTCCTCACGGTTGGCAACGATAGCGCGAATCCGGGTACGAAGATTTCGGAGCTGGGCGGAGGAGCCGGTGTCGAAGCCGGCGGCTCAGGCTACAGGGACGGCCTTTACCGGAACGTTTACCTCACCGCGACCAGTGGTTCGGGCACCCACGCAAGGGTCAATGTCATCGTTCGTGACGGTGCGGTTCGCCGGTGTGACATCATCGACGGCGGCCGCGACTTCGCCCTCGGCGACACGATTGGCATTCAAAACGACCAGATCGGAGGAGCGGGATCCGGGTTTTCCAGCACTGTAAGGTCGCTCACGGGCAACAGGGGGAATGCAGCAACGCGGTATCGCGACGGTGTGACGAGGCAGGAGCGATGCGCGTTCGGGTACAATAACGTCAACAATCAGCAATTTTTTATGGGGTTTCCGCTGCTGTACGCCGAAATCGGTAACCTCAACTCAGACACCTGGGACACCCATTTTGGCGTGGTGAGCACGCACCCGCCGCACGCAAATCACTTTCCGGGCAGCGCCTACATGCCGTTCTGCGTGCGTGGGGACACAGGTGAAGTGCAGATCGCGAGCCATGACAACCAGGTCTGGGCGACCTTCAGCGATGACCACATTGTCCGCATTGCGGGTACGCTTGCGGTCGCGCCGGGCAATTCAGTCACCCCGCAAAAGGTGGGCGAGATCGTGCTCGAGCTGACGAGTGATACGACCCTGACCTTCAAGGCGATGGGGAGCGACGGCAAGGTGCGTTCCGCCTCGCTGGTGCTGTCTTAGAGCCCGATGCTTTTCTCGGAAGCGTCATCTTCGTCGGAGCCGTCATCGGTTACGTTGGGGACGTTGTCGGCGGTGACCGTGAGCGCCTGCGCGACGAGATCCCAATTTCGAGACGGGCCAGGTCATGTCCGCACCCTGCGGCGGGCTTCCTGGGGGCGCAGCGCACTGTTAAGGCTGCTGGAATGACGTGTCGTCAAATGTCGCTCTGGCGGAGCGAAACCGGTATGCTGCCTATTGGAGGAATGATCCTGATGACCGCTCAACTGCCCTTGGCTTTGCTGCATCTTGAGTTCGATACCCGCGAGGCTCACGATCGGTACTTCAGATCGATAGACCCCATTGGCCGTGAGATTTGGCTCTGGCACGAAACGCTCGGCAACCAGAACGGATCATTTACGCTGCCGGGCATCTGCGAAATCTGCGCGAAATGTACAGCGTTTGATTTTAATGCGCATCCCAGCGAACGCATCGATACTCCATTTCCGTATCGGGTTAACTGGAGAATGAGCGGCAGATGCAGCGGGTGCGGGCTCATACAAATCGATCGATCTATCATTTCTCTATTGCGAAATGAGGCGGTCCAAAGACCGTATGTCGTAGGTTTCTACTCCGCACTGGCCCAGTGGCTTTTAAAGAATATTCCGAACACGATCACAAGTCAGTTTTTCGAAGGTAAGAAACCGGGAGAACTTCTGGACAATGGTATCAGACATGAAGACCTTACGTGTCTTTCATTTGATGACGCTGAGCTAGACTGCATCATTCACTCAGAGGTTCTTGAACACATCCCAAACTATAAAGCAGCACTTAGAGAAATGACGCGCACCTTGAAGCCCGGAGGGAAGGCCATCATGACCTTTCCATTTGCAAACCTATCCGACCAAACAATTGTCCGCGCCATCATGGAACCCTGCGGGACAATCAAGCACCTAATGCCCCCGGAGTACCATGGAGATCCAGCTGGCCCAGACGGCATACTTTGCTATCAGGTGTTCGGATGGGACATCCTAGACCATATGCGAGAAGCTGGATTCTCCAAGGCTACGGTTCATCGCCTTTTCGGTCCTACACACGGATATATGGCGCCGGATTTCGTGTTTGTCGGAACAAAGTGATCAGAAAGGCAGAGAGTGTGAAGTTCGCATACTCGAAGCCAAATCGGCGAAGACGGCCGATGTCTGCCGCAAGCACGGGATCAGCAGCGCGACATTTCACGTCTACCTGACAGCAGTAACGGGAGCTGGCACTCATGCTTAGGCCATCCTTGTCGTCATTGATGGCGCTGTCAGCCGACTCACGTTCAAGGCAAGAGGCAGCGATGGTAAGGTTCGTTCGGCGACGCTGACTCTGTCGTGATGAGCGAGGGGTTCTATTGCATTGCAATATGAGCTCTGGTAGCTTCACGCCCAACACGAACATTGACACGAATGCGGCCGAGAGCTGTCGCTCGACGGTGATGCGCGTGCCAAAATCCTGAATCAGGGGGAGTCGATGGTCGAACCGGTACGTCTCGTCATTTGGGACCTTGACGAAACGTTTTGGAAGGGGACGCTCACGGAAGGTGGGATATCCTTCGTCGACGAACACCGTGAGATCGTCAAAGAGTTGGCGCATCGTGGCATCATCAGTTCGATTTGCTCAAAAAACGATTTCACCGCGGTCGAGAAGATCCTTCGCGAGCACGGCGCCTGGGACTGGTTCGTATTCCCAAGTATCAGCTGGGAGCCGAAAGGACCGCGTATCGCTGCGTTGATCGAATCAATTCAGCTTCGGCCACCAACGTGTATGTTCATCGATGATAATCCGCTCAACCTCAACGAGGCGCGACACTTCGTTCCTGATCTGCAAATACAGGATCAAACATTTATCGGAAGAGTGCTGCAAGACCCGTTATTCAATGGAAAAAATGACTCAGGCCTGACCCGGCTCAATCAATACAAGATGTTGGAAAAACGCAAGGCCGACGAAGTGGCGGCCGGGCCAGATCCGACCGAATTTCTGCGCGAAAGCGACATCCGGGTTTATCTTGAATTCGATGTCGAAAAGCACATCGATCGGGCCGTCGAACTCATCAACAGAACCAATCAGCTTAATTTTACCAAGCGAAGATTGTCTGAAGACCCGGACATTGCCAGAAACGAACTCAAGGGGCTTTTAGGGCGATTTTCCTTTCAGTCCGCATTGGTTCGCGTCATTGATCGGTATGGCGATCACGGCTACTGCGGCTTTTATTTGTTCGACAGCGAGAATAGACACCTGCTCCAGTTTTGTTTTTCGTGTCGAATATTGGGCATGGGTGTCGAGCAATATCTTTACAACAGGATGAAGCGGCCAGGGATTCATGTTCAAGGTGAAGTGTTGACGGATTTGTTTGATCAGAGCCGAACGATCGATTGGGTTCATCAAGTCAGCTCGCTGGACGCTGCGACCGCCGGACGCTCGACCGCAAAGCCCCTTCATTTTGATCGGATCACTGCTCGCGGATCCTGTGACATCGGAGCTATTCAGCACTACTTGACGGCGACTGTTCCAGATGCGGTCGGCGAATACAACATCCATCGCGCCGGATCGACGTTTCGGATCGAGCATTCGGTTTTCCTCCGGCAAGCAGCCAAGGGCGGCCTGTCACCCGAGGCGCTCGCCGCAGCCAAGAGGCTCGGCTATGTCGAAGCGGACTTTGCCACGCGCATATTCGAGCCTCATACGAGCCCACAGCTTGTGATTTTAGCCTTTTCAAGTGACGCTATTTATCCCTTGTACCGACATCGTAAGACCGGCTTGACGGTACCTTTTGTCGTCGTAGATCGCCCCGTGCACGAGGACATCCGGCTGCTTGACGAATCCAGGCTTCCGAGCAATCCGCATACCGTGTGGATGAAACAAGCACTGCCTTTCTTGAAGGAAGAATTTGAATTTGTTGGCCGTATCAACGAGACCGACTTTAAGTCGGGTCTTCGGGACATACTGGATTGCGTCCCTTCGGAAACCAAGGTGATCGTGCTGGAAACCAATGATCAGGTCGTTGATTGGAATACCGGAAGTGCTACGCCGGTACCAGTATTGGCCGATCTCAATGCGTGGACTCGCGAGGTGTGCCGAGACTTTACAAATGTCGCTATGTTGAAGACGTCGGACTGCGTTCTGGCGCAATCGGATTTGCAGCCCGTTCTACGTTTCGACCATATGCCGGATGTCGTTCACTTTGATCGAAAAGTGTATTTTCGAAATCTTCGAGCGGATCGTTGCTCACTTCCAAGATAACACTGGTATGGCGCCGCAGCCGAAACGTTCCCTGGAATTGGCTTGAGCAAAGCACTTAACGCGGCAGTGGGGCGGCAGCGGTCCAGTCGGTAAAGGCCGCGTGACCGGAAGTTAACAAGACCACTGTGCGCCAATGAACATGCAGGCCAGTCGAAATGACCGAGGCAACGTTTGCCAACCGTTATATTCCGAAAGCCCAGATAATCAATGATGCGCTGAACAACTCACCGCGTCCGGCGGTGGGCGTAGTTATTTCCCGGGCGCTTCAAGACGAGATCAGGGCAACGCGAGGGTGGATCACGCGTCCCGCAGTCGTCGACCCCGCGTTTCAACCGGCGCAATTCGAGATCATCATCAGTGAGCGGACGTGGGAAACCAAAACGGCCACCCTCAAATGGGCCGAGCTCGAGCCCTATTCGCCACGGGACACGGCGTTCATTCGGGCCGGCGTTGCCGTGTTTATTGCCGCCGTCGTCGCCCTTTGCGTTTTGGCATATCTCATGCTCGGCCGCTGAAGCGGACACTCACGGTTCCTGATCCCTTATCAACGGACTTGCAAACTCGATGCTCGCAGCGCGTCCATATCCAAAAAGTCGGGCTCTCGATTCCAATCATCCCAACACGTGGATGCCAGGCGGACGCGCCGCAGCGGCGCTTATTTGGTTTTTGTCGTGCCTCTTCTTCTGTCCCGCACAGGCCGGCCAGCTCGGTGCCAACGCTTTATATTTGCTGTCCGACTATTTGCCGGGTTCTGCCGCGATGTCGGAAAGCGGCGAGGATTACCGGTTTATCCGTCGCGAAATGGCAAAGAAGTCAATCAGCGACGCTCGTGCGGCTGGGTTCACGTTTGTCAGGGTCGGTTTAACAGGTTATCGGCCCATCGGTTTCGACGACAAGCTCAACGACCTGGCCGTCTGGCAGGACACCCCAGCGGCTTTTTGGGCGGCCACCGATGACCTCTTTGATGAACTCGACAAGGCCAATATTCGAATTGTGCCAACGTTGGCCTGGAACATTATTCAATTTCCAGCTCTCGGCGGCGACGATCTCTCAACATTCCTGCGAGATCCCAACTCACGAAGCCGAGCCTTGTTCGCCAAATTTGTCACGGAATTCGTCACCCGATACAAAGATCGGTCGACCATACTTTTTTACGAATTGGGGAATGAATGGAATTTGGATGCGGACATAGATCTTCAAAAGAACTGCCGAGACACGGGCTCAAAGGGATGTGTATGGCATAATTTTAGCACCGATGAGTTGGTCGCCTTTTCCCGTGATGCTGTATCCCTCATAAAACGCATCGACCCATCCAGGAAAGTTGCATCCGGTTATTCGCTGCCGAGGCCAGCGGCCTCGCATCTGCGGAGTACCTTCAACACGAGCTCAGCCGGCGCCTGGAGGAATGATTCAGCCGAAGAGTACCAAAACTATCTACTCTACCTCAATGAGCCTTTCGATATCGTCAGCGTCCATATCTACCCACCCGCCGCTGATCGATTTGGCGGCACATCAGGGCTACCAACCGCGATAATCTCGCTGACCATGTCAGCGGTGAAATCGGTCGGCAAGCAGTTGTTTGTCGGGGAATTTGGCGATAGCGGCGCGACCCCGTTCCTTCGGAGGTTCCTGCACGAAATCGTCGAGCAACACGTCGATTACGCAGCTATCTGGGTATGGGAGTTCTACCAGACGTCCACGTATGAAACTCACAATACTGAGCCTTCCAAGTATAGTATCGAACCGGGTTACTACGACGGACTTATCGCACTGCTCGTA
This sequence comes from uncultured Alphaproteobacteria bacterium, assembly GCA_963760435.1. Taxonomy (GTDB): domain Bacteria; phylum Pseudomonadota; class Alphaproteobacteria; order Rhizobiales; family Xanthobacteraceae; genus JAFAXD01. The sequence goes on from CAVXDE010000040.1 coordinate 141,848, forward strand.
GAGACCGAAAAAGCTCTGGGGCGAACGATGCCGCGGAGCTTGGAGCGACCAAATGTGATTCTCACCTGGCCCTTGCCATGCGCAAGAGTGGACCAAATAACGAGGCTGGCCGCCGTCGCCAGTGATGGAGCACGCGGCGTCAAGGGCGTCGAGTTTTTGGTAAATGGGCAACGAATAGCTGTCGTTGCGTCTCCTCCTTACTACGCGGAATGGGACCCTGTTGGTCTTGGCAAAACGAATATCGAGATAGAAGCCAGAGCAACGTCCGATGCCGGGATGACAGCAGCGTTCAAAACTGAAGTCCGGGCGAATGGTAGTAAAGCCGCTTGTCACATCACGCGCAATTGACCCGGCGCCTGCACGCGACCGCCATGGCTTTACGACTTCCCCCTGTCCACCGTCTGGATGACCTCAAATCCCTCGAACTCGGGATGCCCGAGATAAAGCGGCTTGTTCTGCCCGGCGCTCTGGTGGGCCAGCCGGAACGCTTCCGATTTGGTCCAGGCCTCGAAGTCGGTGCGGCTGCGCCAGATCGTGTGCGAGGCAAAGAGAACATGATCCTCGCGCTCGGGCCCGCGCAGCAGATGAAACTCAACGAAGCCGGGGACCTCCCGCAAATGCGTGTCGCGCGTGGTCCAGACGCGCTCGAAGTCGGCCTGTGAAGACGGAATGACTTTGAAGCGGTTCATTGCAATGAACATGTGCCTTGCTTTCCCAAACGCTGAGGCGACGCACCACTCGAACGAGTGTTGCGGCAACCAGTTCCTTTAACCTACACGCATCTTCGGATCGAGCGGTGCGGAACGTCGTCATGACAGAGATCAAGCTTGGGCTTTCGATGTTCCGCATGGGCTACCACATCGCCGCGTGGCGCCATCCGGATGTCCAGACCGATGGGTCGATGGATTTTCGCTACTTCCTGAACGTTACAACAGCGGCCGAACGCGGGAAATTCGACCTCGTATTCATGGCCGATGAGCTCGCGATCCGCGGCCGCGACAATCCGCCCGGCGCGCTGGTGCGGCAGAGCAATGGCGCCGAGCTCGAGCCGATCACGCTGCTCGCAGCGCTCGCCCCAATGACACGCCATATCGGCCTCGTTGCGACCGGATCGACGACCTATAGCGAGCCGTTCAATCTCGCGCGCCAGTTTCTCTCCCTCGATCATCTTAGCCGCGGTCGCGCGGGGTGGAACGTGGTCACCTCGTGGGGCGCGGAGGATGCCCTCAACTTCGGGCATGTGTCGCTGCCGGACTACGCCTTGCGCTACGAGCGCGCGGGCGAGTTTGTCGACGTGGTGCGCGGGCTGTGGCGCAGCTGGGATGCGGACGCTTTCCTGCGCGACAAAACGTCGGGGCTCTATTACGACCCCGATAAGCGCCATGTGCTCGATCACAAGGGCAAATACTTTTCCGTACGGGGCCCGCTGCACGTGGCGCGCTCTCCACAGGATGAACCAGTGATCTTCTGTGCCGGCGATTCCGAGGCCGGGCGCGACATCGCCGCCAGAAGCGCGGATGTGGTGTTCACGGCCAAGCAGGATCTGGACGACGCCCGCGCGTTCTATGCCTCGGTCAAGGGCCGTCTGCCGAAGCACGGCCGCAGCGACGACGAGGTGATCATCATGCCCGGCCTGATGCCGATCGTCGGGCCGACACGCAGCGATGCCCAGGCCAAGCATGACGCCCTGCAGGCGCTGCTCGATCCCGTCGTCGGCCTGGCCTCGCTCTATGATCGGCTGGGCGATCTGTCCGGCTATCCGCTCGACGGACCCGTGCCGGAACCGCGCGACCCGGCGTTCAAGAGCCGGGCCGAGGTGATGTATCGCCAGGCGCAGCGGGAGAACTACACGATCCGTCAGCTCTATCAGGCCGTCGCGCTCGGTCGCGGTCATCGCGTGGTGGTCGGCACCGCCGCCGACATCGTCGACCAGATGGAGAGCTGGCAAGCCGCGCAAGCGGCCGACGGCTACAACATCATCCCATCGCACTTGCCGAGCGGCATCGACGACTTCGTCGACCTGGTGGTGCCTGAGCTGCAGCGACGCGGGCTTTTCCGGCGCGCCTACCAGGGCAAGACGCTGCGCGAGAACCTCGGCCTCGCGCCGGAAAAGCGCTGGTATCAAGACTGAAGGGCGCGGCTCCTCACATCGGCGTGCGCGTTTCCGGGTGCCGCTGGAACCAGAGCCGCAGCTTGCCGCAAAAGCGCTCGTCCGGATGATGCTCACAGAAGTCGACAATGTCGGCTTCGATCTCGCGCTGCAGGGCATCAGGCTGGGGTTGGTTGGGTGCCGGCGCGGCCGGAGCTGCGCCAGCCGGGGGCGGTGCTGCCGCCGTGGTCGGGGCCTGGCCCTTGGGGAAGAAGCGCAGCGAGGGAATATCGACGCAGCCTTCCGACCGGCAGATCAGGAAATGGGTCGCATCGCCCGCCGCAGCCGGCGTGACCGGGAACAAAGCGAGCGGGACGAGCCAGACGAGGGCTGCCGCAGCGAGAGCTCGGGTGGCGCGCTCACGTTTCGCGACTGGCGGGTCTGCTCCCATGCTGGCAGGCTATCGTGTTGGATGCCCCGCTCGCAAGCTTCAACTAGCCGGAGCCAGGCCAACGCGGCAGGGGCGGCTCCAGGGAGTGATAGTCAGCCTTGTGACAGCCATCGATGATGGCGGCCGGCCGTGACGTCACCAGTTTGTCGTTGCGAAAGAACACCGCATAGCGCACTGCCTGGTCCGACCCGTCGGATTTGAAACAGAGCATCCAGTCGCCGGGCTGCGGACCGGTGGTCTGGTGTAGATCCGAGATCTGTGGATTGCCCGTCAGCTTCGCGGTGCGGAACTCGGCGGCAACAGTTGTTTGCACCAGAGACGGGGCAGGGGCTTCGGCTCGCTGGATCGCTTCGATTTCGCTACCGCTCAACGCGCAGCCGCCGATGCCCAAACAAACAAATGTCATCAACAAACACATCGCGCGGCAACGCAAACCGCTTGCCCGCCGCGAAGCCTGGCCGGACAAGGGAGCGACTAATGGGGGGCGGACAACGGCCATGGGTACGCAGGCGGCGATCAGGTGGGTCCCGGCGAGTTCGACTACAGGCTTTGTTCCCCGGTTTTGAGCCATTTCCGAGGCGCAGGGCAAGGCCAGCCGCCAAGCGCCGTTTGCCTAATGTTCCGCGTTAACCTTTTGTTAGATTAGCCATTTTTCGCCTGCGCGCCGGTCACGACGGTGTGAAGCCGCCCAAACATTCATCAGGCGTTAATCCGGTTGGAGGTAGCATAGCGCAACGATGAATACAGTCTGAGTCAGAAGGCTTCGGAGGTGCCTATGAACACTCCGTCTTACGTCGATATTTTGTTCCGCGTCTCCAGCCGCAAACCACGCCGGCCACGCTGATTTGGTCCGGTAGCGGGCCGGCGTCGATTGCGGCTGGCCTTAAGTTGGCCAAGTTGTTGCGGCTTGTCTCGGCCCAATAGGCACGGCGCGTGGGTGGGGTTCAAGGGCGTTCCCGCTGCTGCCGCGTTCTCTTGCCCTTGACGTGATAACGGATCCTGCGATGGCAGCGCCAGCGCTTTTGATTGATCCCGCGCACTACCGCGCCCAGGCTGACGGGCTGCGGGCCTGCGCCACATCCATCAACGACGATGCGGTGCGGGCGCGCATGCTGCGCATCGCCCAAGGCTACGAGTCGCTTGCGCATGACGTGGAAGAGCTCTTGGACTGCGACGGACGACCGCGCAGGGGTGAGGGCGAAGCAAGCTGAACGTCGCGCCGCAGTAAGTGCGGTCAAGCGCAGGCTCAAGGCGCGCAGCGCTCCAATTCGGCATCGATCTCGGCGCCCAGCAGCACGACCGTGATCGACAACCAGATCCAAGTCATGAATCCGAACACCGCGCCGAGAGAGCCGTAGGTTTTGTTGTAGCTCCCGAAATGCGCCGTGTACCAGGAGAAAAGGACGGAGACCGCGAGCCACGCGACTGCGGAGAATACGCTACCCCGCGTGATCCATCGCCAGCGGGCATTGTCCCGGCTTGGGGCGTAGCGATAGAGAGCGGTGACGATCAACATGATTGCGGCCAGCAGCACCGGCCAGCGCAGCAAGCTCACGAGCCAAGGCGCGCCGTCCGGCTCACCCACAAAACTCAGGATTGCCGGCACGACCACCAGGCCGGCCATGGCCAACAACAAGAAGACTGTCAGCGCCAATGTGAGGGCGAGCGAGATGGCGTTGAGCATGATGAAGCTGCGCTGCTCACGCACCCCGTAGACCACGTTGAGCGCGTCGCAAATCGCCTTCATCCCGGAATTCGCGCTCCACAGTGATATTGCCAGCGCGATCAGGAAGGCGGCGCTGAGCCGGCCGTTGCCTTGCGCGGCAACGCGGTTCATCTGGTCGGTAATAATCTGGGTGCCGCCACCCGGAACTATGCTCGACAGGCCGTTGACGTGCTGGCTGATTGTGCCCGGGTCAGCAAACAGTCCGTAGAGCGAGATCAGCGCGGCGATGCCCGGGAACAGGGCCAGCAGCGCATAGAAGGTCACGCCGGCGGCGACTGCCATGATGCGGTGCGTGCTGAAATTCTCATAAATGCACCAGAGGGTCGCCTTCCAATTGCGCGCGCCCTCCGGAGGGCAGGCCTCGGGGCAGGGGGCTTGCGGCCGGACGCGGCGGTACATGTCGTAGAACTTCAAACGTCTGTCCGCTGGACGGGCGTTAGTTCTGGTTGCAGTTGCAGATAGTCCGGATCGAATTCCCCGGCGTCCTGCAACTGGCGCCAGTTAAGGACCACGACAACGTTTGACCGCAGCGAAATGAGACCGTCGGCCCGCAGCTGCTGCAGCGTCCGATTGACGTGCACGACCGAAAGACCCATCGCGTCGCCAATGTCAGTCTGGGTCACCGGCAGTTCGTAGGTGTCGCCACGGGTCCTGCCGAGGGCTTGCAGCCGCCACCAGACTTCGCAGAGAAGGTGAGCGATGCGCTGATAGGCGGAGCGACGACCGACGTTGGTCAGCCACTGACGATAGATCGCACCGTCGAGCATCGTATCGCGCCATAAGCCAAATCCAATGCGCGGGTGCGTCTCGATGATCTCGAACAGTTTCTGATGCGAAATGTGCGAGACGTGACACCGGCACAGGGCGGCGACCGCATGATCCATGCGGCCCAAAAGAAAAGCGCGCAAATCGCAGATATCGCCGGGGATCAGAAAGGCCGTGATCTGCCGTCGCCCATCACCGAGGAGCTTGTAGCGACAGGCAAAGCCTTCGCTCAGAAGGCTGATATCTGTCGGGCAATCTCCCTCCGACACGATGTCGCTGTGGCTAGCCACGTCCCGCGTCCGCGTCGGCGCACTTTGCAGCACCCGCTTTTCGGTTTCAGAAAGCGGCGTGAACTGCTCAAGCTTGCGGACCAGCGAGACGGCCATGTGGCGCTTTCTACGATTTAGGCCAATATACCTGGATAAATTCGCTCGGATGCAGCAAAGTTCCATAGTTGACTTGGAGTTTCGGAAAGCGCTTTCCGCTGGGTTGATCGGCATTTCCCCGACGCGGTCTACCATGCCGAAACCGGCCAATGGCGCGTCAGGGACGACGATGGATCCGTGCACCTGTACTCAATCGAGCCAAATGGTGTGTCGGGCTAGGGAAACGTAAGCTCGACACTCGGAACGCCACAGGGCTCACACGCGGCGACGATCCGAGCGCGCCAGCGGGCGGATATCCGCCTGTGTCCGGCTATTGGGTTCTTGCGCCAACCGGCCGGCGAGTTCGTCCATGCGTGTCACCGCCGCGCGAATGACCTCCGCCTCCCGCTGGAACTCGTGTGTTTTTTGTTGCCAGGATTGAGCCAAATGGGGGCGATTGCTCGCACTTGCCTGCCGGCTCAGCCGGTCGGCAAGGGCGATCCGCTCATCCAGGGCGCGTAATGGGCTGCCGAGCGCACGCGTGAGGTTTTCGGCGAGCGCCAGGCTCATCAGTTCCACCGTATAGGCATGACCGACGTGGCACCGGTAACGAACAAGGTCGCCCTCATCGATTTCCCACATGACGCCGTGACAGTCCGGGCAAGCCAGCACGGAGCGCCGGCCAATGCGATCCAGGTTGCTCATGCTCGCTTGTCCACTCTTTGCCACCTCGACCTCATACTTGATGGCGTCCGGCACAGGCCTGGGCGGTCCGGCAGGTTCATGCACCAGCTTGGTCAAAAGTTCAGGCAAGGCCGCGAGGCTCACGACGTGTTTCGGGTTCGATCGTGCCATTGCGTTGGTCGGCATTTCCGCAAAGCGAGCGTCGCGCGGGTCCTGGACAACCGTAATAGCGCCGCACTGCTCCAGCGCCAGCAGACCGGACGAGCCGTCACCCAGCGTGCCCGTGAGTACGACACCGATTGCGCGTGGGGCGCAACACAGTGCCACCGATCGAAACAGCGGATCGATAGCCGGGCGTGCATTGTTCTCGCGCTGTCCGATCCCGAGCTGCAGCCGATCGTCAGCAACAATCAGATGAAAGCCCGTCGGAGCTATGAATATGTGCCCATCCTTGAGCGTCTCGCCATCTCGCGCAAACGTCGCCGGCAGGGGACCAACCTCGCTCAAGATGATGTCGAGCTCAGAGCGGAACTGGGTTGTTAGATGGATCACGATCAGCACGCATGCGTGCAGGTCGCTGGGAAGCTTGCTGGCGAGGAACCGGAGCGCCTCAACGCCGCCGGCGGAGGCGCCGATGGCCACAATGTTGCGATTGGCCATGTTTCGTCTCCGCGAGCCCCGGGTGGGAACGGTCGCGACGCCAAGAGGGTTCCGTCTCGGGGGTGATCCGTTTCTCATTCACCGCCCGCGCACACGGCGGCGCGCTTCGTTGTCAACGATGCTTGCGCCCGTTAGGGTGATCGCCGGGTGTGCTGGGGCGGAGTACGTGTCATGACAGACACAAACAGAAATGGAGGCGGGGCTAGTAATAATTCGCGAGAAGAGCAGTCAGGTCCAAAACCCGTCACCGTTGGCATCGGAGCGTCCGCGGGCGGCGTTCAGGCGCTGCAGGCGTTTTTTAGCGCACTTCCGCAAGACACCGGCGCGGCGTTCGTCGTCGTGGTGCACCTCGATCCGCAAAGCCGCAGTGACTTGCCAGCGATCCTGGCGACCCGAACCGGTATGCCAGTCACTCAGGTCGGGCTTCCCGAAAAGCTGCGACCTAATCACGTCTATGTCATCCCGCCCGACCGGCAGCTGCGCATCTCGGATCACGAGATTTCGGCGGCGGAGTTTGATGAGCCACGCGGCCAGCGGGCTCCGATCGACTTGTTCTTCCGGTCTCTGGCCGAGCAGCACGGCGACGGCTTTGCGGTCATCCTGACTGGTGCAGGGTCTGACGGAGCAATCGGGGTGCGCGCTGTGAAGGAGGCCGGCCGCATCATTCTGGTCCAGGATCCGAGCGATGCGGAATACCCGTCGATGCCGCGCAGCGCCATCGCGACCGGCATCGCCGATGTTGTCCTGCCGGTCCGCGAACTTGCAGAGCGCCTCGTCGAGCTCATTGCGAACAAGGATCTTGTGGACGTTACGGATACGCGCAAGCTCGATGAGGAGCTGGTGCGCCGAATCCTTGCGCATTTGCGCGTGCGTACGGGGCACGACTTCTCGAAATATAAGCGTTCGACCGTATTGCGACGAATTGCCCGGCGCATGCAGGTGACGCGCACCGACGACCCGCAGGACTATTATGAAATCCTGCGCGACAATCCGGAGGAAGCCCAAGCCCTGCTGGCCGATCTCCTGATTTCGGTGACCACGTTCTTCCGCGACAATGAGGTCTTCGACTCGCTTAGGCAGAATGTTCTGCCCCACCTGTTTGAAACGAAGGAAGCGGCCGCGCCGATCCGTGTCTGGGTCCCCGGATGTGCGACCGGGGAAGAGGCCTACACGATTGCGATTCTGCTGCTCGAAGAAGCCGCGCGCCACGAGGCGCGCCCCCCCATACAGGTGTTCGGCTCGGACCTTGATGCGCGGGCGCTCGCAATTGCCCGCGAGGGACGGTTCCCAGCTGCTATTGAGGCTGACGTCACCGAGGACCGGCTGCGCCGTTTCTTTACCCGCGAGGGCGACCAGTATCGCGTGCGGCAAGAGGTCCGCGACATCGTCCTGTTCGCGAGCCACAGCGTGCTGCGCGATCCGCCGTTTTCGCGCATCGATCTGATCTCGTGTCGCAATCTGCTCATTTACCTTGACCGCGAGCTGCAGGAGCAGACGTGCAGCACGTTCCACTACGCGCTCAACCCGGGTGGATATCTCCTGCTCGGCGCTTCCGAGACCGCCGACTATCCACCAGGGCTGTTTCGAACGGTCGATCGCAAGGCGAGGATCTATCAGTCGGCCGCTCAGCCTGGAGATAAGCCGCGCCTGCTGCCGCGGCTGTTGGGAAGCCTCGGCCTGCATGAGGACCCGGCGCACGCCGGGCGCCATATAAGTCCTGCCGCGGCGGTCAACGAGGCGGCCCTGCATCGCCAGGCAATCGAGCAAGTGGCGCCGCCCAGCATCCTGGTCGACCAGACGCACCGGGTCGTTCACCTGTCCGACAATGCCGGCCGTTTCCTCCAGCCGTCGGGCGGTCCGCTCAGCGGTGATATCGTCGATCTGGTGCGGCCGGAGCTTCGATTCGAGTTGCGCTCTGCTTTGCACCGCATCTTCGAACGCGGTCAATCCACCTTGAGCCTCCCCATTCCGGTGCGCTTCAACGGCTCACCGCATCGCGTGCTGCTGCAGGTCAAGCCGGCCGCATCGGCCGAAGAGCCTGAGTCGCGGCGCGCCATCGTGATGTTCATCGAAGGGGAAGCTGTCGAACCGCAACTCTCTGTCTCAGGTGAGCAACATCAAGCCGACGAGACGGTGCGCCGGCTGACCCAGGAGCTGGAACTTGCGCAGGAGCGCCTGCGCACGACGCGCGAAGAGTCGGAGCTCGCCAACGAGGAATTGCGGGCCGCCAATGAAGAGCTGCAATCGATCAATGAGGAATATCGATCAACCCCGGAGGAGCTCGAGACCAGCAAGGAGGGGCTGGAGTCGATCAACGAGGAGCTGCAGACGGTCAACAGCGAGCTGAAGCTGAAGCTTGAGGCCGTCTCACGCGCGCATAGCGACCTGCAGAACCTGATGGCTGCAACCGATTTCGGCACGCTGTTCCTTGACTCAGGTCTTCGCATCAAACGTTTCACCCGGCAAGTCACCGAGCTCTTTCGCATCACGCCGAGCGACGAGGGGCGCCCGCTCACCGACTTCGCGCACCAGCTTGAATACGACGCCTTGCTGTCGGACGCGCAGTCGGTGATTGCGCACCTGATGCCGTTGAAACGTGAGGTTCGTAGCCGTGATGGGCGTTGGTACGACGTGCGGCTACGTCCCTATCGAACAGTCGATGACAAGATCGACGGCGTCGTCATCACATTTGTCGACGTGACCGAACGGCTGCAAGTCGAGCGAGCCTTGCGCGACAGTGAGGAACTGTTGCGACAGGACAAGCGCCTGATGGAGTTGTCGCATGACCCGATCTTCATTTGGGATCTGGACAACGGCATCGTTGAGTGGAACCGAGGCAGCGCCGAGCTTTATGGCTTCAGCCGCGAAGAGGCGCTGGGCAAAGACAAGCGGGAATTGCTGAAGACAAAGGTGCCTGGTTCCTCGTTCGAAGAACTGCGGCGTGTGCTGCTGGAAACCGGAAGCTGGAACGGCGAGCTGCAGCATCGCGCCAAGGATGGGCGAGACATCACGGTCGAAAGCCGCATCGTGCTGGGGACTATGAACGGCCGCCGCCTGGCGCTGGAGAGCACGCGCGACGTCACTGAGCGCAGACAGTGGGAGCACCGCCAGCAGGTTCTGCTGCGTGAACTGAGCCACCGTGTGAAGAATACCCTGGCCGTGGTCCAGGCCATCGCCCGTCAAACGCTACGCCATGCTCCGTCGGACGCGGATTTTGTCGCGAGATTTGACGGCCGTCTCGCGGCGTTGGGGCGGGCCCACAACCTGCTCGTCGCCTCCGATTGGCGGGGCGCCAACCTGGCTGAACTGGCGCGCAGTCAGCTCGAAGCCTATGCGACGGACAGCGCGGATCGCCTGCATATCGGCGGCGAACCGGTTTTCCTGCCGGCGGACCTGGCGACCCCGTTCGCGCTGGTCCTGCATGAGCTCGCCACCAACGCCTCGAAATACGGTTCCCTCTCACGACCGGCAGGGTCCGTGCATCTGGCCTGGACGATCGCGCGCCAAAACGGCGGGCGAACGCTCAACCTCGCGTGGCAGGAGCAGGGCGGGCCTCAGATAGGTTCGCCCACGCACACCGGCCTGGGGACGACCCTGATCGACACGGCGATCCCTGGGGCGAGGGTCACCCGAGAATTCCGCCCCGAAGGGCTGCGGTGTACGATTGCCGCGCCGCTGCCGGAGCAGGCTGCGACCGAATGACAGTTCCATCGCATTGAGGGGTCCGTCCGCGGGATGGAAGCGCGTACCCCCACGGCATCGAAGGTGGCGCGCGGCCGGATGCTGGCCGCGAGCCTTCCGGCTTGGGTGCTGGCCGGCGCCCTGTTCGGCATCCTCGCCGGGCTTACCTTTGGCGAGCGGATGGCGGTGCTGCAGCCCGCGGGCGTCGTTTACGCGATGCTGCTCGAGAGCGTGGTTTATCCCTACATTCTCAGTTCGCTTATCGTCGGCCTGGGCAGTCTCGCGCCCGCGCGCACGCGGGAGCTCATACGCGCCAGCTGGGTGCTCTATCTCTTTTTGTGGATCGTGGTCTTCACTGTGATCCAGACGCTCGCGCAGGCCTTCCCATCGCCCGCGCCGCCGATCGAGATCAAACCGTCCGCGCAGATCAGCGTGATGGACCTGGTACGGACCCTGGTTCCGGAAAATCTCACGGCGGCGTTAAGTCAGAATCTCGTTCCGGCTATCGTGGTGTTCGCGGTGATGTTTGGTGCGGCCGTCCAATCAGTTCAGTCGAAGGCATCTTTTCTCGAGGTGGTCGAAACAATCCGGCTCGCAAGCTTGAGGATCTGGCAATGGGTCGTGTACCTCGCGCCGGTCGGTGTGTTCGCGCTGTTTGCAAGCACCGCCGGCACGATTGAGCCACGCATGGCTGGCTCGCTCGCGGTTTACCTGTCTTTGTTTCTGCTCGGCACATTGTTGCTTGCGTTCGTGTTGCTGCCGCTCGCCCTATCGGCCATCGCTCCGGTCAGTTGGCGCGAGATTCTCGCCGACCTGCGGCCGGCTTTTGTCCTGGCGCTGGTCACCACCTTGCCAACCTCGGCGCTGCCCCTGATCCAAAGAATTTCCGAGCGCCGGATCGCCGCTGCCGGCCACGCGGACGCGGAGGCCAAGGACGTCACGCGCGCGACTATATCGCTTGCCTACGTATTTGCCTCGCTCGGAAATTATTTCGTGGCGTTGTTCATCATCTATGCGGCCCAGCACTTCCGGGTGTCGGTGGATTGGGTGCAAAAACTGCTGTTGCCGCCGATCACGCTGTTGTCCTCGAGTGGCGCGCCGAGCACCACCATCAGCGGGGCTGGTTTCATGGCGCAGTGGCTGGGACTGCCGAGCGAAACCGTGCCATTATATGTCGAGGCCATGACCGTCACGCGCTACGGTCAGGTCGCGCTGTCAGTTTCGGCCTATGCGTTCATCGGCGTCGCCGTTCCGTTCATGTATTTCCGCTGTGCCAGGTGGCGGCCGCTTCGGGCGATTACGGCTATTGCGCTGGGAGTGGTTCTTTTTGCAGGTGCAGCGAGCGCCGTTCGCGCGCTGTCGAACCGTTTGTTCTCGCCAGCCAGCAATGCCGCCATCCTCGACCGAACCCTTGACCCCGATCTGATCCGTGATGTTCAGGCCGTGGTCTACACTGCAAACGCCGAGGATTTGCCGCCGCTCGCCGGCCCGGCCACCCTCGACGGAATTCGCGATCGTGGCTTGCTGCGGGTCGGGTACGGCCGCGATGTCGTGCCGTTCGACTATGAGAACGCCGCGGGCCATCTGGTCGGGTTTGATATCAGCTATGCGTATAGGCTGGCCCATGATCTGCACGTGAAATTGGAGCTTGCGCCGTTCGATTGGGGGCAGGCGCAACACGATCTCATCGATCGGCGGCTCGACATCGTGATGGCGGGTATGTACGTCACCGAGAAACGATTGGAGAATTTGCAGGCGACAAATCCTTATTTCGAGAGTCCGGTCGCGTTCATCGCCCGCTCCGATCGCGCGCGACAGTTTCTCACTTACGACGAGGTCGCCAAAACCGGAAATTTGAAACTCGGAGCCTTGCGCGACAGCGCGATCTTCCGCTTGGCGCAGCACTTGTTTCCGAAAGCGCAGATCGTGCCGCTGGCAACCTACGATGAGTTCGCCCACAGGCCGGATGTCGATGCCGCCGTCTGGTCTGTCGATCAAGCCCATGCCTGGGCCTCGGGCCATCCCGGCTATACGGCGGTTGCCGCGAGCGGGATGGGTGCACCCCTCATGTTTGCCTATTTCCTTCCACCTGACGCCACGACGTTGACACTCTATCTGAACGCATGGCTCGCCCTGCAAACAAACAACGGCTTTCGCGATGCACAGGTCGCCTATTGGATCGAGGGCAAACAGCGCGCCCCGGAAGCACCGCGCTGGAATCTACTCGACAACGTGCTGATCCCGGCCTGGTAGCGGTTGACGGCCAGCCCGTTGGCTGTGTGTCGACGCTTTCCACAGCGGCGGGAACATTCTCAGCCGGTCGGCGGTTGCTGCATTGGCCGATGATGAATTTTGAGAAAATACCGACCTGGGCTGACGGCAAGCATATCCACGCGGTGGTCGAAACCCCGCGTGGCAGCAAGGCCAAGATCAAGTTCGACTCCAAACTCAAGACATTCACGCTATCAAAGCCGCTGCTGGTTGGGCTGGCTTATCCGTATGACTGGGGTTTTGTCCCCGGCACCAAAGCCGAGGATGGCGATCCGGTCGACGCGCTCATCATTCACAAAGCGGCGACATTTCCAGGCCTGGTCCTGACCTGCCGGGTTATCGGTGTGTTGGAGGTCGAGCAAAGCACAAAAAAGGGCAAGGAGCGTAACGACCGCGTCTTCTTGGTCCCGGCGCAGTCGGACTTCGAGGCGGAGATCGAGGACGTGCGAAATCTGTCCAAGCGCACCGTTGGCGAGTTGGAGAAATTCTTTGAGGCGACAGATGCGCTTGACGACAAGCGCCTGAAATTCCTTGGCTGGCGCGGCCCGAAGGCCGCGCTCAACCTGATCAAGAAATCCGCGATCTGATTATCCGCGCGTCGAAACGGCCGGCGGGGGAGGCGCCATCATGTATTTCACGCCGATCGAGAAGATGCTGACATTGCCCCTCGAGCTGCCGGTGTAGGTCACGAGCCCGTTGAAGGAGGGATTGCCGGGAACGATGTTGATCGGCGCCGTCTTCACGTCGATGAACGAGTAGGCGAGGTCGATCTTGAAGTTACCGACCGTGTTGGTGGCGCCGACGGAATACCACATGCGGCTGTTGTCCGGAACGAGTGGGACACGGACTTGATCCGGGATGGCATTGCTCTCGTAGGCGACACCGCTGCGCAGCGTCCAGGCTGGTGCCACAGCATATTCGAGGCCCGCCGAGTAGAACCAGCTGTCGCGCCACTGGAACGGGATCTGGACCGGCAGTCCCGATGGAGCCAACACCGGCGCCCCGTTTCCCTGGGTCAGTGTTGACGTACCGATGCGGCTCCAGTTGGTCCATTCGACCGTGCCGAGCAGGGTGAGCTGAGGAGTGAGGCCTTGCCGCAGGCCCAGGCTCGCGATGCCCGGCAGCTTTATGGTCGTGTTGACGGTGCCCGGGGTTCCGAGCCCGACCACGGCGCCCGTGTCCAGATTGCCGCCGATATGCTGGTCAATGCCCGACCGGTAGCCGAGGCCGATTTGCGTGGACGAGGTCGGCGTGACAGCGACACCGGCGGTCCAACCAAACCCCCAGCCATGGCCCATGGCCTGGGCGAGGAAGACCGATGGCGGAAGCCCCGGCGCGATGCCGGTCGCAAACTTGAAGTCAGTCAAGCCATATTGCGCCTGAAAGCCACCGCCGACGCTCAGCCAGTCGGTTATCTTGATGGCAATGGTGGGCGTCGCGTTGTAGGTCCGAAGAGTGGAACTCTGGCCGTAGAACGCGCCCGCCCAGTTGGGATTTTCGAACGCGGTCTCAAGCCCGAACGGCGAGTTGAGCGAAACACCCGCCCAGATGCGATCGGTCAACCGCATTGCCATGTAGCTGGAGAGCACAAATGCGTCCTGGCCGCTGTTGGGCGTCCCGTCGGTGAATGGCAGCGGCGCACCAGATGGAAACAAAGCGGCCGTGCCTGTCTGCGAGGCCTGCGGGAAGATCAGAGAACCGGACGTTTCCAGGCCAAACGCACCGGTCTGGGTCATGGTCGCCGGGTTCCAGAACATCGAGGACAGCGAACCGCCGGCGGCAACGCCCGCATAGGACGCGCCTTGACCCCAGGCACTCTGCTCGCGGATTTCGAAGCCTTCAGCGAGCGCACTCGTTGCTGTTGTCGCGGCCAGACCGACAAGCGCGGTCGTGCCCAGGACAAAATTGCGAAATTTGCCCATCGTCCCCACCCCACGTTTGATTCCAGTTCTTGTTTATTGTGAGCGACGATGCCTTCTTCGTGGGCAGGCAGCAAGATGCTCAATCGGCAACTGTATCACAAAAGACAAACATGTTGCTGGTCAGCTACAGTTCCGGCGTGTCTGACATACAACATGCCTCAAGCTGATACCTCAGTCGGCCACGATCAAGATTGCGACCGATCAGCACCAGTTTGTTTTGCAGCGGCGCGAATGACGAACTCTCGTCAAGCGTAAAGCGCTGACCCACTAAATGAAATATGTAGCGCTTGTCGCTGGCGTCGAGCCACAGCAGACCCTTGCCACGAAATACGTCAGGCGGCAGCTGCTCAAGAAATTGTTGAAATCTCTGCACCGCAAACGGCCGGTCAATTTGGAACGAGAACGCCTCGAACCCATCGTCCCGCAGATGGCTTGAATGCGCGTGCTCGTGATCAGCGTGTCCGTCGACCAACAACCCCTCGGAGTCAAACAAATCGACGCCCAGGATTAACGGAAGAGGCACACCGCAGTGCGTCGTGCGGATGAGCCGTGCTCCGTTTCTCACCGTGCGGATTTTCGCTTCCACATCCGCCAATCGGGCGGCGGACGCGAGGTCGCTCTTGTTGAGCAGGATGGTGTCGCCGTAGCGCAGCTGGTTGCGGGCTGCAGGGCTGTCAAACAAATCCAGGCTGAAGCATTCCGCGTCAGCCACGGTCACGATCGAATCCACACGAATGATGTCGCGAAACTCCGAGCGCAGAAACGTCAGCACGACCGGCAGCGGATCGGCAACTCCCGTGGTTTCCACCACCAGATAATCGATCGCGTCGCTTGCGCTGGAGCACGCGAAAGATGGTCTCGACAAGATCATTGTTGATCGAACAGCAAATGCATCCATTGCTGAGCTCGACCATATCGTTCTCGGTGGCGATGATCAGATCGCCATCGATGCCGATTTCGCCGATCTCGTTGACGATGACGGCAGCCTTGAGGCCGGCATTATTGACCAGGATGTGATTGACCAGGGTTGTCTTGCCGCTGCCGAGAAAGCCGGCGATGACCGTCACGGGCAGTCGCTCTCGCTCGCGGTCCACCTGCTGCCCACTTGTCGCTGAAAGAGACGCCATGGCTCGCCATTGATTTTTCGCAACGCCGCGGATGTGCGCGCTGCCATTCTGCCGATCGGAAGCGCGGCTTGAATGTAGCAGGCATGTGGCTTACCAGACTCTCGGGTTTTTAGGATCAGCGCACGGAGGCACGATCCATGTACATCGCAATTCCACT
This sequence comes from uncultured Alphaproteobacteria bacterium, assembly GCA_963760435.1. GTDB lineage: Bacteria > Pseudomonadota > Alphaproteobacteria > Rhizobiales > Xanthobacteraceae > JAFAXD01. Next base: position 157,746 of record CAVXDE010000040.1, read on the forward strand.
TCTTCTGGCCGGCGCGCTGACCGGAGAAGTGATCCGCGTCGCCGATACCAGCTTTCCGCAGTTCAACCCGGCACCCGGCTGCAAGGCCGCTTCGGCAATCAACCAGTCGATCGATCTTGCCGTGTCGCAAGACTACAAGGCCTGCATGGCGGACGAGGACAGTGCCAAGAAGGAATTGCAGGAGAGTTGGTCGAAATATTCGGCAAACGACAAGAAGCGCTGCGTCGGGCAGACCGAGGACGGTGGGATGCCCAGCTATGTGGAAGTGCAGGAGTGCCTCGTCGTGACGATTGGCGTGGATGTGCCCGGGGACAATGCTCCGCCACCCAACAGGCAAAAGAAATAGGCACACGCCATTTCCCCGGGAAAACATCCATAAGAACATCCATTTATGGGAAAAAGCTCAATCCGATCGTGAGCCACTGAAGATCGCGGCCCTGCTTTTGAACCCGGGCCGCGCCACGTGCGTCAAAACTGCGTCACCTTTGTCTCGTCCACTCCTGGCGGGGTGGATGGGTTGTGCCCGATCAGGGAGGCTACGCATGCTCGCCGCTCTGCGCGCAGGCCTTTTGGCCGTGCCGCTCTTCTTGGCTGCCATTTCCACCGCTTTCGCCGACAAGGCTTTTCAGCGCGACGACCTCGCCGACGGCGCCATCAAGCTCGCGGCGCAGGTCAAGGCGGAGGCTGCCCGCGCATCCAGACCAGCTGCGGCAGTCCGGCGAGATGCCGACGCGGCCCTGGGGCGGCGCGACTACCGCAACGCTGCGGAGCTGCTCGGCTGGGTTGCTGCCTCGGCACCTGACGACAGCACCAATTGGCTGCGGTTTGCCCGCGCGACCCTGCAGATTTCGCCGAGCGATGATGATGAGAAAACCGCGCTGCTCGAGCGTGCCTCGACGGCGGCATACATCGCCTATCAGCGCGCCAAGAGCCGTGACGAGGAGGCGGCAAGCCTTACCTTGCTCAGCCGCACCTTTGCGGAGCGCAAACTGTGGCGGCCGGCCCTCGATTCGCTGCGGCTCTCACTCGATCTGCGCGATGTCGCGGACGTACACGCCACTTATGACCGCCTGCGTCAGGACCACGGCTTCCGGATCCTCGATTACTCCGTCGATTCCGATTCGGCCGCGCCGCGCGCATGCTTCCAGTTCTCAGAGGCGCTGCCGGGCCGGCGGACGGATTTCTCGCCCTTCGTTGCCGTGGCCGGCCAAGACAAGCCAGCCCTGTCGGTCGAAGACAAGCAGCTCTGCGTGGAAGGCCTGAAGCACGGCGAGCACTACGCAATTACGCTGCGCGCGGGCTTGCCATCGGTGGTGGCAGAAAACCTCACAACCCCCGCCGACTTCAATATCTATGTGCGGGACCGCTCGCCCTTCGCACGCTTCGTTGGCAAGGCGTACGTGCTGCCGCGCACCGGCCAGCGCGGCATTCCGGTCGTCAGCGTCAACACCAACGCGGTGAAGATCGCGATCTACCGGATCGGCGACCGTAACCTGCTCGACACCGTCGTCGGCGAGGATTTCCAGCGCAACCTGCGTCCCTACGAGCTTGAGCGCATCGCCAGCGAGCGCGGTGCGCAGGTCTGGGACGGCGAGCTCAAGGTCGAGCAGCAGCTCAATGCCGAGGTCACCACGGCCTTCCCGGTCGATCAGGCGGTGGGCGATCTGGCGCCCGGCGTTTATCTGATGTCCGCCAAGGCGGTCGGCGGCTCGACCGAGACCTATGATGCGCTGGCGACCCAGTGGTTCATCGTCTCCGATCTCGGGCTCACGGCCTACTCGGCAAATGACGGCGTGCATGTGTTCGTGCACTCGCTGGCGAGCGCCGGCACGCGCGACGGAATCGATGTGCGGCTGATCGCCCGCAACAACGAGGTGCTGGCGACTCGCAAGACGGACGCCAATGGCTATGCCTTGTTCGAGCCAGGGCTTGCGCGCGGGGAGGGAAGTGCAGCGCCGGCCTTGTTGGTCGCTGCCGATCCGCACGGCGACTATGCGTTCCTCAATCTGAGCGGACCGGCGTTCGATCTGTCCGACCGCGGCGTAACGGGTCGTCCGGCACCACAGGGGCTGGATGCCTTCGTGGTGACCGAGCGCGGCGTCTATCGCACCGGAGAAACCGTGCACGTGACGACGCTGCTGCGCGATCCGCAGGATGTGGCTGCGGCCGGCGTGCCGCTCACGCTCGTGGTCGAGCGCCCCGATGGCGTCGAGTATCGACGCGTGCTGGTGGCCGATCAGGGCCTGGGCGGGCGCAGCTTCGATGTGCCGATCGCCCCGACTGCTACGACCGGAACCTGGCATGTGCGCGCCTACACGGATCCGAAGCGGCCCGCGGTCGGCGAGACCACGTTCCTGGTCGAAGATTATGTCGCCGATCGCACGGAGTTTGATCTCGCCAGCACCGCAAAGGCGATCAGCAAATCGGCGCCCATCACGGTCACCGTAGAGGGCCGCTATCTCTACGGCGCGCCCGCATCGGCGCTCGAGCTTGCCGGCGAAGTGAAGGTCAAACCAGTGCCTGGTCGCCCGGGCTTCGCCGGCTACCAGTTTGGTGCGGCCGAGACCGATGAAGCGGCAGCTGCGACCGAGAAGCCGCTCGAAGACCTCCCGGCGACCGATGCCCAGGGCAAGGCCAAGTTCCAGGTCGCACTACAGAAGCTGCCGGAGACGACGCGTCCGCTGGAAGCCACAGTGGTCGTGCGCATGGCTGAGACTGGTGGACGCGCGGTCGAACGCAGCCTGACGCTGCCGGTTACGCCATCGACCACGATGATCGGGGTCAAACCACTCTTTGCTGGCCGCGCGTTAGGCGAGGGCGAAACCGCAACCTTCGACGTCGCCGTCGTGGGGCCTGATGGCAAAACACTCGCCCGCAAGGGCCTCCACTACGAGTTGTTGTCGATCGACACGAGCTATCAGTGGTACCGCCGCGATGGCGTGTGGCAGTACGAGCCGGTCAAGCGCACCGCGCGGATAGCCGATGGAAACCTGGATATCGCCGCCGACAAACCCGGTCGCATCGCGCTGCCGGTGAAATGGGGCCGCTATCGTCTGGATGTGACCAGCAACGATCCGAACGAGCCGACCACATCCGTCTCGTTTGATGCCGGCTTCTATGCCGAAGCCGGATCAGATACGCCGGACGCGCTGGAGATCGCGCTCGACAAACCGGAATATCGACCAGGCGAGCCGCTCACCGTCTCGTTCAAGGCACCGTCCGACGGCAACGTCACGATCAATGTGTTCGGCGACAAGCTGCTCGCCAGCAAGCGGTCCGACGTGCGTCAGGGCGCAAACCAGGTGAGCTTCGATGTCGGTCCCGATTGGGGCAGCGGCGCCTATGTGGTCGCGACCCTGCGCCGTCCGCTCGACGTTGCGGCAGGCCGGATGCCGAGCCGCGCCATCGGGGTGCAATGGTTCGCGATCGACCGCGCGGCAAAGACCATCGCGGTCGACATGCAACTGCCGCAGCTTATGCGACCGAACAACACGCTTCGCGTCCCGCTGAAGCTCGCCAATCTTGCCGGCGAGGAGGCGCGCGTCGTCGTGGCTGCCGTCGATGTCGGCATTCTCAACCTGACCAACTACAAACCACCGGCGCCCGATGACTACTATCTGGGTCAGCGCCAGCTCAGCGCCGACATCCGCGACCTCTACGGTCAGTTGATCGACGGGATGCAGGGCACGCGCGGGCAGATCCGCTCCGGCGGCGATCAGGGCGGGGAGCTGCAAGGAAGTCCCCCCACGCAGGCGCCGCTCGCGCTCTACTCCGGCGTCGTCAGCGTCGCCAGCGACGGCACCGCTGAGGTGAGCTTCGACATTCCCGACTTTGCCGGGACGGTCCGCGTGATGGCCATCGCCTGGTCCAAGACCAAGGTCGGGCGCGCCGGAGGCGACGTCATCGTTCGCGATCCCGTGGTGGTGACCGCGACCCTGCCGCGTTTTCTGCTGGTCGGTGACCGCGGCAACATGCAGCTTGAGATCGACAACGTCGAAGGCGCCGCCGGCGACTATCGGATCGGCGTTGCGTTCGATGGCCCGGTTGCGTCAACCGGCGCCACGCGGACTTTGCGGCTTGACGCCAAGCAGCGGCAATCCTTCGCGGTGCCGTTGACGACGTCGGGTGCCGGCACGGCAGCCGTCAAGGTGAGCGTCGACGGACCGGGTGGCTTCACGCTCGCCCGCAGCTATTCGCTCACCACCAAGCCGGCGACCCAGATCCTGGCGCGCCGGACCGTGAAACCGATTGCGGCGGGCGAGAGCCTGACGCTCTCCAACGATCTGTTCGCGGATCTGGTGCCGGGAACCGGTAGTGTCTCGGTGTCGGTCGGACCTTCAACGGCACTCGACGCGGCTACCATCCTGCAGGCGCTCGATCGCTATCCGTTTGGTTGCTCCGAGCAGATCACCAGCCGCGCACTGCCGCTGCTGTATGTAAACGAGCTCGCCACACAAGCACGCGTGGCTCTCGATAGCGGCGTCGATCAGCGCATCCGCGATGCGATCGAGCGGCTGCTGTCGCGGCAGGCATCGAATGGCTCATTCGGTCTGTGGTCGCCGGGCGGGGAGGATCCGTGGCTCGACGCCTACGTCACCGACTTTCTGACGCGGGCGCGCGAGCGCGGATTTGCGGTGCCCGATGTGGCGTTCAAGCTCGCGCTTGAACGTCTCCGCAACTTCGCCGCCAACGCGCCGGAGCCGAAGAAGAACGGCGGGATTGACCTCGCCTATGCGCTCTACGTGTTGGCCCGCAACGGCGCAGCTTCAATCAGCGACCTGCGCTACATCGCCGACACCCAGCTCGACGGCCTGGCGACACCGATCGCCTATGCGCAGATCGGTGCCGCACTCGCCATGATGGGTGATCGCGGTCGTGCCGACCGCGTCTATGCGGCCGCGCTGACGGCACTCAAGCCGCCTCCTGCCACCGAGTACGGCCGCGCCGATTACGGATCGACCTTGCGCGATGCGGCTGCGGTTGTTGCACTCACGGCGGAGAACGGCGGATCGCAGGCCGTGATCATGAATGCCGTGCAGCGGGTCGAGACGGCGCGCGCCGTTGCGACCTACACCTCCACGCAGGAGAATGCATGGATGCTGCTCGCCGCCCGCGCGCTGGAGAAGGAAGCGAAGATCTCCCTGCGTGTGGACGGAGAGGCCCGGCAGAAGGCGCTCTATCAGACCTATCGGCCGGCTGATCTCACAAACCCGGTACGCGTCGAGAACACTGGCGCAGGCGCCTTGCAGGCGGTGGTGTCAGTCAATGGCGCACCGGTCACCCCGGAACCCGCGGCCGAGAAGGGCTTCAAGATCGAGCGCAACTACTACACGCTCGCTGGCGACAAAGTGGATCCGTCCAAGGTGAAACAGAACGCGCGGATGGTGGTCGTGTTGAAGATCACCGAGCCGAAACCGCAATATGGCCGCGTCATTGTCGCCGATTACCTGCCGGCCGGGTTCGAGATCGACAACCCGAACCTGGTCTCGTCCGGTGACACCAGCACCTTGGACTGGATCCAGGATGGCGCCGAACCGACACATGCGGAATTTCGCGACGATCACTTCGGCGCCGCGTTCGATCGCGACAGCAACAGCAACGCGGTGTTCACGGTCGCGTACGTGGTGCGCGCGGTGTCGCCCGGGACCTACGTGCTGCCGCAGGCCTACGTGGAGGATATGTACCGGCCGGATCGTTTCGGCCGCACCGCGACGGGCAGCGTCGAGGTGACGAAGTGAGGCATGCGCGATGGGTAATAGCGCGCTAACGGGGCGCGGCCTCTCCGATACCTCCCCCCTTGTGGGGGAGGTCGACGCGCGCAGCGCGTCGGGTGGGGGGTCGATGTCGGTCGCTCCGGACGACCAACAACGACCCCCCTCCCTAGCCCTCCCCCACAAGGGGGGAGGGAACGCGCCCGTTGCGCAGCGGCGCTTGCGATTGATCGCACGCGCGGCAGCGGTGAGCATTGTTGTTGTAGCTGGTCTTGTGGCCGCGTTCGTCATCTCTCTCGGACCGCCGCCGCTCGGCAAGGACCTCGCGTACTCGACACTTGTTGTTGATCGGGACGGGCGGCTGTTGCGCCCGTTTGCGACCGCTGACGGGCGCTGGCGCCTGCCGGCGCGCGCCGATGACGTTGATCCGCGCTACCTCGATGTGCTGTTCGCCTATGAGGACCGGCGCTTTCGTCAACATCCGGGCGTGGACCCGCTCGCGCTGCTGCGCGCGAGCGGGCAGTTCGTCTTGCACGGCCACCACGTGTCCGGCGCCTCGACGCTCACCATGCAGGTCGCGCGCCTGCTCGAGCCGCGCCCGCGCACCTTGCTCGGCAAGCTGCGCCAGGTGGTGCGCGCAATCGAGATCGAGCGCACGCTGAGCAAAGACGAGGTGCTCGCGCTCTATCTCACTACCGCGCCGTTTGGCGGCAATCTCGAAGGCGTGCGTGCGGCCTCGCTCGCGTATTTCGGCAAGGAGCCGCGCCGGCTCACGCTCGGTGAAGCGGCATTGCTGGTTGCTCTCCCTCAATCGCCGGAAGCACGTCGTCCTGATCGTGCGCCTGAGGTTGCGCGCGCCGCCCGCAATCGCGTGCTCGACCGTGTGGCCGGTCTGTTGCCCGCAGGTGATATCGAGCACGCCAAGGCTGAGCCGGTGCCGATCGCTCGTGTCCCGATGCCAATGCTGGCTCCGATCGCCGCCGAGGAAGCGGTGGCTCGTGCGCCGGACGCGCGTGTCCAACAACTCAGCATCGACGCAGTGTGGCAGAAGAGCCTGGAAGACTTGGCGCGCAGCCGCGCTCACGCACTTGGGCCGTATATCTCGGTTGCCATCCTGGCGGTCGATCACGCGAGCGGGGAGATCCGGGCCAAGGTCGCGTCAGCTGATTACTTCGACCAGCGCCGCGCCGGGCATGTGGATATGACCCGGGCATTGCGCTCACCCGGCTCGACCTTGAAGCCCTTCATCTACGGCATCGGCTTCGAGGATGGCCTCATTCATCCCGAAACGCTGATCGACGATCGCCCCGCACGCTACGGCAGCTACGCGCCCGAGAATTTCGATCTCAGCTTCCAAGGGACCGTGCCGGTACGCAAGGCCTTGCAGCTGTCGCTCAATGTGCCGGCCATTGCGGTGCTCGACCGCGTCGGAGCGAGCCGGCTCACCGCGCGCCTGGCGCAAGCCGGCGGGTCGCTGGTGCTGCCGGACCATGAAGTGCCGGGTCTCGCCATGGGACTCGGCGGCGTCGGCATCACGCTCACCGATCTCGTCACCCTCTATGGCGGGTTCCCGCGCGGCGGCACGACCGTCGCTCTGACCGATCACCTCGCCGGCGAGCCACCGGTCACACGCCGGCTGATGGAGCCGGTCGCCGCTTGGTACGTGGGCAGCATCCTGCTTGGAACGCCGCCGCCGGAGAATGCCGCAGGCGGGCGGATCGCATTCAAGACCGGCACGAGCTACGGCTATCGCGATGCCTGGGCTGTGGGCTTCGACGGCAAGCGCACCATCGGGGTCTGGGTCGGGCGGCCGGATGGCGCACCGACCCCGGGCTTGGTGGGCCGCGGTGCCGCCGCGCCGATCCTGTTCGATGCCTTCGCTCGCAGTGGCAAGTTGCCCGCACCGCTGGCGCATGCGCCCAGGGATGCAATCCTTGCCGCGAATGCCAAATTGCCAGTGCCGCTCCAGCGCTTCCGGCCGGAGGGGATGGTCAGCAGCGCGGAACGATCGTTGCGCATCCTGTTCCCGCCCAACGGCGCGAAACTCGACGTCGGCGCAGGACCTAAGCTCGATCCGGTCGCCATCAAAGTCTCGGGCGGCACGCAGCCGCTCACAGTGCTGGTCAACGGCGCGCCGGTTGCGACCACCGACAAGCGCACCACGTTTTTTGCCCCGGACGGCCCCGGGTTTGTGCGTCTCACCGTCATGGATGCCAAGGGCGCGAGCGACAGCGTACTCGTCAGGGTCCAGTAACCGCCTTTTCCGCGGCAGCCGAATTCTCTATGGTCCGGAGACGGTGGGCGGGCGCACCACACGGCGAATCGCGATTCGTGAAAGTGTTGCGTTCAGATGGGGATAGAGCGGGATCGTGATGTACCGCTCGAGCTAGCTTGAGCGAGATCGGGGTGGCAACGGACAGCATTCACAAGCCGGCGCGGGCGCCATGGCTTCCGGCGGTGGTCGATTTCGCGACCGACTCGCACGCGCGCGCCGTCGCGGTGCTGATCGTCGTCGCGTTGCTCGCGTTCCTGCCCGGCTTTTTCCAGATCGGCCCGGTCGACCGCGACGAGGCGCGTTTCGCCCAAGCGACCAAGCAGATGATCGAGACCGGCGACTATGTCGACATCCGCTTCCAGGAAGAGACCCGCTACAAGAAGCCGATCGGCATCTATTGGCTGCAGGCCGCGGCCGTGAAGCTCGCCCGCGTGGCCCGCCTTGCCCACGCCGACACCACGATCTGGCTTTATCGGATTCCGTCGTTGCTCGGCGCCATCGGCGGCGTCCTCATGACCTATTGGGCGGCACTTGCCTTCGTATCCCGGCGTGCCGCCGTGCTCGCCGGCATCATGATGGCGGCTTGCATCCTGCTCGGCGTGGAGGCGCGCCTCGCCAAGACCGACGCCGCGCTGCTACTCGCCTGCGTCGCCGCCATGGGGGCGCTCGGCAGGGTTTATCTCGAGGCATTCCGCGAGTCCGCCCCCCATGGCAGCCCCTGGGCGCTTCCCGCGATCTTCTGGACGGCAATTGCCGGCGGCATACTGCTGAAGGGCCCGCTCATCCTGATGTTTGTGGCTCTCACCATCATTGTCCTTGCAATCCTCGATCGCTCCGCCGGCTGGCTGTGGAGGCTCAAGCCGCTGGCTGGTGTCGGCTGGATGCTGTTGCTGGTGCTGCCGTGGTTCATCGCCATCGTCGCCCGCCACGGCGGCGGCTTTTTCGAAGAGTTCGATCGGGCATGATCTTGCGGCCAAGATCGGCAGCGGGCAGGAAACGCATGGAGCGCCACCCGGCACCTATTTCGTGCTGTTCTGGGTAACGTTTTTCCCCGGGTCGATCCTGGCAGGCCTCGCCACTCCCGCCATCGTTCAGTCCTGGCGTGAGCCCACCACCAAGTTTTTGCTGGCGTGGCTCATCCCCTCCTGGATCGTGTTCGAGATCGTAATGACGAAGCTGCCGCACTATGTGCTGCCGCTTTATCCAGCGATTGCGATCCTGATCGCCGGCGTGGTTGATCACGATGCGCTGTCGCGGCGGCTGTGGCTGCAGCGTGGGACAGTGTGGTGGTTTCTGATCACGCTCGCCCTGGCGGCGCTCATCGTCATCGCCAATCTCTATTTCGAACAGCAAGCCGGTCTGCGCACCTGGCCGTTCCTTGCCGTCGCCGTGATCCTCGCCTTCGGCGCCTGGTGGCTCTATCAGCTCGATGGTGCTGAGGCGTCGCTGCTGCGCGCCGCCGGGGCGGCGATCCTGATCTCGATTGCGGTGTTTGGGCTCACGTTCCCGCGTCTGCCCACGTTGTTTCCGTCCAACGCGATCGCCCGCTATCTGCACGGGCTCGACTGTACGCCGGACATCGCGGCGGCCGGCTATCAGGAGCCGAGCCTGATCTTTCTTGCCGGCACCGATACGTTCGATACCGATGGGGCAGGGGCGGCGGTCTTTCTCAATGGCGGCGGCTGCCGGGTCGCCATCGTGGAAAAGAGCGAGCTGCGCGCCTTCGGGCAGCGCGCCGACGCCATCGGACTTCGCTATTCTCGCGGCCCGACCATTGACGGGATCGACTACTCGATTGGTCGCCGGGTCTCGATCGCGACCTTCCGCGCCGGGGGCGCCCAATGACCCCCCTCGACGCGCCGCTCGCCGGCACCGCGCCCCGCCGCCGCTACGGCTATATCGTCACCAATCTGGAAGCCTGGATCCGGGCGCTGCTGCGCCCGCCGCACGCGCCATCCGCTGTCTCGCCATGGCAACGCTACGGAAAGCTCCTGGCATTGGGCGCCCTCGCGATCGCGCTGTCGATGATCTTCATTGATGCCGCCGCCATCCGCGCCGTGGCCCACCTTCCGGTCTGGATGAACCGCGGCTTCAACGAGTTCACCGACTTTGGGCTGAGCGGCAAGTTTCTCTATCCGCTCGGGATCCTGATCCTGCTGATCGCTGTCATCGATGCGCCCTGGGTTGTGCGCGGCTCGCGCCTGGTCCTGGCGGCACTGGTGGCGCGGCTCGGCTTTTTGTTCACCGCCATCGCGCTGACCGGGATCGTGAACACCATCCTCAAGAACCAGATCGGACGGCGGCGCCCATCTGACCTGGGCCCGTTCACCTACCAGCCGTATGCGTGGAAAGGCGCGTTCGCGAGCTTTCCCTCCGGCCATACGACGACGGCCTTCGCGGTTCTGGTGGCGTTCGGGACGCTGTTCCCGCGGCTTCGGCCGGTGCTTTGGGTCTATGCGGTCCTGATCGGCATCAGCCGCGTGGTGATCTCGACCCACTACCCAAGCGACGTTATCGGCGGTGCCCTGCTCGGGGCCTTCGGGGCGCTCCTGGTGCGCAACTGGTTTGCTGAGCGCCGGCTCGCGTTCTATGTGGCGCCCGATCACGAGGTGCGACCGCTTCCCGGCCCGTCCTGGGCGCGTCTCAAAACGGTTGCCCAGCGCTTTATCACTCAATAGAGCTTGTCCATGTCTGAGACGCCCGTGTCCGGACCACCCCCTTCGGTGTCCGTGGTCATCCCGGTGAAGAATGAAAGCGGCAATATCGGCCCGCTAGTTGATGAAATTGCCGCAGCGTTGGGCGACCGGAGCTTCGAGGTGCTCGTCGTCGACGACGGTTCGCGTGACGCGACCGACGCCGAGCTGATCGCCTTGCAGAAGGACCGGCCATGGCTGCGCCACCTCAAGCACGTGGTCTCCTGCGGCCAGTCTGCCGCGCTGCGCTCCGGCGTTGCCTATGCGCGAGCCGAGGTGATCGCCACCCTCGACGGCGACGGGCAGAATGACCCGAAATATCTGCCGGCGCTGCTCGGGGCGCTCACGAGCGGTCCGCGCGTCGGGCTCGCGGCGGGGCAGCGCCTCGGCCGAAAGGCGACGGGCTTCAAGAAGCTGCAGTCGCGCGTCGCCAACGAAGTCCGCATGATGATCCTCAAGGACGACACCCGCGATACGGGTTGTGGCCTCAAAGCGCTGCGCCGCGACGTCTATCTCGGTCTGCCGTACTTCGATGGCATGCACCGGTTCATGCCGGCGCTGGTTCAGCGCGACGGGTACGACGTGGTGCACGTCGACGTGATCGATCGCGCGCGTCGGCATGGCACATCCAACTACGGTTTCTGGGATCGACTGGTCGCCGGCCTGCTCGATCTCGGTGGCGTGTGGTGGCTCATCAACCGTCGCAAACACATCCCGGCGGTCTCGGAGGTCAAACCGGATGCTGGCTGATCTTACTCAGACGATCGGCAGCTATCTGCACGACGTGTTCGTCATTCAGTTCAGCTGGTGGGTCGTCCTCGGCTTTGTGGCGCAAGCCATGTTCTTCATGCGCTTCGCCGTGCAGTGGATTGCGTCGGAGCGCGCCGGACGCAGCGTGGTGCCGACCGCATTTTGGATCTTCTCGGTCGTCGGCGGCCTGCTGTTGTTGATCTATTCGCTCCAGCGCAAGGACCCGGTGTTCATCGCCGGCCAGGGTCTGGGTCTCTTCATCTACCTGCGCAACCTGCAATTCATCTTGCGCGGCCGCAAGTCGGCCGCCGCCTAGGTCATCGTAGGCGTGACACGTCGGGATCCCGTGCCGTTGACGGGGCAGAAACTTTAAGCTTAAAATAATTTTGTTCTGTCCGTGGTGCCGCGTCAGGAACAGCCGGTAATAACGCGCGTGCACGCGTCGCGGGACGATGACCGATGCCGCTATGGCGGCGGTGTTCTGGGAGGACATCAATGAAGACGATTGCGCGACTGATCCTTGCGCTGCCATTCACCTTGTTGGCGGTGGCGGCGCAGGCGGAGATCAAGGTCGGTTTTGTCACGTCATTGAGCGGTCCGGCCGCGTCGATCGGCATCCCTTACAGCAAGGGCATGGCCGCGGCGGTGGAATACGCAAATTCCGTCAACGGCGAGAAGATCAATCTCATTCAGCTCGATGACGGATCTGATCCATCCACCGCAACGCGCAACGCCCGCAAACTCGTTGAGGAAGACAAGGTCGATGTGCTGATCGGCACCGCGTCCGCGCCCTCGACCATCGCCATGGTTGCGGTCGCCAACGAGTTGAAGGTGCCGATGATCGCCATCTCGCCGATCTCGGTGCCGAAAGTGGACGACCTGTGGGCGATCGACGTCGTGCAACCCACCGACCTGATGAGCATCGTCGTGGCGGATCGGATGGCCCGTCTTGGTCAGAAGAACGTCGGCTATATCGGCTTCTCCGACGCGTGGGGCGATCTCGTCTACAAAGGCGCCAAGGCCGCGGAAGCAGATGGCAAGATCAAGCTTCTCACCGACCAGCGTTATGGACGCACCGACACCTCGGTCACCGGCCAGATCCTCACCTTGCTCGCGACGCATCCGGATGCCGTCCTGCTCGGAGGGTCCGGCACGCAAGGCGCACTGCCGGCGCTTGCCTTGGCCGAGCGCGGCTACAAGGGGCCGATCTACGGGACGCCAGCTTTGCTCAACGCGGACTTCATTCGCGTCGGCGGCAAAGCTGTTGATGGCGTTGTCGTCTCGGCCGGTCCGACGGTCGTTGCCGAGCAGTTGCCCGAGGATCATTTCAGCAAGAAACCCTCGATGGCGTTCCGCGCCGCCTATCAGAAGGCCAACAAAGCGGCGACCACGGACGGTTTTTCCGCCTACTCGTTCGACGCTTGGCTGATCCTACTCGATGCCATTCCGCGCGCGATGGCAAACGCCAAGCCGGGCACGCCGGAGTTCCACGCGGCGCTGCGTGACGCGATCTTCGCCACGACGGATCTCAAGGGCACGCATTCGATCTACAACTTCAAACCGGGCCAGCCATATGGTGCAGATGCGCGCGGCTTCGTCCTGGTGAAGCTCGAAAACGGCAGCTGGAAGTACGTGCCGTAGCGACATCGTTCCGGTGTGTTTCGCCCAATGCGACTCACTCTCCTTCGTCATCGCCGGGCTTGTCCCGGCGATCCCGATAATAGGGGCACAGCGTTGCCTTCCTAAGCGAGATGGCGGCACAAGGCCGGCCATGACGAGCTGAGAGGTTTGCTCAGATGATCGTAGAAACCCGCGGTCCGTAATGAACGCGCAGATCGCGGCCATCCTTGCCGTTGATGGGATCACCAGCGGCGCGATTTACGTTCTGATCGCGATCGGACTCGTCCTCGTCTTTCTGGTGACACGCGTCCTCTATGTCCCGTTCGGGGACATCGCCGCGTTCACGGTCCTGACATTGGCCGCGCTCGAGACCGGGCAGGTCCCCGGGACGATCTGGCTCGTTGGCGTGCTCGCGATCTTGGCAACCGTGATCGAAGCGGTGGCGCTGCTACGTACCGGGCGCGCTGCGCTCATTCCACGCGCGCTGCTGTTCTATCTGCTGCTGCCGCTCATTCCCGCAGTGCTCGCGTGGGTTCTGGCGCCTCTCGGGCTCGGCACCGCGGCCCGCATTGTTTTGGCACTGCTGCTCATTCTCCCGATCGCTCCGCTGCTCGACCGTATCGTGTTTCGGCCGATTGCTGACGCGAGCGTGCTGCTGTTGCTGATCGTGGCGCTCGCGCTGCACTTTGCCCTGGCCGGATTTGGTTTGTTGTTTTTTGGCCCGGAGGGCGTGCGTACCCAACCGTTCGCCGACGCGCGCTTTGAGTTTTTCGGTGTGATCCTCTCGCTACAAACCGTACTCGTGGTCGGCGCGGCGGTCGTATTCAGCGGATTGCTGTTTCTGTTCTTCGAGTTCACCATGACCGGCAAGGCGCTGCGGGCGACGTCGGTTAATCGCACAGGTGCGCGTCTGGTCGGGATCAGGCCGGCGCGGGCCGGCACGATTGCCTATCTGCTCGCCTCGCTGCTGGCCGGCGTCTCGGGCGTGTTGATCGGGCCGGTCACGACGATCTTCTACGACTCCGGGTTCCTGATCGGACTGAAAGCCTTCGTGGGTTCGATTTTCGGCGTGCTCGCGAGCTACCCCATGACGGCGCTTGGCGCTGTCATGGTTGGACTCCTGGAGAGCTTTGCCTCGTTCTGGAGCAGCGCCTTCAAAGAGGTCATCGTCTTCTCGATCCTCATCCCCATCCTGCTGTGGCGCTCCTACGCGGTCGGCGAAACCGAGGAAGAGGCCGAGGAATGAGCGTCCGTGCGCTCCGAGCGCTCGAGCTTGCGGTGATCGTCCTGCTGGCGGCCGCGCCGCTCTACGTCGGCGCGTTCCGCATCACGCTCCTGAACTACGTCGGTGTCTACGCCCTCGCTGCGCTTGGGCTCGTGCTGCTCACGGGCATCGGCGGCATGGTGTCGATGGGGCAGGCAGCATTCGTCGGTATCGCGGCTTACGCGACAGCGTGGGCGACGACGGTCGGCGGTTATTCGCCGTGGATCGGGCTTATCCTGGCCTTGGTTCTCACCGCCCTGGCGGCAGCAGCGATCGGCATCACCACGTTGCGGCTGGGCGGACATTTCCTGGCCTTGAGCACGGTCGCCTGGGGGCTTTCGATCTACTATTTGTTCGGCAACCTGACGGAGCTTGGCCGCTTTACCGGCATTTCCGGCATTCCGCCGGTCTCGCTCGGGGCGTTCTCGCTGATGTCCAGCACCCGCATGTTCTATCTGATCTGGGGTGTGGCGATTGCAGCGCTGTTCCTGGCGCGCAACCTGCTCGACTCGCGTGAGGGCCGGGCGATGCGGGTGCTGCGTGGCGGCAATACACTGACCGAAAGTCTGGGGATCGGCGCATTTCGCGTGAAGCTCATCACCTTTGTCATCGCCGCCTTACTGGCGGCATTGTCTGGATGGCTCTACGCGCATCTCGGCCGCTTCGTCGCACCCGGCCCGTTCGATGTGAACGTCGGCATCGATTACCTGATGATGGCCATGGTCGGCGGCGCGACTGAGCTCCTGGGCGCTGTCGTCGGCTCAGGCTTGGTGACGTTTCTCAAGAACAGCATCCAGGACTTTCTCCCGCTGATTGCCAAAGGCGCAGCGGGCCAGCTCGAGATTGTTGTGTTCTCGGTCCTGTTCATCATTTTCCTGCAATACGCGCGCAGCGGTATCGTGCCGTTCCTGGAGCGTTGGTTGCCCAAGCCGCAACCGAAACTGCCGGCGCAAGCTCGTCCACTTGAACGGCGATCCAAACCGGCGCCCGATACGCCGCTCCTGCGGGTCGAGGACGCAGTCCGCAGGTTTGGCGGGCTCGTCGCTGTCGACAAGGTGAGCTTCGATCTTGCCGCTGGCGAAATCCTCGGGCTGATTGGGCCGAACGGTGCCGGCAAGAGCACTATGTTCAACCTGCTCGCCGGCGCGTTGCACCTCGACGCCGGCCGCATCCATTTCCTCGATCGCGAGATCAGCGGGCTTGCCCCGCGTCATATTGCCCGCGCCGGGATCGCGCGCACGTTTCAGCACGTGCGCATCCGCCCGCGCATGACGCTGCTCGACAATGTGTTGCTCGGTACTTATCCGCGAACCCGGGCCGGGTTTTTTGCTGGGGCCCTGCGGCTCGATCGCGGCGAAGAGGCGAGGGCGCGCCAGGAAGCGCTCACGCAGCTCGCCCGTGTCGGCCTGGGCGACCGGCCCTTCGAGCTTGCCGGAAACCTGCCGCTCGGCAATCAGCGCCTGCTTGAGATCGCGCGAGCGCTTGCGGCCGATCCGATACTCCTTGTGCTGGACGAACCCGCCGCCGGGCTGCGGCGACAGGAAAAACAGGCACTCGCCGAGTTGTTGCGCACACTGCGCGCCGAGCACATGACGATCCTCCTCGTCGAGCACGATATGGAGTTTGTCATGGGTTTGGTGGACCGCATTGTGGTGATGAATTTCGGTTCCAAACTGTGCGAAGGGACGCCGCAGGAAGTGCGCGGAGACGTTCGTGTCCAGGATGCCTATCTGGGAAGCGCCGCCTGATGCCACTTTTGTCGATCCGTGACTTGCATGTGGCCTATGGCAAGGTCGAGGCGGTGCGCGGCGTTTCCCTCGCATTGGAGCAGGGGCAGATCGTCACCGTCATCGGTCCGAACGGCGCGGGGAAGACCACGCTGCTCGCGGCCGCCATGGGATTGCTGCCGTCGCGTGGAGAGATGAGTTTCGACGGCCAGGACCTGCACAAGCTCGATGTCGAAGCGCGGGTGGAGCAGGGCTTCTGTTTGGTGCCCGAGCGCCGCGAGTTGTTTGCCGATCTCAGCGTCGAGGACAATCTGTTGCTCGGCGCCTATGCGCGCCGCCGCGAGCGCAGCGCCGTGCGCCAAAGTCTCGATCAAGTTTATGCCCGGTTTCCCCGTCTGCAGGAACGGCGCCGGCAGACCGCAAACACACTCTCTGGCGGCGAGCGGCAGATGCTGGCGCTCGGCCGCGCCCTGATGGCCAAGCCGCGGCTGCTGCTGCTCGATGAACCAAGCCTCGGGCTCGCGCCGCTGATCGTCCGCGAGATCTTCCACATCATTGCGTCCTTGCGTGAGCTCGGTGTCTCCATCCTGCTGGTGGAGCAGAATGCACGCGCCGCCCTCGAGACCGCCGACTTCGGTTACGTTTTGGAGACCGGGGAAATGGTGCACTCCGGCCCTGCCTCGACACTGATGCATGATCCGAAACTGATCGCGACCTATCTGGGCGGGCATTAGCATGGCAGACGCGCTGACCGGCCGGGGCGTCGTCGTGTTCGGCGGCAGCTCCGGTATCGGACTCGCTGCGGCCAAGGCCGCCCAGGCCGAAGGCGCGTCGGTGACGATCATCGGCCGCGACGTGGAAAGGCTTCGGGCCGCGTCAGCCACGATTGCTGGATCGGACTGGCGTTCGACTGACGTGACGGATGCCGACGGGGTCGCCCGAGCAGTGGCGCATCTGGGCGCCGTTGACCACGTTTTCCTATCAGTTGGCCAGGGCGGTGCGTCCGATGTTCTGACGAGCACCGCGGAGGATCTGCGGCGTCCATTCGAGGAGCGGGTGTTCGGCACTTTCAACGTTGTCCGCGCCGTTGCGCCGAAAATGCGCGAAGGCTCGATCACGCTGATGTCGGGCATGTACGCCTCGCGCATCCGCTCGCACGCGTCGCCTCAGACCGCCGCGCTGTGTGCGGTGGAATCGCTTGCGCGCACGCTGGCGCTCGATCTCGCCCCGGTCCGCGTCAACGCGGTGGCACCGGGTTGGATCGATACGCCCCGTCTCGAAAGGAGCTTCGGTGCCGATAAGGCGGGCCGGGTGAACGCCATTGCGCGCGAGCTCCCGGGCAAGCGCATCGGTAATACCGACGAGGTCGCTGCGGCCGTCATCTTGCTGATGACCAACCGCTACATCAATGGCGAGGTGCTGCATATCGATGGCGGCGGCCGGTTCGTGTAGGTCATGCGAGCGTGGCTCAATGACTCGGTGCTGAATGACCACATCGTCGGACAATGAACAATTGGCGAAACCATCCTATGTTAATGCAACTTGCCCAAGTTGCATGCCCAACTTGTTGATTGGATCAGCAGGGATGAGGAAGCGTGGCCGCGTCGCATTTGCAAAATCCGGAACACTGACACCGGCGGGCCGAGGAATTGCGCTCAATCGCCGACGGCCTCACCGTCTTCGCGTGCGCCAAAGCCTCGCTCTTGCGAGTTGCCGAGGAGTATGACGGTCTGGCAATGCGAGCCGAGCGTCGCCTGAACTCCGGGATAGCGCGGTTGCCATGTTCCGGTGCTCGGCCGGCGCTCGGCCGCCGATTTAGTGAACATATCTGCCATTCGGCCTCGAACGCGGAACAGCGGGAACTTGACTAACCTATGTTAGTTTCAATGCCGAATGCCTGTACACCACTTTTATCTCACTGACGGCCAAACGGTGCACCATTACGCCGAAGGGCTGGCGCACGGCTTTGTGCCGGTCGCTTTGAAGCTGTTGACGAGGCTGGAAGCACCGTGGCCCGATATGCGCTCAACATCGGCCACTCTCGCCGAGGACGCACAGCATGAATTGGAGGCCGCAGGGAACCGCAGAGGGAATGCGGCGTTGGCTGTACGTCCGGCCATTCCCATCCCCCCAAGCCCCCCGTGCTTGGCCGGATAAGTAAGGGCGCAGTGCAAGCTGCGCCCTCTCTTTTCTTTTGTCTCATTATTGCCGGGCACGCGGCCGCAGGATCAATCAAACTGCCGCCTCGTTAATCCAGGCTAATGAATCCTGATCACACACGCGTTATAGCTGAACGAACCGCCGCGGCGCGCCGCCCCGGGGCCGGTTTCGTTGCGATATCAATATGGAGGAGGGTCATCATTCCTCTGTTCTTTTTCGACTACTTCGATGGCCAGCAGCTTCACCAAGCCGAGGACGGCCTTGAGCTTCGTGATGTCGACGCGGCTTACCTGGAAGCCTTCAAGGCTGCGACCGAGATCTGGGGGGAGGCTCTTCGCGCGCGGCGTAACCCGCATGCCGACGCCTTCAGCATCCGGGACGGGGTGGGCATCGTGGTGTTGGAGCTGCCTTTTGCCGAGATACTCGAGAGCAGCCGCGGCCGCCGCTTGCGGTTGCCGCCCAAACGGAGGGCCCCCTCGACCAGCGCGGCGCTCGAGTTTGCTGCACAGAGCGTGCGCAAGGGCCGCAGGATTGTCGTGGACCAGCAAAATCGAGTCGAGTTTCTCAAGTTGCAGGGCCGGGACAGTCGCGAGGCTGAGCGAACGCTCGCGCTCTTTACCCGGTCCTTGGCCATCTTCGAGGACTATCTCAACACGGTTCGGACACTGTAGCGTTGAACAGCCGGCTTGGCTCCCCGACCGCCTTCACGCCGGCTGCTGCGCAAGCCGAGTCGCGGGAGAGATCAGAATCACGATTGCTTGAATCAAGAACCCGATCGCCGCCACAATAAGGCAGGCCTCGGCACCCGATAGCGCTCCAATCAGGGCGCCGGCGGCCGCACCGACCGGTCGTGCTCCCGTCGCCATGATGTTGATCGCCGAGACACGGCCGAGCAAATCGCGTGGCGTCACGGCTTGACGCAGGGTGGTGGTAGAAATCACCCACAGGATCGGACCGACGCCGATCAGGAAGAACGCCGCGCCGGCAATGAGGGCGGAGGGAACGCGAATGGTCGTGACCATCAGCACTGCAGCGAGCAGCCCGGCGATGGGGCCGATGGCGATCACGACCCCAAACCGGAGGACACGAGCGACATGGCGCGCCATCAGCGCGCCGAGCACCATGCCCACGCCGAAACAGGCGAGGGTCAGTCCAACACCGGTTGCGTCAAGTCCCAAGCCGGTGGATCGCATAGGGGACGTAGACGGCCTGCAGCATGAAGAACGCTGCATTGAACACGAACTGTGTGACGAAGATCGGGCGCAGCAGCGGGTGGGAAAAGACGAACGCCGCCCCTTCGCGCAGTTCCTGTAAGGGATGATCGGCGCACGGGCATCGCCCGGTCCGGCTCCGGCACGGCAATCAAGAAAGCGACGGCAACACATGAGAGCATCATCGCGAGGCCGAATGCCGCCGATCCGGTCGTCACACCGACGAGAGCGCCACCGAGCGCCGGACCGGCCGCGAACGCAATAGTCCTGGCAAGCTCGATGCGCCCATTGGCAGTGATCAGTGCCTCGCGGGGGACGAGCGCAGGCACCAGCGCCGGGCCCGCCACGCTGAACACCACGGTTCCGCAGGCGCCGACTAACCCAAGTCCCGCGAGCAGCGGCAAACTCAGCGCGTGGGTCGCCGTGAGCAGCAGGATTACGAGCAACGAAGCTGTCCGCACCGCCTCGGCGGCGGCCATCAATGTGCGTCGCGACATGCGATCTGCGAGCACGCCGGCCGGAATGGCAAAGAGAAGAAACGGCAGCGTTTGGGCGGTTTGCAGAACGCCGGTCGCGCCCGCCCCGGCGCCGAGCGAGAGCACGGCAACAATGGGTGCCGCAGCGAGCGCGATCTGCTCGGCGGATTGGGCGGCGAGATTGGACCAAGCCAGCCGATTGAACTCGGCCGGAATACGAACTGGAGAATTGCCTGGCATGCGAAACCTCGATCCGTTGTTCGCACGGACCTAGGCACTGCGCGCAATCAGGGCACTCCGTTCCTTGCCGGCAAATTTGGCGCGCTGTCTTGAAGGGCGAAAATACCGTTCGTCATCGCAGACATCCGGTATAGACAATCGGGTAAGGCGTTAACTGGTGTAGGGGATTGGGGTGCGCACCAAACTGCTCGTTGCCGCGTATTTGGCTTCCGCACTCCTGTGGGGGTCGAGTCTTGCACGGGCTCAGGACGTGTCCGGGCTCGAAGCCGCTGTGAAAAATCATGCCTGTCCTGCCAATGCGGCGTCCGTCCGCCGGCTTGATCCCCTGACGCAGTGCGATCCGGGTGGCAAAGCGAGCGCTGCCTGTGATCAACAAAACAAGGCGCCTGGCGCGGAGTGGCAGCAATGCCATCTTGAGATACTCAAATGCCGCGGCGTCGTCGCGCAAAAGAACACGGTCATCGAGGACTTTAATCGGCTGGTGGAAGAGTGCCGGAGCAGAACTGGCGAAGCGAAGAGCTCAGAACCAAAATCGCTCACGCCCGCGGCGAAACCGGCAACAGATCAACAGCCACGCAAAGATCAGGCCGAACGGCAAAGAAAGGGGCGGGACGCTGCCGAACAGGTGGAAGCCGCGCGCCAGAATGCAGACGCGGTCGAGCAACAGCGGGCTGAACAAATCACACGCGAAGCCGCCGGTCGTATTTGCATCGCCGATAGCGGCGGATACCTCATCGACACGTGGACCAAGAAATCACCGGCGTCAGGCGTGTGTCAGGATCTCTGCAATCATACCCCCGCGGGTGATCTCCCGCCGCCCGTCGATGATGCGCAGAACATCGGCAGACGCGAACGCTACTGCGAGCGGCAGTGCCAGGTGAGCGATGCATCGGGCGGGCGTTGCTATCAGATCAAGCCGGATCAAAGGGCAACGATCCTGCAGGCCCTCAGACAGGATTGGGAAGTGCACGACGAAAGCCAGTTCCTCCCTGGGAACTAAAAGCTTACCGGTTCTCGGCGCGCCGGCGAAGTTCTCGTAGTAGGCTGGTCATATTGAATTGCGCTATTGACCTCTCGATAACCAAAATGGATCAGTCGGACCGGGCGAAGACGCATGTCTGCGCCGGGCTGTTTGACAAGTGAATCAGGATGATTGGGTGCGCCGCGCAGACATTCCAGCGCTGGTACCGCGTCATCTATGCGAGCGTGTCATCTAAGCAGGAAAGGTCATCAATGCAGTGCCCCATCCGGGGTGGCCGCATCTGTTCCAAATCGGCGAAAGCCGGTCATCTATGCCGCAGGCCGTCATCTATGCACCGGGACATGCGCCAAACACCGCGACGTCACCTACGAACGAGGACGTCATCTATGAGCGAAACGTCACCTATGCGGCGCCTTCGTCGGCCTGTCTGCTGACAGCCGTTTCCGGTCCGCCGATGATCGCGACCTGGGCGATGCGGGCCGGGCGCAGGCGGGCGGCAAGCCGCGGGGCGAGCCCGCGCCAGAATGCAAAATCGTTGACGCGGGAGCCTTCCAGCCCGGCCAGTGCCGCCGCGGCCAGGAACGGCAGACTCTGGATCAAGAGGACATCGCCGAACAGACTGATTTCGCGCACCTGCTCATAGTTGGTGGCGAAGATGATCGCGGCGCCGAGCACCAGTAGACTGCCGAGGATGCCTTCGTAGAACGCCGGGAACTGGGTCCGCCGCCGGCTGTTGCCGCCCTTGGCGGTGCGCACGAACGGCAGGTGCTCGCGAATGAGCCCGTAGCTCACGGCGCGCGCCACCGTCCATTGCATCGCCATGGCGGCCAGCATGGCGGCGGCGGCCTGCCGCGCCGGGATGTCGACCCGGGCACGGTAGAGCGCGACGAAGTGAATGAGCGAGATCGCGAACGTGGCCATGATCGGCAAGGTGAGGATCTTGTCCGGGATGGCGATGCCGAGGAACGCGACCACCGGGACCCAGGCGAGATTGAGCAGTGCGACCAGGACGCCGACACTCTCGGCACCCAGCCAGTTGAGCCAGCCCATGGCAAACTCGCGCCGCTGCTCGCGCGTGAGCTGGGTCGTGCCGGACAGCAGACGCCGGCAATGCTTTTTGGCGATCTGCAAGCCGCCAAAGGCCCAGCGGTGCCGCTGCTTCTTGAACGCCTCGAAGGTGTCGGGCAGGAGCCCGTAGCCATAACGCCGGTCAGTGTAGTGCGCGAGCCAGCCTTGCTCCAGCAAGGTGAGGCCGAGATCGGTATCCTCGCAGATCGTGTCGCTCGACCAGCCGCCGGTGCTCTCGAGCGCGCTCTTGCGAATGAGGCACATGGTCCCGTGCACGATGATGGCATTGGCCTCGTTGCGCAGGACCATGCCGATATCGAAGAAGCCGGAGTACTCGCCGCACATGGCCCGGTGCATGGGCGTGCGCGCGCCGTCGCGATGATCCTGCGGCGCCTGGACCAGACCGACCTTGGGGTCGGCAAAGGCCGGGACCAGATCCTTGAGCCAATCGGGTGTCACCGCATAGTCGGCATCGACCACACCGATGATCTCGGTCGCCGGGTCGCTGTGCTCCAAGGCGAGCCGCAGCGCGCCGGCCTTGAAGCCCGTGAGCCCCTCGACATTGAGGAACTTGAAGCGTTCGCCGAGCGTGCGGCAGTGCTCTTCCACCGGCCGCCAGTAGGCGGGATCGGGCGTGTTGTTGATGACGACCACGCACTCGAAATTCGGATACGCGAGAGCGGCGATGGAATCGAGTGTCGCCTTGAGCATCTCCGGCGGCTCCATGTGGGCGGGCACATGGATCGATACTTTGGGAGCATAGCCGGCCGGAACGGGGAGGGATGCGGGCAGCAGCCGCCGCGGCGGCGGGCCAAACAGCACCGTTGCAATCTCCTGCACGCGAGCGAGGGCGATCAGAACGAGCGGCACGAGGAGCACGATGCCGAGCCCGAGCGCGAAGGCGGAGCCGGTTACGAAGTAATGGCCGTTCCAGAAGGCGAACACGGTTGCGGTCCATGCGCCGACCACATGGGCCGCGAAGGCCAGCAGCAGCGCCTGGCCCAGGGTGGCGCCGACAATCGCCAGGATCGGCAGCGAGACCAGGAACCCGACTGCCACCGCAATAGCGCCCAGTTTCCAATGATCGGGATCGGCGATCAGGCCGGACCATTGAAACTTCGGCTGGTGGTCGGCATCGAACAGGCCCCAGTACTGGCCGACGCTGCCTTCCGATGTTTTCCAGGGCTGATCGAACGCCTCGATGATGTTGTAGTCGATGCCAAGCGCATCGGCGCGGGTCACGAAATCACGAACGATGTTGGCCTGCTCGGCGCGCCCCGGCATGGCATCGCCCCGGTTATAGCCGGCGCTCGGCCAGCCGAACTCGGCAATGACCACGCGTTTGCCCGGATAGGCGCGACGGAGCATGTTGTAGGAGTTGACCGCGGCATCAACGGCCTGATTGGCGGGAACATCGTTCCAATAGGGTAGGGCGTGTGCGGCGATGAAGTCGACGGCGGCGGCAAGGCGAATGGAGTCGCGCCCGAGCTCCGTCCAGGAGCTGACGATTTCACCGGTCGTGACCGGGACCTGCGCTTCCTTCTTGACGCGCTGGATGGCCTTGATGAGTTCGTCGACCGTGAGGCCGCCGCGGTAAAGCGTTTCATTGCCGACCACGATCGCGACGATGTTGCTGTGCCGGCGGGCAAGCTCGATGCCGGTGCGAATCTCGCGCTCGTTGCGTACCTCGGCCTCTTTTCTCTGTTTTTCGGGGAGTGCTGTTCCGTCCGGGTTTTGCGTCGGCTCGAGCCAGATGCCGAGCGTAACCTTGAGGCCGAACTCGGCCGCAACCGCCGGCAGGGACTCCCAGTCCGAATGCACGGGCTGCTCGTCCGGGCGCGCGGGGAGCTTGCCGTCGGTCGATGCGTAGGTGCGGATCGTGCGGGTATAAGGTGCGAGCGCGCGGAAGTCGGCGCGCATCTGCTCGGTCGTCGGCCGGGTATCCTTGCCGCCCGGCCGCGAGTTGTACGACACGCTGGCGAGCGGTTTGTTGACGTCGGGGGCGACCTGCCGGGTCTCCAACAAAGCCCACACGCCGGCATGCAGACACGCGGCCAGCGCGACTACCATTGCGACGGAGCGCATTTGACTCGTTACCGTGGGGCGAGATTGCACTCGTCCGGGCCTGTCCCCTAGACCCGGGCGAGCATCGCGGCAGGACGATGTCGTCTAACTCTAACGCCTACAAATTAGACATGGCAATTTATTGACGCCAGAGGTTTTGAAACAAAAATTTCGCATTGCACGCATCTACAAATCGAACAACCTGACAACGTTGTAATGCTGATGAATGCTGGATGAATGAACGTCGGGTGAACAACGTGGGATGCGAGGTCCGGAGCTGTTTTGTGGCACTGCCGCGCGGCTCTTACCTCTCCCCGCATGCGGGGAGAGGTAAAGCCCGCTAGGCTGTGTTCTATCTACCGCGCGGTGGTATTGCCCGGCTGCTCGGCGGTGGTGCCTGGAGCCGGCGCAGGCGGTGTGACCGGTGCGGCAGCGGCTGCGGCCGGCGGCGTGCCGGCTGGATTGATCCAGCAGGCTTCGACCCGCGCGTTGGTCTGATCGGGCGCCTTCGGATCGACCAGCAGGTCGGCGCCTTGCGCTACCAGGCAGCGGAACGTCGCCTGGATGTGGCCGCCTGGGCAACCGAAGCGATCATAGAGATCGAGATGGCGAAACGCGGTGTCGACGTCATCGCGCACCATGAGGTTGATCACCTTCTTGCCGAGCCAATAGCACTCGGGGTTCGCGGCCGGCCCGGTCAGCTGACGGCCGACCTCGGCAATTTCGTCGATCGTCTTGCGCACAAGCTCGGCGTTTGCGTCCTTCTGCTTGGCATCGGGCGGCTTCTGGTCGCCGCCCTGAGCAAATGCCCCGGCAGAGGGAATCGATAGCGCGGCCAGAATGGTCAGCGCAGCGACGCTTCGCGCGACACGTGTTTTCATGGTTGTCTGTGAAGTAACAATGGTGGATCCCCCGGTGTGAGGCCAGTCAGCACCGGAAAACGTCCGCATTGGGGCGTGTTCATAAAACGGCCTCGCCAGGAAGGTCGCCTCGCACCATGTTACGCCAATTTCGCACGGCACAGGGAAACTGAATGAAAGCGTGGGGGTCATTTTTTGGGTTGGCGGTCGTTCTGATCGTCGCGGCCTGGTGGTGGCTCGGCCGGCCCGTCGCAATGCCGGTTGCGCCGCTCGGCCCCGGCGAGAAACTGCACTGCGTGTCCTACGTACCGTTCCGTGGTGAGCAGACCCCGCTTGACCTCTCAACCCACATCCCGGCTTCGCAGATCGAGGAGGACCTCGCGCGATTGGCGCCGCTGACGAATTGCGTACGCACCTATGCGGTCCACCTAGGCCTCGACCAGACCGTGCCGATCGCGCAGCGCCATGGTCTCCAGGTGTTGCTGGGGATCTGGCTCGGACCCGATCCGGTCTTCAACCAGCACCAGGTCGAGGTCGCGGTCGATCTTGCCAATCGCTATCCGGACGTGGTGCAGGCAATTGTCGTCGGCAACGAAGTGCTGCTGCGCGGCGAGCTCTCCGCCGAGGCGCTGGGGAACATCATCCGCAAGGTCAAAGCGGCGGTGAAGGTGCCCGTCACCTATGCGGATGTATGGGAGTTCTGGCTGCGCAATCGCGAGCTCGCCTCGGCGGTCGACTTCGTCACGGTGCACATCCTGCCCTACTGGGAGGACTTCCCGATTCCGGCATCGGCGGCAGCCGATCATGTCGCTTCGATCGAACACCTGGTGGCCGAATCGTTCCCAGGCAAGGACATTCTGGTCGGGGAGTTTGGCTGGCCGAGCTTTGGCCGCATGCGCGACGGCGCTTTGCCGTCGCCGGTCAACCAGGCGAGCACGATGCAGGAGGTGCTGGCACGCGCCAAGCAGGACGGATTCCGGGTGAACCTGATCGAGGCGTTCGACCAGCCATGGAAGCGGGCGCTGGAAGGCACGGTCGGCGGCCACTGGGGGTTGCTGTTCGGCGGCTCGCGCGAACCGAAGTTCGCCTGGGGCCAGCCGGTGTCCAACCATCCCCACTGGATCTGGCAGGCGTTGGGCGGCGTGTTGCTCGCAGCGGCGGTATTCGGAATTGCCTGGCGGACTGGAGGCGCGCCCGAGAAGGTGCCGTTTCAGCTACGCGTCGGGGTGCTGGTAAACGCGGTCGGTCCCGGCATTCTGATCGGCTGGGCGGTTGCGAACGCGCCGCTGGAGAGCTTTGGCTTGGGTGGCTGGGCGAGGTCGCTGGCCATGTTGGCCGTGGCGCTGGTCGCGCCGATGGCTGCCACGGCGGCGCTGCTTCACGGCAACCCGGTCCCGGCCTTTGCCAAAATCCTGGGCCGCGGGGCGGAGCGGCCCAGTGATTTCTCAAGCTTGGTCTTAGGAACTGGACTGATCCTTTTGACAATCCTTGCGATTGGGACGGCGCTCGGACTTGTGTTCGATCCGCGCTATAAGGATTTTCCGTTCGTCCCGCTCACCGCCGGGGTGATTCCCTACGCAGTGCTGACCCTGTTCGCCGGTTGGCCGGAGCGCGGCACAGCGCGGCGCGCCGAGCTGGTCGCCGCGATCATGCTGGCGCTATGCGCCATTTATATTGTCATCAATGAGAGCTTGGCGAATTGGCAGGCGGTCTGGCTCGCCGGCGTACTGCTTATCCTTGCGGCAATTCTGGCTCCGGTACGGGCCGTGCGAAGCTCATGACGAGGAGGCCCGCCGCAATACCGGCAAGCCCCGCGTTATAAAGGACCAGGCCGAAGGCGCTCGCCGCCAGCGCCAGGGTGAACATCACGGCAGAAGGCCGAGCGAGGTTGATCAGGGCCCCGCCAAATGCGATCCAGCCGAATACGGAATGCGCGCCGAACGTATAGGCCACCTTGCGGATGACGCAGATCGATGTTCCAAGGCCGGCGTCGCAGGCGAGCCCGATCGATGTGTTCTGGATTGCGAAGTAGCGCAGATAGAGCGCATAGCCGAGCGCCACGAAGCCGATCGCGATGATCCAGTTGGCCTGACGGGCGGTGGGCAAGAAGCGCGGACTCATTGCAGTATCCTATAGCAAGGCGACGGAGCCGATGACACGAACCTGTCTTTCCATTGTGCTGGCGGCCGGCGAGGGCGTGCGCATGCGCTCCTCGCGCCCAAAAGTCCTGCACCCAATCGGTGGCGCGCCGCTCATCGCCCATGTGCTCGCGGCCGTGGGCGAGATTGGCGGCGCGACGGCCGTGGTGGTCGGCCCCAATGCGGAGGTGCTGAGGGATGCGGTGACGCAGCTGATGCCGGGCGCCGAGATTACCGTGCAGCGCGAGCGGCGCGGCACCGCGCACGCGGTGCTCGCCGCCAAGGACGCCATCGCACGCGGCTATGACGATGTGCTGGTGCTGTTCGCCGACACACCGCTGGTACGGGCAGAGACGCTGGCCAACCTGCGCGCGGCGCTCGCCGACGGCGCCGCGGTCTCGGTGCTCGGGTTCCGCGCCGCCAATCCGACCGGCTATGGCCGGCTCATCACTAAGGATGGGGCGTTGATCGCGATTCGCGAGCACAAGGACGCGAGCGCGGCCGAGCGCGAGATCACGCTCTGCAACGGTGGGCTCATGGCGCTCGCCGGCGACGTGGCTCTGAAAATCCTGACGAAGATCGGCAACCAGAACGCCCAGGGCGAATACTACCTGACCGACGCGGTCACGATCGCCCGCGACATGGGACTCAAGGCGGTGGTGCTGGAAGCGCCGGAAGACGAAGTACACGGCGTCAACTCGCAGGCACAACTCGCGCAGGCCGAAGCGCTGCTGCAGCGGCGGCTGCGTGGCGCCGCGCTCGAAGCGGGGGTCTGCATGGTGGCGCCCGACACGGTGCACTTCTGCGCCGACACCAAGCTCGGCCGCGACGTGGTGATCGAGCCTTACGTGGTGTTTGGGCCCGGCGTGATGGTCGAGGATGGTGCGCGCATCCGCTCCTTCTCGCATCTGGAAGGTGCTCGCGTCGGTCCGGGCGCTGCAATCGGTCCGTTCGCGCGGCTGCGGCCCGGCGCCCGGCTCGGCGCCAAGGTGCGCATCGGCAACTTCGTCGAGGTGAAGGAGGCCGATATCGCGGACGGCGTGGCCGCCAACCATCTCTCTTATATCGGCGATGCGCGGGTGGGCGAGGGGACCAATATCGGCGCCGGCACGATCACCTGCAACTACGATGGTTTCGACAAGCACCGCACCGAGATCGGCGCCGAGGCTTTCATCGGCTCCAACTCGTCGCTCGTCGCGCCGGTCAAGGTCGGCGACCGCGCCTACGTGGGCTCGGGCTCGGTGGTCACAGCAGACGTGCCTCCTGACGCGCTGGCGCTCGGTCGCGGTCGCCAGACCGTCAAGGAAGGCTGGGCAACGGCATGGCGTGCCGCCCACGCGAATCGCCCGAAGAAGGCGCGCCACAAGGGTTAACGACTTGGCATACTTTGTGATTTCTAACCCGGCTGGGAACGGACTAAACGCAGCGACGGTCACGACGGCAGTGGGGCGGACCTAATGTGCGGCATTGTTGGAATCCTTGGCCATGAGCCCGTCGCCGGTCAGCTGGTCGATGCGCTCAAGCGGCTGGAATATCGCGGCTATGATTCGGCCGGCATTGCGACATTGGAAGCTGGGCACCTGACGCGGCGGCGCGCCGAGGGCAAGCTCAAGAACCTGGAGCGGCGGCTCGAGCAGCACCCGCTCACCGGCACCACCGGCATCGGCCACACCCGCTGGGCAACCCACGGCAAGCCGAACGAGACCAACGCGCACCCGCATGCCAGCGACCGGGTGGCCGTCGTGCACAACGGCATTATCGAGAACTTCGGCGAGCTGCGCGAAGGGCTCAAGCAACAGGGCTTCAAGTTCGAGAGTGAGACCGACACCGAAGTCGTCGCCCACCTCGTCACCCGCGAAATGAAGAAAGGTCTCGGCCCGGTCGATGCGGTGGCCGCGACTCTGCCACAGCTCAAGGGCGCGTTCGCGCTCGCGTTCCTGTTCGAGGGCGAGGAGGACGTGCTGATCGGCGCGCGGCGCGGCTCGCCGCTCGCGGTCGGCTACGGCGAGGGCGAGATGTATCTCGGCTCCGATGCCATTGCGCTGGCGCCCTTCACCGACACGATCAGCTACCTCGAGGATGGCGATTGGGTCGTGGTCCAGCGCAAGGGTGCGGAAGTCCGCGATTCCGCCGGTCACACGGTGCAGCGCCCGGTCATCAAGTCGAACGCCGCCGCGTTGCTGATCGACAAGGGCAACTACCGCCACTTCATGGCCAAGGAGATCCACGAGCAGCCCGAGGTCGTGGGCCACACGCTCGCCCATTATCTCGACATGACCAACGGCCGGGTGGTGCTGCCGGAGAAGCTGCCGTTCGACTTCCGCACCCTGCAACGAGTCTCGATTGCCGCCTGCGGCACCGCATATTACGCCGGCCTGGTGGCGAAATACTGGTTCGAGCGCTTCGCCCGCCTACCGGTCGAAATCGACGTTGCCTCCGAGTTCCGCTATCGCAACGCGCCTTACAGCGACGGCAACTTGGCGATCTTCGTCTCACAATCAGGCGAGACTGCCGATACCTTGGCGACGTTGCGCTACGCGCGCGAGCAGGGCCAGCACGCGCTGTCTGTCGTCAACGTGCCCACCTCGACCATCGCCCGCGAGAGCGACATCGTCATGCCGACTTTGGCCGGACCGGAGATCGGCGTTGCCTCGACCAAGGCGTTCACCTGCCAGCTCGCGACGCTGGCGTGTCTCGCTGTCGCGGCTGGCCGGGCGCGCGGAATCCTGAGCGAAGCCGACGAGCACAATCTCGTCCGTGCGTTCGTGGAGGTGCCGCGGCTGATGACCGAGGCCCTGGCGCTGGAGCCGGCGATCGAAAAGCTCGCGCGCGATCTCGCCAAGAGCAAGGACGTGCTCTATCTCGGCCGCGGCACCAGCTACCCGCTGGCACTGGAAGGCGCGCTCAAGCTCAAGGAGATCTCCTACATCCACGCCGAGGGCTACGCGGCCGGCGAGCTCAAGCACGGGCCGATTGCGCTGATCGACGAGAGCATGCCGGTGATCGTGATCGCGCCCTACGACCGGGTGTTCGATAAAACCGTCTCCAACATGGAGGAGGTCGCCGCCCGCGGCGGACGTATTATCCTGGTGACCGATCCGAAAGGGGCCGAGCATGCCAGCGTGCAAACCTTGGCGACGCTGATTCTGCCGGAGATGGCCGCTACCGTGACGCCCATGGTCTACGCGATCCCGGTCCAGTTGCTCGCGTATCACACGGCGGTCATCATGGGGACGGACGTGGACCAGCCGCGCAATCTCGCCAAGTCGGTCACCGTGGAGTAGCTGCGGCGAAATGCGTGGCGGTTGCGTCCCGACGGACGCTATATTGCGGTGTCGGGCGTAAGATACCGAACTGGGGCCGTAACGGCGCACGCGCATGAGCACCGAACAAAACAAGCCGCAATCGCCGGTCGGGGCGGAGGCGGATAAGCACGCGCACCAAACCAGCTTCGGCGGGCGCATCCGCAATTATTTTCTGACCGGCCTGGTGTTGGTCGCGCCGTTGGCGATCACGGTCTACGTGCTCTACTGGGTCGCCAATTGGGTCGACGGCATCGTGCGGCCGTTCATTCCCTGGCAGTACCGGCCGGAGACCTACCTCCCCGTGGCCATCCCCGGCACCGGCCTCGTCATTGCTTTCGTTGTGTTGACGCTGCTCGGGTTTCTGACCGCGAACTTTGTCGGCCGCAAGCTCGTTGCGCTGGGCGAGAATCTACTGCACCGGATGCCGATCGTCCGGCCGATCTACCGGACCGTGAAGCAGATCTTCGAGACGATCTTTTCCACCTCCGGCCAAACCTTCCGCAAAGTGGGTCTGGTCGAGTTTCCGGCACCCGGCATGTGGTCGCTGGTGTTCGTCTCGCAGCCACCGACCCCCGAGGTCGCCGGTCGCCTGCCGGCGACTGAGCACGTCTCGGTATTTCTGCCCTGCACCCCCAACCCGACAACGGGGTTCTTCTTCTATTTGCCGCGGCAGGACGTGATCGACCTGGACATTTCGGTCGAGGCGGCGATGACCGTGCTGATGTCCGCCGGCGCTGTGCAGCCAAACGCCGACGCGCAGAAGAAAGTGGCCGCGCTCGCCCAGACCGCAATGGCCGCCAAGGCGATGCGCGAGGCGCGGGCGACCGAACCGGCTGCCTGAACCACAGTCGCACGGTCGTCATAGCCACTCGTGCATCTTTGCTGCCGAAGCCCGCGTTAAGGGGATACCAGCGCGTCACACGGACTTCGAAACCAACCCATGGTGCTCACTTGGATCGGCATTGTCCTGTGCGTCGCCCAGTCGGCGATGTTTTCCGGCTTGAATCTCGCGGCCCTCAGTATCCCCCGCTTGCGCCTGGAGCTTGAGGCCAACGCCGGAAACCGCGCCGCGCAGAAGGTCATCGGGCTGCGTCGGGATACGAACCTGCTGCTGTGCACGATTGTCTGGGGCAATATCGCGACCAACGTGGTTCTGACACTGTTATCGGAATCAGTCCTGACCGGAGTTGGTGCGTTCGTCTTCTCCACCTTCGTCATCACTTTGTTCGGAGAGATTTTTCCGCAGGCCTATTTCTCGCGCAATGCCATCCGGGTCGCCGCGTTTTTCTCCCCGCTGATCAAGATCTATCAAGTCATCCTGTACATCGTCGCCAAGCCGACCGCGCTCGTGCTGGAATATTGGCTGGGGCCCGAGGGCGTCATGTTGTTCCGCGAGCGCGACTTCCGTGCGCTGATTACGCGACACGCCGGCGACCCAGGAACCGACATCGGCCGGCTGGAAGCGATTGGCGCCCTCAACTTCCTCGATCTCGATGACGTGCCGGTTGGACGTGAAGGCGAGCCGATCGATCCGCGCAGCATCATCTCCTTGCCGATGCTGAGCGGCAAACCGGTTCTGCCGGCCTTCGAAAGATCGCCGAAAGATCCGTTTCTGCGTCAGATCGATGCGTCAGGACACAAGTGGGTCATTTTTGTCGATGACGCCTCGCAGCCATATGTCGTGTTGGACGCGCATCATTTCCTGCGCGACGTTTTGTTTGAAGAAAACCCTGTCACGCCTGAACGATATTGGCATCGTCCACTCATTGTGACTGATGCAAACACCAAGCTCGGCGAAGTAATCGGGCACATGAAGGTGCGCCCGGAGACCCCCGAGGATGATGTTGTCGACCACGATCTGATCCTGGTCTGGGCCAACGATCAGCGACGCATCATCACCGGCGCCGATCTGCTCGGGCGCTTGCTGCGCGGTATCGCCATGGTGGAGAAGGTTCCGGAGCGCACAAAGGCCTAGAGCAGGGGCTTTCCGGTTCGGTCGGCCATCGACAGCACGCCGATCAACGAGATCGCCGCGGCGCCCATCAAATAAATCGCCGGCGAGATCGGACTATGCGTCGTCCCCATGAGGTAGACCGCGACCATAGGTGCCGTGCCACCGGCAAGTCCCATCGAGGCGTTGTAGGTGAAGGACAGTGCGGTGCAACGGATGCGGCGCGGATACATTTCCACCATGGCGGCCGGTAGCGCGCCCGAATAGCTCGCAAGCAGCAGGGCGAACCCGCACTGGCCAAGCAGGATCATGAGCGTCGCAGGATGGTCCAGCAACAGGAACAGCGGCCAGGACAACACCACGAAGCCGCCAGCGCCGAGCGCGAGCACGGTTTTGCGGCCGAGGCGATCAGCCAGTATGCCGGCAAACGGCGTGATGATCAGCAGGAAGATCATGCTGATCGTGTTGATGCTGAGCGCCCGCGTCGCACTGATGCTGTCGACTTG
Organism: uncultured Alphaproteobacteria bacterium; assembly: GCA_963760435.1. Lineage (GTDB taxonomy): Bacteria > Pseudomonadota > Alphaproteobacteria > Rhizobiales > Xanthobacteraceae > JAFAXD01. The sequence continues at coordinate 190,747 of CAVXDE010000040.1, forward strand.
CTGCAGATAGGTCGCGAGGTAGACGAAGATCAGATAGAATGCGACCGCCATCACGAGAATGATCACGAATCCGCGTACGATGTCGCGCCAGCTGGTCTGGAACGCTTCGATGACCGGCGGTCGCTGGAAGCGGACGTGCGTAAAGCTCTCCTCGAGCAGTTGCCGTCGCATGACGTAGGCGACCGCGCCGAGCAGAATGCCGGGAAGAAATGGAAGCCGCCAACCCCACGCGAGAACGTCGGCCGGATCGAACAGCCGGGTCACCAACGCCCCAACCAGCGACCCGAGCAGAATGCCAAAAGTGGCGGAGAACGACGCCCAGCTTCCGGTGAAGCCGCGCTGTTGCGGCGCGCTCTGCTCGACCAGGAAGATGATCGATGTGGTGTACTCGCCGCCAACCGAGGCGCCTTGGATCATGCGCAACAAGATCAACACCAGCGGCGCAAACGAGCCGATATGCGCGTAGGTCGGCAGAAGCCCGATAGCGAAGGTCGAGAGCGCCATGGCGGTGACTGAGACCATCAGGGCGCGTTTGCGGCCGTAGCGATCGCCGATGTGACCGAAGATGATGCTGCCGATGGGGCGCATCATGAAGGCGACCGCGAACACGCCGAAGGCGGAGAGCAGGGAAACAAGATGATCGGTAGAGGGAAAGAAATTGCGCCCAAAGGCACTGGCGAAATAGCCATAGGCCGCGAAGTCGTACCATTCCAACACGTTGCCGATCGCGCCGGCGACCAGCATTCGCGGAACCTGCGTCGGCTCTCCGCGCAGCGCCTCGACCGTCGTCATTCGAATCCCCCGTGACCGGGCCACAGGGTAGGTGTCTACCCGGCGCGCAGCAACCGGATCGCCTCGTCGCGCTCGAACAGATAGAGCAGCACCCGCAGCGCCTGTCCGCGCTCGGAGGTGAGCCCGGGATCCCGAGACAGCACGAGCGCGGCGTCGTCGCGCGCCGCTTGCAACAGCGGAGCGTGCGTCTCGATGCGCGCGAGGCGAAAGCCCGGCAGGCCGCTCTGACGTGTGCCCAGCACATCGCCTTCGCCGCGCAGGCGCAGATCTTCCTCGGCAATGCGGAAGCCATCCTCGGTGTCGCGCATGACCGCCAGCCGCGCCTTCGCGGTCTCACCAAGTGGGGTTTTGTAGAGGAGGAGGCACGTGGAGCGCGTGCTGCCGCGGCCGATGCGTCCGCGCAGCTGGTGCAGCTGGGCGAGGCCGAAGCGTTCGGCGTGCTCGATCACCATGACGGACGCGGCCGGCACGTCGACGCCGACCTCGATCACCGTGGTGGCGACGAGGAGCTTTGATTCGCCCGCTGCGAAGCGCGCCATCGCGGCGTCCTTGTCGGCGCCCTTCATCTGCCCGTGCACGAGATCGACCACATGACCGAATCGCCCGGTCAGCATGCGGAAGCGATCCTGCGCGTCGGCAAGATCGACCGTCTCGGATTCCTCGACCAGCGGACAAACCCAATAGACGCGGCGACCATCCTCAAGCGCGCGGCCGACCGCATCGATGACCTCATCCAGCCGGTCGAGCGGCACCGTGCGCGTGTCGACCGGCTTGCGCCCGGCCGGCTTCTCGCGCAGCTCGGAAGAATCCATATCGCCGAAGTAGGTCAGCACCAGGGTGCGCGGGATCGGCGTTGCGGTCATGACCAACAAGTCCACCGCTTCGCCCTTGCGGGCGAGCGCCAGACGCTGGTGCACGCCGAAGCGATGCTGCTCATCGACCACGGCGAAAGCCAGATCGCGGAACGCGACATCCTCCTGGAACAATGCGTGCGTGCCGATCAACAAATCAAGCTCGCCGGCGGCGAGCGCTTCGAGCGTCGCCGTGCGAGCGCGGCCACGCTCGCGTCCAGTTAGGATCGCGGCGCGAATGCCGGCGGCATCCGCAAACGGCGCGATCGTGTTCCAATGCTGGCGCGCCAGCAATTCGGTCGGCGCCATCAGGGCCGCTTGCCGCCCAACCTCGATCACCGCCGCGCAGGCAAGCAGCGCGACGACCGTCTTGCCGGAGCCGACGTCGCCCTGAAGCAGGCGGGACATGCGCTCCGCCTTGGCGAGATCCGCGGCAATGTCTGTGATGGCCCGCTCTTGCGAGCCTGTCAGTTTATAGGGCAGTGCGGCGATAATTTTTTGGCGTAAGCGTCCGTCGCCGCTCGAGGGACGGCCACGCGGGCGGCGCACATGCGCGCGCACCAGCCCAAGCGCAAGCTGGCCGGCCAGGAATTCGTCATAGGCGAGGCGTGACCAGGCAGGTGCTTCGGGAGCGATCTCAGGGGCAGGTGGATGATGTACCTCACGCAGCGCATCAGCGAATGAAGGAAAGTTGGATTTAGTCAGCCAGCTTGCGTCTTGCCATTCAGGGAGCGTGGGCACGCGCTCGAGCGCTTGCTCGAGGGCGCGGCGCACTTGATTGTTGGAGAGCCCTTCGGTCAGCGGATACTGCGGCTCGATCAGCGGGAGCTTGTCAAACTCCGCTTCATCGACGACGCGATCCGGATGCACCATCTGCAGCATGCCATCATAGAGGGCAGTTGTACCCGATACGATGCGCCGCGCGCCCTCGGGAAAGAGCCGCTCCAGATAATCGCGACGGGCGTTGAAGTAGGTAAGGATGAGATCGCCGGTTTCGTCGCTCGTGTAGATCCGATACGGAGCCCGCGAGCGGCCCGGCGGTGTCGGGCGATGGCGTTCGACCGTGACCGTCACTGTGACGAGGGTGCCTGGCAACACGTCGCGCAGCTTGGGTTGTGCGCGACGGTCGATTGTGCCGCTCGGGAGATGGAACATGAGGTCGATGAGGCGCGGCGTGTCGTCCCGTCCGAGCAGCCGGCGATAGAGGCGCTCGACCTTCGAGCCGATGCCCGTGAGGGTCGTGATCGGCGCAAACAGCGGGTTCAGTAGAGGCGGGCGCATGGAGCGTCTCTATCACCCCTGACATCGCCCCCGCCAATCGCTATATGAGCGGCGCCCGGCACGTCCGGGCTTTTGGCGTTGGCTGGAGGCATGGGGAATGACGGGGAGTACGCGATCGAGCCAGGGCTTGGACGAGCGGCGGCGGCGATTGCTTTATCGTTGCTGGCATCGCGGCACCAAGGAAACCGACTTGATCATGGGACCTTTCGCCGATGCCTGCATTGCCGATATGGCGGACGACGAGCTTGCCGATTTCGAAAAGCTCTCCGACGTGCCAGATCCGGAGATCTATGCCTGGGTAACGGGCGAGAGCGACGTTCCGGCCCAACACGACACGCCGCTGTTCCGGCGGCTGTGCGCGTTTCATAACAACGGACGATAATCGTGGCCTCTTCCCCTGCGGACCGTCTGGCTCCCGGACGGGTCCTCACCCTCACCAACGTGGCCGATGGCGCCGAAGGCCTCGTCGTCGCCGATCTGGCGCGCGCGGTCGCTGCAAAACCCAACGCGCCGGCGACGAGCCTGCTCGTGATCTGCCGCGACGGGCCGCGGCTCGCTCAACTCGCCCGCGCGCTGAAGTTCTTCGGGCCGGACGTGGTCGAGCTTGAATTCCCGGCCTGGGATTGCCAGCCCTATGACCGGGTCTCGCCGCACGCCGGTGTTGTTGCCCAGCGCATGACCACGCTGTCGCGGCTCGCGCGGCTTAAGGGCCGCGACCGGCCTTCGGTGCTGCTGACCACGGTCAACGCAGTGCTGCAGCGCGTGCCGGCCAAGGAGCTGCTTGCGGCGCAAGCCCTGTCTGCCAGTCCGGGCAACGTCCTGCGCATGGACGACATCGTGCGCTGGCTCGAGCTCAATGGTTTCGTGCGCGCCTCAACGGTGCGCGAGCCCGGCGAGTACGCGGTGCGCGGCGGCATTCTCGATCTCTTTCCGCCTGGGATGGATCAGCCGGTCCGACTCGATTTCTTCGGCGACACGCTGGAATCGATCCGCACCTTCGATCCGGAGACGCAGCGCACGACCGACCAACTGCGCGCACTTGATCTGGTGCCGGTCGCCGAGTTCCAGCTCACCAGCGAGACAATCCGCCGGTTTCGCCTCGGCTACGTGGAGGCCTTCGGCGCTGCAACTCCGGACGATCAGCTCTATCAGGCCGTGAGCGAAGGCCGCCGCTATCCCGGCATGGAGCATTGGCTGCCGCTGTTCCACACCAAGCTCGACACGCTGTTTGATTATCTACCCGGCACGCCCGTCGTGCTCGAACCTCTTGCCGGCGAGGCCGCGCATGAGCGCATCGCCCAGATCGTCGACTACTACAATGCGCGCAAGGAAATCCTCGGTGCAGCCGGTGGCGGTGCGCCATACAAGCCTTTGCCGCCGGATCGGCTCTACTTTGCAGAAGCGGAATGGCAGTCAAGGCTCGCGGCTGGGCCGCTCGTGCGCCTCACGCCATTCGCCGCGCCCGAGGGTACGACCGACGTGATCGACGCTGCGACACGGCCCGGACGCAATTTCGCGCCCGAGCGCACGCAGCAGAGCCGCAACGTATTCGAAGCCGTGAAGGCGCACGTGGAAGCCAGGCAGGCCGCGGGCGACCGCGTTGTTGTCGCGCTGTGGAGCGAAGGCGCGCGTGACCGCATGCGCCATGTGCTCGCGGACCACGGTTTGCTCAATCTGCTGCCGGTCGCCAACTGGCAGGAGGCGCGGGCGCGGCCCAAGTCGGACATTACGCTCGCCGTGCTCGGACTCGAGTCCGGGTTCGAGACCACCGAGATGGCGGTCATTGCCGAACAGGACATTCTCGGCGATCGCCTCGTACGCCCGCGCCGAGCCGCCAAGCGCGCGGAGAATTTCATTGCCGAGGTGACGAGCCTCGCCGCCGGCGATCTCGTGGTCCACGTCGATCATGGCATCGGTCGCTTCATTGGTCTCGCCAACATCGAGGCGGCTGGCGCGCCGCACGACTGTCTCGAGCTTCACTACGCCGGCGGAGATAAGCTGTTCCTGCCGGTCGAGAACATCGAGCTGCTGTCACGCTACGGCTCGGAGGAGGCGGGCGTCGACCTCGACCGGCTCGGCGGCACGGCCTGGCAGGTCCGCAAAGCGCGGATGAAGCAGCGGCTGCTGGAGATGGCGGGCGCCTTGATCAAGGTTGCGGCCGAGCGGCAGCTCCGCGAAGCCCCGCGCTTCACCACATCGGTCGGACCTTACGACGAGTTCTGCGCCGGCTTTCCCTATGAGGAGACGGACGACCAGCAAACGGCAATCGACGCCGTGCTTGACGATCTCGCATCGGGACGGCCGATGGATCGGCTCATCTGCGGCGATGTCGGCTTCGGCAAGACGGAGGTGGCGCTGCGCGCGGCCTTCGTGACGGCGATGGGCGGCAAGCAGGTCGCGGTCGTGGTGCCGACGACCTTGCTCGCGCGCCAGCACATGAAGACCTTCACCGAACGCTTTCGCGGGTTCCCGATCAATGTCGCGCAGGCCTCCCGACTGGTAAGCAGCAAGGAGCTCGCCGAGACCAAGAAGAAGCTCGCCGACGGCACAGTCGACATCGTCGTCGGCACGCACGCGCTGCTGGGCAAGACCATCAAATTCAAGGACCTCGGCCTCCTCATCATCGACGAGGAACAACATTTCGGCGTGTCGCATAAGGAGCGCCTGAAGAACTTGCGCTCGGAAGTTCATGTGCTGACACTGACCGCAACGCCGATCCCGCGCACGTTGCAGCTGGCGCTCACCGGCGTGCGTGAGCTGTCGATCATCGCGTCGCCGCCGGTCGATCGACTGGCGGTGCGTACCTTCGTGGCGCCGTTTGATCCGCTCACCGTGCGTGAAGCATTGCTGCGCGAGCACTACCGCGGCGGACAGACCTTCTACGTCTGCCCGCGCATCGAAGACCTGCCGGGCGCCAAGGAGTTTCTCGACAAGAACGTGCCGGAAGTACGTGTGGCTGTTGCGCACGGTCAGATGCCGGGGACTGTGCTCGAGGACGTGATGTCGGCGTTCTACGACGGCAAGTATGACGTGCTGCTCTCGACGACCATCGTCGAGTCGGGCCTCGACATCCCGACCGCCAACACGCTGATCGTCCACCGCGCCGACATGTTTGGATTGGCGCAGCTCTATCAATTGCGCGGCCGCGTCGGTCGCTCGAAGACCCGCGCCTATTCGCTCTTCACGCTCCCGACGCGGCGCATCACCTTCCAGGCCGAGCGCCGGCTCAAGGTGCTGCAGTCGCTCGACACGTTGGGCGCAGGATTCCAGCTGGCCTCGCACGACCTCGACATCCGCGGCGCAGGAAACCTGCTTGGCGAAGAGCAGTCCGGACACATCAAGGAGGTCGGGTTCGAACTCTATCAACAAATGCTGCAGGAGGCGGTGGCGAGCCTCAAGGCGGGCATTTCGGAGCCGGTATCGGATCGCTGGTCGCCGCAAATCACCATCGGCACGCCAGTGCTCATCCCGGAGGACTACGTCGCTGATCTGTCTGTGCGGCTCGCGCTCTATCGCCGGCTGGCCGACCTCGACGACGAGGGCGAGATCGACGCGTTCGGTGCCGAGCTGGTGGACCGCTTTGGCCCGTTGCCGATCGAGGTGCGGCATCTGCTCGACGTGGTCGCCATCAAGGCGCTGTGCCGGCGCGCCAACGTGGCGAAGATCGATGTCGGTCCGAAAGGCGCGGTGTTGTCGTTCCGCGAGGACACGTTCGCCAACCCAGAGGGCTTGGTGGCCTTCATCCGCGAGCAGGGAAAAGACGCCCGCGTGCGTCCCGACATGAAGGTCGTGTTCTTCGATGACTGGGAGACGCCGGAAGAGCGCCTCAAGGGCGCGGCCGGCATCCTGCGGCGGCTCGTGCGTATCGCCGAGCGCGCCAAGGCAGCGTGAAGTCGTGATCTAGGCTGCCGTGTCCGCTGCCGGCGCCTGCTGCGCGGCGGCCCGTTCCATGGCGCTCGCCAGATACTCGGGCGACTGCGCGCCGGACACGGCGAGCACGTTGCCGAACACATAGAACGGCACGCCGTCGATGCCGGCTTCCTGGGCGGACTTGGCCGCCTGTTCGACCGCGGCGACGTCGGCCTCACTCGCGAGCAGCGCGCTGATCTCATTCGGATCGAGCCCGCAGTCGGACGCGGCTTCGACCAACACCTGAGCATCAGACAAGTCGCCGCCTTCGGTGAAGTAGATCTCCATCAGCCGCTGCTTGATCTGCGCCGCCTTGCCGGCACGGCCGGCCCACAGGATCAGGCGATGGCAGTCGAGCGTGTTCGGCTGCCGGCGCAGCGCGGCGATGTTGTAGATGAGGCCCTCGGCCTCCGCAGCCTTGGCAACGCGTTGCGCGATCTGCTCGTAGCGGCCGGGCGAGCCGAATTTGGTCGTCAGATAAGCGGTGCGGCTCATGCCTTCGCGCGGCACCCACGGATTGAGGAAATAGGGGCGGTAGCGCACGTTGACCGGGATGTCCGGCCGCAGGTCGATGGCTTTTTCGAGCCGCCGCTTGCCGATGAAGCACCACGGGCACACGACGTCGGAAAATACGTCAATCGCGAGCGGGGAAGTGGTCATGGTCGGCTCCTGCATTGGAGTTAACCTATGCGCCACTTGCAGCCGCCGCAACCGGTTCGGTTACCCGGGCGAGCAGGCTTTCCACGCTGTCATTCGGTTTGAACACCGCGAGCGTCACCATCGGATCGAAGCGCTCGGCCTGCCGATCGAGCCCGGGCAGGTTTCCGGCCAGCGTGCTGCCGATCCGGCGCACCAGCGCGTGCGCATTGCCAAGCCCGGTGTTCGGGAAGGCCAGCAGGATTGAACCGTCATCGGCACGGCCGGCGATATCGCTGCGGCGCGCGAGCCGGATCAACTGCCGGGCCGCGCTATCACCGGTTCCGCGGGCAGCCGGCATCACCTCGAACGAGAAGCGCGCCAGCGAGAGCGCACTGCGCTGCGCGCGCGCCTCGTCCACCGCGCGTTCGAGCTCGCGCAGGAACGCGTTCGCCGTGAACAGGCCCGTGACCGGATCGAGCATGCCATCGGACTCGATCGACGCGAGCTCGCGCTCGAGCCGCGCCGCATTGGCATGCATGTGCACGAGCGGCAGCATGTAGTCGATGAGGTCGCCCGCCGGGCCGCCGCCGAGGCGTTCGAAATTGGGCAGCACATCCCATTCTTCGGATGGTTGCACGGCCGCAATCAACCCGATCGGCAGGTCGCGGAAGCGCGGATCTTGCGACAGTGCGACGGCGAAGGCCTGCAACACGCGCGGCGCAAATCCGTCGCCGATCAAGACGCCGTCGATGTCGCGCATGCACAGAAAGCGCGCAGCGTTCTCCACGCTCAAGGTGCTGATGACCGAGACGCGTTCGCTCGCCGCAGTGATGAGGTCACGATAGTTGCGTCCGCGCCCAACAACCAGGATCGTTGCGTTCTCCGACTGCTGGGTCGGACTGGACGGCAACGTGAAGCTCGGCCTCTCTCCGGAGGCCACGGCATACTGCAGAACCCCGGCGTGCAAGGCGCGCAAGCGCAGTGCCCACGACAATCGCGCCAAGACACGTTCCGGGGCAGCACTCGCCGCAATCGGCAGTGCGCCCGAGAACAAGGGGGCGCCGACCGGCGATGCCCGCGCCAACACCGGCATGTAGGGCTCGTGCACCGCGGCGATCGCGCCTGTCAGCGGCTCCAGGATATCCGGATCGAAGCGTTGCTCATCGAGGATCAGCGCCGCGGGGCGTCCGGCCTTGATGGCGGCCGGCGCTGTTTCCCACGAGCTTTCGTTGACCAAGACATTTCCGCGCGCGCGCAAAAATCCGGCCAATTCAGCATTGGCCTCGTCAGAGACAAGTACGATCGGACCAGAAGGAAACATGACCCCACGCCCACCCCTCGGGAAATCTAGGCGAATGGCGTTAATGGCGCGTCAACGCGTTGGGATCAGCAAATCGCGGCGCAAGCTGCGTTGTTCAAACAATTTGATGCCGCGATACGAGCACAGAAGTAAATCGGTAACCACGATTACAAATTACTGATCACTGACTGGGTTGCGCCCACCACGTCTCCGGCAGGAAACCCGACAACGCCGTGCGATCCGGGTGGTGCATCGTCGTCCAACGTGCGATCCACTGCTCGGCGCTGTGATAGAGCGGAATCACATAAGTGCCCGATAGCAGCACGCGATCGAGCGCGCGCACGGCATCCACAAATTCCGGCCGCGATTTCGCGCGCAACAACGCGGCGATCATCGCATCGGCCGCGGCGCTCTTCATGCCCATGTAATTGCGCGTGCCGTCCTGATCTGCAGCGGCCGATCCCCAATAGAACGCCTGCTCGTTGCCCGGCGAGAGCGACTCGTCCCAGCGGTTCTGGATCATGTCGAAATCGTAGGTCAGCCGGCGCTGCTCGTATTGCGTCGCATCGACTGAGCGCACGTCGGCGGTGATGCCGGCCCGCTTCACGTTCTGCGCGTATTGCAACGCGAGCCGCTCCTGGTCGCGGGTCGTGACCATGATTTCAAATCGAAACGGCGCGCCCGTTGCTTGGTTACGCAGCTGCCTGCCGTCGAGCGTATAGCCGGCCGCCTCCAGCAACGCGATCGCGCGCTTGAGCACGTCGCGATCGCGCCCCGAGCCGTCCGTCGCCGGCGGCGACCAGGTGCCGTCGAGGATCTCCGGGGTGACCGCGTCCGGAAACGGCGCCAGCAGGGCGCGCTCACGCTCGCTCGCCGGCACGCCGTGAGAGGACAGCTCACTGCCGTCGAAGTAGCTCGCCGTGCGCGAGTATTGTCCGAAGAACAAATTCGTGTTGATCCATTCGAAATCGAACAACATCATCAGGGCTTGGCGCACGCGGATATCAGCAAATAGCGGCCGCCGCGTATTGAACACCAGTCCCAACATCCCTTTGGGCAGACCATCGCGAATGCCATCCTTCACGACCCGGCCGTCGCGCGCGGCCGGAAAGTCATAGGCCGAGACCCAGCGCCCCGGATCGGTTTCGATGCGGATGTCGTAAAGCCCCTTCTTGAAGGCTTCGAACTGCGAATTGGCGTCGCGATAATAGTCGAGCCGGATGGTGTCGAAGTTCCAATAACCGCGGTTCACCGGCAAGTCGCGTCCCCAGTAGTTGGGGTCGCGCTTGAGCGTGATGCTATGCCCCGGATCAACTGTTTGGACCACGTACGGGCCACTCCCAAGCATCGGGCGGAACGAGGTGTCTTCGAAAGTAGCTGGATCGGTGGCGTGCTTGGGCAATACCGGCATCAAGCCGAGGATCAGCGGCAGCTCGCGATCGTTCGAACCGGACAGATCGAACCGTACGGTGCGATCATCAAGAGCTTCCGCCTTCACCACCTTGCTGTAGTAGGTCTGATAGTTGGGACGACCGTGATCGCGCAGCAATTGCCACGTGAAGATCACATCATCCGCCGTGACTGGCTTGCCGTCGGAGAACTTGGCCGCCGGATTCAGTCCAAAGGTCACGTAGCTGCGCTCGGCGTCGGTTTCGACGGTGCTGGCCAGCAGGCCGTAAAGGGTGAAGGGCTCGTCATAGCCGCGCGCCATCAGCCCTTCGAGCACATAGCTGCGGATCTCCGGCACCGAGACACCTTTGACGATCAGCGGATTGAGACTGTCGAATGTCCCAAGCACGCCTTGCACGCGGCGGCCCCCCTTGGGCGCATCAGGATTGACGTAGGGGAAGGAAGCAAAGCTCTCGGGCATCGCCGGCTCGCCATGCATGGCGATGGCGTGGCGCGGCTGCGATGACGTGGCGTTCGCAAGGATCGGCAGCAAAAACGCCGCAGTGAGAAGGAGACGTATATGCTTGCCGGTCTTGATCAACAACATATGGGCGGCGCTTCCCGTGGGCTGTTCACGCAATCCGACAAGATTGTGCCGCCGCGATGGCGGCCACCGTGCTGCCCGATTCGGTGACGACAGTCGCGACCCGAGTTTTCGCGCGCGGGCGGGCACCAATTCGCAAATTTGGCAATCGAAGCGGCGGCCGTGGTTGGTGCCTGCCGGCACTGATGTTCGGCGGCGCGGCAGCGGCAGCTCTGATCGGCGCAGCCCCGGCGATCGCCCAGCAACTCACTCCCGAGGCTACCGCCGAGAAATCGGCCCAGTCCGGCAAGCTTGTATATTCGCCCTGGACCAAGTTCTGCACCACCCCGGCGGCGACAGCCGGGGTGCCACCGGTTTGTTTCACCGGGCGTGAGATGCTGACCGAAGCAGGGGAGCCGATTGCCGCGGCGGCACTGATCGAGCCGACGGGGTCCGACAAGAAGATCTTCCGAGTGACGGTTCCGGCCCCTGTCCAGTTGCGGTACGGAACGCGCATCGTCATCGACCGTGGCGAGCCGCTGACCGCGCCCTACTTCACCTGCTCGGGCGATTCCTGCGTTTCCGACTACGACGGCAGCCTCGAGCTGCTCGCCAAGCTCAAGGCCGGGCAGAGGCTTGAGATCCAGGCGATCGCATTGAACGAGAAGCCGATTTCGCTCGATTTTTCACTGGGCGAGTTTGCAACAGCGGCCGATGGCCCGCCGAGCGAGGATCCGAAGCGCGCAGTCCGCGGATCGCAAAAATAGCTGGCCGAACCCCGATCCGGCCATCGGCGGCCTAAATTGACCTTGAGAGTTGCCCGAATGTCACGGTGCCGCCGCATTTGGCGCCGAGACAGCCCGTGGGTGTGCTTTTCAGGCGCTTTGACCCGCCTGAACCGACTTATCAAAGGGAACTCTGTCCAATGACCTATCGAAGCGCGCGCATTTTGCGCGGGTCGCTCTTGGCCACACTGACGGCGGGTGTGTTTGCGCTGGGGGGCGCAGCCGTTTTGGCTCAGTCACCCCCGAAGCCCGCCGCAAAGCCGGCGGCCAAACCCGCCGCGCCCGCGCCCGCTCCGGCAGCTCAACAGGCGCCCGCCGGACCTCCGCCACAACCAGGTGCAGGGGAACTACAACTTGTGTTCTCACCCTGGACCAAGATCTGCAGCACGCCGGGGCAGAACGGACAGGATGCGAGCACCCCGAAGGTGTGCGCTACGGTCCGCGACGCGCGCACCGAGACGGGCATTCCGGTCCTCGCCGTTGCGCTGATCGAGCCCGAAGGCGCGCCCAAGAAAATTCTGCGCGTCACCCTGCCGGCTCCGGTGATCCTGCAATACGGGTCGCGCATCATCGTCGACAGCAATGAGCCGGCGACGAGCCCGTTCTTCACCTGCATGGCCAACAACTGCATGGCCGACTATGAGGGCACGCCCGATCTCATCGCCAAGATGAAGAAGGGCACCACGCTCAACCTGCAGGCAATCAACCTCAATAACTCACAGATCGCGTTCGCGGTCCCGTTGGCGGATTTCGGCAAAACGAACGAGGGCCCGCCCATCGATCCGGAAAAGCTGAAAGAGCAGCAGGCCAAGCTCGACGCCGAATTGCAGAAGAAGGCTGAAGATCTGCGCAAGAAGATGGAGCAACAGCAGGGTCAAGCTCCGGCAGCGCACTAGCAGCTGCAAAGTTGAAAGAAATTCATGAAGCGCGCCGGTGGCGCGCTTCTTTAACTTTCGGGCGCAATGGCGCCCATGCGAGATGGCAAGCGCGGAGCGAGCGCGATGCCCACCCTACGCCGTCTCAATGCATCAAGCTGTTGCGCGGCTTGTAGCTGCCTTGGTCATCGCGCTCGAACACCTCGGTGACCTGCGGATGACGGAGAGGTTCGCCGGTCGTATCCGGCAAAAGGTTCTGCTCGGATACGTAGGCGATGTATTCGCTCTCCGCGTTCTCGGCAAACAAGTGATAGAACGGCTGATCCTTGCTCGGCCGCACCTCGGCCGGGATCGCTTCGTACCATTCCTCGGTGTTATTGAAGACCGGATCGATGTCGAACACGACGCCGCGGAACGGGAAAACCCGATGCTTCACGACCTGGCCGATCTTGTACTTGGCAGCGCGCATTTTGTTCATGGTACGGCAAACGTAGGACACCGCGAGTGCCGACGCCAGGGCCGGCCAGGCTGGATGAACAAGCGTTCATAACCCGTATCGTGCCGCCATTTCGGGATCCTTGGCGGCGACGTTGCGGGCGAGATCGACCACGACCTTGGCCTGTTTCCAGGTGGCGTCGTCCTGCATCTTGCCGTCGATCATGACGGCCCCGGTGCCATCCGGCATGGCATCGAGAATCTTCTTGGCAAATGCGACCTCGCCGGGATCGGGCGAGAACACCCGTTTGGCGATGACGATCTGCGAGGGATGCAACGTCCAGGCGCCCGCGCATCCCATCAGGAACGCAGTTGCGGAACTGGACTTCGCATGCGGCCGGATCGGAGAAATCGCCGAAGGGTCCGTAGAACGGCTTGATGCCCGCTGCCGCGCACGCATCCACCATCTTGGCCATGGTGTAGTGCCACAAGTCCTGCTGATAGGCGGTGCGTAGGGAATCGCCGCTCGCGTCGGCCAACACTTTGTATTCAGGATGTCCGCCACCGACGCGCGTCGTCTTCATGGCGCGCGATGCGGCGAGATCGGCAGGGCCGAGGCTGATCCCATGCATACGCGGCGATGCCGCGGCGATCGCCTCGACATTGTTGACGCCTTCGGCGGTTTCCAGGATGGCGTGGATGAGGATCGGCCGGTTGACGTTGTGCTTGGCCTCGAGCTGCGCGAGTAGCTGGTCGAGATAATGGATGTCCCATTCGCCCTCGACTTTGGGCAGCATGATCACATCGACTTTGTTGCCGACGCGCGAGACGATCTGAAAGAGATCGTCGAGGATCCATGGCGAGTTGAGCGCGTTGACGCGCGTCCACAATCCGACCGAGCCGAAGTCGCAGGCACTTGCCATCTCGATGAAACCGCTGCCGGGCGGCGTCCTTGGCGTCGGCCGGGATTGCGTCCTCGAGGTTTCCGAGAACGATGTCGACCTGGTCGATGAGCTCCGGGACCTTGGCCCGCACCTTTTCGATGTGCGGCGGCACGAAATGGATCATGCGCTCGAGCCGGACCGGCAGCTCGCGCACCGGAGCCGGCGCACCGACGGCCAGCGGTTTGAAAAAATTGCGTGGAAGCTTCATGGCAGCGACCCCCTAACAGCTTCCCCGGCGCTTCCTGCCTAACGGAAGCGGTGCTCGGTGCCAAGCCCGCGCATCAATCGCGGGGCAAACGGCGCGTCCACGCCGGCGCGCATCAGCGCGCGACGCAGCGGGCCAATGCGGTCGAGCGCATAGAGCCCGACGCCGCGCAGCGCCTGCAGCGGCAGGAAATCCGTGAGCAGGCTGCGATTGAGGAGGTCGACCGCAACGGTGCGGCTCGCGATATCGGCGCGGCGGCGCTGCGCGTATTGCTGGATCACCGGCCGCGCTCCGCAATCGGCTCCAGTCCGCACCGCGTCACCGACCACCTGTGCCACCATGGCGGCGTCGCGCAGTCCGAGGTTGAGACCCTGGGCGCCGATCGGCGGAAGGACATGCGCTGCTTCGCCAACGAGAGCAACGCGGTGTGCGGAACAGCGTTTTGCCGTGCTGACGGCGAGCGGAAACATGCCGCGGCCTGGCTCGACCGTGAATTTGCCAAGGAGCGAATGCGCGCGCGCTTCAAGCTCGAGCCCGAGCTCGTCGGCATCGAGCCCGATCAGGCGATCGGCCGTCCGTGGCGCGACAACGCAGACGAGACTTGAACGCTGGCCGGGCAGGGGCACCAGCGTGAATGGGCCGCGGTCAGTGTGGAACTCGGTCGAGGTGTTGTGATGTGGGCGCGTGTGCGCGAGGTTAAATGCCAAAGCTGTTTGACGGGTAGGCCGGCTGGTCACCTCGATGCCCGCCGCGACCCGGCAAGCGGATTTGTGGCCGTCGGCGCCGACCAGCAGCTGCCCGCGTAGGGTCTCGCCATCGCTGATATCCACGGCGACGTCGGTTTCGCCAATCTCGATGCGAAGCGCCTGCGCGAATACAATCCGCAGCGTCGGCTCCTCCGCAGCCTGTGCGGCGAGTGCTGCCAGAAGATGCCGGTTCTCGATGTTCCAGCCGAATGCGTCGAGCCCAATTTCGAAGGCCGAAAACTCGACTTCCGGCGCTCGCCAAAGGCGTCCGGTGTCATCCACAATCCGCATGATCTCAAGCGGGGCGGCCTGCGCGCGGCAGCGCGGCCAGACACCCAAGGTCTCGAACGCAGTCTTCGAGGACGCGAGCAGCGCCGTCGTGCGGTTGTCGCTCGGCGGATTTCCGCGCACCAGGATCGTATCGACCCGTGCATTGGCCAGGGCCAGCGCGGTCATCAGACCGGAAGGTCCGCCCCCAACGACGATGACTTGCGCAGATCGTTCCATTTCAGGTCATTCTTAGTCCGCCTGTGGAGGAGTTGCCATGACCGAGTTCCAGCAATCCGCGGACAAGCCGTCGATGGGACAGAGTGCCGGCCGCTTCGCCATCCATGTTCTCACGGCTTCGGGTGCAGCGCTCGCCTTTCTGGCGCTGCTGGCGGCGGTGGACCGGGCCTGGCCGGCGATGTTCCTGTGGCTGGGTATCGCGCTGATCGTGGATGCAATCGACGGCCCGCTGGCCCGTGGTTTCCATGTCGCGGCGCTACTTCCGCGCTGGTCCGGAGGTACGCTGGACCTCGTCGTCGATTTCGTGACCTACGTCTTCGTGCCCGCGTTTGCGATTGCCTATAGCGGGCTGTTGCCGGAGTTGCTGGCGCCGGCCGCCGGCATTGCCATCGTGGTGACCGGTGCAATCTATTTCGCCGACCGGCACATGAAGATGCCGGGCAACTATTTTCGCGGCTTTCCGGCGATCTGGAACACGGCGGCGTTCTATCTGTTGCTGCTGCGCCCAGCGCCGGCTTGGTCGGCGGTCGCGGTGGCAGCTCTCGCGGTAGCGACGTTTCTACCGTTCCCATTCATTCATCCGCTGCGCGTGGTCCGATTGCGCCTTCTCACCATCACGTTGCTCGTCCTGTGGGGCGTGCTTGCGCTTGTTACGCTGGGCCGCGACATGTCGCCCGGGCCCGGGATCACGGTCGCGCTTTGCGCGATTGCGATTTACGTCGTCGGCCTCGGCGCGCTGCGGCGCTCCTGATCGATCAAATCCGACGCAGCGCTTCTGCCGGAAGCATGCGAACGGCGCGCCAGGCCGGAAGCAACGATCCGAGAATGCAGAGCACGAAGGCAGCTAACAGCACCAATGTGATCAATCGCGTGCTCGGCCTGAAGGAGACCAAATTGCCGATTGCCGGGATGTACGGGAAAGCGAGCGCCGCAATGACGCTCAGGGCCAATCCGAGCGCGCAGCCGATCACGCACATGAGGATACCCTCAACCACGATCGAGGCCATGATGCGCTGTTGGCTCCAGCCGATGGCGGCGAAGATGCCGATCTCACGCGTGCGTTCCTGCGTGGCCATCACCAGCGCGTTGAGCACATAAATCGCACCCATGATGATGGCAATGATCGAAATGGCCAGCGATACCGCATCCAGGATCGCAAAGTTCCGATCTTTATCCAGCATCTCGTTGGCGGTGGACGCGGAGAGGTCTCCGAGCGCTTCAATCGCGCTCTTGATCTGCTTGAGTTCAACCGAGCCCTCGCCATGCGCGCCGTTGAGGTGGACCATGGTGACCTGCTCGGGCCGATGACTGATTTTCTGCAGGTCACTCAAGGGAAGCAGCGTCACGCCGCGATTGACGGTGGTTGTGTAGTTGGCAATGCCGATGATCTTGAACTTGTCACCAAGGATAACGATGTCGTCGCCGAGCTTCTTGCCAAGGGCCGCCGCGGCGGCGTCGCCCAGCACCGCGACACCATGCTCGCCACCAGCCGGCACGCGTCCTTCGCGTAGAGGAACCTTTTTCCAAAGATAGCTCGTGTCGGGCCACCCTTGTGCCAGCACGCTGCTGCCATCGGCACTCGGCGCAAACATGAACAACTCGCCCGAGGCCCGCGTCACGCCAGGAGTTGACGCAATGCGCTCGATCGTCTGCTCGGGAATGAAGCCCCCGAAGATATCGGACGCACCCTTCTGCATCACGACAAGATCATCGCCCATTTCGTTGATGCCTTCGCGCATGCCGTCTTGGATGCTATGCGAAAGCGACATCAGCGCGAGTGCGCTGCCGACAGCGAGCCCAATTCCCAGGATCGACAGGCACGTGCGAACCGGCCTGCGTAGCAGATTGCGGCGCGCCAGACCGGCGAGATTCATGACCCGGCCGCTCCGACGATCGATGGTGCAACCAACGCCGTGCCGGCACCCTCGACAATGTGCCCGTCCTTGACGCGGATCTGGCGACGACAGCGGGCTGCGAGTGTCTCGTCATGGGTCACGAGCACGATCGCCGTGTTGGTCTCGTGGTGCAGCTTGAACAGCAAATCGGCGACGAGAAGCGCATTGACACTGTCCAAACTGCCGGTCGGCTCATCCGCGAGCAGCAACAGTGGTTCGTTCGCAATCGCTCGCGCGATTGCGACACGTTGCCGCTCACCGCCCGAAAGGGTCGTGACCCGGTTGTGCATGCGGGCTTCGAGCCCAACCCGCTCAAGCAGGATGGCCGCGCGAGTTTGACGGCGCACCGTCGACATGCCGCGCCCAAACAACGCCAGTTCGACATTCTCAAGGGCCGTCAACGTCGGAATTAGATTGAATTCCTGAAATACAATGCCGATTTGCGTTCGCCGCAGCCGCGCCCAGTCCGCTTGCTTGCGTATCGACTGTCCCTGCCACAGCACGGTTCCGGCGCTGGGATAGTCAATTCCGCACAAGAGGTTGACCAGGCTGCTCTTGCCGCTGCCGCTTGCACCGACGATGGCAACGCAGTCACTTGGCTGGATTTCCAGATCGACATCCGTCACGGCAGCGATTGCGCCCCCGTCATAAAGACGGCTGACGTTCCGCAATGCGAGCAGGGGCGGGGATTCCAACACCTTATCAGAGCAGGAATTGGATTTATTCTCGTTATACATTCGGATGAGGCTGTTGACTCTTGCATTGCAACAAGAACGTGTGCGTCTATTCGAACGCTACATGTTGTAACATCAAAAACTGCTTAGATTTTTGATGATGACGGCCACGGTAGATTTACACCCCGGCGTATCCTCTATATAAATTTTTCTGACCGGTCACAACTGGGCGACTTGGGGCCGGACGAGGGGCGCAATCAACCGCACGCAAAGATCTACCGATCCGCGCGTTCTGCGTGGCGTCCTTCTTTGTCAGAATGGCTGAAAGGCGCGACCACGCGGTCGTGCGACTGAGCCTCTCAGGACATTGCCGCCCAGGAAAAAGCGAGAGGTGCATCGCGTGAAGGAATTCGTTGAGCTCGCCAATTGGTTCGGGTGGCAATCTCCGCATGTCCCTCTGGTCGTCGACAGTCTTCCGACCCCGACATTCACGATAAAAGAACAGCCGCGGGTCTCCTTCAGCACCAACAATTATCTTGGAATTGCGACAAGTCCGCGCACAAAAGCGGCGGCCATTCGCGGCATTGAGGCGTATGGGGTTGGCAACAGCGATTCGCGGCTGCTCGGCGGCAACCTCGCGCTGTACGGAGAACTCGAACAGAAGCTCGCACGCGCCAACGGCAAGAGCCACGCGATCCTGTTTGCGACCGGATATCTCACCAACCTTGGAGCTCTATCGACGCTGGCGCGCGCCCCTCAGATCGCACGCGCCGTCGGATTCACGCCAAGCCGGGAATACACGTACGCCTACTTCAGCGACGAATATAACCACATCAGCATTCGCGAAGGTATGGGTTTGTCCGGCGCCAGACGATACAGCTATCGTCATCTCGATCTCGATCATCTTGAGAAACTGCTGCGCCAGTCGACCGCGACCTGCAAGATCATTGTGACCGACGGCGTGTTCAGCCAGGATGGCGACATTGCGCCGATCCCCGATCTGCTGCGGCTGGCCGATCGTTGGGACGCCATGGTCTATGTCGACGACGCCCATGGAGCCGGCGTGCTCGGCGCCTCCGGCGGCGGCATTCTGGAGCATTTCCAAGCGGCCAGTGACCGGCTGATCTACATGGCGACGCTGAGCAAGGCGTACGGTTCGATCGGCGGCTACGTCGCGGCAACCGGGTTGATCACCGAAATACTGCGGATGTCATCAGCAGCCTATGGCTTCACGGCAACGCTGCCGCCCGACCAGGCAATGATTATCTCGACCGCGATCGACGTTGTTCGCGATGAGCCGGAGCGCCGTCGACAGCTGTGGGCCAATCAGCGCTATTTCGTCAGGCGCATGGCCGATTTGAACTACAAGCTGGTCGCAACGCAGACGCCGATCGTGCCGATCTGGCTGGGAGATGATGCAAAGGCCGATAAGCTTGCACTCGCAATTCGCGCCGAAGGCATTCACGTCGACGCGATCAGGTTTCCCGCCGTGCCGCTCAACTCTGCGCGGCTTCGTATCCAAATGAACGCCGGGCATAGCCGCGCGGATATCGACCATCTGATCGATGTGTTGCGACGGCATCAACATCTCGCCGAACCCGGCGGGCGCGCGGTAGCCGGGAACGTTCCGAGCCGGCCGACGGCCGGCGGCCCATGCGCCTCTTGCGCCGCCGGTCGCGGCCCCGCTGGCAGCGATCGAGTAATTTGCCCGCCGACTGTGCTGCATTAGCCGGACTCGAATCGATGTCCGCTTTTCTGCCTTTTATTGAACGCATAGCGTCTGGCCATGCTCGGGCTTCTCACCGATCCCAATGCGTGGCTTGCACTCGTCACCTTGAGCGCGCTCGAGATCGTTCTCGGCATCGATAACGTCGTCTTCATCTCGGTGCTGGTGTCGCGCCTCGAGCCGCACCGTGCCACGCGAGTCCGGCAACTCGGATTGGCGCTGGCACTGGTGTTTCGGATTGCTCTGCTGTTTGCGCTCACCTGGATGATGGGGCTGACACGCCCGATTGCCGTTCTGTGGGGTGAGCCGCTCTCTTGGAACGACGTCATCCTGATCGCTGGCGGACTGTTCCTGATTGCCAAGGCGACGCATGAGATCCACACCGAGGTGGAGACGAGTGCCGGCGAGTTCGAGCGCCGACGAGGCAAAGCCTGCCGCGCCCTCACTTGCCGTCGCGATCGCCCAAGTGGTGCTCATCGACGTCGTGTTTTCCATCGACTCGATCGTCACCGCGGTCGGCATGGCGCAGGATATCCGCATCATGATTGCGGCCGTGCTGATTGCGGTCGGGATCATGTACGTCGCCTCCGGAACTGTCGCGACTTTCATCGCCCATCACCCGACCACCAAGATGCTGGCGCTCGCCTTTCTGGTCCTGATCGGCGTCGCGCTCCTGGCGGATGGATTCGGTATCCATTTCCCGCGCGGCTACATCTATTTCGCCATGGCATTCGCCGCGGCCGTGGAGGCGATGAACGTTCTGGTGCATCGCCGGCGCCGGAGGAGGCGGGGCGGCGGGTAGCTTGCGGCGGGGGCTGCCAAGTTTCTATGATCGCCTTCGACTTGGGGCGGAAACACAAGGAGCAGGCGATGGTTGCGGCAGTACGCGTTCACAAGACCGGCGGTCCTGACGTCTTGACCTATGAGGATGTCGAGGTGGCGGCACCCGGGCCGGGCCAGGTCCGCGTCAAGCAGCATGCCTGCGGCATCAATTACATCGATACATATTTCCGCGCCGGCGCCTACCCATCGCCCATCGGGCTGCCGTTCGTGGCCGGCAACGAAGGCGCGGGAGAAGTGACCGCCGTCGGATCCGGGGTGACCGACATCAAGGTCGGCGATCGGATCGGCTACGTCAGCGCGCTCGGCGGCTATGCGGCGGAGCGGCTTCTGCCAGCAGAACGCGCCGTGAAGCTGCCCGCATCAATCAGCTACGAGCAGGCCGCCGGCATGATGCTCAAGGGCATGACCGCCGAATATCTGCTCAACCGCACGTTCAAGGTGAAGCCCGGCATGACCATCCTGGTGCACGCCGCGGCCGGCGGCGTCGGGCTGATCTTGTGCCAATGGGGCAAGCACCTCGGCGCGACCGTTATCGGCACCGTCGGATCGAAGGACAAGGCGGACCTGGCCAAGGCCAATGGCTGCGATCACGCAATTCTTTATCGGAACGAGGATTTCGTCGCACGCACCAAGGAGATCACTGGCGGGGGATTGTGCGACGTCGTCTATGACGGCGTCGGCAAGGATACCTTCCCGGCCTCGCTCGATTGCCTGCATCCGCTCGGCATGTTCGTGAGCTTCGGCAGTTCCTCCGGACAGATCGATGCGTTCAACATCAACATCCTGCAAACCAAAGGCTCGCTGTTCGCGACCCGTCCGACGCTCAATCACTACGCCGCCAAGCGTGCCGACTTGCTCGCAATCGCCGACGATTTGTTCAAGGTGGTCGAGAGCGGCAAGGTGAAGATTCCGGTCAACCAGAAGTATCCGCTGAAGGAAGCGCAGAAAGCGCATCGCGAGCTGGAAGGCCGCGCCACGACCGGGTCGTCGATCCTCATCCCGTGAGTGGGACGTCTTAACGGCGTCGCTATCCGTTGGCTGCCATGGCGTTCGCGATTTGCTCGCGTGCGGCTATACGCTGTTTCCATCCCTTGAGATCGGCGAGGCCAGCCGTGCCCTCGATAAGGCTCGCGCGTGCCAGGACGACCGGATAGAGGGCGACGTCGGCAATGGAGAACTCTCCGGCGAGGTAGGAACGGCCCTGCAAACGACTGTCGATGTTGGTGCAGTGCTTGAGAAAGCGCTGTTCGAAGTAACGGGCGTTCGCGGCGCTCTTTTCCGGGGCGAACGACAGTTGAAACAATGCCGATGACGCCGGTCCGAGGTCAGTGACAGCGTGCATGAACCAGTCAAGCGCCTCCATTCGACGCTGTGGGTCCTGTGGTATCAGCTTTCCGGATTTCTCCGCACAATAGAGAACAATCGCGGCCGATTGCGTGACGGTGATCGGCGCGCCGCCCGGACCGCTATCGTCGACGATGACCGGAATGGTCGCTCGCGGGTTGATGGCGAGGAACTCCGGTTTGCGCTGATCCCCCTTGTCCAGATCGAGTTGATGAACACGATGCGCGAGCCCGCATTCTGCGAGAGCAAGCGCGGCGCGACGACCGTTCATCGTCGCAGCCGTGAAGAGATCAATCATGTCGCTGCAGGATCCTGGGATAAGGCGAGCAAGGCGAAAGCTCAGCGGCGGTAGATGCCCTTTGCGATCATATCCTCGATTTGCTCGCTGATGAAGCTGTCGTAATCCTTGTTGGGCGAAACGTGACACGTGGATAGCATGGTTCAGATTGGCGGCAATGTCGTCGCAAGCGAGAAGCCAGCTGGTTTCAACCAGTAATCATTGAGGTTAGTCATGCACGTTGGCTTGATTGGTGGCATCGGTGTCGCGGCGACCGAATTCTACTATCGCGGTCTCATCGCGCGGCACGAAAAGTCGGGGATCGCGCTCGATCTGACGATCGTCCACGCCGACGTCAACGAACTCACCCAGAACGCCGCCAAGGGGGAAGCGAGAAAGCAGGCGGAGAATTTCGCCAAGCTCATTGCGCGGCTTGCGGCAGCCGGTGCCGGCGCGGCGGCCGTCACGTCAATGACGGGGCATTTCTGTATCCGCGAGTTGGAAGCCATGTCGCCGCTGCCACTGATCAACGTCATTCCGGAGATCGACGCCGAACTGCGGCGACGAAATCTGAAGACGGTTGGTATTCTGGGAACCCGCACCGTGATGGGCACGAAAATCTATGGCGGTATATCGAGCGCGGCGGTCGTGCTGCCACAAGGCGACGCATTCGATCTGGTCCATACCAACTACGTTGACATGGCGCTCGCCGGTCGCGTCACGCAAGCGCAGCGAGAGGTGTTCTTCTCGATCGGCCGACGCCTTTGCGAGGAGCAGGGCGCCGAGGCGGTCCTGCTCGGCGGCACCGATCTCTGTTTGGCCTTTCAGGACCGCGACTGCGGATTTCTGGTGATCGATTGCGCCGACGTACACATCGATGCGATCTACGCGCGCTCCCGCGCGTAGCCTGGATCAACGCCGCTTCGGCCGGCGCACGCTGCGCACCGTTCCGCTGCTGCCGCCACCGCAGAAGAAGCGCTCGCCGCCGTCGGACTCCAGCCCCGACACGCCGATGCCGGACGGCATTTCGAGTTGCTCAAGTACTTCTCCGCTTTGCGGATCAACGCGCCGCACCTCGCTTTGGTCGCCTTCCCAGGTGCCGTGCCAGAGCTCGCCCTCGACCCAAGTGACCCCCGTGACGAACCGGTTGGAGTCGATTGTGCGCAGGATCGTCCCGGTCTCAGGATCGATTTGATGGATTTTGCGCGCTCGGCTTTCCCCGACCCAGAGCGTGCCTTCAGCCCACGCCAGCCCCGAATCGCCGCCACCGCCAGGCGCTGGGATCGAGCCCAGTACGCGGCCCGTATCGGGGTCGATTTTCTGAATACGATCCTCGGCGATCTGAAACAGATGCCGGCCGTCGAACGCCGTTCCGGCATGCGCCGCAACGTCGATGGTGCGCTTCATCTTCCCGTTCGTCGGTTCGAACGCGACAAGTTTGTTTCCGGCTGCAAACCAAACATTCTGGCCATCATAGGTGACGCCGTTCACGCGCTCAGCGCCGGCAAAGGGTCCATATTCTTCCAGGATTTCGGCTGCTGATCGTTTCATGTCCGATCCTCTGTGTTGGAATGGGTACGGCACACGCTCTAGCCACTGGGGAGCGGAGCCGGGAGTAACAACGTCGTCGTGAATCCCGGGACAGGCGGGGCCATCCAGCGACGCGCGCGCCCGCGCCCGAACGATTGCACCTTGCCGGCGGTGCCAAGCTCTTCCAGCGCCCGCTGCACGGTGCGCTGGCTCGACCCAAGCGCCAGCGCCAGCGCCGAGGTCGACCAAGATTCGCCATCGGCAAGGAAAGCAAGCACCGCCGCATGCTGCTCCTCGCGCGGCCGTCCGAGCATGACAACCTCACGCGCGTGTTGCGGCACCAGCGCAAAGCCGTGGTCTGTTGCGATGACGCCGGCGAGCGGTCGCAGCACACGACGCAACCGGCCGATCTCCACGCGCAGCCGCGCGCGATGTGATTCATCCGCCTCCTTGCCACGAAAGGCGCGCGCGATGAGCGCGCCGCGCGGCACGTCACCCGGCCACGCTTCGGCGAGCGCCCGGGCCAGAGCGAACAGCACCGGACGCCTTGTGAGCGCGACACTGGACCGTGCGTCGCGCACCGCATGCCGGCATGCATCAATCACGAGCACGCCGGTGGAGAACAGCGCTTCGACCTCATCGAGCCGCAGCAAGCGATCCTGGCCATGGGCGACGAGGCGGGCCGCGGGTTCAGCGAGCACGTGCGCGGCGGCTTCGACCTCGGCGCTGAGTGCCACGATACCAGCGGCGTGTGCCGCGCGTTGCGCCCTGGCAAGAGCGGCGCGCGCGATCTTCGTCCGCACGCGTCGCATCGCGATCCCGGCAACGACCAGCTCGTGGGCGGCCCGCACCGCAGGCGGGACAGGCTCGGGATCGAACGCGGCGGCGAGTTGTTCGGCGGCATCGAGGCGCCCGGTCAGAAGAAGGTGCCGGATCTCGAGATGCCGCGCATAAGCCGCGTTCACCTTGTCGCCGCGCGCTTCAAGGGTCGCCCGTGCCGTCGCGAGCGCCTTGGCCGACCAGGTGAGGTCGCGCGAGACCAGTGCGATTTCAGCTTCGGCGACGATACAGCGCGCCCGGGCGACAGCCTCCGTCGGAGCGAAGGCGCGCGCCGCGCGCCGCAGCAGAGTTCTGGCGCGGGCCAAATCGCCGAGCTGCGCCATCGCGGTGCCACGCAACGCAAGCGCCGGCGCATCGTCGCGCAGGGCGACCCGGTTCAGCGCGCCGAGCGGATCGCCCGCGGCGAGCGCAAGTGCCGCGGCGGTAATCAGTGAGTCCATGTGAACCGCGCCACACTTATCACTCCGAAAGACGCGCTGGCAAAAGTGCCGACCGCACTTGTAGGATAGACAAATCAAAAGGCCATCAGGCCCAAGAAAACGTCAGGGAGGAGTTGATGAGGAGGATCACGCGCCGCAGCTTTATGGCTTCGGCGGCAGCGGGAGCATCGCTCGGCTTCGGCATGAACGTGGTGCGCGCGCAGGATTATCCCAACCGGCCGGTCAGGTTCATCGTCCCGCTCGCACCGGGCGGCGCCATCGATTTCGTCGCGCGTCAGGTCGGCGACGTGTTGTCGCGCAACCTCGGCCAGCAAATCGTCGTGGAAAACCGAACCGGCGCCGGAGGGACCGTCGGCATGGATGCGGCGCTCAAGAGCGCGCCGGACGGCTACACCGTGCTCATCACCAATGATAATGCGGCGAGCGCGCCGCATATCATGCACTTGAGCTACGATTACACCAAGGAGTTGCTGCCGATCTGTTATCTCGGTCGCCAGCCGCAGATCCTGGCGGCGCATTCCTCGCTCGGCGTCACGACGTTGCAGCAACTCGTGGCCTACGTGAAGGCCAATCCCGGAGTTGGTGTTGCAACGTCGGGGGTCGGGTCGAACCAGCACGTGCTGGCGGAATGGTTCAAGCGCGAAGCAAACATCAAACTCGAGCACGTGCCGTATCGCGGAGCCGGGCAGGCGGTGAATGATTTGATCGCAGGGCACGTGAAAACGGCTATCCTCGGACCGACGTCGATGATGCCGCACTATCAGGCTGGCACCATCAAGCTGCTGGCCGCGTCTTCGGCCAAGCGCGCCCCGACGCTGCCGGAGATCCCGACCTTCGAGGAGGGTGGCTTCAAGGGCATCGTGCTCGAGGCCTGGTACGCGGCTTTCGCGCCACCCGGCACGCCGGCGCCAATCATCGATAAGCTCAATACCGAGATGAATACGGCACTCAAAGACCCCAAGCTGCTCGAGAATTTCAGCGCCGGCGCGCTCGAAGCGATCGGCGGCAGCCCCGACGTGATCGGTACGCTCGCCCGCGCCAACTCGGAGAAATATTCGCAGCTGGCGGAGGAGCTGGAGATCCACATCAATTGACGCGGCCGGGTGGGATATCGGCTACGCGAGCCGCCAAACCCGAACCGGCTGCTCGTAGCCGCGGATCGGCACGTCGCCCAGGGAAGCTGCGTCGGCAACGCCGCCGATCTCCTGGTGCACGGCGTCCGAAATCAGCAGTTGTGACCCGAACTCCTTGTTGAGCCCTTCGATCCGGGAGGCAAGGTTCACGGTGTCGCCGATCACCGTGTATTCCTTGCGCCGGGGCGAGCCGACGCTGCCCGCCACCACGTTGCCGAGATGCAGGCCGATGCCGATGCGCAACGGCCAGTCGCTGTCGGCATTCTGTTCCTGGATCGCGACGAGCATCTCGCGCGCCGCGGTGACGGCACGCTCGGCCGCCTTCGGATCATCGAACGGCGCGCCGAACAATGCGAGAAAGCCATCGCCGAGAAACTTGTTCACGATGCCGCCGTTGCGATCGACGATCTCGACCAGGACCGCGAAGGCCGTATCCAATCGCTCAACAACCTCCTGCGGCGAGCGCACGCTGGCGGCGGCCGTAAAGCCGCGAATGTCGACAAACATGACGGCAACGCGGCGGGTATCGCTTTCGGCCGTCGAACCCGTCTCGAGCAGGCGCTCGACGACCTGCGGCGAGACGTGCTGGCCGAACAGGTTGGTCACGTGATCACGCGCCGTTGCAGCGGCGATGCTGGCTTCGAATTGCCGGCGCAGTTGCATACCGACCGCGCCCGCCAGGACCCCGCAGGCAAGGATCACGGCACTCCGCGACATCAGAAAACCTGTTGCCAAAGTCGGCTCGCCGACTGCGGCTTGCGCTGCCGGATGCAGCAACGCGAGCCCGAGCAGCTCAGCGCCTGCGACAAAGCCAGTGAATGTGGAGAGCCAGAAGTCGAGCCGCAACGTCGAGAGAATGATGAACACGAAGTAGAGAAGGGGAGCAACGAATGCCAAAGCCTGCGCAGCTCCCATGTTGCTCATATGCGCAAACAGCACGGCAGTCGGCAAGCTGGTCTCAATGAGCACGCTGAGATAGCGGCGAACCTTCGGCACATCGCGATCGAGCTTGATTTGATGGGTAATCAGACCCAGCACCGAAACTTCGAACAACACGAAACAGGCATAGCCGATAAACAGCACGAGAAATGGGAAGTGCCCGCGCCAAATGCGATCCAGCACCTCAGGCGCGAGCAGCCCAACCAAGCTCAGAGCACCGGCGACCACGGTCGCGACGATGATCAATGCTTTGATGCGCAGCCGCTCGGTTTTGAGCACCTCGCGGCCAAGCGCATGCTGGAACTCAGGCGAAAGACGGCGCTGATGCTTGCCGCGCGCGGAGTTGCCAATGAAGGCCAGCATGGACTTAGGCGATCCAATTCGATGTTATGGGGCCCGGTTCGGAACGTTCGGCGAGAGTAATCACACATGATCATCGATATCCATCCGCACGTCGTGTCCCCCGACACCAAACGCTATCCGCTGGCGCCGCTGGGCGGCAAGCAATCCGCCTGGTCACGTGAGCGGCCGACCACGTATCAAACATTGCTCCAGGGCATGGACGAGGCGGGCATCGACAAGGCCGCCATCGTGCAGACGTCGACCGCCTACGGCTATGACAACAGCTACGTGGCCGATGCCGTCACGGCCGTTCCGTCACGGTTCACCGGCGTTTATTCGATCGACATCCTGGCATCCGACGCGGTGCAAACATTCGATCATTGGCTTACCCGCGGCTGCTCGGGTATGCGCCTGTTCACCACCGGCTCGACGCTGCCGGACCAGGCCACGTGGTTCGCCGACCCGAAAACCTACCCCTTCTGGGAGCACGCGTCGGCCAAGGGCATTCCCGTCTGCATGCAGATGCAACAGGACGGCTTGCCGCTGTTGCGGCAGATCATGGATCGGTTTCCCAAGGTCACGATGATCCTTGATCACTTGGCCCGCGCGCCGTTCGAGGATGGTCCTCCTTACAAGGACGCCGGGGAGTTCCTCGAGCTCGCCAGATACGGCCAAGTCTATCTCAAAATCACCCCGTTCAACGTCACACCCAAGAGCTGGGGCAAGGCCACACCGGACACGTTTTTCGCCAAGCTCATCGATGCCTTTGGTGCGTCGCGGATTGCCTGGGGATCAAACTTCCCGAATTCACCCGGCACAGTGTCCGAAATCCTGGCTGCCGCGCGGCTGGCGTTCTCGTTCGCCAAAGCTTCGGATCAGGATTGGATTTTCGGCAAGACCGCGCTGGCGCTCTACCCGACTTTGGCTGGCTGATCAGAAACCGACCACGGTGCCGTGGAGATCGTACGCGTCGGCACGGTCGATCTTCACCGTCGCAATCTCACCGATCCGCAGCGGGCGGTGGCTGGTCACATGCACGTTGCCGTCGATCTCCGGGGCATCGCCCTTGGTGCGGCCCCGGGCCCTGCCGCCGTCGACTTGGTCGAAGATCACCTGCTGCCGCGTACCCACCTTGCGCTTGAGCCGCCGCTGCGAGATGGCCTGCTGGCGCTGCATGAAGCGGTGCCAGCGCTCCTCTTTGACCTCGTTGGGGACCGCTGCGGCGAGATCGTTGCTGACCGCGCCGGCAACGGGCTCGTAGCGGAAGCAGCCGACACGATCGAGCTGGGCCTCATCGAGCCAGTCGAGCAAAAACGCGAAATCGTCCTCGGTCTCGCCCGGGAAGCCGACGATGAAGGTCGAGCGGATGGTCAGCGCCGGGCAGATCTC
Organism: uncultured Alphaproteobacteria bacterium; assembly: GCA_963760435.1. Lineage (GTDB taxonomy): Bacteria > Pseudomonadota > Alphaproteobacteria > Rhizobiales > Xanthobacteraceae > JAFAXD01. Next base: position 219,360 of record CAVXDE010000040.1, read on the forward strand.
GCGCCAGCGGTGGATGCGGTCGAGTGTCTTCTCCTGCGCGGCGGGCCGGCGCATGCGCTTGAGCACGTCCGGACTCGCGTGCTGAAACGGGATGTCCAGGTAGGGCAGGATCTGGCCCTCGGCCATGAGCGGGATGACGTCATCGACATGCGGGTAGGGGTAGACGTAGTGCAGCCGCACCCAGACCCCGAGCTCCCCGAGCGCGCGGGCAAGGTCAATGAACTTCGCCGGGACCTCGCGGCCGCGCCAGCTGCTGGGGGCGTATTTAACATCGACCCCATACGCCGAGGTGTCCTGCGAGATCACCAGCAGTTCCTTGACGCCGGCGGCGACCAGCCGCTCCGCTTCCCGAAGCACGTCGGCGGCCGGCCGGGAGACTAGGTCGCCGCGCAGTTTCGGGATAATGCAGAATGTGCACCGATTGTTACAACCCTCTGAAATCTTGAGATAAGCGTAGTGCCGCGGGGTGAGCTTGATGCCCTCGGGCGGAAGCAGGTCGAGGAACGGGTCATGCGCCGGCGGGGCGGCCCGATGCACCGCCGCGACCACGCTCTCGTATTGCTGCGGGCCGGTGACGGCGAGCACCTGCGGGAACCGCTCCGTAATCGCCTCGGGCTCCGCCCCCATGCAGCCGGTGACAATGACCTTGCCGTTGTCGGCCAGGGCCTCGCCAATGGCGCCGAGCGATTCCTGTTTGGCGCTGTCCAGAAACCCGCAGGTATTGACGATCACGAGGTCGGCGCCGTCGTGCTTTCGCGCAAGCTCGTAGCCCTCGGCGCGCAGCCGCGTGATGATGCGCTCGGAATCGACCAGCGCTTTCGGGCAGCCGAGCGAGACAAAGCTGATTTTCGGCCCGCGCGACGGCGCGGTGGTTTCATCAACAGCCACGTTAAATCCAGAATGCGCCCTAATGCGCCTTTTCGTCGATCAGCGCCTGGCCGATCGCGTCGAGCATGGCGCTCCGGCCCTGCGGGACCGCTGACCGCAGCGGCTCGCGTTTGCCGAGATCGCCCATTTCCTGCTGACGGCGAATGGTGCCGGCCGTCATATGGGGATCGATCCCCAGCTCCCGCAATGTGTCCGCCACTTCTTCCATCTCGTGAGCGCGGCGGACGCCGTGGTTCGCCATCCGCTCCAGGTTGTATTCCACTTGGTTGCTCCAATCGAGGCCGGGGAAGCTCTTGCCGAGGGAGGCAAAGATCTGCTCCTCGACCCCGGCGCGGCGGGCGGCGAGGAAGCACTCCAACGTGAGCGCTTCCAGTCCTTTGACCATGACGCTGCGCACCATCTTGATCGCAGCAGCGGCGCCGATCTCGGGCCCCGCGACGGAGACCCGCATATCCAAGCCGGTCAGGATCGGCTCGAGGCTCGCAGCGTGCGGCCCGGCGAGCAGGGCAGGGGTCTGATGCCGCGCCGGATGCACCGGCGCCATCACGGCCACGTCCACATAGCGCGCGTGCCCATCCATGACCCGCGCGGTTTCCTGTTTGCGGCCCGGCGACACCGAGTTGATATCCAGGAAATATTGGTCCGGGCGCAGGAACGGCTTCGCTTGTTCGGCGGCCTCGAGGCTCGATGCAGCGGTGACAGCAGCGACGATCAGATCCGCGCCAAGCACCGCGTCACCGACCGAGGTGCCTCGCCGCACGCCCATCTGCTCCGCGGCGTCGCACAGGCGGCGCCCATCGGGGCTCGGAAACAGGATGTCCCACGCGGCTACGGTCGTAACGCCGGCGTCGCGCAGCCCGGCCGCGAGCGCTTGGCCGGCTTCGCCAAAGCCGATGAAACAGACACTGGGCGTATTGGGACGAGCCATGACGTCACCGCTGATTTGCTGCTCAACTCAGTTCGTTGCCGGGTGGGGGCCGTTTTGGTATGCCTGTCGTAATCAATTTCAGCAAGGAGGACGGCCAACGGCCGGAAAGCGCCCATGACGATCGACATGCATGCGCACTGGTTCCCGGAAACCCTGGCCGATGCGTTTCGCAAACGCACCAGCAAGCCGTGGATCTACACCAAGGAGGACGGGAAGGAGTACCTCGAAGGCTCATTCCCGGCCGCCCCGCTACGGCTGGAAAGCCTCGATACGCGCTTGAGTGAAATGGACCGTACGGGCGTTGAGCTCGGCATCCTGTCGCTTTCCCCCGTGACCGGCATCGAGGGGCTGCCGGCGGAGGAATCAGTCCCGCTCTGCCGCATCGTCAATGACGCGCTCTCCGCTGCCTGCATCAAATATCCCGGTCGTTTTTCCGGCTTGGCCTCACTGCCAACCGCTGACACGGGCGTAATGGTCGCCGAGTTCGAGCGCGCCATGGCACTGCCGGGCATGGTCGGCGCGATGCTGGCCGGCGACGGCTTCTTGTCGCTCAAGCGTGCGGAACGCTTCCGGCCGGTCCTCGAAGCGGCCGACCGTTATGGCGCGATCATGCTGGTGCACTACGGCAGGATCGCCAACGACGCGGAGCCGGTGAAAATCGATTCGTCCGACAACGGCCATCCGCGCGTCGGCACGCTCGATATGCAGTCGCGGCTGTCCCAGAACATGATCACGTTCTGCTTGACCGACTTCTTGAAGTCATTCCCCAACGTGACCGTGCTCAGCCACAACCTCGGCGGCAATATTCCGTTCGAGATCGAGCGCATGGATCACCGCACCATGATCGATCTGCCGCCGGGGACCGAGCTGCCGTCGAAGAAATTCCGCGCCGCGCCGGTTCTGGTTGACTGCAACTCGCTCGGGGCACGCGCGATTGAGCTCGCCGCAGAGGTCTATGGCGCCGACAAGATCGTGTTCGGATCCGACGGCACCGGCTTCGGCATGGAGTGGACCCAAAAGGCGATCAAAGAAGCGCGCCTCACCGAGCACGAGCGCGATCTGATCCGCCACAACAACGCCGCCGCTGCGATCGCCAAGGTGAAGCGGCCGATGGCCGCCGCCGCAGAGTAGGGCGCTCTTTACCTCTCCCCGCTTGCGGGGAGAGGTCGACTTTCGAGCGCAGCGAGAAAGTCGGGTGAGGGGGACTCTCCTCACGCTCAGGACTCGCGGATAGGCCCCCTCACCCGGCGCTACGCGCCGACCTCTCCCCGCAAGCGGGGAGAGGTAGAGAGCACCTCACGGCTCGTACAAATAATTCTTCGGGTCGGGATTGCCCTTGATGATCCCTTCCTGCTTGGCGAGATCGACCCAGAACTTCACCTGTTCCGGGGTCACGTCGACAATCAAATTCGGCGGCGGCAGTGCGGCCACGACCTGCGGCGGCAGCTTGGTGTATTTGGCGATCGCTGCGTAAAGCTCATCCACATGCGTCTTGGCGTAGGCGTTGGCTTCCCGCATCGCCTCGCGCAGCGCGATGACCGTGTCTTTGTTCTCGACGGCCCATTTACGCAACGTCGCGTAGACGACGGTGAGCGTGCCGTCCGGCGTATCCTTGAGCCAGTTTGCGACCTCATAGCCGGCGCCTGACTGCAGAATGCGCGCCGTGAACGGGGCCTGCGCCGGGTAGGCGTCGATCTGCCCGCTGCGCAGCGCATCGGCGGCCTGGGGGAATCCCATTTCAACATATCGGACCGAGTTCGGATCGACGCCATTCGCCTTGAGCGAGCGCCGCAGCATGAAGTGCAACAGCGCGCCGAGCCCGGGGACGCCAACGGTCTTGCCCTTGAGATCAGTCGGCTTCTCGATCCCGCTGCCCTGGCGCGCGACCAGAACGTCGCCGCTGAGCGGATAGACCGCACCGCCGGCGATGACGACGATGTCGAGCCCGGCATCGTCGGCCTGCAACAGCGTCGGCATGGTGGGGCCGGCGACCTGTACGGAACCGCTCACCAGCGCCGGAGGGTTGTTGCCCGAGCTCGCGGTGAGCACGAACTCCATGTCGATCCCGCGCTTTTTGAAGAACCCCGCTTCCTGGGCCAGGTACGAGGAGCTGAAGCCAGTCACCGCCGTATAGAGCATCTTCAGCTTGGTTTCGGCGCCAGCAGGTCCGGCATTGGTTAGGACTGCTGCCGCGGCAGCCATCAGAACATAGGCCAAGCGTCTCATTCGTATCCTCCCGGGGCCCGCAAGGGTGCCTTGGAATGGCCGTATCGCGTTCGTGCAATCGGCGTCAACCGCCACCGGACAGAACCGCCGCTCGACAAGGGCCGACGGGACATGCAATGTGCCGCAAATACCAAAAATCAGGGATGCGAAACCGGTTACTGCATGACCAATGTTGCCCCGTTGCCGCGCGCGGATGCGGCCGTTCCTCTCATCGCGTTTCACGGCGTTTCGCATATGTTCGGCAACCGGCCGGTGTTGCAGGACATCAACCTGACCATCAACAAATCCGAGTTCGTCTGTATGGTCGGCCCGTCCGGGTGCGGCAAGACCACCATGCTGCGCATGGTTGGCGGCTTGCAGGCGCCGGCCACCGGCGAGGTGACGTTTGCCGGCAAGCGCGTCGCCGGGCCCGCGCGCGAAATCTCGTTCATGTTTCAGGACTACAGCAAGGCCTTGCTGCCGTGGCGCACCGCGGCCGGCAACGTGTCGCTGGCGCTCGAAGCAAACGGCGTACCGGTCGGACAGCGCGCCGCGCGCATCAAGGACTTGCTGGGCAAGGTCGGGCTTGCCAACCACGCCGACCATTTCCCGGTGCAGCTCTCGGGCGGCATGCAGCAGCGGGTGCAGATCGCCCGCTGCCTGGCGCAGGAGCCTTCCGTTCTGCTGATGGATGAACCATTCGGCGCGCTCGATGCGATGACCCGACAGGCGCTGCAGGATGAGATCCTGCGCATCATCCAGGCAAGCCGCACGACCGTCGTGTTCGTCACCCACGATCTCGAGGAGGCGATCTATCTCGGCGATCGCGTGGTCGCGCTCTATCCGAATCCAGGCCGCATTGCGCAAGTGTTTGATGTTGATCTGCCAAAGCCGCGCAACCAGCTCACCACGCGCGAGAGTCCCGCGTTCCTGCGACTGCGCCGCGCGTTGTACGACTTCATTCGCGAGGGCGAAGCGTGAAAGTCGCCAAGGCGCTGGTGCTGCCGGTCGCGCTGCTGGTCCTGTGGGAAGTCGCGATGCGGGTGAGTGGCGTGCAAAGCGACTCGCTCGCCGCGCCATCGCAGATTGCGGTTGCGTTCTATAACGCCATGCTGGACGGCACGATCCCGTGGCGCACCGCCGAGACGTTGCGCGCGGCGCTGACCGGACTCGCGATTGGCGCCGGCAGCGGACTGATCGTATCGATTTTGCTCGGCCTGATTCCGCCTGTGGCGCGGCTGATGCAGTTCTCGATCGAGGTGTTGCGCCCGGTGCCGGCCGTGGCGCTCATTCCGGTCGCGATCCTCACGCTCGGCTTCGGCTACGCCATGGAAGTGTCGCTCGTCGCATTTGCCACATTCTGGCCGGTACTGATCTATGGCCATGCGGCGATCACCAACATCGAGCCGCAGCTCCTCGATGTCAGCCGCGTGCTGCGCCTCTCCGGTGTCGGCCGCGTGACCAAGATCGTGTTGCCGGCGACGTTGCCGCGCTACTTCGTGGCATTCCGGCTCGCAACGGCGGTGTCGCTGATCGTCGCCGTCACGGTCGAGATCGCGGCCAATCCGCTCGGCATCGGCTACGAGTTGATGACTGCGTCACAGTCCCTGCATCCGGACCTCATGTTTGCGCTCGTGCTTTGGATCGGCCTCGTCGGTTGGGGGCTCAACGGCGCCTTGCTGTTCGCGCAGCGCCGCCTGTTCGGGCCGGCTGGGATGGCGGAGACCGCCCGATGAGCATCGCGGCGCGCGGGCTCTGGATTGCCGGCAGCATCGCCGTGACCGCGCTGCTGGTGCTGAGCTGGCAGCTGATCGCAGATCACGCAGGCATCCCGCCGGTGTTCTTGCCGGGCCCGGACCGCGCCTGGAGCGCGCTGGTGACGGGCTTCTCGGGCGGGGAGTTGGCGCAGCTGACGGGCGCCACGGTCGAGCGCATGATCTACGGCTGGGTCTTGGCGTCATTGGCAGGCATTGCGCTGGGCGCGGTGATCGGCAGCTCGCGGATCGCGCGCGAATACGTGGCGCCGATGCTTGAGATCGTCCGGCCGGTGCCAGTCTCGGCCTTCATGCCGGTGGTGATGGCGTTCCTCGGCCTCACCGGAACGATGGTGCTGGTCGTGATCGCCATCGGCTCGATCTGGCCGGTACTGCTCGCGACCGTGCACGGCGTCTCATCGGTCGAGCCACGACTGGTCGAAGTCAGCCAGAGTTTGCGGCTCGGCCGGTTCAAAACGTTGTGGAAGATCGCGCTCCCGAATGCCCAGGCCGATATTCTGGCTGGCATGCGCATCGGACTCACGGTTGCGCTCATCCTCGCCGTGATCGGAGAAATGCTCACCAGCGAGAACGGCCTCGGCTGGTCGATCCTGCAGGCCGCGCGCGCCTATCGCTCCGCCGATCTATTTGCCGGCGTCATTGTCCTCGGCGTGATCGGCCTTATCAGCAATCTCGCCTTACAGTCGATCGAACGCTATGTATTGCGCTGGAAGCGGCGCTAGCGGCGATTAGTCCATAACCACGTGGCCCGTGAGGTTCGTGAGATGCTGCAAAGGCTTCCCTCAGTCGATCAGGTTCTGCGCACGCCCACGGTCGCGCCAGCGGTCGAGCGCTTTGGCCGCAGCGCTGTGGTTGACGCAATCCGCGCGACGCTCGCGTCCGCGCGTGCGTCCGGTCATGTTACCGCGTCGGACGAAGTGGCCGCCGACGCACTTGCACGATTGGAGGCGCAGGCGCAGCCAAGCTTGCGGCCGGTATTCAACCTGACCGGCACGGTACTGCACACCAACCTGGGGCGGGCGCTGATTGCCGAGGCGGCGATCGAAGCCGCGGTGGCGGCCATGCGCTCGGCCGTGGCGCTGGAATTCGACGTCGCCCGCGGGCGGCGCGGCGAGCGCGATGATCACGTCCGCGCGCTGCTGTGCGAGCTGACCGGCGCAGAGGACGCAACCGTCGTCAACAACAACGCCGCCGCGGTGCTGCTCACGCTCAACACGCTTGCCAAAGGGCGCGAGGCCATCGTCTCTCGCGGTGAGCTGATCGAGATCGGCGGCGCGTTCCGCTTGCCGGAAATCATGAGCCGGGCGGGCGCCAAGCTGGTCGAGGTCGGCACCACGAACCGCACGCATCCGCGCGACTACGAACATGCGATCGGCGACAGAACCGGCCTTGTGCTCAAGGTCCACACCTCGAACTACCGGGTCGAGGGCTTCACCGCCGAGGTCGAGGCGCGCGAGCTCGCGAGCATTGCCCGCGCCCGCAATGTGCCGCTGGTGCACGATTTGGGCTCCGGCACCCTGGTTGATCTGGCGCGGTTTGGACTGGCGCACGAGCCGACCGTCGCCGAAGCCGTGGCCGATGGCGCCGATCTGATCACCTTCTCCGGCGACAAATTGCTCGGTGGACCGCAGGCCGGCTTCATTGTCGGCCGCAAAGATCTGCTCGCGCACATCAACAAGAATCCGATGAAGCGCGCGCTGCGCGTGGACAAGATGCGGCTGGCCGCGCTCGAGGCGACGTTGAAGCTCTATCGCGACCCTGAGCGGCTGGTTGAGAAACTCCCAACTATTCGTCTGCTGGCACGCTCGCGCGATGCACTCGCGGCCATGGCACAGCGGCTCCAACCCGCGGTCGCGGCAGCGGTCAGTGAAGAATTCGTGGTCCATACGACCGACTGCGCGAGCCAGATCGGTTCGGGCGCTTTGCCGCTCGAGACCCTGGCGAGCGCCGGGCTTGCAATCCGGCCGGTTGTTTCGCGGGGTGCCGGACGTGCGCTCACCGCGCTCGCCGCAGCATTTCGCGCTTTGCCGATCCCGGTGATCGGCCACATTGAGAATGATGCACTCGTTTTCGATCTGCGCTGCCTTGAGGATGAGGCGCAATTCATCAGCAATCTGGCGCGGCTTCGGGTGCAGTCGTGATCATCGGGACAGCCGGCCACATCGACCACGGCAAGACCGCGCTGGTCGGCGCGCTGACCGGCGTCAACACGGATCGCCTCAAGGAAGAAAAGGCACGCGGCATCTCCATCGACCTCGGCTTTGCCTACCTGCCGGCGCCCGACGGCTCGGTGCTCGGCTTCGTGGATGTGCCCGGCCACGAGAAATTCATCCGCAACATGCTGGCCGGGGCAACAGGGATCGATTTCGTGCTGCTCGTGGTCGCCGTCGATGACGGCGTGATGCCGCAGACACTGGAACACCTCGCCATTGTTGACCTGCTCGGCATTCGCCACGGCATGGTCGCGCTCACCAAGGCCGACCACGCTGATGCGGCCCGGCGCGATGAGGTTACGGCAGAGATCGCCGACACCCTGTCGGGCACCACGCTTGCGGGAGCGGACATCGTCCCCGTCTCCACCGTGACCGGGGAGGGGATCGACGCGCTGCGCGCGGCTCTGTTCGATGCGGCCGCCCTGCACGGCGCACGGACCGGAAGCGGCCGCTTTCGCCTGGCCGTTGATCGCTCGTTCACGCTCGCCGGTGCCGGCACGATCGTCACCGGTACGGTGTTGTCCGGCACGGTCATGGTCGGCGATCGTGTCACCGTCAGTCCGGCAGGCCTGTCCGCGCGCGTTCGTACGATCCACGCCCAGAACCGGCCGACCGAGCGCGGCCACACGGGCGAGCGCTGCGCGCTCAATCTTGCCGGCGAGGCGATCAGCCGCGAGGCCATCACGCGCGGTAACGTCGTGCTGGACCCGGCGCTGCATGCCCCGACCGCACGCATCGATGCCACGCTGCGTGTGCTTGCGGGCGAACGCCGGCCGGTTTCGCATTGGCTACCGGTGCGGCTGCACCACGCCGCCGCCGAGGTCGGCGCGCGCGTGGCTTTGCTGGAAGCGGCGCCGATCGCGCCCGGTGCAGAAGGGCGCGTGCAACTGGTCTTGGACACACCGCTCGCGGCGGCCGTGGGGGACCGCTTCGTGCTGCGCGATACCTCGGCCCAACGCACAATCGGCGGCGGGCGATTTGCCGATCTGCGTGGGCCCGCACGCCGGCGCCGCACCGCTGAGCGCAAAGCGCAACTCGACGCCCACGCGCTGGAGAATGCGCAACACGCTCTCGCCGCGCTGCTGGCCTGCGCGCCGCATTACGTCGATCTGTCGTCCTTCGCGCGCGACCGTGCGCTCGCCGCAGCCGACATGGAGAAGATCGTTGCCGACCTGAAAGTCGTTGCGCTGCCTGTCGCCGACACCCGGCTCGGCATCAGCGACGCGACGGCGCGCGACGTGAAAGCGACAATCACCTCGGCACTGGGCGCCTTTCATCGCGAGCATGCCGAGGCGCCCGGTCTCGACATCGAGCAATTGCGCCGCACCTGTGCGCCGCGTTTTTCGGCCCCCTTTTTTCGCGCATTGCTCCAGATCTTCGCCGAGACCCGCGCTTTATCGCTCGAAGGCGCGACGGTCCGGCTGCCGACACATTCGGTTCAACTGCGGCCGCAAGATGAAAAGCTCTTTGCCCGCATCAAGCCGCTGTTGTCCGGCGCAGAGCGCTTCCGGCCGCCGCGCGTGCGCGACGTAGCAACGACGCTGGCAATCCCGGAACAGCAAATTCGCGCACTGTGCAAACAACTCGCCAAGCTGGGGCGGCTCGACGAAGTGGCGCCCGATCATTTCTTCCTACGCACCACGGTCGCCGAGATGGCGCACATGCTTCCAGGACTCGCCGCTGCCGCGCCGAGCGGGGAGTTCAGCGCCGCGCAGCTACGCGACCACCTCGACAACGGCCGCAAGGTCGCGATCCAGATCCTGGAATTCTTCGATCGCCACGGCGTCACTGCGCGCCGGGGCGACCTGCGGCGCATCAACGCGCAACGGATCAATCTGTTTGGTCCGTCTCCGGAACCGAGCAAACAAACAACAGAGAATGTCAGTAGTACAGCGGCCCGCAGGCCAGATAGGGCCCAAACACCCAGCCGATCCCACCCCAGTTCTGCACGAACGCCCAATCGCCATTGAAGGCAAGTGCAGTGAGCGGCGTGCCGCTTGGGAGGATGCCGATGACCGGGCCGTTCGGCCAGGTCCGCACGTTGAGCAGGTCCCAGCCGACATTGACCACGCACTCGGCGCGCGGCCCGGCCAGCGCAGGCACATAGGTCACGGGTGGCCCAGGCACGACAGGCACGGGCACCGTAACGACAGGTCCGACAGACGCTGGGACGAGTGGTTCGGCGACATAACGCGGCTGCGCCACCGCGGTGCTGCCGAGTGTTGCGGCGAGCAAGCTCGCGGCCAGGGATAGACGTTTCACCATGATCCTGCCGCCTCCAGTTCACACTTTCGCCGCGAGCTTAGGCCCGGCGCCTGACGACAGGCAAGGGCGGGTCGGATACCCTGGCACGATGGTTGCCAGTGGACGGCCGCAATCAAGGGGCCCCTTCGCGCATCCGGCCGGCCACGGCTAAGGATGGCGCGGCGCGGCCGTCCGAAGCTACAAACCCGCTCGAAGCCGGATCAGTTTCTAAGTCAGGTTGCGAACCGAGGGGCTTTTGATTGGCTCGAGGAATGCCCGGTTGTTCAGTGCGAAATCCTGCTAAGGCACCGAATTGACTGAGGAAGAGGAAGCGTCTCCGGGGGGCGTTCGGGCCTTAAACTCTCGCACCGTAGTTCCAACTGACACTTTGTTGTTGCTGTTCGCCCCACGTTGTCCCTGATTTCTCAGCGCTTTAGTGCGCTTCGGTGGAAAGTCCTCGATGACATCAACAAAACCTGGTTTCGTCCGTTTGGTGGCAAGATACTGGCGCGCCCGAACTGTCTGGCCATCGGGCAGGGCAGGGTGCGGAGCCGTACAAAAAACCGAGCCCTCGTTCCCGCGACTGGCATTGAGCCGAGAGACCTTCTTCAACCGGACGGCAAAACGCGCCAGCGGGCTTCCTAGCGGCTCGCGACCGGCCGCTCGTGATCAGCGACCATTCATTAACCCGGAGCTGGCATGATGGTGGATGTCAGCCTTTTGACCCTGTCGCGCGTTCTCCATCAGCGGCGGGGTCATTCTTTTACAGCCTGTTCACAATCAACGGTGGCAATGACCCACCGAGCATGCCAGATTGTCGCCTGTAGAACACTGTCTCCGCTTAGATCCCGAACATGCTCCGGTTTATGGCAAGCTCAACTTGCTGATCAGCCCTGAAACGAGCAAACACTTTGCTCCCGCTCTCAAGCGCCCGCTCGGCCTGCCGACGACGCTCGGCAACATGCGCGAGCAAGGCGCGCGACCTACGTGTCCAAGATCGACAGCAAAGCCGTTCGCGTCAGACGGGCCAGCGGAAACAAAAATAGGCGAGATTGAATGGTCATGTTCGGATTGCGGGGAAAGGTGGCATTTGTTACCGGTGCGACATCAGGCATCGGGAGGGCAACTGCGATCGGTTTCGGCAAGCATGGATGCGTCGTAATAGCGGCCGGGCGACGCAACGATGAAGGGCAACGAACCGTCAATATGATCCGCGCTGAAGGTGGAGAAGCTCTCTTCATCAAGCTCGATATCGGAATCGAAACCGAAGTGAGCAGCGCTGTAAGCGATATCATCTCGCGGTACGGTCGTCTCGATTGTGCAGTCAACTGTGCTGGGCATGACATCGCGGCCTCGCTGATGAACTTCTCAACAGCGGATTACGATGCGATCTTCGACGCCAACGTCAAGGGCCTGTTTGTTTGTCTCAAGCACGAGATCTACGCGATGCAAGGTCGGGGTGGCGCAATTGTCAATGTTGGATCAGTAGCCGCGCAAATGTCGGACGTCGGAAACAGCCTTTACAACGCCAGCAAGAGCGCGGCTCGTTCGCTTACCCGTACCGCGGCGGCCGAGGCGGCAAAGTTCGGCATTCGCGTCAACGAAGTCGCTCCGGGACCGACCTGGACGCCGATGCTCGAAGGCTTTTTGAACAACGCAAAAGCGGCCGGTTCCAGTTTCAGTTCGGAGACCATTGCCGCCTCCGTCGCGCTTGGCCGCATTGCCACGCCGGACGAAATCGCCAATCCGATTATCTTTCTGTGCTCGGAACAGGCCTCTTTCATCACCGGAGCGTCGCTCACGGTCGACGGTGGTTTCTTGTTGGGATAGCGACATCCGAGGCCAGTCCATGGAGATGCCCTCTTTTCAACGCTGGGCGAAGTCCGGCTCGATCGGAACACCAAACGGGATCATTTCATGCTTTGCCCCGCAACAAAACATGTCAGGATATCGAGAGCGAATTTCTAAAAACCTTCATTTTGGAAGAGAGGCGCATCCGGTGATGCGTCCGGACTTCAAATCCGAAAACAAACGTTTGCTCTAGTACTTTGTTATCCTGCCTAATGTCGGATAATCCAAGGGATTCAAGGCTGTAGGGCAGGGTGGTTAATAAAACCTTAATAATATCAAAGCTCCGATTTTTCCAAACTTGTGGACCGACATTTGGACCGAAGGTCGCCATGTGTCCGGTTATCTCTATCGCCAGATAAGCTGACACGTATCGCTGAAGCGGCCACCATCGGTTGCATGGCTGTCGAGATCTCAGGCGAGCTTCTGCGATTGTTGAGCCTGCTGTCGGTTCGGGTCCACGGAGCGACCCAACACGAGCTCACAAAGCTAGAGGGCGTCAGTGCCAGCCTGATCTATAAAGCGGTGACGCTCGAGCTTGTGCAGGCTCGGCCAGAACATAACGGCGCGACGGCCACCGCCTATCGCTATCACCTACTCGATGCCGGTCGAGCGCTGCTCTCGCCAGATGATGGGGCGCCTCGCGGAGATTAGCCCCGCTATTCTCCGTTTCCCCGCCGCTGTCCATTCGTGCGTTGCCGCACGGTCAATACTCAAACCGTGAATAGCGCCGGTCTGGATTTCGGTTGTATTTTGCGAGCTGGGTCTCGATCGCCGGCCCCCACCGAAAAAAACGTGTGTGCCCCCACCCACGTTCGCGATCGAGACCCGCTTTCCCGCCCCAGGCCCGTGAGATTTACAATTCGTTAATGCGGCTGATTTCGGGCGCGCGCACCAACTCGGTTCACACCCAAATAAAAGGGCGCAACTTTCGCTGCGCCCTAAGTCTTGTCCGGCCAAACACGGGGGGCGGGGGGTAAATTTGGCCAGACTTGGATGTCGTCTGTATTCGCAGCGCGTCCCGAGACATTCGGTTCCAGCGAGCGCGACAACGCGGGTGTTCTTGTGAGCAGGCGAAACGCGCTGGCCGTCTTGTTCCTGGATCATGTGGGCGGGGGGAATGGTCCCGACCGCCTATTGGGTGGGGGTGGGGGCGGCGATCGGGACCGAATGCTCTCGGTTGGGAACTCAAGAGCGGGGTTGTACTATTCGCCATCACACCTCAATACCATATATCGTTCGATATAGGGTGGCCTGCTCGCTACGGAACAAAAAGGGCCGCCGTTTCCGACGACCCTTACTCGCGACTAAATCAATTAGGGATCGAACGAACGTGAGCATCGCTGATCTAGGTAGTGCCGTGAATATATCGCCAGATAGGCTGGCTTTCGTACAAACAAATCAAGGATCATTGGCTCGGACGGCCGCGCGACGTCTTCGTCCGGCTGTTCATCAGATCGGACGTGGGGTGGATGGTCGCTGCGGCCGTCCACCTAATAACCCGCGGTTAATTTCATAACCACGAGTTGGACTGTTAACTTCGCTGTACATCGATATTACTCCGATTTGATGGGGTCCATTGGGGAATGGATGCAATGAGCGATGAAAGCGAAAGCAAAAGACTATCGGGCCAGAGCGGCTCGATGTGAGGAACGCGCAAGGCGAGAGCGCGACCCGGAGAACCGGGAGTGGCAACTGATCTTGGCGCGGGCTTACCGAATGCTAGCGGAAGCGGCGAGCGAAACAGCCAAGCAATCACCTAGGCTGGCAGCTTGAGTTAACCGCGCGTCAACCACGAATCCGGTAACCAGTGTTTGCGTCACCAACGCACCCACCATCCAAGCCCCGCCATCTTGTCCCCAACTCGAGGCGGGGCTTTCCTTTTGACTTACCAGCGGGCCCGTCGGTGGGCATGGCCACCAGGCCATATTGAGCAAGCGTGGGCCGTCTATATCGCTCGATATATTGCAGCTGCGAATGTGTTTTGTCGTAATCAATGCGTTGAAGGTTGTCAGTCCTACGCCGCGCATGGAGCGATACCGCAAGCGCGGCGGCTTCTTTTTGAGTGATGAGGGAAACCACACACGTTCAAGATTGGTCAGGAGCTTTACCATTATTCCGGAGGCCTTCCCGGCGGAAAGCGCACTGGGCCCTACACCATTGTGGGCGTAGTCCGCCGTTCGACAGGCGAGACGCTATATCGGATCAAGAGCGCAAGTCGCGAACAGCTGGCGCACGAAAGCGAGCTGAAGCTGGTTCTAATGCGAGCAAAGAAAGCATCCGATTGATAAAAAACCCCGACCACGTCGGCTGCCGGGGCTGAGTTTTTAATGAGGAGAAACATCGCCATCCTGCCGCAGGTCGGCGCGGCGGGCGAGCCGCCCCTATCGGAGAACACTTTTAACTGATATTCTTGTTTTGTTCACGACTCGATACAGGTAGCTCAACATGACAAACCTAAGCAAGCGACTCCAAGATCGCCTGGCTCGTCTTGAGGATGGGCAGTTTACTACCCGGGACATGGATGGGCAGGACACGTCGAAGGTGACGCTTCACGAGACTAGGAACTGGTTATTGGCGATTGAAATGGCTCGAATCGAGTCGAAACACTGGCTATAGCCAGAAGCAAAGCCCGCCGACGAGGGTGGGCTTGGGTTCACGGATATCCGTGACAGTCAGGCAGTCGCCCGCCCTCTATTCTCGTGGTGCCGTTCCTTGTTAACGCGCACAGCGTTCACTATTGCGCCCAAAGCCGAAACGGCGGTCAGCACAACGGCTACGAGTGCAAAGATGAATAGCGTGTCCATAGAGATGTCTCCCGAAGCCCAAGATGCATATTTGCCTTTTGAAACGCAACCATGGTTACTTAGTACCGTCAGTCGGAAAGAATTCCTTCCTCTATCGCCAGCCCCAATGAGCTTATGAGAGCTACCACCAACACTGCGTAAACAGCGTTCTCCGCGTCCCGATCCAGGTGCACGCTAAAGCAATGCCCCTAAAATGAGCGCGATTACGGCAAAGAGGACGAGAAGATAGGTCCAAATGGTGCTCTCCCTCCTCGCAACAGATATGACCGAAAGCCCAGAAATCACGACAGCTAAGATACAGACCTCCGGTGCAACTGTTTCCGCTAATTGTATGCACCCCGTGGGGGACCCAGCACCGTCCAGCCCCTGGCAAACCGATGCCACTGGCAAGTGACCAAATCGGTGGATCGCCAAATAAGCCAACAGGGGGATGAGGCCGACAACTGCCTCCCCAAGCCATCTAGCAGCTGCCCGTGCAGCGGCTCGCATTCTATGAGATAGCAGCCAGACGCTGCAGCCGCCGCAGCTATTGGCGAGCTATCCTCGGGCATTTTGTAAGAAGTGGACGAACATGTGGACCGCCCGAAACCATCTTTTTCATAAGTCATTGATTTAGCGAGCTTGGAAGAGAGGCGCATCCGGTGATGCGTCCGGACTTCAAATCCGGGAGGGGCCGTCAGCCGGTCTTTGGTGGGTTCGACTCCCACTCTCTTCCGCCACGCTCCCGCAGCCGCGGATGCGCCGACCAAGTTCGACCGACTCCGTGATCAACATCAACCGACGCTGCGGCGGTCCTCAGGCGGGACCAGCAACAGGTCTTCGGCCTGGGCCCAGTCGCGAAACAGGACCGCGACCTGGTCGGCCTGCTCCTGCGACTGAGCATGGTTGAGCGCCGTGACCAGTCGCTGGGTCTCTCGGCTTTCCGCGTCGCGCGCGTGACGCAGCACAACCTTGAGCGCGTCCTTGACGGTGCGGATCGGTTCGTCGGGATGCAGCGTGAGGTGGACCGGGGGATGGATCGCAAGGCTCGCCATAGGTTCGTCCTCTAAGCCGTGTGCCCTGGATCAAGGCCTTCTTCTGGCGTCTTCTTCTTTCGCTCGGGGGTCATGTCCGGGATCGGGAAAGGCTCGCCAGGGACACCGCGGTCGCCCAGCCGGGCGCGGGTTCTCTCATCTTCGGTCGGACGCCTGTGCTTGTGCGGAGGCTGCTCCTTCATGCCGGTCTCCAAATCGATCTGGCAAGATTACGGATAACAGGTTTCAGGCCTGCTTCCCTGGCCCAACGGCAAGGGCAGGCGGGGAGTTCCGCCGGGGAGGCCAACAGGCCCGCGAATACCTTTGACCCGCGGCCGCAATCGTCTACGCTATCAAGGCGTTGCCATTGATGGCGCCAGCACGAGGGACCCATGACCGGATCGACACCGGCCAACAGCTTGGCCGAAGAGGGGGCGCGGGTCACCCGCGCCATCAATGATTCAATCAAGCGCTTCAGCGCCATGAGCGGACCTAACCTCATGCCGGAAGGCATGCCGCCGTTCATGCAGGCCGCTCAGGAATACAACGCGAAACTTCTGGAATTCGGCATCGCCAACACGACCGCGATGTTCGAGTGCTTCTGGAAAATGGCTGAAGCAAAATCGACACCCGAACTGGTCGAGATGGCCACGCGCCAGGCCCGCGCCCAGTTCGACGCGTTCATGGAACAGGCCAAGCAATTGCAGGCCATTGCGCAGAAGGGCATGCCGAAGGGGCCGGGCGGGTAGGCTCAGCCTCCCGCTTCCAAATAATTCTTTCGGTACCAATCGGCGATCTCGCTTCCAGTGGCGAGCCAGACCTCCTGGCGCGAGGTGATGTGTTTGAGCGCCTGGTCGAGATATTTGCTGCGATGCGGATGTCCGATCAGAAACGGGTGCAGGCAGATCGACATAACGCGCCCGGTCCTGGCACCATCCTCATAGAGGACATCGAACTGATCGCGGATCATCTGCCCGAACATCTCCGGGCTCTGGTGCAAGCCGAGCAGCGCCGGGATATCGTTGATCTCGGCCGAGTAGGGCATTGACAGCATGCGTCCGGATTTGACCCGCATCGCATAGGGCTGGTCATCATTGACCCAGTTGCCGACGTAATCGATCCCGGCCGCGGCCAGAAGATCGAGCGTGCGCGTCGTCTCGCTCAAGGCTGGACTGAGCCAGCCGCGCGGGCGCTTGCCGGTGCCTTTGTGGATCGCTTCAACCACGCCGTTCACCAGCGCGCGCTCCTCCGCTTCGGTCTGCCGGTTGATGAGGACCGAATTGGTCGTGCCGTGGCCCATCCACTCCCACCCGAGCCCGTTGCCCGCCTCGATGATGCGCGGATAGTGGGTGCAGACATCGGAGTTGAGCGCCACGGTTCCTTTGATCCCGTGCCTCTCCATGATGTCCATCATCCGCCAGATCCCCACGCGAACGCCGTAGTCGCGCCACGAGTAGTTCAGCACATCTGGATTGAGCCCGAGGCCGCCATCGGCCAGCCGCGTGGACGGGCGGTCGAACAGGAAATGCTCGATGTTCGGGATCACCCACAGTGCAACGCGCGCGCCGTTGGGCCAGCGCAGCGGCTTGCGGTCGACGATGGCGGAGTAATCGAAGCGCCCATGATGTTGCGGAACGGTCGCCGGCGCAGACGCAGGGGATTTCGCAGTGCGGAGCACTTTCGATTTGCTGGGACGGCGTGTCACTGGCTCGTTTCCTCTTTCTTGTTTGCAGACTGGCCGATGCCCGGCCTTACGGGCTAATATTGCCACCACCGCGACATCACGACGAGGACGAACGCATGACCGTAAGTGAGGACGAATTCTTCCGGCAACGCGGTTTTGGCCAGAAGATCGGGTTCGGCGAGCGCCCGGCGCTGATCATCATCGACATCGTGAAGGCGTTCACCGACGCGACGCGCATGCTTGGTGCCAACCTCGACTCGCAGATCCAGGCGATACGGCCGCTGCTTGAGGTTACGCATGAGCGCGGATTTCCGGTGCTGTTCTCGACCGTGCGCTATGAGGAACGCGAGCTGCGTGATGCCGGGCTCTGGGGCATCAAGATGAAGGGATCAGCGACGCTGAAAGCCGATGGCGATGGCTGGGAGATCGATCCGCGCCTCGATGTTCAGCCCTCCGACAGCATCTTGTTCAAGAAATACGCGTCCTGTTTCTTCGGCACCGATCTCGTTCCGCGCCTCACCAGCCGCGGCGTCGATACGTTGATCGTGACGGGCTGCACCACCAGCGGCTGCGTGCGCGCCACCGCCGTTGATGCTGTGCAAAATGGCTTCCGTCCGATGGTGGTGCGCGAAGCCGTCGGCGACCGGTCCGTGCCGGCGCACGAACAAAGCCTGTTCGATCTCAATGCCAAATATGCCGACGTGGTCTCGCTCGACGAGACTCTGCAATATCTGCGCAACGTCGGCCACAACACGTCGGCGGCGGCCGCTTAAGGACATGGACGAGCCCTCGTTCGAAACAGCCCTCAATGACCGCGTTGGCGGCATGCTCGATGCCTGCACCCGCTGCGGCAAGTGCGTTGAGGTCTGTCCGAGCGTGGGGCCCGCCGGCATTGCCGATGCCGCGCCGCGGGATGTCATCAGCGGTATCATCGATATCGTACGCAGCGGGGAGGGGCCGGCCGCCGCGCGTACCTGGGCGGCGTCCTGCCTGCTGAGTGGCGACTGCATCAAGGCGTGTGACTACGGCGTCAACCCGCGGTTCGTCTTGGCGATGGCCCGCTTGAGCATGGCTAAGCACAAGGGCGCGCCGGACGAGCGGCGGCGGCAAGGCGTGCAGAAGTTTCGTGATCTCGGACGCGACGTGACGGTGTTGTCGCGGCTGCAACTCGAGGACGCTGTGCTCGAGCGCCTCGGCCAGAAATCCGCTTCGGTGACGGAGCCGGCCGAACCGCCGGACTTCGTCTTCTACTCCGGCTGCAATGTGCTCAAGACGCCGCACATCGCGCTGCTGGCACTCGACGTGATGGATGCGCTCGGGATCAGCTACCGGGTGATGGGCGGGCCGACCCACTGCTGCGGTGTGATCCAGCTGCGCGCCGGCGACGCCGAGATGTCAGGCCGCATGGGAACCAGCACGGTCGAGAAATTGGCGCACAGCAAATCCGGCCAGGTCCTGAGCTGGTGCCCAAGCTGCTACGTGCAGATGACCGAGACCACCTTGCCGACACTCGAACGGCAGCGGGGCGCCCGGCCGTTCGACATCACGCCATTCATGCGCTTCCTGCGCGGCCGTCTGGATGATCTCAAGCCGCTCCTGCGCAGCCGCGTGCCGATGCGCCTCGCGCTGCACCAGCATCCCGGTGTGGCCGGCGTGATGGAGGCTGCAGCCGACATCCTGCGCGCAATCCCCGGCGTCGATCTCGTCGACCTGCACCGGCCGGCCGTGGGCCTGCAGAGTGTCAACCTCGCCGTGTTGCCCCAGTACAAGCGCGAACTACAGCTTGCCGAGCTTGAGGCGGCGCGCGCGGCCGGGATCGATGCGCTGGTCGCGGTCTATCATTCGGATCACCGCGAGCTCTGCGCCCACGAGCGCGATTGGCCGTTCCAGATCCTCAACGTCCTGGAAATCATCGGCGCCAGCATGGGGCTCGCCGAACATGATCGCTACAAAGAACTCAAGATCACCCAGGATGCCGATCTGATCCTGGCCGAGTGCCGCGACATGATGGCGGCACACGCGCTCAAACCCGAGGTCGCGCGGGCGGTTGTGATCAACGCGATGCTCGGCGATCAGCCCTTGCCGCTGGGGAGTAGCTGAGTACCCCTGATTGTGCTTGCCGGCACCGTCAATCCGTCATCAATGAATTTGACACAATTTGGCGTTGGAACATACGCCAACGATTTGACGCGGACGATTCCAGGCACTCGAGATATCCCTGCAGGAGAATGAGCGTGTTTCCGCGTCCCCGCAGCTTGCTGATCGCGATCGTCTCGCTGATGTTGGTTGTCGTAGCGGCTGGCGCGGACGTCCCGGCACCTGTTCCCATCGCGCATCAGAGCGAGCCGTTTCGGCAAGGCGTGCTGGTCGACAGTTTCGGCCAATGGGAAATCCGCAAAGGCCTGATCGATCACACTTTCCTTTTGATTGGCGCCAGCAAAGGGGACGGGGAGGGGCATTTCTGGTTGCACTGCGACCAGAACAACATGATCACCGTTGCGGTGCCGTTGCTCGAACGGCCGCGCGATCGCGTGCGCTCGCACGCGGTGACGGTTCACGCCGACACTGGCCTGACCCGGGCGATGAGCCTCGTTGTGTTCGAGGACTTTGTCGCAGTGGCGATCGACTACGACGGCGGACGCAACGACAAGGTTGCGGATTTCCTCGACGTGCTGCGCTCGGCCAAGGACACCGTCACGATCTCCTATTCCGATCACAATTTCGATTACGACGTCACGCAATTGCAGGCGGCGCAGACCCGATTTCGGGAATTGTGTAGTCGGCCGACGCGGCGCTGAGCATAGCCTTGCCTCGTTTGGTGTTTGTTCAAGCACCATGGCGCGGCTTCATCCAGTTCTGATTTTCCTGCTGGGTTTGAGCACCAACCTTGGATCCGCACTGCCCGCGGCTGCCTATATCGACCATCCATGGTGCACGGGCGGAGGTGGCTGGTCTGGCGCGCTGACATGCAGCTTCGACAGCTACGAACAGTGCCGTGCCAACGCACGCACGTGTGTCGCTAACCCGGCGTCGACGTCCTATCCGCTAACACAACGGGTCCCAGCAGGCGTGAACCGGCCACGCTAGAGCATGACCCCGAAAAAGCCTGCCCCGCACTTGATGCGGGGTGGATACCGGTTTTCGGTAAAGATCATGCTCAAACAATAAGCTAAAGCGTGATGACGATTCGAGAAAAGTCATCGCGCTTTAGGAGCGCAATCTGATCGGCCGTGGCGGCGTAAAAGCTGGGGATAGCCGGGGAACTCGGCGAACTGGCTATCGGTTACCCTCCGCTGGCGGGGCGCGTGCCTCGTCGGCGCGGCGGCCCCGGCCGTCCCCCACCCCCCACCCAGGCTGGGGTCGCCACGTTTCGACGGTTTCGCGGATTGGCGTGAGCGCCCGTACTTCTTCGGGCGTGTAAAGCTGAGACGAACCAGCTCCCGACCAGCGTGGTTTTATGCTGCGGCTGGACGTGCCGCCGCTGCTTCGGCCGCCCCCGCTGCTCCTCGATGAGGAGTAGGACGGGGTCGAGTAGGACGGGGGCGAGGACGGGATCGAGTACGAGCGGTAGCCGCTGTAGCCACCCCAGCGGGAGCGCCCACCGCATGCAGGGCACTCCGCTGCGGCGCTCGCTGTGCGATGGCCTCTTACTGGTGGTGTGCATCTAGCCATGTAGCCGATGACCTCTCCAACGTCACAGTACTACATATATGGGAATATCTCTCGCCAAACGCAGGATGCAGTAGTGGCAACAGGCGGACCTTGCCAGCCAGCGAGAATGTTCCCATTATGTTCTATGGTCGTGGAAACCCTTGGAGATGCATTCGCGGCGGGCTGGCGCATCACGGCTCGCTGCGCCTGGGGCAAGCGTGATGGAATGAAGACCCGGCGCGAGTGCACCTATACCCGCGAGCTTGATCTGGAGACGCTGGTGTGGACGCGCGGCCCGAGCTTCCCGCTGTCGAGTCTGGACGGCCGGCTGATGTGTCCGCGGTGCCGATCGCGGCGCGTGGCGATCCTGTTTCAGCCGCCTTCAATATCGAACGCCGCCAAGGGCTAGGCTCGGCGCGCAGGGGGCCAAGATTGCCGAAAGTTTAATTTCTCCCGTGTCAGCTTTACTGTACAGGAGGGTTAAGAGCCTCATCTGCGCGAGAAATCATGAGCGAAGACATATTTACACTTGTCAATGTAAATCCTCCGAGCAGTGACCTGGTCGATGCTGGAACGCTCGTGACCATCGCAGATTACGGCGGGATTCCAGCCCCGAATGAAGCCGCTACCTTAGCCCAATTCGCCCAAGCTCAGTTTACCTACGGGCAACAAATCGGTGTGATGGACCCGCTGGTCTATGTCTATCAAGCGCTCGGTGTAGCGCTCGCGTCTACCGGCCCGCAGTTTCTGAATACGTTCGGACCTTCCACTCCAACGCACCCGGCTTCCCCGGCTGGCGACATGCAATTCGTAGTCGACGCCTACACGAATGTATTCGGACATGCGGGTACCCAAGCGCAGATTCAGCAGTTCATGGGTCAATTAAACTTTTTAGAGACCCTCTACACGTCAGCTGGGGTCTTTGGAGATACCGCAAACATTGATCTGTTGGCTCGCGGAGGGGTGTACGGCCAAATGCTCGGCATCGAGCACGAAATAAACCCCACTGCGATCATCGGGATACACATGCCAACGCTCACGTCACCCGCTGTTTGAGGTCCGCTTCGGACGCCCGGTGACCACCAGGACCGACCACCCGGTCACCGGTCGGTCACCAGCCGGTCATCAACGTCATTCGATCTGCTGTACATCCTGCTATACAAGCGATGCGAAAAAACCCAATTAAATCAACGAAAATGGATGAGTTTACCCCACCCAGGCTGGGGTCGCCACGCTTCCTAAATCTCATTGACTTCCAATAGTCTCTTGATTCCTCAAGGGCCGATTGGCTTGGCTCTTCTCCTTCGAGAACCGAGGTGGGCGCGAGCCGTTACTGCAACGTGATGACCAGCCCGTTGAGGTCGGCAGCGACGAGCAGCCCAACTTGGCGGCCGGCCAACGTGAGCACCGCGCCGTTCTGATTGGTCAACACGATCGCGCCGGCGCCTGCGGGGCCGACTGCGGCGCCCGCGCCCGCCGCGCCATAGATGCCATTAACATCGGCCGGCGTTCGGATATTGCTGACGGTGCCGACGAAATCGGTCGCCGAGGCCCCAAAGGTAAATCCGTAGCTCAGGCCGCCGATCGCGAGTCGGTAATAACGGCCTTGAAATACCAGCGTGCCGGTACCGCCAGAGCCGCCGATGACAAAGCCAGCCTTGATCACGTTGAAGCGGATTGAACCGCTGTTTGCGCAGGCAGCAGTCGCGACCCCCGCAGTCACGGTCAAAGCAATCAGCGCCGCACGAATGGCGGATGACAATCGCATAGCCAGTCCTCTCCCTGGATGAACGCTAGGATTTAGCTACTGGTCGTTTTGGGTGGACGCGCCAGCGGATGCAGTAAGTCTCATGGCCCCCGACGTTCCAAAGGTAATCCAACGGTCCCCGACTGACATAAATGCGCGGCGCACCGGTTGTTCCACGTCGCGGTGAGTTCGGATCGGAAGTGACATTTGGACAACGTTCGAAATCTACCGGCCAGGGGAGGGGGCGGCCTCACCCCGAGGGTCGATTGCTAGCAAGGCCATGAATACGCTCATCTTCGCGGCGTCCCGGGCGGATCACCCGGTCACCGGGCGGTCTGATCCCGACCCTGCGAACCGGCGGCCCTGGTTGCGCGCTCAGCAAAGCGTACGTCCAGGGCCGCCTCGCCCCACCCCAGGGTTGAGAGCATGCGCCCGGGCGGCCCGCCTGGCGAGGTACTATCGGCCCCTGTGGATAACTTTCCCGAGCGGGCGTGACCCGACACTGTCCGAAGCGCGCTTGGTGTGTGACCTGGCTCACTGACGAACAGCATCGAGTATGGCGATTTAGGCGTATCCCTGATCAGCCAGCAAGGATGCCATGTCGAGCGGGATTACGCCGGAACGTTTCGATACGCTGCTCTTCGCAGCGGCCACCGTCACAACAGCGCTGGTCGCTTTCGCCATGATCTGGTTCGCGCTCTTCGTCTTTTAGGGCCATCCGCTGTGGCCAGCCTGGATACACTCGCAGCGCGTATCGGACACCACGGCTATCGCAAAATGTGTGACACCCGTCACAGCGGCGCGGGCGGGGGCGTGCTTTCTGGCCTCCATAACGCACGAAAAAACGGGTGGGCATCATGACACGGAAGATCAAGCTCGACCGATATGACTTGGTCATTGCGGCTGCCTTTGCGCTGTTCGCGCTGGTAGCAATCTCGCTCGTGCTGACGTCATAGGGCACGTGCCCGGGCCGAATACCTCAATTTGATCCAGGTCAACTTCGAAGCCACCTCCTCGATCTAACCCTCGATCCAGAGCAAGCCAACGAACCGCGGATCAGACCCCGGCCAAGCTAAGATCGAGGAAACCTCATGACAGCATTGCGAGGCTATATCCCGGCCGGCGGCGAGGCCGGCGCGGTCGGTGTGCATTCGCTCGACCACTTCACGCTGCAGGTTCCCGATCTCGCCGCCGCGGAGGATTTCTATTCCCGGTTCGGTCTCGATGTATGTCCCGATGGCAACACCGTGGCGCTGCGGACGTTCGGCCACGACCAGCGCTGGGGAACGATCGTCGAAGGCGAACGCAAGCGCCTGCATCACATTTCGTTTGGCTGCTATGCGGACGATCTCGAGCCGCTGAAACACCGCGCCGAGGCGAACGGCATTGCGCTGCTTGATGCGCCTCCGGGCTTCGAGTCAAACGGCTTCTGGTTTCGGGACCCTGCCGGTTTGCTGCTTGAAATCAAGGTCGCCCCAAAAACATCGCCGAACCATAAATCCTCCGGTGTCTGGGCTTCCTCGCCGGCGGGCGTCGCCGGCGCGTCGGTGCGCGCAGCAGCGCCGACCGTGCGTCCGCGGCGGCTCGCGCACGTGCTCTCGTTCACCAGCGATCTCGATGCAGCGATCCGGTTCTACAACAACATCCTGGGCTTGCGCTTGTCGGACCGCTCGAACCTCGTCGCCTTCATGCACGCCATTCACGGCAGCGACCATCACGTTCTGGCATTTGCGCAATCGACCGCGCCCGGCATGCATCATTGCAGCTGGGACGTGGCCGGTATCGACGAAATCGGGCTCGGTGCCATGCACATGGCGGACAAGGGCTATCGGAGAGGGTGGGGGCTTGGGCGCCACGTCCTGGGCTCGAACTATTTTCATTATGTGCAGGATCCGTGGGGAAGCTTCGCCGAGTACTCCTGCGATATCGACTACGTTCCGGCCGACAAGCCCTGGCCGGCGCAACACCACGCCGATGAGGACTCGTTCTATCTGTGGGGGCCGGAACCGCCGGCGGATTTCGCCGTGAACCACGAGGCGGCGGCTTAGTTCGGGCAGCGGCCATGGGACGGATTGCTCTCGCTGCCAAGATCACGCATGTCCCCTCGCTGCTCTTGTCGGAGCGGCCGGGGCCGCTGCATGGGCTGCGCAATGATGCGATTGCGTCGCTCAAGGAGATCGGCCGGCGGGCGGACGAGCGCGGCGTCGACACGTTCCTGGTGTTCGATACCCACTGGCTCTCCAACTTCGGTTTTCACCTGAACGCGAACGCGCGGCACAAGGGCGTCTACACCAGCCACGAAGCCCCGCACATGATCCAGAACCTGACCTACGACCTGCCGGGCAATCCGGAGCTCGCCGAGGCGATCGCGGCGGAAGCGCAAAAGTCCGGGGTCCCGGTGCTCGCCCACCGCGTCCCGACGCTGGCGCTGGAATACGGCACCATCGTTCCGATGCACTACATGAACGCCGACGGCGGCAAGGCCGTGGTCGCCGCGGCCGCGCCGCTGTTTGCCAGCGTCGACGAGAATCGCCGCTTCGGTGCCGCGGCGCGGCGGGCAATCGAGGCATCCGATGCGACGGTCGCGGTGCTGGCGAGCGGCTCGCTCTCGCACAAGCTCGTCAATAACGAGTCGGTCGGCGATGCGCAGTGGAGTGTGGTGTCGAGCGAGTTCAACCGGCAGATGGACCTGCGCGTGCTCGAATTATGGGGAAGCCGCCGCTACGACGAGTTCGTGCGCATGCTGCCGGAATACTGCACCAAATGCAGCGGCGAGGGGCTGATGGCCGACACCGCCATGCTGTTCGGGCTGCTGGGCTGGAATCAGTACGGCGGCGAGGCCGAACAGCTCTGCGACTATTTCCCGTCGAGCGGAAGCGGCCAGGTCACGGTCGAATTCCACCTGGCGAATTGACGGCCCCGTGTCTGCGTACCGCGCCAAGTCTTCAACACGTGGTGATTCTGCAACAGACAACATTTGTTTGTCGCGGTTTCGCCAAATTGCCCAACTCTGACACAAAGTCGCCTCAGCATCTGCGCGTGACAAGAAAACGCTCATCGGAGCGTCAGGAGGCTGACATGATGTTCCTCTGGATCGCGCTTGCAGTTTGGCTTGGAGCGGCCCTGCTGCTGCCCGTCTACATGCTGTTCAAAGCCATGTTCCGCAATGGGCGCCGGACTGCAGCCCGGATGGAGCAGGCACGCTTCGCCCGGTTTGCACGCGGCTACTGATTAAACTGAGTGCCGCCACAATCTTCATCCTGGTCCTGAGGCCCTGACCCGCAGGGGTCAGGCGTCTCGAAGGACGGCCGCAACGAACAGCCTTGCATTTGGGCCATTTTTCGAGACGCCCTCGCTCACGCTTGGGCTCCTTCAGATGAGGTCAGAGATTATTGTAGTCCTGGAATGAGAAAAAGGCGCGCCTTCAATATGCTGAGGCGACGCCTTTTCTTGATCCACCAAACAGCCGATCAGTTACATCCGCCGGTGCATGACCTTGCGCGACACGAGCATCGCGGCCGTTCTCTCATGATCGAGACTAGCGACGCGATCAATCAGGTCACCAACCAGCTCTATTCCTTCAATCTCGTCGTCGAGCAACTCGACCCCAGTGAGATCCTCGATCAGGATCATCAACTCGAGCCGATCGAGCCGGTCGATGTCGAGATCATCCATGAAATGCGTCGTATCGGTGATCTGCTCCACGCCCATTCCGACATATTCGGCAATAAAGGCGCGGATCTCGGCCGGGATGAAGCCTTCCTTGATGGCGACGGCACGCTGCGTTGTCAGCAGGCTGCTTACGGTCATGATCGAGCCCCCACCCGTTGATGACTTGCTTATCCAACGGGCAAAAGCGCGCAATTGTGTGGAGGATTTCCAAAATATCCCGACTGTTGCCCCGGCAGCACAATCGGATAGGTCAGTATCATTGCCATGCTTGGGTGCTGCACCCTCGACAATCAGAAGATTTCCGATTGCTTGCCGGGATCGCCGCCAACGCCCGGAATTGGGCATTCAGTCGCTCCGCTGCGCCGGTTTTCCCATGAGCACAATGTTTTCGGCGAGTAGCGGCCATCGGCTTGTAATCAATTTCTTGAGCGCACCCTGTCGGCTGAAGCTCGCCATCTGAATACTGCTGGGCGCAATGCCGGCGTCGCAGGCAACCTTGCAGATCGTATAGGGCGTGAAGAAGAACCGGTGATCGGAATTTATCACTTCGCGGTTGGCGAATATGCTTTTGACGTTGCCGGCACGGAACGCATTTGGAACTGTAATAATAACGTCGCGAACATTGCGTTCATAGGTACTCAGGAACGTCTTCAGAAATCGAACCGGATCACCGATATGTTCGACCACCTCACCAAACAAGGCGATATCAAAGTAGCGTTCTGCGATCGCGTCGATCACCTCACCCGACGTGATGTCGCCAGCGACGATGTTGCGGAGCCCGGTAATCCGGCGCGTCTCATCGACGGCCGCCTGATCTATATCGACGCCCAAGACGCTCTTCGGCGACGGTGGTCAGTTGTCCGTGCAGCCATTCGTGCTGCTGCCATTTGCGCGCGATCAGAGGTACGTGGTCACAGCAGCCAATGTGCAGCACATTCTTTCCGGCACACGCCTCCACAAGAATGTCGTTGCGGTACCGGATTTTGCCGGACCGTGCGTAGCGCGTGACGAGGTCGCTGCTGAAGGAGTTACCGTCGAGATAGGGGTCGAGCTTTGCGAAGTCTGTCAGAATCGTGGTCATATTGCCCTCACTTCATCTCTCAACGCGCCTGCACTCTGAGCCGCCGACATTGCAGCCATGCTGGCTTGGCATTAGACCTTTGTAGACAGGAGACGGGCGCATGCGGCTTGGTACGGCAAGTTTGATTGGTCTGGTGCTATGCACCGTGCAAACGCGCGCAGACGACCTGCCATCGCGCAAGCCCGGTGTGTGGGAGGTCAGGCAGGTCATCGGCACTGCCAAGACTTCGCCGCTGGTGGTCAAACAATGCATCGATGCCGCGACCGACCACCTGCTGCAGTCGAGCACCGGCCCTTATTCCGCGGATCTCTGTCCGACTCGCAGCGTGCAGAAATCCGCGGATGGCATGACCATCAACTCGACCTGCACCATCGCCGGCAAGACGGCGAGAACCCATGCGGTGATCGCGGGCAGCTTTGACAGCGCCTACAAGATGACGGTCACGTCGCAAGGGGAGGGCACGCCCGGCAACGACATCACGTTATCACTCGAGGCCAAATGGCTCGGCCCCTGCCCGGCGGATCAGAAACCGGGCGATCTGGTCATGGGCAACGGCATGAAGCTTAACATTCTGGATGCGCAGAAGCAGGGCGCCGGATCGACGCCGCCCACGCGCTAGCAACCGTTCGCGTCGAGCTACTTCACAAGCTCCACCTCATACTTGTCGAGCAGCGCAACCACGGTGGCGTGGTCATCATCATCGAGCTTGTCGACATCGATGAAGTAGTTGGCAAACCGCCCCGGAATGACCGTCAGCAGAAGATGCGCTTCCTGTGTTCCCACATTGCGGAACGTGTGCGGAATATTGCGCGGGCCGGCAACGAGTGCTCCGGCGGTGGCGCGGATTTTTTGCTCGCCGATAGTCACCTCGAACTCGCCGTCCAGGATGTAGAAGATCTCCGTCTCATGCCGATGCACGTGCAGCGGCGGCCCGTGTCCGGCCGGGATCGTCTGCTCCAACACCGCATAAGCCCCGCCGGTCTCCTCCGGGAGCACCTTGAACAGGCTGCGGTCGCGCAGCACGCCGACGGCCTTTCCCTCGCCAGCCCCGCGGATGATGGGAACGGTCGTTTCGGTCTCGGGAAGGAAATCGTGGGGTTGCTTCATCGGGCTGCTCCACCTGAACTGTATATTTGCTCCGCTGCGTTCGTAACGTCCCCAGCGGCCAAAGCGCCTGTGGTTCGTCTGTGACTGCCACAGGTCAACGCAGGACAGCACACAAGTTGTTGCTTGTTGAATTGGCCTGCCACCTGAAGCCCAAGAGGGAAGGGTGGCGGAAGGGGTGTCTGACGTTCTACAACTCAACCAGCCTCGGTGAACCTCGCTTAAGCCCAGAATAATTCTGACCTATTCGCCGTCAAGCTCTTCAACTATAGTCGGACAACCCCGATATTATTCGGTGGATTTCGGGAGCCGGGCCGGGGATTTCTCCGGGGAGCCCTGAGTTAGGCGGAAGCGGCCACGAAATTTTGCCCGTCAAGTCGACGAATCCGCGTGAAACGGGCCGAGTTAGGCGGAAGGTTCATGAGTCTCACAGTGAAGGGGATCGCCTCGCTGAGGCGCAAGGGCAAGCCCGGCCGGCACCACGACGGCGACGGTTTGTATCTATTAGTCAGGAGCCCTCGCAATGCGTCGTGGGCGCTACGCTTCCAGCTGCACGGTCGGGAGCGCTGGATGGGTCTAGGGCCAGCCAAGCGGATCAGCCTTTCCGAGGCACGGGATCGCGCCCAGACGGCGAAGAAGAAACTGGTTGACAAGATCGACCCGCTGGCCGAGCGAAAGGCCGCCCAGGCGACGGCGCGGCTGGCTGAAGCCAAGGCGCTGACCTTCGCCGAGGCCGCGCAGGCCTACTTCGACCAGCACGAAGGCAAATGGCGCAATCGCAAACACGCGGCGCAGTTCATCTCCACCCTCAAGGAATACGCCTATCCGGTGATCGGGGATCTGCCCGTCGCGGCGATCGATACACCGTTGGTGCTCAAGGTGCTGGAGCGCAATGTGTCGGCCGAGCGCGGCTACCCCGCTGGTCAGTTCTGGAAGGCACGACCGGAGACCGCGAGCCGGGTGCGAGGGCGGATCGAGCAGGTGTTGGACTGGGCAACCGCGCGCGGCTATCGCAGCAGCGACAATCCGGCGGCCTGGAAGACCATCGGCAAGGTGCTGCCGGGGCGCAGCAAGACCGCCACCGTTCAGCACCACGCAGCGATGCCCTATGTCGACCTTCCGGCGTTCATGGGTGAGCTCGCGGCTCGTGAGGGCGTTGCAGCCCAGGCTTTGCGATTCGCGATCCTCACGGCCGCCAGGACCGGTGAGGTGATCGGCGCCAAGTGGTCCGAGTTCAAGCTCAACGAGAAGGTCTGGGTTATCCCCGCTGGGCGCATGAAGGCGGGGCGCGAGCACCGTGTCGCGCTATCGGCGGCGGCGATCGAACTCCTGCAATCCCTGCATCGCGACGGCGACTCCGACCAGGGCTTCGTGTTCATTGGCAACCAGCCGGGCACCGGCTTGAGCAACATGTCGCTGACGGCCGTGCTCAAGCGCATGGGCCACGGCGGCGTCACCACGCACGGCTTCCGTAGTTCGTTCAAGGACTGGTGCCGCGAGCGGACCAACTTTCCCAATGAATTGTCGGAGATCGCCCTGGCTCACCGGGTCGGCGACAAGACCGAACAGGCTTACGCCCGCGGCGATCTGCTGAAAGGGAGATACGCTCTTGCCGAGGCCTGGGCCAAGTATTGTCTGACCGCCAGCCGCCAAGAGTGGTGAGAATGTTGTGTCGCTGCGGGCAGGTGCGTGATGCGCGCCCCCGACCAGTTCACCCGCGAAGATCGGATCAACGCTGCCCTGGCTGTGCTCGATCCGACACCGGATCAGCGTGACCGGTGGCGATCGTGTTGAGAATGCGCTCGATCACATGCAGGAAATTATTATCGCGCAGGACATGCGCACGTCGGAGCAGGGCAAAGCCTATTCCAGGGCCTGCGAGTCGTATCAGTGCGCGCTACGCAAGTTGCAAGCCGCGACCCGGAAGCTCTTGGCAACTGGGTGGGGGCCAGCACCGATCGATCCGGCCCTGATCGAGCGTGCCATGAACGTGCACCGGCCATCACGCAAACCGAAGCGGATCAGCAATTTCCAGGGGATGGGTCCGTTCGAAGTGTTCGGCTACATCTCGCCGACCGAGGCGCAGGAGGAGGCGGTCAAGCTTGCGCATCAACTCCTGCAGCGGCGTGGCCTCAAGATCACGACCACACGCGGGGGCCTCTGGTGGCGGCTGGCGGCCATTCTGTTTGGCAATCCGCGCGCCGATCTGTTTCAGTACATGCGCAGATATTCCCGGGACGCAGAAAAGTCCGCGCGTATCTAAATCCTGCATTATGTGTTGCTCCGACGACGCATGGGGATGACCGAGCCTGACCGTGTGACCGTGTGGAGCAGCGATATGTCTAAACCCCGCAATAAATGGAAAAAGCGTAGAGCGAGCCGGGCCAAGCCCGCATTTGATCCGACGCAGCCGATCAATCCGGCCTTCACTTATCGTAAGCACAGCCCCATCGCGCGCGCCGTCATTGGTCTGGGCCCGACGCAAATGGACGAAAAGATCAAGTCCGGGGAGCTGCCGCCGACGTTTCCATTGTCGGAGTCCGGCAAGGCCCAGGGCTGGACTGGCGCGCAGCTGCTCGCCATTCAGAAGCGCCGGATGGATCAAGCAGAAGAGCAACTGCGCAACACTCAGAAGCAGC
This sequence comes from uncultured Alphaproteobacteria bacterium, assembly GCA_963760435.1. Lineage (GTDB taxonomy): Bacteria > Pseudomonadota > Alphaproteobacteria > Rhizobiales > Xanthobacteraceae > JAFAXD01. Next base: position 250,859 of record CAVXDE010000040.1, read on the forward strand.
GTCAGCTGGAGCAAGCAGCCAAGCAGAACGAAGGGAGTGGGCAGCGGAGAAGATGGCGGCGATTGCCAAGGAAAAGGGTTTGCCAGTTTCTAATCTTCCGCCGGAGGACATGAAGGACTACTTCAAACGTATGCTTGATCAGCACCCGGAGATCGCGTTCAACAAATCGATGGATATGGTGCTTAAGGTCATGCCGCTGATGATCCAAGCAAACGTCGTACACGAGCACGGTAATAATGCTGGATACACCATCGAACAGCTGCGCGCCCTCCCGCCTACGGAGCTTGCAAAGCTCCATGGCGAAGAGGATCTGGCGGGAACAGAAAACCCGTCGCAATCCGCGAAATCAATTAATTGAATTGGTCGCGTGCGAGCGCGACTTGTTGCGCTTTGTCAATAATTGGGTGTGGACTTACGACCCGAGATTGGCCGTGAGCGGCGAGCTGCCAGCGAAAGTGCCATTCGAGTTGTTCCCTCGCCAACAGGAAATGTTGCAGTTCGTGTTGCAGCGGATCGAGCACGGCAACGACGGGCTGATCGAGAAGTCGCGCGACGTCGGTGCGACGTGGTGTCTGGTGACGCTGGCGATATGGAAGTGGCTGTTTCATCCCGGCTTCAAAACCACGTTCGGGTCGCGCAAGGTCGAGTACGTCGATCGCTTGGGAGATCCCGACAGCATCTTCGAGAAAATGCGCATGCTGCTGCGCGAGCTTCCCAAGTGGATGCTGCCCAAGGATTTCAGCTGGCGTGAGCATTCAAATCACATGTTGTTGCTCAATCCCGTCAACGGCAACACCATTCGCGGTGAGGGCGGCGACAGTGCCCCAGACACCAGCGATGCAGTGAGCGTCGAAGACGCGTACGAGGCTTACGATTTGGAGATGAATGCGAAGTACTTGAAAGGCAAGTAAAAATGCCTTTCATCGGCCGTCAACGCGACGCAGCGGGGAGGCTCACGGGACAAATCGACAGTCTGGCACATAAACGCATAGCACCCTTCCAGCGTAGAAAGGCCAGCCGTTCAAACAAGCGCATCATCAGCGGAATCGTGCATGTGTTGAGAAGCGGCTGCCGCTGGTGCGATTGCCCGCCCGAATACGGTCCTCCGACGACGATCTACAATCGGTTTGTTCGGTGGGCGCGGCGCGGAATCTGGGAAACGCGAAGGGCCACGCTATGGCTTCGGGATCCCGAACGCACAGGAGACCCGCCTCGGCAAAACCTCTTGGGCGGCAACGAGTCACCAAGTCGATGAATTGAAAACCGCTGCGCAACGCCGACCTACTGCTGTCCGCAGCGGCCGACTTTCTGCTCCTTGCACTGGTCCCTCACCTGGGGGATGGTGCCGAGCACCTTGAGACCGAGCTTGCCGTCGGGTTTCTTGTAGACCTCCATGGCGCGTTCGTCCTCGACGATGTCGCGGGTCTGTGGATCGATCATCACGGTACCGCGCGGGCCATTGATGGTGATCCCCTTGAACGCATCGACCACCGTCTGGCCGTCGTCAAGGTTGCCGTTGAGCTTCTTGATGACCCTGAAGATCGCATCCATGGTGTCCCAGGCGGCGGCCGACATGAAGTCCGGATAGCTGTTCGGCCCGTAGGCCTCGTGCCAGGCTTGCGTAAATTCCCGGTTCGCCTGGTTGTCGAGATCTGCCGCGTAGTGGCCCATGACGATCGTCCCGATCGCGACATCGCCCATGTCCTGCAGCTTGCTGTCGGGGACGACGTCCATCGGTCCGATCAGTTTGATGCCCGCGGCGCGCATGCCGAGGTCGCCGTACGTCTTCACAACGGCCGAAGCGTGCGAGCCCGACGGGATGAACACGTAGAAGCAGTCCGGCTTCTCGTCTTTTACGCGCTCGAAGAACGGCGTGAAGTCTGGAACCTGCGCGGGATCGCCCATAGGGATTGAATCGATCACCTTGCCGCCGGCCTGTTCGAAGCCGGTTTTGAAGGCGTCGGTCGAGTCTTTGCCCGGCGGAAAATTGGTGTAACCCATAGCCGCGGTCTTACAGCCCAAGCTTTTCGCCGCAAACGTGCCCATCGGATAGGCCGGATGCCACATGCTGAACGAAAAGCGCACGATGTAGGGCGAGAGATTCGTGATCCACGCGGTGCCCGCATTGGAGGTGATCAGCGGCACCTTGGCCTGGGTGATTACCGGAGCCATCGCAATCGCCGAGGGTGAGCCCACGACACCGGTGATGAGTTTGACCTTGTCGATCGTGATCAGCTCGGTCGCCACTGTCTTGGCGATAGCGCCAGAGGGCGGCCCCTCCTCGCGCTTGATGATATCGAGCTTATAGGGCTCAAGGTCCTTGGCGTGCAGCTTCACGTAGAGATCGAAACCCTTGGCCTGAGCGTCGCCGAGATCGGCGCTGACACCGGAAAATGGCAACATCAATCCAATCTTGACCGTTTGCGCCGACGTAATTTCCGCGCTGAGCACGAAGCAAAGCGAACCAACTAAGGTTGTTAATACTTTCATGATGCCCTCTCAGGAGGTCTCCAGAACCGGAAGGAGACGACGTGCCTGAGCACGACGAGATGCCGCTGGACCATAAGCTAACCGACGGTTAGCCAGCGGCCGACATCGGACGCGGCGCGCACAATCGGCCAGTAGCGGTTCCAAGCTGAGCACGAATGGGCGCGGGCTGGAACGCCGCGCATCCTCTATTTGGAACGGATTCTGAGGCTCAGGCCGGATCGCAAGGCTGGGTGCCCATCTCAGCGGGCACTGACACCTCAACGAGCTCGAGGTCGTCGGACGTGGCGATCTCCTGATGCGGCAGGCCACCGGGAATCATGACGCTATCGCCGACGCCGAACCGTTCTTTGCGGCCACCGGCAAATTCAAGATCGACCCAGCCTTTGAGGATGTAGACGAACTGCATATCGCAGGTGTGGTAGTGCCAGCCGGTGGCCCGATCCATGGCGGATTTGGCGGACGTCACTTGAGCTCGCATCTTGCCGCTCGTCGCGTCAGTGACCCCGAGATCGCGATATTGGAAGAAGTGGCGTCGTCCCGGCACATAGTGCGCGTCCTTAGCGGACGAAATCGCAAGCTTCATGTCCTCTGCCGGCCGCGTAATCGTAGTCGCGTCACTCATCAGGACCCCCTCGAGGTGGACGTACTCGGCACGCAGGATAAAGCCAGTCTCTTTCGAGACCGGGCCCTCCTTGGATGGATCAGGTTCGATACCCGATTTCTCCTCCGAACCTACATGGTGCGATGACAGCTGCTCGGCGGCAAGGTGGCTACTGTGCACCGCCGCATCTCCATTTGCCGCCTCCGACGCGGAGGCCAGCGCGGTCCGCAGAACGGCTTCGTGCGCTTGTGTAGCCAGCAAGCGGGCGCCAGCCACAGCGGTTTTTTGCGCGGCTGGCGGGCGCGAGCCGGAACAAACCTCTTGGTACATGAAGGCTAAGCATTGCCCCTTGGCTGCTGCGCGGGATTCCAGATACGCTTGCCCGATGCGCTCTAACCGCCGAGACCAGGAGCACCTACGAGCCGTGGAACGCAAAGCGGCTGCCGAGGCGCGGGAGATCATCTCGAAGGTGGAACGCGCGGCAGGTCGAAAGGCGCGAAGGCGCAGGGCACTCCTTAGAGATGCGACTATCGCAGTAGTCGTCGCAATCATCATCGCCGCGATCTGGAAGCCGCTTAGCTTGCTGCTGACCGCAGTTGCTATGCCATAGAACGCGATTACCCGATTGTGGTGCGGTGGAGCACCGAAACAGATGACCCGAACGCGAGTTGCGATTATCGGCGGTGGAATCGGCGGGCTGACCGCAGCGGTCGCTTTGCGGCAACGCGGTTTCGAAGTGAGCGTCTACGAGCAATCTCCTCAGCTTGGGGAAATCGGGGCCGGCGTCAGCGTGGCGCCGAACGCCGTCAAGGCATTCCGAGCGCTTGGACTCGAAAAGGACTTGCTGGCAATCGGCTGGACCAGCGAGTTTCAAACGATGCGCAATGGCGAGACCGGCAAGATCATTTCGCGCCAGTCGTTGGCCGACAGTACGATCAAATTCGGCGCCCCGCACCTCACCGTGCACCGAGCCGAGTTTCTCGACATCCTCGTCCGGGCACTACCCGAATCCTGCATACGCACAGCAGCTCGGTGCCTTTCGATCGCTTCGCGGCGGGATGGCGCCGTTGCACGATTTGCAAATGGAAGCGAAATCGAAAGCGACATCGTCGTGGGCGCCGATGGCATTCATTCGGCCGTTCGCACCAGCTTGTTCGGCCCGGAGGCACCGCGGTTCACCGGGTGCGTCTGCTACCGCGGATTGATCCCGGCGACGGATGTCCCGTCCAGCATCAGAATGAAGGACACGGTATTGTGGATGGGACCACATGGTCACATTGTCCATTATCCGGTTAAGCGAGGCGAACTTCTCAACGTCGTCGCACACTTCGATAGTGATGCATGGACGGAGGAGTCCTGGACTCGAAAATGCGATCAAGCTGAGGTCGTTGCCACATACAAGAATTGGCACGAGTCGTTGCAGCAACTGATCAATGCCAACAAGACTTGGTACAAATGGGCGCTCTACGATCGTGAGCCGCTCGAGCAGTGGCACATCGGAAGGGCAACCTTGCTCGGAGACTCCGCCCACGCGACGCTGCCGTACCTCGGACAGGGAGCGGCAATGGCAATCGAAGACGGGTACGTACTTGCCTTATGCCTCAGCACGTCGGAAGACCCAGATGAGGCGCTTCGGGTCTACGAACAGATGCGCAAATCCCGTACGCGCCGCGTCGTGCTCGCCTCGCGTGAGCGCGCCAAGGAAAATCACCTTGCCTCGCCATGGGACCGTTTCAAGCGAGATGTCAGAATTGCGATTCGGAACCGTTTTGCCAGGGACAAGACCATGTTTCAGGGCGAGTGGCTCTATCAGTACGACGTGGCGGCTGAAGGTCGCCAGATCACCGGCGCTTCTTATCCGGGTCCACCGAACCCGCACCGCTATGATGAAGTTGGCAGACCCTCAGCTCACCGCTGGAGTTCGGCCGCTCGGCAACACTCGGCCCGCATACACCTGAACGAGATGTTTTTTTAGCAACCATTTGGTTGCCTATCGTTGGGCGCGAGAATACGTCAGCAGCGTTTCCAGATCGGGCCGGCTTTCCTGGTGCTCAGTCCTTCCAAAGGCCTCTAAAGCGACTCGGCGCCAACTCCGTATAACGTACCGTGTTGCTGATGTTCCGGTGACCGAGATACGCCTGCAATGTCCGGGTATCGGTTCCTTGGTTAGCCAAGGCATACCCGCAGGCGTGGCGCAGCATGTGGGGATGTGCCTTGATCTCGAGACCGGCCGCCTTGGTGGCGCGCTCGATCATGCGGCGGAACCCTGACACGCTGAACGGCGCACCGCGCTCGCTCACGAATACAAACGGGCTCCCGGCGCTCTCACGTTGGAGCTTGCGCAATGCCCGGAGTTGTCGGCCGGTCAATGGATGCGTTGCAGGCGTGCCGTTCTTGACCCTGCGAACGTGCAGGACGGCCTGATTGAAGTCGACCTGATCCCAACGAAGGTCGATCACTTCTGACGCACGTAGCCCGTGCCTAAACGCCAAGAGGATCATCGTCGCATCGCGGTGACCTTGCCGGTTGGCCTTGGCCGCCTCGATCAGCCGTTCGACCTCAGCGGGCGTCAGGTGCTCGCGGGTCCGTAGCTCCCGGTTCGAGCGGCGACCCTTCTTCAAGACTGTGCGCTTTTCAGGGCTTGGAGCGATGAGCTTCAGCCGCGCTTTCATTGGGAAATCCCGCTCTTTTGTAACTCTGCTGTGCGCATGTTGGCTGAAAAGCGCACAGCTCACAAGCCAATTCACAACAACACGGAAAGGTACCAAATGCCACATGCTAACCCAGACGTCCCGGCCGCATCACCGGCCGGTTCCCGACCTACTGCCCCACGATCCCGAGCCACGAGCCGCAAGGCGCTTTCGATTGCCGGCGGCGATCTCCGCAAAGCCTGGGCGCGGCGCTTCAGCGACATCCTGGACGGCCACATCGCCGATATGGGCGGTGAGGCGAACGTCTCGCAAGCCGAGCTGTCGATCGCGCGGCGCGCGGCGACGATCACCGTCGAACTCGAGCGGCTTGAAAGCAAGTTCGCCTCCGGCGAGGCCAATGATCGCGATCTCGACCTCTACCAGCGGGCCAGCGGCAATCTGCGTCGCCTTCTGGAATCTGTCGGTCTGCAACGTCGCCAGCGTGACGTGACGCCGACCCTGCAACAGTACATCGCCGCACGATACGGCCAAGCCGATGACATGATCGAGGGCGAGGTCGTCGAGGCTGACACCAACGCGGAGGTCAGTGAATGATCCGCGCCGTCGTTCACCGAGACGGCACCGTGTCCGCATTCAAGATCAGCGCCCCGACCGTCCAAAGCCTTTGTCGTCGCCTGATCCTGGCGGGACTGGGTGCGCACGCCGCTCACCCAGCGCCGCGAAATCTACACCGCCAACTTACACGAAGCAGAGCAAAACCAAAGCTATCGCACTGCCAATCTCAGGATAAACAATGGTTGAATTCACTGAAAACCTGCGACGCAAGTGCCGCAGGTGCAAATCCAAATTGCCAACGCCGACAAGCAACGAGACGAGGCGTTCTGTTGCCGTGGTTGTTATGATCAATGGTATCGAACCCGTTGTCGGGTCTGCGAGCGGGACATCAAGCAGGGCCGGGGGCAGCAACGCTTCGTTTGCGAACGCGCAATGTGCAAAAAGGCCTGGAGGCAAAAGGTCGGCTTTGGTCGGTTTTTGACCGCGAAAACGACTACCCCTTACCCTACATCGTCCGCTGCAATCTCAAACCGCATCAGCATTGAAGTGCTGACCGCCAACCTCCGCACGGTGCGCGGGCGAACCGTGGTGGCCAGCCTATGCGACGAGCTTGCGTTCTGGATGTCTGATGAAAACTCGTCATCGCTTGACTCCGAGATTATCGCGGCGCTGCGTCCTGCTGCGGCAACCATCCCCGGTGCGGTATTGCTGAAGGCGTCATCGCCCTACGCAAGACGCGGCGTCCTCTATGAGGATCATCGCAAGCACTTTGGCCAGGACTCTGACGTGCTCGTGTGGCAGGCGGATACGCGCACAATGAACCCCACGGTGCCGCAATCATTCATCGATGCCGAGACCGAGAAGGATCCGGCGAACGCGGCAGCCGAGTACGGGGCTCAATTCCGCACCGACGTAGAATCCTTTATCGCTCGCGAGGTGATCGACGCGGCTGTTGTGGCCGCTCGTTACGAGCTGCCGCCGGTCATGCAGCACACCTATTTCGCCTTTGTCGATCCGAGCGGTGGATCAGCTGAACTCGATGACGCTGGCGATCAGTCATCGTGAGGGGGATGTCGCTGTTCTCGATCTAGTCCGTGAGATCAAGCCGCCCTTCAACCCGTCGGAAGTCGTTGGCGACTTTGTTCAGGAGCTCCGCCGTTATGCGATCGGCTATGTTCGCGGGGACCGTTATGGCGCCGAATGGGTTGCGTCCCAATTCCGTGAGCGCGGTATCGAGTATCGAGTATCGGACCAAGCCAAGAGCGACATTTACAAGGAGCTATTGCCATTGCTCAACAGCGGCAAGATCGCGCTCTTAGACCATCCGCGGTTGATCGCCCAGCTTTGTGGGCTTGAGCGTCGAACCGCTCGCAGCGGAAAGGATAGCATCGACCACGCCCCAGGCGCGCATGACGACCTCGCAAACGCCGTTGCTGGCGCCTTGGTCCGCGTTGAGGCTTCGAGACGCGCTCCCAAGATACTTATATCGTCGTTACCGATGAACCGCACTGACTACTCGGGTTTTGGTCCGGAACCCTGTCGACAAAAGCGATACAGAGTGGATCGTGACGGCAAGCTCATCCCGACCTGGAGCACTGACGAGGAGATCATGCACATTCTCGGCGGCATCCCCCCGGGGAAGTGATTTCGAGAGCCGCTGTCTCGCCTCTCACCAACTGCCCTGGATGACACATGACGCTTCGTGACACGTTTTCCTGTTCTAGTGCATACGCGCGCGCGTACGGGCAAAACGGAGAACGCGTCATGATGGGTCATGCGTCATCCGTACTCCAACAGCCGATGGGCAAGGTGGAAATATACGTCCCCAACCCATCAATCCAAACGGCCGGATTACCCGCTTGTGCGCGGCAGCGGTCGTTTGCTAGCGGCTCGCAACGCGCTCGGGGCAATTCCATAAGCTTTTGCAAAGCTGCGCGAAAAGTGCGCCGCGTCGTTGAAAGCCCACGAAAAGGCAATATCGGTGATGGATCGCTCCACAAGGCGCGGATCAAGCAAATCGCGATGCGCTGCGCTCAGGCGCTCCCGCCAAATCGCTCGTTCGACCGTGGTGCCGTGACGGGCAAACAGGCGCGCCAGATTGCGGGTAGACATTTTCGTTTCGGCGGCAACCGCCGCTGGTTTTAGCGCCGGATCCGCGAGGTGCGCCCGAATGAAAAGACAGGCGTGAGAATATTGTGGTGCTTCCGCGCGCCTGGCGCGATCGCTGTCTGTCGGGAATGAAGCCGCGCGAAATAGTTCGGCAAACGCGCGCTCGATTCCTATCTCCTCATCCGCCGAAAAGGCTAATGGCTCGTCAAGCGATGATAGTACGAGGCTTTGCAGCAGATGAGCGGGTCCAGCCGCTAGTGAGAGCGACTGCGGCCGACCGCCTCTGATGCGAGCTCCTGGTAGCAGGCCTCTCGGCATTTTTAGTACTAGCTGCCGAAATGGATGGGGAAACTGGAAAAAGTAAGGTTCATCCGTCGTTACTACGGCGCCGCTGCCAGGGCCGAGGACTGCACGATCGGAGCCTTGGCCGGTTTGGCTTATACCATCGAGGTGCAGTACGGCGATTAGCTCGTCGTGCGGCGCGCGCGAAATTGTGGCTGGTGTGCGTCCAGCGCGCATAGCAGACGCTCGCACGTCTGAAATCCCGACGTTTCCGATCTGCCGATGGCGAACCTCACCCCGAAAGTGCTGACGATTAGGCGCGTCGCACTCAAGTGGCACAAAGGTCTGGGTCACCACGTCCGCCCAATAAGAGAACCGCTCAGCTCCGGGTACTGAATCGGTTGATCTGACCGCGACGGTTGGACTTGGGTGCATGTTCCATGTCCGTGTTGATCAAGCCATCATGACCGCGTCGTGCATGCGGGGGGCATTGCTTCTGGCAGGATAGAAGCATCGCACCAAAAATAGGGGTTTGCCATGGGCATCGGCAAGAAATCCGTCCTCGGGGGACGCGAAGCCGTAAAAGTCGCGATCGTTCAAAAGGCTCCCCGATTTCTCGACAAGGAGGCTTCTCTCGCGCTTGCCGAAACCTACATAGCGGAAGCTGGGGCAAACGGCGCCGAACTAATCGTTTTTCCGGAGGTTTGGCTTGCCGGATACCCGTATTGGACCGAAGGTTGGGACTCCTCATTGCAAGCCTGGGCTGGGGGGCGCCTCGCGTTTCGCGACGCTGCGGTCCTGGCTCCTAGCGAGGATACCGAGCGGCTTGGAGCGGCGGCGCGCCGAGCAAGTGCCTATGTGGTTATGGGCTGCAACGAGATCGACCCGCGACCCGAGGTCAGCACGATCTACAACAGCCTGCTGTTTTTCGATCGCACGGGTCGCCTGCTCGGCAGACACCGCAAGACGATGCCAACGTTCACCGAACGCCTTTTTTGGGGCCAAGGCGACGCGGGTGATCTCCAGGTGTTCGACACCGACATTGGTCGGGTTGGCGGCCTCATTTGCGGCGAGCACTTGATGACGTTGGTCCGCGCCGCCATGATCGGACTCGGTGAGGAGATTCACATTGCGGTGTTTCCGGGCGCGTTCGCATTGCATACTGGTCCGGCACTTGAAGAATGGGATGCAGACCACCGATCATTTTGGGGCCACGCGTCCGTGCGTGCGCACGCGCTCGAAGCCGGCGCGTTCGTGTTGTCTGCCTGCGGCGTCATCGAGGAAAGTGACATTCCCGATAGCTTCCCGCACAAGGGCAAAATGAATATCCGGTACGCGCGTGGCGGCAGCTCGATCATCGCACCGCTCGGCATTCCGCTAGCGGGCCCAGTGGAAGGATCTGAGATCATCTACTCTAGCCTGGAAGCGTGGATGATTAAGGCCTGGAAGTCGATCATTGACACGGCCGGTCATTACTCCCGGCCGGACATCGTTCGCTTGATTGTGAATCACCACTCTCCCAGTAGGGAGAGTGTCCTGAGTTACCGAAGCTTTTTCAAGTCCGTACCGCCACGGGCTGTGGCCGATGCCGCTGACGCTCGCGGGGTCGACCCCACGCGCGTTGAGGGCCTAATCGAGCAATCGCTGCGGCAGGCCCCGTTGCTTCCTGTCCAAACACCTTGACGCGCGAACGCCGGGGTCAATTTTGAAAACCTCGGGATTGGTTCTTTCGCGGAGCAACTATAAGTCCAAATCGGCCGCGTGTGCACGCGGCGGAATTGTCGGTTGGCAACATGCGTTGGATCCCCATCAGTGTGCCCCCAAAGCTACAGTCGGCAAAAACCCGCCATTGTTCTGCCACGATCCGTTAACGGCGTCGCCTACTTCGGTTAGAATTGAGAGGAGAAATGCAGACAATAAACACGCGTCGTGTGTGCGGATCAGCATAGGTCGGCTCAGGGCGCCGTCTCTTCGCCTGCAAGCGCGCCGTCGTGCTGACATCGTCGAGCGCCCCTGCGGCTCGGTCCGGCCGTAACCGTTACGGAGCCTCATCCATGCGAACCCCCATCAAGGTCCAGCTTTTCAGAGTAGCGCTCGTGGCGCTTGTCTTCGTCGGGTTGCTGGCGGGCATAGCCAAGGCGGAATCCGCAACGCCGGACGATACGGCGCGATTTCTGGCAGGGCTGCGACCCGCGCAGGGATCGCCTCTGGGTGCGTTGACCCAGGACCGGACCTGGCAGGCCCACGCCGAGCGCTTCAATGCCGCATTTGAGCGCGTCGAGGAGCATCAGCTCAAGCACATCCGGGCTTGGGCGCACGCAAAGCTGACCGCGCCGAGCCCGGTGCTGTTCTACTTTTTCAGCGGGCCGGACTTCCTCTATGCCAACGCATTTTTCCCGGATGCCACAACCTACGTGATGGCTGGCCTCGAGCCGCCCGGCCCCATTCCTGACCTAGCGGATATGCCGCGTGGAGCTGTCGGATCAGCGCTGCATGGGCTCGCTGGCTCGCTCGGCTCGCTGATGTCCAACAGCTTCTTCATAACCAAGGAAATGCGCCACCAATTCGCAGCAACTCGCCTGAGCGGCACATTGCCGGTGCTCTACGCATTCCTCGCCCGCTCGGGCAAAACGATCCGCGACGTCTCGCTCATCCGGCTCACCCAGGACGGCACGGTGGAGGCAGACAACGCACCCGGTGTCTCCGCCCACGCCGCGCACGGGGCCAAGATCGTGTTCGTCGACGAGAACGGTCGCGAGCACACGCTCTATTATTTCGGCACAAACATCGCGAACGATGGCTTCAGGCAGAGCGGGTTGGCGCGATTTTGCGAGCGCCTTGGCAGTGGCGATGCGTTCGTGAAAAGCGCGTCTTATTTGCTTCACGGGGGAGGCTTCTCGGACGTTCGCAATTTCCTGCTCACCCATGCGCGTACGCTGCTCCAGGACGACACTGGTGTGCCGCTCGCCTATTTCGAGCAAAACAAATGGCAGCTGCATCCGTACGGCCATTATGCCGGCCCGATCAGCATCTTCGCCAACCGCTATCAGCCAGGCATGGCGCGTTTGTTCAGCCACGCTCAGCCAATCGACTTCGGCATTGGTTATAAGTGGCGCACGCCGAACGTGCTGGCCGCGGTCAACACGACTGACCCGGCGCAGGTCGCGACCACCGAGCCGGCTCCGGTTGCCGTTCCGAGGTCGCAGGCCAGGAGTCCACATCCGATAACGTGCCCAAGATTCTCGCCGACGACCCTGTAAACGAGCCCCGGGTAACGACGCGCCGGCACGCCGAAGCCAGCCATAAGGGACAGGCGGGGCACCAGGTCAGGACGGCGCGCGCGCACCAGCAGCAATATGCGGCGCCTTGGTCGTTTTGGTGACTTCGCGACATAAGTCTTGGGAATAGAGGCGAGACGTTCGGGACGATCGTGTCAGGACGTGTCATCTGTCATCCTCCACCCCGACAACCCAACCGGCGGCCA
>CAVXDE010000041.1:0-117009 GCA_963760435.1 uncultured Alphaproteobacteria bacterium
CCACCCGGGACGAGAACGCTGCTAGAACTACTTGATGTTCGGCGGCTGGCCGAAGTCGATCATCGGCGGCGGCTCGGGCTGCTCGATCTCGATCTTGATCGTGTTCGGGTTGACCTTGGTCGGGCCCTCGATCCAGTAAGTCACCGCTCCCGGCCAGAGGATGACGATCAGCACCAGGATCACCTGCAGGAATACCCAGGGGATCGCGCCCCAGTAGATGTCCGACGTCTTGATCGATGGCGGAGCGATGCCGCGCAGATAGAACAGTGCAAACCCGAATGGCGGGTGCATGAAGCTCGTCTGAATGTTGGCGCAGATCAGGACGCCGAACCAGATCAGATCGATGCCGAGCCGTTCGGCCACCGGCGCGAGCAACGGAATGATGATGAATGCGATCTCAAAGAAGTCGAGAAAGAAAGCGACCACGAAAATAAACGCATTGACGAAGATCAGGAACCCGATCTGGCCGCCGGGCAAGGACGTGAGCAGCTGCTCGATCCACACCTTGCCACCGACGCCCTGGAACACCAGACTGAACACGCGCGCGCCGATCAGGATATAGACCACCATGGCGGTGATGCGCATCGTCGACGCCATGCCCTGATAGAGCAACGGCCAGGTCAGCGTGCGCTGGAGGGCGGCGAGCCCGATCGCGCCGACCACGCCCATGGCGCCGGCTTCAGTCGGCGTCGCGAGCCCGAAGAAAATCGTGCCGAGCACCAGAAAGATCAAGCCAAGCGAGGGAATGATGCCGCGCAGGCATTTGTACCAGAGCTTCCAGCCGTGCAGGGTGCGGGCTTCGGGCGGCAGCGCCGGCACATCTTTCGGCCGGACGAAGCTGACAATCAGCACAAAGATGCAGAATAGCGCGACCTGGATGATGCTTGGCCCAATTGCGCCCGCGTACATGTCGCCGACGGAACGCCCAAGCTGATCGGCTAGCACGATCAGCACCAGCGAAGGCGGGATCAGTTGCGTGATGGTGCCGGACGCGGCGATCACCCCCATGGTATGGCGCACCGAGTAGCCGTATTTGATCATCGGCTGCATCGAGATCACGCCCATGGCGATGACCGAGGCCGCCACGGTCCCGGTGATCGCGCCCAGGATCGCGCCGACGAAGATCACCGCATAGGACAGGCCGCCACGCACCGGACCAAACAGTTGTCCGATCGAATCGAGCAGATCCTCGGCGAGCCCGCAGCGCTCGAGGATCGCGCCCATGAAGGTGAAGAACGGTATCGCCAGCAGCAGGTCGTTGGAGACGATGCCGAACAGCTGATAGGTCAGGTTACCCAGGAAATCCGGGCGGATGAGGCCGAACTCGATGCCGATGAAGCCGAAGAACAACCCGGTCGCCGCCAGCGAGAACGCCGCCGGATAACCGATCAACATGAACAGCACCATGCCCCCGAACATCAGGGGCGCCATGTTGTCGCGAATGAAGTTCATTGCAGCGGCTTCTCGTAGTCGAAATGCATGTCGACCACGTGCTCCAGCGCAGCGATGCGCTTGATGATTTCCGAGACGCCTTGCAGCGCCATCAGGGCAAAGCCGACGGGCAGGATGAGCTTCACCGGCCAGCGGATGAGACCGCCGGCATTCGACGACATTTCATGGATGTTCCAGGAATCAACAAACCACGGCCAGGTGAAGTAGACGAGAATAATGCAGATCGGCAGCAGAAACAGAAAACCGCAAACGATGTCGATCCAGATACGCGCGCGCTCAGGCATCATCCCGTAGAACAGATCGACGCGCACATGCTCGTTCATCTTGAGCGTATAGGGCGCGCCCAGGAGCACCATCCCGGCGAACAGGTACCATTGGATCTCGAGCCAGGCGTTCGAGCTGGCGCTGAACAGATAGCGGCTCGCCGCATTGCCGGCGCTGATCAGGCAGGCGAACAACACCAGCCAATTGGCGACTATGCCGAACTTGTCGTTGACCCAATCGATCGCGCTGCTCAGCTTCAGCAGAATGTGCACGTGCCCTCGTTCCCCTTGAGCGCGGGCGCGGATGTGCGTTCCGCTGCCTCCCGCGCTGCGTGCGACGCTTCCCGGCCGCTCGTTGCGAGCTTAATCCAAATGCGCCTTGTGGCGTCAATGGAAACTTGGGTAAGGCGCGGGTGTAACGGGGCTTTTGCCTGTTCGACTTTGGTCGAATAAGGCCGCGGAACGGTAGGGCTACGTGCTTAGCCGCCCGTAACGCTCATGTGGCGCGCGACCGCCGGGCGCTGGTGACGCCGATCGATGACAAAGTCGTGCCCCTTCGGCTTGCGGCCGATAGCCTCGTCGATGGCCGTATAGAGCAGGTCATTGCTCTCCGACGCGCGCAGCGGCTTGCGCAGGTCGGCCGCATCCTCCTGGCCGAGGCACATGAACAATGTGCCGGTGCAGGTGACCCGCACCCGGTTACACGACTCACAGAAGTTATGCGTCAGCGGCGTGATGAAGCCGAGCCGCCCGCCGGTCTCCGCGACCCGCACGTAGCGCGCCGGTCCGCCGGTGCGGTAGTCGATCTCATCAAAGGTGAACCGCTCGGCGAGGCGGGCGCGCACCATCGACAACGGCAGATACTGATCGAGCCGGCCGGCGCCGACGTCGCCGAGCGGCATGACCTCGATGAGGGTGAGGTCCATGCCAAGCCCATGCGCCCATTCGACCAGCCTGACGAACTCTTCCTCGTTGACGCCCTTGAGCGCGACGGCGTTGATCTTTACTGCGAGCCCGGCTGCGCGCGCGGCCTCGATGCCGTCGAGAACCTTGTGCAGGTCGCCCCAGCGGGTGATCGCGCGGAATTTGTCCGCATCGAGCGTATCAAGCGAGACGTTGATCCGCTTGACGCCGACATTCGCGAGGTCTTGGGCGTATTTCTGCAGCTGCGAGCCGTTGGTCGTCAGCGTCAGCTCATCGAGCGCGCCCGATTGCAGATGCCGGCCGAGCGACGACACCAAGGTCATGATCCCACGCCGCACCAGCGGCTCGCCGCCGGTCAGGCGCAGCTTGCGCACGCCCTTGGCGATGAAGGCCGAACACAGCCGATCGAGCTCTTCGAGTGAGAGCAGGTCCTGCTTGGGCAGGAACGTCATGTCCTCGGCCATGCAATAGACGCAGCGGAAATCGCAGCGATCGGTCACCGAGACCCGCAGGTACGTGATGGCGCGTGCGAATGGGTCGACCAGCGGCACAGGGGCTTTCCTGCCGCTTACCTTCGCTATGCCGTCCAGTGCCAACATTCGCGCCACGCGATTTTGCCGTCGTTACCAACCATATATAGTCCCTCGGCGCTCCCGAGGGGAGGCCACTTTAGGCGAATAAAATCATGGCATTGGGACCAAGTACCACGGACATTTGGCCAACCGAGCTGCGGCTGCGCAAGGATCGCCACCATCTTGCCGTCAGCTTCGATAACGGGGAGAGCTACGAGCTGTCCGCCGAGTATCTGCGCGTGAGAAGCCCGAGTGCCGAGGTGCAAGGCCACGCCCCCACGGACCGCAAGACCGTCGCCGGCAAGAAGAACGTCGCCATCCTGGAGGTGCAGCCGGTCGGCAATTACGCGGTGCGCCTCGTGTTCGATGACCTGCATTCGACCGGCATCTACAGCTGGCCCTACCTGCGCGAGCTCGGCCAGCGGCACGAGGCCTATTGGCGCGAGTACCTGGACGAACTCGCCGCAAAACGCCTGTCGCGATAACGCCGCCGACCCCAGGGAGGTCATCTCCCGCCTGCCATCTGGCCTGTGTTATGTAGCGAGTCGGGGCTTAGGTTAATAATCACGGAGGGACATCATGCGGAGATCGGTTCGTCGCGCGGCTGTTGCCGCGTGCGCGAGTGTGCTTGGAATGGCCTTCATCAATGCAGCTGGCGCCCAGCAGGCGCAGGCCGAACGGGGCAAATATCTGGTCTCCATCGCCGGCTGCAACGATTGCCACACGCCGGGTTACTTCTTCGGCAAGCCCGATATGAACCGCTATCTCGGCGGGTCCGAGGTCGGGTTTGAAATTCCCGGGCTCGGCGTGTTCCACGGCCCGAACCTTACGCCCGATCCGGAGACCGGTCTCGGCAACTGGAGCGTCGGCCAGATTGTCACCGCGCTGCAAACCGGCAAGCGGCCCGACGGGCGCGAACTCGCCCCGATCATGCCGTGGCGCGCGTTTGCCAATCTCACCAAGGATGACGCGACGGCCATCGCGGTGTTCCTGAAGTCGCTTCCGCCCGTGAAGAACAAGGTGCCGGGTCCGTTCGGTCCCAATGACAAACCCACCGAGTTCGTCATGAAGGTGCTGCCGGGCGAGGGCAAGAAATAACCTCGCCGGTGCAGATCTCGTATGGATGAAGATCAGGGGCGCGCCGCGCGGGCCGCAGGTGGCGAGACCGCAGCCGGGGAGGGCAACCTCCTCGTGCTCGCCGTTCTGGCGCTTGTGGTCGGCGTCGCCTCCGGCCTCATCGGCGCGCTCTTCCGCCTCACTTTGATCTGGTGTGACGGCCTGCGCGACCAATGGATCGCGTGGGCCCGGACCGGAAGCTTCGCGGGCCTGCTGATCGTGATCGGCGGGACCGCGGCGGCCGTCGCACTCGCCGCCTGGATGGTACGGCGGATCGAACCGCACGCATCCGGGAGCGGCATTCCACATGTCGAGGCGGTCCTGCGCGGCGACTTGCCGCCGGCGCCGGCGCGTCTAATGGTCGTCAAGTTCATCGGCGGCGTTCTCGCCATCGGCTTCGGCCTCGCGCTTGGCCGCGAAGGACCAAGCGTGCAGATGGGCGCCAACGTGGCGAACTGGATCGGAAAGCTGTTCCGCCGTGCTTGGCCTGACTGTCGCGTTCTGCTCGCCGCCGGTGCCGGCGCCGGTCTCGCCACCGCGTTCAACTCGCCGATCGCCGGCGCGGTGTTTGTGTTGGAAGAGCTCGGGCGCAAGTTCGAGCTGCGCATCGCCATCGCGGCGCTTGGGGCTTCCACCGCCGCCATTACGGTTGCGCGCCTCTTTCTTGGTGATGCGCCCGATTTTCAGGTCCAGACGTTTGCCAATGTGTCGCCTCCAACAATTCTGCTCTACATCGCACTGGGGGCCATCGCCGGGGTCGCAGGCGTCGCCTACAACCGCACACTCCTTGGCGCGCTCGCCGTGTTCGACCGCCTCGCGCGCTATCCGGTTGAGGTGCGTGCGGCGTTCGTCGGCGGCGGCGTCGGAGCGCTCGCGTTCTTCGCCCCCGGGCTTGTTGGCGGTGGCGATCCTCTGACGCAGGCGGCCCTCGCCGGCGTGCCGGCGCTCGCGATCCTGCCGGCGCTGTTCCTGCTGCGCTTCTATCTTGGCGCGATCTCCTACGCGGCCGCGACGCCTGGGGGACTGTTTGCGCCGCTCCTCGTTCTGGGCGCCCAGCTTGGCCTCTTCTGCGGCATCCTGTTCGCACGCTGGTTTCCCGAGCTCAGCATAACGCCGGAAGCCTTCGCGGTGGTCGGCATGGCCGCGCTGTTCACAGCCATCGTGCGCGCGCCGCTGACCGGCATCGTGCTCGTGATCGAAATGACCGCCGCCTTCGTGTTGTTGCTGCCGATGCTTGCTGCCTGTTTTGCCGCGATGCTGGTCGCGACCCTGCTGCGCGATGAGCCGATCTACGACTCGCTGCGCGAACGTACCATGCGCAGCGCCACTGGACGATAATCACTCAAACCACGTGGGAAAAGGAACGACGAATGGCTTGGATTTATTTGATTGCCGCTGGACTTTTTGAGATCGGCTGGCCGGTTGGACTGAAATGGGCGCAGCTGCCCGACAAGATCATCGTCGGCATTATTGTTGCGATCGTCTGCATGGCCGTGAGTGGCTGCTTGTTGTTCATGGCGCAGAAGGAAATCGCCCTCGGTACCGCCTATGCGGTGTGGACCGGTATCGGCGCCGCCGGCACGTTCCTGCTCGGCGTCTGGGTCTTCGGCGATCCGTCAAACCTCGTCCGCTATCTGGGCGTTGGGCTGATCATCGCGGGCGTGGTGACCCTCAAGCTCGCGCATTGACTCCGTAGGCTGGGCATCGCGTTGCTCCGGCCTTTCCACTTTGGCGAACCTCCCCTAGTCCGGGCGACAACACGACCGACGATCAGATGAAGATTGTGTCCCTTGAGCGCCCGAGCGAGCGTTGCGGGTATTAAGGAATTGGCCGGCAGCGTAATCTATCGGCAACGAGCCGAAATCATAAAAACATGATGACGCTGGTTACGATAGGGGCGGCACGAGCATGAACAAGAAGATCACGGAGATATTTGCCGAGCGCGAAGCGGAACGCGGCGCGCTGCACAGCAAATATCTCAACGACCAGATGGTGCGCGTGCTGCGCACCATCGGCTACGACGTCGGGTTTTGCAGCGGATCGGGGCAATACCTCTATGACCGGGACGGAACCAAATATCTCGATCTGCTGAGCGGCTTCGGGGTGTTCGCGATCGGTCGCAACCACCCGGCATTGCGCGCGGCCCTCAAGGAGGTGCTCGACGCCGACCTGCCGAACCTTGTGCAGATGGATGTATCGGTGCTTGCGGGCGTGCTGGCGGAGCGTCTGCTGCGCCTCGTGCCGCAACTCGACAAGGTGGTGTTCACCAATTCCGGCACCGAGGCGGTCGAGGCCGCCATCAAGTTCGCCCGCGCGGCGACGCGGCGATCGGGCATCGTCTATTGCGAGAATTCCTTCCACGGTCTCTCCTACGGTTCACTGTCGATCATCGGCGACAAGATGTTCCGCAACGGCTTCGAGCCGGTGCTGCCCGGGTGCATTGAGGTTCCGTTCAATGATCTCGCGGCGCTCGAGCGCGCGCTCGCCTCGCGTAACGTTGCGGCGTTCATCGTCGAGCCGATCCAGGGCAAGGGCGTCAACGTTCCCGACCCGCATTATCTCAGAGAGGCGGCGCAGCTGTGTCGCCGCTACGGCACACTCTTTGTCGCTGATGAGATCCAGACTGGGCTCGGCCGGACCGGGCGCTTTCTCGCGGTCGAGCACTACGATGTCGAGCCGGACATGGTGCTGCTCGCCAAGGCACTCTCGGGCGGGCACGTGCCGGTCGGCGCGTTGTTGATGTGTCGGCGTATCTTCGAGAGCGTGTTCGACCGCATGGACCGCGCCGTCGTGCATGGCTCGACGTTCGGCAAGAATGACCTCGCCATGGCGGCCGGCATCGTGACGCTGGATCTGCTCACCGACGGTGGGATCATGGCACAGGGCGCGCGGGCCGGCGCGCGGCTGCTGAAGAACCTCTCCGCCATGGTGAAACGCTTCGAATTCCTCCAGGATGTGCGCGGCAAGGGGCTGATGATCGGGTTGCAGTTCGGCCCGCCGCAGTCGATGAAGCTCAAGCTCTCGTGGAACATGATCGAGGCCGTGACCAAAGGCTTGTTCTGCCAGCTCATCACCATTCCGCTGTTCCGCGATCACAAGATTCTGGCGCAGGTCGCCGGCCACGGCAGCCATACGATCAAGCTGCTGCCGCCGCTGATTCTGACCGATGCGGATTGCGCCTGGATCGAGCGCGCCTTCGAGGACGTGATTGCCGGCAGCCATCAGGTTCCGGGCGCCGCCTGGTCACTCGGCAAGACGCTGGCCGGCCATGCCATCCGGGCGAGCGCATAGATGACGTTTTTGCCATAGGTGACAGCCGGACGCACGATTGCCTGGTCCGGATCACAGATGACGGTCATCATACATGCCGTGCCTCGCATAGATGACATCATTCGCATAGGTGACGTCGCTGCCAGGTGACGTCGCTCGCATAGATGACGTCGCTCACATTGGTGGCGGCACTCACATAGGTGACGTCGTTCGCATGGGTGACGGCTCGTGGCCTTATGCAGGTCGCCGCGCCCCAGGAGCAGCACATAGGTGACGTTTCTCGCATAGATGACATAGATGGCGGCGGCGAGCCAAAATCTTGATACCGGATTTTCAGTTCGCTCACCCGCTCCGCAAGTTTGATTCAAATGTCAAACAGCCCAACGCTCTCGTGCGTCATTTTGCAAACGTCCCGGTATAATTCATTTTGTTATGGCCATGTCAAAACGTTTTTAGGCCTTTCCGAGACGCGAGCCACCAGTCCTCTTGCGCTGCTAACAGGCTGGGCTTAATCGGACGCGACGGGGTGACCATACATGACCAATGCGCCACCGCTTATTCTCCGCAGCGGCAAGAGTCATCACCGTCAATAACCGGTTCGACATCGCGCAAGCCCTTGCCATTCGGGATGGCCGTATCCTGGCCGTCGGAACCGACGCGGAGATCGAGCCGCTCATCAGTCCGGCGACCCGCGTCATTGACCTGGCTGGGCGAGCCGCGATACCGGGCCTTATCGACGCCCACGCCCACATGGATCGGGAGGGATTGAAGCAGGCGCTGCCCTCGCTGTCAGGGGTGTGCAGCATTGATGACGTTCTGACCCGCGTTGCCGCGCTTGCCGGCGATCGGACGCCCGGCGAGTGGATCGTGACCATGCCGCTCGGCGACCCACCGGAATTTGAGGGAATGCCTGGCTTGTTGCGGGAGGGACGATTCCCGAATCGCTGGGAGCTCGATCGGGCTGCTCCCGATAATCCGGTGCTCATCAAACCAGGCTGGGGTTATTGGCGCGTGACACTTCCGCTGGTCGGCATCGCCAACAGCCGGGCGCTGGCTGCCGCCGGCATCGACAAAGAAACAAGATCGCCGGCCGCATCGCTGGAGATCGATCGTGACGCGGATGGCACCCCGACCGGCATCTTCCGTGATTTCAACTTCATGCCGATTCTCGAATTGACGCTGTTTCGGGGAGTGCCTGCTTTCGATGTGGCCACGCGGGTGCGCGCGCTCGCGGCCTCCATGCGCATCTACAATAGCTTCGGCACGACAGGGGTGTTTGAAGGCCACGGTGTCAATGCCGATGTGATTGCAGCCTATCAGCGTGTCCGTGCGGACCATCCAACGGTGCGCGCGACGCTGATGTTCAGCCCGGCTTGGCGCACAACCAGTGCCGGCGATATCGCGGCCACGATCCGCGAATGGGGACGCTGGCTCGCCGGCCGCGGCTTGGGGGACGAATGGTTGCGCGTGCAAGGCCTGTTCACCGAGATCGACACGTCAGCGGAGCATGCGCTGCGCAAGGCTGCATTTCCCAACACCGGCTGGGCCGGTTTCAACTATGCGGGCCTGCCGGCCGAGGCCGTCAAGGCACTGCTTCTGGAATGCGCCCGCAATGGCATCCGCGTGGAGGTGATCGGTACGGCGTTGCTGGACACACTGGCGGATGTTGCGCGCGCCGCGCCGATTGCCGTTCAGCGCTGGGTGCTCGCGCATGTCGAGGCGCTCGATGCGCGCCAGCTCGATTTGGTGCGCGACCTCGGGCTTTGCATCACGACGCACACCAACGCGGCCATTTACAAGCGCGGTGCTGCCTTGCGCGACAGGCTTGGTGCGGCGCGCATCAATGATATGGTGCCTCTGCGCCGCCTGCTCGACGCCGGCGTGCCCGTGGGGCTTGCAACCGACAACGTTCCGGTCTCGCTGTGGCATCCGATCTGGCAGGTCGTCGCGCGTATCGACCGTACCATCAATGTGCCGATTGCACCGGAGCAGGCACTCACACGCGAGGAGGCGCTGCGCTGCGCCACCATGGGGGGCGCCTACCTGACTTTCGAGGAGGATCTCAAGGGGTCGCTCGAACCTGGTAAGCTCGCCGACGTCGTGGTGCTCTCCCAAGATCCACTCACTTGTCCTCTCGAGGATCTACGCGATACGGTCGCCGAGATGACGATCGTTGGCGGCGAGGTCGTGTTCGATCGGGCGTGAGCGCAGCGCCAGGAGATAGTACATGGCAGTTCGAGCGGGCCGGCAATTGCTGGCAATTCCCGGCCCAACCAACATTCCCGACGAAGTGCTGCAGGCGATGCACCGCCCTGCAGTCGACATTTATGCAGGACCGCTGATCGCGCTCACGGACAGTTTGTTGCAGGATCTCGTGAAGCTGTTCGCGACCGCGGGCAGATCTTACATCTACATCGCGAATGGGCACGGGGCTTGGGAAGCGGCGCTGACCAATGTTCTCTCCAAGGGCGACAAGGTCCTTGTTTTGGAAAGCGGCATGTTCGCCTTGTCATGGGGCGATGCTGCCAAACGTCTCGGAGTCGAGGTCGAGGTGCTTGCCGGCGACTGGCGACATGCCGTGCGGCCCGAGCAGGTCGAGGCCCGGCTGCGCCAAGATACCGGCTCCACGATCAAAGCGATTCTCGCAGTCCAGATCGACACCAGCACCGGCGTGCTGACGGACATCAAGGCAATCGGCGAGGCGATCAAGAGCGTCGGGCATGATGCGTTGTTCATGGTTGATACCGTCGCCTCGCTCGCCTGCGTCCCGTTTGCCATGGATGCGTGGAGCGTGGATGTTGCCATGGCGGGCTCACAGAAAGGCCTGATGACGCCCCCCGGCCTCGGTTTCGTGGCTGCCGGTGAGCGCGCCCGCGCGACGCACCAGAAAGCGGACCTGCGGACTCCCTATTGGGATTGGAGCGTGCGCGATGGCGAGTTGCACTATCAGAAATATGCCGGCACCCCACCTGAGCAGCTCTTGTTCGCCTTGCGCCAGGCCCTCGACATGTTGTTCGAAGAAGGGCTCGACAATGTGTTTCTGCGCCACCAGTTGCTGGCCGAGGCGGTGCGCCGCGCGGTTTCGGTCTGGCACAAAGGAAACGTCATTGATTTCAATGTCGCGGATCCCCCTGAGCGTTCCAACACGGTGACGACCGTGGTGCTTGGCGACGGGATCGACCCGCGTGTTCTACACGATTACTGCAATTTCAAATGCGGAGTCGCGCTTGGACGCGGACTTGGCAGGCTGAACGGACGAGCCTTCCGCATCGCACACATGGGTCACATCAATGCGCCCATGATTCTTGGTACGCTCGGCGTCATCGAGATGGCGCTGCGCGCTTTAGGCATTCCGCACGGTGGTGGGGGCGTAGAAGCTGCGATCGAATGGCTGAGTGACAGCGTGAAGGCTTGAAAGTCTGAAATCGCTGTCGCCGGGGAAGAGCCCGGCGACAACGAAAGAGCGTGAATGAGGTATCTCGACCCGGTCAGTCGGTCGCCTTGCGTATGGCGTCCTTGACGTCACCGGCTGTGTTGTGCGCCGAGCCCTTCGCCTTGTCGATCTTGCCTTCCGCTTCCAGCTTGGTGTCACCCGTGATCTTGCCGGCGGCGTCCTTGATGGCGCCCTTCGCCTTGTCGGCAGCGCCTTTGACGTGTTCGCGATCCATGAGTAGCTCCTTTGACGTTTAGCTGACTTACCAACGTATCGGCCTACTCGTTGTTCCGCTCCATTTAGCGCTGGACCTGCGACCGTGAGGAACAAACCATCTGCTGTGTCGTTGATCCGTCCGTGGGGCTCGACTTTGGGTGGCGCATGCAGCAAGCTATGTGGAGAACCGCGCTCGTCTGCGCGGTCGCGGGATTTGCCGTACCGGGTGAAGCGGGCCAGGATACTCAGGTGCGAGCGAAGGAGGCGCGGCGCAGCCTCTCGGGCATCGCATCCGTCTACGACCATACATCTGGCTCACATACCGCCAGCGGGGAACGGTTGCAGGAATCTGCATTGACCGGCGCCCATCGGTCGCTTCCCTTCGGCACCGTCGTCGAGGTGAGCAACAAATATAATGGGCGCAAAGTGCTGGTGCGGATCAATGACCGCGGCCCGTTCGTAAGCGGCCGTGTCATCGACCTGACGCCTGCAGCAGCCGGCGCGCTGCAGTTCCACGGAACGACCGAAGTTTCACTCCGGGTGGTGGGCAATCATGAATAGACGTGCTGGGGCGACTAGCTCAGATGGCCGAATGCAGCGCGGCGGCCAATCATGACTGGCTCATTGAGCGTCAACCTTTGGCCCAGTTCGGCGGATGACGAATGAGCAGCGGTCCATAGACCGCGGCGAAACCGGCGAAAGCAGCGATCCAGGCGAACGCGGCAATGTGGAACAGCAAAACCGACGGGACAAAGGCGGCGGCGATGCGGGCCAGCGCGGCGATCAGGGCGGCGAGGTAGATCAGCTGAGTCGGGATGGAGGCGACGAGGTCGTGGCCGGTGTGGCCGAGGCTTGCCCGCGTCATCACCGCGAGCGTCATTAGCCCGAATGCGCCAGCGGTCCAGGCATGCAGGGCGGCGCTCGTCGGCCAGTCAGACGGCCACAGGATAGCCGCGCCGAGTAGCAGAAATCCCAGCGGTACAAACGCATAGGCTACGTGCAACACGATGACGAGGCGATCCGCCAAGGTGCGGTCGCCGGCCCAGCGGGCGAGCCTCACGCTTTGCACGACGCCGGCGGCAAGCAGCAACACACCGGTCACGATGTGTTGGGGCAGGGCGATCCAGGCAACGAGCGCCAGGACACTGCCGACGAGCGCGAGCGCATCGAAGCGGCCGAACGGTTGCGGCAAGCGCCCAGGGTTCCGGCGCACCAACCAGTTGCGGGTGAAGCTCGGCACGATGCGCCCGCCGATCAGCATGATCAGGGCGACCACAGCCGCAATGGCGATGCGCACCCCATAGTCAGCGCTACCGCGCCAGTGCTCTTCCAGATGAAACATCACGTTTCCGGCGATCAACACCAACAGCAAGATCAGCACCCGCAGGTTTCGCCAATTGTTGCCGGCGATGATCTCGCGTGCCGCTACCGCCGCGAGGACTGCCAGGAAGGCGATGTCGATCACTGCGGCGAAGTCCTCGCCAATGATCGCGGAGGTGAGGATTGCAGCTCGACCCGCGAGCCACAGGCAGGCTAGGGCGGCAAGCGCATAGCCGTTGACCGGTAGGCGCCCCGTCCAGTTGGGAATGGCCGTGAGCAGAAAACCGGCGATGACCGCGCCCACATAGCCATAGATCATCTCGTGGATGTGCCAGTCGAGCGGACCGAACGCCGTCGGCAGCGTCAGCTCGCCGAAATATTGCGGCAGCCACAATAGGATTCCGAGCGCAGCCCAGATGGCGGCGCCGAGAAAGAACGGCCGAAATCCGTAGGAGAACAGCGCCGGCCCGGCATAGTCGCGCCGGCGCCGCAACGCGGCGGGAATGCTTGCCTGGTTCGTAGCCATTCAGATAATCGGCCCTGACGCGGTTGAATGTTGGAAATCGTGTTCACCACCTGTGCCAAGTCGCTGCCACTCGGCGCAGTTCCGCTGGTGTTCCGACGGCAATGTCGAAGGGACGCCCCGCCACTGGAGCGTGCTGGTAGCAACAGCTATCAGGATTGCTCGTCCGGGCGTTCGGGACATTGCGCTGGATCAAACCGGCCAGATGCCTTAGCCGAATCGGTCCGCATGATCAGAAGCCCCTGGTCGCGGAGCCCTTGAACGGAACCAGCGACAGCCAGGCGCGGCGCAGCGGCTCCAGCCAATCGCGCCCGATCTGACTGAGCCGCTCCCAGGCGAGCCAAGCCGGACGGCTCGTGCTTGATGTCACTTGGGCGAGCGCACGAAGTGGATCCCGGCGCAGTAGAGGCGCTTCGATCCAATGATAGGAAGCGAATGCCACGACAACAATCAGCACAAGGGCTGGGAACCGTCCGATGTGGAACGATTTTGCCACCGCGAATAGCGGGATATGCCACAGATAAAGCGAGTATGACGCGTCGCCGAGGCGCACAATGGGCTTCGGAAATACGATGACCCCGCGTCGCTCCCAGCCGACGTATGCATAAAGGCAAAAAGCTGCGCCGGCACCGAACGTCAGGAGCCGGGACACTGGTGCGATCGTGGCGATTTGCACGAACCAGTACTCGCCGGCACCGAACAGCAACAGTCCGATGATCCAGGCGCTGAGCTCGTAACGAATGAGATTGCGCGCGTTCAACCACGCGACACCACACCCAAGTGCGAATTCGAGCGACTGCGCATTGACGGGCAATCCACCATTCGGACCGGTCACGATGACCAGAATAATCTGCGCCACGACCCAGATGGCGAGTGTGCGATAGAATCGCTCGGGAGGGCTGACGAGCAGCACGAAGGCGACGGACGCGTAGAAATAAAGTTCAAACACCAGCGTCCATGCTTGGGGCAGATGGCAATTGTCTGTTGTTGTCAGAAGAATGTAGTCGAGTGCCGGTTCGTGGCAGCTCATCCACGGTGCCCAACTGATGCCATACACACTCATCAGCACGGAAAAGGCCAGCACGACCCAATAGAGCGGAAAAATGCGCCACCAGCGGCGCACCAGGAAGTGCAGGGCGCCGGTTCGCGGGCGCGCCGCGACCTGGCACATGATGAAACCGGAAATGACGAAAAAGATATCGACGCCCGACACACCGAGTGTCGCGATCGCGCCAGGCACATACATCAGGCTGCCGAAATGGGGAATGACGACGAGCGACGCCGCGAGTGCGCGCAGTCCTTGCACGTTCTTGTATAGCATTCCCCGCCCCAATCAGGCTGCCAGGTTGAGAGCTGTCAGGCGACAGCGCCTACCTCCGGCAACCACCCCATGCGCGGACAGTGGATGATCATTGTGTCTTTATCGCGCCAACAAGCCAGCCACAGCCCATTGATATTGAAGGCGTTTACGGCGGCTCGCGGCCGGGTGCTCGGGAAAATCCGGGCACAGGTTACGGGTCAATAAGAACGCCAGGATTGAATAGGCCGTGCGGGTCGAGCGCCTTCTTCGCCGCGCGTAACGCCTCGGCGAAGAGCGGCGGGCGTTGCCGATCATACCACGGCCGATGATCACGCCCGACCGCGTGGTGGTGGGTTACGGTGCCGCCATTCGCAATCACGGCGTCGAGCGCCGCGCTTTTGATGGCGCGCCATTGCGCACCGAGCTTGCCCGGTTCGCCTAGCGCGTGGAACGTAAAATAGGGCGCGGGCCCGTCCGGATAGACATGCGTGAAGCGGCAGGTGACCTCGCCCTTGCGGCCGGTTGCGGCAAGGAGCGCCTTGGCGGTCGCGGCCTTGATGGCGTCGTGAAAACTTTCAAAGCGGTCCCACGTGATCGACGTCTCGAACGTGTCATTGATCACGCCGCGCAGGATCAGCCGTTCCATGGCGTAGGGCATGCGAATGAAGGCATTGCGCCACACGCCGGCGGCACCCTCGCGGTGCGAATCGGCGCCGGTTGCCTCGGGCGTCCCGCCGTGATCGGCGCAGCATTCGCGCGCGCGCTTCATCCACGGAGCGACATCGTGGTCAGCCGATTCGAAGGCCAGCACCATGATGGCGACCGAGCCATCCGCCGCGCCTGTGTTGTACGCCTCGGCCGGATCCAGGATGCGGCAGTTCGAGGGGTAGAGGCCGGCCTGCGAGATGGCGCGCACTGCGCGCGCCGCGGAGAAGAAATCGTTGAAGCGCACCGCGCTGCCGTCGCGAAATTTCGGACGGTCTTGTAAACGCATCCACGCTTGCGTGATGACGCCAAGAATTCCTTCCGAACCGATCATCATGCGGTCCGGACTAGGGCCTGCGCCGGACCCCGGCAGGCGGCGGCTTTCGATCACGCCTCGCGGCGTGACCGTACGCAGCGATTTAACAAAGTCGTCAATGTGTGTGTAGAGCGTTGCAAAGTGTCCGCCGCCGCGCGTCGCGATCCAGCCGCCGAGCGTCGAAAATTCGAAGCTCTGTGGGAAATGACGCAGCGTGAGACCGTGCGGGCGAAGCTGCGCTTCGAGCGCGGGGCCGTACGTGCCCCCCTCGATCAATGCGGCGCGCGAGGTTTTGTCCACCTCCTTCACTTTGTCCATGCGGCGCAGGTCGATGGTGACCGCGCCGCGGTGGCCGTCGCGCTTGGGTTCAACACCACCGACCACGCTCGACCCGCCACCGAACGGGGTCATGGTCGCGTCCTCGCCTCCGGCCCAATCGAGCACGGCGATCAGCTCCGCTTCGTCGCCCGGATAGGCGACCACATCGGGTGCGGCTGCATAGTCGCGTGCCAGGCCGCGGCAGAGCTCGGGGTAGGATTTGCCGTAGGTGTGCGCGACGCGGTCATAATGGTCGCTGGTGCAGAAGGGGAGCGAGGCAGGCGCCGTGACGCGTGGCGCTGCGAGCGCGATCTCATCAAGGGGCGGCGCACTCGCGCTGTGCTTCAGCTCGGTGCCGAAGCGCGCCTGCGCCCGTTCCATCACGAAGGCTTCTTCTTCCGCCGTGAGGCCTTCGCCCTCGCGACCCCAGCCGAAGTGTTTCAACCGCGCTGCTGACATTTGTTCTCCCGACGTTTCCGAAGTTCGACAATATCAGGTTTGCGGAAACGGACGGCAGCCGCTTGTGCGGTCGAGCGTGGGTGATCAACGTTCGTTGACGGCGATGATGATCGGGATCAGCCGACCGCCATCTTGCGAGCACGCGTTCGGGCCAGCTTGGCCTGGCGCGGGGATTTACGACCGCCTTCCGGCTTTGCAGTCGTTCGTTTCACACGGGGCATGGAGCCCATAGAGGCCGTGAGTAGTTCCCGTTCGGCCGCCAGCCAGTGTGCGCCCGCTTCTCCCTCGGGGCGCCCGAGCGCGTCCCAAATCTCGTAGGCGCGCTGACGTATGCGTGTCTCCAAACCCTGGTCCATGGCCGTGCCTCCCATCAATGATGAGGCTCGATCCATAAACCGGTTATGGTTAGCGAAAGGTTGATGGGCGATTCGACAACCTGTAAGTACTCCCCGCCATTCGCCCAGATCGCAAACCTGAAGTAATGTTTCAGCTGATCGCGGTGGCGCCGGTGCATGGACTGGGTTTCGATGAATGTGGCCAGGATCGATCTGGCCAAGACGTTGGGCGGGGAACCCGATAAATCCGCTACGGTTTATTATGAGACATTTCCGGGTGATCAACATGCGCACGCGAGCCCAGTGGTACAAGGCCAAAGCCGAGCAATGCTCGGAGCGCGCCAAGGCTGCGCCCGATCCAGAGACCAAACGAATTTATGAACACATGGCGCAGGAGTGGGTCGACCTTGCCAGGCGTGCGCAACAGGCGGGGGATGGCGCATAGGACGACGCGTCGCCAGCCGGGGCTTTTAGGAAACCGGTAAGCGCAAATTCAAACACCACTGGATACCGTTCGGTAAAGATGAGACCGTTGGTCATCTGCGGGACTTGCCTATGACCGACATGGGTTGGACCATCATTATTGCGAGCGTTGTTGTTTGTTTCGACTTTCTACTGCGCGAGCTGGTTCACGTTGACCAGTGCCATGAAGTGCGCGAACAGAAATCAGGTTAATCGCCCTCTATTGCGAAGTTTGTGTTGAAGACCGCCGCTCACCGGTCGAGGAACTCTTCGCGATCCGGAGGATTGAGCACGCGGGCGCTGAGTTCAAGTTGCGGCGGCGCCTCACAAGCTTGCCGGCCTCGGTGGGCACGGCTGCGGAGGAAGCGACGTGAGTATGGACGAGCGATTTGCCCGCGCGGTGGGCGCTGGCGTACTCGAATGCCGGGGACAGCTGCCCCAGGACATCCAGCACACCATCTTCGAAGCGGCTGTGCTCGCCGGTCATGACGACGAGCGCGATGAAGCTCTGCGCGAGCAGCTTGCGGTTTCCTGCATGACAAACATCCTCGCACTATGACGCACTCGTGAGCACCGCTGCCGCAGAACCCAACAACCGCCGTACGCCGCTCTGGCTGGTGCTGACGGCAGGTGTCGTTGCGGGCGCCTTGTCACGATCAAGCGTTCAACAACCACGTTCACCTGCATCCGGATCAGGGCATTTACGGGAGCGCGAACCCGAACGCATGACGCGGCCTGTTTCCGGTGCTGCCAAAGGTCCCACCCAGGTCTCGCCGCGCGGCTGGAGGGAGATCCTCACCTCGCTGTGGCGGACCTTCAACAAGGACCGTGTTCTCGCTCTTGCGGCGGGCGTCGCGTTCTACGCCATCCTGGCAATCTTCCCGGCGCTGGCCGCCATGGTTGCGCTCTACGGTCTGTTTGCCGATCCGACCGCCATTGCCGCCCACCTGGACACGATGAATGGAGTGGTCCCGGGCGGCGGCATCGATGTGCTGCGCGACCAGCTCACGCACGTATCGTCCGCCGGCCAAAGCACACTTGGAATAACGTTCTTGATCGGGCTTGCGGTCTCACTCTGGAGCGCGAACTCGGGAATGAAGGCTTTATTCGATACCCTCAATCTCGTGTTCAAAGAGGAAGAGAAGCGCGGGTTCATCACACTGAACGCCATATCGCTCGCCTTTACGGTGGGGATGATCATGTTTGCGCTCCTCGCGCTGGGGGCCATCGTTGTCGTGCCGGTCGCATTCAGCTTCTTCGGCCTGCAGGGCGTCGCTGACATGCTGATCTCGTACCTGCGCTGGCCGGTTTTGCTCGTTATCGTCGGGCTGATGCTGTCGGTGATCTATCGTTTCGGGCCTAGCCGTGAACAGCCGCAGTGGCACTGGATCACGCTGGGCAGTGTGTGCGGGTCGCTGTTATGGCTCGCGGCTTCTGTCCTGTTCTCGTGGTATGCGTCCAACTTCGGCAGCTACAACAAAACCTATGGCACTTTGGGTGCGGCGATCGGCTTCATGGTCTGGATCTGGATCTCGGTGATCACGGTGCTGCTCGGGGCCGAGCTGGACGCGCAGGGGGAGCAGAAGGCCGGAGCGCGGCAGCATACGTCGGGGCACTGACGGCGGTCCGCTGCTTACCTGCAAACGCGCGATGAGCTTACCGCAACGCGACCGCAGGTTGGCGGTCCCGGTTTGCAACCAGCATCGCACACCAGCCCAGGAACTATTGACTGTCATGTTGGTTGTTTCTGTGTGGAGGACAGCACAGCAATGGACGCGCATCAGACACCGCACAGCCCGCAGTCATCTGCGAATTCGTCATCCGGTGGCAGCAGCTTCACCGACAAAGCCAATGAGGCCGCTCGCAAAGCAGGCGAGACTGCCCAGCAGGCGCAAAATCAGGCCAGAGAAGCGATATCCAACCTGTCATCGCATGCGGCGGGTACCGTGAAAGAGCTCTTGAACAACCAGGTCAGCACTGGTGCCGACTTCGTCAGCGATATCGCGCATTCAATTCGTTGTGCGGCCGACGACCTCAACCACACCGCCCCGCAACTGGGAGGGTTTGCGCACGAAGCGGCGCGCCAAGTCGATGCCTTTGCGACCCGGATGCGGGAAAAACCAGCCGACGAGCTTTTCGCAGATGCGTCCGACTTTGCCCGCCGCCAGCCCGCCATTGTGTTTGGTGCTGCGGCAGTGCTCGGGTTTGCGATGTTCCGTGTGCTCAAAGTCGGCGCCCAGACATCGTACGGATCCTCCTCTGGACATCGGCAATTTGCGGAGCCGGGCAACTGGCCGCAGGGTGGGCGCTCGGATGAGGTTTGGCAAAACCAGCAGTTTGGGGCGGCCGGGTAAACTCGCTCCATGCTGCAGAAGGATCTGGGTTGCAAATGACCTCCGAGGCATTGGGAAAGACCGGACTGGCACGCTCGCTGGCGGATGTCCTTGGGGACATCTCGGAGCTGTTAGCCAAGCAAATCCAATTGGCCAAATCCGAGGTCTTGGCCAACGTCGGCCGCGGCGTGCGCGCCGCCGTTTGGGCTGCCGCAGCAGCGTTTCTCTTTCTGCTTGCGGCCGTTCTGGTGATTGAGGCGCTGGTATTGGGAATTGCGAGCGCCGGTATCGCGCTGCACTGGGCCTGTCTCCTGGTTGCGGCGCTCTTGGTGGTCATTGGCGGAGCGTTGCTGATGTACGCGCGGTCGGCAGGAACCAACGCCCTGGTGCCGGAACGCAGCATCAGACAAGTCAACAGAGATATCAGCGTCGCGAAGGAGCAGCTGAAATGAATCGGAGCCAATTTGTTGATTCCTATGGACAGCCGGTCGATTGGTTGGTCGGCACGGCCAAGCAGAACCCCGAAGCGTTCTTGGTCCTGGCGGCCGGCGCGGCACTCCTGATGCGGCGGCGTAGGGCCACATTGCCGCGCACACCTGACTACAGTCGCATGCACGACTGGGACCGGGGTAACGGCGGGAACGGAGAGGGGACGGCGAACCAGGCCGCAAATCGCATCAGAGAGACCGCGGGCCAGTACACCTCGTCGATGGCCGAGCAGGCCAACCGCGTCGCGCGCGCCGCTGGCGATTACGCTTCGACGGCCTCCGAAAGTGCGCGTTCTTACGCCTCTACGGCAGCCGATTATGCCAGTGACGTCGGCCGCGCGGTGGGCTCGCATGCATCGCGATTTGCTGGTCAGGCAGCAGACTTGGCGGACAAGACGCAGTCCGCGGTGCGAAGCGGGGCAGGCAGTGTCATGCGTGAACAGCCACTCGCCGTCGCCCTTCTTGGCGTGGCTGCGGGCGCAGCCCTGGCGGCCTTGTTCCCGTCGACCAGGGTCGAGGAGGAGGCCCTTCGGCCGGCGCGCGACGCGGTCGTCGAGAGAGCCCGCGAGATGGGCGAGAATGTCAGGCAGGCGGCGAGCGAAGCTGGCGAGCAGCTCAAGCAAAGCGCGGCCGATCGCGGGCTCAGCCCTGACGGCATGAAGGACATGGTGCGCGAAGCTGCCGACACATTCACGTCGCGCATTTCCGGCAAATCCGAGTCGCCGGACGACCAAGGCTTCAAATCGCCGGGCGGGAACCGGCCGAATGGTCAAGCAGCATGACTGACGGCGAGCTCAATCGACTGGAGCAAGAGGTCGAGCAGGCGAGGACCCGCTTGACCGTTGATCTGGAGCGCCTGCGCGCGCCGGAGACATTTGCGTCCTTCAAGCAGGCAGTTGTTCATGAAGTCAGTGCCTCGAAAGACGAATGGATCGAGGAAGGCAAAGCAATCGCGACAGATCGCATGCGGCAGATCGTGGATGATCTGAAAAACCGAGCCGCGGCGAACCCGCTTGCGGCGGCGGCCATCGGTGCAGGCTTGTTGTGGCATCTCAGTCGTCGCCCCCCAATCACATCGCTTCTGATCGGCGCTGGCGTGTTTGGTCTGCTCCGAACCGATCCGGGCCAGCCCTCGGCCATTGAACCGTGGGTTTCGCGAGCTCGTGACGCCGGGGAAGTCGCTTCAGAGAAAGCTTCGCAGTGGAGTTCTGCTGCGCGTGATGTCGGAGAGGCGGCGTCGGAGAAAGTCTTGCAGTGGAGTTCTGTTGCGCGCGAGGCCAGCGAGGCCGCCGCAGAGAAAGTTTCGCAGTTGCGTTCTGCTGCGCAAGATGCTGCGACCCAGGCCGCTGCTGCAGGCGGGGTAGCCGCGGACACCGCGCAAACTTGGGCTGCGCAATCTACGGATATGGCTCAGGCAAAGCTCACCGATCTGGCAGACCGCACGAGCGCGCTCGCGGACCGAACCCGGCGCGATGCGCGTCGTTGGACTGAGGATGCCGAGCGGCGCGACGCGGTGTTGTTCGGCGCTGCCGCAGCTGCACTCGCGGCAGCGCTTGGTATTGCGTATCAGCGACGCGCCGCTGGCTAGTTGTTACGGCAAAAATTAAACCTTCTCGTCCGCGGCGAGCACGTCTGCCCGTTCCTGCAGGGCGTCGCGCACGCGCTCGAGCTTATTGCGCATATCGATGACTGGAGATGCGGCGCTGCGCAGATGGGACAGAACTCGCGCCCGTGGCCCGAAGCCGCCTAGCATCGGCGCGTAGCGTCCCGCCGAAGACCCGCCGCGCGCTCCATAGAGCCTCTCATATTCGACGAAATTGTCGAAACGATCATAGTCTCCGTCGCCGAGCGACTCGCATTCGGCGCCCTCCGCGTAGATGACGTCATGGCTATCGAGTCGGATGTGGAAATACTCGATCTCATCGAGCTCATCCGCAGGATAGCGTGCGATCGTGGTTCCGTTCACAAGGTCGAGGGCTTGAATAAGATCGCCATCAAAATGGATCGCGTGCGTATCGGTGATGTATAGATCCGTGCTTGGCGTATCGGGTCCAAGCGCATGGCGGGCAATGCGCACCGGCCGAATGTACTCGACCCAGCGTGCACCCTCGGACCTGCGATAACGCCGGCGCGCCACCCAGAGCACCGGCTTCGCAGCTCCGTTCTTCGTCACGATGAGGTCGCCAATGCGGATGTCTTCGATCTTTCGATCGCCATCGACAGTGCGGATGCGCGTTCCCCTGAGAAAGCAGGGCTTGCCGCCGTTGCTTGCTGCGTCGGCGCCACGTGACGTCAGCGCGAGGCCGACGAGACCCGCACCAAGTAGTTTCCCCATCGCCATGACGTTGCGGCGCGTTCTGCGAACTGCGACCAATGTCTGAGGCGTGTCCATGCGCATGTCTCCAATAAAACTGATGCACACCAATGGAGGGGATGTGCGAACTCAAGGGTATCTTACCGCAACCAACGCTTCAAGACGACCTGTCGGAACGGGGGTAGTGGAAACAAACGCAATTCATGCGTGCCAACGCGGGGACCGCGTCAAGCCAGTGCTATCATCTGTACTTCAACGAGTGCTCCATGATGGAGCTGCGGGGAGACTGCGACGGTTCGCGCCGGACGATGCGAGCCGAACACTTCGGCGTAAACGCGGTTGACGTCGGGCCACAGGTCAATGTTGCTGACGTAAACGGTTGCACTCACGACGCGGCTCAAATCGGAGCCCGCGGCTTTGAGGATCGCGGCGACGTTGGCAATGGCCTGCCTGGTTTGCGCCTCGATGCCGTCCGGCATGCCGCCACCGGGCTTGATCGGCAGTTGTCCGGCGACGAACAGGAAACCGTTTGCCGCGACTGCCTGGCTATAATGGCCGCCCGCGGCCGGCGCGTTTTCGGTCGCAATGAATTTCATCTTGATGCTCCGGGTCAGGCAATTGGGGCGCGTGATCGCGCGCACGACTAAGTCATTGTCAACCTGATAGCAATGAGTTCACGCCGGCGCCGCGGCGGGCGCAGTGTATCGCCGGGTGATGGCGCGGCCGATACGATGGCGGCTCTCATCGGCCCCGAGCGCCGGATCGGCCTCAACGCCCGCAGTCTCGTCGGTGAGGTCGTCATCCTTGATCACCCGGCGAAACCAGATCGAGTAATCGCCGCGCCGGAGATGATGCATCCAGGTGCGATCATCGACGCCCCGTGCCAGTTCGAGAAACAGGGCGAGGTTCGGCGCCCGCAGATTCAGCGCATTCTCAGGTCCGCGGAAGTAAAAGCTTTCATCCTTGCCGAGATCGCCCTGCGCATATTTGCGCGTGTGGCGTTTGTGGCTCTGCTTGGGTCGAAGCGGTTTGACAGGACGAGCAGGCTCTTGTGAACCGCGCCGCCACACCAACACCTCATCCTCGGCGGGTTGCCTTTCGATCGGCGGCGGGTCGATTCGCAACACCCGACAGAAGGTCGTGATGACGTCAGCAGCATCACCGAGGGCCACCACGACTTCCACGCCCTTGAGCGCCTCAGCGGAGACCGCTTCCGGATGCACGGTGATGAAAATGGCGGCTGGGATAGTCTCAGGCAGAACCTGGGACACGTCGCGGCGCGCCGTTGGTAGGAGATGATGCGCTTCGTCGAGCAACAACCAATGCGGACGTCCCGTTTGTGCCCACAAGGCCGCGACCTGGGGCAACAGGTTGGCGAAGAACGCGGGCCGCTCGTTGGCATTCAGGGATTGCCACCGCTGCGCCGCAGCCGCTGGCGCGCAGGAAGGCGTGGTCGTTCTCGGCATCACCGACGGCGACCACATTGTGCGCCGACAGCTCGAGCTCTGGGAGCACAGCTGCGAGACCCGTGGCCTTGTTGACGCTGGCCGGGAGCACCATGATGGCACCTTTGTTGAAGATGATCTACAACTCGAGACCGAGGTCGCGAATGACCTCAAGGACGGTAGCTCCATGCGGTTCCCAGGTGGCGACAATGGCGCGACCGACGGACAACGGCGCGACGTTGCGCTCGCGCAATCGCTGGACAAAGGCGGCGGGTGGGGGTTCCGCGATCACGGTCTCCCGTTCACTCGCCGGATCGTAAATCAATGCGCCGTTTTCGGCGACGACGCGGTCAAATACAGCAGGTTGCGGAAAGCAGCGCTTGAGATCCGGCAATTCGCGCCCAAGCGCGAGCACGTACAAATGCGCTCTCCCGTGAATTGTTAGCTGTCGCACCAACGGTTGCGGAGGCGGCCAGTTCCGCGCGCTAACCCGCGTTCGTGGAACACCGCCGCGGTCCCGGCACTTGTTCAATGAGGTGGAGGGAAGCCTCAAAGTCTCTACGCAGTGGTGCCATTGTGGATCGATTGCGGGCCGATATCGACCGGGGCAAGACGGGCGA
The DNA here is from genome assembly GCA_963760435.1 of uncultured Alphaproteobacteria bacterium. GTDB lineage: Bacteria > Pseudomonadota > Alphaproteobacteria > Rhizobiales > Xanthobacteraceae > JAFAXD01. Next base: position 24,185 of record CAVXDE010000041.1, read on the forward strand.
CAAGGCTCCCGCCGCCTATCCGGCCGCGGCCCCGCTCGGCACGGACGATGAGTTTGCAGATGTTTCGCCAGCATCATCTTTGGCCGCGCGCACGCACGCGCGGGAGATCGAGACCGGCGCGGCGCACCCGCCACAACGCATGCGTGGCCTCGGGCACGCCTGGATTTTGGTTGGCGTAATCGTATTGCTGGCGGCCAGACTGATCGGACTGATGATCGCCTGGCGTGGCTGAATTGCGCCGGGTGCTCCACCTTTCTCGCAGTTTAGCGATTTAGTACGCTGACTTTGTCCGTGTTGACGAGATCCTTTGCGACCCAGCCATCAAGGTCATATTCTGCCATGCAGTTTTCAACGAACTGTTTGAGGCGCACGTCCGTCCCGGCAGCCATGGCTCCGAACAGCGCGTAGCGGCGGATCTCCTCGTGACTGCCGCTGTAGTTGATCTCATAGAGCTCGTGACGGGACCCGAATTCTGTTCCGATCGCATCCCAGAGGAGCTTCATCAACTTGACGCGCCCGACCGCGTCGACGCCGCCCGACCCGCGCAGATACTCGTCAAGATAAGGCCGCAGCGCCGGATTCTTGAAGTCGTTGGCGTGAGAGTTGAGGTAGATGAGGCCACTGGCCACGGTTTTTTCGATCAGGTTTTTGATCTGCGCATAGGCTTCGGGCGCCAGCACCTGATAGGCCGCAGCCGGCTCCATGCCCGGCAGAATGGCGCCGCTTTCCCACGGGTCTGCGGTCTTGGCCATGGCATCGGACAAACCCCAGATCATGTTGCGCCAGGCAATCACCTCGCCGATGTTGGCCTCCACGCCACGGAACGCGCGTGCACCGGTGATCTCGGTGGCTTTGAGCAACAGGCCCGTGATGAAATCGAGCTTGACCGCGAGCCGGGTGCAGCCGTGGATCAGCGCGCGCGGGAGGAAACCGGTGCGGGGAAAGAAGTTGTTCGCCTTCTCCACGTCGGCATAGACGAAGACATCCTCCCATGGCACGAACGCATTATCCATGACGAAGATCGCGTCGTTCTCGTCAAGCCGGCTCGAGAGCGGATAGTCGAACGGGCTGCCGAGCACGGCTGACCGGTATTCGTTCGATGTGCGGCAGATCAACTTCACGCCCTTGGCGTTGGTGGGCACCATGAATACGACCGCGTAGTCCTTGCCCTGCACCGGGATCAGGCCGTGATGGGCGACGAACGTGAAATGCGTCAGCGCTGAACCGGTCGCGACGACTTTCGCGCCCTTCACGTAGATCCCAGCGTCGGTCTCTTTGGTCACATGGCAATAGATGTTCTGGCCTGCTCCAGGCGCCCCCGGCGCCACATTGCGATCGACCGGTGGATGAATGATCGCGTGGTTGACGAACGGCACCCGCTCCTGGCTGAAACGATACCAGCGCTGTGCATTGGCCTGATAGGGCGCATAGAACTCGGCATTGGCACCGAGCGTGCCGAGGAATGCGGCTTTGTAATCCGGCGAGCGGCCGAGCCAGCCATAGGTGATGCGGGCCCAGGCGGCGATCGCGTCGCGGCCTGCGACTTGCTCCTCGAGGCTGGTCGGCGCCTTGAAATAACGATGGGTAAAGCCGCCCCATTCGGTCGGCATGGTAATGATGTTCTTGCCGCTGGCATGGTCTTCGTGCAGCGCATCATAGAGACGCGCGATCATCCGCGCGCAGTTCTGAAACGCCGGATGTTCGGTGATTTTCTTGACGCGCTCGCCATAGATCCAGATCTCGCGGTCGTCATCGAGGCTGTCGAGATATTCGCGGCCGGTATAGGGCAGGATCTTCGCCCCAGACCCTGCAGCGCGACTGTTCGCTGTGGCGGTGTTCTCTTGCGACATGCGTTTCTCCCGATGTGTCTCGAACGGCTTGCTGCTCGTCATTCTGGAGACCGAGCCTACCATGGTTCGGTGGCGTGACGATCCGGCCTAGGAAAAAATCTCTTCCGTGAGTGCGTAAAGAGGGCAGGGGATAACCAGGTCGCGTAGGGCCGCTGTCAGCGAGGTGTCATCGACACGCACTAGTTCCGCACCCCTGCGTCCCGGAGACGGGAATCGATTGGCGGTGCTGAGATGACAACGCTGCTACGTGTGGACAATCCCGAGCATTGGCATGAGCGAGCTGAAGACATTCGTCGTACGACGTCTTCGATTCATGACCCCGAGGTGAAGGCGCGCCTGCTGCGGATCGCGGACGGCTACGAGATGCTGGGGCGTCGGACGTCTCGGTCAATACAACGTCGGTGCGGGCCGAAGGCAGCCGCTGGTTTCCGCACGAAGACGCCGAGGTGCTAACTCTGGTAGACACCGTGTTGAGTCCTTCGACGGTCCAACGTCCTGGATCGTGTGCTCGGCGAACGGTGAGCGATGGAATTGCCGCCCCTGTTGCGACGAAATGTTGATCGCGCGCTGAGCGGCGTGGGGCTTGCCGATCTTGCCGTTGCTGCAGCGGCATTGTCGCAGCGTTATCGCGATGAACATCGGGGTGACCGCCCGCATGTCCGCAGCGAGCGGGACGCGCTCGCGTACATCGCGGTCCGCCTTCCCGCGACTTACGCGGCGGTGCGCGCCAGCTTCGCGGCGGTCGCCGAGCAGCGTCCGGATTTCGCGCCAAAAACACTACTCGACGTTGGCGCAGGACCGGGAACCGCGTTGTGGGCGGCCGCGGATTGTTGGCCCGATCTCGCCGACGCAGTGCTGCTCGAAACGAGTACGATTTTTCGCAGCTGCGGGGAAGCGCTCACGCGCGGGGCAGAGTTGCCGCGGCTGAGTTGGCGCGTGGCTGACATTGCCGCCGATGCGGTCGATTTCCCGCCCTGTGATGTCGTTAGCCTGGCGTATGTGCTGAATGAACTTGCACCCGCGGTCCGGGAATCGGTTCTGAAGCCGACTCTGGGACGTGACCGCCGACATGCTTGTCATTGTCGAGCCGGGAACGCCCGCCGGTTGGGAGCGCATTCTCGCGGCGCGCCAGCACCTGATCGAAGCCGGCGCGCATGTGCTCGCGCCGTGTCCGCACGCGTCCGCTTGCCCGTTGCAGGGACCGGACTGGTGCCACTTCGCTGAGCGCGTCGCCCGCTCGCGCCTGCATCGGCTGGCCAAGGAAGCAGAGGTCCCCTGGGAGGACGAGAAGTTCAGCTACGTGGCGCTCTCGCGCAAGCCCGCCGCCGCTGGCGCGCCGCGCGTCATTGCGCGTCCCCGCAAGGGCAGCGGGCGGGTTACACTGAAGCTCTGCCGTCCTGATGGATCTGCGGGTGACGCGCTATTTTCGCGTCGCGATGGCAGCGCGTTCAAGCGCGCATGGCGCAGCGATTGGGGATCTCAAATCGATCTCGATACGCGCTAGCGTTGTGGGGCTGGTTCGGCGTGCCCCTCGCTATAAATCCTGCGCATATCTCGTAATAGGCCATTTATAATTGTTTCAACCGGAATCGCTGCCTAGAATGACGGCGCTCACAGGTGCGCCGGCTCTGTTGAAGCGATGAACGGAGCGTTTCTGTATGGCCTTGGGCTTCGTGCGCCTGTTCGGCGTCGCGTTTTGTCTGCTGTCGCCGACCTTCCTGGCCGCGCAAGACGTTTATCCAAATCGGCCGATCACCATGGTTGTGACGTTTGCGCCGGGCGGATCATCGGACGTGCTTGCGCGCGCGGCGGCTGCGGCGCTGTCCTCCGGTCTCGGCGCAGCAAGTGGTGGTCGATAACCGGCCTGGCGCAGGTGGCCACATCGGGGCTGCCGTGGTCGCGCACGCGGTCCCGGACGGGTACACGATCCTGTTTGGCACCAACGGGACGCTCGGCATCGGACCCGCGATCTACGCCAAGCTCAGCTACAATCCCGAGCGCGACCTCGCGCCGGTCGGGCTACTGCACACTTTGCCGCAATTGCTGATCGTCAATCCCTCGGTGCCAGCGAAGAATTTGTTGGAGCTGATCGACTATGCCCGGCGCAATCCCGGTGCGCTGTCGTTTGCTTCGTCGGGGATGGGAGCGGCCTCGCATCTTGCCGGCGAATTGCTCAAACAGCAGGCCAAGATCGACATCATTCACGTTCCCTATAAAGGCGGTGGTGCCGCGGTCGCCGATCTCATCTCGGGCCGCGTCTCGATGATGCTGGAGACGATCCCCAACGCGCTCCCCCTGGTGCGCAGCGGCCAGATGCGAGCAATCGGGGTCACCACCAAGGAGCGCTCGGCGCTGGCGCCGGACATCCCGAGCCTCGCCGAAACAGGGCTGCCCGATTTCGACGTCAGTGCCTGGACGGGATTGTTTGCACCCGCCGGCACGCCTGACGCCATTATCGAGCGGCTGAACGCCGAGACGCGCAAGATCGCCGGTGAGCAGGACTATGTCGCGCAGATCCAGGCGATGGGGACGGACGTGGCGAGCTCAAGCCCCGACGCCTTCGGCAAGTTTGTCAGTGATGATGTCGACCGGTGGAGCGCCGTCATTCGCAAGGCCGGTATTCCGCAAATCGAATGAGCGCCGCGGCGCGCGTCGTATTCTCTGGAGGACCCTATGAATTATGAAACCATCACTGTCGAGCCGGTCTCGCCGCATATTGGCGCGGAGATCGGCAATGTCGACCTGACGCGGCCGCTTTCCAACAAGCAAGTCGAAGAATTGCACCGCGCGTTCATTCAGCACCAGGTCATTTTCTTCCGCGACCAGAAAATCAGCTTCGATGATCAGATCCGGCTCGGCCGTTATTTCGGCCCGCTCGGGTCGCATGTCGGCAAATCGACGATCAGCAAGACGACCGATAATCCCTACGTAAGGAAGTTTCATTACGACGAAAAATCGACGCAGATCTCCGGCGAGAATTTTCACAGCGATCAATCATGCGCGAAGATCCCTCCCCTCGGCAGCATTCTGTACAACCATACGGTGCCTCCGGACGGCGGCGGCGACACCATGTTCGCGAGCATGTATGCGGCCTACGATGCGCTCTCACCGCGCATGAAGACCTACCTGTCGGGACTCACCGCGACCCACGACGGCACGCGCGTATTCGGTCCCGGCACGCCGGTCTCGGTCCACCCGGTGATCATCAAGCATCCGGTCACGGGGAGAAAGGTGATTTACGTCAACACCGACTTCACCGCGAAGATCAACGAGCTGCCGGCGCTCGAGGGCGAGCGCGTGTTGCGGTTCCTGATCGACCATTGCAACAAGCCGGAATGGACCTGCCGCTTCCGCTGGCGCGCGCATTCGATCGCGTTCTGGGATAACCGCTGCACGCACCACAAAGCGATCTGGGATTATTGGCCGAACGTTCGTTCCGGCTATCGCATCCAAGTCGAGGGAACGGCCCCGCCCGAGGCGGGTTGATCGACAGCGGAGACACCCAAATCTCTGGCTAAAGGGAAACATTTGCTGCGTCGTTGATTGAACCCTCATGAAGCCGGTTCTCATTCTCGTCGCTGCCGTTTTGGCGCTCTCGCCGTCATTGGCGGCGGCGCGTTCGCAGCAGTCTTGCCACCTTCATGCGCACGGCAGGCAGGCCTTATCCCACGCTTACGCACAGGCTCGACCCACGCCGACCCCGCGCGGCCCTTCACCGTGGCGCGGTCCTGATCCCTCCTATGGGCCCGGCACCGCCGCCTATCGCTGGTATCAGGCGCATGGCCGTTGCGTCATGGACGAAGGCTACGGGCGCTACAGCTTCTGCGATGAGCATTGAGCGCGGCCAAAAATATCGCCTCAGATCGGGCCGAAACGGTAATGGGTGTATCAAGACAAATAAAGGTCAATGCAGAAACCCCGCCAACCCGCCGCTGATCACGAGCGGACGTTCAGTCCCGCGACCAAACTGGTTCAGGGAAAGCTCCACGCGGTCCTCTCCGGGACTGCCGCGCAACCACCTATTTCTCCGCTGGGCTATACGGTTGGATTTTTGATCGTCGTTTTTGGCCGGCAGCAACTCTTCACCGAGAACACACTCACGCCGATTCTGCCGCTCTTGTGGCAAGGTCGCGCCTGAGATTGGACATTCCTGACATCCTGCCTCCTGCGCGCAGGTTTGCCGTCAGGCTTGCTTGGCGCGTGGTGCGCGCTTGGTCTTGGCTTCGGCGCGCAAGGCCGCGTGGTATTTGCGGCGGATGTCGGCGACATCGACGCGCGTTGGCGGCAGCTTCAAGCCCATTTCGTCCATCGTGTCGGCGATGATCTGCGAGACCGCCAGGTTACGGAACCACTTGTGGTTGGAGGGGACGATGTACCAGGGTGCGCGCTTTTTGCTCGTCAGCGCCAGCACGTCTTCGTAAGCCTCCACATACGCCGGCCACAGCTTGCGTTCGGAATAGTCACTTTCGCTGATCTTCCAACGCCGGGACGGGTCGTCCAGTCTTTGGGCAAAGCGGGACAGCTGCTCCTCAGGGCTGATGTGGAGATAGAATTTCAAGATGCGCGTACCGTTGGCAGCGAGCATGTCTTCGAAGTCGTTGATCAGATCGTAGCGTCTGGACCACACCGATTTCGGTACCAGCTTGTGCACGCGCACCACCAGCACATCCTCATAGTGCGAACGGTTGAAGATCACGATCTCGCCCTTGCCGGGGGTATGCTGGTGCACGCGCCAGAGGAAATCGTGGGCAGCCTCGCGTGGACTCGGTTGTTTGAAACCAATCACGGAGGTGCCCTGGGGGTTCACCCCGCTGAACACATGCCGGATGGTGCCGTCCTTGCCGGCGGCGTCGAGTGCTTGCAACACGACCAGCAGGGATTGCTGACCATCCGCGTAGAGGAGGTACTGCAGCTTGTCCATGCGCTCGCGATGCTTCTCGATCTCCGGGACCGCTTTCGCATGCGTCTCGTGTTCGCCTGTGTAGGACGGATCGATCTTCGCCAGGTGGACCTTCGCACCGGGTTGGACAACGAATTTCTTGCGATAGTCCATGCGAAGCCTCCCGTTATGCTGCGGCCCGGTGCCCGAGTTCTTGATTGACCAACTGCACGCTCTTTGCCTGTCGCGCGGTGTGATAGGCGCTGAAGCGCTCAGTAGTCAGCCGAGCTGCCGCCGAGGACGAACATCCAGGCAATATTGTAGGCCCAGATCCAACCGATCAGGGACCAGGGGATCGCCGGGACAAGCAGGCCGAGGCCGCACATCAGGACCGCGATACCCTGTGTCAGAAGGATCGCGACGAACAACGGCGCCGCGGGAAATGGCGGCAGGAAGAACCAGCGCTCCGTGCGGGTGACGAACAGCAGCAAGTGGCCACCGGCGACCAATTGCAGAAACATGACGGTTTGCAGCTGGCCTGCGGTGGTGAGTCCGAAATACTCCTGCAGGTCCGGGTGCAGGAGCACCCGGATGCCGATCCACAGAAGACCGAATGTTTCGGCGATCGAACAGAGCCCAAGAACGATCGAGACGCCCAGGAGTCGCGGCATCTGCCAACGGATTGGCTTCTCGCTGACCGGTGTGTTGTCGTACGCAATGGTCATGATCGGGACGTCGTCGAGGAGCGACATCAGGACGATCATCATCGCGGTCAGAGGAGCAAAATCGAGAAAGACGCTGGACAGCACGACCACGAACATGATGTCCATGGTCAACGCCACGCGGTAGATCGTGTAGCTGGTGATCCGCCCAAAGATGCGACGCGCTTCATCGATCGCGTTGTTGATCACGGAGAGACCGGGCGCGGTCAATACCAGCGCGGCGGCGCCGCGCGCGGCATCGGTGGCACCCGAGACTGCGGTGCCGCAATCGGCTTGTTTCAGGGCGGGAGCATCGTTGACGCCATCGCCGGTCATGGCGACCAGGTGGCCGCGCGCCTGCAGTGCCTTGACGATTGCATATTTGTGCTCGGGGAAAACGCGCGCAAACCCGTCGGCGCGCTCGATGGCGTCGGCGATGGCGGGCGGAACGTTGTTGGGGTCCATGTCCTTGGGAAAAGCATCTGCCGCCGGAATGATGTGGGTGCCCATGCCGAGTTGGCGCGCGGTCTCGATGGCGATGGCGGTGTCGTCGCCGGTCACCATCTTGACCCGTACGCCCTTTTGATTGGCTAGCTCGATCGTCTGCTTGGAATCGTCGCGCGGCGGATCGAACATCGGCAATATGCCGAGCACCGACCAGCTGTGCCCGCCATCGTCGGAGCGGGCAACGCCGAGCGCGCGCGACCCTTTCGCGGCGAGGTCATCGACGGCCGTCTTGATCCTTTGGGCGATGTCGGCGGTTGGCTTGGCAAGATCGACAATGACCTGCGGTGCCCCCTTGGTGACGACGATCGTTTTCCCGTGGCGGATCCGTAACGGTCGCCTCGGTGCGCTTGCTGACCGGATCGAACGGGACGAACTTTGCCTGTTTGTAGGCCGTGAGCGCATTGTGATCCGTCAGGGCGGCGATCACCGCGGTGTCGATGGCGTCGCGGTCCTCGATTTTTGAAGCCAGCGCCGCGGCCACGATGCAATCTTGGGCGCTGCTCGCCGACAAGCAGGATCGGCTCGCCCAGCGTAAGCTTGTTTTTGGTCAACGTCCCGGTCTTGTCGGAACATAGGATATCGACACCGGCCATTTCCTCGATGGCGGACAGCTTGGAGACGATGGCCTTTTGTTTCGACAGCGCCAGCGCGCCCAAGGCCATGGTGATGGAGAAAACCGCCGGCATCGCCACCGGGATCGAGGCGACGAGTAGAACGAGAACGAACTGCAGAATCCCGAGCGCGTCGCTGAGGTCCCAGTCGTCGCTGATGACGATGTCATGATAGACCCTGACCGCAATCATGATCACGGCCAGCACGACGGCAACGACGATCAGGAAGTTGCCGATCTCAAACATCGCCTTCTGGGCGTGGCTCACGGCGCCGGCGCCGGCAACAAGTTTTGCGGTTCGGCCGAAGAAGGTGTTGGCGCCGGTCGCAATGACGACACCCAGCATCTCGCCCTGCTTGACCACGCTTCCCGAATAGGCCAGATCGCCGATCTTCTTGGCGACGGGTAATGACTCGCCCGTCAGTGCGGCCTGATCGATCGACGCATAGTCGCCGCCGACAAGCCGCAGATCGGCGGGAACGATCACGCCAAGCCTGATCTTCACGATATCGCCGGGCACCAGCGTCGCGGCTGCAACCGTCTGCCACTTGCCGTCGCGCAACACGGTCGCCTCGGGCGCCAGCCCCTTCTTCAGCGCGGCCAGCGCGTTGGAGGCTTTGCGGTCCTGCCAGAATTCGAGCGCGGCGTTGAAGAACAACAGGCCGGCGATGATGGCAAAATCATCCCAGTGGCCGATGATTGCTGATATGATCGCAGCGGCTTCGATCATGTAGGCGATCGGGCCGGTGAAATGTCCGAGGATCTTGCGCCACGCGCTGATCTCTTTCTCGACCAGCGCGTTGGGCCCGTAGCGAGCAAGCCGCTGCGTTATTTCCGCCTCGCTCAGGCCTTGGTCGGCATTAACGGAAAGCTCACTGAGAACCTTGTCGATGGGTGCTTTTTCGAGATCTGCGCCGGCCTCGAAACTCGTGTTGCCTCGCGATGTTGTAGATGGCTCAGGAGGCGCGGACATGAACCTGTCCTTGTTGAAATTGTGTTGCAGGCAGTACGATAGGTTCCTATGAACTTATTACATTATCAGCAACCCAGCCCAACACAATCACCAACACATTTGGCGGTGCACAATCGCGGCTAGGCGGTCGAGTCGCTCGCGGGCGTGCCCCGGAATACGCAAGCTCCAAGCTGGCTAAGATGGAAACATTCGCCGTGCGGGCAATTGAGCCCATATGAAGACTAGGTTTCTGATGCAGTCCGGAGTCGATAGACCGGGATAAGCAGCAGCCTACGCGAGCTGCACAGCGCCATGGTCGTCGCAATGATCGCCGTGCGGGTGATGTAGCCGCCCATTCACGAGATAGTCGACGTGGTCGCCGTGGGGAATGGGTTCATGACCGCAGCCCGGTCCGTGCGTGTGGCCTGCACAACGGACGTTCGGCGTGCATTGCACCGGATTGCCGCCACCCACACTGAGCACGTGCTCGTCGACGTGATCGCTATGCATGTGATGCAGGTGCCCATCGTGCAGGTAATCGACGTGACCGTCATGGCGAATTGCGGTGTGTCCACAATTCGGGCCGTGCTGATGCCTATGATTAGCGTGGTGCGGCAGGTTGCATGTGGTCATGGGTTTCTCCTGGTTGCTTGCATGGCTCCTCACTGGCGCTCGATGGCGTGGTCCATTGCACTTCGCACCAGATCGAGAGCGAGAGCGTCGGCAAGAGCGTAACAAGTGGGCTTTGCCTGTCGCCGGCGCTTGGCGAGGCGCACCGCACAGGGCGTTTTGAGCGGCGCCGCAACTGGCGTTAGTTTCGCCCTTTCCAGGTCGACCAGCTGGGTCAGGCAGACTTGGCCTCGACCAGTCTGGCCAGCAATCGCGGCCGAGTTGGGTCACCCAGCGCCCGAAACATCGCGGAGGCGTGCTCAAGCGCCATGCCGTCAGGCAGTTTCGGAAATGCCCGTGCCGTCTGCCGGTAGTGTCGTGTGGGATCTCTGCAGATTGGTCATCGCCTCCGACATTCGAAAGATCAATGGAACGATCATTAATAACGCCTTGGGCGCAAAGTCGGTTCCGCCTTCCGATATCCGCATCGCTTGTCGGTCGCAGCATCCCAAGTGGTGGGACCCAACTCCCTACCACGGAACCTATATCATGCCCGACAGCGCTCAAATCCCTCGCGCAACACATCCTTGGGTAGATTACGCCCAATGAACACCAGCCGGCTCTCGCGTTTTTCGCTCGCCTGCCAGGGGCGCTGACTATCGCCTTCGATAAGCATATGAACGCTCTGGATCACAAAGCGCTGCTCGTCGTTTTCCATCGCGATCACGCCCTTCATGCGCAGGATGTCAACTCCGAACTTCTGGATCACCCGCTGAATCCAGGGCACAAACTGCTGCGGGTCCATGTCGCCCTCGACTGTGAGTGACAGGCTGGTGATCTGATCATCGTGCTCATGATCGAGCGCGTCAGTGAGAAAGTTTGGCTCCATTTCAAGAATACGCGCGAGGTTGAACGCATCCTTGTCGAGCACCGCCGCGAGATCGACGTCACAGCGGCGCGTGCGATGGATCTTCGCAAATGGGTTGATCGCGCCGATGCGCGCTTCGACGACCCCAAGCTCTCCGGCCGAGACGAGATCGGTCTTATTGAGCAGTACGACGTCGGCGAAGGCGAGTTGCTCCTGCGCTTCATGGGCCTGATCGATCTCGGTCAACACGTGTTTGGCGTCGACCACCGTGACGATGGCATCGAGCCTGGTTTTGCGGCGGACGTCATCGTCTACGAAAAAGGTCTGGGCAACTGGGGCCGGATCCGCCAAACCGGTCGTCTCGACCAAGATGCCGTCGAACTTGCCTTTCCGGCGCATAAGGCCGCCGAGAATGCGGATGAGATCGCCGCGCACCGAGCAGCAGATACAGCCGTTGTTCATCTCGAAAATTTCTTCATCGGCGCTCACCACGAGATCATTGTCGATGCCGACCTCGCCGAATTCGTTGATGATCACCGCGTAGCGCTTGCCGTGACTTTCGGTGAGGATGCGGTTGAGGAGCGTCGTCTTTCCGGAACCGAGATAACCGGTCAGCACCGTCACTGGAATCTGGGCCGAAGTCTCGGACATCGATGCTTTCCTCCATTTTTCGAAAAGGGCGAACTTGCGGTGGCGGCTCACCCGCTCGATGGCGCCGCATCCCGCCCAAGCAGCGGTGCGAGCACGGTGATCAGATCTGCCCGCGTGACCGCCACGATGGGCTTATCGATCCTGAATAGGCACGTGGGCTGATCCGGGCGCAGGACAAGGATGGTCGTTTGCGGCGCCACACGACATCCGGCAGCCGTGCAAGTGTGATCGGAGACGCTGATAGCCGCGTCAGCTTGGCCGGTGAGCAGCCTCCGGGCCTCGGTCATCAGAGCCAGGAGAGCATCGCGCCGTGCGCGGTCCGAGGCGGTTGCTCGTGTCTTGAAGCGCAGCGCCATGACAATCCTTTCGATATGTTATAACATAACATCTTCGACCACGACAATCCCGAGCGATCTGGGCACGATAAGGTTGGCTACTACGCGCCAAACAGCCGTTCGGTTGCCATGTAGCCCATCAGTAGCAGGAGACCGAACAGCACAACCACAAGCGACGCGCCGAGCTCCAGCCCTCGCAATGCCACCACACCGATCCCGCTGCGGAACCCGGCGAGTTTTCGCGCGGCCGAACCCGCTGCGACGGCGAATGTCGCAATGGCCGCCACTGTGAGTGCGGTTCCGATGCCCATGACAAAGGTCGACACCACACCCAGCCAGAACAGCCCTTGGGCGAGTGCGAAGACGAGAAGCAGGATGGCGCCCGAACACGGCCGCAGACCAACGGCCAGGAGAGCGGCCAGCCCGCGTCGCCAGCCGCCTGGCCCGGACAGAAGCTGTGGCGGAGGACTATGCGCATGGCCGCAGCCAACACACACGTCGTGCTCGTGCGCATGCGTGGGGTGATGATCATGATGGTGATCATGATCGTGGGCGCAGGCGGCAGCGCCGTCGCCGTGCCCGAAATGATCATGGTCGGAGGTGTGATCCGTCTGCTTGGCTGAATTGAAGCCGTGCAGTTCCGTCAGGAACCCGCGGCCCTTCATCCAGCACAAGCGCAAGCCGACGGCGACGATCAGGCAATAGCTGACGATTTCAATCGCCCGTGCCGCTTGCGTCATGGTCGCCGCGGTCCCGCCGAGGATCGCTGCAAAAATCCCGACGATCGCTACGGCGGCGAGCGCTTGGAGTAGCGCTGACGCGAACGAGAGCGCAATGCCGCGCCGCCAAGTCTCGCCGTTCGCGATTAGATATGACGAGATCACCGCCTTGCCATGTCCAGGACCGGCTGCATGGAAGATACCGTAAGTGAAAGACAGGCCGAGCAGGGCGTAGACGGCGGATCCGTTTGTCTTGGAAGCGCGGATCATCCCGCTGAAGTCGCGATAGTAGGCCGCCTGCTTCGCCACCACCCAACCAAGCAGCCCGCCCTCGTCAGGAGGTGCGAAATGCGCGGCGTGTGCGATCCCGAACGCGCCTTGCGCACATGCGATATCGATGCTGGCGCAGAGCGCGCAGACCGCAACCGCTAGCACAGCGGTGACGAAGATGACTGCATCATTTCGGTCGGAATTGATCAACATGTATCGCCCCCCAAAAGCGCCCTCATGGACACCGCATCAGAATCTTATTGGCAAAATGTGACCCCATCCCGGCATTAGCTTCGGATACCTGGAACGATTTGTTGAGACGCTGGACCGAGGGAATTGCATCCGTCGGTCGGACCAGGTTGAGCGTGCATTGCGCCGGGGCATTGACGAGCTTGACCGGATCCTTCTCATCGAATCCGAAATCGATGAAATACTCCGGATCATAAACGTCGATCTCGAGATCGCGCGCACGCACCGGAACTTTGAGTGGCAAGGTGAAATGCAGCGTGAGAGTGGAATCCGTATAGTCGAGCCAATAATCGACCGGATCGTCGAACGCGTCCTTGCGCTTCTTGCCGTCGATGCGGGCGTAGTTGAAGTAGCTATATTCCTTGAGCGAGGTGACGTTCGTCTCGGCTAGCGGCGCCAGCTCCCCGCGGGAGTAGACGCCGTTCTTCTTGTGCTCGATGCCCTGCAATGCGTAGGTCGAGAACATATCGTCGAAGCTCCAGGCGTGACGAATTCCAGTGACAGAACCGTCCGGCGCATAGATGACTTCGCTCTGCATCGTGACCCAGACGTGCGGGTGTGCTCGCGCCGCACCGGTCGTGGCCAGCAGCGCCAGGCCGAAGCCAAGGATAAACTGCAGGGCACGGGTAGGGTGGGCGAGATCGCGATCGCAAAGGGACCGATATACGCGGAATTTGATTGCGATCTTGCCCACGCTGGAATCAGCCCGCGTGGGCATTGCGCTCAAGCGAATGTGCAAATGGAGGGTGCGGAGCAGGCGCAATGCCCACCCTACAAAAACAACACAAGTCGAATTGTTGTCAGCGCAGCGCATAGCTGATTGGCACCTCGAGGAATAAGTCCTTATCGCTCGCCCCGTCAGGCGGGACGGGATATGGCTGCGCACGCTGAAGCAGATCCAAGGTTTCCTGATCGAGAATTGGCGAGCCTGAGCTTTTGACAATTTTGGAGCTGATAACGTGACCTTGTGGGTCGAGCACGAACGCCACCTTCACGGTCCCCTGATGTGCGCGCACACGAGCCTGCCGCGGATAGCGCTTGAATTGATTGAGGCGTGTGTTCACCGTCATCTGCCACTTGCGGATCACCTCGGGGGCCACTTTGGGCGGGGCCCTGGCCTCTTGTTCCTCCTGCGGTAGCACTTGCGGCGTCGGTGGGGTTGGTTCGGGCTGTTGTTCCTCCTTCGGGAGGTTTACCTCGGCATCCTTCTGCTCGGGCTGTTCCTCGGGCTTCACTTGTTGCTGGACAGGGTTGGCGGGCGTGTAATCGATGCGATCCTGCTCGGGCGTATAATCACCGAGCGCAAGGTCGAATTCGACGGCTTCCGATCCGGGTGGCGCGTCGAGGAAGTCGGCGTGCGCGAGCAATCGTGCGACCGCGCCAACATGCAGGAGCAAGACAACGACAAAGCAAGCACCCCAGCGCATGAGGCCCTGGGTCCGCTCGGATGGGATGGTAAGATCGTTGCTCACGGGTTCTTATCGGTTTCGAGGCCTACCAACGCGACTTTGAGAAAGCCCGAGCGGCGCAACAGATTGATGACCTCGGCAAAATCCCCGTAAGGCAGCGTCTTGTCGGCGCGCAGAAAAATGGGTTGGCTCTTGTCGCCATTGGTTGCGGCTATCAACGCGGATGCAAGTTCATCGCGCGGAACGGGATTGTCGCCAAGCGCGAGCGAATGGTCCGCCTTGATGGTCAAGAATATCGGCTTATCCGGGCGTTTTTGCGGCTCGGCCGTCAGGCCCGGAAGGTTGACGTTGACGTCAACCGTCGCAAGCGGTGCGGCGATCATGAAGATGATCAGCAGCACCAGGATGACGTCGATGAACGGGGTGACGTTGATCTCGTGGATGTCGGTGAGCTCGTCGTCACCATGGTCGAGGCGCACGCTCATGGCTGACTACTCCGCCGGTAACCGCGCAGGAGCGACGGGCGCGCGCCGCCGCTCCGCCGGCTGGGCGATTTCGCGGCTGGTGAGGTTGAGCACCTCGGTGCTGGTGTTGGCAAACAGCGCCTTGCAGCCGGCGATGGAGCGCGCCAAGTAATTGTAGATCACCACCGCCGGAATGGCCGCGGCAAGGCCCAGTGCGGTGGCCAGCAGGGCTTCCGCGATGCCGGGCGCGACCACCGCGAGGTTCGTGGTGTGCGCTTTCGAAATCCCGATGAAGCTGTTCATGATGCCCCAGACGGTCCCGAACAGACCGACGAACGGGGCGGTCGCGCCAATGGTGCCGAGAATGCCGGTCCCGCGCCCGAGCTGGCGCCCGACGGTCGCTTCGATGCGCTCGATCGTCGCCGCCAGCCGCTCGCGGATGCCCTCGCGATCCGAACGGTCCGGTGATTTCTCAAGCTCAAGCACGGCGGCGCGCACGAGCCCCGCGGCCGCACTGCCACCCTGACCGACCCGACTCTGAGCTTCGGCCAGCGACCGCGTCCCAGCGATGGCCCGATGCAGCTTGCGCAGGCGCATCTTGAAGGCGCCGAGTTCAAGCCATTTGGCGAGCGCTATGGTCCAGGTCACGACGGAGGCGAATGCCAACCCAATCATCACCGCCTTCACCAGCTTGTCCGCATTCATGAACATTCCCCAGGGCGAGAGATCCCGGGGTAGCAGTGATGAAATGTCGGGCGCGGGCTGTGCTTGCGCGGGAAGGGTCTGCAGGGGCTGAGCCGTGTCGGGTGCCGGGGGACGCGCGGCATCGGGGACGGGCGCCGCCGCAGGCGGGCTGCCGGTGGTCACGGCCGGCGGGCTCGCCGGGACCTGAGTCGGTGGGCTCGTCGGAACTTGAGTCTGCGCCGAGGAGGGCAGGCCCCCCGCGATGAGCGCCACCAAGAGAACGCCGGCGCGCAGAGCGCGGTGCCGGCGCACGGGATACGATGAACGGGACTGTCGGAACATACCGGCTGCCTTATTGGGTCTAGAGTGCCTGCTTTACACCGACGAAATATCCGCGTCGCGGACCATATTGCGGTGCGAACACGCCGATGCCACTGCCATCGCGGATTTCGTAGATGTGGTCGAACAGGTTGACGATATCAAACCGTACCGTCACGGGCTTGTCTCCTGGCATGGCGAACTCATGCGACATCCCGACGTTTGCCTGGCCATACGCCGCCACATGGTCGAGATTGAAGTCGCCTGATCTAAGTCCGCTGCCATAGATCATGTCAGCAGTGAACCGAGTTCCGTTCCACAGATAGGCGACGCCGGCAGACCCAGTCCAGGTCTGGGCATGATCGGTGAAAATCCAGTTGTTAGAGATATAGGCAATTTCAGCGGCGCTGAACAGGAACTGATTGGAGACGATGTTTGTTCCCCGCTGCACGCCCCAAGCGAGATTGCCATAGGCGCTGAAGTCGCCTTTCTTCAACTTGATACTGCCCTCGACGCCGTAATTCTCTCCCTTCTCGTAGTTGAAGGCGGTCAGCACGTAGGCGGCGCCGAATTGGCCGTCGTCGAGCAGATCGCGCGCCAGCTTGTAATAGGAATCGATGCTGAGATCGACGCCGGGGATAAGCGTTTGCGTGGCGCCGATATCGAAGAGATGGCCGTGCTCGGGAAGCACCGGACTGGCGAATGGGACTTCCGGTTGCTGGGTCGTATTGGTGAACAGAGCAACGTTGGTCGGTGCCGCCGTTGACTGCACCGGCGGCGTGAAATAGCGCGCATAGCCTACGTGGATCGTCCCCGTTTCCCATGGCCTGTAGACAAGATTGACGCGAGGGCTGAGCTGATTGGCGTTGACGTATTGCCACATCTGATCGAAGCGCGCACCGTAGTTGAGGGTCAACTGATTGGTGATCCGCCACTCGTCCTGCAGATAGATGCCTGCGTTAAATCCCCAAAGCGAGCTTGGGTCGTTAAGACCGAAGGGCGTTGTGCCCGGATTGCCGCTGTCAGGGTCAACCGGGAGTACCGAGTACGTGTTGTTGACGTGCGTGATCTCCGCATTCGTCGTAAACCCGGTCCTGATGGTATGCGCATCATTGAGCCGATACGCCGCATCCGTTTGCACGCCGTTGTTGAACGCGCCGCGGAAGACGGTCGACGCCACGCCATTGAATACCAGGTCCCCGAGCTGATCAGGCACGAAGAGGACACTGGAATAGCGATTCACATAGGCGACCTGCACGTCCCAATTCTCAATTCTCTTCTGCCAGGCGATAACGCCGAAAACGTTGCGCTCGTACTGGTTCTCGTTGAGGGTTGCCGAGTTATTTGCGGGATCGTTGGGACCGACGCCGTCGACCGTGAACTGCGGCGGCTGGTCCGGCGTGTTGGGAATCTGAAACTTGCCCTGCCACCAGCCGGTCATGATACTGGTGCGCGAGCTGTCATCATTGAGCGTCGACGCGTAGGCAAAGGCACGCCCCTGCGCCGTGTGGTCATGAATGGCCTGCAGGGAGGACGTCGTATTCTCGAGGCCCATGTCATTGGCCCAGTAGCGCCCGACCGCGAAATATTCGGTTTTCCCGATGACGCCACCGTACTCGGCCCACGGCGTGATCTGCTCGTGGGATCCTCCATAGACTTCGACACTGCCGGAGCCGGGCGAGTTGGGAACTCTGGTCGTGATGTCCACAACCGCCGCCGTGCGCAACCCGTACTGGGCGGGCAACACACCGGTCAATAGCGACATGCTGCCGATGAAGCTCGATTCCAGCACCTGCCCGAACCCGGACACGCCGTCAGGAAGCAGGATGCCGTTGAAGCGGTAGCTCACATTGGCGTGCTCGTTGCGAACGTGCAGGAGCCCGCTTGCCGCGGAATCCTGTGTCACGCCCGGCGCCTGCAGCAGCACCTTGTCCAACGGCGTGTTGGTTCCGCCGGGCATGTTCTCGATGTTCTGATTCGTGATCTCGTAGGAACTGGCGCCGCCCGTGAAGTTGGTGATGGCATTGCGCTGTTGATCGAACGTCCGCGTCTGCTGGATCACGCGTTCGGCCGCTTGCGCCGCGATCTGCTGCGGCGAAGGCGGGGGCGGCGTGGTAACCGGCTGCGCGACGCGAGGTGCCGCAGCGGGTTTGGCCGTTACGACCGGCTTTGGTGCAACGACGCGACGCGGCGCGACCGCCTCCTGCCGTTGTGTGGGTTTGGCCGCGGCGGCAGGTTTAGCGGGAGGCTTGGGAGCCTCCTCTTTCGGGGCCTCGACTTTGACTTCGGGCAGTTCCTCCTGCGCCAGCGACCAGTCACTGGCAGTGATGAGGGCGAGCACGGAGCTGCTCAGCAGCAGGCCAGCTCGAATACGGGTACGCATCTTCATCTCCAAACACATGTCGGCCGAGCCAATGAGGCATCAGGCAGGTAATGAGTGAAGCACCGGGTGCAGGACTGACTGCCCGCAGACCCCCGGCACTGATGGCGTTCGGTCACCTGTGGCGGTGGCCGCGTCGTCTTCGAATTGAAGGGCACAAACTCAGCGTGATGATAAGTGCCGCCCCTGGCGTATGCGTTGCCGGATGTCCAAAACATCAAACTCACACACAATACGAGCCCGAGGAGCGCGCACATGATCGACTCCAGCGCCGATACGCCCTGCAGTTCGATGGGCGGTGTAAACGCCCAATGAATTCTTGAGCTCACGTCGATGCGCGCAGCTGCGCATCTACACGCGTGCGCGACGGAAATCGCTACACGCGCAAGCTCAAACGATGTTGCTAGACGAGGGGAGGTGCTCGCGCTGAAAATAGCGCGTGGTCAAAGCGGTCGCGTCGATCCGCGAGCCGATACCAATGAGATACAGTCGATTGAATTTGAAGGTGGCAACAGCGCCGGCAAGGCCGGCAAAACGAACGTTGCCGCTGAGGGCGACGGTTGCGCAAACCGCGCAGTAGATGTCGTTTGCTTGATCGGCGGCATCTCCGTCCGGGCCATGCGGCACCGTGACTTGAGCTTGCGCAACCGCTGAACCGGGGATGCCGGCAAGGTCGCGCGCGTGCACGTGACCGAACGACAGCGCAAGCTGCAACGCCAGCGCGAAGAGCGCCAGTGTTCCGCCAAACCTGCGATGGGCCCGAATCCAACTCATGTGCGAACGCAGCAACCTGCTCAAAGTGAACGCGAGCAGATTACGGGTCACATGGCGGCAGGATTGTGTCTCCGAGACTTCGACCGGTACTTTTTGCGGTCCTGTGTTTGCGTTGCCACAGGGTCCTGGGGATCACGCGAAAAATACTGTCAGGTCATCTTGTGCCGGTGCTCGTTGCGCTAGTATATTTGACTGACTGGTCAGTCATATACTGGACGGACAATGAAGGAAACGCCCACAATGGTTCGACCCAAGGCCGCAGCGCCCGAGACGCGCTCCGGGCGGGCGGAGCGCGCGGCCGCGCGGCGCAGCGCCATCCTTGAAGCTGCGCTCGATGAATTCTCGGCGCGCGGTTTTGCGGGGGCGCGGCTCGACGATGTCGCGCAGCGCGCCGGCGTCGCCAAGGGCACGATCTATCTGCACTTCAAGGACAAGGAGGCGCTATTTCAGGAATTGGTGCGAACCATGCTGGGGCCGCTGATCAGCGGGCTCGAGCAGCTGCGGGCCAGCGATCTTCCGATCCGAACCGTGCTTGGAACGGTTCGCCGATCTGTTTGTGCGGGAAATCTACGGCACGCGCCGTCGCGATGTGGCGCGGCTGGTGATTACCGAAGGCACAAGGTTTCCGGAGCTCGCCGAGTTCTATTACAGCGAGGTCGTTGCGCGCGGCATCAGCGCGATGCGCGCCATGATCGAGCGCGCCGTGGCGCGCGGTGAAATCAGCCATGCCGCGCTCGCGCGTTTCCCTCAGCTGGTCGTTGCGCCCGGACTGGTCGCGATCCTGTGGGCCGGTTTGTTTGATCGCTTCGATCACCTCGACGTCGCGGCGATGATGCGCACGCACATCGATATCCTGCTGGAGCGTCGGGAGTGAGCCATGACCCTCCACGCGCAGGCACTGCGAATTGTACTCGCGCTCGCGACGGCGGTCTGGCCCGCGGCCTGCAATCATCCGGATCCGAAGTACCAAGGCTGGGTCGAAGCCAACCTTATCTTTGTCGCACCGGATGAAGTCGGCCGCGTTACGACTCTCAACGTGCGCGAGGGCGACACTGTCAAGCTCGGTGATCCGCTCTTTGCGGTGGATGACGATCTGCAGAAGGCCGACCTCAACCTCAATAGCGCCAGCATGGTCAACGCGCGTCAAACCTTCGACCGCGCGCAGCACCTCGCCCAAACCGGCACCGGGACGCAGAAGGATTTCGACGCCGCCTCAGCCGAATTGCGCAGCGCCGAAGCCCGTGTCGCCACATCGCAGACCAGGCTCGCGCGCCGCCGGCTGGTAAGCCCTGTCGCTGGCACCGTTCAGCAGGTCTACTTCCGTCCTGGCGAGATGGTGCCGGCCGGTCGGCCCGTGCTCGCGATCCTGCCGCCTGGCAACCTCAAGGTTCGCTTCTTCGTCCCTGAACCAGTGCTGCCGCGAGTCGCGTATGGGGAGACGATCACTGTCCGTTGCGATGGTTGCGCCAATCAGGGCGCACGCGTGAGTTTCATCGCCAAATCGGCCGAGTATACGCCGCCGGTGATCTACAGCCTCGAGGAGCGCAACAAGCTCGTGTTCCTGATTGAAGCGCTGCCGGAGCAACCGGATAAGCTACGCGTCGGTCAACCCGTTGATGTGCTGCTGGACACAAAAACATGAGCACCGCGGCAGATATTGCGATCGACGTGGAAGGCTTGAGCAAGTCCTTCGATGGACGCGTGGTGGTGCGCGACCTGTCGATGAAAGTGCGGCGTGGAACGATCTACGGCTTCCTCGGCCCCAATGGCAGCGGCAAGACAACGACGATCCGCATGCTGTGCGGCCTGCTGACCCCCGATGCGGGGCACGGCACCTGTCTTGGGTTCGATATCATCAACGAAGCTGATCGAATTAAGCGCCGCGTCGGCTACATGACCCAGCGCTTCAGTTTGTATCAGGATCTCTCGGTGCACGAGAACCTCGATTTCGTGGCCCGACTCTATGGTGTTGCGCATCCCAAGCAGGCGGCGCGCGCCATGATCAAACGATTGGGGCTGTCGGGCCGGGAAAATCAGATCGCGGCCTCGCTCTCCGGCGGCTGGAAACAGCGTCTTGCGCTCGGCGCCTGCACGCTTCCCAATCCGGAGTTGTTGCTGTTGGACGAGCCGACCGCCGGCGTTGACCCGAAGGCGCGACGCGAATTCTGGAACGAGATCCATGCGCTCGCTAGCGATGGGCTCACCGTGCTGGTGTCTACCCACTACATGGACGAGGCGGAGCGCTGTCACGAGATCGCCTATATCGCCTATGGGGTTCTGCTGGCGCAGGGCAGCGTCGCCGACGTAATCGCGCGCTCCGGCCTCGTGACCTACACAGTAACCGGCGAAGGCTTGAATGAGGTCGCGCACGACCTCGCTGAACGGCCGGGTGTCGATATGGTGGCGCCGTTTGGTGCAAGCCTGCATGTATCCGGCCGCGACCGCGAGCGCTTGCAGGCGACGGTCGCGAGCTTTCGCAATCGCCCCGGCCTGCATTGGCACGAAAGCGAGCCCTCGCTCGAGGACGTGTTCATCGAATTGATGAACCGGGCCCGCGATAATTTCCAGGATAGCACCGTGCAATGAGCGCGCACGCCGCCAGCCTCTCGACCGGGTTCTGGCGCCGCACCGGCGCCATGGTGATCAAGGAATTCATCCAGCTGCGGCGCGATCGCGTGTCCTTCGCCATGATCGTGATGATACCGGTCATGCAGCTGATGTTGTTCGGTTATGCGATCAACACCACGCCGCGGCACATGCCGACCGTGGTGCTGCTGCAGGAGCAGAGCGATGTCGGCCGCTCGATCCTTAAGGCGATCGAGAATACGGCTTATTTCCGTGTCACCCGGCAGGTCCATGACGCGGCCGAGTTCGACCAGTTGCTCAAGTCCGGAACCGTGTTGTTCGGGATCGAAGTGCCGGCGGAGTTTGAGCGCTCCTTGCGCCGCGGCGATCGGCCGGCTCTGTTGTTCGCCGCCGACGCAACGGACCCCATCGCGGCCAGCACGGCGATGGGATCGCTCAATGCGGTCATCGCGAGCGCGCTCGTCAATGACCACGCGATTCCCGATGCCATGCCCGGCGCGTTCGAAATCCGCGCCCATGCCCGCTACAATCCGGCCGCCTCGACGGCGCTCAATATCGTGCCCGGCCTGGTCGGCACGATTCTCACGATGACCATGCTGATCTTCACCGCGCTGTCCGTGACACGCGAGATCGAGCGCGGCACCATGGAGAGCCTGCTTGCGATGCCGATAACGCCGGTCGAGGTGATGCTCGGCAAGATCATCCCTTATGTGTTGGTGGGCTTCGTTCAGGCAGCATTGATCATCGGGCTGGGTGTCGGAATTTTCGGCGTGCCCGTATTCGGTAGCATCATGTTGTTGGCCTTGTTGTCGACGTTGTTCATCACCGCAAACCTGGCCATCGGCTACACCTTCTCCACCATTGCCGAAAACCAGCTGCAGGCCATGCAGATGTCGATGATGTTCTTCCTGCCGAATATTCTGCTCTCGGGGTTCATGTTTCCGTTCGCCGGAATGCCCGGATGGGCACGTTGGATCGGTGAAGGCTTGCCGCTGACGCATTATCTGCGCATCGTGCGCGCTATCATGCTCAAGGGTGCGACATTGGCGGATGTCCCTTATGACGCCGCGGCGCTGTTTGCGCTGATGCTCCTGGCCATGGCGATCGCGGTCCTGCGCTTTCGGCGTACCCTGGATTGAGGGACGCGTCTGCGCATTTCGCATAGGCTTTGGCGGCGCGGAGGCGCTATATGAAAGGGGAATGCCGGAACGAATCCCTATGTCTGCAATGAACAAAAGCATGGCACCGGATGACGCACGTCACCGAGCTCGCACGATTGGCTTTTTGAACTGGGGCCATCTGCTCGACCATTATGTGCTGTTGATCTATCCGACCGTCATACTTGGACTTCAAGCCTTCGACGGCCGCCAATATGGCGACCTGCTGAAGCTGTCCTGGGCCGGCTTCACAGTGTTCGGGCTGTTGGCGCTCCCATGCGGCTGGATCGCCGATCACTGGAGCCGCCGCAACATGATGGCGGTTTATTTCTTCGGGACCGGTATTGCGGCCGCAGCTGTGGGTTTGGCGTCGAGCTTTACGATGCTTGCCATTGCGTTGTGCGCGGTCGGCGTCTTCTCGGCGATCTATCATCCGGTCGGTCTGCCGATGTTGGTCGACACGGCGGTCAATCGCGCCCGCACCATGTCCTGGAACGGCGTTTGCGGAAACGTCGGCGTGTCAATCGCGAGCGGCATTACGGCATTCATTGTCGTCGCCATCGGATGGCGGGCGGCGTTCTTCGTCCCGGCCGCCGTGTTCATCGTCACCGGCGTTTTCTATGTTTGGTTCGTGCCGGACGAGGGGCGCCGTCGGGCGATCCCACCGACCGTGCACGACGTCGTGCTCAATCGACGGCTGACGATCACCGTCGTTTCGCTGTTCATGGTGCTGGCGCTGTTCTCGGGCCTTGTCTTCAATTGTCTGACGATTACTCTCCCGAAGATCGTTGATGTGCGCATCGGACAAGATGTTCCGATCGCATTGGTCGGTGCCATTGCGACCGCCGTGTTCCTCTGCGGCGCCGTTGCTCAGGTGTCCATGGGGCGATTGGTGGAGCGCATTCCGCCGCATCTCGTGATGTCCGGCATTGCCATCACCCAGCTCGTCGCCATGCTCCTGGTCACTCACCTCGCAGGTTGGACATTGCTGCCCGCGCTCGCGCTCGCGGTGGCCGCGATCTATGCCCAGGTGACGGTTGGCGACTTCATTTTGGCGCGCTACACGCCATCCGCCTGGCGAGGTCGGGTCTATTCGCTGCGCTTTTTTCTGATCTTCACCACGGCAGGGCCGGCAGTCTGGGCGATCGGGCGGCTCTGGGATCGCGGCGGCGCCGATCTGGTGTTGTTCGTGACGGCGATCATTGCGGCGTTGTTTGCGATCAACTCGCTCGCCATTACTTTCCTGGTTGCTGGGGCCGAGGGCCGGCGCACCCGCGCTGCGGTCATCGCACCGGCTGAGTGAGACTGGGTTTTGGTTCAGGCCGGCGCGGCCATGAGGTGGTCCACCTGCGCGCCCGTGCGCTCGTGGATGCGCTCCGCAATCCACTGGCGGTGACATCGGGTCGCGTCGCGCTCATAGCAGAGAAGGCAGAGCCGCTGGCCGGAGCGGGCGAGCAACGTGAGCTCATCGAGCTCTTCGCGTGCCTGCGTGGTTGCGAGGTGCTTCTCGTAGATATCAAACAGTCTGTCGATATTGCCGGCACGAGCCGCGAGCCGGCCTTCCTTCGGCGTGCCGAGGCCGCGCAGATGCAAATATTTGATTCCGCGCTCATCGAGGCCAGCCGCGAGTTGGCGCTTGGAGAATCCCGGACGCCGCGAGGACGCGATCGCCCGGACATCGACCAGCAGGTCGACCCGTGCGCGAGCAAGCTCGTCGAGCACGGCGGCCGCCGGGGTCTGCTCGTAGCCAATCGTGTGCAGCGGTGCGGCCTTGGTCATGCGTTCAATTGCTCAATCATCGCCATGGCAGCTGCGGGCGCGCGTATCTTGCCCTCGTGTATGTAATAGACGAACACGTCGCGCGGTTTCTTGCCTGCCGACGTCGGGTTAACGCGCGGGAGATCTTCGGGTTCACCTCCCTTGGCCCAGGTCCGGGCGCGCGCCGCCCAGTCGGCAATGGCGGCCAGCGGGTAGGCGGTTTCGATGTCGTCGTTGCCCTTCTGCAAGCGCGCATAGACAAAATCACCAGCCAAGTCCGCAATGTTCGGATATTTCGCGTGCTCGGCGAACACGACCGGCACAGAAAATTTGCGCAGCAGAGCGATGAAAGCCGGGGTGCAAAAACTATCGTTACGCACCTCGACGACGTGCCGCAGCGCCTGGTCGCCGATCTTTTGCGGGAGCAGTTCCAGGAATCCGCCGAAATCCGCTTCGTCGAACTTCTTGGTGGGCGCGAATTGCCAGAGCACAGGTCCGAGTTTGGGACCGAGTTCCAGCACGCCGGAATCGAAGAACCATTTGATTAAATCGTCGGCTTCGCGCAGCACCCGGCGATTAACGGTGTAGCGCGGACCCTTGACCGAGAACACGAAGCCGTCCGGGGTTTCGCGCGCCCACTTGCGAAAACTCTCCGGTTTCTGCGTGCCGTAATAGGTGCCGTTGATCTCGATCGCGGTCAGCTTGCGGCTCGCGTACGAAAGTTCCTGCGCGTGCGGCAGGCCTTTAGGGTAGAACACACCGCGCCACGGCTCGAAGGTCCACCCGCCGACGCCCACCCGGATCTCGCCTTGTTTGACAGCCATCGATGGCTCGCTCAATCTGACTTGTCCAGCCGCATTATTGCGCCGCGCTTTGCCGGCTTCAACCTGCTGGAACGCCGCTCGGAGCGGTGCGGGCGCCAAGTTCCTGTTCGAGACGGGCGATGTTCTGAAACAGCCGCCGGCTGGTCAGCTTGAGAAAGCTCAGCCCGAACTCGGGATTCTGGAAATAGAGTTCCTCGAACCGATCGTAGCTGAGCGATTGCACGTCCCCGGTCTCGCGGCAGACCAGCGACTGGGTGCGGCGGCCATCGGGCGATAGCATGCCGAGTTCCCCGACCACGGTTCCCGGCGGAATATCGATGCCGGTTTCGCTCAATTCGAACCGGCCGGAATCGATGAGGTACATGGCCTCGGCGATATCGCCCTTACGAAACAGCGTTTCACCGGCCTTGATATGTCGGCGGCTCATGAACGGGCGCAGCCAGTTCATGTCGATCTCGGCGCCACGCGCGCGCTCGACCTTGCGGATCAACGTGCGCATCTCGTTGAGGCGGTAGAGATTGAGCGGCAGCAAGATGCAATTGAGCACGAGCGTCGGGCGCACGTCGGCGAGGACCGCGTAGGAGAGGAACAGCACATTGGTGGTAATGGCGATGGTCCGCAGCGGGATCATCGTCTTCATCCACATCTGCACGACGCTCAAGCCTACGCCCAGATAGGCGAAGACTTGCGACAGCGGCAGCTGAGCGATCACGTCCATCTCGTACCCCGCGTATCCACCTTGCGCGCGAATCCGGCGCAGTGTGGCACAAGGGGATACGAGATGGGCGATGTTAGGGTGGGAGTCGGCTAGTCCGGTAAGCGATCACTGCTCGGCCAAATCTTCGATCCCCTCGTAGATGTCGGCCAGTTCGATCGCCAGTCCCAATGCGGCGACGCTCAGCACCGCGTCGCGACCGGAAAGCACCGTCGGCGGGACAAAGTTTCCCTCGACGCGCAACCAGACCCAAGCCTTCGGTTCGCTCTGCGCCAGCACGACATAGGCGGCCAGACTTGGCAATCGTGCATACTCAGCAAGCTTGTCGCCGAGATCGACGGTTTCGGTCGAGGGCGACAGTACCTCCGCGATAAACACCGGTTCGGTGGCGGTAAAGTCCTTGTAGGATTTGCTGGCTTTGGCCACCAACACGTCAGGATAACGCAACGTTCGCGGACTGACATCGACGCCGAAGTCAGTCAGGACCATCCATTGGGCGCGGCTAAGCTGGTTTCGCAATGCCGTGTACACGTTCCCCACGATGAGGCCGTGCGCCAGCGATACCCCCACCATCATCACGACGCGATTCTCCACAAGCTCATAGCGGCCTTCACGTCCCTGTGCCCAAGTCAGGAACGCGGCCTTATCCATTTGTGCAATCGAATGAACGTTCATCAGCGTCTCGCTAAGACTTAGTATAATCCCATGCTCGCATAGAAAAAGGGCGCGGCTTGCGCCGCGCCCTTTGTATTTGCTTGGTTGCGAGGCTGGATCAGAAATCCATCCCGCCGCCGGGCGGCATGGCCGGGGCCGCGCTCTGCTTCTTCGGCAGCTCGGCGACCATCGCCTCGGTGGTGATCAGCAGGCCGGCGATCGAGGCCGCATCCTGCAGGGCGGTACGCACCACCTTGGTCGGATCGATGATGCCCTTCTTCACCAGGTCGGCGTACTCGCCGCTCTGGGCGTCGAAGCCATAGCCGTACTGATCCTTCTCCAGGATCTTGCCGACGATGACCGAGCCGTCCTCGCCCGCATTGATGGCAATCTGGCGGGCCGGATGCGATAGAGCCTTGCGCACGATCTCGATGCCGGTCTTCTGGTCCTCGTTGCCGGCGCGCACTTTCTTGAGTGCCTCAGTCGCGCGCAGCAAAGCGACGCCGCCACCGGGCAGAACGCCTTCCTCGACCGCAGCGCGGGTCGCATGCATGGCATCATCCACGCGGTCCTTGCGCTCCTTCACCTCGACCTCGGTCGCGCCGCCGACACGGATCACCGCGACGCCGCCGGCGAGCTTCGCCAGCCGCTCCTGCAGCTTCTCGCGATCATAGTCGGAGGTGGTCTCCTCGATCTGCGCCTTGATCTGGGCGATACGAGCCTCGATGTCGGCCTTCTTGCCGGCGCCGTTGACGATCGTGGTGTTCTCCTTCTCGATCATCACCTTCTTGGCGCGGCCGAGCATGTTCAGCGTCACGTTCTCGAGCTTGATGCCGAGATCTTCGCTGATCGCCTGGCCACCGGTCAGGATCGCGATGTCCTGCAGCATGGCTTTGCGACGATCGCCGAAGCCGGGCGCCTTCACGGCCGCGACCTTGAGACCGCCGCGCAGCTTGTTCACCACGAGCGTGGCGAGCGCCTCGCCTTCCACGTCCTCGGCGATGATGAGCAGCGGCTTGCCGGTCTGCACCACGGCCTCGAGCAGTGGCAGCAGCTCGTTGAGCGCCGAGAGCTTCTTCTCATAGATGAGGACGTAGGGGTCCTCCATCTCGGTGCGCATCTTGTCGGCATTGGTGACGAAGTAGGGCGAGATGTAGCCGCGGTCGAACTGCATGCCCTCGACCACGTCGAGCTCGGTCTCGAGCGACTTTGCCTCTTCGACCGTGATCACGCCCTCGTTGCCGACCTTCTTCATCGCCTCGGCGAGGAAGCGGCCGATCTCGCTGTCACCATTGGCCGAAATCGTGCCGACCTGGGCGATCTCGTCGTTCGAGGTGACCTTCTTGGAATTCTTCTTGAGGTCTTCGATGACGGCCTCGACGGCGAGATCGATGCCGCGCTTGAGGTCCATCGGGTTCATTCCGGCGGCCACCGCCTTCGAACCTTCCTTCACGATCGCCTGCGCCAGCACGGTCGCAGTCGTGGTGCCGTCGCCGGCGATGTCTGAGGTCTTGGAAGCAACCTCGCGCACCATCTGGGCGCCCATGTTCTCGAACTTGTCCTCAAGCTCGATTTCCTTGGCGACCGTTACACCGTCCTTGGTGATGCGCGGGGCGCCGAAGCTCTTGTCGAGCACGACGTTCCGGCCCTTCGGGCCAAGCGTCACCTTCACGGCGTTTGCCAGGATGTCGACGCCGCGCAACATACGGTCGCGCGCATCAACCGAGAATTTTACGTCTTTTGCAGCCATGTTTGGATCTCTCCGGATTCACAATCTTGCGCGTGCTCGGAAGTGGGGCGCTCAACCGCGCCGGGGTGACTGTCCGAGCCGCAGCGGGGCGGGGGTTAAGGATTAGGCGGCCTTCTTCTTGGCGACCGGCTCATCGATCACGCCCATGATGTCGCTTTCCTTCATGATCAGGTATTCGACGCCATCGAGCTTGACTTCGGTGCCCGACCACTTGCCGAACAGGACGCGGTCACCGGGCTTCACATCGATCGGGATCAGCTTGCCGGCCTCGTCACGGCCTCCCGGACCGACAGACACGACTTCGCCCTGCTGGGGCTTTTCCTTCGCCGTATCGGGAATGATGATCCCGCCAGCGGTTTTTTCTTCGGCATCAATGCGCTTGACGACGACGCGGTCGTGAAGCGGGCGGAATTTCATGTGATCCTCCTGACTAAGACAACACTGGGCTTTTCGCTGACGCGGCCCCCTAGGAAGCTCCCTGCGGCCGCTCGGCCGCGAGATAGGTGGACAGAATTTTTGCCGCAAGGGGGGAACCGCAAATTTTTTAGCACTCAATTCAGCGGAGTGCTAGCAAGTCGCGTAAGTCTCTGATTTTGCATACACATTGTGCAGTTGCGGCGGTGCCAAATCGTTCGGCAGAAGTCTGTCAGCACTCCTGACGCGATGCTGCTAATGCCTTGATAATACACATTTAATTTACTTTTTAGGCTTGCCATGAACAAACCGCCCGCGTCAGATTTATGACACTGCGACTCGAGGTGCTGACATGGTGAGCAAAGATTTCAAATGCCAATTGGAAGGTTATGGCCTTGCCACGGCTGAGATCCTGTATCGGCGGCCGGATCATCCCTGGCTGCTGCAAGCCTACGTTTGGCAGGAATACGATCTGTGTCCCGAGTTCCCAGAGTTGCAACGCTTCCTGCAGTTCTGGCAGAGCAAACTCGATGGTCGGCTGTATCACGTGACCGTGTGCCATCGCGGCCTGATCGCCCCGGCTGAGATAAAGGCCGTAGACGGGGTCTTCCGCCTGAACTGATGTGTTTGGGATGGCGGGGCAGGGGTCTGATCGGGTACTCAGGTCCTATGCCTCGCATCCGTTTCGATTTCGGCACCCTCGGCTTCGATGCCGAGCTCCTGGATACGCCCACCGCCAAGGCGGTGCTTGCCGCTTTGCCCGTAACCGCGAGCGTGCTCACCTGGGGCGACGAAGTCTATTTCGACGTGCCCGTCACCGTGGCGCGCGAGCCGCAGGCGCGGGAGGTGGTGACACCGGGCGAAATCGCCTACTGGCCGGACGGACCGGCGATAGCTATCGGGTTTGGCCGAACCCCGATCTCGCGATCCGGGGAGACGCGGCTCGCAAGTCCCTGCAATGTGTTCGCCCGCGCGATCAGCGATGTGAAGGTGCTCAAAGCAATCAAAGCCGGAACTCAGGTGCAGGTCACGAAGGTCGCCTAGCGGCCCTAAACCACTTTGCCTGGATTGAGGATGTTGCTCGGGTCGAGCGTGCGCTTGAGCGTGCGCATGAGATCGAGCGCGACCGGATCTTTGACGCCCGGCAGCAAGTCGCGCTTCATCACCCCGATGCCATGTTCGGCTGAGATCGACCCACCGAGTTTGGTCACGACCGCGTGCACGGCGGCATTGACCTCATCCCAGCGGGCGAGGAATTGCGCTTTATCGACCCCGAGCGGCTGACTGATGTTGTAGTGAATATTGCCGTCGCCTGCATGCCCGAACGGCACGGGTCGCGCGCCGGGCACAACCTTCTCTACGGCGGCGTCGGCTTGTTCCAGGAACTCCGGGATCAGCGCGATCGGAACCGACACATCGTGTTTGACTGAGCCGCCCTCGGGCTTCTGCACTTCCGGCAGGATCTCGCGGATGCGCCAGAACGCCTTTGCTTGCTCGAGGCTCTCCGCAATTGCTGCATCCTCGATCAGCCCGCGCTCGGCGGCGGCGGCGAGCATCTCCTCCATGACGCCGCGAAGACCGGTGTTTTGCGATGAGAGTTGGAGCAGGACGTACCACGGATGTCTGGTCGCGAGCGGATCGCGCACGCCCTGCCCGTGGCGCAACGCGAACTCGAGCGCGAGCGCCTTGATCAGTTCGAAGCTCGTGGCAGCGCCGCCGGTACGCTCCTGCACCAGATTGAGCAGGCTGATGGCGGCGCGCGGAGAAGCGAGCCCGATAAATGCAGTTTCGACCGTGCGCGGACGAGGGAACAGCTTCAACACCGCTGCGGTGATCACACCGAGCGTGCCCTCCGCGCCGACGAATAGGTCCTTGAGATCGTAGCCGGTATTATCTTTCTTGAGCTTGTTCAAACCGTGCCACACGCGCCCGTCCGGTAGGACCACCTCGAGTCCCAGCACAAGATCGCGCGCGACGCCGTAGGCGAGAGCGCCGGTCCCGCCGGCATTGGTCGAAAGGTTGCCGCCGATCGTGCAACTGCCCTCGGCGCCGAGCGAAAGTGGGAACAGCCGATCAACATCAGCGGCGGCATCCTGGACTTTCGCCAGGATGACACCGGCCTCGCAGGTGATCGTGTTCGATGTAGCATCGACGTCGCGAATCCGATTGAGCCGGTTGAGAGAGAGCAGGACTTCGCCACTGTGCGGAACCTGGCCGCCGACAAGGCCGGTATTGCCTCCTTGCGGCACGATCGGGGTCGCGGTCTCCGTCGCGAGCCGCAGAATTGCGGCGACTTCGCTCACCGAACCTGGCCGCAACACCACCGGGGTGTGGCCGCGGTAGAGCCCGCGGTCCTCAACCAGGTAGGACTCCTGTTCGCTCGCGTTGGTGATCGCATGCTTCGCGCCGACGATGTCGATGAATCGTTGCACGATGTCTGCTGAGATAACGGCTCGTGGGGCGCGCACAGGTGAAATGCTCATTCGCTCTGCTTACTGCCTTTCAGTCGCGTGGGGCGGCCGCGCGAGCCAGTCGGTCATTGATAGCTTCGCCGAGACCATGCGACGGGATCGGCATCACCGCAATCGTCTTCGCTCCAGCTGCATCGAGTGCGCGCAGATGCGAGAATAGGTTCGCTGCGGCTTCGACCAGATCACCGCCAGGACGAGAGATTGAGGACGCGCTTGGCCCGGGGCAGCGGTGGTCCGAACGCGAGCAGCGCTTCATCGGGTTCAATGCGCGTCGCGTTGAGCCGTACTGAACTGCGCGGCGCATAGTGGGACGAGAGCATGCCCGGCGCGAGGGGCGCTTCCCCGCTCTCGACCGCTGTCGTTTCATGCTGGCCGAGCGCGTGGCCGAGTGCGTGCTCGATGTCCGAGCGCGGCAAGCCGCCGGCGCGCAGCAGCAACGGCTGGGGCCCAACGCAGGCGACGATGGTCGATTCAACGCCAATGGGCGCAGTTCCGCCGTCGAGGATAAGATCGATGCGGCCGCTCAGATCAGCGAGAACGTGCGCGGCCGCGGTCGGCGACACATGACCCGAACGGTTGGCGGAGGGCGCCACGATCGGCCGCTGCAGCTTGGTGAGTAGCGCCTGCGCCACTGGATGGCTGGGCACCCGCACGGCGATTGTGTCGAGGCCTGCCGTTGCAAGGTCGGCGACCGGACAGCCTGCGAGCCGCGGCAATACCAGCGTCAGTGGCCCGGGCCAGAACCGGCTAAGCCTAGTCGCATCATCATTGAACTGGGCGAGCGTGCGCGCATCCGCGAGCTCGCACACATGTGCGATCAGCGGATTGAATGAAGGCCGGCCCTTGGCGGCAAAGAGCCGCGCCACGGCGACGGCGTTCGTGGCATCCGCGCCGAGGCCATAAACCGTTTCAGTCGGGAATGCCACCAAACCGCCATCGCGCAAGGTGCGCGCGGCAACGTCTATGCCCGTGGCGTCGGCCGCCAGCACACGTGTCGTGAGGCCTACAGTCATCCGTGAGATATAGGCCGTTTCTCACGCGACGGCACGCTCCGCTGCCGGCACTCGCTTGACCTCGTGTGCATGCAAGGCCGGGAGCACATCGCGCGCAAAGCGACGGATCTGCTCCATGAACATGGCGTGCGGCAGCGCCCCCAGATTGAGGTTGAGCACCCATGCATTGGCGCCCGCATGCTCCGCCTTCTCGATCAGCTGCTCAGCGATTTCTTTGCCCGATCCCCACGCGAGGGCGCCCGAGTGAACGCGCGCCTCGAGATCGCTTTGCGTGATCTGTCTGATCTTGTCGCGATCCATTTCGATATCGGCGCGGTTCTCGGGCCGCACATAATCGTACGACGATGAGGCAACGTAGCCCGAGCTCTTGGCCGCGTTCTTTTCGCCGAGGCTGCCATGATGCCAGAGCGTCTGATTGAAATAGAGGAAATTGTCCCCGTATTCCCGCAGCGCCGTGTCTTTGTCCGGGGCTACATACACATCGGTGAACAGACAGAGTTGATCGGGCGTGAGACGATGGCCGTGCCGGGCCTTGGCCTTCGCGAAATAGCCGGTGATGTCTTCGAGCACGCCGCGCTTGAGTGCCGGAATGACTGCGCTGAAATCATGCTTGCCGGCCCACTCGATGGTCTCCTTGCTGCCCGTAAAGGGGACCCACACCGACGGATAAGGCCGCGCATACGGCCGTGGCCAGATCGAGATATCTTTGTAGGACCAGAACTTGCCCTCGTATGAGAAAACATCCTCGGTCCATGCCTTCAGGATAATGTCGACCGCTTCCTCAAAGCGCGCGCGCGATTCCGCCATGGGCACGCCGTAGACCCCGTATTCACGCGGCACGCCGCGCGCAAATCCGGACAGGATGCGTCCGCGCGAGAGGCAGTCGGCCATCGCCAGCTCCTCGGCGATGCGCAGCGGATTGTGCAGCGGCAAGAGATTGCCGAGGAGCAGAAACTTCAGGTTCTTGGTGCGTTGGGCGCCGGCCGCCGCCATCATGTTGGGCGAGTTCATCAGGCTGTGGGCAGTGGTGTGATGTTCATTGAGCCCCACGCCATCAAAGCCGAGGCGGTCCATCTCGGCCCAAGCCTCGAGGTGCTCCTCGAAGGTGCGCGCGCCGACCTCACGGTCAAACCGGTGACCAGGCAACGGATAGGGCAGAAGCTTCGCGGCCTTGGCGTCCTCGAAGTGGGCGCCATAGGCGATGAGATCGAACAGAAAAACCTTCATGGCAGAGGGGCTCTCGCTGGTGGGTTGCGGCGCATGTGCCAAGCCGTGGAACGCTTTGTCAAACGTGCGCGGCGAAAAGCTGACATGCGGTTGGCAGTCGCTCGCAAGTGTGCTTGCAAGTTTGTGGCCAAGAATTGGGCGCTATCGGCTCGGCTGGTCAAAAGACGGCAGACAGGTGCTATATACTTTCCCGTGCAGATGAAGTCGGAGTGTCCTTATGAATGATGTGGTCGCGCGCCAGAAGGGGCCGCTGGTCTGGCTCGATATGGACCAGCAGGAGCTCGACGACGCCTACGATCAGCTGAAATACGCCGCCAATGCGCAGCAGCTCGGCCATCGCCGTACCGTTGAGGGCGCGCAGATGCGTGCCCGGTTGGGCGAACCCCGGCGCATGTCGTACGGGCCGAGTGCGATTGAAACGCTCGACCTCTATCATTGCGGACGCAGCAACGCGCCGGTCGCGATCTTCGTCCATGGCGGCGCCTGGCGGGCGCGTCGGGCCAACGAGTTCTGCACGCCGGCCGAACTATTTGTCCGCGCCGGCGCACACTTCGTGATCCCGGACTTCGCTGGAGTGGAAGACCACGCGGGGGATATTGGAGTCCTCGCCGATCAGGTTGCGCGCGCCATTGCCTTTGTCCACAAAACCGCGGCCGAGTGGGGCGGCGATCCGGGGCGGTTCTATTTGTTCGGACATTCGTCAGGCGCGCATCTTGGGGGCGTGATGGCAACGCTTGATTGGCAAGCGCATGGCCTTCCGGCGCAGATGTTCAAGGGCGCGCTATTGTCGAGCGGAATGTATGAGCTCGCTCCGGTGCGGCTGTCGAAGCGCTCGAATTATGTCGCCTTCACCGATGCCAATGTCGAACGCCTGAGCGCGCAGCGCCACATCGATCGGCTCAATGCGCCGCTCGTGTTGGCCTATGGCACCTGCGAAACACCGGAGTTCCAGCGCCAGACCCGCGAATTTCATGCCGCGGTTAGCGGCGGCCGGTAAACCCGTGGAGTTGATCGTCGCCGAAGGATACAATCATTTCGAAATCTTCGAGACGCTCGCCAATCCGTATGGTGCGCTTGGGCGTGCCGCATTGAAATTGATGAACCTGCAATAAATTCCCGTCGGGGGAGGACAGCATGCGCTATGTGGGGCTCGCCGCCGCCGTGGCGGGGATGATCATATTCGGGCTTACGTATCCGCTGGCTTGGCTTCCTGATATTCGCGCCTTGTTGTTCGGTGGGTTCCTGATTTGCATTCTGTTGGTTGCGCTCGGCATCTGGGACATGATCCAGACCAGTCACAGCCTCAAACGGAATTATCCGATCCTCGCCAATCTTCGCTTCGTGCTCGAGAAAATCCGGCCCGAGATCCGGCAATATTTTCTCGAGAGCGAGACCGACGGCACGCCGTTCAATCGCGCCAAGCGCTCGGTCGTGTACCAACGCGCCAAAGGGCAGCTCGACAAACGCCCGTTCGGCACCCAGCAGGACATCTACGGGAGCAATTTCGAGTGGATCAATCACTCGCTCGCACCGCGTCCGAGCGACGGACACAATTTTCGCGTCGTTGTCGGCGGGCCCGATTGCCGCGAACCCTATTCGCTCTCGTTGCTCAACGTTTCCGCCATGAGCTTCGGCGCGCTCAGCGCCAATGCCATCCGCGCGCTCAACAAAGGAGCCAAGATGGGAGGCTTCGCCCATGACACCGGCGAGGGCGGGTTGAGCACGTATCACCGCGAGTTCGGCGGCGACATCATCTGGGAGATCGGCAGCGGCTATTTCGGTTGCCGCAATGAAGATGGGTCATTTAGCCCCGATCGCTTTGCCGCGATGGCGCGCGAGCCGCAGGTCAAGATGATCGAGATCAAGCTCTCGCAGGGCGCCAAGCCGGGTCACGGCGGCGTGCTTCCGGGCCCCAAGGTTTCGCCGGAAATTGCCGCGGCCCGCGGTGTGCCGAAGGGAATCGATTGCATATCACCGGCCCGGCACCCGGCGTTTGCAACGCCGCTCGAGCTTGTGCAGTTCATCGCCCAGCTCCGCGAGCTCTCCGGTGGCAAGCCGACCGGGTTCAAGCTGTGCATCGGACATCCGTGGGAGTTCATGGCCATCTGCAAGGCCATGTTGGAGACCGGGATCCGCGCTGACTTCATTGTGGTCGATGGCAAGGAGGGCGGCACTGGCGCGTCGCCGCTCGAGTTTGCTGATCATGTTGGAACTCCGCTGCGCGAGGGGCTGCTGTTTGCTCACAACACGCTCGTCGGCTGCGGCTTGCGCGATACCATCCGCCTCGGCGCGAGCGGCCGCATCATCACCGGCTTCGACATGGCGCGCATCCTCTCGCTCGGGGCCGATTGGTGCAATATTGCGCGCGGGTTCATGTTTGCGCTGGGTTGCGTGCAGGCGCAAACCTGTCACACCGATCACTGTCCGAGTGGGGTTGCGACCCAGAACAAGTTGCGCCAACGCGCGCTCGTCGTAGAAACCAAGGCGGAACGCGTTGCGCGCTTTCATCACAACACGCTCGCCGCTTTGGGTGAACTGGTCGGAGCAGCCGGCCTGGCGCATCCAAACGAGCTGCGGCCGTATCACATCCTCAAGAGGCTCTCCGCCAGCGAGGTGAAAAGCTTCGGCGATGTTTACAAATTCTTGAGTCCGCGCGAACTCATCACCGGGACGTCAGATCCGTTCTTTGCGCAGCATTGGGAAAGCGCCGACCACCGCCTCTTCACGCCCAGGCCCGAGATACGCACTGCGGCATAATGGTGCGCTCCAACCAGAGCAGACGGTTGACTTATTTCCCAGCCTGAAGCTGCGCGACGGCCTTCGCCAATAGTTCGTTCATGACTTGTCGGATGTCTTCGTCGGACACAGCGATGCCTTTGGCATCGAAATCCTTGCGCACTTTACGAAACACATCATGATCGCCGGGCTCCTCGAAGTCGGATGCGACCACTTCCTTGGCATAGGTCTCCGCGCCGGCGCCCGACAGTCCAAGCTTTTCTGCCGCCCACAGTCCGAGCAGCTTGTTCCGCCGAGCGGTCGCCTTGAAGCGCAACTCTTCGTCGTGCGCAAACTTCTTCTCAAAGCCCTCTTCGCGCTTGTCGAACGTCGTCATCGGTGCCCCGCTGCTCCTGATCGCCGGCGCTCATCGGCCGCACGGACCATCATATATGAATCGCCGCCTTGCATATCGAGTGCCACGCGTCAAGGCAACGTCCGTAATCGTTCACAACGCCATTGCGGCAGGGGGGCGCGGGGTCTATGTCAATTGTGCTCCGCAGCCAGTTCGGTTACGTTGCGGGTGGAGGGGGCCGGCCGCCCGCATGCGCGCTTGCGTTTCCTGCCGCGCCCTCCGCCGCCGCCGCGGACTTGAGCCAAAATGGAGTCACGGCAACCCGATGGATTTTCTGAAATCACGGTACACCCCGATGAGCCGCCGCCGCCGCATTTATGAGGGCAAGGCCAAGGTTCTTTACGAAGGACCAGAGCCCGGAACACTGATCCAACACTTCAAGGATGATGCCACCGCCTTCAACGCGAAGAAACATCAGGTGATCGAGGGCAAGGGCGTCCTCAACAACCGCATTTCCGAGTACGTGTTTCAGCACCTCAACGACATCGGCGTGCCGACGCATTTCATCCGCCGGCTCAACATGCGCGAGCAGCTGATTCGCGAAGTCGAAATCATTCCGCTGGAAATCGTGTGCCGCAACGTCGCGGCCGGCTCGCTCAGTCAGCGGCTTGGGATTGAGGAAGGCACCCAGCTGCCGCGCTCGATCATCGAGTTCTACTACAAGAACGACGCACTCGGCGATCCGATGGTCTCCGAGGAGCACATCACTGCGTTCGGTTGGGCCAATCCGCAGGAAATCGATGACATCATGGCCCTTGCTATTCGGGTCAACGACTTTCTATCCGGCCTGTTCCTCGGCGTCGGCATCCGTCTGGTCGATTTCAAGATGGAATGCGGGCGCCTGTGGGAAAATGATTTGATGCGCATCGTCGTCGCCGATGAAATCTCGCCCAACTCGTGCCGGCTGTGGGATATCAAATCCAACGAGAAGCTCGACAAGGATCGGTTCCGCCGCGATCTCGGCGGACTGGTCGAGGCCTATACCGAAGTGGCCAAGCGGCTGGGCATCATGAGCGAGGGCGAGCGGCCCCAGGGGCTTGGACCGGTCCTTGTGAAGAGCTGAACGGGCGCTGTTCTCGCGGAGCGGTCATGGCCGTAAACAAGACGATCGGATTGGTGGTTCCGTTCGCTGAAGATCGGGTGCCGAATGAAGGCCCGATCATGTATCCGCAGATGACGTTCGTGCCGCATGGCACCGGCGTCGGTTCGTTGACGCCGGACGGCTACGACCAGGCCTTTTATAAAATCGTACCGGCGGCGGAGGACCTCGCCAAGCGCGGCGTCGATGCCATCATGGTGATGGGCACGTCACTCACCTTCTATCGCGGACCCGAGTTTAACGACTATCTTATCCGCGAGATCCACAAGCGCACCGGACTGCCGACGAGTACGATGTCAACGGCCATCGTCGATGGCCTGCGCGAAGTCGGCGCCGAGCAACTCGCCGTGGCGACGGCCTACACCAAGGTCGTGAACGACAAGCTCAAGGACCTCCTGACCTACCATGGCTTCGATGTGCGCTCGCTCGAATGCTTCGGCATCACAGAGTTCGGCGGCGGGGCTGGTCGCAAGTCGGAAGCAGAAATCATCGAGCTCGCCATCAAGGCCCATGAGGAGGCGCCTGACGCCGACGCCATCCTGATTTCCTGCGGCGGGCTGCGCACGCTCAGTGTGGCAAAGCCACTCGAGGAGCGCTGCGGGTTGCCCGTCGTATCAAGCACCCCGGCCGCATTCTGGGCCGCCATGCGCTTGATCGGAGAGAGCGGACAATTGTCGGGCTATGGACGCCTTTTGGAGCAGGCGCGTGTGCCGGAAACTGTCGGGTAACACAGCGAGCTCCCCCGGGAACGCAGGTTCTTGCAGAACCACGAGCCCTTCCGGTCATCCCAAATTCGGTTAGCATCAGTGTTATCATGAAAGCACGTGTCACGGTCACGTTGAAATCCGGCATTCTCGACCCGCAGGGCAAGGCGATCGAAGGCGCGCTGAGGTCGCTTGGGATCGATGGAATTGCCAGCGTTCGGCAAGGCAAAGTGTTTGATATCGAGATTGCCGATGGCGACCGCGCCGGTGCCGAAACTGCGTTAAAGAAAGCGGCGGAAAAGCTGCTCGCCAACACCGTGATCGAGAATTACCGCGTCGAGGTATTGCCGTGACGCTCGGCACTGTCCTCGCAATGTCGCTGATCACCACCGCAATGCCCGTCGTGGAGGTCGCTGGCGGCGCAGCCGCAGCCGGCCCAAGCGCGATGTTTGCGGAAGTGCCGTGGCCATTCCTGCTCGACCAGTGGGGCACGGGTCGCGCCTTCCACTGCAGCGCGTGCGGGACCGAGTTGGCGGTCTACGTCCGCGCCAAGGTGGGGTTCTGCAATTGCACCACGGGTGTTGCCGATGACATCGAGATCGACCGCGTCGCCGATTTCGATCTGTTTCCGGGGCCAGTCACGCCGCTTGCGCCCGGCTGGCCGGTCAGGGTCAGCTGGATGAAAGGACGCGCACGGCCGTTCGTGGTCGATGGCCCGCACGGAGCGCGGAGCTATCTCCTCACCGTCGCCCTCTCCAACAAGTGTGACGGCGTGATTGCTACGGCGGCTTCCAAGGAGCCGATCACAGCCGATGCGGTGCAAGCCACTCTTGAGGAGTTGGCGAGCCCCGTCGTGTTGGATTTCGTGCGAGCGTCGACGGGGTTGCAATGAGGGCCTTTCCGTTGCGTCTGCTGTTGGCGATGGGGTTTGTCTCAGCGCTCTGCTCCGGCGCGGTTGCGCAAGGGGGCGCCGTCGCGCAGGAGGGCGCGGTCGCGCAGCAAGCCCGGCCGTGCCAGGTGGTCTCCGTCAAGGAGGCGGGCCTCCTGCTTGGATGCGCGGATCAACTCAAGGGCTTCCTGCTGACCTTCGAGGATGTGCGCCGGCAAGTTGCGAGCGAAGCCCAGGGGCGTTTCGTCTTTGCCTGTGTGCTGGGGCCGATGTGCGAAGACGAGCCCAATGTGGGGGGATTTTTCATCGATCCGGTCCGCTGGCGCGAGAGCGCCAAGGACGAGCCGGCGATGCTTGATATCCTGCAACAGTACGGCCTCGTGCCGGCAGCGGCCCGGGGAGCGGATCCCAATGCCAAGCCGCCGCCCGCCTGCGCGGTGTTTGATGTCCAGATTGGCGATCTGCCCGGACGGGCCGTTTGTTTCGACGTCGCTGATGGCAGTGCCGTGATCGTCATTGCCGGGGATGACCAGGTTGCTCTCGTACTGAGCATATTTCAGCGCAAGCGAACGCCCGGCGCGATGCGGGAAAAGGCAATGGACATGATCCCGCTGTTCCGGATGCAGCGCCCGACGGGCGACATCACGCTGTTGCGGTGGATACGATGAAAAGCGCTGTCATCGTCTTTCCGGGAATCAATCGCGAGCGCGATATGGCGCGCGCCCTTAGGTTGATCTCGGGGCGCGAGCCCAACATGGTTTGGCACGCCGACACGGCGCTGCCGCCGGGGACCGATCTGGTTATTATTCCAGGCGGCTTCTCATACGGCGACTATCTGCGCTGTGGCGCGATCGCGGCACGTGCGCCGATCATGGACGCGGTGCGCGCCCATGCGGCCGACGGCGGATTGCTGCTGGGCGTTTGCAACGGTTTTCAGAATTCTCTGCGAAGCAGGCCTCCTGCCTGGCGTGCTGATGCGCAACAAGGCCCTGAAGTTTATCTCGCGCGATCTGTTCCTGCGGGTCGAGCGGTCCGACAGTCCGTTCACCCGCGGCTACAATGCCGGGCAGGTGATCCGGGTGCCGGTCGCCCATGGGGAAGGCAACTACGTTGCCGATGCCGAAACCCTAGCGCGCCTTGAGGATGACGGACGGGTGTTGTTTCGTTATGCCG
This sequence comes from uncultured Alphaproteobacteria bacterium, assembly GCA_963760435.1. Classification (GTDB taxonomy): domain Bacteria; phylum Pseudomonadota; class Alphaproteobacteria; order Rhizobiales; family Xanthobacteraceae; genus JAFAXD01. Next base: position 64,978 of record CAVXDE010000041.1, read on the forward strand.
CCCCGGACGGGAGCCTCGACCCCGCCTGGAACCTCAACGGGGCAAGCAATGCCATTGCCGGAATTGTCAGCGCGGGTGGCAACGTGCTCGGAATGATGCCGCATCCGGAGAATCACGTGGAGCCGGAAATGGGCTGCACCGACGGGCGTGGCCTTTTCGCCGGCCTTGTGGAGGCCCTCGACCGCGCCGCATAAGCGTCGACCGGCCCGGAAGCGTTGCCATCACCGGGCGCATGCTCTACCGGGTCACCCCTATGACACGGAACGAACCGCCGATCACGCCGCAGCTCGTCGCCGAGCACGGGCTAAAGCCCGACGAGTATGAGCGCATCGTCAAACTGATTGGGCGGGAGCCGAGCTTCACGGAGCTCGGGATTTTTTCCGCCATGTGGAATGAGCACTGCTCGTACAAATCCTCCAAGGTTCATCTGCGTACTTTGCCCACCCAGGCTCCGTGGGTGATCCAGGGGCCAGGTGAGAACGCCGGGGTGGTCGACATCGGCGATGGACTCGCGGTCGTGTTCAAGATGGAGAGCCACAACCACCCGAGCTTCATCGAGCCCTATCAGGGGGCGGCGACCGGTGTCGGCGGCATCCTGCGTGACGTGTTCACCATGGGTGCGCGTCCGATTGCGTGCCTTGACGCGCTTTCCTTCGGTGATCCAGCGCATCCGCGCACGCGCCATCTGGTCTCCGGCGTCGTCGCCGGTGTCGGGGGGTACGGCAACTCGTTCGGTGTGCCGACGGTTGGCGGGCAATTGCGGTTTCACGCGCGCTACGACGGCAATTGCCTGGTCAATGCCATGGCGGTCGGCATCGCCGCGGCGGACAAGATCTTCTACGCCAAGGCGACCGGTGTCGGCATGCCTATCGTGTACCTCGGTTCGAAGACCGGACGCGACGGCATCCACGGCGCCAGCATGGCGTCCGCCGAGTTCGACGACGACTCGGAGGCCAAGCGCCCGACCGTTCAGGTGGGGGATCCGTTCTCGGAAAAGCTGCTGCTGGAAGCCTGCTTGGAGATCATGGGCAAGGATTGCGTCATCGCGATCCAGGACATGGGAGCGGCTGGCCTCACCTGTTCGGCGGTGGAGATGGGCGCCAAGGGCGACCTCGGTGTCGACCTAAACCTCGACGCGGTGCCGTGCCGCGAAGTGGGCATGAGCGCCTACGAGATGATGCTCTCCGAGAGCCAGGAGCGCATGCTCATGGTGCTGCGCCCGGAGAAGGAAGCCGAAGCTGAAGCGATTTTCCGCAAGTGGGGTCTCGATTTCGCGGTCGTGGGATTTACCACGCCGAGCCGGCGTTTCGTGGTGCGCCATGGCGGCGAGGTGATGGCCGATTTGCCGATCAAAGAACTTGGTGATGAGGCGCCGGTCTATCGCCGGCCATTTGTTGATAGCGCGAAGCAGCCCGTCATCGCGGCAGAGGCCGTGCAGCCGCCGATGTCGAACACAGAGGCACTGCAGACGCTGATCGGCACGCCTGAGCTCTGTGCGAGACGCTGGGTGTGGGAGCAGTACGACCACGTCATTCTCGGCAATACCGTGCAGCGGCCGGGCGGCGATGCCGCGGTCGTGCGCGTGCTTGACGGACCGAAGGCGCTGGCACTCACTGCCGACGTGACGCCGCGCTATTGCGAGGCCGATCCGTTCGAGGGCGGCAAGCAGGCGGTCGCGGAAGCCTGGCGCAATATCACGGCGGTCGGGGGCAGGCCGCTCGCCGTCACCGACAACCTCAATTTCGGCAACCCTGAGCGGCCCGAGATCATGGGTCAACTGGTCGGCTGCATCCGCGGCATCGGCGAAGCCTGCCGCGCTCTCGAGTTCCCGGTGGTTTCCGGCAATGTGTCGCTGTACAACGAGACCAACGGACGCGCGATTCTGCCGACGCCGACGATCGGCGCGGTTGGGTTCTTGGATGATTTCGTGCGCTCGGCCACGCTCTCGTTCAAAGCGGCCGACGAAGCCATCTTGCTGATCGGCGAAGCGCAAGGCTGGCTCGGCCAGTCGCTCTATCTGCGTGAGCTTTGCGGGCGCGAGGAGGGGCACCGCCGCCTGTCGATCTCGACGCGGAACGCCGCAATGGCGATTTCGTGCGCATTCTCATTCACGAAAATATCGCGACTGCCGTGCATGACGTGTCCGACGGTGGGTTGCTGGTGGCAATCGCCGAGATGGCGATCGCGTCCGGGATTGGCGCGGTGCTCACGCCTGTGTCTGCGGACAGTCCCGCGCATGCATTCTGGTTTGGCGAGGATCAGGCGCGCTATGTCGCGACTGTCCACACCGGCGCTGTCGATGCGATCATTGCACGGGCGGGAATCGCGGGAGTGCCGGTTGGCTCGCATCGGCACGACGGGAGGCGAGGCACTCGTCGTTCCGGGCGAGCAATCGCTGTCAGTCGACGAGTTGCGCGAGCGCTTTGAGGCTTGGCTACCGCAATACATGGCGGGAACGCTCGTTGATCCTTGAACCGGGACCAACAACGGTTGGACCAACAACACGCGGACAACAGGGTTCACGAGGGCTTGGGCAATGAACCCATCTTGGGGAATGCGAACGTGGCTCGCGGGACTCGCCTGTGTGCGGGAGTCGCTCGGAGCGGCCTCGGCCCAGGATTTGAACTGGACATTGTGCCGCGGCGGGCAGGGGATCGCGCAGGAGGGACAGGTCGCCGGTTGCACGGCCGTCATTCAGTCGCGGCAGGAAAGCGCCAAGAACCGCGCTTATGCCTATTTCATCCGCGCCTACGTGTTCGCGGCACAGAGTGAATGTCGATCGCGCCATCGCTGATCTCGATCAGGCCGTCGCGCTCGACCCGAAACTTGCGGACGCATACGGCAATCGCGGCAATGCGTATCGGGTGAAGGGCGACATTGACCGCGCCATTGCCGATTACACGCAGATGATCGCGGTCGCTCCGGATGACGCCAACGGCTACAACGATCGCGGCAATGCGTACAATGAAAGGGGCGAGTTCGATCGCGCCATTGCTGATCTCGATCTCGCGATCAAGATCGATCCCAAGTTCGCGTTCGCCTATTACAACCGTGGCATATCATATAACAACAAGGGCGATCAGGATCGCGCGATCGCCGACTACAGCGAAGCGATCAAGCTCAACCCTCGCGATGCGTTCTACTTCAACAATCGCGGCAAGGCCTACGCGGACAAGAATGATTTCGAGCACGCATTGGCCGACTATGACCAGGCCATCATGCTTGATCCGAAGCTCGCCCTGGCGTTCTACAACCGTGCCACCGATCTGCGCACCCGGGGACAACTCGAACGCGCGCTCGCGGATTTCGACCGGGCGATCGAGCTCGATCCCAATTACGGACCCGCCTACGGCAACCGAGCCCGGGTGTGGCGAGACAAGGGTGACATCGATCGTGCGCTCGCAGATTTCAACGAGTCATTGCGCCTGAACCCAAGCAACAAGCTCGACTATCTCGCGCGCGGGGACCTTTTTTCCGGCCGCGCTGATCATCAGCACGCCATCGCCGATTACAGCGAGGTGATACGCATCGATCCGCGCCACGCTGGCGCTTTGAACAATCGCTGCCAAGAGCGCGCGATTGTCGGACAGTTGCAGGACGCGCTTGCCGACTGCAATGCATCGCTTGCAATCCGGCCGGGCGATGCCAATACATTCGACAGCCGCGGCTTTACCTTTCTGAAGCTTGGCGAACTCGATGCCGCCATCGCCGACTACGATGCCGCGATCAAGATCAACGCGCGGCTTGCGAGCTCGCTCTACGGCCGCGGGCTTGCGGAACGCCGGAAGGGTGATGTGGCCGCCGCTGAGCGTGACATCGCGGCCGCCACGGCGCTTAGCGCTAACATCGCCGAAGAATTCGCCAAGATGGCGCCGTAAGGCCACTCCGTCGCATTTGGGCGCAAATCGCGCTTCCGGAAACGGGTGACCGGTGGCAACCTTCGCTTGGGCCTATCCCAGGTCGAGACATTTCAATGACATTGATCGGTATCGGGGCGACTGTCCTGATCGGTGTCCTATCGGGTGTTTTGAGTGTATTGGCCGGCGGCGGAGTGACCGTCGTCCTGCCGGTCTTGCTTACTCTCGGCCTAACGGCGGATCAGGCCAATGCAACGAGCCGGCTCAACCTGACCGTTGGCGCAGTTATCGCCACGCTCGTGCTGATCCGCAAGAAAAACATCGACTGGAACGAAACCCCTCCGCTGCTGATCGCGAGCATTGTTGGCGCAGTCATCGGAGCCTGGGCCGGCACGCTCATCCACTCCAACGCCATGTTGACGATCATCGTCTTGACCTCAGTGGTGTCGATGATCCTGGTGTATTTGAAGCCCAATCGCTGGCTCTCCACCGCGCATTCGCAACCGGTTGTGCCCGAGCGCGTGGGCGCGATGATATACGGGTTTTTGTGCCTGTATGGCGGCGTGGTCGCGGTTGATAGTGCGATCCTGCGCCTGATCGTGTTGGTGTTGCTGATGGGCCTTCCGTTGAGCAAAGCCAACCCCCTCAAGGTGGTCACGGGGCTCGCTTTGTTCGCTTTGTCGTCCGCGATTTACGGCGATGCCGGAAAGGTCGATTGGTCGATTGCGGCCTGGCTCGCCGGCGGCACCGCCATCGGGTCCTATGCGGCGTCAGGCTTTGCGGGGGCGGACGGCGCCAGGAAGTGGGTTTATCTCGCCCTGCAGATCAGCGTCACGCTGGAAACACTGTTGCTGATTGCCGGTTGGCTGGGTTGGGTGCGACTGCACTGAACGGGCCGCCCGATTTATGACCCGTGTGGCGGCCGTTTCGGGCGGGTGGGCGGAACGGGAAGCCAGTTGCGATCCAGCACCTTCTGACCAAGCTCGCGATCGATGTTCGGCTCGATGAGGTGGCTGAAGGCCCAGGCCAGTGCATTGTATTCGAACGCGCAATCCTCCACGCGCGATTGCGGCAGATAGTGCTTGTCGACGACCTCCTTGAAGGCGTCCGGTTGCGCGCCGTAGGCAATGCAGATCAAGTTGAAATAACGCTGGGCCGGGGCGCCATGGATATCGGAAAAAGTGGCGATTGAAGAGGTAATTTCCGGCTTTCGCAAGAACGACTGAAACGTGTAGGTCGCTCCCATGATCAGCGGAAATGCTTCTTTCTTGCCAAGCTGGAGCATCATGTAGGTCGCGAATTGGTCGGCCCCGTCCTCTTCGCCTCCGAACACGGGCACTTCAAAGAAGTCAAACATCGCGTGCCCGGCCTCATGCAGGAAGACAAAATACGTCTGCCCGACAAGCGCGTCTTCCGGGCTCACATCGCTGCGCGTCGTCGTCTTCGGCGCGTTCTGCTTGATGAAATCGAGATATTCGTAGCAGACGGTGATGACACCGCTGTCGTACCAGGCATTGAGGACGCCGCAATCCTTTACCCTGAGGGTTAGATCGCGCGGTAGCTTGAATGGGCTGAGGATGGTCTGGACTCGCTCAAGCGCGGCGCGCTTCATGAGTAGGTCATAAAGCGGCTGGTGCGCCGGGTTTGTCGGCGGCACGTAGTCGATCTTGATGCGGCTGCTTTGCGCCGCATTGGAGGCAGAGACAGGGGGCGTTTGCGCGCCTGCGACGACCGGTATCAGCCCAAAGGCAAGACAGGCGAAGAGCCTAATCAGCATGGTTGATCTCCCATCGCCCCAGCCACCCGCGCGGTGCCGGCTTCGTGCATCAGGCTACCGACCCTGATTTTCTGTGGCAAGCGCGGCGGCGTTCACGACGCGAGCAGCAAATCATCCGTCCGTCATCGGTGCGGTGGGGTGTGTTGCGCGTCGGTCGGGGAGTTTGAGATGACGAAAGTCAGCCATCCGCTCCAGCCGTGGGCACGGTGGGCCCAATCGAAATCCTGATAGGCCTTCACGTTTACGTAGCCTTGCAAGTTGCCGAGCGGAATTACGTAACCGAGCTGTGGCCCCACGCCCAGTACTCGCGTTTCGAAACAGCCGAGCACAGCGCCGGTTCCGGTATCGCATGAGGCTTGATTATAGAAATAGCCCGCTGCGCCGAGCTCGATCTGTTTGGTCAGGAACTTGGAGGCGCTCCAGTCGAGGTGGACGTCGACGCCGTTCTGATACTGCGTCGAGGGATTGATGAGATTGTACGTGAATCCGAGCACCGCCGAAAATTCATTCCCGGTCTTCTCATTGAAATAGGTGTAGCCGCCGCCGCCGTCGATGGCGCCGTGCCCATACCCGATATTGGCCAGTTGCACCGGGCTATATAATCCGACCGGAATATCGCCGGTCATGTAGACCATGAAATTGTGCACGCCGAAGTTCCAGCGCAGCGAAGTCTGGGGCTCGAGATCGCCCAAACCGCTCACCGAGTCGATCAAGGGTCCGCCCGTTGAAAAGGGAGCGGGCCCCATCGGCCCGATCAACGTTTGATCAACCGAGACCTTGTTGCGGCCATAGGCGATCAGCATTCCGACCGAAAGCTGCCCACCAAATACGGGCGTCGCGAATACATAGGTGGGAATGCTCAACATCAGGTCCGTTTGCACGCCGAGGTGAAAGTCCAGAGTGGCGGGCAACTTGGTCAGGACGCCCGCTCTGGGAACCTGGATCGCGGTCGCGACATCGGCACCGGCCTTCACCGGTGAATGATAATAGACTTCAGCCAGAGAGAACCCCTGCGGCAGCGGCGCCGCCGCGAGCGCACCATATGTGCCGGGCACCCAAAAGCTGATGCCGGCCTCATCCGCCTCGGCGCCGATCGCGCCCGCGACGAGAGCCGCGAGAGCCATCGCGAGCGTCGCCACCGCCCGGCGCAGCGGGCGGTTGATTTCCCCAACGGGCGACATGGCACTCCCCAATGCCAGATCACACTCTGACCCGGACGCCACCCTACATGAACTTGCAGCCAAGCAACGTTTGGAATCGCTGAGGCGGTACCAAAATTAGAGTGGTGTTACCGGACGGGCACATGTGGAAAACTCAGTGGGGTGCGGACGTTTCGGCTTGCTGCCTGAGTTCTCCGATCAGGGCGCTCAGATTGCGATCGCTCGGCACGAGACGCGCCGCCTGTTCGGCATAGGTGAGGGCTGTCACGAAGTCGTGGGCCTCGCGACTGTAGCTCACCAGCGCCAATAAGGTCTCGCGATCGTCCGGATGACGGGCTGCGTTTTGTTTGAGCAGAGCCATGGCCTCGTCGGTGCGGCCCGCCGAGTACAAGCCGACAGCGTAGACATAAGCATATCGGGCCCGATCCGGCTCAAGCTCGGTCGCACGGCGCAGTTCCCCGAGCGCCTCGTCGCGTTGCTTCAGTCGCGTCAGCGCAAGTCCGAGCGCATGGTGTAGTCCAGCGTCCTTTGGTGATGCCGCAATGGCGGCGCGCAACACCTGTTCACCATCATTGTCGCGTCCAATGAGCCGGTAGAGCTCTGCGAGGTTGACGGCTGCGGGCGCAAACTGCGGACTGAGCCGCAGCGCAGCTTGGTATTCGGACTCCGCCTCGCGGTCGCGATGCTGGCGCACGAAGAAATTTCCGAGCGTTGCGCGCGCCTCCGGACGATCCGCGTTGCTGCGCTGAGCCGCGACGAACTCGGCTGCGGCGTGCTCGAACCGTTCGCGGTCCGCGGTCGGAAGGCGCGCGACTGGAATGTCCGCCAGCAGTTCGACGGCGCGGATGCGCACGCCGCGCACCGGATCGGACAAGAGGGGAGCAACCGCCGACCAGGTTCGCTCGAGGGGCAGGTCGGCCAGCATATCGAGTGCGCCGATGCGCACCATCGGGTCCGGATCGGCGAGGCTGCTGAGCGCCACCCGGAACATTTCGGGAGAGGGGTGTGACGCAAGCTCACTCAACGCGCCGGCGCGGGCGAATGCCGGCGTCGTGCCGTTCGCGGCGACGCTCGCAAGCAGCAATGGCGCCTGCCTCGCATTGGTCCAGGCGGCGTGAAACGCTGGCCCGTAAGTCTGAAAACCTTTCTCATCCGGGGCGTGCCAAGCATCAATCGCGGCGGCCGCCCATTGCGGAGACTTATCTGCATGGCACGCACTGCAGGCGTTCGGGGTGCCGAGTGCCTCGGAAAGATCAGGTCGTGGGACGCGAAAACCGTGGTCGTGCCGCTGATCAACCACCATGTAGGTCCGCGCCGGCATGTGACACGAAACGCACGTGACCGGGGGGACAACGCCTGCGTGGTGGTGGTGCGTCGCTGCCGCGTAGATCTCGCCCGCATGGCATTGCAGGCAGACATTGTCGCCCGCGGCACGCAGCTTGGCGGCGTGCGGCTCATGGCAATCGCTGCAGGTAACGCCGGCCGCAAACATCCGGCTCTGCTTGAAGGATCCGTAGTTGTAGACCTCATCCTGCATCTGCCCGTCGGCAAAATAGAGGCCGCGCGAGATTGGCACGACGAGGTGCGTATCGGACAGCCAGTGTCCCGGAACCCAGTCCTCGGAAAGAGCCGCGCGGCGCGCGTGACATAATCCGCAGGTCTCGACCTCCTTGCGCAACATCGCTGGCGCAATCCGCCGTTGCGGCTTGCCGGTGCGCGGGTCCGGCAGCCACGAAATGTCGGTGCGCTCATCGAACGTGACCGAGCAAGCCCTTTGCTGGGGTCATCGGATTTACGCAGTGGCCACCAGCTCTGCTGCGCGCGCGCCCAGGCGACATGGCGCGAACCCCGGCCGTGGCAAGCCTCACACCCGACGCTGATTTCGGCGAACTGCGTATCGTATGTGTCAGCCGCGGCGTTGTAGTTCTTGCGCACGCCGGTCGAATGACACTCGGCGCACATGAAGTTCCAGTTCTGGTTCAGCTTGGTCCAATGCAGGATATCGTCGTGAGCGACGGCCTGATCAGGATAGAGATGAAACCAGCGCTGGCCGCCTTTGTCCTTGGGCCGAGTGTCCCAGGCGAGTGAGAGCGCTTGGATGCGACCATCCGGAAACGCGATGAGATATTGCTGCAGCGGATCGATGCCGAATGTGTATTTGACCTCGAATGTTGCAAGCTGTCCGTCCGCTCCGTCGGTCTCGACCAGGAATTTCTTGCCGTCGCGGAAGAAGCGCGAGCGCACGCCGTTATAGTCGAAGCTGGCATTATTGAAGTCGCCGAGCACCGTGCTGTCGGTGGCGTGATCCATGGCATGGCTGTGCTGCGAGCTGCGCCACAGCTCAGCTTCTCCAGGATGACATTGCGCGCAAGTCTCGCTGCCGACGAAACGCTCTGCTTCGCCGCGCTCCGCCGCCTGCGCACCCGGCGTCAGGTCGCGCCCATCCGGGCGCATCAACACGAAAGCGAGTATCAGCGCGGGGGCCGATACAAGGATTGCCATCGCGCGGGTGGGTGTGCGGGTCGGCATGCCTCTCGATGCTGCAGAAAAGCGAACCATTCGGATTCCGAGCTGGCGCAGAATGCCTGCCCGCCATATCGCCTCCATGCCGGCTTATCAAAGCGCATTTGCCGTGCACGTCAATCCTGCTTGACCCACGCTGGCAACTGTCGCACCGTCACGCCTGTCCACGAACACTAGATCACTCCCACTCGATCTCGATAACGGCCCTCGCAGGAGCAGCGCTATGGGATTGCGATTGATCAGACACTCCTTCGTCGTCTGTGGTCTTGCGTTGTCGGCCATGGTTTGTCCGAGTGCAGCGCCACACGCATTGGCTCAATCGCAGAGCGGGGCTCGGCGGCCGCAAAGCCTCCATACAACATCATTTTTGTGATCTCCGACCAGGAGGCAGAGCATCTCCTGGTCACCAGCAACGATTATGAGCTTCCGGCCCGCGCCGAGCTGCAGCGCCGGGGCATCACCTTTCGCAATCACTACACCGCATCGGCCATGTGCACGCCGTCGCGGGCCGCCTTCTTCAGTGGTGAGCCGCCGCAGGTCAATGGCGTCTTCGATCAGATGGAGCTTGCCTATGAGCCGAGCCTGAACCCAGACCTGCCGAATATGGCCTCGGTGCTCAAGGGCCTCGGCTACACCACAGCCTACTTCGGCAAGTTCGAGTTGAACAAGGATCTGCTCGAGGTCAATCCCGTCCGTCGGTTATCGCTCAGCGCTCGAACCCTACGGCATCGATTTTTTCAATTTCGACGGCGACAAATACGGCACGCAGGATCAGGGTTATCACGACGATCGCTATTTTGGCGGCGAGGCCGTGCGTTGGCTGCGGACCAACGCACATACCCTGAACCGCAAAGGCCAGGCGTTCTTTCTGGTGGCGAGCTTTCTCAACCCGCACGACATCATGTATGCCAACGCCAATCTTCCAGGGCAACCGGCTATTCAGAAGGCGATGAAGGATGATTTGCTGACCACTCCCCCCGGCGATACGATCTATCAGAAGAGCTGGAGCTTTACGCCGCCGCCCGGGTTGCAGGAATCGCTTAACGCCCACGGCATGCCAGGTGCATTGGCGGAGTATCAGAAGGGGTGGTCAGGCACGTTTGGGTATATTCCGACGGATCGTCCGGACATGTGGAGTTATTTTTACAACTATTACCTCAATCTGATCCGGGACAACGATCACGGTCTGCAGCTTCTCCTCAATGCGCTGGACCAATTGGATTTGTGGAAGAATACGATCGTTGTCGTAACGGCCGACCACGGCGAGATGGCGGGGTCGCATGGCGGGCTGCGCGGCAAGGGTCCGTTTGCGTACGAACTTAACTCGCACATCCCGCTGTGGATCGTTCATCCCGACTATGCGGGCGGCAGGACGACGACGATGCTCACGAGCCACCTCGATCTGCTGCCGACGTTCGTCGGCATGACCGGCGTTCCGCAACCCCAGCGGCAGGCGGCCGTGAAAGGCCTGCCGGGGCACGACTTCTCGGCGCTGCTCGGCAATGCTCAGTCGGCGGACATCCACGCCAATCGCGACGGTGTGCTCTTCAACTACGTCGGCCTGCAGACCATCGACGGCAATTATCTGATTGATGCAAACAAAGACGTTTTCTTCGGCAAACCTTTTCCAACTCTGTTCGAAATGCACCCGAACCTCGACAAGCGCGGGTTCATGTCGTTTGCTTTTGACGGCCGCTACAAGTTCGCACGTTACTACGCGCCCGCCGCATTCAACACGCCGCAGACGCTCGACGAGATTTTCCAGTACAACGACGTGCAGCTGTTCGATCTGCGGGAGGATCCCGATGAGCTGCATAACCTTGCGCTCGATCGGGAGAAGAACAAGGACCTGATTCTGCGGATGAATGGCCTCCTGAATGAACTGATGGCGAAGGAGGTCGGCTCTCATAATAACGGAGATTTCTTGCCGACGGCTGTCCGTCCGAAGCACGCGGTCGACTTCGGCAAGCACTGAAGATGTTTGCGGCGGAAAGCGAGTTCTGGTATCTGCCGAAAAGGGGTATGATTGCTCGACTGCACGGAGGTGCGCCATGGCTATGGATGCCGGCGAAATCAAGCGACTGATCGAAGCGCGAATTCCCGACGCCCAGGTGACGATCCAGGACCTCGCGGGTGATGGCGACCACTACGCTGCCACGGTGATCGCCGAGTCGTTTCGCGGCAAGTCGCGCGTGCAGCAGCACCAGATCGTCTACGAGGCGCTCAAGGGCGAGATGGGAGGCAAGCTGCACGCTCTCGCGCTCCAGACCGGAACGCCGCCGAACTGATCCAGATTGCATACAAGGTTGCTATTTATGCCTATAAAATAGGCATAGCGGCCGCCAGTATAGACCGCACCTTCGAAAATTCGCGCCACTGAATCAATGGGATTGCGCCGGCTCTCCGGTGCATGGGTTCTGGCACGCGGTTTGCGAAATCCCACCTTGTTCAATCTTTGATCACCGTCCTGCCGGGCGGGTGATGCGCCGCGACCCCCAACGAGGACCACCCCATGAAATTCGATTCCGTTTCCCGCCGCCATCTGTTGCAAGGCACGGCCGCGCTCGGCCTCGCGGCGTCGTTGCCCTTGCGTAGTGCCTACGCCAAAGAGACTACGATCGGCTTCATCTACGTCGGTTCGCGTGATGACTACGGCTACAACCAGGCCCACGCCCAGGGTGCCGCCGCGCTCAAGAAGATGCCGGACATCAAGGTCGTCGAAGAAGAGAAGGTGCCGGAGACCGACGCGGTCGAGAAGACCATGGAGTCCATGATCAATCTCGACGGGGCGACGCTGCTGTTCCCGACTTCGTTCGGTTATTACAACCCGCACATGATCAAGGTGGCCAACAAATATCCGAAGCTTCGCTTCGAGCATTGCGGAGGCCTGTGGACCGAGAAAGACCCGAAGAACGCCGGCAGCTATTTCGGCTACATCGACGAAGCGCAATACGTCAGCGGCATCGTCGCTGGCCACATGACCAAGTCGGGCAAGCTCGGCTTCGTTGCAGCCAAACCGATTCCGCAGGTTTTGCGCAACATCAACGCGTTCACCATGGGCGCCAAGCTCGCCAACCCGAAGGCGACCCTGCAGGTGATCTTCACCGGTGACTGGTCGATGCCAGTGAAGGAAGCCGAGGCGACCAACAGTTTGATCGACCAGGGTGTCGACGTCATCACCTGTCACGTCGACGGTCCCAAGACCGTGGTCGAGAACGCGGCACGTCGCGGCGCCATGGTGTGCGGCTATCACGTCAATCAGTCGACGCTCGCGCCACAGGCTTATCTGACCGGCGCTGAGTGGAACTGGGAAGTGCTCTATCCGCGCTTCGTCAAGATGTTCACCGCCGGCGAGACTATTCCGAACTTCTATCGCGGCGGTCTCAAGGAAGGCTTGGTCAAGGTCTCGCCCTACGGCTCGATGGTGTCGGAGGCCGCGCGCAAGCAGGCCGATGACATCAGATCCCAGCTGACCGACGGCAGCTATGTGATCTTCAAAGGCCCGCTCGTCGACAACAAGGGCAAGACGGTGATCGCCTCCGGCGTCAGTCGCGGCCAGACAGATCCCGATTTGGAGAAGATGGATTACCTGGTTGACGGAGTGATCGGAGCGACTTCGTGAAGGCCGACGTTCCCGCGATTGAGCGGGATCTCTCGGGCAAGTATCGACAGGCGGCGCTGCGCGAGCGGATCGGCAGCGCCGCCGAATTCATCATCATCCCGGCTCTGGCTTTGGTCGTGGCGCTGGTCACGTTCGGAGTTTTTGTCGCGCTGTTCGGCAAGAACCCGCTCGACCTTTATTTCTACATGTATCAGGGCGCGTTCGGCACCTGGTTCTCCTGGCAGAACACGCTCACCCGTGCGGCGCCGCTCATTCTCACCGCGCTGTGTACGGCACTGCCGGCGCAGCTCGGGATGGTGATCATCGGCGGCGAGGGCGCGTTGCTCATGGGCGCGCTCGCTGCAACGAGTGCGGCGCTCGCGCTACCGGACGCTCCCGCCAGTGGCGGTCGGCATTGCCATGGCGACGGCGGGCATGATCGCTGGTGGCTTGTGGATCGCACTCTCCGGCGTGCTGCGGCAATATCGCGGCGTGAACGAGACGATATCGAGCCTGCTGCTCGTGTACATCGCGCTCGCAATTCTCAATCATCTGGTCGAAGGACCGATGCGCGATCCGACCAGTCTCAACAAACCATCGACGCGCGAGATCGGTGCCGCCAACATGATCGGCACCATCCCCGGCACGGACGTACACTGGGGGTTTGCTTTCGGCATCATCGCCGCCGTGTTGAGCTATGTCCTGATCTATCACACCGTGTTCGGGTTCGCGGCGCGCGTCGCTGGCGGCAACATCCGCGCTGCCAAAGTCGTAGGACTGAGCGTCGGCAAGCTCGTGCTGATTGTGTGTTTCCTCGCCGGGGCCGCGGCCGGCCTCGCCGGTATGGTTGAGGTCGCGGCCGTCCAGGGCCGCACCAACGCCAATCTCGCCGCCGGTTATGGCTTTACCGGAATCCTGGTGGCGTTCCTGGCGCGGCACAATCCCTTGGCCGTGATCCCGGTCGCGATCCTGCTCGGCGGCATCGGCGCGAGCGGCGGGTTGCTGCAACGCCGGCTCGGATTGCCGGATGCGTCCGTGCTGGTGCTGCAGGGCATGATCTTTGTCACCGTGCTGGCGAGCGATGCGCTCTACGGGCGATTGCCTTTCCTGAACCGGAAGGCGGTGTGAGATGGCGGACGGCTCGATCGGATTGTGGACCGTGCCGCTCGCCGTCCTCGGCGGCGCGATCCGTGTCAGCACGCCGTTTCTGTTTGTCAGCCTTGGGGAGTGCATCACCGAGCGGAGCGGACGCATCAATCTTGGCCTCGAGGGCACCCTGATCATGGGCGCCATGGGCGGCTACGGCGTTTCCTACCTGACCGGGTCGCCGTGGCTCGGCGTGGTTGCCGCCGGGCTCTGCGGCGCGGCACTCGGCGCGCTGCACGCCGCGATCTGCGGGCTGCCGCGGGTCAACGATATCGCTGTCGGCATCGCGCTCATGTTGCTTGGAACCGGGCTTGCGTTCTTCCTGGGCAAGCCGCTGATCGAGCCGACCGCGCCGCACCTGCCTTCGATCGACTTCGGCTGGTGGAGCGACATCCCGCAGATGCGCGCCGCGCTACGTATCAATGTGCTGTTTCTGATCGGTGTTGCGCTGGCGCCGGCGCTGGTCTGGGCGTTGCGCACCACGCGCGCCGGTCTAATCGTGCGCACCGCTGGCGAGAGCGCCGATGCGGCCCGCGCCATGGGCTACTCGGTCAATGCGATCCGGATGCGCGCCACCATGTTTGGTGGCTTCCTAGCCGGCATCGGCGGCTCGTTTCTCTCGCTGTTCTATCCCGGCAGTTGGAACGAGGGTTTGTCGAGCGGGCAGGGGATCACCGCGGTGGCGCTGGTGATCTTCGCACGCTGGGATCCGATGCTGTGTTTCTGGGCGTCGCTGCTGTTCGGCGGCGCCGCCGCGCTTGGGCCGGCGCTGCAGTCGGTCGGCGTCAGCCAGGGCTATCATCTCTTCAACGCTGCGCCGTATGTGCTGACGCTCCTGATCATGATCATCACCTGTTCGCCCAAGCGCACCCTCGTTGGCGCGCCGGCGGAGCTGTCGATTACGAAGTAGAGGACCAAGAGGTCGACCATGACCCAACGCTACGTCGCTGCCGATCCTTATCCCTGGCCCTACAATGGCGACCTACGCCCGCAGAACACCGCGCTCATCATCATCGACATGCAGACCGACTTTTGCGGGATCGGCGGCTACGTCGACCGGATGGGTTACGATCTCTCGCTCACGCGTGCGCCGATCGAGCCGATCCAGCGTACGCTCGCCGCCGTGCGCGAGCGCGGGTTTCACATCCTGCACACGCGCGAAGGCCACCGTCCCGACCTCTCCGATCTGCCCGCCAACAAGCGCTGGCGCTCGCGCAAGATCGGGGCCGGCATCGGCGATCCGGGACCCTGCGGCCGCATCCTGGTGCGCGGCGAGAAGGGCTGGGAGATCATTCCCGACCTTGCGCCGAAGGACGGTGAACCGATCATCGACAAGCCCGGCAAAGGCTCATTCTGCGCGACTGATCTCGAGCTGATCCTGCGCGTGCGCGGGATCGACAACATCGTGCTGACCGGTATCACCACCGATGTCTGCGTCCACACCACTATGCGCGAGGCCAATGACCGTGGCTTCGAATGTTTACTGCTCGAGGACTGCTGCGGCGCGACTGATAAGGGCAACCACGAGCACGCGATCAAGATGATCAAGATGCAGGGCGGCGTGTTCGGCGCAGTCGCTAATTCCAAACTGTTTGTCGACGCGCTGCCATG
The DNA here is from genome assembly GCA_963760435.1 of uncultured Alphaproteobacteria bacterium. Taxonomy (GTDB): domain Bacteria; phylum Pseudomonadota; class Alphaproteobacteria; order Rhizobiales; family Xanthobacteraceae; genus JAFAXD01. The sequence goes on from CAVXDE010000041.1 coordinate 80,653, forward strand.
AGTGCCCCCGCGCACGATCAGGCGGCGCTCGGGGTCGAAGCCATCGGCGTCACCAAACGGTTTGGTGAGTTCGCTGCACTCGATGACGTCTCGGTCAAGGTCGCGCCGGGAACCTTCCATGCATTGCTGGGCGAGAACGGGGCCGGCAAGAGCACGCTCGTCAAATGCATCATGGGCTATTACCAGGCCGATTCCGGATCAGTCCTGGTGGGCGGCCGCGAGCAGGAGATCAGCAATCCGCGCGCCGCCCATGCCCTCGGACTTGGCATGGTCTATCAGCACTTTACCTTGGTGCCGGCGATGACCGTCACCGAGAACCTGGTGCTGGCGCGCGACGAGCTGCCGCCGGTGATTGATTGGAAGCGCGAGACGAAGGCGCTCGAAGCATTTCTCGCGCGGATGCCTTTCCGGGTTCCGCTCAGCGCCAAGGTCTCGGCGATCTCCGCCGGTGAGCGGCAGAAATGCGAGATCCTCAAGCAGCTTTATCTGCGCCGGCGATTCCTGATCCTCGACGAGCCGACTTCGGTTCTCACGCCAGGCGAGGCCGACGAAGTTCTCGGCATGCTGCGGCAGATGGTGGTCGCCGGCGAGCTGACTATCCTGATGATCACCCACAAATTCCGCGAGGTCATGGCGTTCGCCGATGAGGTGACGATCCTGCGGCGGGGGAAGCTCGCGGGGCAGGGCCGGGTCGCCGACCTCACGCCGGATGCTATGGCGCGCACCATGATCGGCGCCGAGGAACTCACGGTGCAGCCGGCGCGCACGGGCGAGTTTGGTGCGCCGCGGGTGGATATCGAAAAGCTCGAAGCGCTGGATGATGCCGGACAGCCGGCCGTGCGCAACGTCTCACTCTCGATCAGGGGCGGCGAGATCGTCGGCGTCGCCGGTGTCTCCGGCAACGGCCAGCGGCAGCTGATCGAAGTTCTCGCCGGACAACGTGAGCCTGCGGCTGGCGCCATTCATATGCATGGCGAACGCTACTTCGCGACCCGCGATGAGATGCGCCGGCACAAATTATCGTTGCTTCCCGAAGAGCCGCTGAAGAACGCCTGCGTCGCGCGCATGAGCGTCGCCGACAACCTGGCCTTCCGCGAGTTTGACGTGGCGCCGTTCGCGCGGGGCGGATGGTGGCTCAATCGCAATGGCTTCCGTCTCAATGCCGAGCGCAACATCGAGCGCTATCGGATCAAGACGCGGTCCGAAGCAACACCCATCGGTGAGCTCTCCGGCGGCAACGTGCAGCGCGCCGTCCTGGCGCGCGAACTCGGCGGCGCGGTCGAAATCCTCATCGCCGCCAATCCGTGCTTCGGGCTCGACTTTGCAGCGGTCGCGCAGATTCACGCGGAGATCATGGCAGCGCGCAACCGCGGCGCCGCCGTGTTGCTGGTCAGTGAGGATCTCGACGAGTTGCTGGAGCTAGCCGACCGCGTGGTGGTGATGTTCAATGGCGAGCTCGTGTACGAAGCACGCGCCAGCGAGGCCGATCTAACCGAGATCGGCCGTCATATGGCGGGGCATTAATTCTTTCGGCCGACCGCGTGAATGACTTGCTTGCTTTCGCCGCAGCCGGAACAGGATCCCGGCTCGCGCTGGAACGAATCCGTCACCGCGAGCGTCGCAGTGATCAGCTGCACCTGCTGGCGCCATTTCAAGCCGAGCCGGTCTTGGATGCAGGCGTCGCAATAAGCGGCCGAGCCGGCCTGCACGATGAAGTCTTTGACGCGTTCGGGCACCGTTCCGCCGGACGACGTTTCTGACTTGGGTACCTCGACAACCGATAGCCGAGCGGGTTGGCCCAGTTCGACGACCGGATCTGTCGTCGCGGGCGCGCGGCGGGCCTCGCGCAGTTCGGTTGTCAGATAGCCGATGACGATCGCGGCGGCGATGAAGATCAGCAGCCCGACCAGTTCGACCGGGTTGGCGACGTAGAAGCTGAAGATCGGATCGTAAAAGAAGAACGACGCGCCGAAGGCGCTGATGAAGGCAGTCGCGATGCCCTCGAGAAATCCCCAGAGCAAGGTCGCGGCCAGGACTGGGACGAAATAGATCGCCAGGGTGTGGCGCAAGTCCACGATGCCCGTCAGGGCGGCGATGGCGAGCGTCGTCGCGGCGACGAACCCCAGCGCCAACAGGATATGAATGCCGAACGCACGCGCCTCGTCCGCTCGGACGCGCTCCAGCACGCCCATCATGGCGCGAGACGTCAGGCTGATCGCCTCCTGCCGCTGCTCCGAGCTCATTGGCAACCTTGCTGGCCTCCGGGCGTTGCTCGCCCGCTTCATTAAGGAATTTTAATGTAGGGACCTTGAGGTCCGATTCCTAGCCGGCACCGGTATGGTGGCAACCCGACCACTTGGGAACGGGGCCTAACTGCGCTACATATTAGGCTACGCACAGACTCAGCCGGACCAGAATTCCGGCCGAACACAGGATAGACCGATGAGCATCGAGCAATTCATTGAAAACGAGGTCAAATCCAACGACGTGGTGCTGTTCATGAAAGGCACGCCGCAATTTCCCATGTGCGGCTTTTCCGGCCAGGTCGTGCAGATCCTCGATTATCTCGGCGTACCCTTCAAAGGGCTCAACGTGCTCGAGTCCGACGAACTGCGCCAGGGCATCAAGGCCTTTTCCAACTGGCCGACCATTCCGCAGCTCTACGTGAAGGGCGAATTCGTCGGCGGCTGCGACATCATCCGCGAGATGTTCCAGGCGAATGAGCTGCAGCAGGTGTTCAAGGACAATGGCGTGCCGGTCAAGGAAGACGCGGCCGCCTGACCTTGCAGCGATAAGGATGGGCACGGCGCGACCGTGCCCTCCAAATCATCGCCTCAGCGCGAGTAATATTCCACCACCAGATGCGGCTCCATCTGGACGGGGTAGGGCACGTCGCCAAACCCTGGGATCCGCGCGAGCTTCGCGGTCATCTTCGAATGATCGGCCTCGATGTAGTCGGGCACGTCGCGCTCGGGCAGGCCGGTTGCTTCCAGCACCAACGCGAGTTGGCGTGACTTATCCTTGACCTCGACGGTTTCGCCGACCTTGAGGCGATAGCTCGGGATCGTGACCCGGCGGCCGTTCACCTTGATATGGCCGTGATTGATGAACTGGCGCGCGGCAAAGACCGTCGGCACGAACTTGGCGCGGTAGACCACGGTATCCAGCCGGCGTTCCAAAAGTCCGATCAGATGCGCGCCGGAATCGCCTTTCAGGCGGATCGCTTCCTCGTAGATGCCGCGGAACTGGCGCTCGGAAATGTTGGCGTAATAGCCCTTGAGCTTCTGCTTCGCCCGCAGCTGCACGCCATAGTCGGAGAGCTTGCCCTTGCGGCGCTGGCCGTGCTGGCCCGGACCGTATTCGCGGCGGTTCACGGGGCTCTTCGGGCGGCCCCAGATATTCTGGCCCATACGGCGATCGATCTTGTACTTCGCCTCACTGCGCTTCGTCATCGCGTCCTCAGTTGCTGTCGATAGGAATGTCGAGGAAACGCGCCCTCCTGTGCCCGGGTCTCACCCCTGGGCCGACAGGCACGGACCTAGCGAGGGCCGCACCACGGGTCGCGAAATGCCCGCGGATTTCCGCGGGCCGCGCCTTCTAGGGGCAAACCGGGCCCAAGTCAAACCGCGCCGATCGGCAGATCCGCAGCCAATCCGAACTGGTTGAGCGCTTTGGCGAGTGCCGGCGGGGGAGCGCGCCCGGATGTGAAAATGGCCCGGCCGGGTGCGGCGCGGACCGAGCCGGGCTTGCCGATAAGGTCGATCACACGCCGCGCAATCGCCGGGGCCGGGTCAATCCAGGCCACGGGCCAGGGCGCGAGCCGCTCGAGTGAAGCGAGCAGGAGGGGGAAATGCGTGCAGGCGAGCGCAACCGTGTCGGTGCGCCGGCCATCCTGGTCGACAAAACAGGGCGCTAATTCGGTCGCGATCGCCGCATCCTCAACCGCTTCCCCGCGTAGCGCCGCCTCGGCAATGCCGGCGAGTTGCGCGGAACCGACCAGGGTCACGTCGCAGCCTTGGCCGAAGTCGCGGATCAGCGCCTTCGTGTATTCGCGCTTCACCGTCGCCAGTGTGCCGAGCACCGAGACCCGCTTGCTCTTCGAGCCCGCGCAGGCGGGCTTGATCGCCGGCACGGTGCCGACGAACGGCACGCGGTAGCGCTCGCGCAGGTGCGGCAGCACGATCGTGGACGCCGTGTTGCAGGCAATGACCACGAGGTCCGGCGCGTGCGCGTCGATCAGCGTTCCCATCAGCGGGACGACGCGGCCGATCAGCTTTGGTTCTTCATGCGCGCCGTAGGGAAAGAAGGCGTCATCGGCCACGAACGTGACCACCGCATCCGGCCGTGCGCGCACGATCTCGCGCAGCACCGTGAGACCGCCCAGCCCGGAGTCGAACACCAGGATGCGCGGGGACGCGGCTATCAGCTGAGGCGCGTCCATCAATCCACGCCAAAAACCCGGTCGTAGATCGTGTCGACGTGCTTGAGGTGATAGGCCACGTCGAACAGGTCTTCGAGTTCCTTCGGCTCGAGCGCTTTCGCCACCTTTGGGTCGCCTTTGAGCAACGTGAGGAAATCGCCTTCGCCGCGCCACGCCTTCATGGCCGCTGTTTGAACGCTGCGATAAGCGTCCTCGCGCGAGACGCCTTTTTGCGTCAGCGCCAGCAGCACGCGCTGCGAATGCACGAGCCCGCCCAGGCGATCGAGATTGCGGTGCATGTTCTGCGGATAGATCACGAGCTTGTCGATCACGCTGGCAAGTCGCGCCAGTGCGAAATCGAGGGCGATCGTCGCGTCCGGGCCGATCACGCGCTCCACCGAGGAGTGGGAGATGTCGCGCTCATGCCAGAGCGCCACATCCTCCAGCGCCGGCAGCGCGTAGCCGCGCACCAGCCGGGCGAGGCCGGTGAGGTTCTCGCTCAGCACCGGGTTGCGCTTGTGCGGCATCGCCGACGAGCCCTTCTGGCCTTCGGAGAAGAACTCCTCGGCTTCCAGCACCTCGGTGCGCTGCAGGTGGCGGATCTCGGTCGCCAGCCGCTCGATCGAAGAGGCGACGACGGCAAGCGTTGCGAAATACATGGCGTGGCGATCGCGCGGGATGATCTGCGTCGACACCGGCTCGACCGTGAGGCCCATGGCCTGCGCCACATGCGCCTCGATGCGCGGATCGATTTGCGCAAACGTTCCCACCGCGCCGGAGATCGCGCAGGTCGCAACTTCGGCACGCGCGCGCTCCATGCGCTCGCGTGCGCGGGAGAATTCCGCATAGGCGACGGCGAGCTTCACGCCGAACGTGGTCGGCTCGGCGTGGATGCCGTGCGAGCGGCCGATGGTCGGCGTGAGCTTGTGCTCCTGGGCGCGGCGCTTGAGCGCCGCCAGCACGTCGTCGATGTCGCGGATCAACAAGTCGGAGGCGCGCACCAGCTGCACATTGAAGCAGGTGTCGAGCACGTCGGACGACGTCATGCCCTGGTGCACGAAGCGCGCTTGCGGTCCGATCAACTCGGCGAGATGGGTGAGGAACGCAACGACGTCGTGCTTGACCTCGCGTTCGATCGCGTCGATGCGGGCGATGTCGAATGTCGCCGCGTTGCCCTTGGCCCAGATCGTCTCGGCCGCATCCTTGGGGATCATGCCGAGCTCGGCCATTGCGTCGGCGGCATGCGCCTCGATCTCGAACCAGATGCGGTAGCGGGTTTGCGGATCCCAGATCGCCACCATCTGCGGCCGGCTGTAGCGCGGGATCATTTAGGCTGCCTCTCCGCGGGCCATCGCGGCCGCGCCACGGATTGCTGCGATATTGGCCCGATAGGCATCGGGGTTATGGCCGCGGAATACGGCCGAGCCGGCGACCAGCACATTGGCGCCGGCGCGCACTATCGCCGGCGCAGTCTCCGGCGTAATCCCGCCATCGACCTCGATATCGATGTCGCGCCCGCTCGCCATGGCGCGCAGCCGCGCGACCTTTTCTACGGCCATCGGAATGAAGGATTGTCCGCCAAACCCTGGATTGACCGACATCACCAGGATCAGATCGACGAGATCGATGACATTGGCGAGGTGCTCGACGGGCGTGCCGGGGTTGAGACTGACGCCCGCCTTCTTGCCCAGCGCGCGGATTGCCTGCAGTGAGCGATGGATGTGCGGACCCGCCTCCACATGCACCGTGATGTGGTCGGCGCCCGCCTTCGCAAACGCTTCGAGGTAGGGGTCGCACGGCGCGATCATCAGGTGCACATCGAGAGGCTTGCGGGTGTGTGGGCGCAGCGCCTTCACCACATCCGGGCCGATGGTGATGTTGGGCACGAAATGGCCGTCCATCACGTCCACATGAATCCAGTCGGCGCCGGCCTGATCGACCGCGCGCACCTCCGCGCCGAGCTGCGCGAAATCCGCAGACAGGATGGAAGGGGCAATGAGGAGCGGCCGGATCATCGATTCCTCTGGTGAACGGCTCGCCTATCACGCGACACGCTGACGGGCAACGCGTGGCTTCGGCGAAGCAAATTCTCGCCACGCCTTCTATATAAGCGGTTACTCGCCGTTTCTTTTTCCGAAGGACCCCTATGGCTCGCACGGATGCGCTGGTGCTGGGTGCCGGCATCGTCGGCACGTCGATCGCGCTGCATCTCGTCAAGCGCGGGCTCTCCGTGGCGCTCGTCGACCGCGCCGGAGCCGGCGAAGGCACGTCGTTCGGCAATGCCGGCATTATCGAAGGCAACACGATTTTTCCCCAGGCTTTTCCGAGCCGCCTCGACGCGCTGCTCCGCATTGCGCTCAAGCAAGCGCCGGAAGCCAACTATCACCTCGGTTTTCTGCCGCAGGTCGCGCCTTGGCTCGCTTCGTTCCATGCCTGGTCGCGGCCGCAGCGGCTCATTGAGACCGCGCATGTGATGCGGCCGTTCTTTGCCCGGGCGGTCGCCGAGCACGAGGCATTGGTCGCGGAATCCGGCGCCGGCGGGCTGGTGCGTCAGACCGGCTGGCTCAAGCTGTTCCGCCAGGACCGCTCATTCGCCGCGACCGCGCGTGAGCGCGAGCTTGCGGCAACGTTCGGGATTCCGACCCGTGTGCTCGACATGGACGAAGCACGCGCGCTCGAGCCGTCGCTCGCGCCAGTGTTCCGGCGCGCGATCTTCCTGCCCGACGTGATGTCCGTCTCCAACCCACTGGCGCTGACGCGCGCCTATGCGCGGCGTTTCGAAACGCTCGGCGGTGTCACGCTGACCGGCGATGCCCACAGCTTGCGCCGGGACGGCGAGCGCTGGCGCGTGGCGGCCGAGGAGGGGATCGTCGAGGCTTCACACGCCGTCGTTGCGCTCGGCCCGTGGTCGCCGGATTTGCTGGGGCCGCTCGGCATCCGCCTGCCGCTTGGGATCAAGCGCGGCTATCACCGGCATTTCCGGGCGCGCGGCAATGCGGCCCTGGCGCGGCCGGTGCTCGACGCCGACAGCGGCTATTGCATCACGCCGATGCAGCAAGGGATCCGCCTCACCACCGGGGCCGAGTTCGCCGCGCGTGATGCGGCGCCGACACCGGTGCAGTTCGACCGGTTGATGCCGGCCGCGCGGGAGCTCTTTCCGTTGGGCGATCCGATCGAGCCCACGCCCTGGCTGGGCGCGCGGCCCTGTTTTGCCGACTCGCGACCGGTGATCGGTCGCGCACCGGGCAAGCCCGGGCTGTGGCTCGCTTACGGGCATGGGCACTGGGGGCTCACGCTCGGCCCCGCCACCGGCCGCCTGGTCGCCGAGCTGATCACACACGCTGACCCGTTCTGCGATCCGACCCCGTTTCGTGCCGAGAGATTCAACAGCCACTAGCCGAATTTGTCGCGCCAGCTCGGCAGCGCGCCGGGGAAGGGCAGGGCCGTCGCCTCGTAGACGCCGCGGGCCACGGCGCGCGCCACCACATTGGCCGCGACCGCGCCGAGCCGCATGAACGCAAACGTCGGTTCTTCCAATGGCTTGGCGCCGGTTGCTGCAGCAAACACGACGTCGCCGTCGAGCGGCGTGTGCACTGGGTAGCCCGCGCGGGACAACCCGTCCTGCGCCATCACGGCGAGTCGCTTGACTTGCGACTTGGTCAGCTGCGCATCGGTTGCGACCGCAATCAATGCCGTGCTCACCCGGAACGCGCCTTTGGTGCGTGGCTGCAGCGCGTCCGGCGGGATCGGCGAGGGGAAGCCCAACCCACCGAACTCGCCATCCTGTTCATAGGGTGCCGCCCAGAACCACGGACCGTCACCGACCACAACGCTCCCTGCGGCATTGGTCGCCGCTACCGCGCCGACCGTGAAACCATCGGCGGTCACCGCTGAGGCTGATCCAATGCCGCCTTTGAGATTGACCGTGGTCGCCCCTGTCCCAGCGCCGACGCTGCCGAGCGCGAACGCCTCGCCCGCGTTCGCCGCCGCCGTATAGGCGAGCTCGCGATAGGGCGGATAGCGGCCCCAATCCTTGTCGCCGCCGTTGAGCAGGTCGAACAGGATGGCGCCGGGCACGATCGGCACGCGCGCGGTGCCGACCTGATAGCCGCGGCCCTGCTCGCGCAGGAACGCCTGCACGCCGCTCGGTGCGTCGAGGCCAAAGGCCGAGCCGCCTGAAAGCGTGATTGCGTCGATGCGCTGCACCGACATTTGCGGGTCGAGCAGATCGGTCTCGCGCGTGCCCGGGCCGCCCCCGCGCACGTCGATCGAGCCGATGGCCGGTTCGTCGAACAGAATGACTGTAACCCCGGTGGCAAGCCGCGCATCCTGCGCGTGGCCGACCCGGACACCGGGCACGTCGCTGATCAGATTGCGCGCCATGCAAGCCCTCCACCAAGTTCAGAAACCGAGCTTATTTCACCAATATGGTCAACGCGCTTACGCGCAATGCTCAACTTCATTCACAACTTGAAGCAGGGCCGTTGTGCACCTTGCGCGCCCGGTTGCTCTCGCGCATGAAGGCCACATGGCCGCTGATGTCTCCTTCCTGGCCGCATTCGTCGCGGGGATCTTAAGTTTTCTGTCACCGTGCGTGCTGCCGCTGGTGCCGCCCTATCTCGTGTATCTCGCCGGCACGTCGCTCGAGCGACTGGCCGATGCTGAGCCGCAGCCGCTGGTGTGGCGCGACACGCTGCTGGCTTCGCTCCTGTTCGTCGCCGGTTTCTCCACCGTGTTCGTTGCCTTCGGGGCGAGCGCCAGCGCCATCGGGGCGCTGGTGCTGCGCTTCTCGCCCCAGCTCGCGATCCTCGCCGGTATCGCCATCATCATCATGGGCCTGCATTTTCTCGGCGCGACGCGCATCGCCGTGCTGATGCAGGAAAAGCGCGCCGCGATCCCGAAGCCGGCAGGCCTCTGGGGCGCCTACGTGATGGGGCTTGCCTTTGCGTTTGGCTGGACGCCCTGCATCGGCCCGGTGCTGGCCGCGATCCTGGCCGTCGCGGCTTCCAAGGAGACCGTCGCCAAGGGCGCGGGCCTGCTCGCGGTCTACTCGGCCGGCCTTGGGCTGCCGTTCCTGATCGCCGCGACCGCGGTCGAGCCGGCCATGGCGGCGATGGCGCGCTTTCGCCGCCACCTCATGGTGGTGGAAAAGGTGATGGGTGGCCTGCTGGTGCTCACCGGCATCGCGTTCCTGGCCGGCTGGGTCAGCAATGTGGGGTTCTGGCTGCTGGAATGGTTTCCGGCATTGGGAAAGATTGGGTGAGAGGCGGGCCGTATCCCGGACGCGATGCAGCGTGAAACGCTGCATCTCAGATCCGGGATCGCCAAAAGCGCCGGACCGTGTGACGGTCCCGGGTCAGCAGCGCACCGCTGCGCGCTGCGCTGCGCCTTGGACACGAGGTTCGCTCTACTCAATCTCCACGTAGGTGATCTTGCCCTCGGGATTCTTCTTCCAGACGTAGACCACGTAATCGAGCCGGGTCACGTCGCCCTTCTTGTCGAAGGAGATGTCGCCGATCACGGTCGAGAACTTCATGCCGGAGTGCATCTTCTCGGCGACCTTCTTGGGGTCGAGCGAGTTCGCCGCTTCCGCCGCCTGCTTGATCACCTGCACGGCGGCGTAGCTGTAGAGCGTATAGGCCTGCGGCTCGAAATTCTTGGCGCGGAATTTTGCGACGATGTCCTTCGCCTCCGGCCGCCGGCGCGGATCGGGGCCGTAGGTCATCAGCGTGCCTTCGGCACCCGGGCCGGCGATCGCCGCGAACTCATCATCGGCGATGCCGTCACCACCCATCAGCGGCGCCTTGATGCCCTGGTCGCGCATCTGCCGCAGGATCAGGCCGCCGGTGTCATGCAGACCGCCCCAGTAGATCAGGTCGGCGCCGGACGCTTTCACCTTGGAGACGACGGCGGAGAAATCCTTGTCGTCCTTGTTGACGCCCTCGTAGAGCACTTCCTTGATCCCGCCCTTGTTGATCACGCCGCGGGTCGCATCCGCCAGGCCCTGCCCGTAGGTGGTCTTGTCGTGGATGATGGCGATCTTCTTGCCCTGGAAGTTCTTCAGAATGTAGTCGCCGGCGACCGAGCCCTGCTGGTCATCGCGCCCGCAGGTGCGGAAGATGTTCCAAAGGCCGCGATCGGTGACCTTGGGATTGGTCGACGCCGGCGTGACCTCCAGCATCCCGTTTTCCTGATAGACGTCGGAGGCCGGGATGGTGACGCCGGAATTGAAGTGCCCGACCACGAACTTCACGCCGTCGCCGGCGAACTTGTTGGCGACCGAGACGCCTTCCTTCGGGTCGGCGCGGTCATCGCCGGCTTCTGTCGTGAGCTTCTGGCCAAGGATGCCCCCCGCCGCATTGATGTCGGCCACTGCCTGCTCGACCCCGTTCTTGAGCTGCGCCCCGAACGCGGCGCTGCCGCCGGTCAGCGGGCCGCCGATGCCGAACTTGACATCAGCCGCGGCAGCTTGCCCCGCGAGTGCCACTCCGGTCGCCAAGGCAAGGCCAAGCGCGATCCCGTTCGCAATGCGTTTCATGTCCCTATCCCTTCTGGTCGCTTATGCGTGAGTTTAGGCAATTCAAGCGCCATTCGGCGCCAAAGTCACTTATCTTCCCTGCAATATTCACGCCCCATCGCGCGCAAACCCATACTGGCGCGCCATCTGGCGGGCGCGGGTCACCCGGAACCCGGCAAAGCCGAAGATCAGCGCGACCGCGGTATCGATTGCGTAATAGTGCGGCGAGATCAGGGTCGCGCCGAACAGCGAGAAGTGGATGAAGCGCACGCCCGCGCCGATCAGCAGGCAGTAGATGACAACCATCCACCAGCGGCTCCAGACGGTTGCGACCGCACGGCCGGCCATCCAGGCAGCGCCGCCGCCGAGCACCACGGTGACGATCAGGAACACCCAGATCGTCTGCTCTTCATAAAGAAAGTCGCGCAGCATTAGGGTTACGGTGCCTCAGCAAACAGATCTGCCAAGCGGTCGAGCACGCCGCCCGCGTCGGTCTCGATCTCGTGCGCCGCGACTTCCACCACCCGGTAGTCGCGCTCGGCGAGCCACGCGAGCTTAGCCTTCCGGGAACGCGAACTCTCGGCGCTCTCCTCGGCGGGCAGGATATCGATCACCGCGCGCAACGGGAACGACACGATGTCGGCGATGTGCGGTCCGATCGGGACCTGGCGCTTGAAGCCGAGGCTCGCAAACCGCCGGTCGTGGGTCATCGCTTCCCACAGCGCCCGCTCGGCCTCGGTCGGATTGCGGCGCAGCAGCCGCGCCAGCCCGCGCACCGGCCCGCGCTCGGAGGGCACGCGCCCGGCGCCGTGCTCGGCGATGATCGCGCGCAGCTTGCCGGCCTCGGCCGCGTCGAGAATGCCGCCGCGCGCCGGGCCTTTGCGGCCTTCGGCAATCGACATGATCACGCCATGCAGGGTCTGGATGTCCTGCTGGGTCGGCTGCATGCGGGTGAAGATGTTGCGCAGGTTGATCAGCATGGTCTCGCGCTTCTCGGCCGGCCGGAAGAACTCGACCCGCTCCAGCTCCTGCTCCACGTTGGCGAAGAACGCGGCGAGCTGCTCCTTCGGCGCGGCGCCGGACTTGATCAGCATATTGAAGGGAAGGGCGCCCTCGGCGCCGAGCTTGAACCACTCGTAGCTCATGATCGCTACCGCCTGCGCGAGGTTGAGCGAGGCGAAGGCCGGGTTGACCGGAAAGGTGACGATGCGGTCCGCCGCCGCGATCTCCTCGTTCATGAGGCCGATACGCTCGCGCCCGAACACGATCGCTGCGGTCTCGCCCGCCGCGATGCGGGGCTTGAGCTCGCGCGCTGCTCCTTCCGGCGACACGACCGGCTTGGCTTGATCATGCGCGCGCGCCGTGGTCGCCAGCACGAAGGTGCAGTCGGCGATCGCGGCGTCAAAGCTGTCGTAGAGCTGAGCCGCCTCGAGGACGCGATCAGCGCCCGCCGCCATCATGCTGGCCTTCGGATTCGGCCAGGCTTGGCGCGGCGCCACGAGCCGCAATTGCGACAGCCCGAAATTCGCCATCACCCGCGCGGCCGCGCCGATGTTCTCGCCGAGCTGCGGCTCGACCAGCACCACGATCGGCCCCGCCACCTCGATCCAGTTTCGTGTCTTATCGGTTCCAGCACCCGGCATGGCCTCCTTATGCACGGTGAGTTGCGTGAGGTCACGCGCGGCCGGTTTCTTACCCTCCCCACGAGGGGGAGGGTAAAACCACCACGTTTTCGACACGAACCGCCGCCAAGCGAAAGCCCGTTTCCAGGGGGAAGGACAAGAGTTTGCCTGACGCTCGCGCGCTCATCGACGCCCGCCGCCTCGTGCTCGGCGCCGCGGTCGGCATGACCGTCGCGCAGGTGCGCATTTTCATCGAATCGCTACGCCGCTCGGGCTATGGCGGCCCCGTCGTCATGCTGGTTGGCCCGTTCGACCGTACGCTCGCGGCCTATCTGCGCGCCAATGGCGTGACCCCGCGGCCGGTCTGGTACGTGCGTCGCCTGCACGGGCCCATCCATGCCTACCGGTATGAGCTGTTCGCCCGCTGTCTGCGCGAGCAGGCGGCCGGGTTCGATGAGGTGCTGATCAGCGACGTGCGCGACGTCGCGTTCCAGGCGCATCCGTTCGCCGCCATGCTGAGCCAGGATTGCCATTTCTGTCTCGAGGGGGCAGCCAAGACCATCGGCAACGAGCCGACCAACATGCTTTACATGCGCCTGTTTCTTTCGCCTGCCCAGGTCGAGGCGCTGGCGCCGCATCGCATCAGCTGCTGCGGCGTGCTGCTCGGCGGCAGGCCGGCCGTCTCCGCCTATCTGGAGCGCATGACGGCCTATCTCGCCGCCGTGCCGCTGAAGGTCCGCCGCAAGATCGGTGCCGACACCGCGTTCCACAACTTGATGGCCCACATTACTCATGAGGTGCCGGGGACCATCGTCGAGAACAATGTGGTCGTCGCCACCATGGGGATCGAACCGGCCTCGGCCTATCTTGCGGGTCCCGACGGCCGCATCTGCACCCGCGGTGGGCACCTGCCGGCGATCCTGCACCAATACGACCGCATCCCGGAGATCCGCGCCGCGGTTGAAGCGCGCTTCCCATAGCCGTTAGCCCGCTTTCACCGCCCACGGCCCGATGCTATAGCGACGCCCGCCGGCCAAGTTCCCCACCCCTCCTGTCCAGTCACGTCTCTGAAAGGTTCCTGCATGGCTAAGATCAAGGTTGCCAATCCGGTGGTCGAACTCGACGGCGACGAGATGACCCGGATCATCTGGCAGTACATCAAGGACAAGCTGATCCATCCGTATCTCGATATCGATCTTCTTTATTACGATCTCGGCATGGAGAAGCGCGACGAGACCAACGACCAGATCACCATCGACGCCGCCAACAAGATCAGGGAAGTGGGCGTCGGCGTGAAGTGCGCGACCATCACGCCGGACGAGGCGCGGGTGAAGGAGTTCGGCCTCAAAGAGATGTACCGTTCGCCCAACGGCACCATCCGCAACATCCTGGGCGGCGTCATCTTCCGCGAGCCGATCATCTGCAAGAACGTGCCGCGCCTGGTGCCGGGCTGGACGCAGCCGATCATCATCGGCCGCCACGCTTATGGCGACCAGTACCGCGCGACCGACTTCAAAGTGCCGGGCAAGGGTAAGCTCACCCTGAGCTTCGTCGGTGAGGACGGCACCAAGATCGAGCGGGAGGTGTTCCAGTTCCCCGGCGCTGGCGTCGCCATGGCGATGTACAACCTCGATGACTCGATCCGCGACTTCGCGCGTGCCTCGCTCAACTATGGTCTCAACCGCGGCTATCCGGTCTATCTCTCCACCAAGAACACGATCGTCAAAGTCTATGACGGCCGCTTCAAGGATATCTTCCAGGAGATCTACGAGAAGGAGTTCAAGGCCGCGTTCGAGAAGAAGAAGATCTTCTACGAGCACCGGCTGATCGACGACATGGTCGCGGCCGCGCTGAAGTGGTCGGGCGGCTATGTGTGGGCGTGCAAGAACTACGACGGCGACGTGCAGTCTGACACGGTCGCGCAAGGCTATGGCTCGCTCGGCTTGATGACCTCGGTGCTGATGACGCCGGACGGCAAGGTGGTCGAGGCCGAGGCCGCGCACGGCACGGTGACGCGCCACTTCCGCCAGCATCAGAAGGGCGAGCAGACCTCGACCAACTCGGTCGCCTCGATCTATGCCTGGACGCGCGGGCTCGCGCATCGCGCCAAGCTCGACAACAACGACGCGCTGGCGCGCTTTGCCTCGACCCTCGAGAAGGTCACGGTCGGCACGGTCGAGTTCGGCGACATGACCAAGGACCTGGCGATCCTGGTCGGCGCCGATCAGAAGTGGCTCTCCACGACCAGTTCCTCGACAAGGTGTCGGAGAACCTGACCAAGGCCATGGCGGCGTAGGGCGTCGGGCGCGTCAACCAACAACAGCCCTCGTCCTCGGCCGGGCCAATGGGCCCAGGCGTCTCGAAGGACGGCAGCAGGCGAGGCCTTCCCCGTGGCCATCCTTCGAGACGCATGTGCGCTCGCGCGCACATGCTCCTCAGGATGAGGGCCGGGGAAATCTATAACAACAACTCACAGCCGCCGGCGTATCCACCAGCGGCTCGTCCATCACGCCGGCTTCCGCCTCGCGGGTCAGCTTGACCCGGCGGACGATCGCCTCCTCCGGGAGCCCCAGCGCCACGAGCACGCGGCCGCCGAGCATGAGGCTCGCTTCCACGGTTTCGGGAACCGCCGTGGTGACGCCAAGCTTCATCAGCCGTTGCGCATGCGCGGCGTCATGGGCGCGCGCCAGCACCAGCGCGTCGGGGCGATAGCGCAAAATCGCTTGCACCATCCGTTCGGCCTCGTCGGCGGCGTTGACCGTCACCAGGAACGCGCAGGCATGCTTGGCGCCGGCGCGGTGCAGGAGCTGAGGCCGGCTGATGTCGCCGAAGAACACCCGGGCATTGGTCTTGTGGTGCTCGCGCACGGCGTCGACATCGGTGTCGAACGCCACGTAGGGCACGTGCTCGTCCTCGAGCATCTTCGCGATCACCTGGCCGACCCGGCCAAAGCCGCTGATGATCACATGGTTGGTGAGATTTGCCGGTTTGATCGGGCTTGGTCCGCCGTGTCCGTCGCCGCCAAGCCGCGCGCCCAGCTGCCGCGCCAAAATGCCGAGCAGCGGTGTCGCCACCATCGACAGCACCACGACGCCGATGGCGACCTGCGCGATCTCTTCCGTCAGCGCTCCGACCGTGCGCGCCAGATTGATGGTGACGAGGGCGAACTCGCCGGCCTGCACTAGCAGCAGCGCGAGCTCGGCCGCGATCGGCTTGGCCACGCCAAAGATGCGGCTCGCGAGATAGAACCCGACCGCCTTGATGATCAGCAGCCCCACAAGTCCGGCGATGATCAGGTGCGCGTGTGCCAGCAGAACCAGCGGATCGAGCAGCATGCCGACGGTCATGAAGAACAGGCCGAGCAGCAGTCCCTTGAACGGCTCGAGGTCGATCTCGATCTGATGCTTGTATTCGCTTTCGCTCAGCAGAAGCCCGGCCAGGAACGCCCCGAAGGCGGTGGAGAGGCCAGCGATGCCGGCCGCGCCGGCGGCGCCGACGATCAGCAGCAGCGTGATCGCCATGATCAGGTCGCGACTGCCGGTCTTCACCACGAGGTGCAGCAGCGGGCGCAGCACGAATTGGCCAATGAGCAAGATGCCGATGATTGCGGCCACGCCTTGCGCCAGGGTGATGCTGAGCGTTGCCCAGGTGAAGCCGCCGGCATGGTCCATCCCGGTGACGAACAGGGTGGGGATGACCATCAGGTCCTGAAACAGCAGCACGGCGAGGGCGACGTGCCCGAGCGGCGTTGCGGCGCGGCCCTGCTCGACCAGGATCTGCATCACGATCGCCGTCGAGGATTGAGCGAGAGAGAGCCCGAGGATGATCGATCCCATCCGCGGCAGACCCAGTTGGTGCAGTAGCGCCGCGATGACTGCCGTGCAGACGGCGACCTGCAGGGCACCGGCGCCGAACACGTAGCGCCGCAATTCCCACAGCCGGCCGACCGAGACCTCGAGCCCGATCAGGAACAGAAGAAACACCACGCCCCAGTCGGCGAACGGTGTGACGTTCTCGGGATCTTCGATGGTGACCCAGACGATCCAGTGCCAGGTGTATTGCAGCCGGCCAAGCCCGTAGGGGCCGATGATCACGCCGACCAGCAGGAAGCCGAGCACCGAGCCAAGCCGGGCGCGATGCAGGAACGGCACCACGATCCCGGCCGCCACCAGGAACACCAGCACGTCATCGAGCCAATCGGCGTTCTGCAGCGAGCTCATGTGTCTCTTACCCTCCCCCTTGTGGGGAGGGTCGGCGCGCTCTTGCGCGCCGGGGTGGGGGTAGCAGTGTGATGCGAGGCGTGTGCCACAAACTCTGACCCCCACCCCGGCGCTTCGCGCCGACCCTCCCCACAAGGGGGAGGGTTAAGCCCCCATCGCGGCTTCGATCGCGGCCACCGCGGCTTCGGCCTTGCTGCCGTCGGGGCCGCCGGCCTGGGCCATGTCGGGGCGGCCGCCGCCGCCTTTGCCGCCGAGCGCTTCGGCGCCCTTGCGCACCAGTTCGACCGCGTTGAAGCGGCCGGTGAGGTCTTCCGTCACCCCGACCACCAGGCCGCCCTTGCCGTCGGGGGCCGTGTTGGCCACCACGACCACGCCCGAGCCGAGCTTGGCCTTGCCCTCGTCGGCGAGCGATTTGAGCTCCGTATTGGCAAGGCCATTCACCAGCAATCGCAATAGCTTGGTGCCATTGACTTCAACCACATTGGTAGCGGGACCGCTCGCTCCCGCGCCGCCCATGGCGAGCTTCTTCC
Organism: uncultured Alphaproteobacteria bacterium; assembly: GCA_963760435.1. Classification (GTDB taxonomy): domain Bacteria; phylum Pseudomonadota; class Alphaproteobacteria; order Rhizobiales; family Xanthobacteraceae; genus JAFAXD01. The sequence continues at coordinate 97,962 of CAVXDE010000041.1, forward strand.
TGGTCTCGGCAAGCTCGTTTTCGAGGCGCTTGCGGTCGTCGAGGAGCTGCGCCAGGCGCGCGTCGATCTCACCGACCGGCGCCTTCACCAGGGCGGCGAGGTCGCGCAGCTTGTGGCTGTCGCCGGTGAGCGCATGACGGGCGGCGTCGCCGGTCATCGCCTGGATCCTTCGCACGCCGGCGCCAACGGCGCTCTCGCCGACAATGCTGATCAACCCGATATCGCCGGTGCGGCGCACGTGCGTGCCGCCGCACAGCTCGACCGACCAACCCATGGCATTGGTGCCGGGCTGGTCCGGACCGTCGCCCATGGCGACGACCCGCACCTCGTCACCGTACTTCTCGCCGAACAGCGCGCGTGCGCCGGAGTCGATTGCCTCATCGACCGCCATCAACCGCGTCGTCACCTCGGTGTTGCGCAGCACCTGCGCATTGGCGATGTCCTCGACCATGGCGATCTCGGAGTCGTCCATCGGCTTGGGATGGGAGAAATCGAAGCGGAGCCGGTCGGGCGCGACCAGCGAGCCCTTCTGCGCCACGTGATCGCCCAGCACTTGGCGCAGCGCCTCGTGCAGCAGGTGGGTGGCCGAGTGGTTGGCACGGATGTGGGTGCGCCGCGCGTGATCGACGGTGAGCTCGAGCGCCGCGCCCGGGCGCAGCGCCCCTTCCTCGACGGTGACGCTGTGGGCGAAGACGTCGCCCGCCATCTTCTGTGTATTGGTGACGCGCACGCGCACGCCGTCCGCATGCATGATGCCGGTGTCGCCGACTTGACCGCCGGACTCGCCGTAGAACGGCGTCTGGTTGAGCACGACGAACCCGCTGTCGCCCTTGTTCAGGCGCTCGACCTCAGTGCCGTCCCGAACGAGCGCCTGCACCACCCCTTCGGCATCCTCGGTCTCGTAGCCGAGAAAGTCGGTGGCGCCGACCTTGTCGCGCAGCGCGAACCAGAGCGTGTCGGTCTTCGCTTCGCCCGAGCCGGTCCACGAGGCGCGCGCGAGCTCGCGCTGGCGCGCCATGGCGGCGTCGAAGGCGGTGGTATCGACGCCGATGCCGCGCGACTTGAGCGCATCCTGGGTGAGGTCGAGGGGAAAGCCGTAGGTGTCGTAAAGGGTGAATGCGGTCTCGCCCGAAAGCTGTCCGCCGCGAGCGAGATTTCTTGTTTCCTCGTCGAGGATTAGGAGGCCGCGTTCAAGTGTTTTGCGAAAGCGCCGTTCCTCCAGCCGCAGGGTCTCGGTGATCAGCGCCTCGGCGCGGATCAGCTCGGGATAGGCGGTCCCCATCTCGCGTACCAGCACCGGCACCAGCTTCCACATGACCGGGTCCTTGGCGCCGAGCAGCTCGGCGTGGCGCATGGCGCGGCGCATGATGCGGCGGAGCACGTAGCCGCGGCCCTCGTTCGAGGGCAGCACGCCGTCGGCGATCAGGAACGCGCTGGCGCGCAAGTGGTCGGCGATGACCCGGTGCGACACCTGCTGCGGCCCGGTCGCATCGACCCCGGTCTCGTCGGCGACCGCCTGGATCAGGGCGCCGAACAGGTCGATGGCGTAATTGTCGTGGGTTCCCTGCAGCACCGCGGCAATGCGCTCGAGCCCCATGCCGGTATCGATCGACGGCCGCGGCAGGCCGATGCGCTCGCCCGCGGCGACCTGCTCGTACTGCATGAAGACGAGGTTCCAGATTTCGATGAAGCGGTCGCCCTCGGCGTCGGGCGAGCCGGGCGGGCCGCCGGGAATATGCGCGCCGTGGTCATAGAAGATTTCCGAGCACGGCCCGCACGGGCCGACGTCGCCCATGGCCCAGAAATTGTCCGACCCTGCGATGCGCAGGATCTTCTCCTCCGGCAGGCCGGCGATCTTCTTCCACAGGCCGAACGCCTCGTCGTCGTCGATATAGACGGTGACCAGCAGGCGCTGGACCGGGATCTCGTATTCCTTGGTGATCAGGTTCCAGGCAAGCTCGATCGCGCGCTCCTTGAAGTAATCGCCGAACGAGAAGTTGCCGAGCATCTCGAAAAAGGTGTGGTGGCGCGCCGTGTAGCCGACGTTGTCGAGGTCGTTGTGCTTGCCGCCGGCGCGCACGCATTTCTGCGCCGTCGCGGCGCGCTGGTACGGTCGACGCTCGAGCCCGGTGAACACGTTCTTGAACTGCACCATGCCGGCGTTGGTGAACATCAACGTCGGGTCGTTGCGCGGCACCAATGGCGAGGACGGCACTACGGTGTGGCCGTTGTCGGCGAAGTAGTTCAGAAAAGCCGACCGGATGTCGTTGACGCCGCTCATCGAGAGCCAGATCCCTTCGCCGTGGCGCTTGTCCCGGAAAAGTGGCTACCGGTTTTCCGAAAAGGACACGCGCAAAAACAAAACCTGTAGGGTGGGCATCGCGCTTGCGCCGACCTCACACCCCACGTGAACATTGCGCGCGATGCCCACGCTGTCATCGTATGGCGCAGCACGCATGCGTTTGATCGCAGGCGCCATGCAAGCGCGATGCCCACGCTATGAAGGCCCGCTTTTAACGACGCGGTCCGGCAGTGTCCAGGAACGGCCCGGCGTTGTGCGCGACGCGCGGTCCATATAGGAACTACGCCACGATCCCGCCCGTTTCCGTTTCCAGCCCAAGAGAGTGTTGCGCCCATGACCGATGCGTCGTCACCGAGCCTAGAACAGCGCCTTGCCTCGGGGCGCTTCGTCTTGACCGCCGAGGTGGTGCCGCCGATCTCGTGCTCCGCGGCCGACCTGCTTGCCAAGGCGGTGCCGCTCAAGGGCATCGCCGATGCCGTCAACGTCACCGACGGGGCAGGCGCGCGCGCGCACATGAGCGCGGTCGCGGCCGCGGCGATCCTCAAGCAGGCCGGGATCGAGCCGATCCTGCAGCTAACCTGCCGCGATCGGAACCGCATCGGCTTGCAGGGCGATCTGATGGGCGCGGCGGCGCTGGGGATCCGCAACCTGCTGATCCTGACTGGCGACAAGCCGGAGGTTGGCGATCAGCCCGAGGCCAAGGGCGTGTTCGATCTCGACTCCAAGGCCTTGTCGCAAACCGCGCATATGATCGGGCAGGGGCAGCTGCCGACCGGCACCAAGATTGCCAATGCGGTCCCGTTCTTCATTGCCGCCGCCGACATGCCGATCGATCCGAAGCCCGACTGGCAGCCGGCCGGGCTTAAGGGCAAGGTTGCGGCAGGTGCGCGCTTTGCCCAGACCCAGTTCTGCATGGATGCCGGCGTGCTGCGCCGCTACATGGCGCGCCTCGCCGAGGCCGGCGTGGTGCCGGGGCTCGCGATGCTGATCGGCGTCAACCCGCTGCGCTCGGCCAAGTCCGCCACCTGGATGAAGAACCACCTGTTCGGCACCATCATCCCGGATGCGATGATCGCGCGGCTCGAGGGCGCGACCGATCAGGCCGCCGAGGGCCGGCGCATCTGCATCGAGTATATCGAGGAGATTTCCGAGATCCCCGGCGTCGCCGGCGTGCACGTGATGGCGCCTGGCAATGACGCCGCGGTGCCGGAGGTGATCTCCGAGGCGCGTAAACGCGTAAAGCGCGCGGGGTAGTTTTTACCCTCCCCCTTGTGGGGAGGGTCGCGAGCGAAGCGAGCGGGGTGGGGGTAGCAGTTTGGCGGCCAGCGACTCGATTCACACTGCTAACCCCACCCCGCCACCTTCGCGCGTTGCGCTACGGTGGCCGACCCTCCCCACAAGGGGGAGGGTAAGCGGCCGCGCCGCTTAAGCCTATCTCATGCCTCGTCGGCGTCGTCGTCCTTATCCTCTTCGCCTTCGGCGGCGAGGATCTGCTCGGCGATCAGGCCGGCGTTCTGGCGCACGGCCGCCTCGATCTTGTTGGCGATATCCGGGTTCGCTTTAAGGAACGCCTTGGCGTTCTCGCGGCCCTGGCCGATGCGCTGGCTGTCGTAGGAGAACCAGGCGCCGGACTTCTCGACCACGCCGGCCTTGACGCCGAGGTCGATGATCTCGCCCATCTTGGAGACGCCTTCGCCATACATGATGTCGAACTCGACCTGCTTGAACGGCGGGGCGAGCTTGTTCTTCACCACCTTCACGCGGGTCTGGTTGCCGATCACCTCGTCGCGCTCCTTGACCGCGCCGATCCTGCGGATGTCGAGGCGCACCGAGGCGTAGAACTTGAGTGCGTTGCCGCCGCTCGTCGTCTCCGGCGAGCCGTACATGACGCCGATCTTCATCCGGATCTGGTTGATGAAGATCACCATCGTGTTCGACTTGTTGATCGAGGCGGTGAGCTTGCGCAGCGCCTGGCTCATCAGCCGCGCCTGCAGGCCGGGCTGCTGGTCGCCCATCTCGCCTTCGAGCTCGGCGCGCGGCACCAAAGCGGCGACCGAGTCGACCACGAGCACGTCGATGGCGCCCGAGCGCACCAGGGTGTCGGCGATTTCCAGCGCCTGCTCGCCGGCGTCGGGCTGCGAGATCAGCAGGTCGTCGATATTGACGCCGAGCTTGCGGGCATAGACCGGGTCGAGCGCGTGCTCGGCGTCGATGAAGGCGGCAATGCCGCCCTTCTTCTGCGCCTCGGCGACGCATTGCAGGGCGAGCGTGGTCTTGCCCGAGGATTCCGGCCCGTAGATTTCCACCACCCGGCCGCGCGGCAGGCCGCCGATGCCGAGCGCGATATCAAGCCCGAGCGAGCCGGTGGAGACGGTTTCGATCTCGATCGCCTTATTGCCCTTGCCGAGGCGCATGATCGAGCCCTTGCCAAAGCTCCGCTCGATCTGGGAGAGCGCGGCATCCAGCGCCTTTGACTTGTCCATGGACGAACCTTCAACGAGACGTAACGCAGCCTGGGCCATCTGTTGCTCCTATCGGGTCGGGATTCGCAAGCGCGATTGCGGGTCGGGGGGCGATTCCGGTGTTAGAGGAGAAATGTACATGATTTGTTCTATGTTCGCAATATGTTCTTTCACGGGGTACGGGTGCTGGCCGAACCGGCCAACACCCGGGGTACCGGTAGTGTCCTAATTCGGACGGCGAGGTCGAATTGGCCTTTGGTTCCCATGGTAGATAGCCGTTCGTTGACCGTCATGCCTTCTAGACCGCCGTAATCAACAGGCTCAGGAAATAGGGGCATTACATAGACGCCTCAGTTGGCGGCCGCCATGGACGCCTCAATCGCTGCCCATTTGACAAAGGCACGCGCCGATCTGGCTGATTACAGGGCGCGGGTTACGTCGAGCATGCAGGATAGCCAGCATGCTCCAAACTCAGAAGACTATTATGGAAACCCGCGAATTGCTCTTTTGGTTAAACTGTTTGCCGATTTGTTGACCGACTGACATGGGTTAGGGCGAGAGGGTTCCACGTCTGTACCGTGTCCTTTGACCTAGGAAAGGTCGCGTGCCGAACTATCGTGAATTGGCGATACGCTATTTGGCGATGGCGGATGAAGGCGTCGATCCCGAGATCTCTCGGTTACTCCGGTTGCTGGCGGCGGATTACTTAGAGTTGGCGCAGAAGCAGCAAGGCCAGCAACAGCAGCAGATACAGCCCAAAGAACCGGACAAGTAGGCCGCCACCGCTTCTTGCTTTCTAGCTTTATGTCGATTTCGACGGGTTCCCCGTCGCCATCATAATGCGGATGTTCGAGCCTCGCGTTTGCCGCTGCTTTGGCACTGGCCCATGTCCCTGTCACATGGTCCGTTTCAAATTCAGGAGAAGTCCGAGCGCCCAAAGGCGGGCGAATAGCGCTCAATCCGCCTAGTCTCTATGTCATTGTCTTAATTTGACTTAATTGCCGTCCTAATTGGGTTTTCCACAGGGTGGGAACTATGGGAGGATGGGCAGATGGAATTGCCTCCGGAGTATTGGCGCGAGCGAGCCGATAGGGTTCGCAAGACCGCGGACTTTGTTGACGAAAAGGCCCGCGAGACCTTGCTGAGGATCGCGGGCGATTACAATTCCCTTGCACAGCGGGCTCAAAGACAGGGCCGAACGAATCCGGCGAGGTAGGCCGCGCCGTCCTAATTCAGACTTAGAATTCATCCCAGACTAGGTTCCGATCGGAATTGTCATGGGCAAGCTGTCACTCTCGATATTTTGTTTTGCAGCCGCACTGGCGATCGCAAGCGGTGCCTATGCCAAGGGCAGCGCTGTCGTGTTTCACACGGAAGCCGACCACGCCAAGTTCGTGCCGACTGCTCCTCCTCAGCGGGCAGCAATCATCAAATGGTCGCTACGACATCACCACTACCACCGCATTTATCTTCCTCAGGCCGTGTCTCATTCAAACTGAGACGTGACCCGTTGCCGCCGCTGAGCGCAGCAAGGGCCTGCGTCTGTTTGGCGTCGGGCCCAAGTCGATGTGTGTCTTCATTGCAACGATCCGGCCAAAGATAAACTTTCTGTAAGAAATCACAGCAGACTTCCAAGCCCGATACAGCGATCAATGTCCATGGCGGGGGGCGCATGGGCAAGGATCTCCAATTCTGGATACCAATTGTCGTGGGCGTCCTGGTGGTGTCGGCCGTCTATTTTGCGACGCGGAGATAGAGAGCCGGCGCCTTAGATCAGTCGCATCGAGACTTCGACATCATCGCCGAATGGCGTCGAGAGATAGCCTTGCCCGGTCGAACGCACTCGCGCCAGGTACTCCGGGCTCGCGTCCGCATCGTCAGCCACCACGAAGGCGCCGGGACGCAGCCGGTCTTCGACCAGCGCGAGGATGTCAGGGTAGAGGCCCTTGGCGCCGTCGAGAAGCAGGAGGTCGATCGTCTCCGGCAGGTCCGCCTTCAGCGTCTGCAGCGCGTCGCCCGCGCTTTCGGAAACACCGCGAGCGGCTGCGGAGGCCTACACCTATGCGGACGGCTTGGCCGACATGTTTTGCGCTTACCTCGGCGCCAACGCAGCAGAGCAGGCCCATCGGCGACGTAGGCTTAGGTATTTTCCCTAGTCTAGATTTAGACTAATCCTAAACTATAATCCCTTCGGTGAAGGGATTCGCTATGTGCAAGCTATCGTTGTCGATCCTCTGTGTCGGCGCGGCGCTGGTCATCTCGAGTGGCGCCTATGCGCGAGGCGGGACTTACCACCACGCTGAGTTCGTCCCGCTGAAATCCATAGGAACCACAGCTCCGGGCGGATGGGTGCTTCAGTATTCGCCCGAACATCACCACTACCATCTGACCTACCGCCAGTAGGTCTGTGCGATCGCCGCAGGGTACAGCGGCTTGTCAGCAAGCCGCCGAAACGGCCATACCCTTGCTTGACGCGACTAATAACAAAATTTATAGATCGGGTCGTGGCGCACGGGTGCGCCAGGCTTTTTGACAAATGAATCGGAATTGTCGCTCCCGGCCGGACATGGACCGGACGCTTTGCGCGAGAACGTCACCTATGTGCGGCGACGTCACCTATCAGAATAGCGCGTCATCTATGCGCAGCATGTCATCTATGCATTTTATGACGAAATGCAATTGGCCTGCACCAACGCAAAGCTCGCCCGGATGATTTCCATCCGGGCGACGCTGTGCAAATCAAGTGTCATCTATGCGAGGACGTCATCTATGCGGCGCCCTCGCGGGCCGGTCAGATCAGAACGGGCAGGCGGGATTGCAAATCCAGCGCGCCACCGGACGACGCAAGCCCGGGCGGAACCAGACGATCTGGTTCGGGAACGCGACGCCACGCAAGCCCCAGGTCGTTGCCGCGACCGTGGCCGGACCGGTGTAGAGACCATCAGACCAGACACCAGCGTCGTTATAGAACGACACATGCCTGTAGACGGGCCACAATCCGTCCGCATAGGCGCGTGCACACATGCCCGGCGCCGCGCAGGCGGGGCCCTGGCAGGTATAGCCACCCGTGACATTGACGGCCTGAGCGTTAGCCCCGGCGCTTGCAAACAACGCACAAGCACCTGCCATCAAACCCAGCACTAACTTCCGCATCTCGCTCTCCCAATTTTCTCGCGGTGCGACAAGGTATTTACGGGTTAAGTCCCCTAGACAACCTATCACTCGGTTTAGGCGCCCCTATACCTGCGGAAAACCCCGGGACGCGGGATGGGAAGCAGGGCACGAAACGCCCGTCATCTATACGCCGCCCTGTCATCTATGCTCAACGCCGCCGATCCACGTCGGCGAGGTCATCTATGGCGCGATACCCCGCGGGTCTGAGCCAAGCTGCGGCGGGGCCGTCGATATGCCGGTGCGGTTCGTGAGGATCTTTGCGTATCTGAAATGAGCGGACCACGCTCGTCTGGGACACGAGGTGTCGTGTCACCCATGCGCAAACGTCACCTATGGGCCGCAGGGCCCCCCGGCTCTGGCGCACCGGCCTTGCCGCCTTCCAGATAGGCGGCGCGCACCTCAGGCCGTTCCAGCAACTCGCGGCCCGTGCCGGTGAGGGTGATCAGGCCGTTGACCATCACATAGGCGCGGTGGGCGAGCTTGAGCGCGTGAAACGCGTTCTGCTCGACCAGGAACACGGTCAACGCCTCGCGCGCGTTGAGCTCGCGGATGGTGGCAAAGATCTGCTGGGCGACGAGCGGGGCGAGGCCGAGCGAGGGTTCGTCCAGAAGCAACAGGCGGGGGCGTCCCATCAGGGCGCGGGCAATGGCCAGCATCTGCTGCTCGCCGCCCGATAGCGTGCCGCCGCGCTGGTTGCGCCGTTCGGCAAGCCGCGGGAACAGGCTAAACACCCGGTCGAGATCCTCGGCCTGATGCGCCCGGTCGCACACGGTCGAGCCCATCTGCAGGTTCTCGAACACCGTCATGCGCGGAAAGATGCGCCGACCCTCTGGCGATTGCGCGATGCGCAGCCGCGCGATCTCGTGCGTCGCGTGGCCGGTGATATCGGTGCCGGCAAACACGACGCGCCCTTCACGCGCGCGCGGCTTGCCGCAGATCGTCATCATCAGGGTCGATTTGCCGGCGCCGTTGGCGCCGATCAGGGTGACGATCTCGCCCGCGTGCACATCAATGTCGACGCCGCGCAGCGCGGGGATGGCGCCGTAATAGGTCTTCACCCCACGCACGGTGAGCAGCGGCTCGGGTGTTGCGTGGGGCAGGGCGCTCATTGGCTGGCCGCGATCCCGGCTTTGCGCACCACCGCGCCCCAGGTGTCGATCTCGGATTTGACGAAGGCGCGCAGCGCGTCGCTCGACGCGGGCTCGACCGGCAGCATGCCTAAGTCCACCACCTGTTTGGCGATGTCAGGCTCGTTCATCACGGTTGCGATCTCGCCGTTGAGCTTGCTCACGATCGCTGCCGGCGTCGCGGCCGGTGCAATCGCCATCTGCCAGGACGTGGCGTCGAAGCCGGCAACGCTGGCGTCGAGCGGCGGCACGTTGGAGATGGCCGCTACACGCGCCTTCGAGGTCACGCCGAGCGGCTGCAGCTTGTCTTCCTGGATCATGCCCAGCGCCGGCGCGACGTCGGTGAACATGAGCTGCACGTGGCCGGCGACCACGTCGTTGATGGCCGGCGCGGCGCCTTTGTAGGGCACATGGGTCAGCTGCGTGTCGGTCAATGCTTGAAACAATTCGGCGAACAGATGATGCGGTGTTCCCGGTCCGCTCGACGCGAAGGCGAGCGCGCCCGGCTTGGCCTTGGCGCGCGCGATCAGGTCGGCCACCGAGGTCACGCCAAGCGCGGGATTGACGACCAGCACGAACGGCGTGCGCACCAGCAAAGCGAGCGGCACGAAATCGGCGGCCGGATCATATGGGAGCTTCTTGTAGAGCGTGACGTTCGCCGCCATCGCCGAGCTCGGCGACACCATCAGGGTGTAGCCGTCGGGCGCCGCATGTGCGAGCCCGACCGATGCGGTCAGCGCGCCGGCGCCCGGCTTGTTCTCGACCACGAACGGCTGGCCAAACTTGCGCTCGAGCCGCTCGGCGAGAACCCGCGCTAGCAGGTCGGTGGTGCCGCCGGGTACGAACGGCACGACGATGGTCACGGTGCGGGTGGGATAATCCTCGGCAAAGCTTGCCGCCGGTGATGTGGCGCAGGCGAGCAGCACAAGCGCAATACGTAAGGCGTTCCTCATCCGGCGACCTCCGCCTGCACGCGCTCGACTTCCTGTTCGGCGACGCCCAGATAGGCGGCGATCACCTTGGCGTCGTCGCGCACCGCATCGGGCGCACCGTCGGCGATCTTGATCCCGTAGTCGAGCACGATCACGTGGTCGGAGATTTCCATCACCACCGACATGTCGTGCTCGATCAGCAGCACCGCGGTCGCGTGCTTGTCGCGCACGGTGAGGATCAGCTCGTTGAGGTCGGCCTTTTCGTGCGGGTTCAGCCCGGCGGCGGGCTCGTCGAGGCAGAGCAGCACCGGGTCGGTGCACATGGCGCGCGCGATCTCGAGCCGCCGCTGCGCCCCGTAGGGAAGCTCGCCGGCCGGGTCGTCGGCGCGGCCCATGAGATCGACCGCCTCGAGCCAGTAGCACGCCTTCTCGATCGCGGCCCGCTCGGCCTTGCGGTAGCCGCCGACGCCGAGCACGCCGAGCAGCGCATAGCCCGACGCGCGGTTGAGCGGATTGTGCTGGGCGACCAGCAAATTCTCCAGCACGGTGAGACCGGGGAAGAGGCGGATGTTCTGGAACGTGCGCGCGACCCGCGCGTGCCGCGCCACCAGATAGTCCGGCATGCGCTCGAGTAGATAGAGAACGCCGCCCGGCCGGCGCAGCGCGCGGGTGCCGCGCCGGGTGATGGTCTCGAGGTCGTCCCATACCGCGGCATCGCCGTGGGCGAGCCCCACCCGTCCCTGGGTCGGTTTGTAGAAGCCGGTGATGCAGTTGAACACGGTGGTCTTGCCGGCGCCGTTCGGCCCGATCAGCGCGGTGATGGAATTGGTCTCGGCCGTGAACGAGAGGTCGTTGACCGCGACCAGGCCGCCGAAGCGCATGCTCAGGTGCTCGACCCGCAGCAACGGCGCGTTCATCCGTGGCCTTCCTTGACGAGGTCGCGGCCGATCGCCTTGCGCTCGCGCAGGAACGCCGAGGGCTCGCGGGTCGCGACCAGGCCGCGCGGCTTCCACACCATGATCAGCACCATGGCGAGGCCGAACAGCAGCATGCGGTACTGGGTCGGATCGAAGTCGGGACCGAAGATGTCTTTCAGGAAATCGAGGTCGCGCAGGATCTCAGTGCCGCCGATCATCATCACGGCTGCGATGGCAACGCCCATCGTGCTGCCCATGCCGCCCAGCACCACGATGGCGAGCACGGTCGCGGATTCCATGAAGGTGAAGGATTCCGGCGAGATGAAGCCCTGGCGCGTGGCAAAGAACGAGCCGGCAAAGCCGCCGAACAGCGCGCCGGTGGCGAATGCGGTGAGCTTGGTGGTCGTGGTGTTGATGCCGAGCGAGCGGCAGGCGATCTCATCCTCGCGCAGCGCTTCCCAGGCGCGGCCGATCGGCAGCCGGCGCAGCCGCAGGGTGACGAATGCGGTGAGCAGCACCAGCACAAGGATCAGGTAATAGAGAAAGATCGTGCGATAGATCGGCGAGAACGGCAGCCCGAAGGTGGCGGCGAAGCCCTCGTCCGAGGCGTTGAACGGAATGCCGAAGAAGGACGGCCGCGGCACGCCGCTGATGCCGGCATAGCCGTTGGTGACAGGCACCCAGTTGATCAGCACGAGGCGGATGATCTCGCCAAAGGCCAGCGTGACGATGGCGAGATAATCGCCGCGCAGCCGCAGCACCGGAAAGCCGAGCATCATGCCCCAGAACGCCGCCAGGATGCCGGCGACCGGAAGCAGCGCGAAGAACGAGAGCCCGAAGGTTTGCGCCAGCAGCGCGTACGAATAGGCGCCGACCGCGTAGAAGGCGACGTAGCCGAGGTCGAGCAGGCCGGCGAGGCCGACCACGATGTTGAGCCCGAAGCCGAGCATCACATAGATCAGGATCTGGATGCCGAAGTTGTCGATCCACTTGGTGGCGCCGGTCGAGCCGGCAAGACCGAGCACCAGTGCCGGATAGATCAATACAAAGCCGAGCGCGAACGGCGCAAAGTATTTGGTCAAGACGGCGGCGAGGCGGCTTACCGGCGCCCGCTCACGCACGGCCCGGCGCGCGCGCCACGGCGCGATCACGAACGAGTTGACGAGGCTCGCCGCCACCATCACCGCGATGAAGATCGCGAGCAACCCGAACCGGGTCTCGAGGATGAGCTCGTTGCGGATATTGGTGACGGTCTTGAACCCGATCAGCGGCAGGAACAACCCGAGCGCCAGCAAGCCCGCGAACAGCGCATCCTTACCGGCGCGCGCAAGGTCGACGCTCTGGGTCGCATTGCCTTGCATCGCGATGCTGGTCTGAGTGTTGTGCACGGCGGTTCAGTCCTTCACCTCTCCCCGCTTGCGGGGAGAGGCAAACCGGCGCGCGCGTCGCGTCATCACAAGCTCCGTCATCGCTACACCTTCTCCACGTCCGGGCGGCCGAGCAGGCCTTGCGGCATGAAGATCAGGGTAATGGCGAGAATGGAGAAGGCGGCGACGTCCTTGTAGTCGGTGGTGAAGTAGGCCGACCGAATGTCTCGACGAGGCCGATCAGCAATCCGCCGACGACGGCGCCGGGGAGCGAGCCGATGCCGCCCAGCACCGCGGCGGTGAACGCTTTCACGCCGGGCGTGAAGCCGTCGGCGAAGCTGATCACCCCGTAATAGACGACGTACATGGTGCCGGCGACGGCGGCGAGCGCGGCGCCGATGATGAAGGTGATGGCGATGGTGCGGTCGACGTCGATGCCGAGCAGCGCCGCCATTTTCTGGTCCTGCTCGCAGGCGCGTTGGGCGCGGCCGAGCGAGGTGCGGCTCACCACGTACCAGAACGCGACCAGGAGCAGGGCGGTCACCACCCAGATGATGATCTGGGTGTAGCCCAGCGTCACCGGGTAGCCGGCGCTGTTCATCAGCACGATCTCGCCGCGGGTGAGCGGCGGCAGCGACTTGTTGCGCGGGCCCTGCGCCACCTGCACGAAGTTCGACAGCACGATCGACATGCCGATCGCCGAGATCAGCGGCGCCAGGCGAAACGAGCCGCGCAGCGGCCGGTAGGCGAAGCGCTCGATCGCCCAGTTGACGATCGACGTGAACAGCATGGCGACGATCAGCACGATGAAGACGGCGACCACCACCGAGCTGACCGACAGCCAGGTGGTGAGAATGAGGAAGGCGATGAGCGCAATGAAGGCCGACACCATGAACACGTCGCCATGGGCGAAGTTGACCATGCCGATGATGCCGAACACCATCGTGTAGCCGATGGCGATGAGACCGTAGATGGACCCCAGCGTGACGCCGTTGATGAGCTGCTGGAGGAAGACTTCCATGCGCCGTCCTGTGATTGCGGCCGCTGCGGCGTGCCCCGACCCTAAAACGCGATAAACGAAGCGCGTCAGCCGTCTCGGGTTGCCGCCCCGATTCGGCTGTCCCCACGGCGTGTTTAACAGGGGGTCCGATACGCTGCAACGGCGCAGGCCGGTAGCGGGCAATCCCGAATTGTCCTAGCAGTTCCGGGATTTGTCTCTGTTCGGCAGGGGGCGCGAGCAGGATGTTCGCGCGAAATGAACCCAGCGCCAATGCCAGGGAGGAAGATGCGATGGCGACGAAACCAGAGGACGTGCTGAGCGATCGCACGCGGCCCTTCAACGGCAAGGAATATCTGGAGAGCCTGCGCGACGGCCGCGAGGTCTACATTTACGGCGAGCGGGTGGACGACGTCACCACGCACCCGGCGTTCCGCAATGCGGCACGCTCGATCGCCCGGCTCTACGACGCGTTGCACGACCCCAACACCAAGGACGTGCTGACCTGTCCGACCGACACCGGCTCGGGCGGCTTCACCCACAAGTTCTTCCGCGTCGCGCGCTCGCGCGAGGACCTGGTCGGGCAGCGCGACGCCATCGCCCAATGGGCGCGCATGACGTACGGCTGGATGGGGCGCACGCCGGACTACAAAGCCTCGCTGATGAATACGCTCGGCGCGCACCACGCCTTCTACGACAAGTTCGCTGACAATGCGAAGGCCTGGTACAAACGCACCCAGGACCACGTCCTGTTCATGAACCACGCCATCGTCAATCCGCCGGTCGACCGGTCGAAGCCGGCGGATCAGGTGAAAGACGTGTTCATTACCATCCAAAAGGAGACCGACGCCGGGATCTACGTGAGCGGCGCCAAGGTGGTGGCGACCTCATCGGCGCTCACCCACTCAACTTCCTCGGCCAGAACGCGGCGATGCCGATCAACGATTCGGACCTCGCCGTCATGTTCATCGCGCCGATGAACGCGCCGGGGGTGAAGCTGTTCTGCCGCGCCTCCTACGAGATGATGGCGAATACGCTGGGTTCGCCGTTCGACTATCCGCTGTCGTCGCGCTTCGATGAGAACGATGCGATCTTCGTGTTCGACAACGTGCTGATCCCGTGGGAGGACGTGCTGCTCCATCGCGACGTGGAGAAGATCAAGGTCTTCTATCCGCGCTCCGGCTTCCTCAACGGCTACCAGTTCCAGGGCTGTACGCGCTTCGCGGTGAAGCTCGATTTTATGGTCGGCATCATCGCCAAGGCGCTGCGCGCCGCCGGCACCGACGAGTTCCGCGGCAATCAGGCGATGCTGGGCGAGATCATCGCCTGGCGCAACCTGTTCTGGGCGATCTCCGACGCCATGGCGCACAACCCGCAGCCCTGGGTCGGCGACACGGTGCTGCCGAACGCGCAATCCGGTTCGAGCTACCGGGTGTTTGCTGGCGATGCCTATGGCCGCGTCAAGGACATCGTCGACAGGATCGTCGCCTCGTCGCTGATCTACCTGCCGTCCTCGACCAAGGATTTCGCCAACCCGGCGATCGACAAATATCTCGAAAAATACGTGCGCGGCTCGCATGGCATGGGCTACCGCGAGCGCATCAAGATCATGAAGCTCCTGTGGGACGCCGTCGGCACCGAGTTCGGCGGCCGCCACGAGCTCTATGAGGTCAACTACGCCGGCAACCACGAGGACATCCGCATCCAATGCATGTGGAACGCGCGCGGATCCGGCGCCCTCGACCAGATGATCGGGCTCGCCGAGCAGTGCATGGCCGACTACGACGAGAACGGGTGGGTCGGTTCGACCTGGCTCAATCCGGAGGATACGGCCGAGGGCGGCGCGCCCGCGCGCGCGGCGGAGTAGGAGAAGGGTAGAACCCCGGCGCATATCGGCCCATGCAGTGGGCAGGCTTGCGGGCGTGATCCCATCTGATATGCGAACAGGGATCGCGTCACTATCTAAGCCGGTGCCCATGAACTGGTTCGACCAACGTCCTGACGACGCCATGGCGGGGGCCTTCGAGGCCATCGCCCCGGAGCCGGTTGTCGCCGTCGAGGCGCCGATCTTCCGCGAGGCCATGAGCCTGTACGGCAGCGCGGTGCACGTCGTGACCACGGACGGTCCGGGCGGCAAGACAGGCTTTACCGCAACGGCGATCTGCTCGGTCTCGGACAATCCGCCGACCCTGCTCGTGTGCCTTAACCGCAAGAGTCAGGGCAGCCCGCTGCTGGCCGCCAACCGCGTGTTCTGCGTCAACACACTCGGTGCGGGGCAGGAGGCGCTCTCGAACGTGTTTGCCGGGCGTACCGGCGCCACTTTGGCCGACCGCTTTCAGGTCGGCGAATGGACCACGCTCGCCACTGGCGCGCCGGTGTTGAACTCCGCGATCGTCGCCTGCGATTGCCGCGTCGTGGAGATCAAGGCTGTGGCCAGCCACAACGTGATCTTCGGGGTGGTCGAGGCAGTCCACCTTGGCACCGCCGGGCCGGCTCTTGTGTATCACGGCCGCGTTTATAAAAGCGTGTAGTTCTGGATCATCGCGCCTCTTGCGAGTGCCGTGTTTTCCACATTACGGCCGCAGGTCGGTCACACTCGATTGGTAGGTCTACCGCCACGGGGCTGGCTCGAATGGAGACAAACCATGACGCAGAACCCCAAAGATCCGCAGCATCAGCAAGGCGGTCAGCAGAAACCCGGCCAGCAGCAGGGCGGCGGACAGCACAAGCCTGGCCAGCAGACGCAGAACCCCGGCCAAGGTGGACATCAAGGCGGACAACATCAGCCTGGCCAGGGCGGCCAGCACGGCGGTGGCGGCGGACAGCGCTAACCATATCAACAAGCGAATAAGCGAAGCCCCGCCGCACCGGCGGGGTTTTCGTTTGTGATGGGCACGCGGCCGCGCTCGGCCGCCGCCGCGAGATCAGCGCGCGCAGACGCGCCGCCCAGCGGGAACTGGAGGCCGCCGAGCAGCGCCTCGACGCGGCGGGAAAACGGGCCGGCCGTCCTGTCGCGTTCGCCGTGGTGTCCGCGATCCTTGAGGCCAGCGCCGCGACCCGCGCTGAGGTGGAGCTTTCCTATCATGTGTCCGGCGCTTCCTGGCGGCCGCTGTATGACCTGGCGCTAGATGGCGAGCGGCTTGCCGTCAGCTACCTGGCCGAGGTCACCCAGCAGACCGGGGAGGACTGGCCCGCGGTCGAGCTGGTCTTGTCCACGACGCGGCGCGGCCTGCACCAGGTCCTCCCGGAGCTGGATCCCTGGTACATCGGGCGGGCCGAGCCGGTCCCCCGGACGCTGGCAGGGGCAGTTCCTCAGCGAGGTCCGCGCGCTGCCATGTTTGCCGCAACGGCCGGTCCCGGCGCCCCGGACGCCGAACTGGAGGAGGCGGCGCCGCTGGCCGCCGAACCCGGCGAGTCGGGGGCCGGCCTGGCGTACCGGGTCCAGCGTCCGCTGGCCGTGCCCGCCGACGGGGGGCCGCACAAGACTATGGTCGCCCGGTTCGAACTCGACGCCGCACTCGACCACCTCGCGGTTCCGGTTCTCGCCCCCGAGGCATACCTGCGGGCGACGGTCACCAATACCTCGTCGCTGCTATTGCTGCCCGGCCCGGCACGTGTCTTCCATGACGCCCAGTTCGTCGGGGAGACGTCCCTGGAGACCGTCGCCGCCGGCGAGGAGTTCGAGCTGCAGCTCGGCGTGGATGACCAGATCAGGGTGGAACGCGAGCTGCGCCGCCGGAGCACGGGCAAGGCCGTGATCGGGGGCACCCGCACGATCGACGTCGCCTACCAGATCACGGTGGAAAATCACCGCCCGGACAAGATCCGGGTCAGCGTTCATGACCACGTCCCGGTGTCCGCCGACGGCGATATCAAGGTGCGGCTGCGCGAGACCAGCCCGGATCCGGCCGAGCGTGATGACCTGGGCGAGCTCACCTGGGAACTGTCGCTTGACGGCGGGCAGGCAGCAACAATACGCCACAGGTTCACCGTCGAGCATCCGGCACAGGTGACCGTCGCCGGGCTCTGACCAGCCATCCGCTGGTGCAGTGTGCGAACCCGGCCCGCACCACCAGCCGTACGCCTGGCGCAGCGAAGGCCAGCGCAGATCTGAGCGTGCCGGGGGCGGTCAGCCGCAACGACCCCGTCAGCCACGGGCAGCGCGAAAATCGGCGGGGGCATGACGTCTGCTCGGGTCACGCTTCGTGGTCGATGGGGCAGTCACTTCACGATCCGTATCCGTCGTTATCTGCGCGGCCCCCTGGCGTGGACGGATTGCGGTCGTGGCCGCACATTACTAGACAATATGTCGCGCAGCATCCTGCCGTTCGGGCCAGGAGATTTCCCGCCGCTTTAGGTGATGTCGCTGTCGGTGGAGGCCGACCCTGAGGCCGGGCGTGACTGGCCGCGACGTCAAGACCGCACTTGACTGGCTTGAGAACTCAGCCCGCGTTCCAGTCACTCCGGTACGCTCCATGCCGAACTTCCTGCGCGTCTCTCCCAGCGTGGAGAACTCCTCTCCCCTAAGAGGATCTCTCCACGCTGGGAGGGGAAACGGGAAACCCAGGGTCACCTCCGGACCCTCATCGACCTGCTGACCCGCGTCGACGCCTGGCATGACGCAGCCACCCTGTACGGCGCGACCGCATCAGCCAGCAGCGGCGCACCACCCTACGGCGCCGACGCCGACCTCCTGCGCCAGACCGCGGCCCGGCTACGCGACCATCTGACCGGCACCGAGTTCCGCTCCTGCACCGACCAAGGCGAACAACTGGACGGCGCCCAGGTCATCGACCTCGCGCTCGAAGCCATCGCCCGGGCCGCCGCGAAGCCGGGCGCTCAACGACCATAGAACGGGCCCTGGCAGCTGACGGCCTGCGGCTGGACCGGCACGGCGCCGGGCGGATCGTCCGCAAGACCGCCCGCCGGGCCGGGATCACCAAGGCCGTCACGCCCCACACGCTCAGGCACGCATTCATCACCGCGGCCAAAGTTTGCTGGCCGGCGTGCCGGTGCACGTGGTCACCCAGCGCCTCGGCCACGCCAGCCCGGTGATCACGCTCACGACCTACGCCCACGTCCTGCCGGGCAACCAGCGGGAGGCCGCGGCGACGTTCGCCGCCCTGGTCGAGGGGGCGGCGTGATGTCCTCAAGTGTCAATCCGGTGTCAGGAAGCCCGGACAAGCCCTCTTCTAAGCCTATGACCTGGGGAAACACGGTGTCCGAGGGGGGACTTGATCCCCGCTCGTGGTGGTACATCCCCGAATCGGGGATCCATCACCACTCCAAGCTAACACGGCAAGGGCCGGCCGGGCCCGCATTTCGCAGGCGAAAAGAGGCGGCAGCATTGGCCTGCCCGACCGGTCCAGGCATGTGACCTGCGGAAACGACGAGGGCGGTGAGCCGGGATGGGGCCGCGCGCAGGGCCGGACCGCGGTAGCCGCAGCACGACGCTTAATCATCAGGGGAGCACGGTGACAGCCTCCCGCTGCTGCTCGCCAGTCCCCGCACCGCAGCCGCAGCCCGGTAGACCGGCCCAGATGACCTTGCCACCGAGTTGAACCCCCATAAAACCGAGTTGAACCCCCATGAGGCAGTCCCCGGCGGCTAGCCGCGCCGGAGCAGATCACAAGCGGCGCCTTTCCGCGCCCGGCGCATTGCTCACCAGCACGCAGCTGACAAGGGCAGGGCCGGCGGTCACGTCGCCTGCGATCCGCGGCACCCGTGACGCACCGCCACCGCCGCTGGCGTAGCTTGCGCGCGCGTAGCC
>CAVXDE010000042.1:0-96214 GCA_963760435.1 uncultured Alphaproteobacteria bacterium
AGATCCGCTTCGCAAACGTGCTCTCCGGCGGCTCCGCCGGCGTTTCGACCACGCAACCCTGCGCGTTGATCTTCCATCCGTGATAGAGGCAGCGCAGCCCGCCGACTTCATTGCGCCCATAAGCGAGGGATGCGCCCCGGTGCGGGCAATGCTCCTTTACGAGACCGAGCGTGCCTTCCGGATCGCGAAAGGCGACCAGGTTTTCGCCAAGCAGTCGTACCCGTACCGGCGCCCCTCCGGTATGCGGCAATTGCTCCGACATCACGGCTGCGAATCCAATAGCGGCGCAGCAAGGGCTTCGATTGGAGTTCCGGACGCCACCCCAGCGAGCGTCATGTAGTCGTCCTGAAGCCCGCCATCTCTGCCGCCACTTGGATCAACAGGCACATCGCCTGTCGGTGCGAAAGGTATACGAATTAGGGCTACAAATTTACTTGTGAAACGCAAGTTTCTGGGTCGCCGCTGCCCTGTGCCTGTGGGTCGGAAGGTGCGCCTCGAACAACTGCTGGAGACCAGGGTCTTGGACTTCGAGGGTGTGACGCTGGTCGCTTTCAGGCCCCATTATGCCCTGCGCAGCCCTCCGCGCCATGATACCAGCAGTATGCGAGGCAAGAACGAAGGATGACAAGGGGATTGGCATGAGGGCAAAGCTGCACGAGTTCGCCAAAGGCTGGATGGAGCTTGCGCGCAACCTGATCGTTGCCTCTGTGCTTCTCGCGCTGGCACGCCGCAGTCAGGATTGGCTAGTCACGCTATTTGCTTATGCGACCATACTGATCTTTGTCGCGCATTATTTGACCTACGTTCTCGATGCGATCATGCAGATGGAGCTGCCGCGTTCCTGGCGACCCTATATCGGTAAATGGGTGCTCGGTTCGGCGTTCATGGCGATCGTGGTGATCGCCCTCGTCTATGCCGTGGTCGAGATCTTGTCCGGCCTGTTTGATGTCATCGTACCGCTGCACATTCCGGCGCGGTAAAGGCGGCCTGCCCGGTGTGAGAGAAAAAAGCAACACCCGGAGAAGAATGCGACCTCCGTCGCCAGCCAACGGAACCGAGCCTGGTCCGAGCGCTTATTGCGGCAACTGGTGATGGCGGACAGGTGCGTGCCCGGCGGCCTTGTCATGCTGAGCGACGGGAAACCGGGGGGCGTTCTATTCCTGTCGCTCGCCACCCCCAAACAATCATGGTCTCACGGCTCGATCGGGGTCGCGATTTCCGGGTCATTTACCGGGAAGCGCGTTGCCGCCCATACCACCATATGAACTCCCACGACGATCGCGAGCGCCACCGCAATGGAGAAAATTGCATCTCTGAGAATAGTCATGGGCGGCTATAGGCAACCATCATGCCAAGCGGAAGCCGGCATGTGGCGTGCTCCGACAACCGGGCTCTCAGGATTACCGTCCATCATCGTTTCCGATCACCCAGGAGAGGGACATGGGCTCCAGCATACTCACGCGTATCCTGATCAGCATCGCCGCATTGAGCACAGTTGGTACGCTCTCCGTTGTGGCGAACTCAAAAGAATACATCAAGGGCGACCGTCCGCAGCAGCGCGGCGATCGGGAAGCCGTCATCACCGAGGGTGGCAAAACCGTTTGGCTCGCCGGCCAGATCGCGCTCGTCGATGACAACGGCAAATCACTAGCCGGCGACTTCGAAGGCCAAGCTCGTCAGCTGTTCAAGAATTCTATCGCACGCTACAGAAGGCCGGCGGCAAACTGAGCGACATGGTGCAAATGACGGTGTTCATCACCGATGTTCGGTACGGTGACCGCTTGACCGAAATCCGCCGCGAAGTGTTTGGCGACAACTTTCCGGGCAGTGCCCTGATAACGGTCACCGCCCTCGCCGTTCCCGAGGCCAAGATGGAAATTCAGGGCTATGCTGTGATCGGCGGAAAATAAACGAGCCCGCGCAACTATTCGCGCGTCGCGCCGTAGGCCACGTCACGTGCCGGAACAGTCGCCGCCCGACGCGTCCGTCGGCGGTGGATTTCGTCAATAAGCGGGAAGCCGAATACCAAAAAACCGAGGATCGAAAACAAAACCCACATCGTCATTGTCGTTCCTTCACAGTTGAACGCACACCCCCCAGTTCGTGCAGAAAAAACCCCGCCAGACTGCGGGGTGCAGCGCGCTACCTACCCTCTCGTGCAGCGAGGGTCAAGACCGAAACGGGAACGCGCAATGGTTGTTCCGTTGCTCTATCGTTGGAATGTGCGGATTAGCTGAGCTTTTTTAGGCATTTATCCGCAGACCAGCGCAAGAAAAAGGGGCTAAAATTTGTGCAAACAACTTGGGAGGATCACATGCCGTTCTACGTGCGCCTCGCAGCACTGAGCACCTTTGTGCTGCTCGCCTTCTCCCCTGCCCGCGCGCAAGACTATCCGGCGCGCGAGATTTATTCGATCGTAAATTTTCCGCCCGGCACCGGCATGGACATCATGAACCGGCTGGTACGGCGCGAAGCTGAGCGAGCTGATCGGCAAGCCGGTGATTGTCGAGAACAAGCCGGTGCCCTCGGCAACATCGCCAGCGAATATGTGGCGCGCTCCAAGCCGGACGGCTACACCATCATGATCACGCCCGCGAGCTCGACCTTGGCGACCGCGGTGTCAACCTTCATAGAAACTGCCGTTCGATCCGCTCAAGGATTTTGCTCCGGTTATGCTGATCTCGAAACTCGGCTTCGTGTTGGTGGTTGACGGCAAGAACCCGGTCAACAGCATTACCGAGCTGACCGCCGCGTTGAAACAAAAGCCCGGCAACGGCGCCTACGGCACCGGCGCCGACACCGGCATCGTGGCTGCCGAGCTTTACAAGGTCCGAACCGGGCTTGAAGAGCAATCAGGTACTCTACAAGGGTATCTATGAAAACCTGCTCGACCTCTACGGCGGGCAGATCGACTTCGTGATGCTCTACCGCAGGCGGCATTTGAACCAATCCGCACCGGCAAGCTGAAGGCGCTGGCCGTCTCATCGGGCACGCGCCTGGGTTCCTTCCCCGATGTGCCGACCTGCAGGAAGCAGGAATTGCCGACTACGACATCAGTCCCTGATCGGCCTTGTCGTGCCGGCCGGCACCCCGCAGCCGATCATCGACAAGCTCGCCGGCTGGCACGGGCAGATCAATTCCACCGAGGACGCCAAGAAAACGCTCCTGCAATTCGGCATGGATCCGCTCGACGGCGACGGCGCCGCCATGACGGCGGTCCTTGAAGCGCGACATCGTGCGCTGGGGCGAGTTCGTCAAGCTCGCGAAGATCCAACCACGGTGAGGCTCGACGCCTGAACCAGCTCCGCCTACCTGCTACCTGATTTCCGCGAGCGCGAGCAGAATGCATGCAAGTGACGGCGACGATCAACACCAGGATGGTGCCGCTGCGCCGAGCTGCCGTGGCGGCGAGTTCTTGAGGGTGCGGTTGAGGCCGATGGCGCTGGCAAGGCGCGCGAGCACCAGAACAACACCAAACACCTGCACGATCCAAGGACGCGTTCCGAGCACCTCCGCCAGCCCAATGAGGATCAGCGCAAGCGGTGCCTGCTCGGCGAAGTTGGCATGCGCCCGGATCGCCTGAGCGAGCGCCGAACGCCGCCGTCGGCAATTTCGACCTTGGCGCGCACGCGGTTGACGATGACGTTGATGGTGAGCGCCGCGCCCAGCAAACCAAGCAGCGCTGCGTATAGGGCCGTAATAGTCGGAACCGCGGCATTCATCGTAAGAGCCCCCTCGCCCGAGAATGGGAAGGCGTTCGCCTTCCCGAACACCCAGTCGAAGCAGGACATCGCTGATCGACAAGATCTCGTGTCGAAGGTCGGAATATTTTCCGCGCGTCAGTCGAGTTCGGCGAGCCGGCGCCGCATCAGCCGCCGTTCCGGTTCGAGCTTGGCGAGAGCGAGCGCTTCGCCATAAGCCGCTTTGGCTTCCGCGCGCCGCCCAAATTGACGAGCAGATTGCCGCGCACCGCCGGCAGGAGATGATATCCATCCAGTTCGCCGCGCCCGATGAGCGCATCGATGAGATCAAGCGCATGCGCCGGGCCATCAACCATGGCCACGGCCGCGGCGTGGTTGAGCTCGACCACCGGCGAAGGTGCAAGCCGCATCAGCACTTCGTAGAGATCCGACGATCTGCGGCCAATCCTGCACCTCTTTCGCATGCCGGTGCGCCTGCGCATGCAATGCGGCAATGGCGGCTTGGACCGTATAGCTACTGGGCCGGCCTGGCGCGCGCAGGGCGCGCTCGACCAGCTCCAATCCTTCTTCGATCTGCGCGCGGTCCCAGAGACTGGCGATCCTGATCCTCGAGCAGGATGATATCCCCTTCCGCACTCGCACGCGCCGGCCGGCGCGCATCGTGCAACAACATGAGCGCCAAGAGGCCGGCGATCTCGATGCGACCGGGCAGCAATTCATTCAGCAATCGCCCGAGGCGAATGGCTTCGCGTGAGACGTCTTCGCGCGTGAGTGTCTCGCCAGACGTACCCGCGTAGCCCTCGGAGAAGACCAGATAGATCACGGCGAGCACGCCCTCGAGCCGCTCGTCGAGCCGGTCCGGATCCGGTGTCTCGTAGGGAATGCGCGCTCCACGGATCTTGGCCTTGGCGCGCACCAGCCGTTGCGCCATCGCGTCTTCGCTCACCAGGAAGGCCCGCGCGACCGCTTCGGTGCTCAATCCGCACACCGCCCGCAAGGTCAGCGCAACGCGGGTCTCCATGTTGAGCGCCGGATGGCAGCAAATAAAAATCAGCCGCAGCATGTCATCGCCGAGGCTGTCTTCGTCAGGCTCGAGCGGCAGCACGTCGCCGGCAAGCACCGCCTCCGCCTCGGAAGAAAAGGGCGCTTGGCACGCAGCCGCATCCGCCGGCGGATGCGGTCGATCGCCTTGTGGCGGCCGACGTTCACCAGCCAGGCGCGCGGATTATCCGGAACCGCGCTCCATTGCTCGAGCGCGGCCGCGAACGCCTCCTGCAGCACTTCCTCGGCAAGCTCGAAATCGCCGACGAGCCGGATCAGGGTCGCGAGAACGCGACCCCCCTCGTGGCGGAACAGAGTGCTCGATCTCCTCGCGGCGCATTCCTCGCTCGCGCCGGAGCGCGACCATCATGCGTAGACCATGACCGGCCGGACTTCGATCGATCCGAACTTCGCCGACGGCACGCGGGCGGCGATGGCGGTCGCTTCGTCGAGGTCCTTGGCCTTGATCAGATAGTAGCCGCCCAACTGCTCGCGCGTCTCGGCAAAAGGTCCGTCGGTGCTCATGGCCTTGCCGTTGCGCGACTGCGTACCGTCGTGGCGTTGGTGGTCGGTTGCAGCGCGTCACCGCCCTTGAAGTTGCGCGCTTTTGATGATCGACTGGGTGAACGTCTGATATTCGCCCATCATTTCCTTGCGGCCAGTGTCGCCAATCTTGGCGGCTTCGGCTTCGTTGGCGTAGATCAGCAGGAGGTATTGCATGCTGGGCTCCCTCTATTGGTTGGATGATCAGCCTTCAGTCGATCGAGCAACCGCCGGATCGACATCGGCGACCAGATTTCGGAAAAAATTAATAACCGCGCTTGCGGTCAATGAGATGATTCAAGGGGCGTCCGGCCTGGAACGCGCGGATGCATCGCAGATGTTGGGGACGAGCTCGCTGGCTTCGATCCGGCGCGCGACGTGCGGCGTGATGGTGATCTTGGGATGGCGCCAGAGTGGACTTTCCTTCGGCAGCGGCTCGACCGGAAACACGTCCAAGGTCGCGCCGGCCAGGTGATCGGCGTCGAGCGCAGCCATCAGGTCGGCCTCGACGACATGTGCCCCGCGCCCCAAGTTCACGACCGCCCCGCCCTTCGGCATCTGCGCGAACGCTCCGGTGTTGAGAATGCCGCGCGTCTCGGGCGTGAGCGGCAACAGGTTCACCACGATCTCGCTGCGCGCCAGGAAGGCCCGCAACTGCTCGCGCCCGGCGAACGTCTCGATTCCATCGTGGGCGCGCGGCGAGCGCACCCAGCCCGCGACCGCAAAGCCATGTGCGGCCAACGCTTTGGCAACCGGCAACCCGATCACGCCCAAGCCCATCACTCCGATTTTACGCTCGCGTGCGCGCAGCCGCGGCAGCGAGATCCATTCACAGCGCTGTTGTGCCGCCCAGTAGGCCGGCAAGTGGCGGTGATGGCGCAGCACGTGCAGCAGCGCGGCTTCACTCATCATCTCGTCGCCGTCCGGATTGCCGGCGCGCACGATCGGCACATCGGGAAGCTCGGGATCGCTGAGCAGCACATCGGCGCCTGCGAGCAACGAGACGATCATCTTGAGATTGGGGAATGACTTGAGCTTGCCACGTGGAAGCGTGGTCACCGCCGCGACCTCGATGTCCGCTTCGTTGCCGACCTCCGGCCAGATGCGCACATCGAGGTCCGGCATCTGCGCCGCAAACAATTTGCGCCATTCCGCCGGGGCGCCAAAAAAAGAGGTGAGAAGCAGTGCCATGGTACGTCATCTCCCGATCAATCCTCAGCCGACCGGCGTTGACGCAGGTCAGAGGCAGCGCGACATTGCCGCCGCCAAACGAGTAGGCGCGCAGCGGCGAGCAACCGCAATAGGGAGAGACGCAATGCTTGATCAAGTCAAAGACGCAGCACGCGAGATCGCCGACGTCCGCCGCAAGGTCGCCGCCATGGGACCGAACTTCGATGAGGAGATCCTGGGAGCGACGCGCGCCCTCTATGCGCCACTGATCCGCAAGCCATCCGCAAGCGTGAAGGTTACGGCGGACGTGGCCTATGGCAGCGACCCGCGCCAGAAGCTCGACGTCTATCAACCCGCCGGCTCGGCCGAGCATGTGCTGGTCTACATCCCGGGCGGCGGGTTCGTCGGCGGCGACAAGAACCTCGATGGCGTCTTCTACGTCAATCTCGGCAACTACTTCGCCAGCCATGGCATTCTGACCATCGTCGCCAACTATCGCCTCGCCCCGGCGCATGCGTGGCCGGCGGGCGCACAGGACGTTGCGGGCGCGGTCGCCTGGGCACGCGCCAACGCCAAGAGCTTTGGCGGCGATCCGACGCGCATCGTGTTGTTCGGCCAGTCGGCTGGCTCGACACACGCGGCGACCTATCTGTTCGATCCGACCTTCCAGCCCTCCGGTCAGGCCGGCGTCGCCGCCGGCATCCTGATGAGCGGACCATATTCATTTCAGGGCGAGCTGCGGCCAAACCTGAAGGCCTATTTCGGCGATGATCCGAGCCGCTATGCGGAACGCTCGCCGTTGACCCACGTCGGCAAGAGCCGCACGCCGCTCCTGCTCTCGGTTGCCGAATATGACCCCGCGTTCCTGGCGATGCCGACCTATGAGCTCGCGCGCGCGGTCACGCTGCGGGACGGAAAAAGCCCGAACGTCGCCTACTTCGCGGGCCACAATCACGTCTCGACCGTGATGAGCTTCGGCACCGCGCAGGATGACGTCGGCGCGCGGGTGCGGGAGTTCATCGCCTCAGTCGGCTGACACGCAACAGACGGCACGATGACCCTCGAACCGTTCTACTCGACGGCGGCGCGCGCGCTCTCAGGAGCCGAGGACGAGCGCGTCCTGCTCGGCGATATCGGCGGCACCAACGCGCGCTTCGCGCTGTTTGCCGGCGGCACGCTCGGTCCGGTCGAGCACTATCCGGTCGCGGCCTATGCCAATATCGCCGCGGCGATCACGGCGTTCCTGGCGCGGCAGGAGCAGCCTGAGACGATCACGTCCGCGGTGCTCGGCGTTGCCGGTCCGGTCGAGGAAGGCCGCACCGAGCTCGTCAACAGCGGCTGGGTGATCGACGCCGCCGTCCTGCGCACAGGCCTGGGCTTTCATCGCGTTGCCCTCATCAACGACTTCGAGGCGATCGCCTGGGCGCTGCTCAAGTTCACGCCGGACCACCTCAAGGCGATCGGCCGGGGAAGCGCGCAGCCCGGCCGCGTCATGGTGGCGCTCGGGCCGGGGACCGGGCTCGGTCTCGCCGCCATGCTGCCGGGCGAACCCAACCGGGTGATCGCGACCGAAGGCGGACACGCCAACCTCGCCGCGAGCTCCGAGCGCGAGGACGCGGTCCTCGCGCAGATGCGCCGCAAATTAGGGCGCGTCTCGGTCGAGCGCGCGATCTCGGGACCCGGTTTGCAGAACCTCTATGCGGCCATCGCCGAGCTCGACCACGTCAATGCGCCTGCCCGCAGCGCCGCCGAGATCAGCCAGGCCGCAATGGACGGAAGCTGTCCGGTGAGCAAGGCTGCACTCGATATGTTCTGCGCCATGCTCGGCACCGTCGCCGGCGACGCGGCGCTGCTGTTCCGGGCGCGCGGCGGCGTCTATCTCGCCGGCGGCATCCTGCCCCGCATCATCGACTACGTGGCGCAATCGGAGTTTCGCGCACGCTTCGAGGCCAAGGGCCGCATGCGCGGCTATCTCGAGACGATCCCGACCAGCATCATCATGCACACCGACCCGGCTTTCCTGGGCCTGGTCGCTGCGATCGAGAGCGAGCGCGCCGCTCCGCCCATCCAGGCCTAATGCAGGCTGGGGCCCTTCAGCAACCGGTTGCGGTCGGTTGAGGCAACGCGCGTCTCGAAGGTGCGTCCGTCGCGGTAGATCGTGAACGGCACCTCGACACCCGCGTTGCCGACCGACCAGATGCGCCGGAACAGGCCGCCGAGCGAATCGACCTTGGTGCCGGCGACGGCCACCACCATGTCGCCGACCCGCAAGTCGGCGCGCGCGGCCGGCCCGCTCTTGGCAAGTCCGGCAATCACCAGCTTGTCCTCGACCTCGGTGGCGTAAAGTCCGAGCCACGGGCGCGGCGGGCGATTGGCGCGGCCGATGGTGAGCAGGTCATTGAGGATCGGCTTGAGCAGGTCGACCGGCACGCTCATGTTGAGATGCGCCAGCACGCCCTGCCCTTGCGCCTGCTGCAGTTGCAGTGAGCCGATGCCGATCAGGTCCCCGTTCGGCCCGACCAGGGCGGTGCCGCCCCAGTTGGGATGCGCCGGCGCGGTGAAGATCGCCTCGTCGAGCACGTATTCCCAATAACCGGCATACTCCTGCTTGCTGATGACCCGCGCCGCGAGCGAGTGCTTGCGCCCGCCGGCGCCCGCGACCACGACCGAATCACCGACCTTGACCGCGGCGGAGCTGCCGAGCGCCAGCGGCGGGATATCGAGCTTGGCGAGCGCCTGCACCAAGCCAAAGCCGGTCTCCTGGTCGTAGGCCAGGACCGTGCCTTGGACCGCGCGGCCATCGCTCAGCGTGAGCCAGATCGTCTCCGCTTCGGTGATCAGGTATCCGATTGTCAGCACGACGTTATTGCGGATGAGGACGCCATTGCCGGCCCGCTCCGTGCCGAGGATCTCGGCCGTGAAGGCATCGGCCGGGACCACGGCACTCAGCCCCACGGCCGCGCCCAGCGCGCGGTCGAGATCGAATGAATAGTCCTCGGGCTTTGGCTGCACCGAGCGCGGGAATTCCCAATTGCTCGCGGATGACATATTCCATACCCGTCAACGAGAGAGTCGACCCTTAACCTCAAGATTACACCAGCCGGTGCGCGATACCCAAATGCGCAACGCCGAAGTCCCCGAAGTTAAGACACCGGCCAATCGCCGGGCATTCCTGCTTGGCACGGTCGCCGCGACACTTGGGCTCGCCACTGGCCGGCCGGCGCTGGCGCAGAACGCGCGCATGCCGTTCGACCAATGGGTCAACGCCTTCCGTGCCAAGGCGGTCGCACGCGGGGTCTCCGAGGAAACCTATAACCGGGTCATGGGCGCGGTGAAGCCAGACACGGGCGTTTACGCCCTCGTCGCCCGCCAAGACGAATTCGCCGAGCAGCTCTGGCAATATCTCAACCGCCGCGTCTCCGACTGGCGCATCACCACCGGCAAGGAGCGTGCCCGGCAATACGCGCCGCTGCTTGACCGCATCGATCAGGATTATGGGGTCGATCGCTACATCCTGCTGGCGCTGTGGGGCATCGAGTCCGGTTACGGCGATGTCGTCGACAATCCGAAATACATGCGGCCGGTGATCCCGGCCTTGGCCGCACTCGCCTGGGGCGAGCCGCGCCGGCGCGCCTATTGGGAGCAGGAGCTCATCAACGCGCTGATCATCATCGACCGCGGCTGGAGCACCCCGCAGGAAATGATCGGCTCCTGGGCCGGCGCCATGGGCCACACCCAGTGGATGCCCGAGGTTTGGCTGCACATGGGCGTCGACTATGACCAGAACGGCCGCATCACGCCGTTCGGCGACCCGCAGGACGCGCTCGCCGGCACGGCCCGCTACCTGGTCGAGCGCGGCCAGTATCGGCGCGGCGAGACCTGGGGCTGCGAGGTGCGCGTCCCGGCCAGCCGCGAGCGTATGGCTGATCGCAAGACCTGGCGCACCTACGCGCAGTGGCAGGACCTGGGCGTCGGGCGCCCGGACGGCACGGCCTTTCCGCGGCCGAGCGACCGCGTGCGCCTTGCGTTACCGGTGCGCGGCGGCCCCGGATTTCTGTTCGGTCAGAATTTTTCGGCGGTGATGAGCTACAACCCGGCGTTCAGCTATGCGCTCGCCATCGTCCATCTTGCCGACCGTATTCGCGGCGACGGCCCGTTCGTGCAGCCGTTCCCCGGTTCCGAACGTACGCCGACGATGGCGGAATTGCAGGAGCTGCAGCGCCGGCTGACCGCGCTCGGGTTCGACACCGGCGGCAGCGATGGTCGCGTCGGCCGCGCCACCATGCAGGCCGTGCGCGACTATCAACTCAAGTTCGGTATCGAACCCGCCGACGGATATGCCGGCGTCGGGCTGCTCGCGAGGTTGCGCGCAGCCTCGTGATCGGCTTGGATCAATCCGACAAACACACCACCTCTCAGGAACGCCCAGCAATGACGACCTCACGACGTGACGGCGCGACGGTGCGCAAGCCGCCAAGCTCTGACCCGACCGCCGCGCTCGAGCGGCCCGTCGTCGCCGGCGTCAACGCGCCGATGTTCGGCAGCGATGTCGCCGCCGATGCGCTGCGCGCGCTCGATATCCCGTACATCGCGCTCAATCCCGGGGCGAGCTTCCGCGGCCTGCACGACTCGCTCGTCAACTATCTGGGCAACGCGACGCCGCAGATGCTGCTCTGCCTGCACGAAGAGGCCGCGGTCGCCATCGCCCACGGCTACGCCAAGGTGACCGGCAAGGCGATGGCCGCAGCGGTGCATTCCAACGTCGGCCTGATGCACGCCACCATGGCGTTCTTCAATGCCTGGTGCGACCGTATGCCGGTGATCGTGCTCGGCGCCACCGGTCCGGTCGATGCCGCCAAGCGCCGGCCGTGGATCGATTGGATCCACACCGCCCGCGACCAGGGCGCGCTGGTGCGCAACTACACCAAGTGGGACGACCAGCCGGCCTCGCCCGCGTCGATCCGCGAGTTCATCCTGCGTGCCGGCTGGATCGCCAACACCACGCCGCAAGGTCCGGTCTACATCAATCTCGACGCGGAGCTGCAGGAAGCGAAGATCGCCGAGCCGCTGCCGCCGATCGACACCGCGCGCCTCATCCCGCAAGTCGCAACCGGCGCGCCGGCCGAGCTGATTCAGAAGGCCGTTGAGCTTCTCACGTCGGCCAAGCATCCGCTGATCCTCGCCGGCCGCGTCTCGCGCGATCTCGACGCCTGGAACCGGCGCGTCGCGCTCGCGGAAGCGCTTGGCGCCCGCGTCGCCTCGAGCCTGCATGTGGGCGCCGCATTCCCGACCGATCACCCGCTGCATCTCGCCCCACCAGCCTCGCACCACAGCCCGGACCTCGTCGCCGCCATGCGCGAAGCCGACGTGATCCTGAGCCTCGACTGGGTCGATCTCGGCGGTACGTTGAAATCGCTTGGCGGCCCGCCGTCGGGCACCGTGATTCAAGTGTCCATGGATCACCACGTGCACAACGGCTGGAGCATGGACTACATGGCCCTGCCCTATGCCGACTTGCTGATCGCGGCGGATACCAACGCGGTGGTCCAGGCGCTGCTCACGGCGCTCGGGCCGCGCCGTGCCAAGCCGGTCCCGGTGCGCGAGGCAAAATCCGAGGCGCCGCCCAGCGGCCCGCTGGCGCTCGCGCATCTCGCGACCGTGCTGCGCGACACCGTCGGCGAACGGCCGGTCTCGCTCACGCACCTGCCGATTTCCTGGAGCGGCAACTGGTGGCACTTTCGTCATCCGCTCGACTATCTCGGCTCCGATGGCGGTGGCGGACTTGGCGGCGGCCCTGGCATGGCGGTTGGCGCCGCGCTCGCGCTCAAGGACAGTGGCCGGCTCCCGATCGCGATCTGTGGCGACGGTGATTTCCTGATGGGCGTGACCGCGATCTGGACCGCGGTGCACTACCGCATCCCGATGCTGTTCGTCGTCGCCAACAACAGCTCGTTCTATAACGACGAGGTGCACCAGGAACGCGTCGCCCGCATGCGCAACCGCCCGATCGAGAACAAATGGATCGGCCAGCGCATCAGCGATCCCGATCCGGACATTGCCGGGCTCGCCCGCGCGCAGGGCGCGCGCGGCTTTGGCCCGGTGAAGGAGATCGCGGATCTGGCGAAGGTCTACGCCGAGGCGATCGCCGCAGTGGACGCAGGCGAAGTCGCGGTCATCGACGTGCATATCGAACCCGGCTATTCGCCCGGGGTCGCAGCGGCGATTGCGGCACAAAAGCCGGACCGCGGAAATTCATGAACGCGGTTGCTTCGGTCGGTGCACAGGGAAGCGACGGCATTCTGGTCGTCGACGATATCGTCAAGCGCTTCGAGACGCCGGAAGGGCCACTCACCGCCGTCGATCATGTCTCGCTCAGCGTGAAACCGGGCGAGTTCCTGGCGGTTATCGGACCATCCGGTTGCGGCAAGTCGACTTTGTTCAACATTGTCGGCGGCCTGGTCGATAGCTACCAGGGAACCGTTACTGTCGCTGGCGACCGCGTGCGCGGGCCGCATCCCGCGATCGGCATGGTGTTCCAGGAAGAGTCGACCTTTCCCTGGCGCAGCGTAATCGAGAACGTCGCCTTCCCGCTCGAGATCACCGGCATGCGCAAGGCCGAACGGCTCGACCGCGCGCGCCACTTCATCGCGCTGGTCGGCCTCGACGGATTCGAGCGGCGCTACCCGGCGGAGCTCTCCGGCGGCATGCGCCAGCGCGTCTCGATCGCGCGCACGCTCGCCTCCGAGCCGAAGATCCTGCTGATGGACGAGCCGTTCGCGGCGCTCGACGAGCAGACCCGGCTTCTGCTCGGCGACAAGGTGCTGCAGATCCAGC
The DNA here is from genome assembly GCA_963760435.1 of uncultured Alphaproteobacteria bacterium. GTDB lineage: Bacteria > Pseudomonadota > Alphaproteobacteria > Rhizobiales > Xanthobacteraceae > JAFAXD01. The sequence continues at coordinate 13,290 of CAVXDE010000042.1, forward strand.
AGGAGCTGCAGCAGACGACGTTGCTGATCACGCACAACATCACAGAGGCCGTGCAACTCGCTGACCGCATCCTGGTGATGACCTATCGGCCCGGACGCGTGAAGCGGATGGTCGATATCGACCTGCCGCGGCCGCGCTCCTCCGAGATCGTGTCGAGCGAAGCGTTTGGCCATTACGTGGCGCAGATCTGGGGCGACCTGCGCGAAGAGGCGAGCCGCGGCATGCGCGACGAGGAAACGCGGCGGAAGGCATGAGTTTGCTGATGTCGTGCTGCAACCACGCCACCCACTCGGCCGTCATTCCGGGGCCGGCCGCAGGCCGGAGCCCGGAATCCCTAACCACCGCCCGGGAGTATGGATTCCGGGCTCGCCGCTGTGCGGCGCCCCGGAATGACGCCGAAGCAAGTGGCTCGGCTCACGCAACGACATGAGCGCCGCCGTACAACATCGCATCATCGAGCGCTGGCTGCCGGCGCTGCTCGGCTTCGGCACGTTGATCGTATTCCTGGTCGCGGTGGAAGTGCTGATCCGTGTCGGCCTGATCAACCGCTACATCGTGCCGCTGCCGACGCAGATCGTGGAAGCGTTCGGGCGCGTCGTCGTCGATGAGGATATCGCCGGGCGCTTTCGCCTCACCTTCATCGAGTCCTTCGCCGCGGGTGCGATGATCACCATCATTGGCGTTCTCGCCGGCATGCTGCTCTACCGGTTCCCGCTGTGGCGGCGCGCCACCGAAACGTGGGTCGCGGCGCTCGCCTCGGCCCCGACCGTGTTGATGTATCCGCTGTTCCTGGTGATCTTCGGCCGCAGCGCATGGACCATCATCATGATGGGCTTCGTCGCCGGCTTTCCGCCGGTCGTCCTCAAAACGATCGAGGGTCTCGTCACAACGCGCGCGGTGCTGGTCAATGTTGGGCGCAGTCTCAAACTGAGCGGCGTTCAGTTGTTTACAAAAATCCTATTCCCCGCCGCGCTGCCGACCATCTTCACCGGCGTGCGGCTGGGATTGATCTTCACCCTGATCAACGTGGTCGGGGTCGAGTTCCTGATCAACTTTGGCGGGCTCGGGCAGCTGATCAACGATCTTGCCGAACGATATGACCTGCCCGGCACTTATGCGGCGATCTTTTTCGTGATCCTGGTCAGCATCGTGTTCTTCATCGCAATCGAAAAGGCCGAGCGATGGCTGAGACCGGCCGGCTGAGGCTCGCACCTTCATTCAACTTGCGCGCCGACCCGGTGCTGGGGCTGCGCGTCGCGATCATTGTTGCCGTGCTGGTGCTCTGGCAGGCGGTCGCCGCCTCGGGGCTGTTGTATCGCGATGTGGTGCCGTCGCTGTTTGCCATAGGTGGCGCGCTGGTGAAGCTGCTCACCACTCCGGAATACTACCGCAACCTCGGGGTTACAGCCGGAGAGGTCGGAATAGCCCTTGTGATCGGCGGGTTCTCCGGTCTCGTCGTTGGGCTCATCCTCGGTGGCAGCAGACTGCTCGCAAAGGCCTATGAACCTTACCTTTATTACCTCGGGCCGACCCCCAAGATCATCTTCTTCCCGATCATGATCATGTGGTTCGGCGTCGGTCCCGGGTCCAAGGTCGCCATGGGTGCGATCTCGTGCTTCTTCCCGATCGCGTTGTCGGCGGCCGCCGGCATGCGCCAGATCGAGCCGATCCTGATCCGTGTCGGCAGGAGCTTCCGCGCCAACACCTGGCAGATGGTGACCAAGATCTATCTGCCGGCCATGCGCCACCCGATCATCAACGGCGTGCGGCTCGGGCTCGGCGTCGCGATCATTGGAACGCTCCTGGCCGAGACCAAATTGTCCAACCAAGGCCTCGGCTTCCTGATCATCCAGGCCTACAGCCTGTTCGACATGCCGCGCATGTACGCGATGCTGATCGCGCTGTTCGTGATCGCGATTGCGGCGAACGCCGTGGTGGGCTGGGTTGGCAACGTCGATCGCGTGAAGGCACGTACCTCATGATGTGCAGATTGCTGGTCGCCGTCGCGGTCCTCGCACTCGGCCTCGCCGCATCCGCGGCGGGCGCCGAAGACGCGCCCAAGCTCGACGTGGTCAAGCTCACCATCGGCCAGCGCGGCAACTGGGACACGGCCATCACCTACCTCGGCAGCAAGGCCGGGATCTTCAAGCGCTACGGGCTCGAGCTCGACATGACCTATACGTCGGGCAGCGGTGAGACCTTGCAGCCGGTGATCGCCGGCGCCGTCGACGCCGGCCTCGCGGTCGGCACCCTGGGCGCCATGTCGGCATTCGCCAAAGGCGCGCCAGTGCGCATCATTGCCGCCGAAGCAACCGGCGCCGCCGATTACTGGTATTCACGCACCTCTTCCCCGATCCGCACCCTCAAGGACACCAACGGCCACACCATCGCGTATTCGACCCGTGGGTCGTCGACCGATTCAATCGTGCGCGCCTTCATCACCGAGTTCGGGCTCACGGCAAAACCCGTGGCGACCGGAAACCCCTCCGCCACCCTGGCGGCGGTGATGAGCGATCAGGTCGACGTCGGCTGGTCGTCGCCGCCCTACGGCCTGAAGGAGATGGAGGACGGCAAGATCCGCCTGGTCGCCAAGGCGACCGAAGCGGCGATCGTGCGCGACCAGACCATCCGGGTCATCGTCGCCAATGCCCAGGCGCTCGAGCAGCGCAAGGACGTGTTCCGCCGGTTCATGCAGGCCTACCGCGACTCCATAGATTACATGTATGGCGACAGCCCGCAGGTGATCATCGACTACGCGGCCTTCGTCGGCGTCCCCAATTCCATGGCGCGGCGGGTGCGCGATGATTTCTTTCCCAAGTCGCTGATCAACCCCGACGAGATCAAGGGGCTGGACTCGCTTATGCACGAGGCGGTGGAGCTCAAGTTCATCACCGAGCCGCTGACCAAGGAGCAATTGGCGCAGCTGATCCAACTGCAGCCGCCGATGACGCACTGAGCGCGACCGAACGCATAGATGAGTTTCGCGCATAGATGACGTCATTCGCATAGATGACCTTTCTCCATAGATGACGCCCGCGCGCATAGATGACAGCGTTGCCACCGCCCGCCGCCACGGCGAGGGTTGTGGGACCTCGCATAGATGACGTTCCTCCCATAGATGCCATAGATGACGTGTCGTAGCCCGGATGCAGGGACGTCGCGCGCGCTTGCGCGCGGCGGCCCGAAATCCGGGGCGGACGTTCAACAAACCGATGCTGAGCGATTCCGGTCAAACATCCCGACCCGGGTTGCGCTTCGCTCCACCCGGGCTACGGCGCATAGATGACCTTTATCTCCATAGATGACGTATGCGGCCATCCTTCGAGACGCATGCGTGCTGCGCACGCATGCTCCTCAGGATGAGGTCTGAGATTGTTGAAAGGAAGGAAGCTGCCGCAATTCCGACCCTCATCCTGAGGAGCTCACGCGCGACAGCGCGTGAGCGTCTCGAAGGATGGCCATACATTCTGATTCAACTATCAAACAGCCCGACGCACATGCGTCCTTGGCGGCGCAACCGTGTGCCGAGCCACCGTTGCGCAACAAGTCCGGTTAGGTCTTTTGCTTATGACCCTGTCAACAAGTAATTCGGCTAAAATCAAACCGCCCGCTCACGTCGGCCGCTCGGCGAGCCACTTGGCGTATTGGCTGGCGAATGAGTCGATCACGCGGTCGGCGGCGGGCTGGTTGGCGTCGATGATCGCTTGCACGGCGGCGCCGGCGACGCCATTGCCGGCCATCAGGATGGTGTTCACGTTGGGGTAGGCCAGGAGCACCGCGCCGGTGCGCGCATCGACGATGTTGACGTCGGCATTCATGCTGTAGCCGCCGCCGAGGACGACGCGCTGCAGCGGCGAGGTGATGTCGAAGCGGATCACGGCCACGTCGAGCCGCACCGGACGCGAGCCATGCAGGGTCGCGCCCAAGTCTTTGGTCATCGCCTCCTTGAGCTTGCGCGCCAAAGCATCGCGCATGAAGGTCTGCTCTTCGGGCGTGACGCCCGCCGGGAGCTGCAGGTAGTTCAGACCCTTGCTCTCGGCGTAGAGGCGAAGGCCGTCATCCCACTGGATCTGGGCGTCCGGCTTGTAGGTGACCGCGACGGCCGTGAGCTTGAGGCCGGCGATCTCCTGCGGCGAGAGCGTGTTGGTGGCGACCGTGGCGCAGGCCGCGGGCAGCGCGGCGCCGAGTGCGGCCGAGATGAGATTGCAGCCCCAACGGCCTCCTCCGATATGCCGCCGGATCCACGGTCCCCTTTGGTCAAAACCATATGCGCGCCGAACGGGCGCACCCTTCCGCTTTGTTGTGATCACCACCCCACCCCCCGAGCCAAATTTTATGGCCCATAACACCCAGTAATAGAATCTGCAGCCGAGTGAATATCTACGGTAGAAATAAAGCCTCCGTCAACATCTTACCGCATGTATATACATGGATTGACGCGAAACGGAAGGGCGCTGTATTAATAGGACAAGCCTTTAGCATCACCGTCGACGGCGGAGAGATCGGATGTCACGAACGCGTATCTTCAAATCCGGGAACAGCCAGGCAGTCCGCATCCCTGCGGAACTCGCCTACGCGGACATGGGGATCGATCTTGAGATCACGCGCCACGGCGATGTCATCACGATTTTTCCCGCACGCAACAGTCTCAAGCACGCCGTCGCAATGCTGCGCGGCATGCCCAAACCCGCGCGGGTTGAACAAAGGGAGCCGATCGAAGTCCCGGAACGTCGCGAATGATCCGGCGGTCACGCCGTGGCCTATCTGATCGACACCAACATCGCCATCTACGCGCGCGACGGCGTCGACGCCGTGCTTGGCAAGCTCGCCGAACATGATGGCGAGGTGTTGCTCTCAGCGTTGAGCCTCGCTGAGCTGCAGCGCGGACTTTATCGCGACCCTGCCTCCACGGCCATCAGGAGCGCGCGTCTCGCGATTTTGCTTCGCGCCATCCCGGTCATTCCATTCGATGCCGCTGCGGCGCAAGCCTATGGTCAGATCATCGCGCAATGCGGCTGGACCAGAGGACGCGATTACGACCGCATGATTGCCGCGCACGCCATCAGCAGCAGCTTGGTTCTGGTCACGAACAACACGGCGGATTTCGGCGACATTCGCGGACTGCAGTTGGAAAATTGGGCCGCCGCTTGAAACAGTCCGGGTGCAGGCCCGATCGGCGCTAACTTTGTAATTTTAAGACTACATCTCCCCATGTCGTCCTCCGCGAAAGCGGAGGACGCAGTACTCCGCTGCGGACGTTGGATCCGCGGACACGAATCGCAAACTCGATGTTTACTGGATCGCCCGCTTTCGCGGGCGACGACACCTTGGGAAATGCGACCCGCCGCTCAAAGTTAGCGCCCATCAGGATATGCAATCCGAGAGCCGCGTCGGGCTTGTCAGGGCTGTCCCCGGATTTCGCTTCGCTCATCCGGGCTACGGAAATTCACTCCCACAGTTTCCCCGAGGCGATCTGGGCGCCGTCGGCGAGGGCTTGCAGCTTGGCCCAGACGATGCTGTCGGCAACGATCGGCGGCGCGCTGCCGACGAAGGTGCCGAAACCACAGTCGACGCCGGCGATGACGCGATCGCGGCCGACGATATCGGCGTAGCGGCAGATGCGCTGCGCCACGAGCCGCGGGTGCTCGACGAAGTTCGTCGTCGAATCGATCACGCCGGGGATCAGCACTTTGTCGTCGGGAATCTCGATCGCCTCGAGATCCTCCCATTCATGCTCATGGCGCGGATTGGCGCCCTCGAAGCTGAGCGCGAGCGGGCGCGCCTTAAAACAGAGATCGATGATCTTGGCGAGGGGCAGGTCGTGGGTGTGCGGCCCTTCGTAATTGCCCCAGCAGATGTGCAGCCGCATGCGGTCCTCGGGGATGTTGGCGGTTGCGACGTTGAGCGCCTCGATGTTGCGTTCGGCGATCTTGCGGAACTCATCGTCGGTCAGATGCCGATACTGATTGTTGCGCGCCGAGCCGAGGTCGGGCGCATCGATCTGCAGCAGGAATCCGGCGCCGACGATCGCCTCGTATTCGGTGCGCATCACATTGGCGAGAGCTTCGACGTAGGCGGCTTCGTCGGGGTAGTGCAGGTTGATGACGAAACGGGTGAGGATGCCGGGCGAGGGCGCGGTCATAAACGTCTCGCCAGGCCCCGCCTTGTCGACCGCCGCGGCGAGGTGTGCGAGGTCGCGCTCGAGCGGCTTGCGATCCGTGTAGGCGAGCGCGCCGACGCAGCCCGGAAACGGGATCTCGCCGAACTTCACCACGCGCGCCATGAAATCCGGGTGCGCGAGCTGGTCGCGGCCAACCATGATGTCACGACCCTTCTCGGCGGCGCGCGGATCCATGGCAATGCCGGTGACGCGGTGGCGGATATACATGGTGTAGGAGGGCTTGCTCATCTCGCCGTCGCTGACGACGTCGATGCCGCACTCAACCTGCTTCGCCACCACTTCCTCGACCGCCTTGGCGCTCGCGGCCTCGAACGCCTCCGCATCCACCGCATCGCCGCGCTCACGTCCAAGGATGAGATCGATCAGCGGCTTTGGCCGTGGCAAGCTGCCGACGTGGGTGGTGAGAATGCGGTCGGTGGAGAGTTTCATGGACGTTTCCTATGAGTGTTCTTCGTTTCTAACAGATCGTCGAAATGCGAGTCATTCGTATCGCGCTGCACCCCAATACCAAACTCTTACAAAGCATCGGCTGCCCCCTCCTCCACCGTCTGCAGCACGATCTCGGCGGCGCGCGCGCTTGGTGAGACTTGGCCAATTTCCATGATGCGATCGAGCCGGGCGAAGGCATCAACCTGGCGCACGCGCTCCGGGGTGAGGCCGAGCAACGGCGCGACCGCCGCGGCGAGCCGCTCGGGCGTGGCGTCGCGTTGTAGGAACTCCGGCATCGCGTTCTCACCCAGCACCAGGTTGGCGAGCACGATGGTCGAGCCGCGCAGGAACATGCGGCCGATTGCTTCCTCCAACAGCGACACGCGATAAATCACGACGCTCGGCACGCCGGCGAGCGCGAGCTCGAGCGTGACGGTTCCCGAGACCGCCAGCGCGGCGCGCGCGGTGCGGTACGCGCGCCACTTGTCGGCAGGCTCAACGATGATCTTGGGCATCACCCCCCAGCGCGCCGCGCCCTGCTCGACCCTGGCGCGGACCGCGGGCACGGTCGGCAACACAAGCTCGAGCGGACCGCAGCGTGTTTCCAGCAACTGCACTGTCTCGCCGATCAGATCGAGATGGCGCGCAATCTCGCTCGACCGGCTGCCCGGCAGCACGAGCAGCACCGGGGGGTCGGCGTTGCGCCGGGCGCGCTCGCTGCCGTCCGGGCGCAGATCGGCAACCGCTTCGGTCAGCGGATGGCCCACATACGTGCATGGCGGGCCCCCCAGCCGTTTGTGTGCGTCAGGCTCGAACGGCAGCAGCGCCAGCAGGTGATCCACGTAGCGCCGCATGGCGCGGGCACGGCCCGGGCGCCAGGCCCAGACCGAGGGCGAGACATAATCGACAATCGGAATGGCCGGGGCGGCCTTGCGCACGCGCCGGGCGACGCGATGCGTGAAATCCGGGCTGTCGATAATGATGAGCCCATCAGGTTTTTCGCGCAGCACGGCATCCACGGTCTCGTGAATGCGGCGGACCAGCAGCGGCAAGCGGGCGAACACCGCATTGAAACCGACGATCGCAAGATCGTCGATGGGAAACAGGGTCGTGAGCCCCTGCTCCGCCATGTGGCTGCCTCCCACACCAATAAACTCGATGGGGCGCGGCGACGCACTACGCAGCGCGCACATCAGCGCCCCGCCCAGGCGATCGCCTGATTCCTCACAGGCGATCAGGAACAAACGCAGCGGTTTGCTCGGGCTCGGCGCACTCACGACGCCGACCCATCACCCGTCGCACCAACAACAAATAGATTGGCCTGATCGGCGAGCGTGACGACCTCAGCCGGCTGCGCCACGATCACCTCGCCGGCCGCGACCGCAATGCCCGCAAGCCCGGCGGCCGCCACATGCCGTACCGTGGACGGCCCAATGGTCGGAAGATCAAACCGGCGATCCTGGCTCGGCTTCGGCGCTTTTACCAGCACGCCCGCGCCGGATGGTGAGCGGATGCGCCCGGCGCGCCGCATCTCGCCAATGTGCGCCAGCATGTGGTCGGTCCCCTCGGCGGCTTCGACCGCAAGCACGTGCCCGTTGGCCACCACGGCGGCCTGGCCGACATCGAACGGGCCGATGGCGGCGAGCAAGGCCAGTGCCCGGGCGATATCGGCCTCGTCACGTGGTGATGGGACGTGGCGCCCAAGGCACCCGGAGGGTGCGAGGATCTCGGGCGCCACTTCGTGAGCGCCGACCAAACGAAATCCGTAGTCTTCGAGGATGCGACCAATGCCGGTGAGCAGATGATCATCTCCACCGCGATAGGCCCGGATGATGCGCGGCATCACGCGCAGCGTTTCCAGATCGAGCCGAAGTTGGCGGATGGGCGGGCGTACCAGCGTGCCAATCAGGATGAGATCGCGGCAACCTTCACTGCGCGCCAGGCGAAAAAACCGGCCGAGTTGTCCGATGTGAATCCAGTGATGCGGATAGCGCGGCACGAGCGCCGGGTCGGCCCAGCCGCGCAGTGGGAACAACACCACGCCGCGTCCCTGTTTGGTCAGCGCATCGGCGACGGTGACCGGAAGACTGCCGCCGCCGCACACGAGCGCTACCGGTCCCGCTGCCGCCGCGTCGGCCGCGCCCAGGGACGCCGCCGAGGATATCGCGGCCGCATCGCTCATGGGGTTTCTTCCTCGGCGCGGTGCACCGCCATGGCAAGCGGCCGTTTCCCGGCACGCACGAATTCGACGATTTTGCCGACGAGCGGGTGACCGCCCATTGTCTCGGCCACCTGCTCGAAGCGCTCGCGAAATGTGCCGGCACCGAAGAACATCGCCTGATAGGCGCGCCGAACGGCGTGAATGTCAGCTTTGGAATGTCCTTGCCGGCGCAATCCAACGACATTGAGGCCCACCAAATCAGCCAGCGGCCCCTGCGCGGTTGCGAACGGAATGATGTCGGCGCGCACGCCAGCGAGCCCGACGATCATCGCCCCTTCGCCCACGCGTACGAATTGGCGCACGGCGGCCTGGCCACCAAACATCACGTTGTCGCCGACGCTCACATGTCCACCGAGCACGGCATTGTTGGCAAACGTCACGCCGTTGCCGACCTTGCAGTCGTGGGCGACATGCGACCCCGCCATCAGGAAACAGCGGTTGCCGACTTCAGTGATGCCGCGATCATCCTCGGTGCCGATGTTCATGGTGACGTTTTCACGGATGTCGCAATCGGCGCCGATCACCAACCGGGTCGGCCCGCCTTTATATTTGACCGATTGCGGCGGCGTGCCCAGCGACGCGAATGGGTAGATCGCGGTGCGCGGACCGACGCTGGTGTGCCCCGTGATATGAACGTGCGCAACGAGACGCACGCCGTCACCCAGCGTGACGTGCGGGCCGATGACGCAATAGGGCCCGACGCTCACCTCATTGCCCAGCACCGCGCCGTCAGCGACGCGCGCGGTGGGGTCGACAGCCGTCATCTCAGGATTTATCCGCGATGGCGGCGCCGACCTCGGCTTCAGCAACCAATTCACCTGACACTTTGGCCTCTCCCCGAAACCACCACATGAGCTTGCGGCGGTTGATCTTGGTCATGTGATACTCGACCCGATCCCCCGGCACGACCGGCTTGCGAAACCGCGCCTTGTTGATCGTGAGAAAATAGACGAGCCGCGGCTTCTCGATCTTGCCCAGCGATTTGAGGCACAGCACGCCGGCGGTCTGCGCCATGCCCTCGATCAGCAGCACGCCTGGAAACACCGGGTTGCCGGGAAAATGGCCGAGAAAGTGCGGCTCGTTGGCGGTGACGTTCTTGATGCCGATGGCCGAACTCGTCGGCACGCAACTCGACGATGCGGTCCACCATCAGAAACGGGTAGCGGTGCGGCAACGTCTTGAGGATCTCGGCGATATCAACCGCCTCGATGGTCAGGACCTCATCGTTCATGCAGCGGGGTCCTGCTCGTCGTCGCCATCCGACACGCGACGGTTCTGCGCCAAATGTTCGAGCACCTTCACCTCCCGCAGCCACTGCTTCACCGGCTTGGCGGGAGTTCCGCCCCAGCGAGCTCCCGGCGGCACATCACCGCCCACAATACTGATCGCCGCGATCTGGGCACCCTCGCCGATAGTCACGTGATTGGTTACGCCAACGCGGGCGCCCAATGCCACAAAATCTTCCAGGGTGGAACTGCCGGAAATCCCGGTCTGCGCTACGATGACACAGTGGCGTCCGATCACCACATTGTGGCCAATCTGTACCAGGTTGTCGATCTTGGTGCCCTCGCCGATTACGGTGTCGCGGATAGCACCGCGATCAATCGTGCTGCCGGCCCCAATCTCCACGTCATCCTGGATGATCACCCGGCCGATCTGCGGCACCTTGAGATGGCCGCCGGCGCCCATCAGGAAACCGAACCCGTCCTGGCCGATGCGGCAGCCGGCATGGATGATGACGCGGTCCCCAACCAGCGCGTGAGTGATCGACGTGCCGGCACCGACTGCGCAATCGCGCCCGATCCGCACCCCCGGGCCGATCACTGCATTGGCCGCAATCACCGTGCCCGACCCGATCTCGGCCTGCGGTCCGATGACGACACCCGGGTCGACGGTTACCCCGGCCTCGAGACGTGCACTCGGGTGTACGCTCGTGCCCGGGGCAATTCCGGTCGTCGCAAAGACCGAGGTCGGCCGCAGCATGGCTGGAAACAGCTTGCGCGCAACAGTGATGAAGGCCCGATAGGGCTCCCGGGCGCGCAATACCGCCACGTGGGGCGGTGTCTGTTTTTCAAACCGCACGCCGGCGAGACACGCGCTCGCACGCGTCTCGCGCAGTTGGTCCACGTATTTGACGTTGTCGATGAACGACAAGTCCCCTGGACCCGCCCGGTCGAGCGCCGCGATATTGGCAATGCGCAGGCCAGCATCGACCCCCGGCGCGAGCACCGCCCCGGTCAATTCGGCGATTTCGGCCAGCGAGAGCGGCGCAACGTCCGGAACAAACTTGGCGTCGCTCATGGGAAGCAGATCTCGATTCGCAGCGGGCAATGCGCCTGCTCGGCGCTTATGCTGTGTGACGCTGCTTCGCGCAATGCCCACGCGGTACCCCGACCCCGTGGGCAAAGCTTTCTAGGCGCGGAGGGGCTTTTCCACCTTGGCTCCTGGCAAATTTCGCCTGACCTACAAGGGCTTAGAACTTCGTGCCGCCGCCGAAGCGGAAGATCTGGGTGTGGTCGTAGGATTCACGCGTGAGTGCGTAGGCCAGGTCGAAGCGCAGCGGACCGAGCGGCGAATCCCAGAGGAGCCCGACGCCGACCGAGGACCGGATCTTGTTGCTGTCGGCGACCACCATGCCGACGCCGGTCGTCGGATCGAAGGTCGGCGCGTTGAAGCCCCACAGCATGCCGGCATCCGCAAACGTCGCGAGGCGCATACCGAAGTCCTTAGGCGCGAAGAACAGCGGCGTCTGGAATTCGAGTGAGGTCGCCCAGTATTGCTTGCCGCCCAGCGCGTCGTTGTTGGTGCCGGGCGTCACGTCGCGCGGACCAAACCCTGCCGGAGCAAAGCCGCGCACCAGGTTGGGGCCGCCCTGGAAGGCGTCCAGCACGCGCACGAACTGGCCGTCCCAGCCGGTCATGTACCCCCCCTGAAAGCGCAGGCTGCCGATGATGTCCGGATAGACTTCCTGATAGAGACGCGAATCGACGGTGTTTTTGACGAAGTTCACGTCGCCGCCGATGCCGGCCACGTCTTGCTTGGCATCGATGAGCAGACCGCTGGTCGGGCTACGCACGTTATCGAGGGTGTTGTAGGTCAGGCCATAGCCGATCAGTGAAACGACGACCGGCCCCTGGTTGAGCTCCATCTTGATCGGCAGCGCCGCTTCACCGTCCTGATAACAGTTTGTCTGTAACGGGTTCCCGGCGGCCACGTATTGCTGCGCGAACCTGAAGAACTGGTCCGGCGTCGGGAAGGTGTTGAGGAAGTCGGGACTGATGTTGTTACAGTTGTTCAGCTGGTTGGGAAGCGTGATCTTCTGCCGGTAGATGCTGTAGCGGACGCTGCCAACCAACGTGTCGGTGAGCGGCACCCCGAAGCGCAAGTTGCCGCCGTAGATGCTCGATGCATAGGACTGATAGGACGAGGCGTTCGTCTGCTTGTCGAAGAAATCGAGCCCCATCGCGAGGCGCGTATCAAACAGATACGGCTGCACATACGAGAGTTCGACGCCGCGCGCGCGCTGACCGTACTGGACTGCAGCCCTCACCGCCTGCCCGGTGCCGAGCAGGTTACGCTCGCCCACGCTCACTTCACCGAGCAGACCGTCCGAAGTCGAGAAGCCGCCGGAGAACGAGAACTCGCCGGTCGACTGTTCCTCCACATCGACATTGATGATGATGCGGTCCGGCGCCGAGCCCGGCTCGGTGGTGATCTTGACGTTTTTGAAGTAGTTGAGGGCCTTGAGCCGGCGCTCGGCCCGATCAACGAGAGCGCGGTTATAGGCGTCACCCTCGGCAAGGTCGAACTCCCGCCGGATGACGTAGTCGCGTGTACGCGTGTTGCCACGGATATTGATGCGCTCCACGTAGGCCCGCGGACCTTCGTCGATCACGAACTGGATGGTCACCGTGTGATTCTGGAAGTCACGATCACCGCGCGGTTTCACGACCGAAAACGGATAGCCGCGTTTGGCGATCTCGATGGAAACATCCTCCACCGTCTTCTCGACGAGGTCGGCGTTGTACACCATGCCGGGCGACAGCCGCACCTTGTAGCGCAACGCATCGGCACTGACAGCGCTGACATTGGAGATGAGATCGACCGAGGCAACCTTGTACTGCGCTCCTTCATCGATCGTGAAGGTGATGTTGAAGCCCTTGGCAACAGGATCGTACTCGGTCAGCGCCGAGACGATGCGGACGTCGGCATAGCCGTTCTTGAGATAGAACCGGCGCAACAGGTCGCGATCGGCCTCGACCCGGTCCGGATCGAAGTTGTCGTTGCTCTTGATCCAGCTCAACCAGTTCATCTCGCCGGACTTGATGACGTCTTTCAAGCGCCAGTCGGAGTAATGATTGTTGCCGATGAAGTTGATCTTCGCGACGCCAGTCTTGGGACCTTCGTTGATTTCAAAGACCAGGTCGACGCGGTTGTTCGGCAGCTCAATCACTTTGGGATCCACCCGCACGTCGTAGCGGCCACTGTGCTGGTAGATGTCAACGATGCGCTGCACGTCCGACTGCACCACAGCACGCGAGAACGTGCCGCGCGGCTTGGACTGAATTTCCGAGGCGAACTGCTCGTCCTTGACCTTGTGGTTGCCCTCGAAAGCGACCTTGTTGATCACCGGATTTTCGGTAACGGTCACCAGCAGGCGTCCACCCGCCTGGCTGATCTTCACGTCCTGGAACAGATTGGTCGCATAAAGCGCCTTGTAGGCGGCATCAATGTTCTGTGCGTTGAGCGGCGGGTGAAAATAGGACCGGATCGTGTCGGCCTCGACCCGGCGGTTGCCTTCAACGATGATTTGCGACGACTGCGCGTAAGCAACGCCACCCACGCTGACCGGCGCGGCGACTTGCCCGAACAGTACACTGCCGAGAACCAAGCACATGATGCCCAGTCCCCGAAACACCCCACCCATCATTCCCATTCGCTACGCCCTTGCTTCCCCAAATATCCCCAAGCAAGCTTGTCTTTCCATTACGGGACCCACCCCTGGGATTTCCGTAAGGCCTCCAGACTCGAACACGGACCTCCTTGTAAACGGCATTTGTGTCCGTGCAATGCATCCGATCGGTCCGCAGATTTTCCCGCCCCAGCTGTTGCCCGTTTGCTACACTTCACGACGTCCAGTGCAGGATGTCGTTATAAGTTGCGAAAATCATTAACATCAGAACCACCGCCAATCCGATCCGGAACCCAACCTCCTGGGCACGCTCCGACAAGGGGCGCCCGCGCACCGCCTCGACGGCGTAGAACAGCAGATGTCCGCCATCGAGCAGCGGAATCGGGAAGAGATTGAGCAGACCGATCGAAACCGACAAGACAGCGGCAAGCTGAATGATGGCAATGAGGCCACCGCTGATTTCCGCCGCTATGCAACCCACCCTGCCAGACTTGGCCGGCAATCTGCGCGATCCGGGTTGGCCCACCGAGCTGATCGGGCGATTCGCGGCCGACCACGACGCGGGCGAGGTACGTCATCGTATTGTCGATCACGAACCAGGTTTCGTGTACCCCAAGGCCAATTGCCGTGAGCGGATCGACCGGTTTGACAGCGATCTCACCGGGCCCGACCGGCGCCCGGGTGATCCCGAGCATGCCCTGGCGGTGCACATTGCCGAAGCTGTCTTTAACCTCGGAAAGAACCGGCGTCGCGGTGAGGTTTTCGTGCACCCCACCCCGGTCCACCACGATGTGCAGCGCCTGCCCGGGGCTCGTCACCACGATGCGCTGCAGCTCGCCGAAAGATTTCGACCGGCTGACCGTCAATGGAGAGAACGAGGTCCCCGGGTTGAAAACCGGCGGCCGCAGCCGCACTGCCGGGCTGCACGGTGGCGACCCGGGCCGCGGTCGATTCCTTGCCGTAGACCGAGAAAATTCCCGCAAAGATGACGATCGCCAGAACGAAGTTGGCGAGCGGACCTGCCACGACGACCGCGGCACGCGACCACACGGGCTGATGGAAGAAACTGACTTTGCGCTCAGATTCGCTCATCTGCGCCACGGCCGCCGGATCCGGCACGCTCGCGGCGTTCTCATCACCGAAAAACTTGACATAACCGCCCAGCGGAACAGCGGAAATCTTCCAGCGGGTGCCCTTACGGTCATTGAAGCCGATGATCTCCGGGCCAAAGCCGATGGAAAACACCAGGACCTTGATGCCGCATGCGCGCGCAATGAGGAAATGGCCGAGCTCGTGGAAAAACACCACGATGGTCAAGACCACCAGGAACGGCAGGACATAGCCCAGCAAGCCGGCACCCAAGAGATTGAGACTAGAGACCAAATGCGTACCCATCAGCGTCCGTTCGCCCCTGCGCGGTGAAATCGTTCTTGCTCGCGCACGTCCCCGGCGAACTTACCGCCGCCCATCGAAGCCCCAGGCAAAACCCCAGACCATTGCCCAGCCTCGGCGGGAAACCGGTAACCACGTTTCCAGAACATGCGCCACTTCACCCGGTATTTATTTAGGATGCCTTTGCGGCAATTTCAGGCACCAGCTCGCGCGCCAAAGATCGCGAAACATGGTCAATAGATAGTGCATCGTCGATGCTCTGCGGCTCGCGCAGCAGGCCTTTGTGGCCGCCCGCCTCCAGCGTCTCCTCGACCAGTCCCGCGATTCCAGCAAAGCCGAGGCGGCGATGCAAGAACGCATCGACCGCAATCTCGTTTGCCGCATTGAGCACGGTCGGAGCCCCTCCGCCCAACTCGAGCGCCTCCCGGGCCAAGCGCAATGCCGGAAAGCGGGCGGCGTCGGGCGCCTCGAAACTCAGGGTCGCGACCTTGGCAAGATCGAGCCGAGCGGCCGGTGTATCGATCCGGTCGGGCCAGGCCAGGCAATGGGCGATTGGCACCCGCATGTCGGGCGACCCCAGCTCGGCGATCACAGCGCCATCCCGAAACTCAACCAACCCGTGTATAATCGATTGCGGATGCACCAGAACGTCGATCTGACTCGCCGGCAAAGCGAACAGATGGTGCGCTTCGATCAGCTCCAGCCCCTTGTTCATCATGGTCGCGGAATTGATCGTGATCTTGGGACCCATCGACCAATTGGGATGGCGCAAGGCCTGGTCGACCGTGGCGGCGCGCATCGCTTCGATTGCCCAGGTCCGGAACGGCCCACCCGAGGCGGTGAGGATGATGCGGCGGACGTCGGAGGGGTGTCCTGACGCAAGCGATTGGAAAATAGCGTTGTGCTCGGAGTCGACCGGCAGCACCGTTGCGCCGATCTCGCCGGCGCGGCGCATAAACAGTGCGCCGGCGCATACCAGGCACTCCTTGTTCGCCAGCGCCACGGTTGCCCCGCGTTCGAGCGCCGCCAAGGTAGGCTTGAGTCCCGCTGCGCCGGTTATCGCGGCCATGACCCAATCGGCCGGCCAGTTCGCAGCCTCGATGACGGCGCCCTCCCCGGCAGCCGCCGCGATGCCAGTGCCTGCAAGCGCGTCCTTCAACTCGCCATAGAGCGTCGGATCGGCGATGGCGGCAAAGCGCGCGCCGATCTTGCGCGCGATTGCGGCAAGCGCGGCCGCGTTGCGCGAGGCAGCCACCGCCTCGACGCGGTAACGCTCGGGTGCCGCCGCAAGGAGATCAACCGTGCTCGAACCAATCGAGCCGGTCGCCCCGAGAAGACTGACCGACCGGATCCCGTCCTGCTTGCTCGCCACCGTCGCTGCGCTCATCACCCTACCACACCAATAACCCGGTCGCGGCCGCCGAGAAGCCGCCGCGCGCGATCCCGATCATCGCCGCCACCAACGCTGCGGCGATGAAGCCGTCCAGGCGATCCATGAGGCCTCCGTGTCCGGGAATGAGATGGCCCGTGTCCTTCGCCCCAAACCGTCGCTTGAGCGCGGATTCGAAGAGGTCGCCTGCTTGAGCCACCATTGAAAGGATCACACTCAGGATGGCAATGGGCAAGACCGCAAGCGAGAGCCAAGCGGCGATCGCGATCCCGGCGGCGAGCGCCCCGGCCATTCCGCCAATGGCGCCGGACCGGGTCTTGTTGGGACTGACCGCCTGCCACAGTTTCGGGCCGCCGACCACGCGACCAATGGCGTAACCCATGATGTCGGTCATCCAGACGATTGCGAATAGAAACACCAACGCAGCGAAACCGTTGTTGACGTCCGCACGCAGAACGACCGGGGCAATGAAAACGATGGCGGCGTAGATCACGCCGGCAA
Organism: uncultured Alphaproteobacteria bacterium; assembly: GCA_963760435.1. GTDB lineage: Bacteria > Pseudomonadota > Alphaproteobacteria > Rhizobiales > Xanthobacteraceae > JAFAXD01. The sequence goes on from CAVXDE010000042.1 coordinate 30,316, forward strand.
CGCGCCACGGCATCGAGTCGCGGGCCGGCGCAACGAGCTTGATCCACTCCCAACCAATGACGAGCGCGGCCCCCGCCCAGAAGATCACAAAGACGGCGCCGCCGATCCAAGCCGCCGCTAGCGCCAGAGGTGCCAGTACGAGGCTTGATGCCAGCCGAACCGAGAGGTTATCGCCACCCGTCACGAGGCGCTTCGCGCCGCAAGGCCGCCGAAACGGCGCTCGCGTGTCCGATATTCGGCAATCGCACTCTCGAGCGTCGCGCGGTCGAAGTCCGGCCAATAGACCGGAACAAATACCAGCTCACTGTAGGCCGCCTGCCACAGCAGGAAATTGGACATGCGCTGCTCGCCGCTTGTACGGATCAACAAATCCGGATCCGGAATATCGGCCGTATGCAGACGCGTGGCGAGAAGATCAGCCGTGATCGCTTCGGGCTTGAGCTTCCCGGCGGCGACATCTTCGGCAAGCCGGCGGGCCGCGGAGGCGATCTCCTGGCGTGCGCCGTAGTTGAATGCGACCACCAGCACAAGCCCGCTATTGGCGGCGGTCAGCGTCTCGGCTTCCTCAAGCAGGCGCGCAATTTCGGGGTCGAGGCCTTCGCGTTCGCCGATGATTCGCACACGCACGTTGTTGCGGTGCAGGTCGGCCAGATCATTGCGGATGAACCGGCGCAGCAGTCCCATCAGGTCGAGAATTTCGGAGCGGGGACGCGACCAGTTCTCGGAGCTGAACGAAAAGATCGTCAGAATGCTGATGCCGAGCTCATCGGCGGCACGCACCGTCCTGCGCACCGCTTCGACGCCCCGGCGATGGCCTTCGCCGCGCGGGAGCCCGCGCTGCGCGGCCCAGCGGCCGTTGCCGTCCATGATGATGGCGACGTGGTAGGGCGCGCCACGACCACCGCCATGTTTGACCTCCGTCTGCGTCACAATACGAGCGCCCCGTTTCAGGACCTTGAGCAGAATTAGACCGTCATGATCTCGCGTTCTTTGGTGGCCAGGGACTGATCGATCTCAGCGATGATCTGATCGGTTGCCTTCTGCACCTCTTCGGCCATGCGCTTCTGATCGTCCTCGCTGACGTTGCCGTCCTTCTCCAGCTTCTTCAGCAAATCGAGGCCGTCACGGCGCACATGGCGCACCGCCACGCGAGCGTTTTCGGCATATTTGTGCGCGACTTTGACGAGCTCCTTGCGGCGATCCTGATTGAGCTCGGGGATCCGCAACCGGATCACCTGGCCTTCGGTCGAGGGGGTCAGGCCGAGGTTCGCTGCCATGATCCCCTTCTCAACCGCGTGCACCAATGATTTGTCCCAGACCTGCACACTGAGCAGGCGCGGTTCCGGTACACTGATGGTCGCGAGCTGGTTGAGCGGCATGTGCGTGCCGTACGCGTCCGCCTGCACGTGATCGAGCAAGCCGGTCGAGGCACGCCCCGTGCGCAAGCCGCCCAGTTCTTGCTTGAGCACTTGGGTGGCGCCGTGCATGCGGCGTTTCAGTTCGTTGAGATCATATGTCGTGGTTGCCATCGAGGCCTCCCGAAAGCGGCACACCTTGTTACATGGGCCGCTCGATAATGTCCGGTTCGTCGCGAAAACTTTGCGGCGGTGACGGATAAGCTTCAGCCGACCCTTGTTGCACGCCCTTCCCCGCGCAACACGGCCGTCACAGCACCCGCGTCCCGGATCGAAAACACTATGATAGGCATATGGTTTTCCCGGGCAAGCGCAAACGCCGTCATGTCCATGACGCGCAGGTCGCGCGCAATCGCCTCTTGGTGCGTGAGCGCATCGAAGCGCTTGGCGTTCGAATCGCGCTTTGGATCGGCGCTGTAGACGCCATCGACGTTGGTCGCCTTCAGGACGCTGTCGCACCCCATCTCGGCCGCCCGCAGCACGGCGGTGGTGTCGGTCGTGAAGTACGGATTGCCGGTGCCGCCGGCAAAGATGACGATTCGCCCCTCGGCCAAATGCTTGCTCGCCCGCTGCCGCGTGTAGAGCTCGCACACCTGCGGCATCTCCAGTGCCGACAGGGTACGCGCGGGCGCCCCGGCGCGCTCTAACGCGGCTTCCAGTGCCAGTGAATTCATCACGGTCGCCAGCATCCCCATCGTGTCGCCGGTGGTGCGCGACACACCCCGCCCCGAGACTTCGACGCCGCGAAAGATATTGCCGCCGCCGACCACCACGCCGATCGTGACCGGAAGCGCCCGCGCGGCCGCGAGATCGGCGGCGATGCGCTCCAGGGTCGGCTGATGGATGCCGAAGGAACTCGGGGCCACTCAGGGCTTCTCCCGAGATCTTGACGATGACGCGCCGGAAGGCCGGCTCAGGCATCGGATGCTCCCCTGCCGATGCGCGTGTCCCGGGCGCAACGCAGCACGCAGTGGTGCGCTGCCGACCCGGGACCGTTAAACGCGATGTCCTTGTGGCGGTCCCGGATCAGCCGTGCACCGCTCCGCAAGAGCTTCGCGCTGCACGGCATCGGGGACACGTATTGACTATTTCTCGATTCCCTCGCCGAGTGCAAAGCGCACGAAGCCCGTGACCTTGACCGGGGCGCCGACCTTGCCTTCGGCTTCCTTCACGGCCTGCGCGACGCTCTTCTTGTCGTCGTGTACGTAGGGCTGATCGAGCAGGCAGACCTCCTTGTAGAAGGTCTTCAGGCCCGACTCGACGATCTTGCTGATCATCGCTTCCGGCTTGCCTTGGGCGCGGAATTTCTCCGCCAGCACATCGCGCTCACGCGCGACCACGGCAGGGTCGAGCCCGCTTGCATCAACCGCCAGTGGGCTTGCGGCCGCCACGTGCATCGCGACTTTGCGGCCGAGATCAATGAGCTCGTCGCTTTTGCCGTCTGAACTCAAGCGCGACCAGAACGCCGATCTTGCCGAGGCCATCAGAAACCGTGTTGTGGATGTAGCTCGCGACCGCGCCCTTGCCGACGTTCAGTCCAGCGGCGCGCCGCAAGCTCATGTTCTCGCCCACCTTGGCAACCGTGTCGGCAATCGCTTCGGCGATCGTGATGCTGCCGGCCTTGGCCGCCTTGATCGATTCGACGTCGGTACCCGCTGAGAGCGCGACGTCGGCGATCATCTTGACCAGGCCCTGAAACAAGTCATTGCGGGCGACGAAGTCGGTTTCCGAATTGACCTCGACCACCACACCCTTGCCGTCCTGACGGGCAACGCCGATCAACCCGTCGGCCGCGACGCGATCGGCTTTCTTGGCCGCCTTGGCGATGCCCTTCTTGCGCAGCCAGTCTACCGCGGCCTCAGGATCGCCCGATGTTGCCTCCAGCGCCGCCTTGCAATCCATCATGCCGGCGCCGGTCTTCTCGCGCAGGTCCTTGACCATCGAAGCGGATATGTTCGCCATGTTGTCCTCCCCGGCCTCTGCCGGGTCTCGCAAACGCGCCTCAGCGATCGAGGCGCAACAGATCATCAGCCGAGCAAGAGCGCTATTCGGCGCTCAGTTCCTTTGCCTTGTCGACCCAGGCACTGACGCGCCCCGGCAAGCCGACCTCCTCGCCGACATTGTGCGCGGCCTGCGGCGAGAAAGCTGCGATCTGCCAGTAATGGAAGATGCCCAGATCATTGAGCTTCTTCTCGATTGCGGGTGACACGCCGGTCAGCTTCTTGAGGTCATCAGCGCCGCCCCGCGGACCGGAGAGAACCTCGTAGCCTGGCCCTTCGCTGGTCTCCGCCGGGACCTCCTCGGCGATCGGGGCTTCGGCCTCGCCGAGGTCAACGCCCATTTCGCCCTGCGCCCGGCCGATGCCGTCAATCGCCGCCTTGGCGATGAGCTCGCAGTAGAGCGTAATCGCCCGGCCGGCGTCGTCATTACCGGGTACCAGATAGGTGATACCCTCCGGATCACAGTTGGTATCGACGATCGCCGCCACCGGGATATTGAGGCGCTGCGCCTCCTTGATGGCGATGTCTTCCTTGTTGGTGTCGATCACAAACAACAAGTCGGGGATGCCGCCCATGTCCTTAATGCCGCCGAGCGCACGATCAAGCTTGTCGCGCTCGCGCTGCAGGTTGAGCCGCTCCTTCTTGGTGTAGCCCTCGGATTCACCGGTGCTGAGCAGCTCATCGAGCTTGCGCAGGCGCTTGATCGATTCCGAGATGGTCTTCCAATTGGTCAGCATGCCGCCGAGCCAGCGCGAATTCACGTAGTACTGGGCCGAGCGCTTGGCGGCTTCGGCGATCGAGTCCTGCGCCTGCCGCTTGGTGCCGACGAACAGGATGCGTCCACCCTTGGCGACGGTGTCGCTGACGGCTTCGAGCGCCCGGTGCAGCATCGGCACGGTCTGGGCAAGATCGATGATGTGGATGTCGTTGCGGGTGCCGAAGATGTACTCGCGCATCTTCGGGTTCCAACGGTGGGCCTGATGGCCAAAGTGCACGCCAGCTTCCAACAGCTGACGCATCGAATAGTCGGGTAGCGCCATAACGTCTCTTCTCCGGTTCTGCCTCCGCGGACGTGTGAGCGCCTGTAAAGAAGACGCCACCGGACGGCCCGGACCCATTGTCGGGGTCAAAACCACCGTCCGCGTGTGAGATGCTGGGGCTTATATAGGTGCGATTAGGGTCGCGCAAGGCGCCCTGCTTCACCTCCCTATACCGCCTCGACCTGAATGACGCCGGGCACGGCCTTGATGGCGCCGGCGATCTGCGGAGAAACCTTGTACCGGTCGCGAAGGCGGATCTCGACTTCGGCACCCCCGGCGAGCAGCAAGACCAGGTTCACCTCGCCGTCGGACTTGCCATTGCGACCCGGGACCGGTTCGAGGCGCTTGCCGAGCGCCTCAAGCGGCTCGGCCGAGCGGACGAACACGCGCAGGCCTTTCTGCACCTTCTCGGCTGCGGCATCGAGCGGCTCCGCCGACTGAATGCGCGCGCGCACCTCCTCGCCCTGCGCTTCCGCGCTGAGGAACAACAACAAGGCAGCGCCGGGTTCCAGCAAATCGCGAAATTGCTGCAGCCCCTCGGCAAAAATCACCGCCTCATAATGCCCGGTCGGATCCGAGAGCCCGATGATGCCCATGCGGTTGCCGGTCTTGGTGCGCCGCTCGACGCGCGACACGACCGTCGCGGCCACCCGCCCCGCCGTCGCGCCGGCTTTCACGCTCTTGCAGAAATCGCCCCAGGATTGCAGCCGGAGGCCCTTCAGGAGCGGCGCGTAGTCATCAAGCGGGTGACCCGTGAGGAAGAAACCGACGGCGTCATACTCCTTCTGCAGGCGTTCTGCCGGCAGCCAGGGTTGCGTGGTGGGGATGACCATTCTCTCCGGCGCGGCGGGGCCGCCGAAAAGTTCATTCTGACCAAGGCTCACAGCCTCGTGGGCGCGCTGTGCCGAGGCCAGGATCGCGTCCACGGCCGCGAAGGCACGCGCGCGATCGCTCTCCAGGCAATCGAGCGCGCCGGCGGCGGCAAGACTTTCCAGCACGCGCTTGTTGACGGCACGCGGATTGATGCGCGCGGCGAAATCGGACAGTCCCGTGAAGGGCCGTGCGGCGCGCGCTGCCACAATGCTCTCGACCGCCTGCCGGCCCACACCTTTGAGGGCTGCGAGCGCATAGTAAATGGTCCGCGCCGCGACCGTGAAGGTGACGTCGGATTTGTTGACCGAGGGTGACTCGACCGTGATGCCCAGACGTTTCGCCTCGTCACGGAATTCGGCGAGCTTGTCGGTGTTGCCGAGATCGAGCGTCATGGACGCGGCCAGAAACTCCACCGGATAGTTCGCCTTCATGTAGGCGGTCTGATAGGCGACCAGCGCGTAGGCCGCAGCGTGGCTCTTGTTGAAGCCGTAATCGGCGAAACGTTCCAACAACTCGAAGATGGTCTCCGCCTGGCCACGCTCGACCTCGCGCTCGACCGCTCCGGAGACAAAGCGCTCGCGATGCGCCTTCATCTCGGCGCGGATCTTCTTGCCCATGGCCCGACGCAGCTGATCGGCTTCGGCGAGCGAATAGCCGGCCAGCACTTGCGCAATCTGCATCACCTGTTCCTGGTAGATGATGACGCCGAAGGTCTCGCGCAGAATTGGCTCGAGCTTGGGATGGATGTAATCGGGCTCTTCAGCGCCGCGCTTGCGCGCGCAGTAGGTCGGGATGTTCGCCATCGGGCCCGGCCGGTAGAGCGCGACGAGCGCGATGATGTCCTCGAACCGGTCCGGACGCATGTCGATCAGCGCGCGGCGCATGCCCTGACCTTCCACCTGGAACACACCGACCGTTTCGCCGCGGGCCATGAGCTCGTAGCTCGGTTTGTCGTCGAGCGGAATGCGTGAGAGATCGATATCGATGCCGCGCGCGCGGACGTGTTCGACCGCTGTTGCGAGCACCGTGAGCGTCTTGAGGCCGAGGAAGTCGAACTTCACCAGCCCCGCCTGCTCGACCCATTTCATATTGAACTGGGTCACCGGCATGTCGGTCTTGGGATCGCGATAGAGCGGGACCAGCTCCGCCAGTGGCCGGTCGCCGATCACGATGCCGGCGGCGTGGGTCGAGGCGTGCCGGTGCAGGCCTTCGAGTTTCTGGGCAATGGCGAACGCGCGCGCCACGAGCGGCTCGCTGTCACGGAACGCCTGCAGGCGCGGCTCATCCGCGATGGCCCGGCCGAGCGTCACCGGCTGCGCCGGATTGTTTGGAACCAATTTGCAGAGTTTATCGACCAGGCCGTACGGCATCTCCAGCACGCGACCGACGTCGCGCAGCACGCCGCGCGCCTGCAGGGTGCCGAAGGTGATGATCTGCGCGACCTGATCGCGCCCATATTTCTGCTGCACGTATCGGATCACCTCGTCGCGCCGATCCTGACAGAAGTCGATATCGAAGTCGGGCATCGACACGCGCTCCGGATTGAGGAAGCGCTCGAACAGAAGCCCGAACCGGATCGGGTCGAGATCGGTGATCAACAACGAATAGGCAACCAGCGAGCCGGCGCCCGAACCGCGGCCCGGACCGACCGGAATCCCGGCATTCTTGGCCCATTGGATGAAGTCGGACACGATCAGGAAGTAGCCGGCATAGCGCATGCGCTCGATGACACCGAGCTCGAAGGCAAGCCGCTCGCGGTACTCCTCTTCGGTGCGACTAGGCGCGACGCCGTGCGCCGCGATGCGGCGGGTGAGCCCGGCTTCCGCCTCCTTGCGCAGCAGAACCGCCTCGTCGGCCGCGTCTTGGCCATCGCCGGTGAAGCGCGGCAGGATCGGCGACCTCGCCTTGGGACGGAACGCGCAGCGCTGCGCGATCTCGAGCGTCGACTCCAGCGCTTCCGGCAGATCGGCAAAGAGAGCCGCCATTTCGGCGCGGGTCTTGAAGCGATGCTCGGCCGTGAGCTGCCGGCGGTCCGTCTCCGCCACGGGCCGGCCCTCGGCGATGCAGATCAGCGCGTCATGCGCCTCGTAATCGTCGGCCGAGCCAAAGTAGGGCTGATTGGTGGCGACGAGCGCGATGTCGTGCGTATAGGCGAAATCGATCAAGTGTGGCTCGGTCGCGCGCTCGGCCGGCAAGCCGTGGCGCTGGAGCTCGATGTAAAGCCGGTCACCGAAGATTTGTTTGAGCGCCTCGCAGCGTGACTGGGCAAGATGCAATTGGCCAGCGACAATCGGTTGGTCGAGCGCGCCGGCGGGACCGCCGGTCAGCGCGATCAGGCCCTCGGCGGCTTCGGCCAAGGCTGCGAGCGCGACGTGGGGGGGCTCATTGGGGCCCGGCTCCAGGAAGGCGCGCGAACACAGCCGCATGACGTTGCGGTAGCCGACCTCGTTGGTGACGAGCAGGACGAGCCGAGGGAATCCACGGAGGGCGGTGCCGGGCACGCGGCGCTCCTCGTGATCGCCGAAGTCAACGCCGAGCGAGCAGCCGATGATCGGCTGGATGCCCGCCCCGGCCATCTTGTCGGAGAATTCCAGCGCCCCGAACATATTATCAGTGTCGGCCAAAGCGAGCGCCGGCTGCCGGTCGGCCTTGGCCAATTCGGCAAGGCGCGCAATCGTCATCGCGCCTTCGAGCAGCGAGTAGGACGAGTGGACGTGCAGATGCACGAATTGCGGATCAGCCGCCATGGGTACTCACGCGATCAGCTGGACGTTGTCATTTCGGAAGGCGATTCGGCCACCCCAATGGTGCGGACATCACCGCGCGCTGTCGAGTGTGGGGCACCGGCCGGCGTGGAGGGACGCACAACTTTGCACACGCCGACCGGTGCGGGCCTCGTCAGGGGGCAACACAACGAGGCGGGGACACTGGCAATAAACTAAAGCGCCGTGAGGACCTGGGCCCACACCGCGATCATGCTGATGAACAAGGTGAGAGACGCTAGCGCTGCGGCTTCTTCGACGAGGGCGCGAACCATGATACCCACTCCCGACGCAACAGAACAGATGAAGAACAATGTTCTATTTTTGTTCCAAAGTCAAGAGGGGGTGGTGGGTCAGTTTAAAACATGTCGAGAAAATCGGCGATCCTCGACCTGTCCGGTTGCGATACCACAACCAGCTTAGCCGCTTGGCTGAAATCTGGGGGCGATTGCGGGGCCTCACGTACCGCCACTCCATTTAGGGAGATCATCCAATTTAAGGACGGTTGGTTGCGGCGGCGCTGGCGCTGGCGCGTCGCGCAGGACCGCGACGGCACGGGCAAAATCATCGGCCATGAGGGTGCCAGAGCCATTACAAAGGAACACGCCTTCGGCCTGCGGTGCGCTCAGCGCGCCACAGATGAGGCATGGAGTTAGCGTCTTCATGGGGCGGTCTTCGGCCATGAGAGTGAATATGCGCCGTCGAGCCAAGGCCGCAAGCCCCGAAATCGGGCTGCCTCAAAGCACGCCTGGGAGAACTCATTGATAAAAATGATTGAGGTATATGAACCAACCCATAATGACCGTAGCAGCGACCAAAAACTCCGAGCACTAAGGTGGGGTTGGATCTCAAGTGGTTTAAGCTTTTGCGAAACAGAAATAAGTGCCCATGGGTCGCCCCTCAATGATGCGGCTGCCCCGGCTTGAGCTCCACCACCTGCCCTTCCCGCAACGTCACCTGCCGGTCCATGCGCTCGGCGAGTTCCAGGTTGTGGGTGGCGATGACGGCCGCGAGGCCGGAGGCGCGCACCAGCTGGGTCAATGCTTCAAACACGCGGTCGGCGGTGCGCAGGTCGAGGTTTCCGGTCGGCTCGTCGGCGAGCAGGATGCGCGGCGCGTTGGCGACCGCGCGGGCGATGGCGACGCGCTGCTGCTCGCCGCCGGAGAGCTCCGCCGGGCGGTGCGTCAGGCGCTCCTTCAAACCGAGGTACGAGAGCAGCTCGGCGGCGCGGGTGCGGGCAGCGGCTTTGCCGAGACCACGGATCATCTGTGGCAGCATCACATTCTCGACCGCCGAGAGCTCCGGCAGCAGGTGATGCGCCTGATAGATGAAGCCCATCTCCAGCCGGCGAATGCGGGTACGCTCGAACTCACTCAAGGCGGAAGTCGGCTGCGTGTTGATGTAGACCTCGCCGCCATCCGGGCGTTCGAGCAGACCGGCAATGTGGAGAAGCGTCGATTTGCCGGCGCCGGAGGGGGCGACCAGCGCGACCAACTGCCCCGACCAGACAGCGAGCTCGGCCCCGCGCAAAATATTGAGCAGGTTCTGGCCCTGACGGTAATTGCGCTCGATTGCCTGCAGGTAGAGGACGGGATTTTCGGCGGCCATCGATTACTCGTAGCGCAGCGCCTCGACCGGATCGAGCCGAGCCGCGCGCCAGGAGGGATAAAGGGTAGCAAGGAGCGACAGCGCAAGCGCCATCACGACGACCGCCGTTGTTTCGGCCGGGTCCATCTCGGCCGGCAGGCGAGAGAGAAAATAAAGCGTCGGAGGGAACAGCTCGGTGCTGGTGAGCCACGACAGGAACTGGCGAATGGCCTCGAGCCTCTGGCAGATCAGAACCCCGCTGACGAACCCGACCAAGGTGCCGACGACGCCAATCGAAGCGCCGGCGATCAGGAAGATGCGCATCACCGAGCCCTGCGACGCGCCCATTGTGCGCATGATGCCGATATCCGGCCCCTTGTCCTTCACCAGCATAATCAGGCCGGAGACGATGTTGAGCGCCGCAACCAGCACGATCAGCGTGAGGATGAGGAACATCACGTTGCGCTCGACCTGCAGCGCACTGAAGAAGGTGGCGTTGCGCTGGCGCCAATCGACGATGAAGATCGGGCGGCCCGCGGCATCGCTGATGGCCTTGCGATAATAGTCGATCTGATCGGGATTATCGACGTAGACTTCGATCGCGGTCACGTCGCCGGCGCGGTTGAAATAGGCCTGCGCCTCCGGCAGCGGCATGAACACGAAGCCGAGGTCGTACTCGGACATGCCGATCTCGAATACGCCGGCGACCTTGTAGGTCTTGATCCGCGGCATGGTGCCCATGGGGGTGACGGCGCCGCGCGGCGCCACCAAGGTCACCGGCTCGCCGGCATGCACGGTGAGCTGATCGGCGAGGCGGCGGCCGATCAGCACGCCCTGCCCTTCGTCAAAGCCTTCCAGCGTGCCCTGGCGCAGGTTGTCGGCGATGGACGGAAGCTTGGCGAGGTCGGCGCCGCGCCAGCCACGCACCAGCACGCCGCTCGAGCTGAACGGCGAGGACGCCAGCGCCTGTCCTTCGACCACGGGCGCGGCGAGCTTGACGCCGGGCACTTTGGAGATGCGGTCGGCGACGGCGGCAAAATCGGTGAGCGGCGCTTCCAGCGGCTGAATCAGCAAGTGGCCGTTGAGGCCGAGAAATCTTGGTCAGAAGCTCCTGGCGAAAGCCGTTCATCACCGCCATCACGATGATGAGGGTCATCACGCCGAGCCAGATGCCAATGAATGAAAAGATGGCGATGACGGAGATGAATCCATCTTTACGCCGCGCCCCGAGATAGCGCAGCGACAGCATCCACTCGAAGCGGGAAAACGGCCGTGTGCCGGTCGGTTCGCTCATCGCTGCTCCCGTCTTCTCGTTTCACCTGATTCTGGCAGTTTCAAGCCACCCACTATCCGGCTTTTAGGCTTGTTTCGACAAGAAATCAGCGGCTGCCGCCGTGGAGACGAGCTCGCGACTGCCGTCGGAACGCCGCTTGATCTCCACCTTGCCCTCCGCCAGCGACCGCGGGCCGATCATCACCTGCCACGGGATACCGATGAGATCGGCGGTCGCGAACTTGGATCCCGGCCGCTCATCGAGATCGTGATAGAGCACCTCGATGCCACGCGCCGTGAGATCGCGATAGAGCGCCTCGCTGGCGCCGTTGGTCGCGGCGTCACCCTGCTTCAGATTGAGGATCGCGACCCGGAACGGGGCGACCGGGTCCGGCCATTTGATGCCGGCATCGTCGTGGAACGCCTCGATGATGGCAGCGACGAGCCGTGTCGGTCCGATGCCGTACGAGCCCATCTGCACCGGGTGCTCGCTGCCGTCGGGGCCGGTGACCACCGCCTTCATGGGGGCGGAGTATTTGGTGCCGAAATAGAAGATGTGGCCCACCTCGATGCCGCGCGCCGCCACCTGCTTCTCGCCGGGCAGCTTGGCATAGGCATCAGGCTCGTGCTTCTCGGAGGTCGCCGCATAGAGCGAGGTCCAGCGATCGACGATCGCCTGCAATCCGGCAACATCATCGAAGTTCACGTCCGCATCGGGCACATCGAAGTCGAGGTAGTCGCGATGGCAGAACACTTCGCTCTCGCCGGTGTCGGCCAGGATGATGAACTCGTGGCTGAGATTGCCGCCGATCGGTCCGGTCTCCGCCACCATGGGGATCGACTTGAGCCCCATGCGGGCGAATGTGCGCAGATAGGCGACGAACATCTTGTTGTAGGAATGGCGCGCGCCGGCCTGATCGATGTCGAACGAATAGGCGTCCTTCATCAGGAATTCGCGCGAGCGCATGGTGCCGAAGCGCGGCCGCACCTCGTCGCGAAACTTCCATTGCAGGTGATAGAGGTTGAGCGGCAGGTCCTTGTAGGAGCGCACATAGGCGCGGAAGATCTCGGTGATCATCTCCTCGTTGGTCGGACCGAACAGCATCTCGCGCTCGTGCCGGTCCTTGATGCGCAGCATCTCCTTGCCATAGGCCTCGTAGCGCCCGCTCTCGCGCCACAGGTCGGCCGACTGGATCGTCGGCATGAGCAATTCGATGGCGCCGGCCCGATCCTGCTCCTCGCGCACGATCGCGCACACCTTGCGCAGCACGCGCAAACCCAGCGGCAAGAATGCGTAGATGCCCGCCGCCTCCTGCCGGACCATGCCAGCGCGCAGCATCAGCCGATGCGATACGATCTCGGCCTCTTTGGGAGTCTCGCGCAGGATCGGCAGGAAGAAACGGGACAGGCGCATGGGGAATCGGTTCTTTTTTGCGGAGTGGCGCGCGAGTGAAACCGGATCGCCGCTGAAAACACAAGGGCCGGCGGCATCTCAAGGCTCGGGTCATCGCGGCGCGAACCGCCAGCTCACCGGGCCTGTGTTGCCCACCATAGGATTGCAGAAACCTTCACGTTGCCCACAAAAAGTGGGCAAATAGAACTACCTGAAAGATGGGATATTTATTGCACCGCACTGTGACCCCGATGACAGGGAGCAGTGGGATGGTCTACCTTTCAATTTCCGCGCGTTGGAACATATCCCACGCATCGGTCCAAGTCCTGGGAGGAACTAGCCAAAATGGGCGCGCACGGCGCGCCGTCCCGCCGCAGCAAGCTGGCGGAGACGACATGGCTGGAAAGAGATCTTCAAGAGCAGGGTGGGGCCCTGCTCTTTTTTTGCCCACGTTTGACCGGTGTGGCGCGGAATTTTTTACAAAGACTTTATACGACCGCCTTGGCAAAGGCTTGCAGCAGGAACAAACTTACTTCTCTCCGCCAGCGCGCTAAAAAATCAGCAGGGCCATCCGAGGAGGCGTTATGCGGTACTATGTTCTGATCGGCATCGCGATGGCTCTATCGGGAAGCGTGGACCAAGCCGAGGCCGCAATCATTTATCCTTGGTGCGCCCACTACATGATGCCGAACGCCCCGAGCAACTGCGGCTTCGCCACCTTCGAGCAATGCCGCCTGACCGTCGCGGGCATCGGCGGCACCTGTCAGCTCAACCCATTCTATGCCATGTCACCGCCGGCCGCCGCGCCGCCGACCTCGCGCCGCTGGCGCGCGCGGCGGAGCTAATTAAGCCTTAGCGCCGCATCCCGAGCAGCGCACCCAGATCATCAAGCGTGATCAAGCGGCTCGTGTAGATCCAATAAAGCACGGCGAAGATCACGGCGGACACCAGCGTCGTCCAGAGCATTTTCTTGCCCAATGCCGGCAGGCTCGGCGCGCCCGGATCGGTACCGGGCGCGAAGTCCCCGGTTTCCCCTTGCGACCGCACGCCGAAGGGCAGCACCGCAAACAACACGACCCACCACACAATGAAATAGATCGCCGCGATCGTTGCCCAGGACATGATTACTCCAGCATGTCTTCAGGCCTGCTCCAGCTCGACGAGAGTCCCGCAAAAATCCTTCGGATGCAGGAACAGCACCGGCTTGCCGTGTGCGCCAATCTTTGGTTCGCCATCGCCGAGCACGCGGGCGCCCTGCCCTTTCAGCTTGTCACGCGCCGCAATGATATCATCGACCTCGTAGCAGATGTGGTGAATGCCGCCGTCGGCATTGCGCTCGAGGAACTTCGTAATCGGCGAGCTCGCGCCGAGCGGTTCCAACAACTCGATCTTGGTGTTGGGCAAATTGACGAACACCGTGGTCACGCCGTGCGCGGGCTGTGGCACCTTCTCCGAAACCTCGGCAGCCAGCGTGTCGCGATAGACCTTCGTCGCCGCATCGATGTCGCGCACCGCAATCGCCACGTGATTCAGCCGTCCAATCATCTGGATCTCCGTCGGTTACCCGGCTGCGACTTCTTCTATACGGTGAGCACGTGCACGAGGCATAGCGGCTTCTTGCCCCAGTTGTTGGCGATCGCCGAGCGCACGGCTCCGCGCACCGCCTCGACCACGGATTCCGGATCGCGCCGCCGCGCCTTGGGCAGTTGCTCCACGGTATCGATCACCACATCGTCGACGATGCGGCCGATGCTGTCGCCTTCGGCGTTCTGCAGCGGAATGCCGATCAACGTCACCTCCGGATTGGCGGCCATGACACCCTTATGGTCAAGCGCAATCGAGACCGACACGATCCCGGCGAAGCCCAAGCGACGACGGTCGGCGACGGTGCGTTGCTCTGCATCGACGATCAGCCGGCCGTCCTTGTAGAGCCGGCCCGCGCGCACTTCGTCAATCACACCAGTCGGCCCCGGTGCGAGCCGCACGAGGTCGCCGTTGGCGCAGAGGATGACGTCCTTCACACCGGCGGCGCGCGCGAGCTTGGCGTGCTCGTTCAGGTGCAGCGCTTCGCCGTGTACCGGGACCGCGATCTGCGGGCGCACCCAGCGATACATGTCGGCCATCTCGTCGCGGCGTGGATGACCGGACACGTGCACCAGGTGGGTGCGATCGGTGATGACCTCGACACCCTGGCGCACCAGCCCGTTGATCACGCCGGCAATCGCCTTCTCGTTGCCGGGGATCGGGCGCGCCGAGAAAATCACCCGGTCGCCTTTCGCCAAGGTCACCTCGGGATGCTCGTCGCGGGCGATGCGTGAGAGCGCGGCACGCGGTTCACCCTGGCTGCCGGTGCACAGCGCCACGACCTTGTCGGGCGGCAGATAGCCGTAGCTCTCGGCGCTGAGGAAATCCTGCACGCCATCGAGATAGCCGGTCTCGCGCGCGACCTGCACGACCCGGTCCATGGCACGTCCGACCACCACCACGTCGCGATCGGCCGCGCGCGCCGCCGCCGCGACCGCGCGAAGGCGCGCCACGTGCGAGGCGAACGTCGTCACCGCGACCCGGCCACGGGCTTCAGCGATCAGCGCGGCGAGCGTCTTTGCCACGTCCGCTTCCGACGGCGAACGGCCGTCACGCACCGCGTTGGTCGAATCGCCGACGAGCGCCAGGCACCCGGCATCGCCCAGCGCGCGCAGGCGCGGCTCGTCGGTGGGCGGTCCGAGGAGCGGCGTCGGGTCGATCTTCCAATCGCCGGTGTGCAGGACGCTGCCGAGCGCCGTGCGGATGATCAGCGCATTGGATTCAGGGATCGAGTGCGCGACCGAAACGAACTCGACGTCAAACGGACCGAGATTGATGCGACCGCCAACCGGGACGATCCGGACATCGATCTCCGGCGCAAGCGGTTCGGACAGCCGCTTGGACTCGAGCAGCGCGGCGCTGAACGGCGTCGCATAGACCGGGACGCGCAGCCGCGGCCAGAGGTCGAGCAGCGCGCCGAAATGGTCCTCATGGGCATGGGTCAGCACGATGCCCAGGACGTTACGGCGCTCCTCGAGCAAATACGCGATGTCCGGCATGATCAGATCGATGCCGGGCAGGTCATCACCGGCGAATGCGACGCCGAAATCGACGACGAGCCAGCGCCGGTTGCGCTCCGGGCCGATGCCGTAGAGCGCGAGGTTCATGCCGATCTCGCCGACGCCGCCGAGCGGCGCGAACACAAGCTCATCGCGCGGGTTGGGCATGGCGGTTCAGCGTACCGTCGCCGCGACGGGCTGGCCGATCGGGAAGACGTCGCCGGCCATGATCGCTTCGGTGTTGCCGTCTGGTCGGCGCAGGATCAGGCGACCGGCGTCGTCCAATGTTTCAAACGAGCCAGCGCTCTCGCGTTCGCCGAAGCGCAGCGAGAGTTCGGTGCCGGGCGCGTGGGCGCGCGCGAGCCAGTCGGCGCGAATTGACGCAAAGCCGTGCCCGCGGTCCCATTGTCCGAGCCGACGCGCCATCGCGGACGCCAATTGATCGAACAACTGCTCAGGGCTGACGTCCAGGCCAACCTCGCCCAGGTCTGTGGCGGGATATGCAGTGTCGGCCGGGTGTTGCCGGCAATTAATGCCGATCCCAATCGCCACGTTGAGCGGCCTACCCTCGCCTTCGATCAGAATGCCCGCGAGCTTGGCGCCGTTGCACAGAACATCGTTGGGCCACTTGAGCATCAAAGAGAGCGGGTGCCGGGCCGCCGCCGCCAGGATCGCGTCATGCACCGCCAGCGCGGCCACGAACGACAGTTGCGGCGCCACGGCCGCGGGCCCGGGGTCGCCCAGCAAAAGGGTTGCATAGAGATTGCCGGGTGGCGAGGTCCAGGCCCGACCGCGGCGGCCGCGGCCCGCTGGTTTGCGCTCGTGCCGTGATCCACAACGGCCCCGGATCGCCGGCGCGGGCGCGCGCCAATGCCTCCGCGTTGGTCGAACCAATCAAGTCGTAGCGGATCTGCCGAACCGACGAGGCGATATTTGCAGCACCGCAGGACGTGTCGGGATCCATCAGAACAACGACTTGGCCGCCGCCGACGCCGCATCAATCAGCGGACCCGGAACGACAAAGAACAACAAATTGAAGAGGCCGGTGACGGCAAGCACGAGCTTGAGTTCGGTGCGCATCGGCCCAAACGCCGGCGCCGGTTCATCGAAATACATGACCTTGACGATCGACAGATAGTAATAGGCGCCGATCACGCTGCCGAGAATGCCGATGACCGCGAGGCCGTAGAGCCCAGCCTTGATGGCCGCCAGGAACACGTAGAATTTGGCAAAAAAGCCGGCGAGCGGCGGAACGCCGGCAAGCGAGAACAGCAACATCGCGAACAGGAACGCCATCGGACCGTTGGTACGCGCGAGCCCCGCCAGGTCGGAAATGGTCTCGACCGGCCCCCCCTCGCGGCGCATCGCGAGGATGCAGGCGAAAGCTCCAAGCGTCATGGTCACATAGATCGCGACATAGACCAAAACACCCTGCACGCCCTCGCTCGTACCGGCGGCGAGACCGATCAAGGCGAAGCCCATGTGGCCGATCGAGGAATAGGCCATCAGCCGCTTGATGTTCGTCTGTCCGATCGCCGCAAAAGATCCAAGCAGCACGGAGGCGACCGCCACGAACGAGATGATCTGCTGCCACTGCAAGGCGATGGCCGGAAATGCCGTGAGCGCTACCCGCAAGAAGATCGCCATCGCCGCCACCTTGGGGGCGGACGCGAAGAACGTCGTGATCGGCGTAGGCGCGCCTTCGTAGACGTCGGGGGTCCACATATGGAACGGCACCGCCGACACCTTGAAGCAGAGCCCGGCAAACAGAAACACGAGCCCGAAGGTCAGGCCGATCCCTCCTTGCGTCGCCGCGCCAGCAATCCCCGTAAAGGTCACGGTGCCGGTGAACCCGTAAATCAGGGAACAGCCGTAGAGCAGCATTCCCGATGAGAGCGCGCCCAGCACGAAATATTTGAGGCCCGCCTCGGTCGAGCGCACGTTGTCGCGATCGATCGCAGCGACCACGTAGAGTGACAGGCTCATCAACTCGAGCCCGAGATAGAGCGCGATCAGATCGCCGGCGGAGATCAGGATCATCATGCCGACCGTGGCGAGCAGGATCAGCACCACGTACTCGTACGTGCGCCGGCTTGGCAGTTCGAGATAACCGATCGACATGAGGATCGTGGCGCCGGATCCGATCAGGCTCAGGATCTTCATGTAACGGGCGAACCCGTCGAGCACGAAACTGCCGTTGAACAGGACGAGTTTCTCCGCGGGCATTTCGGCCACCAGCAAACAGACGACCAGCAGCAGAAAGATTGCACAGCCGGTGACGAAATCGGTCGATGATTGGCCGACCGACGCGCCAACCATCAACAGTGCCATCGCGCCGAGGACGAGGACCAGCTCGGGCAGCAGCGCGTAGTACGGGGACAATTGCAGGATGTCGCTCATCCGCGCCTCACTTCCCCCGGAACCTGGACCGTCGCGGCGCTTTCGCCGGCGATCACGTAGTTGATCTTGGTAGCGGATCGGTCGCCCGTGGCGACCCGGGCACCCGCCGCCGGCGGCGCCGCATTGCGCGCCAGGCTGTGTTGATAATTATCGAGGAGCGCGGTCACCGAGGCGGCCGACATGTCGAGCACCGGCTTGGGATAGATGCCGAACAGAATCGTGAGGATCAGCAGCGGCGCAAAGGTTATAATTTCGCGCGGGCTGAGATCGAGGATATGCGCGAGCGCCGGCTTCTCGAGCTTGCCGAACACGACCTTGCGATAGAGCCACAAGGCGTAGCACGCCGACGTGATCAGCCCGAGCGCCGCAAAGGTCGCGACCCAGGTGTTGATCTTGAACGTGCCGATCAGCGACAGGAACTCGCCGATGAAGCCGGTGGTGCCGGGCAGTCCGACGTTGGCGAGCGTGAAAATCATGAAGACGGCCGCGTAGAGCGGCATGCGGTTGACGAGCCCGCCATAGGCGGCGATCTCGCGCGTGTGCATGCGGTCATAGACCACGCCGACGCACAGGAACAGCGCGCCGGACACGAGCCCGTGCGAGATCATCTGGAAGATGCCGCCGGCGATGCCCTGCATGGTCCCGGCGAAGATGCCCATGGTGACAAAGCCCATGTGCGCCACCGAGGAGTAGGCGATGAGCTTCTTCATGTCCTCCTGCACCAGGGCGACCAGCGCCGTGTAGGTGATCGCAATCACCGACAGCACGAAGATCAGCGGCGCGAACTCCTGCGAGGCGAGCGGGAACATCGGCAGCGAAAAGCGCAGGAACCCGTAGCCGCCCAACTTCAGCAGGATGGCGGCGAGAATCACCGACCCGGCCGTCGGCGCCTCCACATGGGCGTCCGGCAACCACGTGTGCACCGGCCACATCGGCAGTTTGACGGCAAACGACGCCAGGAACGCAAACCACGCCCAGTTCTGCAACGAGCGCGGAAACTCGTGATGCACGAGGGTGGCAATATCGGTCGTGCCAGCGCTCCAGTACATCGCCATGATGGCGAGCAGCATCAGCACCGAGCCGAGGAAGGTGTAGAGAAAGAACTTGAAGCTGGCATAGACCCGGCGCGGGCCGCCCCAGATGCCGATGATGAGGAACATCGGAATGAGGCCACCTTCGAAGAACAGATAGAACAGGACAAGGTCGAGCGCCGCGAATGTGCCGACCATCAGCGTCTCGAGCACCAGGAAGGCGATCATGTACTCTTTGACGCGCCGGGTGATCGCGCGGAAGCTTGCGATGATGCAGAGCGGCAGGAGGCCGGTGGTGAGGATCACGAACGGGAGCGAAATCCCGTCAACGCCGATGTGATAGGTGATCGTGCCGCCGAGCCAAGGTTGGCGTTCGACGAACTGAAATTCGGCCGAACTCGAAGTCGAAACGCCAGACCATCACCAGCGAGACCGCAAACGTAATCAGCGTGGTCCACAAGGCGATCCAGCGGGCATTGCGTTGCACGGCTTCGTCGTCGCCGCGCAGCGTCATGAGGAACAGCGCGCCGACGATCGGCAGGAATATGGTGACGGAGAGGACCGGCCAGCTCATCAGTGACCACTCCAGAACATGAACCAGGTCACGGCGGCAGCGACTCCGATCAGCATGGTGAACGCGTAGTGGTAGAGATAGCCGGTTTGCAGGCGCACCGACCCGGCGGGTGATGTCGACAACCCGCGCCGAGACGCCGTCGGGCCCAAACCCGTCGATCAGCCAGCCATCACCGTACTTCCAGAACGCGCGCCCGAGCCAGAAGACCGGCCGCACGAACAGGAAATCGTAGAGCTCGTCGAAGTACCACTTGTTGAGCAGGAAGCGGTAGAGCGGCGCATGCTGCTCGGCAAGCTCGACCGGCAGCCGCGGATTGCGGATGTAGAACAGATACGCAATCCCCCAACCGATCGCCATCATCAGCGTCGGCAGATAGCGGATGGGCCAGGAGATGTGCTCCATATTCTCGAAGATCGGATTGTCGGGCGAAAACTTGAGCGAGCTCGCGGAAGAATGATTCCACGCCGCTGCCGACAAACAGATGCTCGAACGGCCAGCCGGCCGCGAAGCAGCCGACCGCCAGCGCGCCGAGCGGGATCAGCATGGTGAGCGGGCTCTCGTGCGCGGCCTCGTAATGCGCAACGTCGTGCGGGCGACCGTGGAAGGTCTTGTAGAGCAGCCGCCAGGAATAGAACGCGGTCAGCAGCGCCGCGATCGTCGTGCAGAGATAGCCATAGAACGCCATCGGGTTGGCTGCCGACGAACGCAGCTTCGATGATGCTGTCCTTGGAATAGAAGCCGGAGGTAAACGGAAATCCCGTCAGCGCCAGCGACCCGATGACCATCGTCCAGTAGGTGAACGGTAGCTTGTGCTTCAGGCCGCCCATGTTGCGGATGTCCTGCTCGTGGTGCATGGCCGTGATCACCGAGCCGCAGCCGAGGAAGAGCAGCGCCTTGAAGAACGCGTGCGTGAACAGGTGGAACATGCCGATCGAGTAGGCGCCGACGCCCATCGCAATGAACATGTAGCCGAGTTGCGAGCAAGTCGAATAGGCCACGATCTTTTTGATGTCGTTCTGCACCAACGCGATCGTGGCGGCAAAAACGCACGTGGTCCCGCCGATGAACGTGACGAAGGTCTGCGCGGTCGGGGCGAGGTCGAACAGCGGCGAGAGCCGCGCCACCATGAACACGCCGGCCGTCACCATGGTGGCGGCGTGGATGAGCGCCGAGACCGGGGTCGGCCCCTCCATGGCGTCTGGCAGCCAGGTGTGCAGCCAGATCTGGGCCGACTTGCCCATGGCGCCCATGAACAACAAGAGGCAGATCAGGGTCAGCGCATCCACGTCCCACGCCAGGAAATGGATGGTCTTGCCGGTCAGAGTCGGCGCCTGGGCGAACATCGTCTCGTAGTCGATCGCGCCGGTCATCAGGAACACGGCGAAAATGCCGAGCGCAAAGCCGAAGTCGCCGACGCGGTTGACCACGAAGGCCTTGATGGCGGCGGCATTTGCCTCCGGCTTGTAGTACCAGAACCCGATCAGCAGATAGCTCATGAGCCCGACGCCTTCCCAACCGAAGAACAGCTGGACGAGGTTGTCGGCCGTCACCAACATCAGCATGGCGAAGGTGAAGAGCGACAAGTAGGAAAAGAACCGCGGCGGGTACGGATCGTCGCTCATGTAACCGATCGAATAGAGGTGCACCAAAGCCGACACGGTCGTCACCACGACCAGCATCACGGCGGTGAGCGTATCGATGTGCAGCGCCCATTCGACTTTGAGGTCGCCGGACGTGATGAAGCTCGTGATCGGCACGTGCGCATCCTGGTGGCCGAAGCCGACCTGCACGAACGCGATCCACGAAAACACCATCGAAATGAAGAGCAGCGCCGTGGTGATGACCTCGGCCGAGCGCGAGCCCGCGGCGGCCGGCTCCTGCGGATGCTCCTCATGCGCCGGATGATGGATGAGCCCGACGTCGCCAGTCGGCAGCGGCTCCGGTGCATGCGGCCCGAGGTCGTGGGCATGATCCTCAGCACCGTGCGGGGTCTCGCCGCCCGGGAAGCGCGCGCGGGCGCCGACAATGGCGATGACACCCGCCAGAATGCAGCCCAGCAAGGGCAGGAACACGATGGCGAGATACATCGTCAGACCTTTCAGAGGTTGATGTCTTCGACCGCGATGGAGCCACGGTTACGGAAGAACACCACCAGGATGGCGAGACCGATCGCGGCTTCCGCCGCCGCCACCGTCAGCACGACCAGCGCGAACACCTGGCCGACGAGATCGCCGAGGAATGCCGAGAACGCGACGAAGTTGATGTTGACGGCGAGCAGGATCAGCTCGATCGACATCAGGATGATGATCACGTTCTTGCGGTTGATGAAGATGCCGACGATCCCCAGCGTGAACAGGATCGCCGCGACGGTGAGATAGTGCCCAAGCCCGATGGTCACGTCAGATCCCCTGCCCCGGCCGTACCTGCCTGATTTCGATCGCCGTCGCCTTGGTGCGCGCATTCTGCGCGGCGATGCTCTGGCGCTTGACGTTCACCTTGTGGCGCAGTGTGAGCACGATCGCGCCGATCATCGCCACCAGCAGGACCAGTCCCGCGACCTCGAAGTAGTAGACGTAGCGGGTGTAGAGCACGAGGCCAAGCGCCTGCGTATTGGTGACGTTGGCCGCGATCGGGCTCGCCAGCGCCTTGGTCGCCGTCGGACTGACGATCCAGACCACCCCGACCGAGATCAGCTCGACCAGAAACACAAATCCGAGGACCGCGGCGAACGGCAAATAGGTGAGAAAGCCCTGGCGCAGCTCGACGAAGTCGACGTCAAGCATCATCACCACGAACAGGAACAGAACAGCGACGGCGCCGACATAGACCACGATCAGGATCATGGCCAGGAACTCGGCGCCCGCTATCACGAACAACGCCGCTGCGTTGACGAAGGCGAGGATCAGGAACAGCACCGAGTGCACCGGGTTCCTCGAGGCGATCACCATGAACGCCGAGGCAACGCAGACGGCTGCGAACAGATAGAAGAATAGCGCCGGGAAGATCATCGCTCGCTCACCGGTATGGCGCGTCGAGCGCGATATTGCGCGCGATCGCGCGCTCCCAGCGGTCGCCGTTCGCCAGCAGCCGCTCCTTGTCGTAGTAGAGTTCCTCGCGCGTTTCGGTCGCGAACTCGAAGTTCGGCCCTTCGACGATGGCATCGACCGGGCAGGCTTCCTGGCACATGCCGCAGTAGATGCACTTCACCATGTCGATGTCGTAGCGGGTCGTTCGGCGGGTGCCGTCATTGCGGCGCGGGCCGGCCTCGATGGTGATCGCCTGCGCCGGGCAGATCGCCTCGCACAGCTTGCAGGCGATGCAGCGCTCTTCGCCGTTGGGATAACGGCGCAACGCGTGCTCGCCACGGAAGCGCGGCGAGATCGGGTTCTTCTCGAACGGATAGTTGATGGTTGCCTTCGGCTTGAAGAAATAGCGCATCGACAGGATCACCGCCGACACGAATTCCTGCAGCAGCAGCGCGCGCGCGGCGCGATCGATCCTCATGACGTCCTCGTTTCCGGGCTCATTTCGG
The DNA here is from genome assembly GCA_963760435.1 of uncultured Alphaproteobacteria bacterium. Classification (GTDB taxonomy): domain Bacteria; phylum Pseudomonadota; class Alphaproteobacteria; order Rhizobiales; family Xanthobacteraceae; genus JAFAXD01. The sequence continues at coordinate 53,278 of CAVXDE010000042.1, forward strand.
GGCGAGCCCGCCAAATTGCAGCACTGCCGCCACGATCACGATCATCGCCAGCGACAGCGGCAGGAACACCTTCCAGCCAAGCCGCATCAGCTGGTCGTAGCGGTAGCGCGGAACAAAGGCCTTCACCAGCGCGAACATGAAGAACACGAAGCCGGCCTTGAGCACGAACCAGATGATGCCGGGCACCCAGGTGAACGGCGGGACCGCAAGCGGCGGGAGCCAGCCGCCCAGGAACAGGATCGTGGTCATGGCACACATGGTGGCGATCGCCACGTACTCGCCCAGCATGAACATCATGTACGGGGTCGAGCCGTACTCGACCATGAAGCCCGGCGACCAACTCCGATTCCGCCTCGACCAGGTCGAAGGGCGGCCGATTCGTCTCGGCCAGCGCCGAGATGAAGAACACGATGAACATCGGGAACAGCGGCAGCCAATACCAATTCAGCAGCGAGAACCAGGGAATGCCGAGCGCGGTCGCCAGCCCCCGGTCAGCCTGGGCGGTAACGATGTCCGACAGATTGAGTGAGCCGACACACAGCAGCACGGTCACGAACACGAAGCCGATGGAGACCTCGTAGGACACCATCTGGGCGGCCGAGCGCAGCGCCGACAGGAAGGGATATTTCGAGTTCGATGCCCAGCCCGCCATGATCACGCCGTAGACCATGAGCGAGGAGATGGCGAAGATGTAGAGCATGCCGACGTTGATGTCGGCGATCATCCAATCGGCGTTGACCGGAATGACGGCCCAGGCGGCGAGCGCGAGTACGCAGGTCACCAGCGGCGCGAGCAGGAACACGCCCTTGTTGGCGCCGGCCGGGATCGTCGGTTCCTTGAACACGAACTTGAGCAGATCGGCGAAGGATTGCAGCAGTCCCCACGGACCGACCACGTTGGGCCCGCGCCGGATCTGCACCGCTGCCCAGATCTTGCGATCGGCGAGCAACACGTAGGCGATCGCAATCAGCAGCACGACGAGCATGAGGACGCTCTGCGCCACCATGATGACGACCGGCCAAACGTAGCTCCAGAAGAAATCGTACATCGTCACTCCGCCGCGATCGCCGGGGCCGCGCGCCGCGCCAGCGCGGAGCACTCCGCCATGATGGCGGAGGCACGAGCGATCGGATTGGTCAGGTAGAAATCCTCGATCGGCGAGCGGAACGGCGCACGATCCACCGCGCCGGCAGACATTTCGGCGAGGCGGCGGACATCGGCGGCATCGCTCGGCTCAACAACGTCGAGACGCGCGAGCACGGGGTGCGCCTTGAACAGAGCCGCCCGCAGCTGATTGAGCGAATCGTACGGAAGCTTCGTCCCGAGCTGGTCCGAGAGCGCGCGCAGGATCGCCCAGTCTTCGCGTGCATCGCCGGGTGGGAAGCCGGCGCGGTTGATGAGCTGGACGCGGCCTTCGGTGTTAACCGTGAGCCCGGTTTTCTCCGTGTAGGCCGCACCCGGCAGGATGACATCGGCGCGATGCGCGCCACGGTCACCGTGCGTACCGATGTAGATGACGAACGCGCCGGGCGCGACGTCGATCTCATCGGCGCCAAGAAGGAACAGCACATCGAGCGCATCACCAGCCGCCATGTCCGCCGCGGCCATTCCACCCTCGCCCGGCACGAGCCCGAGATCGAGCCCACCCACCCGCGAGGCGGCCGTGTGCAGCACGCTGAAGCCGTTCCAGCCATCCTTGACGGCGCCCACTTCAACGGCGGTGCGGGCCGCTAGTGCCGCAATCGCCTTGCCATCGGGTCGCGAGAGCGCGCCTTGCCCGACTAGGATGACCGGATGCTGGGCCTGCTTGAGGCGCTCTGCAAACGGATGCCGCCCGCTCGCGATCTCCGCCAAGGTGTCCGGGCCCGCGCCCAGATAGTCGTAGGCGTAGGTCAGATCGGCCTTCTCGCCGATCAGTCCGATCGGGAACTGGCCGGCGCGCCAGCGCTTGCGAATGCGCGCGTTGAGCACGGCCGATTCGCGGCGCGGGTTCGAACCTACGATCAGGAGAGCGTCGGCATTCTCGATCCCGACGACCGTCGCGTTGAAGGTGTAGGTCGCGCGGCCCCAAGTCGGAAGCAGCGGCGAGCCGTCCTGGCGGCAATCGATGTTCTTGACCTCGAGCCGCGTCATCAAATCCTTCAGCGCGAACATCTCCTCGACGGTGGCGAGGTCGCCAGCGATCGCGCCGATCCGCTGCCGAGGAACAGCGCGGACCTTGGCGGCAATGGCAGCGAAGGCTTCGCTCCAGGAGGCCGGACGCAGCCGCGTTCCCTCGCGCAGGTACGGCTGGTCGAGACGCTGCGTGCGCATGCCATCGACCACGTGCCGCGTCTTGTCGGAGATCCACTCCTCGTTCACGTCCTCGTTGACGCGCGGCAGAATGCGCATCACCTCACGTCCGCGCGTATCAACCCGGATCGCCGAGCCGAGCGCGTCCATCACATCGATCGACTCGGTCTTGGCGAGCTCCCAAGGACGCGCTGCGAAAGCGTAGGGCTTGGAGGTCAGCGCGCCGACTGGGCAGAGGTCGACCACGTTGCCCTGCAGCTCCGAGGTCATCGCGGTTTCGAGGTAGGTCGTGATCTCCATGTCCTCGCCGCGATTGATCGCGCCGAGCTCGGGAACACCGGCCACTTCCGTCGCGAAGCGGACACAGCGCGTGCACTGGATGCAGCGATTCATCGACGTCTTGACCAGCGCGCCGATGTACTTGTCCTCGACCGCGCGCTTGTTCTCGCGGAAGCGGCTGGCGTCGACCCCGTACGCCATGGTCTGGTCCTGCAGATCGCACTCGCCGCCCTGATCGCAGATCGGGCAGTCGAGCGGATGATTGATCAGCAGAAACTCCATCACCCCTTCGTGCGCCTTGCGCACCATCGGGGTGCGGGTGCGCACCTGCGGGGGCTCGCCCTTGGGGCCGGGACGGCAGTCGCGCACGCCCCAGGCGCAGGACGCGACCGGCTTCGGCGAGCCGACCAGCTCGACCAGGCACATGCGGCAATTGCCGGCGATCGACAGCCGCTCGTGAAAACAGAACCGCGGGATTTCCGCGCCCGCCGCCTCACACGCCTGCAACAGCGTGTACTCGGGCGGAACATCGATCTCTTTGCCGTCAACGATGAGTTTGGCCATGACCGCTACTCCGCCGCCTCGCGGATCGGCTCGGGATGCGGATTGCGCGCATATTCATCGATGCGCCGCTCGATCTCCGGACGGAAGTGCCGCAGCAGGCCCTGCACTGGCCAGGCCGCACCGTCGCCGAAGGCGCAGATCGTGTGTCCCTCGATCTGCTTCGTGACATCGAACAACATGTCGATCTCGCGCTTATGGGCGCGACCTTCGGCCATGCGCGTGAGCACGCGCCACATCCAGCCCATGCCTTCGCGACACGGCGTGCACTGGCCGCAGCTCTCGTGCTTGTAGAAGTAGGAGATGCGCGCCATCGCGCGGACGATATCGGTCGACTTGTCCATGACGATGACAGCCGCAGTGCCGAGCGCGGATTTCACGGCGGCGAGGCCGTCGAAATCCATCTTCAGCTCGTTGCACTGTTCGGCCGGGCACGAGCGGCATCGAAGAGCCGCCCGGAATGACGGCGAGCAGATTGTCCCAGCCGCCGCGCACGCCGCCCGCATAGGTCTCGATCAGCTCGCGCAGCGGGATGCCCAAGGCGTCCTCGACGTTGCACGGCTTATTCACATGGCCGGAGATGCAGTAGACCTTGGTGCCGGTGTTGTTGGGCCGCCCGATGGAGGAGAACCACGCCGCGCCGCGCCGCATGATGTCGGGCGCTGAGGCGATCGTCTCCACGTTGTTGACGGTCGTCGGATAGCCATAAAGACCGACGTTGGCCGGGAACGGCGGCTTCAGCCGAGGCTGACCCTTCTTGCCTTCCAGGCTCTCGAGCAGCGCCGTCTCTTCGCCGCAGATATACGCGCCGGCGCCGTGATGGACATAGACGTCGAAGTCATAGCCCGAGCCGCAGGCATTCTTGCCGATCAGACCCGCCGCATACGCTTGATCAACGGCGGCCTGCAGATGCTCGCGCTCGCGGATGAATTCGCCGCGCACGTAGATGTAGGCGGCCTGCGCCCCCATGGCGAAGCCGGCAATCAGGCAGCCCTCGATCAGCAAATGCGGATCATGGCGCAGGATGTCGCGGTCCTTGCACGTCCCCGGCTCGGACTCGTCGGCGTTGACGACCAGATAGTGCGGTCGCCCGTCCGCCTGCTTGGGCATGAACGACCACTTCAGCCCGGTCGGAAAGCCGGCACCGCCGCGCCCGCGCAGACCGGACGCCTTCATTTCGTTGATGATGCCATCGCGCCCCTTGGCGAGGATCGCCTTGGTGCCGTCCCACCCGCCGCGGGCGCGGGCGCCCTCGAGGCCCCAGTCATGGAAGCCATAGAGATTGGTAAAGATGCGATCCTTGTCTGCGAGCATCAGGCCCTCGAACTGTCTGCGGCCGGCGGCTTCGGGATCGGCGCTTCATGCACATTTGCCGCGGCGCCCGGCTTCTTCGCCTCATCGTCGGCGACGGCCGGCTGCTGCGGCTCACCCGCGCTCGGCTTCTTCGCGTAGAGGCTCGGGTCGGTGAGCGTGGTCGGGCCGCCGACCGGCGCCGAGAAATGCCGATCGATCTGCGGACCCGGCTTGGGCGGATTGCCGCTGGCGTAGCCGTCGATCACCTTCTCGAATGTCTCGGCCGTGAGATCTTCGTAGGTGTCGTGGCCGATCAGCACCATCGGGGCGTTCACGCAGGCACCCAGGCACTCGACCTCCTCCCAGGAGAAATCGCCGTCCGCCGAAACGTGGAACGGTTCCTCGTGGATGCGATGATGGCAGACCTTGAACAACTCCTCGGCACCGCGCAGCACGCACGGCGTCGTTCCGCACACCTGGATGTGTGCCTTGCGGCCGACCGGAGAGAGCAGAAACATCGTGTAGAAGGTCGCAACCTCGAGCACGCGGATCTTGGCCATGCCGAGCATGGCGGCCACGGCCTCGATCGCTTTCTGCGGCAGCCAGCCACCGGATTGCTCCTGCGCGCGCCAGAGCAGCGAAATCACCGCCGATTGCTGGCGGCCGGGCGGGTATTTCTTGATCTCGTTCTGAGCCCACGTGAGGTTCTCAGCCGTGAAGGAAAACTCCTTCGGCTGCAGATGCTCGGGCGCGAGGCGGCGTACAGCCATTAGCGATCGACCTCCCCGAACACGATATCGAGCGAACCGAGGATCGCCGAGATGTCCGCCAGCATGTAGCCGCGGCAGAGGAAATCCATGGCCGACAGATGTGCGAAACCGGGCGCGCGGATCTTGCACTTGTAGGGTTTGTTGGACCCATCAGCGATCAGATAAACGCCAAACTCGCCCTTCGGCGCCTCCACCGCTGCATAGACTTCCCCTTCCGGTACGTGGAAGCCTTCGGTGTAGAGCTTGAAGTGATGGATCAGCGCTTCCATGGAGCGCTTCATCTCGCCACGGCGCGGCGGTACGATCTTGGTGTCAAGGAGGTGCGGCGGCCCCTGTCCGTCCGGAGCGCGCAGCTTGGCGATACATTGCTTCATGATGCGGATCGATTGCCGCATCTCTTCCATGCGGATGCAGTAGCGGTCGTAGTTGTCGCCGTTCTTGCCGATCGGAATATCGAAGTCGAACTCCTCATAGCACTCATAGGGCTGCGCCTTGCGCAGGTCCCAGGCCGCGCCAGAGCCGCGCACCATCACGCCGGAGAAGCCCCAAGCCCAGGCATCGGCAAGCGAAACGATGCCGATATCGACATTGCGCTGCTTGAAGATGCGATTGTCGGTGAGCAGCCCCTCGATATCCTCGCACACCTTCAGGAACGGATCGCAGAACGCCTCGATATCGTCGATCAGCTTCTCCGGCAGATCCTGATGCACGCCACCCACCCGGAAGTAGGCCGCATGCATGCGGCTGCCCGATGCGCGCTCGTAGAACATCATCAGCTTCTCGCGTTCCTCAAATCCCCACAGCGGCGGCGTGAGCGCGCCCACGTCCATGGCCTGGGTGGTGACGTTGAGGAGATGCGACAGGATCCGCCCGATCTCGCAATAGAGCACGCGGATGAGCTGGGCTCGGCGCGGAATGGTGATGCCGAGCAGCTTCTCGGCCGCGAGGCAGAAGGCGTGCTCCTGGTTCATCGGCGCGACGTAGTCGAGCCGATCGAAATACGGAATCGCCTGCAGGTATGTCTTGTGCTCGATCAGCTTCTCGGTGCCGCGATGAAGAAGCCCGATATGCGGATCGACCCGCTCCACGATCTCGCCGTCAAGCTCGAGCACGAGGCGCAGCACGCCGTGCGCAGCCGGGTGCTGAGGCCCGAAGTTGATGGTGAAGTTGCGCAGCGGTGTGTCTTGGACACTCATGCCAGGGCTCAGCTCGTCTTCGCCTTGTCGTCGCCGGGCAGGATGTAATCGGTTCCCTCCCAGGGCGAGAGGAAATCGAAATTGCGGAATTCCTGCGCGAGCCGCACCGGGTCATAGACGACGCGCTTCTGCTCGTCGTCCCAACGCACCTCGACAAAGCCGGTGAGCGGAAAGTCCTTGCGCAGCGGGTGGCCTTCGAAGCCGTAGTCGGTCAACAGCCGCCGCAGGTCCGGGTGACCGGTAAAAAGCACACCGTAAAGGTCGTAGGTTTCGCGCTCGAACCAGTCCGCGCCGGGAAACACGCTGATGATCGACGGCACCGGCGTGACCTCGTCAGTCTCGACCTTGACCCGGATGCGCGCGTTCTTGGTCGGCGACAGGAAGTGGTAGACGACGTCGAAGCGGCGCTCGCGCGAGGGCCAATCGACTGCGGTCACGTCGATGATGCAAACGAATTGGCAGCGCGGGTCGTCGCGCAGGAACGTCGTCACGCGGATGATATCGGCCGCATTGGCGGCAATGTTCAGCACCCCGTGCGCAACGTCATGGCCGGTGACCGCGCCCGGCAAGGCGTCCGCGATCAAGGCTCCGAGTTCGTCGAGCTTCGTGTCCACGAACCGCCCTTTATCGTTCGATCGTGCCGGTGCGGCGGATCTTCTTCTGCAGCAGCATCACCCCGTAGAGCAGCGCTTCCGCGGTCGGAGGACACCCCGGCACATAGATATCGACCGGGACGATGCGATCGCAGCCGCGCACCACCGAGTAAGAATAATGATAGTAGCCGCCGCCGTTCGCACATGAGCCCATGGAGATGACGTAGCGCGGCTCCGGCATCTGGTCGTAGACCTTGCGCAGCGCGGGCGCCATCTTGTTGGTCAGCGTGCCGGCGACGATCATCACATCGGACTGGCGCGGGGACGCGCGCGGCGCAAAGCCGAATCGCTCGGCGTCGTAGCGCGGCATCGACATCTGCATCATCTCGACCGCGCAGCACGCGAGCCCGAACGTCATCCACATCAACGAGCCGGTGCGCGCCCAGGTGATCAGGTCGTCGGCGGCGGCGACCAAAAAGCCTTTGTCGGCGAGTTCGGCGTTGAGCTCTGTGAAATACGGGTCATCCGCCCCGAGCGGCCTGCCGGTGCGCGGATTGATGATCGCCGGCCGCGCCGGCACGATGGCGCTCTCGCTCAATCCCATTCCAGCGCTCCCTTGCGCCATTCGTAGATGAATCCGATCGTGAGCACGGCAAGGAAGATCATCACCGCCCAGAAGCCCGCGACCCCCACGTCGCCGAAGGCGACCGCCCAGGGAAACAGGAAGGAGACCTCAAGATCGAAAATGATGAACAGGATCGCGACCAAGTAGAATCGCACGTCGAACTTCATGCGGGCATCGTCGAATGCGTTGAAGCCGCATTCGTAGGCCGAGAGCTTTTCCGGGTTGGGCTGCTTGAAGGCGATGATAAAGGGCGCGATCAACAGAACGAGCCCGATCACGGCAGCGACCGCGACAAAGATGATTAGCGGAAGATAGTCCTGTAAAAGCGTGCTCATCCGCGTGTCCTGAGACCCGCTCCGAGCGGACGACGGCGAGAGATCACGGAGAGGATTTCGACGTCAGCTGCGGGCCGGGCGAGGCTTAGCGCAGCGCAACATAGGTGGCAAGCTCGAACCCGGGTTTGCGCGCACAACGCCTCCGTTACGGAAGATAAGCCTTGGGCGGCGAGTTGTAAGATTACGGCGCATTGATCGGGCTATACGCCGCAGGGAATACTGGATTCGCAAACCCGGATCGACAATGGCCATTGCCGCGAGCACGCAGACCCCAGTCGACGTGGGCCGATGGTGGCAGCCGGCAGGGCTTGCCCATGTGCTGCGGGCGCGCCTGCGCCTCGCCAGCGCGCTGATTCTGCTCTCGTTCGTGATTTGCCACCTCACCGGCCACATCTTCCTGCTCGTCTCGATACCGGCGGCAAGTCATGTGGCTGGATTTCTGATGGCCATCTGGTGGACCGAGACCGGCGGGCTTGTGCTCGCCACTGCCCTGCTCGTGCACTTTCTCAACGCGCTGTGGTCGATCTACGTGCGCCGCACGTTGCGGCTCACGCGATGGGAATGGGCGCAGGTGGTGCTCGGGCTCGCCATCATCCCCCTGATGGTGCGGCACGTGGTTGCGACCAGAGTTGCTTCGGAATTTCTCCTCTCCAGCGAAGATTACAACTCCGTACTGCTGAGCCACTGGGTTCTGAATCCTGGATATCCACTATTCCACATTGCGGCGGTGCTGACCGTCTGGGTGCATGCCTCAATCGGCATTCATTTCTGGCTGCACACAAAGAAATGGTATCCGGCCTGGCGGCCGGTATTCGCCCTCACCAGCTTGCTGCTCCCGACCTTGGCGATTGCCGGATACATCGCGGCCGGCAACCACGTGGTACGGCAGGTCGAAGACAATCCGCAGTTCATCGAGAACGTGCTCAAGAACGCGCGCTCCACGCCAGAGAGGGTCGCCGCCGCGCACCGGCTCGAGCGACGAACCTGGGCGGCATATTTCGTGCTCCTGCTGGTGCCCTTTGCTGGGCGGGCGATCCGCGGGCTCGCGTACCGCCTGCGGCAGCCGCCGGTGCTGACCCACTCCAGCGGCCAGCGCATGCGCATTCTGCCCGGCGCGACCGTGCTGGAGACGCTGCGGGCAAACCGGGTCCCGCACGCGTCGGCATGTGGCGGGCGCGCCCGCTGCACGACCTGCCGGATTCGCGTGACCCAGGGGCTCGATCATCTGCCCATGCCGACCGGGCTCGAGGCCACGGCGTTGGCGCGCATCGACGCCCCGGAAGGGATGCGGCTCGCCTGTCAGATCCGGCCCACGACCGATATTTCGATCATGCCACTGCTCGCCGCCGATGTCGGCGCCGCTGATGGGCTTGGTGCGCGGCGGGCTCGAAGGCAGCGAGCGGCTGATCACCGTCGTCTTCGTCGACTTGCGCGCCTCGACCCGGCTCGGCGAGACCCGCATGCCCTACGACGTGCTATTCATCCTCAATCGTTTCTTTGCCGAGATGACCAAGGCGCTCGCCGACACCAACGGGCACTATTCCCAGTTCACCGGCGACGGCCTCATGGCCCTCTATGGGCTCGATGCCGCCGATCCGACGATCGGCCCCGCCCAGGCGCTGCGCGGCGCGCGCGAAATGCTGGCGCGATTGGCGCAACTCAACCAGCAGATGGAGGCGGAGCTGCGCCTGCCGCTGCAAATGGGCATCGGCATTCACTTCGGCGAAGCGATCGTCGGCTCCATGGGGCCGCCGCGCTCACAGATCATCACCGCCATTGGCGACACGGTGAACACGACGGCGCGGCTCGAAAGCCTCACCAAGGATTATGACTGTGTCCTCATCCTCTCCCGCCGCGCCGCCGAGGTGGCCAAGCTCACCCTGCCCGATAAGCTGCATGTCGCTTCGGTCAAGGGCCGCAGCGAGAGCGTGGAGTTCTACGCCTTGAAGACCGTGCCGGAGATCGGCGGGTAGTTGATTTCGACACGCGCCGGGACTCCAAAACCCGAGTCGGCATAACCACTTGAAGGCAGTATCTCGCGTAAGTGTTGCGTTTTGAGTTGGCCATGGCCGCAAGCCCGACCCGGGAAGCTAGTGCCCGCCCCGCAGGCGTGATCTGCGTCGAGTGTCTGCATTGCCGGCATCGGGGCGTGCTGAGCGACCGCGCCCTCACCCGCCATGGTCTTTCTGCCAGCGCGCCGATCGCCTCGTTTGTGCAGCGCCTCACCTGCGAGCGCTGCGGTCATCATAGCGTGAAGGCATTCCGCGCACCGGCTGGGACGGCCCGGTCGTTTGTTGCAGGCGCTGCCAGCGCCCAGCACTGAACGTCTCCGTGGCGGCCGACGCGACCCTCACGTTGGAGTCGAAAGTGATGGATCTTGTGGCGTCGGAAGCAACGCGACGATAGTGCCTAAGTCTTTGAAAAGACTGGCGGGAGCGACGGGGCTCGAACCCGCGACCTTCGGCGTGACAGGCCGACGCTCTAACCAACTGAGCTACGCCCCCGGGCGTTGCCATGATGGCCCGCGGGAGCGGTGAGATAGGGCTTGCGGGCGCCCCAAGTCAAGGTGCGTGACCCCGAGGCCCCACAAATTGCGGCCTGATGCGGGTTTCCTCAACATGCCTGTTGGAAAAGCTCGAAAAATCGGGCTTATCTTGCATTTCGCGTGGCCAAAACCCGCGAGAATCGGATATGCGTGCGCCGTTGTGCACTTTCCGAACGATCGAAAGGAACACCCATGGTGGCCAAGACCACTGCAACAACTGTTACCCTTAAGCATCTCGCGGCCGCGCTCGCCGCCGATCACGAGATCCCCAAGAAACAGGCTGAGGGCATGCTCAACGATCTCGTTGGCATGATGGTGAAACACCTCAAGAAGGGCGAGCGTATCCGCATCGGCGGGTTTGGCATTTTGCAGGTGCGCAAGCGCGCTGCACGCATGGGCCGCAACCCGGCAACCGGCGAGCCGATCAAGATCAAGGCGAGCAAGAAAGTCGCGTTCCGTGCCGCCAAGGAACTCAAGGAAGCGGTCTAGAGTCTCTTCACCGCAATTGCGTTTCGCAGGGGACCTCTCCGGGGAATTTTCGTAAGGCTTGACGCCTTGCGGTGTCTGACCTCTCCCCGTTCGCGGGGAGAGGTCAATGCAACGTGGTGCTGCGCATTTTGTAAATCGCGCGGGCGTGTTTGCTTTGATTGATTGGTGGGCGGTGACGGACTCGAACCGCCGACATCCTGCGTGTAAAGCAGGCGCTCTACCAGCTGAGCTAACCGCCCTGGCGGCCTGTTATCGCCCCGCCTGCGACGCTTCGCAAGCACTCAAGGCCATCGCGCAATCCTTAAACCAGACGCGGCGCCCCTTGGGGCGCCGCGCCTTTGTTTGTCTGCTGCGACCGATCAGTGCGCCGTCAGGCCGGGCACTTCCTCTTCCACAGGCGGCGTTTCGACCGCTGGCGTCTCCACGGCCTTCACCGGGGTCTCTTCCCACTCGATCGCCTCCGGAGTACGGGTGAGCGCACGGCCGATGACCTCATCCATGCGCGACACCGGGATGATCTCGAGCGAGTTCTTCACCGAGTTGGAGATGTCCGTGAGGTCCTTCACGTTCTCTTCCGGGATCAGCACAGTCTTGATGCCGCCGCGCAGCGCCGCCAGCAGCTTCTCCTTGAGGCCGCCGATCGGCAGCACGCGGCCGCGCAGCGTGATCTCGCCGGTCATGGCGACGTCACGGCGCGCCGGAATGCCGTTCATCACGGAGACGATTGCAGTGACCATGGCGACACCCGCCGAGGGACCGTCCTTCGGGGTCGCCCCCTCCGGCACGTGCACGTGGATGTCACGCTTATCGAACAGCGGCGGCTCGATGCCGAAGTCGACCGCGCGCGAGCGCACGTAGGACGCCGCCGCCGAGATCAATTCCTTCATCACGTCGCGCAGATTGCCGGTCACCGTCATGCGGCCCTTGCCGGGCATCATGGCGGCTTCGATGGTCAGCAACTCGCCGCCGACCTCGGTCCAGGCGAGACCCGTGACCACGCCGATCTGATCCTCCGCCTCAACCTCGCCGTAGCGGAATTTCGGCACGCCGAGGAAGTCGGACAGGTTCGCGTCGGTGACGCGCACCGTCTTCTCCTTGGACAGCATCAGCTGCTTCACGGCCTTGCGGGCCAGTGAGGAGAGCTCGCGCTCGAGATTGCGCACGCCCGCCTCGCGGGTATAGCGCCGGATCAGCGTGAGCAGCGCGTCATCGCCGATCGCCCACTCCTTCACGTCGAGGCCGTGCTTGGTGATCGCGTGCGGGATGAGATGCTTGCGCGCGATCTCGACCTTCTCGTCCTCGGTGTAGCCGGCGATGCGGATGATCTCCATGCGATCCATCAGGGGCGGCGGAATGTTGAGCGTGTTCGCCGTGGTGATGAACATCACGTTGGAGAGATCGTAATCGACCTCGAGATAGTGATCGTTGAACGTGCTGTTCTGCTCGGGATCGAGCACCTCGAGCAGGGCGGAGGACGGATCGCCGCGGAAATCGGCGCCCATCTTGTCGACCTCGTCGAGCAGGAACAACGGGTTCGAGCTCTTGGCCTTGCGCATCGACTGGATGACCTTGCCGGGCATCGAGCCGATATAGGTGCGCCGATGGCCGCGGATCTCCGCCTCGTCGCGCACGCCGCCGAGCGACACGCGCACGAACTCGCGGCCGGTCGCACGGGCGATCGACTTGCCGAGCGACGTCTTGCCGACGCCGGGCGGACCGACCAGGCACAAGATCGGGCCAGTCAGTTTATTGGCGCGGCTCTGCACCGCCAGATACTCGACGATGCGCTCCTTGACCTTCTCGAGCCCGTAGTGATCGCCATCGAGGATCTCCTGGGCGTGCGCCAGATCCTTCTTGATCTTGGTCTTCTTGTTCCAGGGGATCGACAGCAGCCAGTCCAGATAGTTGCGCACGACGGTGGCTTCCGCCGACATCGGCGACATCTGGCGTAGCTTCTTGAGCTCGTGCGTGGCCTTCTCGCGCGCCTCTTTGGAAAGCTTCGTCTTCTTGATCTTATCTTCCAGCTCGGCCAACTCGTCGCGACCTTCGTCGTCGCCGAGCTCCTTCTGGATCGCCTTCATCTGCTCGTTGAGGTAGTACTCGCGCTGGGTCTTTTCCATCTGACGCTTGACGCGCGTGCGTATGCGCTTCTCGACCTGGAGAACGGAGATCTCGCTCTCCATCAGCGACAGCACCTTCTCCAGACGGTCGGTGACCGTGGGCATTTCCAGCACGGTCTGCTTGTCCGGGATCTTCACTGCGAGGTGCGAGGCAACAGTGTCGGCGAGCTTGGCATAGTCCTCGATCTGCTGGACGACGCCGATCACCTCGGGCGACACTTTCTTGTTGAGCTTGACGTAGCCTTCGAACTCGTTGACGACCGAACGCGCCAGCGCCTCGGCCTCGACGCGTTCGCCGGGGTTGTCGGGCAGCACCACCGCCTCGGCCTCGTAGAAATCGGTGCGCTCGCCGTAGCGCAGCACCTTGGCGCGCTCGGCGCCCTCAACCAGCACCTTGACGGTATTGTCGGGCAGCTTGAGCAGTTGCAGCACACTCGCCAGCGTGCCGACCTCGTAGATCGAGTCGGTCGCCGGATCGTCATCCGACGCGTTCTTCTGGGTCGCGAGCAGAATGTAATTGTCCGTGCGCATGACCTCTTCGAGGGCGCGGATCGACTTCTCGCGACCAACGAACAGCGGAACGATCATGTGCGGAAATACGACGATGTCGCGCAACGGCAGGACCGGATAGGTCCGGCTTTCGCCCGGTTGCGGCAGCGCTCGTGGTTTCGGGGTTGTTGTCATGTTGAAAATCCCCTTCTCGTGCCCCCTCCCCGCTCTCTCGGAATGTCACTGCGGGGTTAAGCCGACACTGATTTAGATCATAGGTGGCGTTCGCTTCCCGCTGAGTCAAGCCAACGGACTTGACCGCTCAGCAAGACCACACGCCATGCGTCTTCATGCGCACGCAAAACACCAAGCCACTGGTTCGGTACGATAGTGCGCGTCCGTGCACGCACCTTGAGCTTGTTCAGGCGCTGGCGCCGGCATCTCCGGCGCGGTCGGCGTAGATGTAGAGCGGACGTGCCGAGCCTTCGACGACTTCCCTGGAGATCACCACTTCTTCCACGCCTTCAAGGCTCGGCAGGTCGAACATGGTGTCGAGCAGGATGCCCTCCATGATGGAGCGCAGCCCGCGCGCGCCAGTCTTGCGCTCGATCGCCTTGCGAGCGATCGACGAGAGCGCCTCATCGGCAAACGCAAGCTCGATGTTCTCCATTTCAAACAGGCGCTGGTACTGCTTGACCAACGCGTTCTTGGGCTCGAGCAGGATGCGCTTGAGCGCGGCCTCGTCGAGATCCTCGAGCGTCGCCACAACCGGCAGGCGTCCCACGAACTCGGGGATCAGCCCGTACTTGAGCAGGTCCTCCGGCTCGACGTAGCGGAAGATCTCGCCCTGCTTGCGATCCTCCGGCGCCAGCACCCTGGCGCCGAACCCGATCGAGGTCGAACGACCGCGCGACGAGATGATCTTCTCCAGCCCCGAGAACGCGCCGCCGCACACGAACAGGATGTTCGTCGTGTCGACCTGCAGGAACTCCTGCTGCGGGTGCTTGCGGCCACCTTGCGGAGGCACCGACGCGATGGTGCCTTCCATGATCTTGAGCAACGCCTGCTGCACGCCCTCGCCCGATACGTCGCGGGTGATCGACGGGTTATCCGACTTGCGCGAGATCTTATCGATCTCGTCGATGTAGACGATGCCGCGCTGCGCGCGCTCGACGTTGTAGTCGGCGGACTGCAGCAGCTTCAGGATGATGTTCTCGACGTCCTCACCGACGTAACCGGCTTCGGTCAGCGTCGTCGCATCCGCCATGGTGAACGGCACGTCGAGGATGCGGGCCAAGGTCTGCGCCAGCAGCGTCTTGCCCGAACCGGTCGGCCCGATCAGCAGGATGTTGGATTTGGCGAGTTCGACGTCGTTGTGTTTGGTGGCGTGATTGAGGCGCTTGTAGTGGTTGTGAACCGCGACCGAGAGCACCTTCTTGGCATGATCCTGATCGATCACATAATCATCAAGGACCTTGCGGATCTCTTTCGGCGTCGGAATGCCGTCGCGCGACTTCACCAGCGAGGACTTGTTCTCCTCGCGAATGATGTCCATGCACAACTCGACGCATTCGTCACAGATAAACACCGTCGGTCCGGCAATGAGTTTGCGCACTTCGTGCTGGCTCTTGCCGCAAAACGAGCAGTAGAGCGTATTTTTGGAATCACTGCCGCTGACTTTGCTCATCTGAGTTTTCTCAACCTGTCTTGACGGTGTTGCCTAGCTCCGACGCATTCCGGACCCATCCGTGGCGCGCCCGTCCTGACATAATGTCGGGACCCCTCCCTGGCACTATTCCTACTATTGCTACTCGTTCTGTGCCGGGACATCCGCTCGGCACACTCGCACCTCCGCTTACCGCCGATTCTAAACCAAGCACGCTATTCACCCGACAATCAAGATTCTCTTAACGATAACAACGCCGCACCCCTGGTGACGTTGCGGATTCCCCAACCGTGCCATGCAATTTCCACCGACGTTTGTGGCGGAATGATAGTGCAAACGGCGCCCGGCGGCGAGGAATTCGCCGGATTTTACCGCACTGCGGTGCAAAACCCGTGCCGTAGCGAAGGCTTCGAGCGGCGCTTGGCAGCGGCCGGATCAGGACGATTTGGCAGCGGCGATCAGTTCGCCGATGTCCTCGGGGCGCTTTTCCATGACCGTGTCGATGACGCCAAACTCCTTGGCGGCCTCGGCGGTCAGGAACATGTCGCGCTCGAGCGCATCCTCGATTTTCTTCAACTGCTGACCGGTGTGCTTCACGTAAATTTCATTGAGCCGCTTCTTCACGTTCAGGATTTCCTGGGCGTGCAGCATGATGTCGGTCGCCTGACCCTGGAAGCCGCCCGAGGGCTGATGCAGCATGATGCGCGCGTTCGGCAGCGCAAAGCGCAGACCCTTGTGGCCGGCGGTCAGCAGCAGCGAGCCCATCGATGCGGCCTGACCGATGCACAGCGTCGAGATTGCCGGACGCACGAACTGCATCGTGTCATAGATCGCAAGCCCCGACGTCACCACGCCGCCGGGCGAATTGATGTACATCGCGATCTCTTTTTCGGATTCTCGGCCTCGAGGAACAGCAGCTGGGCTACGACCAACGAGGCCATGCCGTCTTCCACCGGACCCGTGATGAAGAGGATGCGCTCCTTGAGCAGCCGCGAGTAGATATCGTAGGCGCGCTCGCCCCGGTTGGTCTGCTCCACCACCATGGGGACCAGGTAGTTCATGTAGGTGTCGACGGGATCGCGCATGTTTAGAACCTATCTCTTCGCCGCCCGGAATATTCTTGGCGATCGGGTGGGGCATTGCGCCCGGTATCGTTAGATCGAGCTTCGAAGGCGCGAGTGCAATACCCGCACCCCTATGCACTGGCCTCTTCGTCGTCTTCGGCCTTGAACAGCTCTTCGCGCGAGACGGCCTTATCGGTCACGCTCGCAAGCTCGAGGAGGAAATCGACCACCTTCTCCTCGTAGATCGGTGCACGCATCGAGGCGAGCGCTTGCGGGTTCTTGCGATAATATTCCCAGACCTGCTGTTCCTGACCGGGGAATTGCCGCGCTCGCTCAGCCGCCGCGCGTCCAAGCTCTTCGTCCGTGACCTTGATATTGTTCTTCTCGCCGATTTCGGCAAGCACGAGCCCGAGCCGCACGCGGCGATCGGCGATGCTCCGATACTCTTCGCGCGCTTTCTCCTCGGTCGACCCTTCGTCGGCAAAGGTTTTGTTCTGGCTTTCGAGGTCGGATAGCACGGTCTTCCAGACGTTGTTGAACTCGTCCTCAATGAGGGTCGGCGGCGCCTGGAACTTGTGCAGCTCGTCGAGCTGGTCGAGCAGCACGCGCTTGACCTTCTGTCGGCTCGCGCCCGCGTGCTCCCGGGTCAATCGGTCCCGGATGGCTTCCTTGAGCTTATCGAGCGATTCGAGCCCGAGCGACTTGGCGAAGGCATCGTCGACCGTGAGTTCGCCGGGGGTCTCGATCGATTTGGCGGTCACCTCGAAAACGGCGGTCTTACCGGCAAGCTTTTCCGAGAGGTAGTTCTTTGGAAACTGGACGGTAACCGTGCGGGTCTCGCCGGCCCCCATGCCGATCAGCTGCTGCTCGAACCCGGGGATGAAGGTGTTCGAGCCGACCAGAACCGGGATGTCGTCGCCGGTCCCACCCTCGAACGGCTCGCCGTCAACCGTTCCGGTAAAGGAGACGGTCACCCGATCGCGCTCGGCGACCTTGCCGCCCTCAGACTTGGCGGCGTACGGCCGGTTCTGCTCGGCGATTCGACCAACCGCTTCATCGACTTCAGCCTCGGTCACCTCGGCGACCGGTCGTTCAACCTTGATCGACTTGAAATCGGCGAGCGTGATCGGTGGCAGAACCTCGAGAGCGACCGTGTAGGATAGGTCCGACTGGCCCTTGAGCACACCCTCGATCTCGTCCTCCGCCGCCGGCATCGTGACCTTCGGCTCCATGGCCAGCTTGTAGCCATTGTCGGTCACGATCTTGGCGTTGGTCTCGCGGACCAGAGCCTCAATCGCCTCCGCCATCAGGGAGCGGCCGTAGAGCTTCTTGAGATGCGCAGGCGGCACCTTGCCGGGGCGAAAGCCTTTTAGTTGCACCGTGTTCTTGAGCTCCGTCACGCGCGAATCGACGCGCGCGTCGAGATCACCTACCGGGACCACGATCTTGTATTCGTGCCTGAGGCCTTCGGAATGGGTTTGCGTAACCTGCATCGCAGTCAACTCGTTCATCCTTGCGCCGGAGTATATGCCTTGAACAGCGGGCGCTACCGCGTGGTGCGGGCGGAGGGATTTGAACCCCCACGACTTGCGTCACTGGAACCTAAATCCAGCGCGTCTACCAATTCCGCCACGCCCGCGCTTTCGGGCGGCGCGGCTTATAGCATAGCGAAGCCGCGCGCCTAGCGGAAAATAGGCGCGACCCACGGAATTCGCCACCTTAGCGGTCGAGCCGCGCCAGCAGCTGCCGATACACGGCGGGTAATGCTTCGGGCAGGTCTTCCGAAATCAGACCGGGGCCGAACATATTTGCCGCCTCGCCGTGCATCCAGACCGCCGCGCACGCGGCCTCGAAACCCGGCATCCCTTGGGCGACAAGCCCGGTGGCAAATCCGGTCAGCACGTCGCCCGAACCTGCGGTCGCGAGCCAAGCCGGTGCGTTCTCGTTGATGGCCGCGCGCCCGTCGGGCGCGGCGATTACGGTGTCGGCGCCCTTGAGCACAACGACGGCAGCCGAAAGGGCCGCCGCTCGCCGCGCTTGCTCAAGTTTTCCATGAACTTGAGAAATATCCGGCAAGTGTCCGAACAACCTTGCGAATTCTCCCCCGTGTGGCGTGAGGATAACACTCCGTTCCGGGTGCGCGTGGATGGCCGAAAACAGCAACTCCGGATCATCCGCAAAGCTCGTCAATGCGTCGGCATCGATCACGACCGCCCGCTTGCCGGCAAGCGCCGCGAGCGTCATGTCGCGCGTGTGCGGCCCGACCCCGCAGCCGGGGCCGATGGCCACGGCATTGAACCGGCGGTCGTCGAGGAAGGTGGTGAGCTCCGCGGCGCCATCGACCGCCCGCACCATCACTGCCAAATTGGCCGCGGCGTTGATCAGCAGCGCGGCGGCCGGTGAGGCAATCGTCGTGAGCCCGGCGCCCGCGCGCAATGCGCCGCGGGCCGCAAGCCGCGCCGCGCCGGTGTAGGACGCGCCGCCCGATACCACCACGGCGTGCCCGCGGGAATATTTGTGTCCGGCGAGAGCTGGTTGCGGGAATGACGAACCCCACAGCGCCGGCGCATTGGCAAAAGTGCGGGGCGCGATTCGCGCAAGGACTTCAGCTTTGATGCCAATGTCGGCGACGCGCACCTCACCGCAATGCAGCCGGCCCGGAAGCAGGACATGCCCGGGCTTCATCCGAAAGAACGTGACTGTGCTGCGCGCCTCGACCGCCGCCCCCAGCACCTCACCGGTGTCACCGGAGATGCCGCTCGGCAAATCGACCGCGACAGTGGGCACCCGCGCCGCGTTCATGGCCTCGATCATCGTCCGCGCCCGTCCCTCGACCGGGCGGTCGAGACCCGCACCGAAGATCGCGTCGATAATGAACTTGACCCCCGCGAGGCGTTCCGGCGCGGCGGGTTCAACGCCACCACCCCAGAACGCGTGCGCCTGCGCGGCATCGCCCTTGAGCTTGGCGACATCGCTGACAGCCAGCACGCGCACGTCGTAACCGCGTTCGCGCAAGATCCGCGCCGCTACGAATCCATCCCCGCCGTTATTGCCGCTGCCAGTGACTACGCCGACAGCGGCACCGGCCGGGCACCGGGCGGTGACCGCCTCGGCGACCGCCAGTCCAGCTCGTTGCATGAGATCAAATCCGGGTGTTCCACCCGCAATGGTCATGCGATCCGCAGCGCTCATCTCAGAATTGGCCAGAAGCTCGATCATTGTATGCACGAACCTGATTACAGAATATGCAGGTTGCCTAATCCGTGATCATGTGCAAATGCACAAGACCCAGGCTGCCGCCGAGACCAGGCATTAACGACCTGATTTGATGCGTTTTTTGAGTACTTGCCGGGCTTGGCACAGACCCTGCTAACGGGAGCGCGGCTCCGGCCGGCGGTCCTCCGTCGGCCGTCCAGGAGACGGGAGCGATGAAGAAAATTGAAGCGATCATCAAACCGTTCAAGCTCGACGAGGTAAAGGAGGCGCTACAAGAAGTTGGGTTACAGGGTATCACGGTGACAGAGGCCAAGGGTTTCGGTCGCCAGAAAGGTCATACGGAACTCTATCGCGGCGCTGAGTACGTTGTGGATTTTCTCCCCAAGGTCAAAATCGAAATCGTGCTAAGCGACGAGATGACGGACAAAGCCATCGAGGCGATCCGTCGCGCCGCCCAGACCGGGCGCATCGGTGACGGCAAGATTTTCGTCTCCAACATTGAGGAAGCAATCCGGATCCGCACCGGGGAATCCGGATTAGACGCAATCTGAGCAGGTTCCGGAACCCCGTCCGCGGATTTTACTCCGCGGGCGGCGACCGGTGTTCCGACCAGGACTGGCTCAATTCAGACATGTGCCCTCGGAACCTAGGCCGAGCGGCCATGCGGGAGAAAGGACATCGCATCCATGACCACGGCCAAAGACGTAATGAAGTTGATCAAGGACAACGACGTGAAATACGCGGATTTCCGCTTCACCGATCCGCGCGGGAAGTGGCAGCACGTCACATTCGATATTTCGATGATCGAGGAAGAGACATTTGCCGAAGGCCAGATGTTTGATGGCTCGTCGATCGCCGGCTGGAAGGCGATCCACGAATCCGATATGTGCCTGATGCCGGATCCGGCCTCCGCGTGCATCGATCCATTCTTTGCCGAAACGACCGTGGTCCTGGTCTGCGATGTGCTCGAGCCCACGACCGGTGAACCCTATAACCGCGACCCGCGCAGCATCGCCCGCAAGGCCGAAGCCATGGTCAAGACCATGGGCGTCGGCGACACCGTGTTCTTCGGCCCGGAAGCCGAGTTCTTCGTGTTCGACGACGTCAAGTATGCGGCGACGCCTTACAACACCGGCTTCAAGCTCGACTCGACGGAGTTCCCGACCAACTCGGATACCCACTACGAGGGCGGCAACCTCGGCCACCATATCGGCTTCAAGAAGGGTTACTTCCCGGTCCCGCCGCAGGACTCGATCCAGGACATGCGCTCGGAGATGCTCGCAGCGATGGCCAAGATGGGGGCCGTGGTCGAGAAGCACCACCATGAAGTGGCATCCGCCCAGCACGAGCTCGGCCTGAAGTTCTCGCCGCTGACTGTGATGGCGGACCGCCTGCAGATCTACAAGTACTGCATCAGCCAGGTGGCGCAGATCTACGGCAAGACCGCGACCTTCATGCCGAAGCCGATCTACGGCGACAACGGCTCGGGCATGCATTGCCACCAGTCGATCTGGAAGGACGGCAAGCCGGTGTTCGCCGGCAACAAATATGCGGATCTGTCCGAGACTTGTCTCTCCTACATCGCCGGTATCATCACCCACGCCAAGGCGATCAACGCCTTCACCAACCCGACCACCAACTCCTACAAGCGCCTCGTCCCCGGCTTCGAAGCGCCCGTGCTGCTCGCCTACTCGGCGCGCAATCGCTCGGCCTCATGCCGCATTCCCTACACCAGCAACCCGAAGGCCAAGCGTGTCGAGGTTCGCTTCCCCGACCCGCTCGCCAATCCGTATCTCGGCTTCGCCGCGATGCTGATGGCTGGTCTCGACGGCATCAAGAATAAGATGGATCCCGGCGAGGCCATGGACAAAGACCTCTATGACCTGCCACCGAAGGAGCTGGCGCAGATTCCGACCGTGTGCGGATCGCTGCGTCAGGCGCTGGAGTCGCTCAAAGCCGACCACGGCTTCCTGCTCGCCGGCGGCGTCTTCGATGAGGACTTCATCGACGCCTACATCGATCTCAAAATGACCGAGGTGATCCGCTTCGAGCACACGCCGCACCCGGTCGAGTTCGAGATGTACTACTCGGCGTAACTTACTGGCTTCCTCCCAGATCGCGGACCGCGATCTACCTTAAGGGCGCCCACGGGCGCCCTTTTTCTTTGAGGGCAGCCTACTCGCTGGCGATGAGGCCGCGGCTGGTGGAGACGAGCCAGTAGTTGCCCCAGCGCACGATGGAGTCGACCCGCCCCAAGCCGGGAACGATGTCGCCGCGCGCCGCGCGCCAGGTCCCCTGCGGACCCTCCAGCGAGGCAAAGCCGCCGGCGACATCGCGCACTGTCCAGCCCTCGATGGTGGCCGGCCTCGTTTCCGGCGTCGGGAGCGGGCGCGGCAGATCTTTGACCCCGTTTTCCAGCGCGACCGGCTCGGGCCGCTCGGCGACCGGAGCCGACGACAGCTTGCGCACCGCGGCGCCTGCTGCCGCATCGGAACGCGCGCGTGCGGCCGATCGCGTCGACGCATCAAGCCGCTGCTTGAGCACTGACGGCGCTGACGGTGGCGGTGACATGAGCCGGGTCGAGGTCGCGCCACCGAACCAGCCGAGCGCGAACGTCGCAAGCAGCGCACCGCTCAGGAGCGCGGCGCGCAGGCGCCGGCCCGTACCGCGGGATCCCGCGACCGAACCCTTGCGCCCGCGCCCGCCGCCCGCCCCAGACCGCACACCCCATGCGGTGCCAGAAACGTCTTCCGCCGAGAAGGTCGCGCTGTCATGCGCCCAGCGCGGCGCGCTCTCGGGGATCGGGATTGCCGTCTCCTCGATCTCGACGGCCTCGGCATGAATGCGCTCGCCGCCTTGCAGGATCGCAATCGACGGCGCCAATCGGTGCGGCAATTCCGATAGCTCGATCACGGCCGTGCCGGTCTCGGCTGCGTCGATCACGACGGCACCCGAACATTTCGCGGCCGCGGGAAGCGCCGGCCTGTCTTTGCTCATAGCCAATCCTTTGGGTCCCTTTGCCCAAGGATCGGAGGCCGACCTAAACGGAAGCTTAAAGTGTTGCGAGCCATTTCCATCGACGCGGTTAGCAAATGGCTAACAGCCGGCCGACAAACCTCTCCGCTCGTCATGGCCGGGCTTGTCCCGGCCATCTCGCTTAGGAAGGCAAGACCGTGCCCTCCTAATCGGGATCGCCGGGACAAGCCCGGCGATGACGAAGGAGTGTGAGGCGAATGCTCGGAATAATCAGCGCTTGGAGAACTGGAACGAGCGGCGGGCCTTGGCCTTGCCGTACTTCTTGCGCTCGACCACGCGCGAGTCACGGGTGAGGAAGCCCTCGCGCTTGAGCACCGAGCGCAGATCCGGTTCGAAGTTGGTCAGCGCCTTGGAGAGGCCATGCCGCACCGCACCGGCCTGCCCCGAGAGTCCGCCACCCGATACGGTGCAGGTCACGTCGTACTGGCCTTTGCGGTTCGCCTTGTCCAGCGGCTGCTGGATCAGCATGCGCAGCACCGGACGGGCAAAATAGGTCTCGATCGTCCGATCATTGATCACGATCCGACCGGCGCCCGGCTTGATCCAGACGCGGGCCACCGCGTCCTTGCGCTTGCCGGTGGCATAGGCCCGCCCCTGCTTGTCGAGCTTCTGGATGTATTTCGGCGCTTCCGGCGCAGCCGGCTTGAGGGCCGCAAGCTGGTCGAGCGATTGAATAGTTTCCGCCATATCAAGCGCTCCTGGTGTTCTTGCGGTTCATCGCGGCGATGTCGACCGGCTCGGGGTTCTGGGCAGCATGCGGATGCTCGGCTCCGGGGTAGACCCGCAGATTGCCGAGCTGTTTGCGGCCGAGCGGTCCGCGCGGCAGCATGCGCTCCACCGCTTTCTCCACGATCCGTTCGGGAAAGCGCCCTTCCAAGATCGACTTGGCGGTGCGCTCCTTGATGCCGCCAATGAAGCCGGTGTGATGGTAGTACACCTTGCGTTCCACCTTGCGGCCGGTCAGCACCACCTTGGCGGCATTGACGATGATGACGTTGTCGCCGCAATCCACGTGCGGCGTATAAGTCGGTTTGTGTTTGCCACGCAGCCGCAGCGCGACAAGCGAGGCGAGCCGACCGACCACCAACCCGTTGGCGTCGATCACCACCCACTTCTTGTCCACCTCGGCGGGTTTGGCCGAATAGGTTTTCATGTTCAGGTCCGGAGATTGTGGCGCAGCATGCGCGTTGGCGCGGGCTTCTACTAGACCGCTCAACCGACGCGCGTCAATGCTATTCAAAAAAATCAAGCTAGATCAGTTTATTACGCTATAGGTATTATAAAACCTAAAGATTGGGCGGGATCGAATAGGTCGAGGTCGCGTGCGCCACGAGCTCCTCGCTTGCTTCGGACCGAATGCCGATGTCACCAACCGCCAAACGGCGGCCGAGCTTGATCAGCCGGCATTCGGCAAGCAGCGCGCCAGGCGGAGGCTTCTGCAGGAAATTGATGTTCAGGCTCGTCGTTACCGCCAGCGGCTGCCAGCCGATCGATGCCAGCACCGCGACGTACATGGCCACGTCGGCGAGCATCATCAGATTGGGCCCGGAGATCGTGCCACCCGGGCGCAGCCGGTGCGCGGCAAATCCCATCCGCACCCGGCATCCGCGATGCCAGACGTCGAGGATTGCCAAACCGCTGTCTGGATGGAACGCCTCGGGAAATGCATCCGCGAGCCGCTCCTGCAGTTCCTCGGCGGTCAGTACGGATTGTTGCATGGTCCCTCGCACGACCCGCACCATGGCGCAGAGTAAGGACAATCTCTAGATTGAGATCGTATCCCGGGCGCGGCGCAGCACGAAGTGATGCGCTGCAGACCCGGGATCGTAACAAGCACAGCGCTCGCGACGGTCCCGGCTCTGCGGTGCACCGCTTCGCGCTGCACCGCAGCCGGGACACCAACGCCCTGATGCAAGCTCTCGCACATACGGCTTCGACGAACGCGATCCTGCTGCGCGAGATCTATCGGCTCGATCGCGGTGCTCACGCTCAACCGGCCGCAGGCCCGCAACAGCTTGTCAGAAGACCTGCTCACGGCGCTGAGCGAGTCACTCGCCGCGATCGCGGCTGATACAAGCGTGCGTGCGGTCGTCATCGCTGCCAACGGCCCGGCCTTTTGCGCCGGCCACGACATGCGCGAGCTGCTGGCCCATCGCACCGGCGCTGACAGCGGGCGGTCCTATTTCGCCAAACTCATGGAACAGTGCAGTTCGGTGATGCAGGCTGTCGTGCATCTGCCGCAGCCAGTCATCGCCGCGGTGCAAGGCCCAGCCACCGCGGCAGGCTGTCAGCTGGTGGCAAGCTGCGATCTCGCGGTCGCGTCGACCGCCGCCGGGTTCTGCACACCCGGCGTCAACATCGGTTTCTTCTGTTCCACCCCCATGGTCGCGCTCTCGCGCAATGTCGCGCCCAAGCACGCGCTGGAGATGCTGCTCACCGGGGACATGCTGTCGGCCGAACATGCGCTGCGCATGGGTCTCATCAATCGCGTGGTGACACCGGGCGAGGAACGCGACGAGGCGATCCGCTTTGCCCATGCAGATCGCGTCGAAATCGGCCGCCGTGGTCAAGCTCGGCAAGCAAGCCTTCTACGATCAGATCGAGATGAACCTCGCCGATGCCTACCGGCACGCGTCCGCCGTGATGGTGGAGAACATGATGCTGCGCGACGCTGCGGAGGGGATCGGGGCTTTTCTCGAGAAGCGCAGACCGGTTTGGGAAGATCGCTAGTCGCGCGCTTCAGGTCGCCTGAGCCAACATCCGTGTCACCCGGTCCGTGCTTTGCCGCAATCGCGGTACGGCAAAATCAACGAACGCGCGCAACTTCGGTGCCTGATGCGGGCCGCTCGGATAGAGCAGATGCACGGGCCACGGCTCGACCTCGTAGTCGCGCAGCAGCCGCACCAATGACCCCTCGGCAATCGGATCGGCGACTTGGTATCCGAGCATCCGGGTGATCCCGAAGCCGGCGCGGGCAGCATCGATCGCGGCTTCCGCCGTGGTCACCGTCAGTCGCGGCTTGATCCCTACACTTGCTCCCCCTGCAAACGTCCAGCGTTCCAGGCCCCAGAGGCCGCCGAACGCAACGATGTCATGCGACGCGAGGTCGGCGGGCGCGCGCGGCGTGCCGCGACGCGCCACATAATCAGGCGTCGCGACCACGACCGACGGCAAAGCGCCGATGCTGGTTGCGATGGCCGAGGAATCGCGCAGGACGCCGATGCGGATTGCGACATCGAGCCCTTCCTCCACAAGGTCAGTCGGGCGATCGGTCACGATGAGGCGCACGCTGACGTCCGGGTACTGCGCCAGAAAATCCGTGATGATGGGCAGCACGTGCAGGCGCCCGAACAGGATCGGCGCAGTGACGCTCAGCTCCCCGCGCGGGGCATTACCCTCGCCCGCGGCCTCGCGCTCGATCTCGTCAAAATCGGCAACCACCCGTTGGGCGCCGACCCGAAACCGATGTCCGACGTCGGTCAGATTGACGGCCCGCGTGGTGCGATTGAAGAGCCGCACCCCAAGCCGCGATTCCAGGTCGGCAATGGCGCGCGTGACGACCGCAGGCGAGCGCCCGAGGCGACGCGCGGCCTGCGCGAAGCTTCCAAGCTCCGCCACCGCCAAAAAGACGCTCACTTCGTCAAGCCTGTCCATATTGTTGCACGCCGGACATCAATCTGTTGACCGTGCCGCCAATTCCCCTGCCAGCCGCAATGATCATATGGTTGGGTACAATCGATCCGGCAACGGAGGTCGCCTGATGCCCGACAATAGCGTCCTCGTGTTCACCCCCAGCGCGCACCAGGCCCAGGCGGAGCGCGGCTCCGCCAAGGCCTACGAACGCAAGACCGCCACCGGGTTTCCGGACCGGGTGACGCCTCAGCTTGCGGAATTCCTGACCGGCATCGACACGGCATTCTTGGGCACCGTCTCGGCGGCCGGCGCGCCCTATATCCAGCACCGCGGCGGCCCCAAAGGGTTCATCAAGGTCGTTGATGAGAAGACGCTGGGCTTTGCGGATTACCGCGGCAACCGGCAATACATCACGCTCGGCAACCTCGGCGGACAACGACCGCGCCTTCCTGTTCCTGCTCAATCCGGCGACGCAGCAGCGGATCAAACTGTGGGGACACGCGCGCGTGGTCGAGAACGATCCCGACCTGATCGCGCGGCTGTTCGACGACGGCTACCAGGCGCGGCCGGAACGGGTGATCCTGTTCACCATCGACGCCTGGGACGTGAACTGCTCGCAGCACATCGCGCCGCGCTTCACGCCCGAGGAGATCGCCGAAGCGGCGGCCGAGTTGCGGGGCCGCATCGCCGCACTGGAAGCGGAAAATCGTGAGCTGCGCGAGGCGGTGTCCCGGGCGCAGCGCAGCGCTTAGCGCTGCGCTGCAGACCCGGGACCGTCACAAACGTCGTCGCTTGGAACGATCCCGGGTCAGCGGTGCAGCACTGCGTACTGCACCGCGCCCGGGACACGGCTGCCCCCCTTCTCCCCGGCATCGCAGCCGCTTATGTTGGCCCCATGAATCACGACAGCTACGACGACGGCTATATTCGCGGCATCCTCAACACCGTGAAGACCATCGCCATGGTCGGCGTGTCGGCCAACGTCAGCCGGCCGAGCTACTTCGCGTTCAAATATTTGCTCGAGCGCCGCTACCGCATGATTCCGGTCAATCCCGGATTGGCCGGCCAGGAACTCCTCGGCCAGAAAGCCTACGCCAAGCTGACCGACATTCCGGAACCGGTCGACATGGTCGATATCTTCCGTGCCTCGCAATATGCGCTGGGCGTGGTCGAGGAAGCGTTGCGTATGAACCCGCGACCAGGCGTGATCTGGATGCAGCTTGGCGTGCGCAACGATGCCGCCGCCGAGCTCGCCGAAGCCAACGGCCTCAAGGTCGTGATGAACCGCTGTCCCAAGATCGAGTACGGGCGCCTCTCCTCCGAAATCGCCTGGATGGGCGTCAACACGCGGACGCTGACCTCCAAGCGCGCCCGCATCCTTGGCGGCGGCATCCAGCGCATGGCGCTTGATCGAGCAACCACGGCGGGCGGCGCAACGCCGGCCGCGCAGCGCGCCGAACGCACCGACGTCTCCTGACTGACCGACATATCTGATTGACCGCGAGGACTGGCCCATGAGCGATCGAGTTCCGGGATTTGCGACCCTTGCGGTGCATGCCGGCGCGCAACCCGACCCGACCACCGGCGCGCGGGCGACGCCGATCTATCAGACCACGTCGTTTGTGTTCGAGGACGTGGATCACGCCGCCTCGCTGTTTGGCCTGCAGACCTTCGGCAACATCTATACGCGCATCGGCAATCCGACCAACGCGGTTCTCGAGGAGCGCGTCGCCGCGCTCGAGGGCGGCACCGCCGGGCTTGCGGTCGCGTCCGGACACGCCGCGCAGGTCATCGTCATGCACACGCTGATGCGGCCCGGGGATGAATTTGTTGCGTCGAAAAAACTCTATGGCGGCTCGATCAATCAGTTCAACCACGCCTTCAAGAATTTCGGCTGGCAGGTCGTGTGGGCTGACCCTGACGACATCGGCAGCTTCGAGCGCGCAGTCTCACCGAAGACGCGGGCGATCTTCATCGAGTCGATCGCGAACCCAGGCGGCGTGATCACCGATATCGAGGCCGTGGCCGCGATCGCCAAACGCGCCGGCGTGCCGCTGATCGTCGATAACACGCTTGCCACGCCTTATCTGTGCAAGCCGATCGACTACGGCGCCGATATCGTGGTGCATTCGTTGACCAAGTTTCTCGGCGGCCATGGCAATTCCATCGGCGGGCTGATCGTCGATGCGGGCACCTTCAACTGGTCGCGCGAGAACCGCTATCCGATGCTGTGCGAGCCGCGCCCGGAATATAACGGGATCGTGCTGCACGAGACGTTTGGCAACTTCGCCTTCGCCATCGCCTGTCGCGTGCTGGGCCTGCGCGACATCGGCCCGGCACTCTCGCCGTTCAACGCATTCCTGATCCTCACCGGCATCGAGACGCTGCCGCTGCGCATCCAGCGCCACTGCGACAACGCGCTCGCAGTCGCGCAGTGGCTTGCCAACAATCCGCAGGTCGCCTGGGTGAGTTATCCGGGCCTGCCCGGGGACCGCTATCACAAGCTGGCGCAGAAATACGTGCCCAAAGGCGCCGGCGCGGTGTTCACGTTCGGCCTCAAAGGCGGTTACGACGCCGGCACCAAGCTCGTCTCCAACGTGCGGCTGTTCTCACATCTCGCAAATATCGGTGACACGCGTTCGCTGATCATCCACCCGGCCTCGACGACGCACAAACAACTCACCGATGCCCAGAAGGTGCAAGCCGGTGCCGGTCCGGACGTGGTGCGCCTATCGATCGGCATTGAAGACAAGGACGATCTGATCGCCGATCTGGATCAGGCGCTGAGCGCGGCCTGAGGGTTTTGATCCGCAAGGATCAACACGTCTCGAGGATGGCTGGCACGCATAGATGACGTTTGTCTCATCGTTCATCGCCTGTTTCGTGACTCGTCATTGCGAGGAGCAAAGCGACGAAGCAATCCAGTACGGCGCTTCAGCACTGGATTGCTTCGCTTCGCTCGCAATGACGATGTGGCATAGGTGACGTTTCTCTCATAGATGACGTCCCGCATTCCATCCGGCCGTGGTCTGGGTCTGCCCGGGCGCGGGCTGGATCGGCGGGCTTGCCACCGCCGGCGTTGGCGGCGCGGCCTGCGGCGCCTCTGTTTGGTCCGCCTCCGCCGCCTCAGGTCTCGCCCAGACCCAGGCGCCGCCGCGGCCGAAGCCTTCGCGGGTCACGACGAGGCCCAGCGCCAGGCGGGCATCGCGCAGCGCCCGGCATTGCGACAGCGGTTGGTTCGCGCTGAGCAGCCCTCTCGCGCGCGCCTCCTGCTCGATCTCGCGCACTTTGAGCTGCAGCGCGTCGGCGAACAGGCCGCGCAGGAATTCGATCGCCTCCGCCTTGGCGGAGTTGAACCCGGGCGCCTCACGCGCCCTGAGCTCGCGCGGAGCTGTTGTGATCTTCAGCGTGCCGAAGCTGACAACAGCTGCTCTCTCGCCCGCCACGATCTCGAACGCCAGCGTGCCCGCATCGGATGCGAGCTCGTTCTTCACCTGCAGCAGCAGGTACCCGTTCTCGACGGCCGGGTCGAACTCGACCAGAAAGGCGCTCCGTGCCGCGGTGAGCGGGAGCGCGCCGAAGGAGATCGGCTTGCGGCTGAGATAGTCTCCCCCGCTCTGCCGCGCGATCGCCAGAACCGCAACGTTATGGCGGCGCGCCAGTGCGGCAAGGGACTCAAAGAGAGCATCGGCTTTGCGTG
Organism: uncultured Alphaproteobacteria bacterium; assembly: GCA_963760435.1. Lineage (GTDB taxonomy): Bacteria > Pseudomonadota > Alphaproteobacteria > Rhizobiales > Xanthobacteraceae > JAFAXD01. Next base: position 83,180 of record CAVXDE010000042.1, read on the forward strand.
CGGCGGCCGCCCCGCGGCCGCCCGGCACCTGCACGGCATCGATGGCGATGAGCCGCAGGTCCTTGATCCCCTCGATCAATGGGTCGAGCCCCGCCAGGTCTTTCTCGAGATCGAAGGGCCGCGTCTTGCTTGCGTCCTTGACATCGCGCAGCACATGCAGCCCGGCCAGATCCCCACCGGCCGCCCGAAACCGCAGCCCGAACACATCGGCGTCGCCCTGCGGCTCGATCAGCAGCACCGCGCCCTTCGGAGCCATCCCTTCCTGGCAGGGCCAAGCGCTGCCGCTGGTCACCCGCGCCGTCACGTCCGCCACCAGGGCCGACTTGCCGGTGCCCGGGGCCCCGCCGAGCACTGTGAGCTTGCCGCGGGCGATGCGGGCCGGCCAGATCCATTCAGGCTCGGCGCAGGTGTTGGCAGCGCCCGAGATCAGCTGCGGGACCGGCGCCGCTTTTGCCGCTGCTGCGGCGGCCTGAAAGCGCGGCAGCAATGCGAGGACCTCATCAACCGTCGCGAATTCGGCAATCGAGCTCTGCAGGCGCGGGTGCGACCGCAGGAACGCGATATCCTCGGGCGTTGTGCGTTGGATAACCTCGGGAAGCCACGCTGGATTTGGCAGGATGCGATTAAAGGACATGGATATCTCTTGCGCTGGACAAACTGGCGAACAGGGCTTGCGCACCTCTCGTAATGACGTATTTATTATTTTTATTATTATGCAAGTACTAATTATAGAACTTGGGCCATCCTTCGAGACGCCCCGCTTCGCGGGGCTCCTCAGGATGAGGGCCGTGTTTTGTCGCGACGGATTTCCTGTTGCGTTTCAACAACTTCTGACCTCATCCTGAGGAGCATGCGTGCGCAGCACGCATGCGTCTCGAAGGATGGCCACAACGCCTTAATCAAGCTGGATGTGCTGCTCGCGCGCGACCCGCGACCACAGGGCGAGCTGGCGCTCGACCAGAGCCCGCATCTCCTCCGGGCTCAGGGCCGTCGCGTCACCGCCGAGACTTTCCAATCGCGCCTTGACCTCCGGCACCGCAATGGCGCGGCGCACCTCGGCATTGAGCTGTTTGACGATCGGTTCGGGCAGGCCCGCCGGCCCGGCCAATCCGGACCACGAGGTTATTTCAAATCCGGGCACGCCGGCCTCGTCCACGCTCGGCACATCGGGCAGCCCGCTCCAGCGCGTGCGCCCGGTGACCGCGAGGGCGCGAAACTCGCCGCTCTGGATATGGCTGAGCGCCACCGTCGGCGTGGAGACGAGGAAATCGATGTCACCAGTCAGCAGCCCCGTCGAAGCCTGCGCCTCGCCGCGATAGTGGATCTGCAGGAACTTGAGTTTGGTGGCGTTGGCCAGCAGCTCGGCGATCATGTGCTGGATCGTGCCGACGCCGGCGGAGCCGTAGGACACCGCCTCCGGTTTGGCGCGCGCTGCGTCAAGCAATTCGGCGAGCGTCTGGAACTTGGAGTCGCGCCGCACGCAGATGATGAACGGGTAGAAACTGACGGTCGAGATCCAAGCAAAATCGTCGAGCGGTCGATATTTCATGGATTTGTAGATCGCGCCAGTGACCGCGTGCGCGCTCGGCACGAACAACAGCGTGTAGCCGTCGGGAGCCGCATGCACCACGGCCTCAGCCGCGAAGCTGCCGGCCGCGCCCGGCTTGCTCTCGACCACGATCGGCTGACCGAGCCCGTTCGACATTTCCTGCGCCACGATGCGGGCGAGCACGTCGACGTTCCCGCCCGCCGTGAAGCCATGCATCATCTTGATCAAATGATCGGGATAAGTCTGCGCGAGAACAAGGCTCGCGCAGCCGACGGCGAGCAAAGCCGCGATGATCGCGCGAGCCCAGCGCATGGCGGTTATCGCGCCGCCTGCATCGCGTGCAGTCTTGCGGGCACGACGCGCCGTTCGGCAGCGAGACCCGCCGCATGCACCACGGCGACGATCAGCACCAGGACCGCACCGGCCTGATGCAGCAATGCCAGATCGATCGGCGCCTGGTTGAGCAGCGTGAGTATGCCGAGACACGCCTGCAACAACACCGCCACGGCGAGCGCCAGGGCCGAGCGCGCGCCGGCGCGCGTCGTCACGGCATCCGCTGCGTGCAAGAGCGCGAGCACACAGAGCCCGTAAGCCACCATGCGGTGATCGAACTGAACGGTGAGCGTATTCTCGAACAGATTGCGCCACCACGGCGCGTCGAACCACAGCCGCGCCGCATCCGGCACGAAACGTCCGTCAATGAGTGGCCATGTGTTGTAGACCAGGCCGGCGCGCAGCCCCGCCACCAGCGCCCCCAGATAAATCTGTAGCAGCGCGAGCACGACCAGCGCCGCGGCCGTGACCCGGATTCGCCTCGGCGCCGGCTCCGGATCTGCGGCCAGTCCGCTGCGCGGTCCACACCAGCGCGGTCAGGATCAAGCAGGCAAGGACGAGGTGCGTCGCCAGGCGATATTGCGAGACCTCGGTGCGGTCGGCGAGCCCGGAGGCGACCATCCACCAGCCGACCGCGCCTTGCAGCGCGCCCAGACCGAAGATCAGCCACAGTCGGCCGCGCTGGCCGGGCTCGACCCAGCCGCGCCAGAGGAAGAACAGGAACGGCAACAGGAAGGCCGCGCCGACCAGGCGTCCGAGCAGCCGGTGTGTCCATTCCCACCAGTAAATCGTCTGGAACGCCGCGAGACTCATGCCGGCATTGCGCTCGGTGTACTGCGGGATCGTCTGATATTTGGCGAACTCGCTCTGCCAGCCCGCCTCCGTGAGCGGCGGCACGACGCCGGTGACCGGTCGCCACTCGACGATGGAAAGCCCCGATTCGGTGAGGCGCGTCGCGCCGCCGACCAGCACCAGCGCGACCACGACCGCCGCCACCGCCCGGAGCCAGAAGCGGATGATGCGTGCGCGGCTGTCACTTGCTGTCGTCATGCCGGCCGGACCATATAGGGGGCATCCGCACCCCGCAATTGCGACCTAGCGCCCGATGCCCATCCGCGTCCGCAAGCTGATCGGAACCGTTGCCCTGCTCACGTTGGTGATCGTCTGGGCCCTGCTCGCCATGGGTTTCGCGCAGATGCTGTCGCTCTCGAACAACCGCCTGATCGAGATTGCCTACTACGTGGTGGCGGGGCTCGGCTGGGTGCTCCCGGCGATGCCGCTGATCAGCTGGATGTCACGCCCTGATCCGGAGCCCGGCGAGGCCGACCCGCCCTCCCCTGGGACTTGAGCTCAGGCCGAGGGGCCCAGCACATCGACGCCCGTGGGCGCACGCGCCGTGTCGGTAGCTTTTCAAGTTGTCCGGTTTTGGTAGCACATCACTTGTCCGCTTCTGTTGCTTGTGGTGTTGGCGTTGTGGAGCTTGTGGGCGGGCACTTTCGCCCGTCCACAAATCCACAAGGCGCGGGTTGCCGGTCGAAGCGGATCACGCGGCCGCCCGCAGATTGGATGCTTTGAGGACCTTGCCTGCGGCGTCGTAGCGCGCCAGCCGGCGCGGCCCGTGGAATACGGCTAGGCAGCCGTCTGGATACTCGCGGATCCGGACGGTGGCTTTGACGTAATGGGCGCGGGATGGGGTTGCGGGCAGCTGCAGATGGCGGCGGCCGTAAACCACGGTGTTGTCACGCGCCACGATGCGCTCCTCCTCGATGCAGAGAACCTCGCTGAGAAGCGCAGGATCGGCGGCCACGAATGCACTGTCCGTCAGCGCCGCAGGCTTGGCAAAACGGGCATTGTGCTGCGGCAGATAGATCTTGCGGATGAATTGGTTGGCCGCCGCAATGTTGGTGATCCCGGCCAGCGCGAGTTCCTTGATCAGCCGGTCTTGCAAGGTGCCGAACATGCGCTCGCTGCGCCCGCGCGCCTCCGGCGAATAGGCTGGAATATGCTCGATCCCGAGGTGCTTGAGAGCTCGCCCAACCTGCGTCAGATGCTGCTTGTCGACCGGTCCATCCGCGTGCGGCGTGTAGAAGTAGTGGCTGCCACGATCCGTGTAGAGGCTCGATGGCAAACCGTGTGTGGTAAACGTCTCCAGAAGCCCACGAAAGCTCGATGCCGTGCCTTCTTCCTCAACCAGAAACGCCGAGTAGATCGTGCTCGTCGCATCGTCCATCGTGACAATCAGGTCGAGAGGCGGCTCTCCCGCAAGCCAGCCGGCGCGCGAGCCGTCCTGGTGCAGCATCATGCCTTTGAATGGCTTGCGTTCGCGCTTGCGCCGATGCGCCCCGCGGCGTTTGGCGCGCTCCACAAGCCCCGCCGTGTGCAGTTGCGTCTTCACCCAGGTGTAGCCCCAGCGGAAGCCGTGGTCGCGCCGCAGATGCTCGTGGAAATGCTGGACGTTCCAGCCTCGATAAACCTCCCGATACAACGCGAGCATCCGCTCCCGCTCCGTCGCGGGTACTCGCTTCGAGGACGGCTTGCCGAGGCGCCGATCGACCAGCCCCTCGACACCGTCCTCCTCATAGCGGTCCCGGTAGCGCCGGAACTGCCGTTCCGACATCCCGAGCAACTCGCCCGCCTCCATCATCGATAGGTCCCCCGCCTCCCAGCGGCCGAATACGTCCCGAAACTTCTGCATCCTACGGTCCTGTAGCCACGCTGCCCGGTTCATTGCCCCGCTCCTTTGCGGGGTACAAAACCGGACAACTCGTGTGCTACCTAACCCGGACAACTCGTGAGCTTACGACACGTGGGCGCACGCGCCGTTGCGTGGGGCAGGCCCGCTATCTATAGTCCGCGCCGTTCGGAGCGTAGCGCAGCCCGGTTAGCGCACCAGTCTGGGGGACTGGGGGTCCCGAGTTCGAATCTCGGCGCTCCGACCAACAAAATCAAAGACTTAACGGGAATGTCGGTCTCTCAGGAACACGCGAAGAGACCATCAAGAGACTTCCAAAAACGAAGAGGCGCCGAGCCAGCGGGCTAATTCCATGACTTGGCGACGGATCTCGCCATCGTCGGTATCGTCCCCCATGACGTGCACCGATGCTTTAGCGTCCCTGTAAATCACTGCGCCGAGACCGAAACGGTTCTTGATCACGGCACGAAAGGCTTCCGCCGTTTTTGCGTCAGCGAATCCGAAAATTACATTAGCGTTTGGGGGCACCACTCAACCCACTTTGATTTCCGATGCTCATCTTGTGACGCCGGTGACGCCCTTAATCAGAACCGCCGATCAAACGCAGGCGCCCACGTGCAGGATCGGCATCGTCAGGCGCGGCGGAGCCGTGCTTCCGCAAAGCTTCCTCGAAGTGCGTTCGCTTGTAGCCTTTGAAGCTACCCCCACGCTGCCGCTTCCCCGGCGGCCAGCACGTCACAGACTTAATGCCGACCAGATTTAGCAAGCCGGCTTGTTCGTGCATCTCGATCGGGTGCGGATACTCAACCGCGCTGGCGCCGCGGTAGCGAGTCCACTTTGCGTCGGGCAGATCCAGCCGCCGCAACTCTTTGTTAAAATCAATGCTCCCGATCTGATCGATCTCAAGCGCATCAAAGATCGCGAAGTCCATGTTGGAGCATCACAAACTCAAATCGCTCGGCCCTTTCTTTTTCAAGTAAAAACACAACCGCTTCACGCGCTCGTCGCCCCCATTCTGGGCTGCAACTATCGGCGATCGAAAGCAATCCACGAACATTATCAGCGAGGCGGCGTGCGACCCCGGGCGGCATTGCCGGTTTTGGATTGAGCTTCTTCTTTCCCGCCCAATTGCGAAGGAACGAGTAGACCTTATTCAAGTTCTGAACATCCTCCTCGCCCGCGGTGCTCCACTCGCATTGTGGCTTGGTCTCCTCGGTATAGGGCTCCATCTCCAGAACAAACGTGCGGCTGCGTTGCTGCGGGGCCAAGAAGCTTCCGACTCCGGCGGCGAGCATTGGAGCATACAGACCGATCAGCTTCCTTTGCCCCCCGATCTTTAATGAGATTTGCGCACCACGCCTGTGCCCCAAGTCCCAGATTTGTTGCAGCCGCCGCCGCGCCTCCGCGTCGACGTGATCAAGCTCGTCGTAGAGCACAGTGCAAGGACCCTGACCCAAGAAGTCAGCGATTGCCGCACCGGTGCCGGCGGTTTCTGTGTTTGGCCGGAACACCAGGTACCGAGCGATTTCCAGCGCTGTCGACTTACCGCTGTCGGGCCGCTCGCTAATCAGCGCCACGCGCGGCGCGATAGAGAAGCGCGTGTAGACATGCGTGAAACAAATCCACAATGCGTAGATCACAGACACATGCGGCTTCATCGTCACGTACTTGGCGACAATCCCCTCGACCAGACCAGCCGGAGTGAACTGCGGATCGTCGAACGGGTTAGGCTCTGCATCGCGTGGGTCTGACGGTGATGGCTGTGGCTGCGCGGCTGCATCATCAGCTGCGGCTTGAGCGAGAATCGCAGAAGCGTCTTTCCAAGTCTTGTTGTGCCGCTTCAGCCATGCCTCGAGCTTGCTTTTAGCGGTCTGACGTAGCTCATCTTCCGTCGCGGGATCCATCCACATCATGAACATCCGCGCGAACAGTTGGGCCGGCGTGGTCTTCTTGGGCACGTGCCAAACTCACACAGGCGCGTGCGCGGCCCTCGGCATTTGGCCAGCTACGGCGTTGAGACGCCGAGGGCCGCACCGCGCGCGGGTTCAATTGTTTGAATTCACCGTAGCTGTGGGGAAAATTTTGAGTCGGCTGCCGCAGGGTGTCTAGGCTTGGGGGCCAGTCGTCCACATGTTTGTGCAAATTGAACCGGCCGAGCGCCCGAGTTATCCACGTTATCCCCATTATTCACAGGCTGAGTTTGACACCGGAATGGAATTGTGCCGCAGCCACCACCTTAGAAGGTTCGCCAGCGGACCTTCTCCTGCATAACGCGCCGGGTCCTTCATGATGAACGAGAAGACCGCACAGGAGCTCGGTGCAGCTCGCCAACTAGGAAGCTTTCGCGTTCACCGGGGCACGAGATACATGCGTGCTGACGACGCACGCGCTCCACCATGTCCTTCAGCAGCTGGGTATTAGCGCACGCATCCTTTACGAATGACCCAACACCTCCCTCTTGGTCATCAAATGGGTCATGGTAGCTTCTCCAACCAACCCTTGTTGGTCCATCGACAATCGATATCGCCCTTAGCACGGATACAGACATTCTCTGAAGGGGGCCCTTCCGTCACCGTATAGGTGGCACTGATGTCAAGAAGCGGACAAAGCGACTGCATCCTATAGATCGCCACCAAATCTTGATCGACTAGCAACTTCTCGTAACGCTCTATGTCATCACGCACAAAGCAGCCGGGCGATGGCCTAACCAGTCGTACGTGATCATGAATACGGAGCCGGGGTGACGTGGTCGGGTACATCGATGTCGCTGGTGGTGACGACGGATGATTGCTGAGGGCGATACTGACCACAAAGGCAATGATGCCAAACACAGCTATTCCAAATAGACCTAGTCCGATTCCGCGAATGTGATTTTTGCGTACAGTTCCTTCAGCTGGGGTCATGTGGCCACCTCAATACGGTCCGATCTTAAGCGCAGGACACATTTTCGAATGGATGTATTGAAGGGCGTTAAGTGCTTCGGGCGAGGGACTGCTCGCCAGCAGGAGAAAAGAAACGCAACTTGAATTCGACTTATCGATGGGGGGCAGTCTGTGATAGTCAGTTCTCGTCGCGCTTGGAAACGTCGCTGGAAGGGGGACGTCTAGCTTTGTGCACACGGCGCCGGGGGCACCATAGAAGGTCAGCGCCGGCCTATTGAGTACCCCAGCCGAGCCGGAGCGATAATAGTCACTCACCCGATCAAATCGGATCTGTATTAACCGTCGGCTGTTCCAAAAAACCAGCTGGATTGTGCAAGGCTCCTCGGGCTCCCAATACATGAGCGCCGCTCTTTGTAAGTTGTTTGCCCCATAAATCAGGGCCCAGCCCCCATCGTCAGAGAATTGAATGCCTACGCTGTCACCGACCTCCAGGCCGATTGGCACGTAAGCGATGAGGACATCCGCAGCTGCCGATATTGGCTTGAATCTCGTCTTTAGCTGCAACTCTTGCGCCTGAACCCTGCCCCCAGAGACGATGCTGGTCAGCAGGAGGATGGTGATGGCTAAAGGAAACAGTCTGCTCATCTGCTGTTCCTCCAATGGCAGACCTTGCTCGCTTTGTTGGCTACGGCCTTTGATCCCGATCAAAGGCCGATTCCGAGTTTATTCACATCGATCACCGCCGAGCAGGCTCGGCGGATTCCGAGTTTATTCACATCGATCACCGCCGAGCAGGCTGGTCGACGAAAATTGGCCCTAATGCGCAAACACGCCGGCGGCCGTGCCCAAAGGCCGGTTGCGAAGGCCGAACGGGCTGAAACCCGCAATTCGAATTTGTTGAAAAGTGCGAGAAGTGCCTGTGCCGCAGTGACTTCTCGTATTTTCGGCAGAAAAATCGAAACCACGAGAGGGGCTATAAATTCATGTGTGATTTCAACGGCTTGCAAGTCAGGTCAAAAATAGGCCGGTGACAGTCACCCCCCAAACATGCGAAACAGGGCGCCGGGGTATCTGCTCCCCGACGCCCCGCACATTAGGCCATCGCTACTGACTCACCGGCTTTCAGCATCGCGCCGAGGGGTCGGATTTGTCAACGCAGCGCTCTATCCAGGCAAACGAATTACCACCGATCCGCGTGGCGCGCCACGGCGCTACGGATCGTCTACTGGCGCGCTTAGGCCAACATCATAGAGGCCGTGGCGCGGATCTTCCCTGTGGCCCACAGCCCGAAGAGCCGCGACGTGCGCGAGCCGTACCGCCACCCAGCATCGAGGTGGTGCAGCGGCTCGCCTTATCCAGAGGCTTCCGCATTCGAATTGAAGGCCCAGACAACAGCGAGGACGAAACGGTCTTCACGTTGATCGCACCGGACGGAAAGCCGGCCACCGCAATGCTACGCGGCGTCTCGCTGGGCGTAATCGTCGCCGGGATCGAAGCACTAAGCGCGCATTGGTCCGCGCCGCACCCGGCGTGGGCGCAGCTCGTTTATCGCGGCCGCGGTGCGCCAACGAAATGGGAGCGGTAAAGCCATGGCCCGAAAACGCAAGCATCACCGATCGCTCTCGCCCGTGAGGTCGCCGAGCGGGCGCTTGTCACGTGTCGGCGAGCATCAGGAATTTGCACCAACTTTGGTCAAGCGTCTGCGCGACGCGGCGCTAGCCAGCATGCAGGATGAACGCTGGGGCTCAGAACTTGGCAGACTATTTCTCAGCAACAAAATCGAATCGGCGGCTTATGCTGCTGGGCGACGCTTCGCCGAACTAGCCGCGCACTACCACATCGCCGTCGGTGCGCCGAAGGGAGCAAAATCGGCGACGTTGAATCGACTCGGGACCGGCGGGACCCTTGCAGATCCCGACAGCCCAGAGGGCCTAGTGATTGCGCGACGTGATCGAGATGCTGTCGAACGCATGCACGCCGCGAACGCCGCGTTGATCGGCGCCGGTGCTGCCGCCGCAGCTGCAGTCAACATGGTTTGCCTTAGAGATACGCCGGTCTATGGCGAGCTCGAACGCATTGCGCTTCGGAACGGACTCGCACGGCTCGCCGGACACTTCGGATTGATTGGACCGCCACCGCGCGAAGTCCGACGCAACGGGCACCGGATCGATATCTGACCTCGGTCCAGGTTGAGTTGCCGATTGTTCTACAACAAGTTGAACATTGGCCGAACCCGAGCCCCGCATTTGACCGCTGGTGCGTTAACCGGACCCGACCCGAACCAAACTACATGAGAAACCATGACTGGGTCGACATCAGCACAACCGGCGAAATTAGTGCGGCCTTGTCGACCTTGACCTGTTATATGACACAACCGGCACGGCACAGGAGGTCGACTTCTCGATATTGGCCGGGCCGCGCAGCCTCGACGGAGGTCAGCCGCGCCGGCTATCAGAAACTCGGATTGAGCCTTGCGGCAGCGGTTGCGTCATCAATACCGGCTGCTTCAGCTGCGATGCCCACTCGTGTCAACCCACCGGTATCGGTGGAGACAAGCTGCGCACCATCCCAGAACAGCGCGTCGCATACAGCAAACGCGGTGCCGGCAACCTTGGGCAGGCGCCAGACGCCCTCGACCTCGAGCTCGAACGGCCCGCCGCTGTCGGCCGAAGCAGCAGCGACTCCGAAGGTCGCTCCGATCAGATATCCGCCACCACTGACGACGCCGCCGGTCGGCGCTACCATCGGTATGCTGCGGCCCCGGGCGATATAGTTCGCGGACATATTTGTTGATCCTCTCAAGCGCGAATGACGTAACCATCATTTCGGTATACGACCCCTGCGTTGTCGAACGTCACCGTCGTTGTCTCCGGACTACTCGTGTTCTTGGTGTTGCTCGGCTCCAGTTCCGCACTCTCTTCGGCATCATCGGCATCATCGGCATCATCGGAATGCGGCCCGATTACAGCCTTGATTTCAGCCTCGCTTAAAGTGCCTTTTCTCAGAAGCTCAGCGGCGAGGGCCTCGACCTTGGGCCAGTGTGCTCGAAGAAGCTCAGAGGCTTCCCATTCCGCACCTTCCAGCAGCGGCTCGACCGACCTCTCATTTACGGCAACAAGCAAGGCGGCATTGCGCGCCTGATTTAGATCAGATTCGTTGTTGCCGCTGTCGCCATATTTGATGATTTCGCCCGCCCGGCCGGCCATTCGAATTACAATATCAGCAAGAACATCATCGCGGCTTCCTCCTGGTCGACCGAATATGCAGTGAGGATTTCCGTTCTCGATGGTCGCGTGTAGGCATTTTCGTAAAAGGAGCGTCGCGACGACCGCGTGGGACATTTCATGCGTGGCGAGCCGCGCAGGGTCGCGAATTGGGGAATGGCGCCAGTATTTGTAGAAACTTTCGCGACAAACCGGCGACGTCTCGTGACGCCAACTATCTAACAGCCGATAACGCGCAGGCTTTTCAAGCGCGATGGTCTTTGCTTGCATTCTTCGCCGCGTTTCGATGACGGCCAGCGACGGCGGGCCCGATGGCTGAACGTCCATGCTCACTATCTCCTACAACAACCAGTGGTCGGGACGGTGGCAAAACCGCCCCGACTGTTTAAGCAACCAAGGCAACACTGGTTTCATACCTTCAACAGACTTGGCTGCCTAACCACTGCGCATAGAATTGCGAATACGCAGCGGCATCTACAAGTCGAGTTTCTCAAGCATCGGTAACGCGCCGGCTGGTAGATCCGCAGGCCTTTGTCGAACGATTTCCGGAGGACAAATCCATGCGCAAACTCATCATTCTGGGCGCCGCTGCTCTGCTCGCTAGCGCGCTCGTCGGCGGCGCGCAGGCGACGCCGTTATCGCAGGGCGCGTTAGCCACGGGCGGCACGGTCGAGCAGGCCATGCCCGATCAGGGCGTGATCAAGGCTCGGTCGCATCAGCGGCACTATGGGTGGAGTCGCGGTTATCACTACGGCTGGGGCCACCACCATTCGTCCCGGTATCCGAATTACAGGGGTTCCCGGAATTTCCAGAATCAATTCAGCGTGGAACATTGACGATTGAGCACTGCTCGGCTTTCCTGCTCGTCAAGCGAGGAGCCGGCGCTCCAATCGGGCCTAACAGATTGGATTAACGCTGCACAGAGATAGCTTCCGGCCAAAAGCGGTCAGCGGAGGTAAGCAAGCTAATCGATGAGGAGCGGCAATGAACGGGCTGCTGCTTCCGCTTGATCGACGGCCGATTGCCATGGATCTTCGCACCGCGCGGCCGCGGCTCGGGTTTCGCTCGCAGCGGCTTCGACAACCGCCCTAGGTTCTTGTTGATTCCAGCCTCAGCAAGCTCAAGCACCGGAGAAACGCGCGGGCGGTCAGGGTCAGCGCGGCGCCAACCGCCAATATGCTTCCAGGTGGCACGACCGCAGTCATCGTATATACCCACGGCGTCGCGTCATCCATTGGCTCGATGATTGCCACCCAGGCGACCATGGCCAGCCACCCGATTGAAAGGATGATCCACGTCCAGACCGCTGCTTGTGCTACTGTGCGCACGCTTATTCTTGCGCGCCTGATTGATGGCGAGGGTGAAAATGGCGATGCCGCTCTCGTCGAGTTGCCCGTGCCCGGCTTGCTGGATCGCCGTCCCCAGCCTGCAAGAGTTTTCGATCGATTGCACGGTGCGCGCTCGCTTGACGAGCTGCAGCAAACGGTGGAGCGGGCCGACGCGCTGGGTGTTCTTGTCGGCCGAAAATACCTGAGAACCCCGGCGAGCACCGAACCTCAAAACAGCAGCCTCCCTTTGCGGCTATTCCGGTGAGGCTATTCGTTTGTGGGCGCAGAGAGGGGATGTCGCCGCGGCACGTGACGGTGCTGACTGGCGTGTCTCCATGTCGAGTATTTGGCGGCACATTGGCTCGCGACGGAAAGCCGTCCGGCTGTGAGTCTTGGAAATTTGGAATGGCGGGGCGAATCGTCGCGAGGGTCGCCTATGAGCACCGTTTCCAGCGCCCTCCGCATTCTCAGCAAGAGCTCCGACAGCGAGCACCTCAGTCAGCGTCTTGCCGATAAGCAAACCAAGCGCGCCGACCTTGCACAGCGGCTCAGCGCTGCGTCCGCGGTGGTCGCCGAGCAGCAGGCGACCATGACCTCTATGGCGCTTGAGGCCGACGATGCGTCGATCGATGCCGCCGCGCGCAAGCTCGCTGTGGCTGATAGTAAAAAGCGCGCGCTCGAGGCCGCGCTGAAGGTGATCGATCAGGAAATTCAAGCCGCTCACGACCGAGCACGCCGCAGCTGTCGACGCGGAACAGCGGCGGGCCACTGCCGATCGGCTCTTTGCGCTTGCCGCGAAGTTTGAGGCGGAATTGCCGAGCATCGTCACCGCAATGGACCAACTTGTGGCAATTGCGCTCGCGTCTGAACAACTTGTTGCTAGCGGCCGCGGTCTCGGCGGCTATGTTTCCGGCAGCTGCACGGTTTTGCCTGAGGTCAGCACAAACATAATCGCGGAGCTGCGCAAGCAGGCTTCGCAGATTGTCGATGGGAGCCTTTCGAGCTGGCTCGTCGCTGGAATCGTACC
>CAVXDE010000043.1:0-463961 GCA_963760435.1 uncultured Alphaproteobacteria bacterium
ATTACAGTCGCGCTGGTCGGGACTTACGTCCCTGTCTGCCTGGTCCTTGTCGTAAGCTCGCCCGCTGTGCTCTGGTATACCGGGTGGGTGATCGCTTGTGGAAGAGTCCCCTGGGGTCGGGTTGGCGTCGGCATTGGAGGCCCTGCGCGAGGAGCTGGAGTCGGCGTGGGACGCCGGCCAGGGTCGTCGGGTCCGGTTCCGGGGCGTCGGAGGTGACGCTGACCGTGGAGACGGTGGCTGGCGGGACAGAGATGGTTCAGGGAAGATCCGCTGGTGGCTGGTGGAGGGAGGTGCCGCGTGAAGTCGGGGCAGGAGCGGACGCAGACGCTGACGCTGACATTAACACCGCTGATGTACGACGAGGCGGGAAGGTCGGGCTGTTGGACGTCGATGCGGTCCAGCGCGTTCCGGGCGCGAAACGCCTCTAGGCAGGGGGTTGGTGCCACATGGGGTGGATTTGGGATGATCGGCTCGCCGAGGTATGGGCGCCTCCGGGCAAGGCCGGGATCCGGGTAGTGATCGGAACGTGCGGGGTGTTGACCGCGCGGCACGTGATCGACGCAGTGGCGACCGGCGCGCAGGCGGGTCCGTGTGGGCCCGGGTCATTCGCCGGGATCGAGCTCGTCGGCGTGGTGCTCGATGCGGATCGTGAGGACGCGGCGTGGGACCTGGCAGTGCTGCGCGTTGACCAGGAGGCGCCGGAGGCTGCCGGGTGGGGTTCGGCCGGCGTCCGCGTCGCCGGTTGCGGTCACGGTTGGCGGGTCTTCCGAGCACGGCTGTGAGTCAGTGGGATTCCCGGACGAGGTGGTGCAACGTCCCGATCTGGCGGATCCGGCTGGCTGGGTCCGGCAGAGCGAGCAGCTGCTGGTAATGCTGCTGCCGATGGGACAGGCGAAGCCGCTCGTCTCGCTGAGCGCTACGTTGCCGCTGGGAATGGATGCCCCTGGACGCGCAAGACCGCTACTCCCGATGACCAATCCGGATGGCGCGGGATGTCCGGGCAGGGGTGGTGCTGCCGGACGGGCGCCTCGCAGGCGTCGCGGTGGCCACGGAGGATCGTTACCAGCAGCGACGCCTGAACGTGGTGCCGCTGGCCTCGGCGCTGGCGCAGTCGGCGAGGCTGGCGACGGCACTGGCGGACGCAGCAGGCGCACCCGTGGTGGCCGAGACGCGCTTCGCGCCGAGCGTATCGCCGCCTGCTTTACCACGCCACGCTACGCACGGACGGTTCACCCGTTCGTCTCGATGAGGTCGACGACCTCGGCGTGCTGGGTCAAGCGGTTGATCTGCCCGGTGACCCCCCCGACCTGGCTGACGTGCCGCGCGATGAGGACCCTGATGATGCTCGATCAACTGCACGAGGTGGCGGCGGCCAGGCGGATGCTGCTGGTGACTGGGTACTCCGGTTCCGGCAAGTCCCGCTCGGCAGCGTACGCCGTGCGCCAGGCGTATCCGGCGCATCGGCTGCTGCGGCCGCTGGAAGATCAGCTCGCCGCGCTCGTCGAGCTGCCTTTGGCCGACTTGGTGCTGGCGGTGGTGCTGGCTGGACGATGTTCGGTAAAGTACCAGCACCCCGCGCTGGCGGAGACGCTGTGGAAGCTACTTACCACTGGCCTGGTGCTGGTCGGCACCATTCGCCTTGCGCAGTATCAAGGCGCTGACCCAGGTTGACGGTTCTCATGCCGGGTTTCCGCAACCCAGTTGGCGAGGTCTTGTCTGACGAGCGTCTGGTGCAACAGGTCGACTGGAAGCGGGATTGGTCGCAATCTGAACGGGACCGCACCGCCGAGCTATGTGACCAATCGGCTAGCCCGCGCGGCGGTGAGGAAGGGCTTGTCGCTGAGCGTATGGGCGGTGGGCCGGACCGGGAACCTGGGCCTGGATAGGCTTAAGTATATCCGGGGGACGACGACGACCCGTGCCAATATGCGTTCGTGCGTGCCGTCCTTGACTGGCATCACGCCGGCCTGGCCAGCCCGATCCCATGGCCGGTCGCGGTAGACCTCGTCAAACTGTGCCTACCTGGATCACCGGGCGAGCGACGATGACCTCGTCGCGCTGTCAACCGGGCGACCAGTCCAATTGGTATCGGTGGTCGGCGAGGCCGCTACAGCCTGCTCACGCGTGAACAGGACGCTCTAACGGCGAACGACTACATCGAGGAAGACTGGGACGGCCTGCATCAGCAGTCCCCGATTCCTGATGCTACTGGGCAATCTGCTATTGCCAACGCCCCCAGCTCTGGACTCGCTTTGGAGATCCGGTTCACAGCCCATTTCGCGGGCCAGACGGCCGTGGAACAGACCGCCATGCAAACCCTCGCCCACGCCGGCGACACCGACGCCATGGTCAATCTCGGGCTGCTGCTGAGAGATCGGGATCCGGCTGCGGCGCAGGCCTGGTGGAAGCGGGCCGCCGCCGTCGGCAATACCGAAGCCATGGTCGGCCTCGGGCTGCTGCTGAGAGATCGGGATCCGGCTGCGGGCGCAGGCCGGGGTGGGAGCGGGCCGCCGCCGCCGCAAGACCCCGACGCCAAGGGCACCTTGAGTTGCTGCTGGCCGACGGGAATTCCATCCGCGCAGGCCACGTGGAGTGCCTTGGGGGAGCAGTGGAGTGCCATGTGGGCGTCGTGGGGCCGGATGACTACCATTTGGACCAAATTTTACTCCACCTTGGCTCTTAGCCCGGTCGAGATCACCCAGAAGCTTGGCAGAATCCACATCAAGCGCGTACTGGGAGGCTGAGGCTAAGGTGTGGGGACCGTACCGTGCTTCATTAGCGAAGTGGCTGTTCTTTGGGTTACGGCGGGGCAACTGCCCGGAATGGATCAGTTTCTGGGTGGCGGCGCAAAAGTATGTCGCAAGTCTGATGGCTTTGGGAACTCCGTCGCGATGAGCCCTGGTAATCTCATAGACAGAATCCTCCTCGCCAGAAGCATACTTCCATCGAGTCCAGGATCTTGCTCAGGCCATGGCTCGGCGTTCCGGCCAACAAGTAATGACAACTCCGGTCACATTTTGGCTTTCAGCCGAAGAACACATTCTGACAATGCCGGCCTGGGCGGCCATGCAGGATAAACCATGCAAATACACACGCATCCATTACCTGACCAAGATATCTGATTTGTCAATTGAGAAACACCTGCGCCTTATCGAGGAAAATGCCTATTATATATGGGGAAAAGGCGGCAGGCCTTTTGGTGCCGAAGCTGACCACTGGCTTGAAGCGGAACGGGCCTACCCAGCTGGAATTCGGAAAAAAATTGCCCAAGTGCTCCGACCCGATTCCGCGAATAGCGCGGCGACGATCTGCGCGTGCCGAAGAACCTTGTCCACGTCATGGGCGACCAGGCGGTATTCGTTGATCATGCCGATGCGCGCGAGGGTCTCTCCGGCACGCGGGTATCGCTCGAGATCGACCGGTTCGGGTAGCGGGTTCCAGCGGCGCGGCGGAATCAGGGAGCGGTGCGGCCGGTGCCCGTTATGGTGGGTTTCGTACTGGCACAGGATCCGGCGCAGGTGGGCCTGTTCGAGATGAGGGTTCGGTCCAAGGCTCGCGCCTGCATCCGCCTATCGAGCGTTCGGCGATCCCGTTCATCCGGGCGTCCGTACGTTGCAGAGCACGGTCCGGATCCCTGGCATCGGCGAGGGCCGCGTCGAACGCAGCAGTGTAGTTCAGCCGCCTGCTGCGGATCATGAACTTGACCCGGTGCGCCTGCTCGCCCAGGTCCATGATCAGGTTCCGGGCCTGCTGGGCGGTCCACTCCCCAGTGGGATGCAAAGTGACTCCGAGGATGCGGACGCGCCCGGCGGCGTGCTCCATCACGGCCAGGACATAGGCCTGGGTGCCATCGAGCAGTTCCGCGGTGAAGAGATCGGCACGCCAAGATCGCCTCGGCCTGGGAGCGCAAGGAACCGCGGCCACGCAGCGACAGTCTGCCGCGCGGGGCCGATTTTGCTCTGTCAGAGCAAGACCAACCGACCAAGTAAGACTCTGTCTCAAAAAAAAAAAAATAAAAAAAAAAAAAAAAAAAAAAAAAAAAAAAACGTGCTAATTGCTTATTTGAAGTTGCTGGTGCTGCTGAAGCTGGAATGGGAATTGCTTTATTTGCTCATTCCATTGTTCACGATCTCGCTTCGATTTTTACTTGCTATCTACAACAAAGCTCAGTATTGATCGATAGATTGATAGAGAGATGTTACTTTGGCATAGCAAGACCAACCAGTAGATGTACATAACATAGCGCGCGAAAAAAAAACATTTGTTCTCGATCGATTACCTGGGATCCCTGGTGTAGTGTGAGCCGCGCCTTCGGAGACCGACGGCTGCAGCCTCGTAAGCGCCACGGCCCACAATGACGTTGGCTGGCCTCGCTATTAATCGTTTTCATCCGGCCTCCTCCCGGTCCCATTGCTCGACCTTGAACGGCAGCTCGTCATCTGAGAGGTCCATGAACAGACACAGGAACGATGCCGTCAATCCTTGCTGGTGCTCACCCTTGTTATCCCATGCCGCTTTTGGTCCGACCCCAAATGCAGTCCCTCGATGGCCTTGGTGACTATGCAACATATCCGAAATATAATGGATTTCGGTATCAAAATACTTCTGCTGGTGGTACCCAGGACGTGGCAAATTGCCGATTCTGGGGAAGAGGATGAGGAAACCTTACATTCTCCCTGGGTTAGCTAAAGCTGGCTCAATAAAGGTGTTGTTGCAATGTCCCCGCTCAGCAAGGTCGCATCTATTTTCCACTGGATTTCCATTCGACTTGGGAATCCGTCGCGCGCCTGAGGACCGACGCAGTTATCCGTAGTGCGGATATGCCCGAGGCAACGTTCAACGCGCTACAGCGCAGCGAGATGGACCCGAGTCATGCGCATTTAGATGCGCTGATCGAACGACGACTCATCTTAGGTGCTGCCGTGCCCTGAACCGGGTCTAGTTATCCGTTATAGCTTTTTGTGGAGTCACGAGGCCAAAAAAGGTCTCGATGACGGCGAAGTGTCTCGGCCATGTGTGATCATGTCCGTTGACAGGCGGGGCGGCGAAAGGGTTGTGCTGGTTGCTCCAATTACCACCCGTGAACCAAATTATCCGGAGGATGGCATTCCCGTCCCGCCCAAGGTGCGCGATTATCTCAAGTTAACGCGACCGCGCTCATGGATAATCACTACAGAGGGAAACGAGTTTGATTGGCCAGGACGACACATTCATCCGGTCCCCGGCGGTCGGCTCACGCCAGTTTGATTACGGTTTGATTCCACGCCCACTGTTTGCAACGGTTAAGGAGGCCATCTCACGAGTGAGGCAAGAGAAGCGGAAAGTACTACAGCGCAAGGAGGACCTCGAATTCGCGGTCATGGCCCAACGCAAGCACGAACCCGGCCCGCCGATGGACTTGGCAAATATGCGCGCCCAAGGCGTGCGCAATCTCATTGCGTATTGCGACAACGATAGCTGCCGGCATCAGGGGCTGATCGACGTGTCGAGCTATCCTGGTGACACGCCGGTTCCGTGGTTCAGGGCCAGGGTGAATGCGGCAAATGCGGCGCTCGGGGAAATAAGATCGATGTGCGGCCGAACTGGAAAGAGGCGCCGGGCTCAATCGATGACTGGTCCGGCCGACCGGCTATGCCGACTGGTGAAATCAAGGGACGACGGATGCTGACTCGACTCCCTCTGTGGTCGCCCGTTAATGAGCGACATGCGCTTCATTGAGCCATGCCTGCCGACCATCAGCCGGACCGTGCCGGCGGGCCCGCAATGGGCCTACGAGATAAAGCACGACGGGTTCAGGTTTCTCGCTGTCCGTCAGGGCAAGCGCGTGCGCATCTACTCGCGGGGCGGCCACGACTGGAGCAAGCAACTGCCGGCCATCACAGAAGCGATGCAGGCCCTCCCTGTGCGCTCGGTAATGCTTGACGGTGAAGGCGTCATCTGTGGTGCTGATGGCAAGTCCGACTTCGATCGCATGCGCGCGTGCTTTAGCCGCCAGGGCGCTCCAGAGGCCTTCCTGTACGCCTTCGATGTGCTGGAGCTCGACGGTCGCGATCTGCGCAACCAGTCATGGGCACGCCGCCGTAACGCATTGGTTCAGCTCTTGGACGGCGCCGAGCCCGGTGTCCGGCTGTGCGAGCACATCGAGGACGTGGACGGCGCAGTCGTGTTCCGGCAGGCGTGCGTCATGGGGTTGGAGGGCATCGTCGCCAAGCGCCGCGACAGTCGCTACCGCTCGGGACGCTGCCGGGAATGGATCAAGATCAAGAACCCGGCGCATCCGGCAATCGAGCGGGCCATGCTGATTGCTTTGAGTAAGCGAGCCCGCTGATGAAGAAACACGAACCCGGCCCACCGATGACGCTCGGCAACATGCGCGAGCAAGGGGTTCGTGGGCTCGCCGTCTACTGCCTAGATCACTCCTGCCGCCACCACACGGTCATGAGCGCCGATGACTACCCCGACGACATCGCGGTCCCGTCGTTTCGCCGGCGGCTGAAATGCAGCAAGTGCGGCGGCCGGCGCGTCGACGTTCGGCCGAACTGGGAAGAAGCGAGCCCGGTGACTGACTGGCGCGGCAACGATGCTATGCCGGGTGACGAATGATGGCACGGTGGCGCGTCGATTACATCGGCAAGGGTGGTAAGCACCTAGGAACAGTCGAGGCTCCCGACGAGCGCAGCGCCATCGCAGAGGCAGCGAAGTTGTTCCACATCACGTCGGCACGAATTTTCAAGATTGCGGTGACGAAGATCGACGACAAGATGAAGAGACGCGTATGATATCGCCAAAAGAATACTACGACGTCGTCGTCAAACCCACGGTCGATGAGTTTCAACTCAAGAATGACGACATCAGATTGGCCCTCCTAGCTTTGATGGTTACCCTTCAACACCGTTGATTATGTCATGCAGCATAGGGCATCGAGCCCGGAAGAGGGTGACAAGTGGGTCCATGATTTCAACGCTGATGCCGCCACCAAGCCGTTCGCCTTCCAGGTGGTCCGGGAATTTGCATTGGCATCCAAGCACTGCCAGTTGTCAAAGGCTCCGCATAGAAGCGCCGATGACCACATTGTTGCTACGCCTGCCTTCGTTGGCGTGATGCAGTTAGGTAGAACTTTCCTTGGCGACACAGTGGGTGGTGTCACAATTCACTGGAAAGACAATCAATACGTCAACCGGTCTCAGGTGCTCCACCCGGACTTTGAAAGTTGCTACGAAGCAGAGTTCCCTAGATATTAACCTGATCCTTCTGCGCTGT
Source organism: uncultured Alphaproteobacteria bacterium (assembly GCA_963760435.1). Classification (GTDB taxonomy): domain Bacteria; phylum Pseudomonadota; class Alphaproteobacteria; order Rhizobiales; family Xanthobacteraceae; genus JAFAXD01. The sequence goes on from CAVXDE010000043.1 coordinate 7,261, forward strand.
CGCCGGGATGGTCAGGCAGGCGGCCCTGCTTAGTCGCGCCGTGCGAACTGTCGTCGGCAAAACATCACCACGACCCGGCGCGACCGGCACCGGAGATACATGAGCCGGCCATCCAGACTCGACAAAGGGAACTTCGGCAGGCGCGTCCAGACCAAGTCTCAAGGTAGTTCCCGCGGTAGTCGCATTCCGCTTTCCCTCAAGTCTCATGCTTCTCGCGCTCACCCCACGCGCAGCTAGCGGTGATGCGAGCGCTTCCAAGATGGGGAACATAACGGAAATGTAGTGGTTGGGATGCGATCCCCTTCAACCTTTGCGCGATGGGTACTCCTTGAGGCTCATACTCGGCCCAACAAGCGTCCGCGTCGCAAACATGGAGGCAATGAATGAGAACGATAGTGCTAGCTGCAACGCCCGTCGCTACTATCGGCAGTGCCCGCGCATTCGACGTTGCCCCTAGTTCACCCCAGGCGAGAACGGGGAGTCTTGTCAACAAACGCTCGATCGTAAGTCACAGCCCGGAGCGCGATCGTGTACTCCAGCCTACAAGATACTGCGTCCAGTTGCGAGCCGAGCATGGCAACTTTCAAGGAATCGATGCGTCAACACCCTGCGATCAGGACGTGTTGTAGATCGAACGCAGCAATACCCAAACGGGACTACATGGACGAAGATGCCCCGGACAACGGGATTGGTACTGGTCAGGGACTATCGACCGATCCATCAACACTGGCCACTTGTACCACAATGACAGCGACGGCTGGATGTACACTGAAACAATACAGTCGCCGCGCGGCACGTACCACATGCTCGCGGTATTGCTGACAGCGTGGGCGACGGAATGTATAAACGCCCGCGCAGAATGTGTTTCTGAGCCTTTCTGATCCTCCGATCTATCATCAGGAGTGGCATGAAACATGCGCTCATATCAAATCCTGCGCCGTCGCCGCGATTATCGCGACCAATTCAGCATCGATAGCGCATGCCGCCCCAAAGATGCCGCCCGAATTGATAGGCGATTGGTGCCATCACAAATGAGATGATGGCCTACCCGGCCGACGACAAGCGCTCACCGAATGGTCAGCCCGCCGATGACGCTCGGCAACATGCGCGAACTCAGGTTCGTGATCTAATCGAAGAATCGTTGGATGGCTGCGCCTGCGAATAGCCCCGACCGAAGCCGGGGCTGAAGGGCCAACTTCCGCAATTTTTTAGTGCTTGCCAGGCGCCTTGTACGCCTTCGCTGCTTTGGAAGCCTTTTCAGCGACCGCTTTGAATTCCTTGCCGGTCCAAGCTCTCGCAGTGGATATGTCCGAAATCGTCCCGGCTCCCGCAGTTGCCAGTAACGCGGCGATGACGGATTCGGCATCGTCACCTTCAGTCACAATCAGAAAATCGCTGTCGCCCGTCGTGAAGTAGAAGTTGATGAGCTTTGCACCCACGCTCTCTACCAGCTTCTTGACTGCTGGTTCTCGGTCCTCGGGCGCGGCTACCAGTCCTTTGGCATAGTCTTGGGTAAACCTTCCGCGTGTGACTAACCTGACCATGAACGCCTCCCAATTCGGCTCAGTCTGAGCGCGCTTACAAAAATACCATAGCCGTGCGGCTCTCGAATGTCAGGAGATGATTTGCCGAAAGGTGGGATTTGAGACTTCCAGACGGTTGAAATGGTGCTAACCTACCCTCGTTCCATCGGGAGGGATGGATGCGACGGCGCGAGTTCATCGCGGGTCTTGGCAGCGTGGCGGCGTGGCCGCTGGTGGCGCGCGCGCAGCAGGCCACGATGCCGGTGATCGCGTATCTAAGTGTAACCTAGCCCGAAAATGCTGCGGCTTATTTGGCCGCATTGCGCCAAGGTCTTAGAGCAACAGGCTATGTCAAAGGCCAAAACCTTCTAATTGAAGCTCGCTTTGCACATGGCCATTATGACATGTTCCCGACATTGGTGGCCGATCTGATCGAGCGACAAGTGATTGTGATCGTAAACGCGACCGGCGGCTTGGTTGCTGCAAAATCAGCTACATCTTCAATACCAATCGTCTCGATCTTTGGTGACGACCCCGTTAAGGGCGGGTTTGTTGTAATTCTTAATCTGCTGGGAGGTACATCACTGGTGTTTATATTTATTATTACAGTAACTCCCGGAGCCAAAAAATGCTTAACAATGATTCTGCCAATTAGTTCCATCAGCCGAGCTAATCGCTATTCTCACCAATCCGAACGACCCAACGCCCGGAACGAAAATAGAGGTTCAAGAGATTGAAAGCGCTGCTCGCGAAGGCGGACAAGAGATCGCGATATTTAATGTCAGCAACGAAACTGAATTTGAGCCTGCTTTCCAAGCGATGATTCTCGACGCAGAATAGGTGCTTCCTGCGGCAGGAGACCCATTTTTTCTATTCCGCCGGCAACAACTTGTTGACCTCATGACGGCAACAGCAAATCTGACGTATGGGCCGCCCGACTTGTCTCGCGCGAACCCATGCTTCCTTCCAAAATATGCTTCGTAAGTTTTTGGCAAAATCTCGGACACAAATGTCTTTTTTAGATTGCGTTGCGACCTATACCCCAAGTGTCTGCTTTGTACCTCGCCGCAACTGATAACTTGATCGAGGGCAGCCAAAAAAGCCTTGAACCCATCCTCAGGGATAAACATCGCTGCAATTTGCCTGGCGGCAAAGGAGTATTGTTCCCTACCGGAACCGTCAGGCCCCACTAGTTTCTGCTTGAGGAACCTTGCGGTCTCTATGGCTTCTTGTAACAGTTTCGTTTTTTCACGAGTCGATGGTTGGTGATCAAGCTCCGATAGCATCAAAAATTGGTGATACGCCCCGCAGATCTCTATTGAAAGCCAAGTCCGCTGCCCATCATCGAGTTGTTGTGAATAATTTCTTCTTCTCTTAGCCGTCGCATCGACCGCTTTAAGAATGCGGTGCAACCCGCCGCTCTCTAGTTTACTTTGAAAGTGGAATAATTTGTTGGGTGCCCATACGGGTCGGAGCTGCGACTGTGCGTGGCGGGAGTCGTCCAATATTTTTCCTTTGGACGACATCAACGCGCCGCCTTATGTCCGTCAGCGGCAATGATACTGGCAAGCGTATCGGCCCACAGGTTCAAGGCTATGCGTTTCTCTTTGGCGCGATCATAGAGGTCGTAGTGCTTCGAGCCTACATCGGAGCGGACGTGGTTCATGCAAGCGTCACGGTCTTCTTTTAGAATTCCAAGTGCCGATATCTTCGTCGCGAAGGTGCGTCTAAGGTCGTGAGGACTGGGCGGGTCGGCTCGCCAGCTCTTTGCGGCGGGAGAGGAGGGTTTGAGCTGATCTGCAAATCGGCGCATCGCCACCCCAAAGGCGTTTGCCGTAACTGCATCTTCCTTTGAACGAGATGGGAAAACGAGCGGTTCGGAGTCACCTGTCAACTCCATCGCGCTTTTAATCGTCTCCAGCGCCAATGGGGAAAGCGGAACATAATGCGCCCGTTTATTTTTGACCCTGATATCTGAAATCGTCCAGGCCGCTATTTCGGGCTTGTCGATGTATTCGAGTTCGGCACGACGCATTCCCGCGACTTCGGCCGAGCGCACCCCGGTCAATAGGGCAAGTCTCAAAGCAAGCCCAACGCGGCGGGACACTGGCGGCAAGACTATGTTGCTCCAGAACAGACGGATCTCATCATCAGAGAGGATGCGTCGCCCGATATTTTCTTCGACGCGTTTTTTTATCCCGGCAAACGGGTTGCCTGTCTCGACAAAATCAACTTCAACCGCAAAGGAGCCGATTTTACTGCACAGCGCGTGAATACGATTTGCTAGAATTGGCTTTCCGTCCTTAATGAGGCCCTCAACCAAACCGATTAAGTCGTTACGTCGTAAATCCTCGAAGCGACGATTGCCCCATTGTGGCAGGACGTGAAGGTTTAGGTTGCGTCTATCCTCTTCGACTGATTTTGGACGCTTTTTCCGTTCGGCGTGCTCCCTCATATAGCGAAGGGCCAGGGCTTCAAATGTCTTCTCGGGGGCCTCGATCCGTTGTTGCCGTCGCACCTCCACTGGATTCTTACCCGTGGCGACAATCTTTCGCTGGCTCTCCGCCATTTCGCGGGCAGCTGACAGAGACACGGCCGGATATGGGCCCAACCCAATGCGAGTCGAATGACCGGTGTGCGGATCGCGGAACCTGAAGCACCATGAACGTGCACCCGCTGCGGTCACTCGAAAAGAGAGCCCACGCACCGCACGTCCGCGTGCTCGACGCGCCCCCTAGACGGTGGCCGTATCGACTTTACGAAGGCATCCGTGAGGGATTTGCCCATGAGTGGCCCTCTGGGGTCATGTGTCCCCAAACCCGTCAGAAGCCCTCCTAAAAGGCCCGCTGGGACGCATTAGGGACACAAAATTGGTGGATTGAACGGAACTCAATGACACCACAACGAACTTAAGTATAAGATAACCCGTGAAAATTATAAAGCTTCAAAGTTCCATAGCGTCCCGTTTGATTTAAGTTCTCTGACTGTGGATCAGGAGGTCGGTGGTTCGAGTTCCACCCAGCTGTACCAAAGAAATCAATCACTTAGATTGAATTTGTGTCGGCCAGCCAAGAGCGATTTGCTCCGTTTTTGCTCCGCTACCGCAAGAGAAGATTTTTGCGATGTGGCTATGCCGACGCGGTGCACTGAATCGCGACAATCCGATAGGCGCGAACGCGAGAGTGACCTCGGCGATCGGACCTATCTCTGCCAATCGTGGCTAGCGGTTGGACGCCCCGAGGCGCCGCGCAAGTCCGCTATAAGGTGAAAAGCAGAAGAGATTCACTCGCACTGAATTAGTCTCAGTTTGGCCCAAAACGGACTTCCAGGAGGCTCATTCGATTGCACGATGCCATCTCACGGCGGGCCTCCATTTGCTTGCGCAAGCACCCATCGATGGTGCTGGCGGAACTTCAATGCTGCCAGCACGGCCGTCTCTTCCAGAACTGCCGCCCAGTGCTCGTCCGGCGTTAGCTGTTCGCCAGCAGCTTCCCGCATGGCGTATGAGACAGGCAGCCCAAGCAAGTCGCACAGCGCGACATGGAATGGTTCGTGTTCGCGGCACATCTGATCGAGATCGCCATAGCCGAGCTCAGCGGCAATCGGAGCTTGCTCATCCGATGGGGTACCAAGAACGACCTTGCCGTCGGGCAAGATTATCTCGGTCCACGTAGCAAAGATGCGAACGATGGTCCGGCCATACATCTTCACGTCGCACGGTGCGTTTGTTGAACAGTTTGACGACATGTTCCATCCCGCCGATCTGGTGTTTTCTTCAGCGTTGAACGCGCTGCCCCGTTTGCTCGCGCGTCATGCAGGTGAATGGTTCGCAATCTGCCCTGAAGGGCGGGAGTTGGGGCGCGCATCGGTCGACGCTGGGCTACCCGGCCTTCGCGCGCCCCATCACCCCCCACCGAGGGACACGATCCGCAAAACATGCTCAATGTGACCGCAGACGAATATAAATTCGAGGGAAGGAAGGACCCGGCCGTATAGTGCCGGCATAAGCGCGGGCGAAGGCCGGACCGGGAGACATAAATTATTGTTCATGCGTCCGGAAGATGACCATGACCATGGCGCCAGGGTTTCGCATTCGAGCGGATGTGCCGGCTCCAGATCGAGGCCGGTGCCACGGCGCTCGTGGTCGGTGGGACGACCGGCGAAGCATCCACGCTGAGCCACGGAGAACATGCGGAAATCGTTGCCGTGGCGGCGGATGCGGCGGACGGGCGGGTGCCGGTCATTGCAGGAACCGGGTCCAATTCCACTGCAAAGGCCATCGAATTGACGCAGGACGCCGAAGCTGCCGGCGCCGACGCGGCCTTGTGTGTTGTCCCTTATTACAACAAGCCCACCCAAGCCGGCATGTACGCGCATTTCTGCGCCATCGCTCAATCCACCGGCCTGCCGATCATTCTTTATGATGTGCCGTCTCGAACCGTATGCGGGCTTGCTGACGAGACAATCGCGCGCCTCGTTGCGGAGATGCCGCAGTTCATCGGTCTAAAGGATGCGAGCGCGGATCTGAGTCGGCCGCAACGTCTGCACGCGTGCTTGAGACCCGGCTTTCGTCTTCTGTCCGGGGATGATGCAACGGCCTCGCAATTTCTCGCTCTCGGTGGAGATGGATCCATCTCTGTAACCGCCAACGTCGTACCGGGACTTTGCCGGGAGTTGTACCTGAGCGCTAAAGGAGGCGAGTTTGCGCGTGCCCAGCACCTAAGTGCCGCAATCGCACCGTTGACCGCGGCACTGCTTCGGGAATCCAATCCGGCCCCGCTCAAATATGCGCTGAGCCGTCTGGGTCTGATGTCGCCGCGGGTGCGATTGCCGCTCGTCGAACCGACTGCGCAAACCACACGCGAGATCGATATTCTCTTGGCAGAGTTGGCCGAAAGGCACGCAGACGGCCTCGTCGTCAATTGGCGAGCCTGCCAGAAGCACAGGATTCTTGCCAAGGCTTCCTGAGCCGAATCGCTCGCCGTCTCATGCGCATCGCGCTCGACAAGGCGGAGTTTGTCGCGGCACCGGATCGCTAGAACCAGCGGTGCCGGCGGCGAGAGACGGAATGAGATGGGCCCTGCACGGCAGGCTCGAACTCGATGGAGATTGACTTAGGTCAACGCAGCATGGCCAATCATCAATTGATGTAGATTGGACGTAATCCAAAAACTGAGCCCTGCCATGATCAAAGACCTTATCGTCAACCTCGCAATCGGTGCCGGACGCGACCCCGCGCGCGAGTATGCGCTGACGGTCGCCGATGTATTCCAAGCGCATACGGTGGGGCTCGCCTTCATCTACGACTACGCTCTGCCGGGCCATGTTGCGGGCGCAATTCCTACCGAACTGGCCGCTCAGGCGAAGCGCGAATATCAAAAAGCGGTTGATGCTGCGGTCGAGGCGTTCCACGCGGCGGCAAAGCGAAGCCTGCTCTCCGCAGACCACATCGTCGACACCGTGTATGAGCGCGACGCCCCGCTGGCGCTGGCAAATGCGGCCCGGCGTTTCGATCTGAGCCTCATCACCCAATCCGAACCCGGCGGCGCCAACAACGACCGTCTCATCGAGGGATTATTGTTTGAATCCGGGCGCCCGGTGATCATGGTGCCTTACATACAGCGCGACGCGCTCAAGCTCGAGCGGGTGGTTTGCTGCTGGGACGGCAGCCGGCCTGCGGCGCGGGCGATCAACGACGCTTTGCCGTTCCTGACCAAGGCGGGCGCGGTCGAGCTCCTCATCGTCGTCAATGAAAAAACGAAGAATGACGACCACGAAATCCGCGGCGTTCGCATGGGCGAACATCTCGCGCGGCACAATATCGACGTCGAAGTGCGGACGGAGGTGGCCCCGGACATCGACGTCGCGAGCACGATCTTGTCGCATGTGGCCGATTCGAGCGCCACGATGATCGTCATGGGAGCTTACGGCCACTCCCGTGTCCGCGAGTTCATTCTCGGGGGTGCTACGCGGGGCATCCTGGCGTCCATGACCGTGCCGGTGCTGATGTCGCACTGAATGAGTGGGCGTCTGGATGGGTTGATCTGGGTCAACGCGCCGCCCCTATATCGATCGAAACTTCAGCTATTATGTGCCGCGGAGGCTCATGATCAGCACGTTCGGCATTCGGAGCATAGATCCTAGGCGACGCCCGGCCTGGCCGGGCGCGCTGATGGTGGGGATATTTGCTGTCGTCATCCTTGTGACCTGCCTCATCATCCTCGGGCTTACCAGCGACTTTCTGGTCGATTGGCTATGGTTCGGCGAAATCGGCTATCCGGGCGTGTTCTGGACGACAATCGTCGCACAAGCCGCAACGTTCTGTGCTGCTTTCGTTGCGACGGCCCTCATCCTGTGGGCGAATGGAGCGCTCGCCGATCGCTTCACCCGCTCGCCGTGGACGCGCCTCCCCGAGCTGCGGAAAATGAATAGCGGCACTGGGACCTCGCCCCACCCGTTGCAGGCCATTCGCGATGGCCTTTCGTCATCGCGTGCGCAGCTTGTCTGATCGCCATTCTGGTCGGCTGGGCGGAGGTGCATAATTGGAGTGTCTTCCTGCGCCTGCTCTATCAGGTTCCATTTGGGACGCCTGATCCGGTCTACGGCAAGGACATCGGCTTCTACCTTTTCTCCTTGCCCGCCTATATCGTGATCAAGAATTACGGCCTGTCCAGCGGTAGGATCGCAGGGCTTGTGCAACACGCGGCCGCCCGAATGACCCGCTATGGCTGTTAAACTCATCATCGTGGTTCTGCTCGTTCTCCTGAACGCGCCGTCCGAGGTTCGGTGGGGCCCTTAGGGCACGCCTAATGCCAATCTGCTCACCCCCCGGGCTTCTTTTTTTCAGAATCCTGCTTGCGATGCGTGAAACCCAAAAGCTCCTGCCCGACCTCTTGTTTCGACGAACGCGGCGCAGCCCTGCGGGCGCCGTCGCGGCGTGGATTTAGTTTACCGCGGTATTCTTCGAAGGCTTCGAAATAGGCGCTGTCAAACTTGATTCCATGTCCTACACCCTCGAGACCTTCTGCTTCCAAGTGGACGCGGATTGAACCCGGAAACACCGTGATATGAATGCTAAGGGGCTCCGACCTGTCCAAGCTTCTGATCGCCTCAACGAGCGAGGTTTCCATTGGTGATAAGCGCATTGTCCGCCTCTGATATTTGTGGGCGACTGTGCATCCTGCTATGTCGCTGCTCGCTGCCGGACTCATTATGCACGTATCGCCCCTCCGCCTTCGAGTCGTGCGTGCGTCCTGCGCAGACTACCTTGGATGAAGAGCCGTTTCTTGCGCTAGCGCAAGAAACTGCGTGACCACTCGGTTTGCCATCCTCCGATTGGGAGTAGACGGACAGCAGGACATCAACCCACCGGCACCATCAACGCGTCGTCGGTTTCCATAGTCGTGCGCGTTTCTGTGCCTCGGCGGCCTGGGCAGGGGTCATATGTTGTGCGCTCCAGGTCAGCGCTTTTTGCGCATTCGGTTCGCCTTGCGCCGCCGCAAGTTCGAACCACATCCGCGCGCTGACATCGTCCTGCGGCACGCCTGCGCCCTCCGCATAAGCTGAACCCAGCAGAAATTGCGCTCTCGCCTCGCCCTGGTCGGCGGCGCGCCGAAACCAGCGGGCAGCCTCGGTGTCGTCGAGAGCCACGCCATTGCCCGCTGCGTACAGGAATCCGAGCAGGAATTGGGCTTTCGCATCGCCTTGTTCGGCCGCCAGGCGAAACCAGCGGGCGGCCTCAGTGTAGTTCTGCGGCACGCCCTCGCCATTGTTGTACATGATGCCGATGCGATATTGGGCCGTGACGTCGCCCTGGTCCGCCAACTGGCGCCAAAGCGTTGCAGCGGTCGCATAGTCGCCTCTGCTGTAAGCCGAGACCGCATCTTCGCCCAGGCCGGCGAGGGCGGGGACACATAGGCCCGCAAGCAGCGCACCGGCGGCAATGGCTTGCTTCATCAGGCGCATGTCGAGGTGCACTAATTATCCAACATGTCGTCGGGTGAGAAGTCGATCTCGAGCATCTGCCAATCTGCGTATTTGTCAGCAGGCAAATGATAGGGAGCGCATCGTCGCAATGCCCGTATCGCACTCAGCATCATGGGATAGCCGATTGCCGGCGCAGCCCCGTCGAGGACGATCGGATCGCGGGCGAGTGCGCCGTCGCGGGTGAGCTCGACGCGCATGATCATTTTGATCCGATCCGTGCGCGCGACGCCGGGCGGCAGAACGAAACACTTGTTGAGCTGGGCTTTCAATTCCTTGACGCCTTCCGTGAGCTTCGTCAGGCGCTCGGGGGCTCTGCCGAATCCACCAGGTGCTGATAGCCCAGCCGCATCGGAAGGGAGCCCGAGGATCGCCGCCAGCCGGTCGGGTGCCATGTCACGTGCGCTCATGGCTTGCTCGCCCGGACTTTGCGGTTGAGCAGCGGTCTGGTCCGGTGGGGATTGAGTTGGTTTCCGCTCGTTTGTCCGCGGTGCGTCTTGTTTGATCGGTTTCGTCAGCGACTCCTTTGTGGGCGACTCGTCTGCGGGGGGAGGCAACTGGCTTGGCTTTTTCGCTTGCTCCGGGGCAGGCCGTTGCTCGGCGGGTGCTCGCTCCCTGCTTGGCTCTGAGACGGGTGTCTCTGGTTTTGACTCAGCCGCTTCGGGTTTGAACTCGGCAGGGTCTTTGTCTGGCTTGGTCTCCTCGACGGGAGTGGGAATCTCATTAGCCGGAACGATGTCAACGTTGATGACCTCGCCATGCGTGGTTGCTCGTAAATCGTGGCCGGAAAACACCATGAACAAAACGTGCAGAATGATCGAGACGATCAGTGCAACGCGCATGATGTTCGCCGAATTCTCCATGTCGGTCTTGTCGTGTGGTTGGCCCGCTGTCGCCTGACTCTCTGGCAGCACGGGGCGGCGTAGCAATCAAGGTGCCAAGCCGGCAATCGAATTGGGCCTTGACGCGAGCAGCAGAGCATTTGGATCACGCCGGATTTGCTTGCTTTAGCATGGACTTATCGGAATCAGCGTGGGCGTGGTGCACGTTCATCAAGCTCGAGATCACACAGCGACTATGCAGACAGGTAAAAAATTTATTTTTTATATATGAACTCTGCCCTGAGTACCTCCTGAATTCCTATGCCGTCAAATCTAAGTAGGTAGTGGATCGAAACTGGGTGCGCGGCACCTTGGTAGCGGTGGGCGAAGTGCACGCTCCGCAAGACGAACGGGATGGGTCGATGACCGTGATTGCGGCCGGCAAACCGCCCGTTCGGGGATGGATCATGGATCTTCTGCAGGCATTCTCGCACAAGCTGATCGCGGCGCTGGACCGGTATGGGGAGACCCGCATTCATCACACGGCGTCAAGATCGCAGCTGCGGCGCGCTCAGCGCGATGTCATCCAGATGCGGCAGGCCATGCGCCACGCCAACTCGGGGGCGTCGCAGGCGAGGAAAAGCCCCGAACCTGCCGCCGGACAATGACCTCTTCGAAATATTCATTTGCATATTGGCGGGCGGTATTATTGTTGCTCGTACTCACGCCTTGAAATCCTGCCCATAAGGGTTCACATGTCGCGCCTGCCGACCGCAACGGCGATGTTCTGTCTCGCGGTGGCAGGCGCACGGCGGTGATCCGATGCGTTTCATCTGAATAGATCGCAGACCGATCATGACGAGCGCGGGCGCTGTGGCCACCGGGGAAGCTGATACGGCGCACGGTGGTCTCGGCGCTCTCGCCCTCGGCGCTCTCGGTGTCGTCTATGGCGATATCGGCACAAGCCCGCTGTACACGCTCAAAACCGCACTGGACTGGGCGGGCGGTGCAACTCCCGCTGTGGCGATCGGGATGCTTTCCTTGATCGTCTGGACATTGTTGATCACGACGTCATTCAAATATGTCGCAGTGGTCATGCGGGCGGACAACGACGGGGAGGGCGGGATACTGGCGCTGATGTCGCTCCTCGGCATCAAGCATGGCGACCGCGTCGGCATCATTGCGATCGGTCTTCTGGGCGCCGCCTTGTTGTATGGCGACGGGGCGATCACACCGGCGATCTCCGTGTTGAGCGCGTTGGAAGGCCTCAAAATTCCCGCCCCCGAGATCGCGCCCTACATCGTGCCTCTCTCTGCGGCCATCCTGGTCGGCCTGTTCGCCTTGCAGTCGCAGGGCAGTGGCCGGATCGGAAGGCTGTTTGGGCCCATCATGGCCGTATGGTTCGTGACCATCGGGCTGCTCGGCATCGGCGGCATTGTCGTGCATCCCGGTGTGCTGGCGGCGCTCGATCCACGCTATGGGATTGGATATCTGTTCGGCCATGGGGCCACGGGATTTGCCGTCCTCGGAGCCGTGTTCCTCTGCGCCACTGGCGCCGAAGCGCTCTATGCCGACATGGGGCATTTTGGTCCGCGACCGATCCGCACCGCGTGGTACGGATTCGTCTTGCCGGCCCTGTTGCTGAACTATGCGGGCCAGACGGCGCTTGTGGTCGATGGCGTGGTCGCTCCTGGGACAAACCCGTTTTTCACACTCTGCCCGGCGGCGCTGCAGCTGCCGCTTGTCGGGCTTGCGACCGTTGCCACGATCATTGCCAGCCAATCCATCATCAGCGGCGCGTTCTCAATGACGCGGCAGGCCATTCAGCTCGGACTTTGCCCGCGGCTGCACATCGTACAGACCTCGGCGGAAGGTTATGGCCAGATCTACGTCGGGTTCGTGAACTGGGTCCTCATGGGGCTCACTCTCATTCTCACGCTCGGATTTCGCTCATCTGACAATCTGGCAGCAGCCTTCGGCATCGCCGTGTCGATGACCATGCTGCTGACATCGATGCTGATGTTCGTGACCATGCGCGAGGTTTGGGGTTGGAGCCTGCTGCTCAGCGGTGCGTTGGCTGGATTGTTCGTGATCGTCGACTTCTCATTCGTCTGTGCCAATTTGATGAAAGTGTTCGAGGGCGGCTGGTTTCCGCTGGTGGTGGCGGCGCTGGTGTTCTTTTTGATGATGACATGGCGCCACGGCCGCGAAGCGCTGATGCGAAAGCTCGAGCGGGACACGCTGCCGCTGGCGACCTTCATCGCCCAGGTCCGTAGCAAGGACCGTGTGCCGGGGACGGCCGTCTACCTGACGAGCCGCGTCGATGTTGTGCCGGTGCCGCTGCTGCACAACCTCAAACACAACAAAGTACTGCATGCGCGGATCGTGCTGCTGCACGTGGTGACTGAAAATATTCCCCGGGTGCCCCCGCAACGACGGGTCGAGGTCACTCACATGGGCAGCAACTTTCATTCGGTCGTTGCGCGCTACGGCTTTGTCGAGCAGCCGAACGTGCCGCGGGCGCTTGAGGATTGTCGTGCCTACCAGCTCAATTTCGATATGATGGACACCTCGTTTTTTGTTGGTCGCGTGACCATTGTGACCCGCGGGCGATCGCGCCTGACGGCGATCCGATGGCGGCTGTTCGAGGCGATGCACCGCAATGCGTTGGCGGCGACGGAGTTCTTTCGCATCCCGCCCAACCGGGTGGTCGAGCTTGGCGGACAGGTCGAGCTGTAAAGCAACCTTGGTCGAGCCATGACCGATGCGGCCGGTGTTCTGCTCGTCATTGCTGGCCTCCTGATTGTTGTCGCGTGCGGCCAGCCGCTCGCGGCGCGGCTGCGATTGCCGTCGTCGGTGCTGCTGGCCGCCGTCGGCGTGGCAATCGGCGGAGCGCCGCTTGCGCTTCACCTGCTGGGCTTTACCGACCCAAGCAGTCTTTCGTTGAACTTGTTCGCCGATCTGCCGATCACATCGGTCACCTTCATTTACGTGTTCCTGCCATTGCTGGTCTTTGAAGCTGGCTTTGCGACGGACGTGCGGCGCACCCTCGATGATGCGGCGCCGATCCTGTTGCTGGCGGTCATGGCCACCATCATCGCGACGGCTGTGATTGGCCTCTCCCTGTGGCCGCTCGCCGGGGCCCCGCTCGTCGTGTGCCTGCTGCTCGGCGCCGTCGTGGCGACCACCGACCCGGCGGCCGTCATCGCCATCTTCCGCGATGTAGGAGCGCCGGCGCGGCTCACGCGGCTTGTCGAGGGGGAGGCGCTGCTCAATGACGCGGCGGCCATTTCGCTGTTCGTGGTTCTGCTGGGCATGATCGTGTCGGGCCGCCAAGCCGACATCGCGGGCGGGTTTACCGAGTTTGTGTTGTCGTTCGTCGGTGGGGGTGTTTTCGGGATTTGCATCGGCCGGGTTCTGGTTTTCATCATGAGCCGGGTCGGGGATGACCGGCTTGCCGAAGCATCGCTGACCTTGGCGTTCGCCTACCTGGCGTTCATCGCGGCTGAGCGGCTCTTCCACGTCTCGGGCGTCGTGTCGGTGCTGGCTTGCGGGCTCATGGTGAGTGCGTTTGGCCGGGCGCGAATCGCACCGTCCAATTGGGCCTTCCTCAGCGAGCTCTGGGAGCAGGTCGCATTCTGGGCGCGCTCGCTCATCTTTCTCCTCGCGGCAATCCTCGTGCCGCGGCTGCTGGTCGACGTGACGCCGCACGATGCCATCCTGCTGGCCGTCCTCATCGCTGCCGCGTTCGCGGCCCGCATTCTGTCCCTGTTCGGGCTCGTGCCGCTGGTCGAGTGGTTCGGCCTCAGTCAGCCGATCGATCGCGCCTACAAGCTCGCCATCATCTGGGGTGGTTTGCGCGGAGCCCTGACGCTGGTGTTGGCGCTTGCGGTCACCGAGAATGCCGCATTGGACCCGGAGATACGCCGCTTCGTTGCCATACTGGCGACCGGCTTTGTTCTGTTCACGCTCTTCATCAACGCCACGACATTGCGCTGGGTGATCGGCGTGTTGGGTCTCGATCGCCTGTCATTGCGGGATGAGGCGCTGCGCGACCGCGTGCTCGCGTTGTCCTACGCCGAGATCGGCGAGTCCGTGCGCGAGATGGCAAAGGAGCCGGCGCTCGACAAAGAGATGCTCGCGCGCGTGGCCGCCCCCTATGAGGCGCGCACCGCCGCCGGCGTTGCCGCCGAGCCGCAGCTCGCGGACCGGGATCGCCTGGCTGTGGCGCTGGCGGCGCTCGGCAATCAGGAGCGCGTGCTGGTCCTCGACATATTGGCCGGACGCGCGGCGTCGCCGGCGGTGGCGCAGACCTTGCTCGATCAGGCGGATGCGCTGGTCGAGGGAGCCCGCGCCCACGGACGGCTCGGCTACCGCCGCGCCGCCGAAGCGGCGTTGGCATTTGGTCCCGCGTTTCGTGCTGCTTATTTTGTATATCGCCGGTTCGGCGCGGTGGGCCTTCTCTCGGACCGGCTGGCCGAGCGGGTCGAAGTGTTGCTGATCCTGCGCGACGTGCTCGCCCAACTCGTCCGTTTCAACGATCGACAGATCCAACAGATCTTTGGCGAACGCGTCAGCGCCATTACGCGCAAGGTCATCGACCAGAGGCGATCCGCTGCGGGAAATGCGCTCGACGCGCTGCGTCGCCAATATCCCGAATATACGAGCGGCCTGGAAACGTTGCTCGTTCGACGGTCGGCCATGCGCCAGGAATTGATCCGCTATCGCGCGCTCAATGAGGAAGGGCTGATCACGCGGGAAGTTTATGACCATCTCAGGCGGAATGTCGAGCTTGCACGAGCTGCCGAGCGGCGGCCGCGGTTCGATATTGGTCTCGACACCCCGCGCTTGATCGAGAAGCTTGATCTCGTCGCGAACCTCGACGCGCTGCATCGTGATGCAATCGCACGATTGCTGCACCCGCGCTTCGCCGTGCCCAATGAGCGGATCGTGCGTGAAGGTGATGTTGGAGATTCCGTGTTCTTCATCGCCTCCGGCGCCGTCGACGTGATCCTGCCGCATCGGCGTGTCCAGCTCGGGACGGGCGATTTCTTCGGCGAGATGGCCCTGCTCACCGGGCAACGACGCACGGCCGATGTCGTAGCGCAGACGTATTGTCGCTTGCTCGAATTGCGAAAGATGGATTTCGATCGGTTCATGGCGAATAATCCACGCGCGCAAGCCGAAATCACCCGCGTCGCCGAGACACGGGTGATGCACAATCAGGAAGATGACGCGCTGCAGGTTGAATGATCAATCGATCAAATGCGCGCGCGGCGCATTGTGCGTGAGCGGAAGCCGGATCGAAATCTTTGTTCCAAGGCCAAGCCCGGGACTGGAGACTTGCAGCGTCCCGCCGCTCGCGGCGACGAATGCGTTTGCGACCCACAGGCCGAGCCCTGAGCCGGGGACGGGTTGACGTCCGGCGCGGAATGACCGCCGCCCGATCCGGATGAGCTCGTCCTCACTCAGGCCCACGCCTTGATCCTCGACGGAGAAGATCAGGTAGTCCTGCTCGCTCCTGGCCGACATCGCGATCGATGACCCGTCTGGCGAATATTTGGCCGCATTCTCCAACACCTGTCCGATTGCTTGCTCGATCAATCCCGAATCGACTTTGATCAAAGGCAGATCCTGGTCAATCGCAACCTCCAGCCTATGCGCCGCAAGGACCCGCGACTTGCTGCGGATGGCGGACTGCACGATGTCGGTGGGATCAGTCCAATCCGGGGCCGGCCGCGCCGTTCCCGCCGCGATCCGGGCCGCGTTGAGCAATTTCTGTATTTCCGTGTCGAGGCGGGTTGCCTGATCGTGCACCGTATCCACGAGTGAGCGCACCTGGGCATCTGTGTTAACGGCCGTGGTCCGGTCGAGCACCGTGATTGAGCCGAGAATTGCTGCAAGCGGTGTGCGCAGCTCGTGCGACACATTGCCGATCAACGCGTCCTTGAGCCGGTCGGTCCGGAAACGGAGCATCGCCTCCTCGATCGCGCCGGCCACATCGAGCCGCGTCAACGTTGCGGCGGCCTCCTGGATAGCGGCGCGGATGCGTCGGCTCGCGTCGTCGACCGAGCTGGGTGGATTGCGGCCCAGATAGACAAAGACGACGAACTTTGCCGCGGCCAACACGACAATCTCGATCAGCCAGATCTGGCCCGTGACGGGATCAACCGCCTGAGAGGTCTGTGCGTGCACCGCCAGGGCTGCGGCTTCGCGGCGTACTTCTGCCGGAATGCCGCTGTTGCCGGCGAAATCGGAATCGCCCTGCAGCCGGTCGGCTTCGACCACGACGACCGGATACCGAAGCACGCGCGCGAGGTGTTCCTCGATTGCCGTCATCAGATCCGCAACGGTGAAACAAGCGGTGAGCCGGCGCGACAGCTCGTAGAGTTCAGACAGGTCGCTGTTTCGGCGATCGAGGCGGTCGCGTTCCTGCTTCAGACGTCCGGCCAGATTGCTGGTGACAACGGCAGCGATGAGAAACACGATCAGATCGGCCAGGTTCTGCGTGTCCTCGATCTGCAGGCTGAAAATCGGCGGATAGAAGAAGAAATCGGCGCCGAGCGCTCCGGCGAGGGCGGCGATCACCGCGGCCGGCAATCCCCAGCGGGTCGCGGCAACGATGACCGGTATCAAATAAATGATGGAGACGAGGTTGACCCGAGGCAGTTGGCTTGCGAGCGCAAGCAGCACCAACGTGGCGACTGCGGTCAAGCCGAGCGATAGGACCGCCGGCACGATTTGGTTTTGAAGATAGCGGCGCCAAGAGACAGTGGCCCCGAACCTCGCGCCATGCGCACGGTTCTCTCCAGCGGCGCCGGAAACAAAGGACAAGCCCAGCCGCGAGCGGTGCGCTGGCGTGCGTACGACCTCGCCCCCCTCATTGTTCGGCAGAAGATACCCCCCGCATAGGAATTGGGGGTCGGATGAGCATCCGACCCCCAATCGCTCCATGAAGATTGCCGCAGAGCCGGCCAAAGCTCGGACAGCGAGGGCCACTTTCCGTGCGGTGGTCCGTCCGGGTCAAATAGTATTTTCATATACGGGAAACTGTGGCCACGTCCCGCGGAACGGGTGCTGAGAGCGATTCCACACCCTGA
Source organism: uncultured Alphaproteobacteria bacterium (assembly GCA_963760435.1). Classification (GTDB taxonomy): domain Bacteria; phylum Pseudomonadota; class Alphaproteobacteria; order Rhizobiales; family Xanthobacteraceae; genus JAFAXD01. The sequence continues at coordinate 24,688 of CAVXDE010000043.1, forward strand.
TAAAACGCTGGACTGTTGTCTATTTTTTCATGAGCGCAATGAGCGCGTGCGACCAAAAATCAGAAACAGCCAATTAATGGGCAGGAACGATACCGATCTGATCAAAGTGGATGCACAACCTGGCTGCTCGGCTATTATCACTATGATTTATTTATACCTCCATACACACATTCATATGGACTTTATAGGAACGCGCAACACAAGTTAATCGCGACTGTGATTTGTACGGGGGTCACAGCATTGACAGCCTGAAGGCGAAGACGCTCAGGCGAGAGCTGTGATCTGGATGCCAACGTCGGCACTACGGGCGGTTAGATCGGGGATGGTATTGGCTCGTCGAGGCGGGAAAGGGGCGCACATCGTTCGCCGCCTGGACCAGCTCTTGCCGCACCGCGCGGATGAATCCATCTGGTTGCGAATGTCGCAGAAGCTGCTGCCGCTCGCGAAATCGCTTTCGCTCGCTGTTGTCGCGACGCTGATCCTGCTTCCTTTGGACGAATACATCGACGGACAGCTGGTCCCGTTCGCTTACCTCATTCCCGTCGTTATTGCTGCCACGCGCTGGGGTTTCTGGCCGGCTTGTGCCGCGGCAATCGCCGGCACGGGCATCGCCGATTTTTTCTTCACCCAGCCGTTCTACAGCTTCTGGATTGCTGATCCCAAGGAAGTGGTCGAGCTCCTCGTATTTCTTCTGGTTGCGCTCATCACCAGCAACCTCGCCGCGCGGCTCAAACGTGAGCGCGACCTGTCGCACGCGCGCGAACAAGAGATGCGCGGCCTCTACGAGTTTTCGCGCCAACTGGCCGCCTCCTTCACGGCCGTGGATCTCATTTCCGCGGTTCAGGACTATCTGACCAACACGCTGCGCCGGCGCACGATCCTGGTTCCGCCGCCGGCGATGGGGGAGGCGCTCGCCGGCACTGATGCGCTGCCTGCCCACGTGGTCGAGGCGGCAACAGCCATGATGGTTTCGGGTGGCGGCGCGCCGCAGCGCACGCTGGCCGATGCCGATACTGGGAACCTCTGGCTGTTACAGGTCGCGTCATCCGACACGGCAAACTACGGGGTCATCGCGGTCGAGCTCGATCCTGCGGATCGAGAGGCTGCAACGCGCCTCGAACAGCAAGTCGAGACGATCCTCGCTGAGGCGATGGCACGACTGCGGCAACTCGACGTCGGATACGCCTTCAGCGAGGCGAGGCTGCGCACCCAATGGGACGTGCTGCGCCAAGCACTGGTGGGAAATGTGTCGCACGAGCTGCGCAGTCCTCTGGCGTCGATCCTCGGATCGGCGAGCGTGCTCGGTCGCGTTCCGGCCGTCAGACAGAGCGAGCACACGCGCGCCCTGGTCGAAACCGTGCAGCAAGCCGCAACACGACTTGACGACGACATTCGCCGCCTGCTCGACGCCACGCGAATCACGGCCGGAGGTGTTTGCCCGCAACGCGACTGGGTCGATCCGATCGACCTGATTGACCGGGCGCTCGCGCAGAAGGACGTTCGGCTGCGCTCGCACCGGCTCGCCGTGAACATCCCGCCTGACTTGCCGCTCGTTCGGGTGGACGCCACGCTCATCGAACAGGCGATCGGTCAGGTGTTGGAGAACGCGGCCAAATATTCGGCGCGCGATTCTCTGATCACGGTTGCGGCCCAGCCGGAGCACGAGCGGGTGGTGATTTCAATCACGGATGAAGGCAACGGGTTGAGCGCGGCCGAACTGGATCAGGTCGGTCGCCGCTCGTTCCGTGGCGAACGCAGCCACAAGGCGGGCTCGGGTCTAGCGGGCTCGGGTCTTGGACTTTGGATCGCGCAATGCTTCGTTACGGCAAACGGTGGAATGCTGGAGGCGCAGAGCCGGGGAGCGGGGTTCGGCACCACGATCTCGATTCGGTTGGACGCCGCACAAGGCGCCGTTGCGGAATTGGTGGGGGCAGACGATGAATAAATCCAAGACAGCGATTCTCGTGATCGACGATGAACCTCAGATCCGGCGCTTCCTGCGCGCCGGTTTTGAGCTCGAAGGGTTCACGGTGCGCGAAGCGGAGAACGCGACGGCGGGACTCAAGTCGGCGACCTTGAACCAGCCGGATCTGATTGTTCTCGATCTCGGCCTGCCCGACCTCGACGGCGCCGAGGTGTTGGAGCGAATCCGCGCCTGGTCGAGCATCCCGATCCTCGTGCTGTCCGTCGAAGGCGACGAGATGCAGAAGGTGCGGCTGCTGCGCATGGGCGCAGACGACTATGTCGTCAAGCCGTTCGGCATGGCCGAGTTGCTGGCGCGGACAGATGCCGCGCTGCGCCGCTATTTCCGCGGCGTGACTAAGGATTCGATCGTGCGCGCCGGGGATTTGTCCATCGACCTGGTCACCCGCGTCGTCACGGTCGGCGGGGCGAGGGTGCAGCTGACGCGCAAGGAATATCGGCTGCTGCACGTGCTGGCGACCCACGCCGGGCTCGTGGTGACGCACCAGCAATTGCTCAAGGACATCTGGGGCTCGAACCAGATCCACAACACTCAGTATCTTCGCATATTGGTGCGCAAGGTCAGGAACAAGGTCGAGGCAGATCCCTCGCAGCCGCGCATCCTGGTCACCGAGTCGGGGGTCGGCTACCGGCTCGAGACCACCCCGGGAGATGCGAAATTTGTACGTCCGCCGCTCCACGCCGAGGAAGCGCTGTCAACCTAAACCGACGCCGCGTCGCGGAACTCGGTCAATCCGCGCGCAACCGGTAACCGATGCTCGATTGCGTGACGATGTATTGCGGATGCTTGGGATCCGGCTCGATCTTCGCCCTCAGCTGGCGGATGTAGATGCGCAAATAGTTCGCGTCGACCGGCGTCGCCCATAGCGCGGCGCGCAGGAATTCATGGGTCAGTATCTTGCCGGCGTGGTGCACCAGCAGTCGTAACAATTCATACTCCTTCGGCGAGAGCTTCACGGCGTCCCCGTGCACCGTCACTTTGCGGCGTACCAGGTCGACTTCGAGCTCGCCAACATGGAACACGGGTCTCTGTCCCTGGACCTGCAACCGGTGACGCAATGCCGCGCGAATGCGGGCGATCAGCTCATTCATGCCAAACGGCTTGGTGATGTAATCGTCGGCGCCGAGGTCGAGGGCCTGGACCTTGACGGCCTCATCGCTGCGACTTGAGAGAACGACAATCGGCAGGTCATCGCGCCGCTCGCGGATCCGCCGCAACAACTCCAGGCCATCGACATCCGGAAGCCCGAGGTCGAGGGTGATCACATCCGGGTTGCTGAAGAGCTGAGCGAGCGCCCGATGGCCGTCGCTCGCTTCCAGAACCTCAAAGCCCTGGCTGGTGAGGCCGGTTCGCAACAGCTTTCGGATCGGCGCTTCGTCCTCGATGACCAGCACCTTAGGAAGTGCGGCAGTCATGCGCGCGTCGCTCGGGCGCCGCGGGAGAGGCGTTCACGCGAGGCTATACGGATTCCAAGCCCAGCGTTCGCGCCGCGCCCGGATCGGGGACGCCTCGCTCCGTCTCGCCCGGCGGCGTCAGCGCTGCGTTGAATGCGGGGTTGATGTAGTTCCTCGGATAGAGATACATGTCCATCAGCCAAGTGCTGGCGCGCGGCATGAACTGCGCCAGCAACGCATCAGCACGCCGCTTGGCGAGCGGATAGCGTTGGCCCCAGCCGGAGAAATTGCTCGACAGGACTTCCAGGGCAAGGATCGTCGTCGCGATCAGTACGAAGCCCGCATTGGCTTTTTTTGCGCTCTTGGCGATCGCCGCGCGTCGGAAAATCTTATGGAAGTCTTTGCGGCACTCGATGAAGTTGCGCGTCTCCGGGTGCCAGAGCCGATCCGGCAAGCAGGAATAGCCGTGGATATCGTGATAGGTCTCGATCAGCTGCCGGCATTTGCCGGACAACGCGGCCGGAATGAATTTAAGGTCGGCGCTGTCGTTGTCGGCCGGCGTCAGATCGCCCGCGGCCACGCGCCCACTGCTGCGGCTTGCGGGCAGCATTGCGCTCATGCTGGATTTTGTAGCATTCGCTGCGGACGGCATCAGGAAGTCCTGTCGGCTGACGTAACCCTCGATTCCGGCAGGGAATTATACTGGGAGGTGACATATTATTTCGATATGTGACGGCGGCGATTGGCATAAATAAATGATAAACTGGATACGCCGCGAGATGCTCGTTATGAAGCACTCGGCGTGAATCCGCGGCTCAGGCCGAAGCGGATCAACAAACTCTAGTGGGGGCTCCCGGCACTGTCGGGCAAGTTCTTGCTGCTGCCGCTTTGGCATGCATAGCGCAAGTCAGTTGATTCAACGTTGGGCGTTTTCAGCAAATCAGACGCACAGGGCTATTTTATTTCTACGCGCCTTCCACGCATTTCATATGGATTCTCATCGGCTCTCTTTCGGACAATGCCGAAAGGTCAGCCGATGACCTTCGTTGCAAATGTCGTCGTGGGTGCTCGTCTCTCCTCGGATGCTTTGCATCTGTTTCATGGAAGACTCGGCGCTGCAAGCTTGGCAACACCCGGCATGCTGGGCTTGCAGTGCCGGCATTTCACGACGGCCCATGGTGCCGCGAACGGGCGGGGATCGGCGTGGCCGGCATAATGAAGGCATAGAGGGGCTCATGCGGATTTCGTTGGTAGCGGTTGCAGCACTGTTGGTCGCGGCGTCGGCTCAGGCGCAGGGGGCCGCCAAGAAGCACGTGGCCTGGACCAGGCCCGCGCCTGTGGCACAAACCCAGTCCATCTCCAACAGCAGCCTGCGTTATTACGGCGGTCCCAAAGGCGAGCGTGGGCTCGCCATGCCGAGCGGACGCTGAGCCGAGTCCCCATGCGGGCACTTGTCGCGGCGTGTGCCATGGCCCTGGTCGCACTGCCTGCACTTGCGCAGGCCAGGCTGGACGGCGAGGTCGATCAGAACAACGGCCCGCCAAAAGAGCATGTCAGCGCCGCGCGAGCGATGCAGAGTCGGGGTTCGGAAGCGCAGTACAAATCGGCGCTCGACCGTATCCCGGATCAGAAATACGATGCTTGGGGCATCATCCGGGATGCGGCACCACCGCCGTCAGCCAAGAAGTCTAGCAAGAGCTCGGCTGCCAAGCCTTGAACCGTAGGCCGGCGCTTGCGGATGCGACCGCACGGGCCGATGAATCCTTGTTCGTATTGTCGTTGTGCGATGCAGGCCTGCTTGGAGGCCGATTGATTGTTTAGCAGGCAAAAGCAATCGCTCAACTATTGAGCAATTGCTTTAAAACTTGCAACCCGATAGAAACAGAGCCATCATCCCTCCAACGCCGCGAGGAGTTCCTCGGGCGAGATGCCATGGAGGAAACAATGCGTACGACCGTTCTGTCGTTGGCCGCCGCTGCCGCCTTTGCGCTTACTGGACTTGTTTCGAGTGGTGCCCAAGCCACGCCGACCGCTTCGCTCTCCGCGATCCAAAGCGGCAAGGCATTCGAAACCGTAGCCGTGCGCAAGCACACACGCCACGCTCCCCGTCAGGCCACCAACACGCGCGCGCCGATCACGAGCTTCTCGTCATCCTCAGCACCGGGAGGGCTCAATGTCGGCGTGATTCACAAGTCCGGCAAATAGCGCCCGATTCGAATAACAAGAAAAAATAACGTCTGCTCACTGCGGCTTCCGATCTTCGGGTCGGAAGCCGTTTTGCTGTTGCCAGGTGGTTATTGTGGTCGGTAACCGACCAGCGTCGGCGCCTGGCCTACGCTGCCGCTTGAAATCTCGGTCATGCTCGGGTTGACGTCCGACTCGGCACGGGTCTCGTGTACGGCTGCGGGGTTGATGCGTGCGACCCAGGTGCGTGCCGTCGTCAAGACGTCGGGCAGAACCGCGCTCAGCTCTTGTTTGGTCATCCCGGGTCGGACCCGCGGGTCGTACAGGATGTTGAGCAAATACTGGTCATAGACGTCGAAATATCCCATCTGGACTTCGTCGTTGAACATGCTCCAGGGCACCGAACGATCGTCATTGATCGGACCGAGCGCCTGCAGGATCTCCTCATAGGCACAATCGAGAAAGCGGAAATCCCCGCTGTTGACGCTGAGAATCACCTCGGCGCGATCGATGCGATGGTTGGCATCTTCGCCGAAGCCAGACAGACATTCGGGCAGCAGCCGCTGCTCGATCTGCGCCGCCTGGGCGCGGCCGTAGAACGCGCGCAGCATCTGCCGAAGGGCATCCTGATCGCGCACCAGGGTCACCACGATGTTTGCGGTCCGGCGATCATCGGTCATTTTCAGATCGAGATGGTCGACGCGAGCGGCGATATCGGCAACGACCGCTGCAATCTCGGCCCGCCGACGCGAGCCGGCGCGATCGTCGACGAAGACGCGGGCGGGCTTCTCGAACTTGCGGATGCGGTTGGCCTTGCCGGTGACGTCGAGCTCGGCGCCGAAGGCGACCTTGAAGAACCCGTCGGCGATCTCCGCGTCCGTGAACGCGGTCTGCTCGGCACTGCGGTTCGCCGTGATCTCGAGCGGTTCGGCGTGCGCAGGGCGTGCCGCAAACGACCAGGCCACGAGGATGGCAAGAATTGCAATGGCGATTGCCATGAACATCAGCACACGAAGATCGAAGCGAGCCTCCATCGGCGGCGTATCGCTTGAGACCACCGCCGGCTCGCAGGCAACGAACGCGTCGTCTGCGGCAGCCGCGCAGGCATCCGTTTGTTGACCTGTCATTGCATTTCTCCTGACGCTGCAAGGGCGAAAAGACCTCGCAAGGTCTATGCCAACCAGCACGTTTGCGGCGGAAGATGCCTACAAGATCATAGGAAATCGAGTGGACGAGGACGGCGTCCGTATAGAAGAAAAGTGAACAAAAGCATCGGATGTATATGTCCAATATAAATGTCGCGAACGTGCGGTCGCGATGCAGGCTTACCGACGTTCCGAATGACGATGAGAACCGCGTGCGTGGTTGCGTTCTGATAAGGTCATGCGTAAACAAATAATAGCTTTATGACAGCGAAGGCGGATATGTTTGGTGCTGCCAATCGTTGCGTAATTACCACTGTCAATCCGAATACGACAGAAAAAATGGCGTTTATTCAACGCTGTAGCAAATTTGTTTGGCGATTTTTCCTGCGCACGATGTGTGCAACGCAGCTACTAATCGACGTTCATTTAAGCGAATTGCTGGATTGTAATTGAATTGGATATTTTAAATTTACAAAAACACACATCACTTAATATTGATTTCATAGGCCCATCAACCGGAAGATCGCCGCGCTGGGTGGTTTAGCGGACTCAATAACGCGTCCGCGCAGGGGTTGGGGCACTGCCATGAACAAATCGTCTCTACGATGCTTGGCGCTTGCGCTGCTGAGCACCACGGCGGCGGTCGCGTCCGCGGGCGCGGCCGAACTGCCGGTCAAGGCACAGCCGGTGAGCTATGCCAATTGTCAGGCGCCGGATGCGCCTTATCGCAACTACTCGTGCCTGGACGACTATCTGGGCCAGGACTTCTTCACGCGTATCGTCAATTACTACAGGCTGGAGTGGGGCAAGTCGGGACCGCCAGTGGATCCCAAGGCTCCGCCGTCTACGCGGGAAGGCTGGCCAAAGACTCCGGAGACGTCGCCGCCGTATCCATTCACCGAATGGCCCTACGGTGGCTCGACCACGATCGGCGTGACCCGGCCGAACTCGGTCGACAGCCCGTTCATGAACGCTATCAGCAACACGTCGTTCGGTCATTTTCTGCAGGATTCGCACATCCAGATCTACGGCTGGTTCAACGGCGGCGGCAACATCAGCACCAACGGGGTGCGGCCGGGCGGCAACGTGCCGGCGGCCTATGACTATACGCCGAACACGTTCCAGCTCGATCAAGCGGTGCTCTATATCGAGCGCCTGCCGGATACGGTGCAGACCGATCACATCGACTGGGGCTTCCGGTTCTCGGCGCTGTACGGTGAGAACTACCGGTACACGACCGCCTTCGGTCTCTCGAGCTATCAGCTTCTGGGTCATAACCTGGTCAACGGTTACGACTTCCCGATGGTGTATGGCGAACTCTACCTGCCACAGGTCGGACAAGGATTGCTGTTGCGTATGGGCCGGTTCATCTCGCTGCCGGACATCGAGGCGCAGCTCGCGCCAAACAACTACATGTACACGCACTCGATGGCCTACAGCTTCGACAATTATACCAACACGGGCTTGCAGGCCACGTATGCGGTCACCAAGAACCTGTTCCTGCAGTTTGGCGTGACCGTCGGTAGCGACACCATGCCGTGGAATGTTGGCAAGCGGGTAGCCAATCCGTTCCCGAACGTGATGTATCCGGATGCGTCGATCCTCAAGGATCCTGGCGCGATCCCGTCCTACACGGGATGCATGCGCTATCAAACCGATAGCGGGTACGACAACATTTACCTGTGTGCCGATGCGGAGAACACCGGCGTCTGGGGCTACAACAATCTGCAATGGTACGGCGGCACGTACTATCACAAGTTCAATGACCAGTGGCATATCTCGATCGAGTCCTACACGCTGAGTCAGAACAACGTGCTCAACGTCACGGATCCGGCGGGCATCATCGCCAATGGCGGCTATCCATTCGCTCCGCAGAATGGGTTCAAGTTCAACGCGCCGGGCTTTGCGGTGTGCGCAAATGCGACCGATATCGCTTGCACGGCTCGCGTCTTCACCGTTCTGGAGTACCTGAACTACCGGATGACAGACCTGGACAACATCTCATTCCGTGCTGAGTTCTATAACGACGAGAACGGCCAGCGCACCGGCACCAAGAGCCGTTATGTCGAGTTTGGACTGGGCTGGCAGCATTGGCTCTCGCCGCAGGTCTATCTCCGACCGGAGGTCACGGTGTATCAGGCTCTCGATGCACCGGCGTTTAACGGCAACGCCAATGCCGGAATTCTTCCCAACAAGAAAGTCGCCACCGTCGGGGCGATGGACTTGATCTGGAAGTTCTGAGCGGGAGGCGATGATGCATCAGACGAAACACGCAAAATCTTATCGACGGGGATCGATCATGAAACGCACAGCTATTGGGTTGCTGGCTGCGACGGCCCTGGGGTGGGGCTTCAGTCAACACGCCTCGGCCGCCGACCTGAGGGTGGCTCCGGCGCCCGCTCCGGTCCTTGCCTACAATTGGACTGGTTTCTATCTCGGCGCCCACCTCGGATGGGAGGTCGGAAGCGGGTCGACGCAGACGTTCGTCGATCCGAACGGCCTCGTTCCGTCTGTCACTGCCGCCGCCGGGACAACCCAGGGCGCGGAGGCGGGCATTCAGGGTGGATACAACTGGCAGTTCGCGCCGACCTGGCTCGCAGGCATCGAAGGTGACATCTCCTGGGGCGGACCGACTATGGCGGTGCCCAACCAGCCAAACTTCGTCCCTGGATCGCTGATTCAGCAGCAATCCACGGATTGGCTGGCCAGCGTCCGCGGGCGGTTCGGCTATGTCGCCTTCGGCAACTGGCTGGTGTACGGCACCGGTGGCGGCGCCTGGGCAAAAACCGAGTACACCTCGATTCTCAACACGGCGCTCGCGCCCACCAGCGGGACTGGCTTCACCACCACCAAGGCGGGTTGGGTTGCCGGTGCGGGTGTCGAGTGGCTGTGCATGCCGAACATGATGGTGCGGCTCGAGTACCTGTATTACGGCCTCAACAACAACGCAGTGACTGCGACGGGCGCCTTCACGGCACCGGGTGCACCCCTGCCGGCCGTGTACACCTGGTCGAAGTACAACATGCAGGATGTGAGGATCGCGGCCAGCTACAAGTTCTGAGGCGCTGGCCGAGCCTCGTACCAACCTCCAAATCCGTTGACGCGGAAGCTCCGGCGCAAGCCGGAGCTTTCTGCGTCGGGTGAGCGTACGGTGATGACGAGGACGGGACAATGAGGACTGCTCCAGTCGTGTTGTCGTTCGCACTCGGGTTTTCAATCGGCGCGGCACAGGCGTCCGAACCAGGTGCCGTCGCGACCAGCAACCCATGGGAGCTCGAGGTCAGCGCCGGAATGATGAGCGATTATATCTGGCGCGGCATCACCCAGTCCGCGCGCAAACCCGCCGTCGAGACCTCCGCCGAGTTGCGCTACGACGCCTCCAGCCATTGGCAGCTCTATGCGGGTATTTCGAGCGAAAGCATCGACTTTCCCAATCAAGCGGCGCTCGAGATCGATGTGTTCGGCGGCATTCGGCCCACGGTTGGGCCGTTGAGCTTCGACTTCGGCCTTGTGAGCTACAACTATCCAGGAGGGCGTTGTTACAACAGCTTGCAGAATCAGCTGCTCTGCAACCCGAGCTTCGCGAACGGAAACGTCGCAAAAGCGCTCGCAGGTTACTATGAGGCCTACGCGGAAGCGACTTGGACGGTCAGTCCGCAATGGGAGCTTGGCAGCGAGCTCTACTATACGCCAAATATCGCAAATACCGGCTCGCCGGGAACGTATGTTTCGGGCCGGCTGAAATATTCATCACCTACCGCCATTTTCCGTGACATCAACTGGTCCGTGTCCGCAGAAATCGGTGAGCAATTTCTTGGCACGAGTGATGCGTTCTACGGCACCGGCGTGCCCGGCACTCCGTATCAGTTCGGCGTGCGTTACGCGGACTACCTGACCTGGAACGCCGGGATCGCATTGACCTGGAACGTGGCCACGCTCGACCTGCGCTATTCCAGCACCAATCTGTCGCCAGGCAATTGTGCTGTCTATACAAGCGCGAACACCGCTCAATTCAGCGCCGCCGCCGTGTCCGCCGTCAATCCGGGCGGACTGGTTTCCAATTGGTGCGGCTCCGTATTGTTTGCCCGTCTCGCGTTCGCGCTCACCGTCGATGGGATCAAATAGATGACCTGGGCGTGCTCTGAACACGTGCCCAGGCGATGCGCAGTGAGGCCGTTGTCAAATACGAAAGATCGTTAGCTGCAATGATCGTGCCGAGTATCGGGTAAAAAGATATGAACATTTTATTACAAGTTGCTGATGCGCTGGCGTAGGACTCGCGTATGCTCGAAATCCGCAAAAAGGTTTTGTGCATCGAGGACGATGTCGAAACCGCATCGTTGATCGGCGATGAACTGAACGATCGCGGTTACGCGGTCGCCATCGCTCACGACGGGCGCGAGGGATTGACCTCGATCTTTCGCGAGAAGCCCGACCTGGTGCTGTGCGATGTCGGCATTCCGGTGATGTCCGGCTTCGAGTTGTTGGAGCGGCTGACCGCGCTGGTGCCGCGCTTCGGCACCATGCCGTTCGTGTTCCTCACGGCGCTCACGGATCGCGAGAACGAGCTCAAGGCGCGGCAGCTCGGCGCCGATGATTTTGTCACCAAGCCGATCGACTTCGAAATGCTGGGCATCATCGTCGCGGCGAGGCTCGCCGGCATTGCGCGCCGGGAGCGGTGCCCAAAGCCGGCGCTGCTCAGCGATCGTGAGGCGGAGACGCTGACCTGGGCGGCGCGCGGCAAGACGTCGGCCGAGATCGCGCAGATCCTCGGGCTTACCAAGCGAACCGTCGACTTCCATATCGAGAATGCCCGCATCAAGCTCGACGTCGCGACGCGCATAGAAGCTGCGATCAGGGCGACCACCTGGCACTTGATCGCGCCATAAAGCCACAAATCTACCGCAGGTTGACCAGCTGCGTGGGCGGAAATCCGCCAACTGAGCCATTGCTGCATGGCTAAGTCCGTTTTGGGCACTTCTCGGACCTACTCGGTCCCGGTGCTGAGGTCCGGGTTGGGAGGGGAATCAGACCTCGTCCATCCTCACTGGTCCGAAGTGCGGAATTGGCTTGCTGGCAGGTTGAAGGAAATAAAACTCGGTAACCGTTCGAAATGACTTCCTGTCAAGAAATCAGGAAATCCAACCGAATCGTCCTGTGGATCAGGAGGTCGGTGGTTCGAGTCCACCCAGCTGTACCAAAGAAACTCCAATTTTTGGGCATATCTGCACACATCGATTGACGCTGGATCGGCAAAGCATTCCGTGGAAAACCACTCGGGAAGCACGATCGATCGCCCGCCCCGAGCATGGCTTTGGCTGAACTGGTGCCGCCATCACCCTCGCCGTGACGACGGGGCATCTGAAATTCGTATACCGCTTTCGTGGCGCGCTTTGTCTATCCGGGCATTCAGGCAGTCATTAAGATGCTGATTGGGCCGGGTCGTCGGACGGTGCTCGATCTGAAGGGCTCTAAGGCGGCTCTTCCGACATTGCCGTTTGACATCCCAGTGAGTTGGCTGGGAAGGGACTTCCGGCATAGTATCGTGCGAAATCGACGTGCCGGGCCAGTGTGTTCGGCCGATACGGAATGCGTTGATCGTAAACCTGAACCGCCTTCAGGTCGAACCGCTCATAAACTGAGCGATGCATTATCGCATTGTGAACCGGTAGAGCTCGATCTTCTTTTGGCCAACTCCACCCCAGCAGCTTGGTCAACAATCCCAAGCCGGATTTGACTTCATCGTGCTGCGGGCCATCAGGGTAAGGTGAGAGCTTGAGGACACCGCCGTCGAATTTGATTCCATGTGGCACTGCGCTTGCCCACTTGACCATCCAGTCCAGCGTTATGTCGGACAGCCGCGCCTCGTTCTCGGGATAGCTACCGCCGATATCGGAGTGATTGCCAGCGAACCAGACTTGCTCGAACCATTGCAAACCGCTCTCGTCTCTCGCCGCTTCCCTCGTGCTGTGCCATTTGACTCGCTGAAAGCTCTTCCGGTTTTCGTCGGTGGAGATTGCGTGACGGGCGTAACTGACATTGGCGTTTAGCTCGTAATCGTAAAACTGCATCCATAGCTCGTTTAAATGGACTATTCGCACTGACTTGCCCAAGTCATATCCCGGCACGGTAAAGTCGAACTTCAAATGCGTGAATACGTAGACCGCCAGGGCAACAGATGCCGCTATTGCAATCACGGTCGAGAACACGTGCTGAAACGAAAGGAGTCGGAGAAGCCAATCGAGCGCTGAGTCGGTGTGAACGTGCGAGAGGACCTGCCCGACGAGCCCTAACCCAATCGCGAATAGAAGGAAGGTTGCCGTGATCATTGCTGTTGTTACAGGATTGCCCAGCGCGGCGACCGTATCAAACACGCCGATGAAATAGGGATAGACGTTAGCCTTCGAAGGATCATTGCAATCTGCTGAGCCATATTCACGTCTGAAGCGATCGGCTAGGCGATCGCGGGTCTCCAACAGGAATAATTGGCGTGGTGTCGTCTCGTTTTTTGGTCGTGGATACGTAAACTGATAAACGTGTTTCACTGCATAGGCAGCAAGCCGTTGTGCTGAGTAACGATCGAGTTTTAACCGACCGCACGGATCGTTGCGCGGCTGCGTTGGAATACCGCATCTGGCGATGACACCGGCAAGACATCGGACCGTGTATGCGCCACGACTGAAGCCGAACAGGAAGATACGATCACCGGGCTCCCATAGCTGTATCAGGGCGGCGTAACAGTCGATGATATTGCGCGTGATCCCGAAGCCCGTCGCTTGCGCCACGGTGTTATGTATCCAGCGCAGAAATCGTACCGCCAGGTGCTGGCCATCCGCCTGAGAGCCGAGTCCGGGATCATAGAACGCCACCTGCTCTCGGGGGTCGATTGATGAATCGGGTCCGCAGCGGGTTGCACGGTATAACTTGTAGATGTTGCTTCGCTTCTCATCGAAGCGGAAACCGCCGGCTTGGCCGGTACCATCTGAAAAGATGAGAATGGCTTTCGACACCATGATTTAACCTGATTGTTAACGGGGTCCCGCTAGGACATTTAGCCCGGCGCGAAATCCCAGGTCGTGCCCGGGGTCTTGCGCCGCTCCAAAGCCTCAATCCACTCTGTTCGTCGTATGATGGCGTACCCCATTCTTGGTTGCAGCGTGCGGTGTAGAATATCATTGGTGGCATGTCGTCCCGGAATGCGTCATGAAGCCATTGGGCTAAGGCGCTGCCTGCACCGTGCACGTACGCGCGGCGACGAGGGCGACGCGGCGCGGCGTCATGCTTGGAAGCGTCGTTGAGCGAAACAACTCGGACCAAGATGCGAGATCGGACTCCCGATGCAATCTCATAAGGATCACGGAACCGTCACGGGCCAATAGGAGAGCGGCTGCCACGAGCGCAGGTCGTTTCGGCTCTCTTTGGCATTGGGGCGCTGTATTGGGGGCTGTAATGGACCTGTAATCTTTCGGTCAATTATCTCTCGGTCATGAGTTCTCCATCCCGTGTAACCAGCGAAACCGGCGCAGAGATGATGATGATGCCAGCCTGGGAACGGGCAACCGCGGGGTCGAGTCGTAAGGCTCTATCTGACAGCTATGCCTCGAGTCATAGAATAATGGCCGCGCCTGAACCCCTTCAAGGCTACGTGGCTTCATTGTATGATGAAATTCGAACAATCTGGCTCGGCGATGCGGAACAGAGTCGGCCAGTCATCACCTTGCAACTTTCTCATATTCTTATGCCCGTATTGCCGACGGTAGCGATTGACTGCGCTGTGGGCGCCGTTTGCGGACGTTGCGATGATCTCTTTGAAGCACTGAAGCGCTGCGAGTCGCCAGGCCGATCTGATTTCAACAAAGTCGCTTTAGCTCGCGTAGCAGCTCTTCACGCGGTCGATTATCTGCTGCACGCGCTCCAGAGCGCGACCCTAAGTGCGCAAGCCATCGCCTTGGGGCTAGTTGGCCCGCTGCCCGCCGCTTCATCGGTTCCGCTCACCGACGCCCGGGACGGTGCGGCGCTAGTGCAAGCTGGCCACAGTTCCGCACGAAATGGTGACCGGGTGGCAACGTTGTTTGCGCCAGCTGCTTTATTACATCGTCAAGACAATCCTTGGGGCCGGGGTGGGAATTCGAGATATGCGTGAAGTCGCAATAAAGTACCGCTTGGAAGCCGAACAATGCTTTTCGATTGCGTGTGCTGCGGACGATCCGAAGCTTCGGGAACAGTCATTGAGCAACGGCATCCATTGGCTCCGTCTTGCTGACGAGATGGAGAGGCGGTCGGCGCGCGCGAAGCGCCGCACCGAATTAAGATTGGTCCACTCTCGTTAACATCGGCGGATAGGGTGGACGGCCGCAGCACGTGCGAACAGACTTCATCCGGCCCCGGGGGAGCACCGCGCGGCCGTCCAATGCAACTAGACCAGGAACCGTATGGATGAGGGAGGTTGCGCGATGCATAGCACCCAACAGAAAACCCCGCCGAGGGGTAATCGGCGGGGCTGATCGGGGACCTCGCAGGCGCCATCGCGACCACGTCAGGAAGCTGGTTGCCCGATGGACGGGCGAAAACCAACTCATGATCGAGGCGGTGCTTGATGACATGATCGCCCGCTGTCGCGCACATAATCTGCGAGCCGCCGGTTCCGAGCGGAAGCTCCTGAGCGATTTCACTGTCCTGGTTACGGCCAAGACCATGCACGCGCTGTTCGGCCCGTCGCAGCGCAAATGGATCGCGTTATGAAGCGCTTGCGCATCCTGGTACTCATGCGGGCCGACTTTGTCCCACCGGACTCGATTAATGGGTACATCGCGCAACAAATTCATGAGTTTAAAACAGAATACGACATCGTCAGCACCTTGCGCGCGGCCGGACATTGCGTCGAAATGCTTTAAAAAAAACGGAATCAGGTTGTGGGTAGGATATCCATGCCTGAGAACGTATCGGGCCAATGCATCAAGAAGCCTGAACATGAAAATACGGTATATGCCCCAAAGCAACATCTCGTCTAAGGCACAGTCCGAAGGCAGGCAACGCGCCTCCATGTCAGCTGCTGGACCCTTGTCACAGGACCAAACGTGATGATGGAACGAGAGAAGACGGAAAGAGAGGAAAGGGCTTATCGCGAAAACGATGGCTACGCGCACGCTTCTCGTTGGTTCGCTCTCAGCTTGGCCCTCTTCGCCTGCGCGATCCTCGCCTGCGCAATTGCAGGAGGAGTATTTTTCATCATGGATATGACGAGGTAATCAAATGCGCTATGTTCAACACGACAAATGGCTGACGCATTAAGTTCCGGAGTGATCGCTGTTGATATACGGGGCATCGAAGTAAAGCACCTTGTCGGTGCAAAAGACGCGAATCCGCTATCTGGAAACATGAGGCAGATGCGGGTTTGAAGCAAAGGCGGCGGCCGATTGGTGCACTTTCGCTGCTGTCCTTTCGGGGCGTGGGAAGTCGGTCCCGTTGTTTTGGGTCGCAGGCTCGACGCTCCTGTCGGCATACAGGTCCTGCCGATGGAAGAATGTATTGCTCGCTTATCTGAAATCGAATGGACGGGTCTGTGTCGCGTTGTCGGTAATGCACCGATAATCTTGGCATGGGGAGTGAACCGTGCGTGGCATGGATTTCCATCGATGGTCTCAGGATAACGAAGTTCGGCGATGAACCAGTTGGGGTAAGAACCAACAAGCGGCCCACCCCAAGCGCTTTTGCCGAAGCATGTCTGCCGCAATGCCATCGTGACCCTGTTTGATAAATGTGTCACCTATGGCTACCGACGTCATTTCATAAACCAGCAGTCGTGTTGCAATTGTATTGAAAGCGATTGCCGACACGAAGCTAGTTTTTAATTGGACCAATCGGTTGTGTTTGCGCATCGGTGGTCATCTATCTGATAGAGTCGGGAATAGAGCGCTTGTGCACGGTGCGTCATCAATGATCATTGGAGCATCAAATATGAACGCATAGGGGAGCGTTACATGAAAACCAGGTCACCGCTGCAAGCTCATTTTGTGAAAGACTGTTATGTGCAGAAAATTGCGCGGCCGCCGCAAAGGCGCGCGATCAATGGGCCTGGCTCGTCCAACGTTGGGTGCGGGTTCCTGCGCGACTGTCTCATGCGGCATGTTGCGTATCTTGCCGCAGCTTTCGTTGCAGCCCCTGCACTGGCAGCCGAGTTGCCGGTTCGGATGCCGATGAAAGCCCCGTCGGTGGTCGCAGTTCCTGCACCGCAGCTCTACGATTGGACAGGGTTCTATGCGGGCGCCCATCTCGGCGATGCCTGGGGGCGCTCGAACTGGAGCGAACGGCCCGACGGGGTCTCCGGCTCGCTGAACTTGTTCCAGCGCTACGACGCCTTCGAGGGAACCGGAAGCTGGTTTGCGGGACTTCAGGCCGGCTATGACTACATGCTGCCGAACCGCGTTGTCATTGGCGGTGTGGCTGATTTCTCCGCGCCAAGCTGGAAAAGTCGCAATCGCATTTCCATCGGCGGCGCCTCGACCTTCATCTCCCCGACGCTGGGCCAGGAGAGCTTGAGCGAGACGGTGCTGGGCATGGGCACCGTCCGCGGTCGCATCGGCTATGCTCCGGGCAACTGGCTGTTCTATGCGACCGGCGGCTTTGCCTGGGCGTATGATCAGCTGACGGCCACCCAACTGGACAGCAGCGGTACCACTGACATGCCGTTCCTGTGGCGGTCCGGCTGGGCCGCCGGGGCTGGCGTCGAGATGCCGTTCGCCCCGAGTTGGACCGCGGGACTAGAGTATCTGTACACGCGCTACGGCAACAGCACCGTGGGCTTTGCCAACGCGGGCCAGACGGTCCGGTCCGATCTGGCCCTCCAGGAGTTGCGCCTGACATTGAACTATCGGCCCAGCGCCGACCAGAAACCGGGTAACGACGCATCATCCTGGTTCGCGCCGAAAGAGGATCGCTTCAATGTTCACGGACAGGCGACCTTCGTCTGGCAGTCTTATCCGGCGATCGGATCGGGCTACGAGGGTCCCAACAGTCTTCGCGCCCGCGGGCAGGGCCGCGAAACCGTGGACGCCACGCTTTATGCCGGCATCCGGTTGTGGCAGGGCGCCGAAGTATGGCTCAACCCGGAGATCGACCAGGGGCATGGCCTTGCGGAGACGCATGGTGTGGCGGGGTACTTGAGCGGCGAGGCCTACAAGCAGGGCTTTTCCTACCCCTACGCCCGCATGCAGCGCGCGTTTCTGCGTCAGACGATCAATCTCGGCGGTGAACCTGGTAAGGTGGACGCCGACATCAATCAGTTCGCCAACACGTTCACATCCAATCGCCTGGTGCTGACCGTCGGCAAGTTTGGCATTGTCGACATCTTCGACACCAACAAATATGCCAACAACTCCAAGACCGACTTTCTGAACTGGGCGCTGATCAACGCCGGTACCTTCGATTATGCGGGTGACGCGTGGGGCTACACCTACGGTACCGCCGCCGAGTGGTACCAGGACTTCTGGACCCTGCGCGGAGGCGTGTTCGACCTCTCGGCGACACCCGCCGGCGGCAACAGCCCAAGCTCGTTTGGCCTTGATCCCACCTTCAATCAGGTCCAGCTGGTTGGAGAAATCGAAGAGCGGCACCAACTTTGGGGTCAGCCCGGCAAGCTCAAGGTCACCGGCTTTCTCAGCCGGGGTCGGGCCGGAGCGTTCCAGCAGGCGACCAATCTCGCGCAGCTGACCGGGCAGCCCGCGGACATCACGGCGGTGCGGACCTACTCCAGTCGCCCCGGCGTGAGCCTCAATCTCGAGCAGCAGGTCTCTGAGATGGTCGGGGTGTTCGCACGTGCCGGCTGGGCCGACGGCACCATTGAGCCCTGGGACTTTACTGATATCGATCGGACGGTCTCAGCGGGTGTTTCGCTCAACGGCAAGCAGTGGGGCCGGCCCGACGACACGATTGGAATTGCCGGCATCGTCAACGACATTGCGGGCGTTCACCAGGCTTTCTTCAACGCCGGCGGCGTGGGGATTGTCATCGGTGACGGACAACTGCCTAAGCCCGGGCGAGAGGAGATCTTCGAGGCCTATTACAGCTACGCTGTCACACAGGCGACGAAGCTGACCTTGGATTATCAGTTCGTCAACAACCCGGCCTACAACACCCAGCGCGGGCCCGTGAACGCCTTCGCAGTCCGATTGCACACGCAGTTCTAAGCTCACCCCGCCAGCTCTTGCCGAACAGCGCTCGTGCGAGACATCGCATCCGTGCACGGTTACTTCCGAATCGCCGAGAATTCGCGTAAGCACTGGTTCCTGCCGGTTCATCATGCGAACTTGCGTCGTTTGCATCAGGACGGTGGATGATGGCACGGACGGCACGAAAATCGCGGCGAACGCACGCCGAGCGCCGCAGCGCCACGCAAGCCGCGATCTTGGCTGCCTCAGTCAAACTCCTGATCGAAGACGGGTATGCGGGCTTCAGCGCAAGCCGGGTGGCGGCGCGCGCCGGCGTCTCGCGCGGGGCGCAGGAGCACTATTATCCAAAGAAGATCGATCTGATCGGCGCGGCGACGCGCTTCGCCATGGAGGAAGCGGTACGCCACGCACAGGCGCTGGCCGCGAGCGCCGTGCAATCGCCCGATCCGATCGAGAAATTCCTGGCCAATTCAGAGCACTTCTTCTTTGCGCCGATCTACCGGGCGCTGGTCGAGATCATGATCGCCGCTCACTCCGATCGTGCGCTGGCGCGCGTGATCAATCCGATCGTGCGGGACGCCCGTCACAGGCTCAACGGTATCTGGGCGGATACGCTCGATGCCGCCGGCTATTCGCGCGAAAAAGCCCAGCAGTTCATCGAACTCACCCACTACATGATGCGCGGCGTATTCCTGGTGGGCTACTGGCTGCCCTACCAGATTGATCGCACCGCGGTGATGGCGGCCTGGCGCAGCCTCACCCCGGCAATCCTGGATCTCCGCCGCGCCGCATCGCCGCGCCGGCGCTCCGCGCGGCTCGATGACGGGTTGATGGTATGACCTTCTCGGCATCTCCCAAACTCGAGCCGATCCAGGGATAACCTCCTGCAAAAACAAGGAGTACTCCTTGTAAATTGACTTGACCCGAGTTTCGCATACACTCGCCCGTAATTCGGCGGCAGGAACAGCCGTAGCTCAGGAGGAACGCCGTGGCATTGCAACAGAACATCGATCGCATTCAGACGACCCATATCGGGAGCCTCCCTCGTCCGCATGCCTTGCTTGACCTGATGAAGGCGAAGTTCGCCGGTCAGCAGGTTGATCAAGCGGCTCTCGACAAGGCGATCGCCGCTGCAGTCATGGATTGCGTGCGCAAGCAGGTCGAGTGCGGCATCGACATTGTCACCGACGGCGAGTTTTCGAAACCGGGCTTCTTCACCTACATCCAGGAGCGTCTCGAGGGCTACGAGCCGCGGCCCGGTCAGAAATTGCTGTTGTTCCAAAAGGAGACGGCGGCCTTTCCGGAGTACTACGCGCAGTATTTCAAGGAAGCCATGATGGGCGGCACGATCGTGCCGATCGTGCCCGTGGTCTGCACCGGCCCGATCAAATATCGGGGGGAGCGCGCGGTCCAGCGGGACATCGACAACGTGAAGGCTGCAGCCAAAGCGGCCGGGATCGACAATGATCGCGTGTTTCTGCCTGCCACGGCCCCCTCCGGCGTCGGCATCAACGAGTACTACAAATCGGATGAAGAATATTTCCACGCCGTGGCCGCGGCGCTCAGCAAGGAATACCAGGCGATCATCGCGTCGGGCATCCTCCTGCAGGTCGATGACCCGTTCCTGCCCGACATCTTCATGGAGCCCAACCTCGATCAGTCGCAGATGAAGCGGCGGGCTGAGATTTACGTCGAGGCAACCAACGCGGCACTGAAGGGCATCCCAGCCGAGCGCGTGCGCTTCCATACCTGTTACGGCGTCAACGAAGGGCCGCGCATTTTCGAGGCGGCGCTCGCGGACATCATCCACTACGTGCTCAAGATCAACGCCGGCTCCTACAGTTTCGAAGGCGCCAACCCGAGACACGAGCACGAATATCACCTGTTCGAAACCATCAAGATCGCCGACGGCAAGGTGTTGTGCCCGGGCGTGATCACGCACGCGAGCAACATTGTCGAGCACCCCGAGATCATCGCCGAGCGCATCCTGCGCTTCGCCAACCTGGTGGGGCGCGAAAACGTGATGGCGGGAGCTGATTGCGGATTTTCCTCGCAAGCCTTGTATAAGACCGAAGTACATCCGACGGTCGTGTGGGAGAAATTCAAGGCGCTGCGGCAGGGAGCCGATATCGCCAGCAAGAAGCTCTGGGGCTAACCCGCCGAGCTTTCCTGCGCTGCACGGTCGTTCATGAGCGTGCGCTCGTGCATGACGCGGTCGATTTGTTCCTTGGCGGTGGGATTCATCTCGAGGAACCGGCGGAAATCCGCCGCGCTCAGCACCAGGAGCTGACAGTAGGATAGTGCGACCACGTCGGCGGTGCGCCGCGCGCCGCTCAGCAGCGCCATCTCGCCAAAGAACTCGCCACTGCCCAGCCGGACCTTTTCTTTCGGAAGGATGACCTCAACGGCTCCGGAGGAAATAAAGAACACATGCGTGCCCCGGTCGCCGCGGCGAATGATCCGTTCCTCAGGAACCGCAAGGCGCGGCCGAAACCATTGCACCAGCGCCTTGATCTCCCTCTCTCCCAAGTTGCGAAACATCTCGAACCGGGCGATCAGCTCTTCGGTTCGCAAGCCGAGGTCGAGCGGGCGCATGTCGTCCGACCGGCGCCGGCGGACGGCGGCGTGCTCGCGTTCCAGCGCGCCATAGAGCTCGCCGCCCAACAGACCTTCGTGGCGCAATTGCCGGAGCAGCGACACCTCGAGCTTGAGCGCGGTCTGGCGTAGGAAGACCTGCTCGAGGCCCGCGGCATGATCGGGATATTGCAGGCGCAAGGCATCGAGCGCCCGGGTGGTTGCGGCGAGGCGCGAGTTCAGCACCTGCTCCAAGCGGCCCGCAATCGCATCTCCCAAGATCGGACGCAGGCGCCGCCCGTTGAATCGCAGGAGCTCCTTGAGCGCAAATCCGCGCACCAGCAAGGTCTCGAACCGCATTGAGATCTCTTGCTGAAGGGGGTGGTCTATCGCAAATCGGCGATGGAGCAGATGCGCCAGGCGAAACAGCGGCGGATAGCCCAGCAATTGCGCCGCCGCGTGATGGTATCCGGCCTCACCCTCGGTTCTGGTTGCGTCGAGTATGAGGTCGGTGTTGCGAAGCAGCCGCTCGATCGCCGCGGGCGAGACGCTCTGTTGCGCATGATGAGCCAGGATGATGCCGCGTTCATGGTTGGTCAGCGCTATCAGTCCGATAATGAACCGGTCCTCATCGGTGATCAGGCGCTCAAGCTGCGCGGTCTCGCTTGCGGCACGTTTGCCGAGCTTGACAATGGCTGCATCCGTGACCGCCGGCGGCAACTCAAACTCACGCGATGTCTTGGCAATGGCCTCGCGGATCTCGGCGTGAGCCAATTCGATCACCTTGCTGCGCAGCACCTGATTGAGCGGTGAGAGGCGGTCAAGCCCGAGGAGCCGCATCATCGGCCGAAGCGTGAGCCCGTTCACAAGCAGCGTGAACAGCACAAAGCCAGTGGCGAGGACGGCGATCAGGCTCTGGGTGGCGGAATCGATGCGCGGATTTTCCGTCACTGCGAGCGCCAGTGCCAGCGTGACGGCTCCGCGCAATCCGCCCCAGGTAATCGCCAGCTGGTAAGCACGATCGACGGGTTTGCTCAAGTGCAGGGCGCTCAACAACGGCAGAAGGCCGAACAGCACAATCGCCCGCGCCGCGAACGCCCCGACAATCACGAGCACCAGAAGCCACAGATCGTGCAGATCGACCGCTGCCAGCAATCTCGGCACCAGCAGCGACGCCAAAATGAAGATCAGCGAGCTTGACCAGAAGCCGATCTGTTCCCACACCTCGTGCAGATAAGTCCAGTTCTCCGGAAGAAGTCGCGCGCGTCCGACGGCGCCGGCCGTGAGGCCGGAAACCACGACGGCGACCACGCCGGATACCCCGAACAGCTCTTCCCCGGAAAGATACATGATGTAGGGAAGAGCCAGCGAAAGCGTCACTTCGGCGGGCTTCGAGCCGTCAAGCAGGGGCGCAGCGAGCCCAAACAAACGTCCGCCGAGAAAACCGACAATGATTCCGCCACCGAAACTTGTCGCAACATGCAGGGCGCTTGCAACGAGGCTTGGTTGCCTTCCGTCGGCAAGGATGCCCAGCAACACCGTGAACAGCACGATCGCGGCGGCATCATTGAGCAGGCTTTCTCCTTCAACCAGCCGCACCAGGCGCGTGGGGACGCCGAGATCACGGAAGATGCCGACCACCGCCGCCGGGTCGGTCGTCGCCACGATTGCGCCGACCAGAAGCGCAACGACGGGTGCGATGCCGCCCAGGATGGAGAGTGGAAGGGCAACGCCGGCCGCCGCGACGAACACGGCGACGATCGCGAGTGTTAGAATCGGCGCCGCATCCTCGACGAGCTCGCGAACGTCGATGGTCAACGCGGCATGGAACAGCAGCAGCGGCAGGAAAATGACCAGAAACACCGTCGCGTTGAAGGGAAACTCAACGATGGGCTGGGCAATATCATTGAAGGCGTCCGTCAGCGGCGTGTAGAGCAGGAATGCGGCGAGGCCGGCAAGCGCGACGCCGATAATCGCCAGCAACACCGTGTAAGGAAGACGCAGACGCTCCGCCATCGGCTGGGCAAGGCTGATCAGCACCAGCAACGCGGCAATGACCGCCGTCAGAACCCAAATACTCGGCACGTCCCAAAGCCCCCGCGTGTCGGCCTCGCAAGTCGTTCGTCCCGTTTTCGGCTTGCATTCGGCGAAAAATCAATAGGACGTTTCGGCGCTGGTGCGGTTGGGTATTCATCCACCGTGCAGCCCCGGCTGGTGGCCTCGGTGAGGATGCGACATGATGTATGCGCCAACCTGCACGCAACCCGAGTATCCATGTCAGCCAATCCCAAAACCGCAAATCCAAAGACCGCGCCGTACGGATCGTGGAAATCCCCGATCACGTCGGATCTCATCGTCAGTCAGTCGATCGGCCTGTCGGAAGCGCGGTTCGATGGCGACACGGTCTACTGGCTCGAGGCGCGGCCGCAGGAGCAGGGACGTAACGTCGTGGTGCGCGCAGGGGGCGATGGAAAGGCGAGCGATATTGTTCCGCCGCCCTTCAGTGCGCGAACGCGCGTGCATGAGTATGGCGGCGGTGCGTGGAGCGGCGCGCGCGGTGTTCTCTATGTCTCGAATTTCGCCGACGGTCGGCTCTATCGGATTGGCGCGGACGATCGCGAGCCGACGCCGCTGACCCCAGCGGCTGCTGCGCCCGGGCGCCAGTGGCGCTTTGCCGATGGCAGCATCGATCAGAAGCGCCAGCGCTGGATCGGCATACGTGAGGATCACACCGCAGTCGGCCAGCCCGTCAACGCGATCGTTGCGGTCGATCTGGCACAACCCGGAACGACCCCGGGTGAAATCCTCGCCGAAGGACACGATTTCTTCGCCTCGCCGCGGCTGTCGCCCGACGGCCGTCACCTCGCCTGGCTCGCCTGGGACCATCCCAACATGCCGTGGAACGGCACGACGCTCTATGTTGCGGAGCTCGGCGACGACGGCACGATCATCGGCACGCCGCGGGCCGTTGCGGGTGGACCAGCGGAATCGATCTTCCAACCCGAATGGTCCCCCGACGGCGGCGAACTGTGTTTCGTCTCGGACCGGTCAGGTTGGTGGAATCTCTACTGTCTGAAGCTCGCCAGCGGCGAGGTGCGGTCGATCGCGCCGATGGCGGCGGAGTTCGGTCAGCCGCAGTGGGTGTTCGGCATGGCGACTTATGCCTTCGCCGGATCGAGCCGCATTGTTTGTTCTTTTGTCGAAGCCGGCCTTGGCCGGCTTGCCGTGATCGACCTTGCGACCGGGGTGCTGCGTCGGCTGGAGACGCCGTTCACCCAGTTCGCGTCCGTGCGGGCCAATGGCGATCAGGCGCTCTTCATCGCGGGTGCGCCTTCGCATCCGTCGAGCGTGGTGTTGTTGGACCTCGACTCGGGCGAGTATCGCATCCTCAAGAAATCGACTGAGATTCTTGATCGTGCCGACATCAATATCGCGACCTATTTGACGGCGGTCGAGCCCATCGCGTTCCCGACGACCGGCGGATCGTCGGCCTTCGCCTTGTTTTATCCGCCGCGCAATCCCGACTATGCGGCGCCACATGGTGACAAGCCGCCGTTACTGGTCCGGTGTCACGGTGGCCCGACATCGGCTGCGTCTGCGTCACTCAATCTCGGAATTCAATATTGGACCAGCCGCGGCATTGCGGTGCTCGACGTCAACTACCGGGGCAGCACCGGCTTCGGTCGCGCCTATCGCGACGCGCTCCAACGCAGCTGGGGCGTTGCCGATGTTGACGATTGCATCAACGGTGCGAACTTTCTGGCCGAACGCGGACTTGTTGATAAAGACCGCATGGTGATCACCGGCGGCAGCGCCGGTGGCTACACCACGCTCGCCGCGCTCGTCTTTCATGACGTCTTTCGCGGCGGTGCCAGCTACTACGGGGTCAGCGATATCACGGCGCTCGCGCGCGACACCCACAAGTTCGAATCGCGTTATCTGGATTGGTTGATCGGGCCCTATCCGCAGGAGGAAGCGCTCTATCGCGAGCGCTCGCCGCTCTATCACGCTGAGCGTCTGTCGCGGCCGGTGATCTTTTTCCAGGGCGATGAGGATGCGGTCGTGCCGCCAAACCAGACCGAAGCCATGGTGGAGGCGCTGCGCCGCCGCGGCATCCCGGTCGGCTATTTGCTGTTCGCAGGCGAACAGCACGGATTCCGTAAGGCCAGCAATATCCAGCGCGCGCTCGACGCTGAGCTCTATTTCTATGCGGTTGAAGTATTCAAGGTCGGTTTGGTGTTCTAATCCAAACTCAGAGCGTAGGGTGGGCACGGCGCGTCGCCGACCTTGCGATTTGCTCAAACGTAGCGGCGCCGTGCCCACGCTGTAGGATAGGGCGGACAGCGTGGGCATCGCGCTCACGGGCCTTGCAGCAAGTGGCGAGCGCGGTGCGTGCGCGATGCCCACTCTACGATTCCCGCGGTTGCGGTAGCTGTACGCCTGAAGCAGAAGCATGCTACGCTCTTGCAACCCATCAGCGGGGGTTGCCATGAGACGACGCGAAGTGATCGCGGGTCTCGCCGGTGCGGCCGCATGGCCGCTGTTGGCGCGCGCCCAAGAGCAGGACTATCCGACCCGACAAATAACACTGATTGCTCCGTGGCCGGCGGGCGGCTCGATCGACACGCTCTGTCGCGCCCTAACGCCGGGAATGGGAGACCGCCTCGGCAAGCCCGTGGTGGTCGAGAACCGGGCCGGCGCGGGCTCGACTATCGGCACGGCGGCCTGTGCCAAAGCGGCACCCGACGGATATACGCTGGTGATGGCCGGAAGCGGGTCGCTCGCGATCAGCCCGACCCTCTACAAGAAATTGCCCTACGACCCGGCCAAGGACTTCGCGCCGGTGAAGCTCGCGGCGTACATCCCGTTCATGCTCGTGCTGCATCCGTCAGTGCCGGCGCATTCGGTTGCCGAGTTGGTGAGCTACGCCAAGAGCAATCCGGGCAAGCTCTCCTATGCGTCGGGTGGGCCCGGGTCGCCGCACCATCTCTATGCCGAGTTGTTCAAGACGCTCACCGGGATCGAAATGCTGCACGTGCCCTATAAGGGCAACGCGCCGGCGCTCACTGATGTGATGGCCGGACACGTGCCGCTGATGTTTTCCGATCCCGTCGTCGCGCTGCCGCAGGTGAGGGCCGGCAAGCTCCTCGCGCTCGGCGTGACATCGGCCAGGCGCATTCCGTCCGCACCGGACATTCCGCCGCTCGCCGAAGTGGGTGTCCCGAGCTTTGACACGGCCGGGTGGGGCATGATCGTTGCGCCGGCGCAAACGTCACCTGCGATTGTGGCGCGACTGCACGCTGCGCTCGATGATATCCTGACCGAGTCGGACGTCCAGGAGCAGATCAGCAACCTGGGCATGATCCCGGCGCCCAACAAGTCGCCTGCAGAGCTGCAGGCTTTCATCGACTCCGAAATGGTACGCTGGGGCAAGGTCGTGCAGCAGGCCGGCCTGGCAGGATCGGAATAGCAGGACTTATGCCCACATTGGTGATTGGCGCGGGGCTGATCGGCTCACAGGTCGCCCGCATTCTGGTTGAGCGCGGCGAGAAGCCCGTGGTGATGGACCCGGTAGCCCAGGTCCAGGCGATCGGCCAGATTGTTGATCTCGCCAAGGTGACACTGATCGGTGGCGATGTGCTGCGGCCGTTGTCGATCATTGAAGCGCTCCGCAGCCATGCGGTCGACAAGATCGTCCACACGGCGGCCAATCCGATGCTGACGCTTGGCGCCCAGAAGGACCCTTACGCAGCGATCAACCTCAACATCATGGGCACGGTGAATGTCTTGGAAGCGGCGCGGGTCACGGGTGTCCGGCGCGTGGTGGTGTCCTCGTCGAGCGTGCTCAATCATTATCTGGAAGGCGGCGCGGACGACGGCGACTTCGGCAAGGAAGAGGCGTTCCCGCGTCCGACCACGTTCTATGCGGCGACCAAACAATCGGTGGAAAGCCTGGGCCTCAATTACGCGCGCTGGTGCGGGATCGAGTTTGCCGGCTTGCGCTATGGGGCTGCGTTCGGACCATGGAGCGGCGCCGGCGGCGGCGGACCGTCCAACATCGTGCGCGAGGCGATGCGCAATGCGCTTGCCGGCAAAGAGGCGACAGTGCCTCCGGGACCGATGGAATGGGTCTACTCCAAGGACGCGGCCCGCGGCACCGTGATGGCCCTCGACGCCAACGACCTCGGCAACCGGGTCTTCAACATCACCATGGGATCGGTGACGACGCCGAGTGAAATGGCGACCGCGATTGCGGCTGTGGTCCCCGGTGCCAAGGTGAAGTTCGACGCCCCTCCCGGTACGGCCGTCGCATTATCGAATCGCGACACTGGCGCCGATCTGTCACGGGCCGGCCGTTATCTCGGCTACACGCCCGCGTTCAAGCTCCATGCTGCGTTGCAAGATCTAGCGGATTGGATGCAGCGCCATCCGGCGTGAGCCGTCGATGCTCCGCATGCGCAGTCAGTCCAGACGCTATCAGGTACGCGCGATTCGCCAAGCATTCTTCAATGCGGGGACCCTGGACAGCGGATAGCTGCGATAGATTTCGTAGTGAAACGAAAGCCTTCGGATGAACGCAATCATAGTCAGCCTGCCGTTCACCCACCCAAGCCCAAAGATTGACGTCGAACTTAGCGATGTTCAAGAGGGTCGTTACGCAATGCAGCGCCGCACGACTCGCAAGTCCGCCTTGGGAATAATTGCGATGATTGAAAACTTGCGGTAGCCGGTAGACATCAACACCAATCCGGCCACACGTCCGGAGCGCCGATGATATCCGGGAAACGCCTGCTGCTTGATGTCCTGCGCCAGGAAGGCGTGGATTATATTTTCGGCAATCCCGGAACCACCGAGCTGCCGTTGATGGACGCGCTCGCGGTCGAGCCGCGCATTCGCTATGTGCTCGGCTTGCAGGAAGCGAGCGTTCTGGGCATGGCCGACGGGTTCGCTCAAGCCTCTGGACGTTTGGCCGTGGTCAGCCTGCATGCCGCTCCCGGGCTCGGCAACGCCATCGGCGCACTGCACAATGCACAAAAAGCAGGCGCTCCGTTGCTGGTCACCGCGGGCCAGCAGGATCTCAGCTACAACCTCACTGAACCGAATCTCTGGGCCGAGCTCGTGCCCATCGCCCAGCCGTTTGTGAAATGGGCCTACGAGCCGCGCCGCCTCGCCGACCTCGCCCAGGTGCTGCATCGCGCTGCCAAGACAGCGCTCGCCCCGCCCACCGGGCCGGTCTTCATCTCGTTGCCGGCCGATTTGTTGAATGCCGAAGGCGAGGTGGACGTGGGCGCACCGAGCCGGGTTGCGCCTGCGATCCGTGGCGACGCCGAGGCGATCGCGCGCGCCGCGGCGCTGTTGGCCAGTGCCGAGCGGCCGGTGATTGTCGCCGGGGATGCGGTCGCACAGTCCGGCGCGCAGGCGCAACTCCTGGAGCTTGCGAAGGCGCTCGGCGCGCCGGTCTATCTTGAGGGTATCGCCAGCCGCGCGGCGTTTCCTCCGAGCCATGGATTGTATCGCGGTCCACTGGTGCGGTTGGCGGCGCAGATTCGTGACGTGATGACGAACCACGATCTGGTGCTGTCGATCGGCGGCGATCTGTTCACGCTGTCGCTCCCGGGCGAGGTCGATCCGCTGCCGGCGGGACTGCGCATCATTCATCTCGATACCGATCCCTGGCAGTTGGGCAAGAATTACCCGACCGAGGTCGCGATCTTTGGCGACCCGCGCACGACCCTTCCGGAGCTGGTCGCCGCCATTGCGGATCGGATGAGCGCAACGGAGCGGGCGCGGGCGGAGCAGCGCGGCGAAGCGGAAGCTCAGCTTGGCCTCGCCCAGCTCAACAAGCTTCGACAACGCGCGCTCGCCGCTGAGCGTGCGGAGGCGATCGATCCGCTTGCCTTGATGTACACGGTGGCGCAGGCGCTGCCCGCAAACGCGACCATCGTGGATGAAGCGATCTCATCGGCCGGCGGGTTGCACCGGTTTCTGAAGACGAGCGATCCGCTGAGCTACTTCGGCAATCGCGGCGGCGGCATCGGTTGGGGCCTGCCTGCCGCCGTTGGCGTGCAGCTCGCCGCGCCGGACCGGCGCGTCGTGGCGCTGATCGGCGATGGCAGCGCCATGTACTCGATCCAGGCGCTCTATACGGCGGCCCGCGAGCGTATTCCAGTCGTCTTCATGATCATCAACAACCATTCCTACCGGATCCTGAAGCAGCGCACCAATGCGATGAAGTCGTTTGCGGCGCAGACCGACACCTATGTGGGGATGGACCTGATGAATCCGGAAATCGGCTTCATGGATCTCGCCCGCGCCTTCGGGCTTGCGGCGCATCAGGCAAAAAGTCTCGCCGATGTGCGTGAGCTACTGGCGAGCGCATTGGCGAGCACGGGCCCAACGCTCATCGAGGTCGAGGTTGACCGCAGCTTCAAGCCATTGTGAGGCGGCACAAATTTTACGTATAAGACGATGAATTGACGAATACGTCAAAAACCGTCAGATTACCGGTTCAATGAAAATTGCGGGGAGGATCGCAATGGACCGGGTGCGCTTTCCGATCGACGGCGTGACCTATCATGCGGCCGAGGAAGCGGACGCGTACCACCGCAGCGGCTCCTGGATCTGGTCAACGCTCGGCGACACGCTGCGCGACGCGGCCCAAGCAAAGCCCGATGTGACCTACATCGCGGGCGACGACGGCGGCTTGACCTTCGCCGAGGTCGATGCGCAGTCGGAATCCCTCGCCGCCGCCTTGCTTGAAATCGGCCTTCGACCCGGAGACCGCGCCATCTTCCAGGTTGGTACGGTCAAGGAAATCGTCATCGCGCTGTTCGGCTGCTTCAAGGCGTCGGTCGTGCCGGTCTGCACGCTGCCGCAATACCGGGAGATCGAGATCGGCCAATTGGCGCGCTTGTCCGGAGCCAAGGCCTATTTCGCGCAGGCCGATTTCAGTCCCACGTTCGATCTCGCGGCCTTTGCGCGGCGCATGATGCGCGAACATCCGAGCCTCACGACGTTGATCGTGACCCGCGGACCAGCGAATTCGGGCGAATACGATCTGTCCGAGCTCGCGCACCGATACGCGCCCGAGCAGGCGCGCGCCCGCACGCGCGCGGCGGATCCGCTGCCGGGCGACGTCGTTTTGTTCCAACTATCCGGTGGGTCTACAGGGGTGCCCAAGATCATCCCGCGCATGCATGCCGAATATCTGGGTTCGGCTCAGTCGTGGAACCTGCGCCACGATCTGCGCGAGCAGGACGTGTCGCTCTGGGCGTTGCCACTGATCCACAATGCCGGGATGTTGGTAATGCTGGTGCCTTCATTGATCGCGCAGCGCAAGCTCGTCATTCAGTCGCGGTTCGAGCTTGATGCCTTCCTGCGCGCCGTCGAACACCACCGCGTCACCTATACGGGCAGCATCGGTCCGATTGCCCCGCGCATCGTCGAATGCCCCAATATCGAGGACTATGACCTCCAGCTCGCTGCGGCTGTTCTTCGCCATCGCGCGGGCTGATGCGGTCGAGCAAAAGATCGGGGTTGAGGGTCATCATATTTACGGGATCACCGAGGGGATGTTGATGACCACGCGGGCTGGTGATCCCCGTGATGCTCGGCATGGCTCGCTCGGCTGGCCGACCGGCAACGATGATGAGGTCTGCGTACTGAAGATCGGCAGCGAGGAGCCGGCCGCCCCTGGGGAAACCGGCGAGCTTTGCTTTCGCGGCGCGCATACGCTGCGCGGCTATTTCAACGCGCCGGAGATCAGCGCGGAAAGCTTCACCTCGCAGGGATTTTTTCGCAGCGGCGACCTGGTGCGCACGGTTCGCTACGATGGACGCGATCACTTCATTTTCGAAGGCCGCATGAAGGACAACATCAATCGCGGCGGGGAAAAGTTCGGCGCCGAAGAGGTCGAAAACATCATCGTGCGTCACCCGTCGGTCAATGACGTGCGCGTCGTGGCGATGCCCGATCCGTTCCTGGGCGAGAAGGCGTGCGCCTTCATCATCGCAAAACCGGGCGAGCCGTTGCCCTCCGTTGCCACCCTCGGCGAGTTCCTGCAGCAACAGGGCCTCGCGAAATTCAAGTTGCCTGAGCGCATCGAGGCCGTCAGCGAGTTTCCGGTCACGCGGGTCGGCAAGGTCGACAAACAGGCGCTGCGGCAGATCATTGCGGATACGTTGGCGCGTGAAGCGAGCGGGGAGGAACACAAGGTCGCGTGAGGTTGCTGCGGTCCAGGGCTTCTTGCTTGCACGCCGGAATCGCGGTTTCTACCTCTCCCCGCAAGCGGCCGCAGCGGGGAGAGGTAAAGTACGCACGGCCTGCGCCTTGAACCTAGACCGAAGAAAGCATCAGGAATGCCACGAGCACCATCCGCCAAAGCCGAAGCGCCACGCGCGCTGGGAAAAACCAAGAAGGAAGCGTTGCGGCAAACGGTGCTGGAAGCGGCCGCCAAGCTGTTCGCCGAGCGCGGCTTTGGCGGCACCAACTTGCAGGACATCGCCGATGCGCTCGGCATCAGTCGTCCGGCGCTCTACTATTATTTCAAGAGCAAGGACGAGATTCTTGCCTCGCTGGTCGAGGAGGTCACGGTCTTCTCAGGTCATCAGGCAACTGAGCTTGCCGCCAAAGCCGATTTCAATCCGAGTGAAACGCTGCGGCAGATGACCTTCAACCACGTCAAGCGGATGCTCGCGCACACCGTCGAATTCCGCGTGGTGGATCGCACCGAAAATGACCTGCCGGCGGCAATCCGGCGAACCCACGATAAAGCCAAGCGGACATTGCTGGACAACTTCACCCGTACCATCGAGCGCGGGATCGAGCTCGGCCATTTCCGTCCGGTCGATGCCACGGTGGCGGCGTTCGCGATCCTCGGCATGTGCAACTGGACGGCCTGGTGGTTCATGCCGGATGGCCGCGTTCCGCTCGGTGAGGTCGCACAGCTGATCGCCGACTTCGCGGTGTCCGGGCTGCGCCAGACCGACGCGCCATTGCCGCGCGAGTTCGGCACCGAAGAAGCGTTGCGACGCATGAAGGACGATCTCGCGCACCTGGAGCGCTTGATCGGGCGTGCGAATAAGCGCGGTTGACGCCCGAAGATTTTTCTCGACACAAGTGTCAAAAAATCGTCTAATGTGTCCATTGGTGCAAGTCCAATGGAGTGGCCATGTCTGTGGCGACAATCGAAAGAGCCGGACCTGCGGCGGTAACCGCGGGCTTCCTCAACACCGACTGGAGCCCGCGCGACGTGCCGGACGGCACGGTGACCCGCAACGTCGTATTGCGCACCGCCGACAATGCGGCGATCACCGGCAGCCTTTATGTCCGCGGCAAGCCCGACACGGTCGTCTGCGTCATGCATCCGCGCGAGTTCATGGCCTGCCATTATCTCATCCCCGATATTGTTGAATCCGGCTGCGCGGCCTGGTCACAAGGCTCGCGCTCGGTCGGCAATGACCTGCGGCTCGAGCACGAGCTTGCGCTGCTCGACGTCGCCGCCGGACTGAATTTCCTGCGCGAGCAGGGCTTTCGCCGCATCGTTCTGCTCGGCAATTCGGGTGGCGCGAGCCTCTACGCCTTCTATGTCCAGCAATCATCGCTCGATGGCAGCCGCCGTCTCGCCCGCACGCCCGGCGGTCGTCCGGTCGATCTCGCGAACCTGGCGATGCCGCAAGTCGATGGCTTCGTGTTTGTCGCGCCGCACCCCGGCCAGGGCATGTTGTTGATGGAGGCTATCGATCCGTCGGTGACGGACGAGCGCGATCCATTGTCCGTCGATCCAGCGCTCGATGCTCTCGACCCGAAGAACGGATTTGCCGAGCCTCCCGCCTCATCAACATATTCAGCGGAATTTCTGCAGCGCTATCGCGCGGCCCAACGCGAGCGCGTGGCCCGGCTCGACGCGATCGCCAAGGAGTTGATCGCCGCGCGCATGGATGCGCGCCGCAAGGCCAAGGACAGTGGTGACGAGCATCTGCGCCGCCTGGCGGCTCACACGCCGATCATGACCATCTGGCGCACGGACGCCGACCCGCGCTGCTTCGATCTCTCGATCGATCCGTCCGATCGCGGCTACGGCACCTTGTGGGGCCGGGATCCGCGCGCGTCGAACTATGGCGCGGTCGGCTTTGCCCGCAACTGCACGCCCGAAGCCTGGCTCTCGACCTGGTCCGGGCTGAGCTCGCACGCGGCGCTGGCCAAGACCGTGCCGTCGATCGAGCAGCCGACGCTGTTTGTTGAATATACCGGCGATGTGTCGACGTTTCCGAGTGTGGCGCGCAGCCTCTTCGCCGCCATCGGCACATCGCGCAAAGCGCATCTGCGGGTCCGCGGCGATCACCATGGGCGGGCCCTGGCCAAGGGCGAAGAGCTCGGGCGCAACATCGCGGGCGCCAAGGTTCGCGACTGGCTGCGCGAGCATTTCGCCTGACCGGAAATCCTGGAGGCTCTGCGTGCTCTTTCACATTGCCGGTGCCGGTCCGTCGGGGCTCTATTTCGCTTATCTGATCAAGCGATCCAATCCGGCCCATACGGTGCGCGTGTTCGAGCAGAACAAGCCGGATGTCACGTTCGGTTTCGGCGTTGTGCTCTCGGGGCGCGCGCTGCACTTCCTGTCGGCCGGCAGCCCGGATGTGGTCGAGCGCCTCAAGCGCCGAACGGAACATTGGTCTGACCAGCATATCGTGCACCGTGGGGAGCGCGTGGTGGTCGACGGGAGCTCCTATTCAGCGATCGAGCGGCTGACGCTGCTCGCCGAGTTGCAAGGCATCTGCGCGGAGGCCGGCGTCGAACTCAATTTTGAGCACCGGGCGGCGCAGGCCTCGGAGCTTGCCGATTGCGACGTTCTGGTGGGCGCCGATGGGGCCAACTCGGTGGTGCGCGACAGCCAGGCGGACGCGTTCGGCACGCGCGTTCATGAATACAACAACTACTACGCCTGGTTCGGCGTGGAGCGGCCGTTCGATGCCCACACCCTGACGTTCAAGCGAGCCGACAGCGGCGCGTTCGTCGGCCACCACTATCGCTACAAGCCGGCGATGAGCACGTTTGTCGCCGAGGTCGATGACGCGACCTGGGAGCGCGCCGGCATGGACGCCATGTCGGATGACGCGCGGCGCGCGCTTACCGAGCAGGTATTCGTCGACACGCTCGGTGGCCGGCCGCTGATCAGCAATCGATCGATCTGGCGCCGCTGGCGTCGCGTCGACAATGAGAACTGGCATGTTGGTAACGTTGTTCTGATCGGCGACGCATTGCGTACGGCGCATCCCTCGATCGGTTCCGGGACGCGGCTGGCCATGGAGGATGCGATCGCGCTGTGGCAGGCCTTTCAAGCCGAGCCGGACAACGTGCCCGCCGCCTTGCGGACCTATGCGCAGGCGCGGCGGCCGATCCGAAGCAAACTCAACAATGCCATGGAGCTGAGCGTGCGTTGGTACGAGCAGATGGGCAGCAAGATGAGTTTGCCGCCCTATCGGTTCGCCTACGATTATCTGCTGCGCACCGGCATCATGACCGCGGAACGGCTGGCGCGCGAAGCGCCGGACTTCATGCGGCGGTATCGTGCGCAGGCGCTTGTCGACCCGGTATCGTCATAAACGTCCATATATTGACACGAATGTCAGAACCCGTATCATCCATCCGTTACAGGAGGCTTTCATGACCCGGCCACTGCAACTGCATCCGCAGCTTCGGGGGGTTGACCACACCGCGCGCCCCACCTGGAAACTGCGCGAGACCGTCCACTTTTATCGCGACATTCTCGGTCTGCCGCTGGTGCATTGCATTAGCGCCAAGGGCTGGGGGCGCGAGAAGGAGAACCACGCCGACTTCCTGCACTTCTTCTTCGACAGCGGCAACGCCAGTACGATTGCGTTTTTCTACTACATCGGCACCACGCAGCCGCCCGAATTGGTGGTTCCGAAAGGCTACATGGCGATGGCCAACCACACGGCATGGCGCGTGGATTCCGAGTCCGAGTTGCTCGAATGGCAGCAGCGGCTGGAACGAAACGGCGTCAACGTCAGTCAGTTCGTCCAGCACGAAGTGCTCGAGTTCGATCTATTTCCGCGATCCAAATTGGTATCCGCTCGAGATCACCCGCAGTCTGCGCGATGTCGAGGAGCCCGATGCGGTGGACGCGGCCGCGACGATCGCCGCCGCCATGGAGCTCGAGGAGAGCGGCCGCTGGTCGACCATCGAGCAACTCTGGCGGCACAAAGTGAAGTTCGTGCAGGCCTCGCAAGAAGAGGTCGTGGCATGAGTGGCTTCTACGTTCTCGCCGTGCCGGAATTCGCGTCGCTGATCGATGCGGCGATAAAATCCGGCGCCAGCAAGGTTCATCCTCGCCGCGGCTACTATCAGCTCGTCGAGTTCGAAAGCGAGATCGAGATCTGGCGCCGCGATACGCACATGAATGAGGCCGTCTGGTATGGATGCTTGACCGGTGGGCTCGACGGCAAGATCGCGCATTTCGATGCCGACCGCCTCAAGCTCGTTGCCACCAATGAGCCGATCCTGGGCGCAGAAGCCGCGTGAACCACCAAGCCCGCCTCAATGCCCCGGACGGCATGCGCATCGGCGATCGGTTCGCCAAGGAGGTCGCGTTCACCGCCGAGGCGATTCGGGCGTTCGCCAGCGCGATCGGCGATACCAATCCGTTGCATCACGATGAGGCGGTGGCGGCGGCCTCGCCGTTCGGCCGCATCATCGCCAGTGGGGCGCACAGCTTTTCGCTCATGCTGGCGGTCGTACCGGACTATCTGAAGGCGTGGACGCCCAACGTCGGCTTGGAGGCTTCGGTCCGCCTGCTGCGACCCGTGCACGCCGGCGACCGCGCGCAGGCTGAGTGGGAGGTCACCGATATCGCCGACGCACCGAAGTTGAAGGGCTGGATTGTTACGGTGAGCGGGCGCCTGATGCGCCACGATGGTGTTGTTGCCCTGACCGGCGTGTCCAAGAGTTTGATCTACTGGCCGAGTGCGCGGCCTCCGCCGCAACGCCTGGCTGGTTGATCGGACCGCAGAAAAGCTGTCAAAGTCGTTCGCAGAATAAAAATCAGAGGGGGAAGCGGGTCGATGGTCGGCAAGGCCCTGGATCGGTTGGCACGCGTGATCGAGGTTGTGCTGGCGCTCGCGTTCATCATCGCGGTGCTGCTCAACTTCACCAATGTGGTCGGGCGCTATCTGTTCGGCCTGTCCTTGCTCGGGTCCGACGAGGTGCAGGTCTTCATCATGGTGGCGATGACCTTTCTGGGCGCCGCGGTCGTCACCCAGCGCAACGCGCACCTGCGCATGGACGTCCTGGTGCGATTCTTTCCTCCTTTTGTGCGCCTCCTGCTGCGCATCCTCGAGCAGCTGGTGCTTATCGGGCTGGCCGGCTTCGTGCTTTCGCAATCCTATTTCTACGCGCGGCAGATGCTCATGATTGGCCGCACCAGCGATATGGCGGGCGTCCCAATGTGGATCCCGCACGGCTTCGTGGCCCTCGGGTTTGCGCTGATTTTGCTGATCGCAGGCTGGCGTCTCGCAACGGTCGTCGCGCGGGGCCGCACCGAGCCGGCAGCTCCGGCAGACGGCAAGGTGTGGGAATGACATTCGCGCTGTTCGTCGTGCCGATCGTGCTGCTGCTGATCGGCTTTCCGATCTTCATGGTGCTGTTGACCGGGGTCACCGTCGCGCTCGTGTTCTTCATGCACGTGCCGCTGGTCGTGGTGCACCAGAACCTGTTCGGGTCGATCAACGCCACGCCGCTGCTGGCGGTGCCGTTCTTCATCTATGCGGGCGAACTGATGGGGCGCGGCAGCGTCGCGCAGCGCCTGGTCGATTTCGTGCAAGACGGCGTCGGATCGGTGCGCGGGAGCCTGGGCGTCACCGCGGTCGGCACCTCGGCTATTTTCGGCGCCATTTCCGGCGCCAGCGCTGCAACGGTCGCCACCATCGGCAAGGTGATGGTGCCGGCGATGCGCAAGGCCGGCTATCCGGAAACCTTCACCGCCGGTCTGATCACCGCTGTCGGCGCGATCGACGTGGTGATCCCGCCCAGCATCCCGATGATCGTCTATGGGGCGGCCGCTGAGGAATCGGTTGCGCGGCTCTACGCCGCCGGCGTGATCCCCGGCTTGCTCATCGCGGTCATGATCGCGGCTTACGTCATCTGGCGCGCCAAGCGCGAGAATTTCGGCGCCGGCCAACCGTTCGACTTCAAGCACTTTCTACATGCCGCGGGCCGCAGCGTGTGGGCGCTGGGCGCGCCGGTCATCATTCTCGGCGGCATTTACGGTGGCGTGTTTTCGCCGACCGAGGCCGCTGCCGTCGCCTGCGTCTACGCGGCACTCGTCACCGCATTCATTTTTCGCGAGCTGGGCTGGTCGGACATCCTCGAAGCCGCCGGTCGCGACCGTGATGTTTACCGGCCAGATCCTGATCATCGTCGCCTGCGCCGGTGTTTTCGCCTGGCTGCTCACCGTCAACCAGGTTCCGGCCGCGGTGACGGCCTGGCTGCAATCGCTCAACGTGTCCGCCTGGATGCTGCTGCTCGCCATCAATATTCTGCTGCTGGCGGTCGGATGCTTCCTCGATCCGCTCTCGGCGATCCTGCTGCTGAGCCCGTTGCTGGTGCCGATCGTCAAGTCGGTCGGCATCAACACGGTGCATTTCGGCATCGTGGTCACGGTCAACCTGGCGATCGGCCTGTTCCATCCACCGTTCGGGATCAACATCTTCGTTGCCCAATCGGTGCTCGGCCTCAAGCTCGAGACCATCTATCGCGGCATCATTCCGTTCGTGATCATCTATCTGATCGCGCTCGCGCTCATCACCTACGTCCCCGAGATCTCGCTCATCGGCGTGCGCACGTTGCTCGCCAAGGGTTGAACCACGGGCCATAATCACTGGGAGGAACAAACATGCGAACAATGATCAGATCCTTGGCGGCGCTTGCTGTCGCTGCAACTGCTCTGGCTTACGCCGGCCCGACGCACGCGCAGTTCACCATGAAGCTGTCGCAGCCGACCATCAACGACGTGACCTACGAGTATTTCAAGCGGATGAAGGCCGGCATCGAGCAGCGCGCGGGCGGCAAGATCAAAGTCGAGATCTATCCGGCGAACCAACTCGGCCAGCTCCCCGCCGTGGTAGAGGGGGTGGCGCTCGGCACCATCGAGGCCGCCGCCTCGGCGAACGGATTCTGGATCAGCCTCGAGCCGCGGTTTCAGGTCCTCGACGCACCCGGTTTGTTCGACAGCGTCAGCCACGGCTACAAGATGCTCAACGATCCGGCGATCCGTGCCCGGATGGCGACCTGGGGCGCCGACAAGGGGATCGAGCTGCTGGCGCCCAGTCTCTATAGCCCGCTGATGTTGTTGAGCCACAAGGCGGTGCGCACCGCCGGCGATCTGCAGGGACAGAAGATCCGCACCCAGGGCGGCGCGCCGATTCAGGTCGAACCGCTGAAGAAGCTTGGCGTCATCCCGGTATCGCTGCCGCTAGGTGAAGCGCTGCCCGCGATGCAGAACAAGACCATCGACGGCATGGTCGGCGCCGCCGCGCCCTACGTGGCGTTCAAATACTATGACATCGCCAAGCCAATGACCTACCTGCCCAGCACCTTGTTTGCCGCGCCGGTCGTGGTCAACCGTCAGTGGCTCAAGTCGCTCGGACCCGATCTTGAGAAAATCGTGCGCGAGGAATCACGCAAGGCGGAAGACGCCTTCGGCGAGTGGAACATCAATGACATCAAGAGCAAAGAAGAAACCTGGAAGCAGAATGGCGGCGAGGTCATCACCATGTCGCCCGAAGAAGCCAAGCGCTACGTCGACACGGTCGCTCCGGTCGCTGCGTCGATCCTCTCCGCCAATCCCAAAGTCAAAGAGGATTATGACGCCTTGCTCGCGGCGGCGAAGCAGTACCGGTAAGGCAACGAGTACATGACGTTTGTCCGGGTGGGCCAATTCAAAGTTAAGGACGGTGCGATCGACGAGCTTTGCCGAACCTATTCGGAAGAGGCGATTCCGACGATCCGCGCCGCCAAGGGAAATGCGGGCGCATTTTTGATTGCGCCCGCGACGAACCTGAAAGCGACTTCCTGGCGGTTACCATTTGGATCAGCCGGGATGATGCCGAAGCCTACGACCGTAGCGGACAGGCGAAAAAAATGGTTGATACGATTCGACACTTGTTTGCGTCTCCGCCGAAGCTTCTCACCTACGACGCGTACGGGTTTGGGGAGCCTTGAGCGGGACAAAGCGTTACGCGACCCGCTCCACTTCGAGATGGCCATCGATGTTCGAAGCTTTGCCGTCTTTCCTTCGCCGGAAGTCAATCACGCTCCTCGTGATGCTGACCTCGGCGCTACCAGCCTTCGCGCAGACTCCCACCCCTCCGCAGCGCTTCAAAGCCGCCGCGGTCGCGTTCGATCCGGCGTGGGGCGATCTCGAGGGCAACATCGCCCGCATGGTTGCCGGGATTGAAGACCTGGCCAAGCAGGATGTGCGCCTTGCGGTCCTGCCGGAGCAGGCCACGATTGGCTACATCTTTGATGATTTCGCGATGGTGAAGCCGCATCTCGACACGGTTCCGGGAAAGACGACCGCG
Source organism: uncultured Alphaproteobacteria bacterium (assembly GCA_963760435.1). Classification (GTDB taxonomy): domain Bacteria; phylum Pseudomonadota; class Alphaproteobacteria; order Rhizobiales; family Xanthobacteraceae; genus JAFAXD01. Next base: position 64,732 of record CAVXDE010000043.1, read on the forward strand.
GCGATCGGGAAAGTGACGCGCGCCTATCACATGTATGTCGTGGTCGGCATTGCCGAGCTCGATTCGGCGAGCGGTCTTGGCTACAACACGGCCGCACTGATCGGTCCCGACGGCTACATCGGCAAATATCGCAAGCACGGGCTCAACCCGCAGGATCAGCGCTGGGTCACCAACGGCAATCTCGGCTTTCCGGTGTTCGACACCGAGCTCGGTCGCCTGACCATGTTGATCTGTTACGACGATACCTATTGGCAATTCGGTCGACTCGCCGCCTTGCACGACGTTGACATCATCGCCTGGGCGAGCGCGTCAGACAGGGTGATGCCCGGGACGCCTCCCGATCAGGCAAAGGGCGACCATTCGACCGTCGCCAATGTGCAGTATCTGTCAGCCCACAGCGGCGCATTCGTCGTGGCGGCGACGCGCAATGGTGTCGAGGAAAATCCGCTCACGCATCAACGCCTCTACTACAACGGCGGCTCCAGCATCTGGGATCCGGAGAGCCACAAGCTCGCACAAGCGGCCGTGTTGCCGCCAGAGGTGCTGCCGTCGGGCGTGCATGGCGTTGCGATCGCGGAAATCGAACCGACGAAGTCCGCACCGGTGCGGGCTGCGCTCCTCGAGCGTCGGCGGCCGGAATTGTATGGCCTGTTGGCATTGCATCGCGCGCCGACCGACGCCAACGCCAGCACGACGTCGCATCACGTCACGATTTCCGTCATGGGCGGCGATCCGGCCAAGCCGGCCGACGCGTTGGTCTGGAGCCCGCCGCCGAAAGGCGGACTTGCCGTGCTTCCGGCGCTATTCCGATACGGGCCCGATCGCACGGGCGACGACTATCGGCGCCTTGCCGAGCCGCAGGGCGGCGCGTCGGAGACGATGCTTGCGGATCTGGCCAAGCGCGGCGCCGGCTATGTGGCGGGAAGCTATCCGGAACGCGCGGGTGATGCGGTGTACCACACGGTCGCGCTCGCATCGCCGACGGGAGAAATCGTGGCACGCTATCGGGCCACTCATCTTGGCACCGACAGCGCCTGGGCCAAAGCGGGTGAGGCGTTCGTGGTGGCGCCGACCGCCATCGGTCGCATCGCGCTCGTGCTCGGCGAAGAACTCGCGGTGCCGGAAGTGTTTGGAGTCTATTCGGCCGAGCGTGCAGACATCGTGGCAGCTCCCGCCGGCGCCTGGCGCGGTCCCGCGGTTGAGATTGATCCGAAGCTCTTCAACACGCCACCTCCGCCCGACACGCCATTCATGCCGTATGCAGCCGCGAAGCTCGGCCAGTTCTGGGTGGCGGCAGCCGGATGGGCTCCGCCGGGGAAGCCGGCCGGGTTGCTGCTCGGGCCGGAACCGGTGATCGCAACGCCCCCGCGTGTTGCCGGGCCTGGGGAGCGGCTCGAGGTCGAGGTGGCCGCACCGTGGTCGGGGACCTGGATCAATCAGGATCAGCTGATCGACGGCCAGCAGCCATGGAACACGCTGCCCCTCGTGTTGGCTAAAGATGGCGCGTGTCTCGCGGCCTGGGGCAAGGCTGCCGGCTGGAAGTCTGCGTGTTGGTAAGGCCCGGTCTCCACCATGAAACGTCTCCGCATAGGACCACGTGTGCGGACCGTCAGTGGTTCCCGTCGTGAACCGGCGAAGCATTCGTATCTTTGTGTTTGACTTACGAAAAGCAAAATAGATTGTGTTTCATTTTCGTCCGCAGAGACGCGGCTCCTGTGGTTTGCGGTGACGCATGTCGGCGCCGGGCTATTTGAAATTTGAATCAGATTGAGAGTAACGCGCAGCACGGTTTCTTGCGACGTCACCTATGAGAAGTGCCGTCATCTATGCGGCAACGTCATCTATGCGTGCGGCCATCCTTCGAGGCGCATGCGCGCGAGCGCGCATGCGTCTCGAAGGATGGTCGCACATGTCATCTATGTGAGAAAGGTCACCTACGCGGCAGCGTTCTGCCGCGCCGTCATCTATGTAATCTATGTCGCGACTCCGCGATGAAAAATTCGAACAATCAATAGCTTAGCCATAGATGACAGAACTTGCCGAATGGCGAGCGTCCGCATTTGCCTGCGACCCGATCCGGTGATTGAAATAATGGGGTCAATACGGCCGATCAGGCCCCAGATAAACCGGGAGAGGAAACCCCATGAGCCCATCGCTCGCCAGCGCGACCGCCGTCAAGCCAGATGCCGACCCATACAGCGCCTCGAACCTGTTGGCGCGCGCGCGTGCGCTTGCCCCGAAACTGCGCGAGCGCTCCTACGCCACCAACAAGGCCGGACGGATTCCCGAAGAGACCATCGCGGACTTGTGGGATTGCAAACTGAACTACCTGCTTCGACCGAAAAAATTCGGCGGCCCGGCGATGCGGCCGGATGAGGCATTCGCGGCGGGCTTCGAGCTCGGTCGCGGCGACGGGTCCGCGGCCTGGGTGTGGTCGGTGATGTTGATCCACGACCTCTTCGTTGCGCATTTTCCGGAGGAGTTTCAGCACGAGTACTGGGGCAAGGATCGCACGCTCAGCGCCTCGAGCTTCCTGCCCAACGGCAAGCCAACGCCTGCGAATGGCGGAATTCGTCTCTCCGGGAAATGGTCATTCTGCAGCGGCGTCGACAATGCCGATTGGCTTTTCCTTGGCGTGTTCTTCGGGCCACCGGGCGGCGCCTCGCCAATGCCCGATATCCGCTACGTCATGGTGCCGAAGGGCGATTACCAGATCCTCGATGACTGGGACGTGATGGGCCTGTGCGGCACCGGCTCGAAGAGCGTGGTGATCGACGACAAGTTTGTGCCGAGCCACCGCATCGTGTCGCACAAGGAAATGTCCGACGCGACTTCGCCGGGCTCGCGGCTGCACGCCGAGCCGGTCTACCGCACACCGATCTGGAGCTTCGTGCCGTTTACGATCTCCTCGCCGGCATGCGGGATCGCCCAGGGCGCCCTCGACGCATTCATTGATGAGATGAAGGTGCGCGACAATTCGTTCGCCCATTCGCCGTTGTCGAAGAAGCCGGGCATGCATGTGCGCATCGCCGAGGCGAGCGCGATGATCGACAGCGGCGATCTCCTCTACAAGCGCTCGTACCGGGAAACGATCGACAAGGTTCTGGCCGGCGAAGTACCGAACCTCGAGTTCCGATCGCGCAGCCGGCGTGACCAGGGTTATTGTGTCAAGCAGGCGAAGGCTGCCGTCGGGTTACTGGTGGATGCGAGCGGCGGACGCGGGCTTTTTGCCAGCAACCACGTGCAGCGCTGTTTTCGCGACCTGCAGGCCGTGTCGGGACATATCGTGGCGAACTGGGACGTGGCCGCCTACAGCTATGGCCAGATCGCGCTCGGCGGAACGTCGACCGACACGTTCGTGTAGGACACGCTCTATTTCGGGCAGGTCAAGGCGGCGCCATCGTGCAATGTCCAGTAGGCGCGCTTGTGGTTGGCGTCCGGCGCCTGACATTCCATTGGGGCATTGCTGGGCTTGAGTGAAACGTCACATATGAGGGCGCCGGGCGAATAGGTCTTGTTCTCAAAGATGCAGTAGTTGGCGATGTCCCCGCCGGTGACCGGAGGAGACGGCGTGAGCGAACCACCGAATTGGGCATATGCGGCCCACGTGGTGCCCAGCACGATCAGCAATGCTGTGATAATGCGCATCATATGCAGCAACAGCCTAAACGCCGTGGCTTTGCAGAACCGAGAGGCAGCGTCGGCTGAGCCGCGAGCGATTGCTCTGCAGGCAGGCGAGGATCACCATGGGATCGCGCGACATGCCGCGGCATAGGCGGCTGACGTCGGGGCGACAGGCAGCCTCTTCGGGCGATGACGCCATCTGGGCCCGGGCGCCCGTCGTTGGCAGACCCACAGCCGCGACCACCAATCCGAGAAGCATAAATACGATTGCCAAGCGCACCCGGTCCCTCCTTCGCTAACAAGACTTAGATCGATACTTCGTTCGGCCAGCGATGTCGATGCATATGCCGGCCGCCTGGGGAAAGCTCTGCCTCGGCACGAAACGCGCTCTAAAGCACGATGCGTTGAGGTTAAATCAAGACACCAGCCAAATACATCGTCATTGCGAGCGAAGCGAAGCAATCCAGGGGCCACAACGCTGGGCTCTGGATTGCTTCGGCGCTGCGCGCCTCGCAATGACGAGTTCTAGAAACCTGCTCGAACTTGATTTCATCGCGCTCTAAAGCGGCTCGACTGCAAACGGGCCGATGGCGATCACGCGGCAATCGCGGTCCTGCTTGGCGCAGTCCGCGAGTGCGCCTTCAGTCGCTGCCTGCTCGTTTGCAGCCTTGAGCGCCAAGCCCGGATGTCCGCTTGCGCCCACCGCAACCGCATTCCATCCGTTGGCCGCATTGCCCAGCCGCCGCGCCACCTCGTCCTGCAATTGCGGTGTGATCAGCGGGTTCGCGGCCGCATGGAACAATCCGACCGGCTTCATGGTGGTCGGAATTGGCACGACGAGATTATCGTCGAGCGCGACCAGCAGGCAGGCGACGCCGGACATGGTTCCGCAGTGCTCGAGCGCGCGCCGCACCGCTTCATCCAGGTTCGGCTGCCCCACGTAGAAGAACGGGACTCCCCGCGGCGATAGGGCGAGGGCCTTCGATAGCCGTGCCTGCGCATAGCGGTTTTCGACCGAGGTCCTCGCCTCTTCGTTTATGAGCGGCAGGTCTTTGGCGGAAAACGGCCGCTCGATTGTCGGGTCGCGGATCATCCAGGGTTCCGGCGGCATGGGCGGGCGTCCGCGCGCATAAACGACGGTGTTGCCGACCGCGTAGAGCTCGCAACGCGCTTTGGAGTTGATCGTGTCCAGCGCCCGCTGGCAGCTGTCCATGGCGGCCGTCTTGGCGGTCTCGTCGTCCTTCTGACCGGACGTGAACCCGGCGCGATACGGGCTGATGGCGAGTGCCTTGTGGTCCGGGGCCGGCATGTAGTTCGTCTTGATCGCGCCGCGCTCGCGCTCGCCGATGAGCGGGATTGTTTCCGGGACCACAGGCTCTGCTTGCCGTGCCGCCACGGCTTGGGCTCGCCGCTCCGCTGCCGCGACCGCCGGGGCTTCCGGCGCCCGCGCGGCGCGGTGCTCGCGGCCCGGATGCAGGACGACGAAGTACAAAATCCCGGCAACGACGAGCACGGCAACGCTGGCCGCGATAATGGCAATCGGCCAGGCGATATCGCGCGGTTGCTTGGGCGAAGGTTTGCGCGCGGGCGCTTGTTTTGGGGTCCCCGCCGCGTCCGCCCCGAGGCTCAGCATGTAGGCGTGAACCGGGGTGGGGATATTCTTGACTTCCTGCTCGCCGATATCAGCGAACTGCACCGACATCTTGTTGGCGACCTGCTCCCAAACGGCGCGCGAGACACACAGTCCACCGGGTTGCGCCAAGCCTTCGAGCCGGGCTGCGATGTTGACGCCGTCGCCGAGGAGATCGCCGTCGCGTTCGACCACGTCGCCGATCGAGATCCCCATCCGGAAGGTCATCTGCCGGCTGGCCGGATAGGCGAGGTTGCGTGTGCGCAGGCTTTCCTGCACGTCGATGGCGCAGCGCACGGCTTCGACCGCGCTGGGAAACTCGGCCAGAATCGCATCGCCCGCCGTGTTGAACACGCGACCGCTGCAGCGGGTGATGAAATCCTCGAACACGGCCCGATACGAGGCGAGCCGGCGCAGGGTTTCCTCTTCGTCCTCGGCCACGAGCTTGCTGTAGCCAAAGACGTCTGCAGCCAGGATCGCGGCGATCTTGCGTTTCATGTCCAACCGGCTTTGGAAAACTGTCGTCTGCCCGCCATAGTCTTAGCATGCCCCAGGGTGCCTCGACAGGGCGTGGCCGTGGCTGTAACAATCGGTGCTTTCCGAGCATGTTCGACATCGCTCGCGAGTACTATGAACATGCAGGCTTGCGTGCTGCACTGCGCAAGACCGCGGCAGGAAACGCAACGCGATGGCTGTGAACGGCGCCCAGATCGTCATCGATCGCCTGAGCCACATGTACCGTCCGCCGCACGGGAAACCGGTGCTGGCCGTCGATGATGTCTCGCTGGCGGTTGGCGAGCGTGAGTTCCTGGCGTTGCTCGGGCCATCGGGATGCGGCAAGTCGACCTTGCTCTATTTGCTCGGTGGCTTTCTGCCCACCGAGACCGGCAGCATCACGGTTGATGGCAAACCGATCACCGGACCGGGTCCTGATCGTGGCATCGTATTTCAGCACTTCGCACTGTTCCCGTGGAAGACGGTGCGCGCCAACGTCATGTATGGCCTCAAGCGCGCCGGGCTGCCGCGCGAGGAGCAGGAGAAACGCGCCCAGGCCTTTATCGATCTCGTCGGACTGCACGGGTTTGAGGACAGCTATCCCTCGCAGCTCTCGGGTGGCATGAAGCAGCGCACCGCCATTGCGCGCACGCTGGCGATCGATCCGGAAATCCTGCTCATGGACGAGCCATTCGGCGCCCTCGACGCGCAGACCCGCAGCCTCATGCAGACCGAGCTCCTGAGCATCTGGGAGCGTTCGCCCAAAACCGTGATCTTCGTCACCCACGACGTGCAGGAAGCGGTCTACCTGGCGCGTCGCATTGCGGTCATGTCGGCGCGTCCAGGACGCATCAAGGCGATCATCGAAACCAATTTCGACCGCCGCGATCCGCACTTGTTCAAGAGCAAGCCGTTCGTCGACAAAGTGGATGAGATCTGGGATCTGGTGCGGGCGGAGGCCATCAAGGCGCAAGGGACCCGCTCCACATGACGGCCGCACTCTCCGGCGTGGCGTTTCGCTATCTGCCGATCGTCATTCTGGCGGTGCTCTGGCAAATGGCGAGCGAGTTCGGCTGGGTGTCGACCGCGGTACTGCCCCCGCTCAGCGCCGTGTTCGAGGCCGGCTGGGGCCTGATCACCAGCGATGACTTCTGGGTCAACGCCGGCGCTTCGCTCTACCGCGGCAGCGTGGGTTTGCTGCTGGCGATCGTGATCGGCGCCGCGCTTGGGATCGGCATGGCCTGGTGGCGGCCGGTCCGCGCGCTGCTCAGCCCGATCGTCGAGATCTTTTATCCGCTGCCGAAATCGGCGCTCATTCCAGTGACCGCGCTCTGGCTCGGGTTTGGCGATGCTTCCAAGATATTGCTGATCTTTCTCGGCTGCATGCTCCCGGTGACGATCGGAGCCTTCAACGGCGCGCGTGGGAGCGAGCGGACCCTGGTGTGGTCGGCGCGCAGTCTCGGTGCCGGTCGGTTGCGCACGCTGTGGGACGTGGTGGTGCCGAGCGCCATGCCCGAGCTGCTCAATGGTGTCCGCACCGCGCTCGCGCTGTCGTGGGTGCTGCTCGTTTCCTCCGAGCTGATCGTGGCGCGCGCCGGGCTTGGTTATCTGATCGGGTTCATGGGTGACGGCGGCAATTACGACGGCATGTTTGCAGTCGTGCTGTTTGTCGCGCTGCTCGGCTTCATCGCCGATCGGCTTTACCAGGTGGCGATGCACAGGGCGTTGCGATGGCGCGAATAGACGACACGTTCGCGCCGACAAGGACCTGGCTCCAAAGGCCGCGGCTTGCGTCGGGCCTGCGCGCGTGTGGCCGGCAGATCATCGCCTGGTCGCCGGTGATCGTGCTGCTGATCGCCTGGGAGGCGCTGGCGCGCAGCGGCCTCGTGACGCCGTTCATGCTGCCCACCTTCTCAGGCGTGCTCGAGCGCATCGCCACCGACACGGCCTCCGGCGACTTGCCGGTCGCGCTGGGGTTGACGTTGTGGCGGGCGCTCGCCGGCTTCTTCATCTCCGCGGTGGCCGGCATCGCGCTCGGCGTTGCCATGGCGCGCAGCCGCGCCTTCAACTGGTTTTTTGATCCGATCATATCGATCGGGTTTCCCGTTCCGAAGATCGCGTTTCTGCCCATCATCGTGCTGTGGCTCGGGTTCTTCGATCTATCGAAGATCACCATCATCGTCTTCAACAGCATCTTCCCGGTGGTGACCGCGACCGTGGTGGGTGTGTGTGGCGTGGAAAAAGAGTTGATCTGGTCGGCCCGCAACTTCGGCACGAGCGAGCGGGCGCTGACGTGGGACGTGTTGTTGCCGGCAGCCTTGCCGCAGATCTTCACCGGCCTGCAGGTCACGCTGCCCATCGCGTTGATTGTGGGCATCCTGACTGAGATGGCGATGGGCGGTTATGGAATCGGCGCCAGCATGCAGACCGCATCCCGTTTCGCCGATTCGCTCGGCGTCTTCGCTGGGATCGTTGAGATCGCCGTGGTCGGCTATGTGCTGGTGAAATTGATGTCGCTGTTACGCGCCCGGCTGCTCATTTGGCATCCCGAAGCGCTCGAGCCGACTACGGCCTGATATAAGAATACGGCTTGAGAAATCCGGCCTTAGAAACGCTGCGAGCTAATGTGCGAGCGGGCAAACGCCCGCCCGCTCGCAGCAAGGACGGACCTCTTACCACCACCAGCGGCGGCGCCAGCCCCAGTACGGGCGCGGGCCCCAGTAGCGGCGATAACCATAACCCCAACCGGGGCGCCACCAGCAGCGATACGGCCCACACACCCAGGCTGCTTGCTGCACGTCGGTTGCGAGCTGATTGGCAGCGGGCGCAAGCCCGCTGATGGGCATCGCCGACGCAGCCGGCGCGATCAGACTGGCACCGCCCAGCGCGGTGGCAGCAACAAGAGCGACTTTCAGAGAACGCATTGGGGCTCCTTCTCCTTTTCCGCGACACTTAGGTCTTAACCCCCATCGCAAGTTCTCATAAAGACGATGTCGGGAATATGAAAGGCGCATTAATCTCGCGTTCAACTTTGCCGGCCGTTTTGCGATGCACAAGCCGCGCGACGTGGCGGTTGCTTCGCGGCGTGCTTGACAAGGCGCTGGCGGACACCTGATATCGCGCCAACACGAACAACAAAGAGTGCAACTCGTTCGTCCCGCAACCAAGGGGAGGAAGTCGATGCGGTTTCGTACATTCGCGTTTGCGGCCATGATGGCCATGGGCTTGGGGGCAACGACAGCCCAGGCCCAGCAACCGGTGAAGATCCGTATCGCCTGGGTCGTTCCGGTCGCAAACTCGCCGACCATCCTCTACGAGATTCCCTCGATCCTGAAGCATAAGGGCAAGAGCTACGACATCGATCTGGTGCGCTTCCAAGGTACGCCGCCGATGATTACGGCACTGCAGGCCGGCGAATTGGACATCGCGCTGTTCGCGTTCTCGACGTTCGCGCTGGCGGTCCAAAACGCCAACATGCAGGACTTGCGCGTGATCGCCGATGAGGCACAGGAAGGCGTCGATGGCTATTTCACCTCGCCCTACAATGTGCTGAAGGACAGTCCAATCCAGAAAATTCAGGATCTCAAGGGTAAGGTCATCGCTTCGGTCGGTCCCGGGGCGGCCGTCGACATCGCCATGCGGGCGGCGCTCAAACGTGCGGGCCTTGAGGACAAGCGGGATTACACCGTCGTGGAGGCAGGGTTCCCGAACATGCGGGCCATGCTGGCGGACAAGAAGGCTGATCTGATCACGAGCGTGCTTCCGTTCGCCGGCGATCCCGAATTGCTGAAGATTGCGCGGCCGCTGTTCACAGTGAGAGACGCGCTTCAGGGGCCCTCTCAGTTTGTCGTTTGGGCGGCGCGGGAATCGTTCCTCCAGAAGAACAAGGACGTCATGAACGACCTGATGGAGGATTCGGCGCGCGCGTTGCACTTCTATATGGACCCGAAGAACCGCGAGCAGTTCCTTGAAGTAGCCTCGCGGGTGAGCAAGCAACCGCCATCGGCATTCGGGTTCGCCTACACGAAAAACGATCTCTACCGGGATCCGAACTTTCGACCCAATCTCGAGTCGTTGCAACGGGCAGTCGATGTCATGCCCGAGCTCGGATTGCTCAAAGCGAAAATGGACGTCACAAAGTATGCGGATCTGAGCTATGTCGAAGAGGCCGCGCGGCGGCTCAAGTGAGGCGCCGTGTTGTTGCTATGATGTGAAGTCTCTGATCCACTGCACTCATTATCCATCCTGCTGACCTGAAGGAGCGTTTATCTTGACCAGCATCCCAAAGCCTCTGCACGAGCCCATCAATACGGCTTTCCCGGCGAACCCGTGCCTGGTCGCCAGCGTGCTGCCGAACGGGTTCGCGCAAGTTTCCCCGCGCGGCAGCGTCATGGTGCTCGATGACGCGCATCTCGCGATCTGGGAACGCGGCAAGGGCTCGACCAACGCAGCGCTCACGGACGGCACCAAGATCACCGTGTTCTTCCGCAATCCGAAGCTGCGCGAATCCGGCACGCTGCCCAAAGGCGGAATTGCGCGCTTCTACGGCACTGCCAAGGTCCACAAGTCAGGTCCGGTTTATGACGAGGTCTGGCAGAAGCTGGTTCAGCCGGAAAAAGATCGCGATCCGGACAAGAAGGGCTACGCGGTGACGATCAGCGTCGATCGCGCCGAGGACCTCGACGGGTTGCCGCTCAATTTGTAATTGCTTGTGGAGGTTCGTAGACCCGCGCCGGGTCGGCGCGGGTCCAACAACAGGACGTAATGCGCGAGATCCCGGTCCTCATCGTCGGCGGAGGCCCAGTGGGCCTCGCGCTGGCTCTCGACCTCGGTTGGCGTGGTGTGCCCTGCCTTTTGGTCGAGCAGACCGACGGCGAGGTGATCGATGCCAAGATGTTCGCGACCGGCATCAGGACCGTCGAATTCTGCCGGCGCTGGGGCATTGCCGAGAAGGTCAAGCACTGGGGCTTCCCGGAGGACTTTCCTTTCGACAATGTGTTCGTGACCAGTCTGAACAGTCACGAGCTTGGCCGCATCCCGATGCCGCCGCAGCGCGATCAGGCGGCTTTTCCAACAAGTCCGGAGCGCTTCGCGCACTGTCCGCAGTTTGTATTTGATCCGATTCTCGCCGACGCGGTGCGCGCGTTTCCGTCCGTCAATTTAAGCTATCACTGCCGGCTGAGCGTATTTGCGGACACGGGCGATGGCGTGACGGCGACGCTCGTCGACGAGGCGACGGGCACGCAGGAAACCGTGCGCACGCACTATCTGATCGGGTGCGATGGCTTCGGCAGCACGGTGCGCAAGGCGCTCGGCATCGAGATGCGCGGCATTGCGATGATCAATCGCTCGATCAACGTCATGTTCAGCGCGCCGGCGTTGTGGGAAACCCATAACAAGGGCAAGGCCGGTCGCTACGTCATCATCGGTCCGGAAGGCGCCTGGGCGAGCCTGACGCCGGCCGATGGCCGCGAGCTCTGGCGGCTGATGATCCACGGCGAGCCCGACACTGACCCGGAGGCGATCGATGCCACCGCGGAGGTGCGTCGGGCCATCGGGCGCGACATCGATTTCCGAATCCTCAAGGTGGGTCATTGGGTGCGTCGCCGGATGGTCGCGGACCACTACGGACGCGGCCGTGTGTTTCTCGCCGGCGACGCGGTGCATGTGATGCCGCCCAACGGTGGGCTCGGCATGAACACCGGCATCGGCGATGCGGTTGATCTCGGCTGGAAACTGGCCGCGGTCTATCACGGCTGGGGCGGGCCGGAGCTGCTCGCGAGCTACGAATGCGAACGGCGGCCAGTTGGGATACGCCAATGCGACGAGGCGATGCGCAACTTCGAGCGCTATGGCTCGCGCAAGCCAGTCCCGCATGTCACCGACCAGACCGCCGAGGGAGAACGCGTGCGACGCGAGCTCGGGCAGCGACTCGCCTCCAGCAACTCGCTGGCGTGGGAGAACCCGCTGCACACCCACCTCGGCTATTGTTACGCAGGCTCCCCGATCATCGTGCCCGATGGTCCGCCGCCGCCGGAGCCTGAGGATACGCGAGTCTATCACCCGACCAGTCAGCCGGGATGCCGGGCCCCGCATGCGTGGCTCGCTGACGGGCGGTCGACGCTTGATCTGTTCGGTCGCAACTTCACGCTGCTGCGGCTTGGTTCTGATGCACCGGAGGCAGCGCGGCTCGTGGCCGCGGCCGCCCGCGCCCGCGTGCCCCTCGATTGTGTGACTCTCACCGAGCCCGAGGTCGTGCAACTCTATCGATCCAAGCTCGTGCTGGTGCGGCCTGATGGGCATGTTGCCTGGCGGTCCGATGCGCTGCCTGCCGATGCCGACGGGCTGATTGCGCGCGTCCGCGGCGACGGCAGAGCTGTTGATCAATTCGAGCCGGTTGGATCGCAGGCGAAATCCGCCTAAGCTGCCAGCAAATTTGAATGACGGAGGAGCCGATGAACGTCCACGCCAAGCCCGAGACCAAACCGCTCACCACCTTGCCGAAGCGGCTGCATCACTACGCCTTCGTGGTGAAGGATCACGAAGCGAACCGGCGGTTCTGGGAAGACGTCATCGGCATCCCGCTCACCGCCACCTGGTGCGAGCGTGCCTATAACGGCACCGTCGGACGCGACATCGACTACTGCCACACGTTCTATTCGCTCGCCGACGGCGGCGCGCTCGCGTTCTTCCAATATGCCGACGCCGATGTGTATGACGCGCTCAAGGCGGTGCGGCCGGAGCAAGGCCAGCACTTCGCCATGCTGGTCGATCACAAGACCTACGGCGAGATCGCCGAGCGCGTGAAGGCTGCCGGCCTGCCGTTCCGCGAGACTGACCACGGCTACTGCAAGTCGATCTACACGGCGAGCCCGGACGGGCTGAAGGTCGAGTTCACCATCGACGCGCCTGACGTCGAGCAGATCAACGCCATGCGCCTCAAGGATTGCCACTCCGAGCTCAAACGCTGGCTCGCCGGCGACCGTCGGACCAACAACCACGACCGCCACGGGATTACGACGTAGCAACTGCCCTCGTCCTGAGGAGCCTGGTCCCGTAGGGACCAGGCGTCTCGAAGGACGGCCACAAGCGACGCTGTCGCCCTTGGCCATCCTTCGAGACGCTCGCGCACCCTCATCCTGAGGGACCGACCTCGTCCTTCGAGACGCACGCGGGCAGAGCCCGCGTGCTCCTCAGGATGAGGTCGGTCATCGAAGGAAGCGCGCGAGCTCCTCAGGATGAGGTCTGAGAAGTTTCCGCGTGTAACAGCGCTGGTCGTTCAACAAAAACATCAACCGCTTGCATGCGGCCCCAGGGAGGAACAACGTGCGTCGCTTCATCTCGTTACTCGCTTTTGCAGCCGCGTCGCTTGCGATCAGCGTCCCTGCTCACGCCCAGCAGGACTTCAAGATCGGCGTGGTCGAATCGCTCACCGGCGGTTTCGCGGGGCCGGCGCGCGATACCATGGACGGGCTCGACGCCTGGATGAAAGCCCGCGGGCTCCCGGGCAAGAAGGTCGTGCTAACCACCCTCGATGACGAGACCAACGGGGTCAGCGCCGCCAACGCGTTCCGGCGGCTCGCCGGCGATCCCGACATTCACCTGATCTACTTGTTCATCCCGTCGAGCTCGGCGATGGCGGTGAAGACACTCGCCTCCGAGTTCAAGGTTCCGATCATCTCCGGCGGCGCCGCCGACGCGCTGGGCACGCCGGCCGATCCCTATTTGTTCAAGGTGGCGCCAGCGACACGCGATTTCATGACGCGACTTGCCCAGTATATCAAACAGAAAGGCTACAAGCGCCTCGCCATGCTGGAGCCGAACGACGCCTTCGGTCAGTCTGAAATCGCCAACATGAAGAAGTTTGCGCCCGAATACGGCTTCGACCTGGTCGCCGTCGAGACGCTCGGCGTCGAGGATACCAACTTCAACGCCCAGCTCACCCGCATCCGCGCCGCCAACCCGGATGTGATCTACGATGGCGCCTCGGGTCGCGCCGCTATCCTCACGTTCAAGCAGATCAAGCAGCTGGGTCTCACAATGCCCCTGATCATGGGGCAGTCGGTGGTGGCCAAACCGTTCTTCGAAGGGATCGGCGGGGCCGAAGTGGCGGATGGCTTGATCGTGCCGATCCAGCTCGGCTCGTTCGGCAGCAAGGCCGGCGGCGACACCGCCAAGTTCTACGCCGAGCTCGAAAAAGGCCTTGGTCACAATGCGGTCTACTACAACACCTTCGGCTTCGACGTCGGGCTCATCACCGAAGCGGGGGTCGCCAATTCGGACGGCTCGCGTCAAGGCATCCGGGATGCGCTTGATAAGCTTAAAGACATGCCGGCACTCAATGGTCCGGTGACCTACACGCCCGAGGACCATACGGGGCAGAATTTTCATTCGATCGGCATGGGCCGAACTCGAGAAGGGCATACCGGTACTCATTAATTGACTGAGGTCTTCTTTCAACTCCTCCTGCCGGGTCTGACGACCGGGTGCGTTTACGCGCTGGTGGCGCTTGGCTTCGTGCTGACCGCCAATGTGTCCGGCGTGGTGAACTTCGCCCAGGGCGAGTTCGTCATGCTGGGTGGCATCGCGTCGGCGGCGCTCGTCGCGTACGGGCTGCCGTTGTGGGTCGCTATCATCATCGCCACGCTTATCGGCGCGGCAGTCGCTGCCGCGCAGGAGCGCCTCACGCTGGCGCCGGTGCGTGACGCGCCGCATTTCATCCGCATCACGATTACGCTCGGCGTCGCCGTCGTGCTGCGCGGGATTGCGCTGCTGCTGTTCGGCAAAGACCCCCTGTTCCTGCCAGGCTTCACGGGCGAGGGGACGTTCACGCTCGCCGGCGCGGTGCTCCCGGTACAGAGCCTGTGGGTCTGGGCGGCAACGGCCGCCTTGCTCGGCGCCACGTTCTGGTTTCTCAAGTTCACCGACACCGGCCGCGCGGTGCGCGCCTGCTCCATCAACCTGCGCGCCGCCCGCCTGATGGGGATCGACGCCGAGCGCCTGACGCTCCTGATCTTTGCCCTGGCAGGCGCCAGCGGTGCGCTGGTTGGAGTCGTCATCACCCCGATCGTGCTGGCGACCTGGGACGCCGGTGTGTCCTACGGCCTCAAGGGGTTCATTGGCGCCATACTCGGCGGCATGCGCAATCCGGTCGTGGCGGTGCTTGGTGGGCTTGGCATCGGTGTCGTTGAATCGCTGGCCGCGGGCTATGTCTCGTCCGGCTACAAGGACGCGATCGTCTACGGAATTCTCATCTTTTATTTGTTGATCCGCGGCGGCGTGTTTCTGTTTGGCCGCGCTTCGCTTGCCAGCGGTGCGAGCGACACATGAGGGACGTCGCACGATTGAAGCGGGCGCTGGCGCTGGTCGCATTCGCCATCCCAGTCGCGATCTATCCGCTGGTCTACTCCGGGAGCTATCCGGTCGGCGTCGGCATCATTGCCGGCGCGATGGCGGCCGGCACGGTCGGCTTCGTACTGTTGATCGGCTACGCGCACCAGCTGGCGTTCGGCCAGGCCGGGTTCCTGATGGTGGGCGGATATGCGAACGCGATTTTGACGACGCGCTATCATATCGATCCGTTCGTGGCGCTTCTTATTGGTGTCGTGATCGCCATGATCATTGCCTATGTGATCGGCTGGCCGATCATGAAGCTGCGCGGCTTCGTGCTGGCGATGGCGTCGCTGGCGATGCAGCTCATCTTCATCGTGCTTGCGACCGAGTCGGATTTCGCCGGCGGTGCGCTGGGAACACAGGGTGTGCCGAAGTTCGCGATCTTCGGCATTCGGCTTAGTAGCGACATCGCGTACTATTACGCGGTCTGGGCAATTGCGCTCATTTGCGTCGCCATTGGCCTCAATATCGACCGCTCGCGCATCGGCCGTGCGCTGAAAGCGATCGCCGCGAGCGAGATGGCGGCGGGTTCGGTCGGCATCGATGCCATCAAGTACAAGGTGCAGATGTTCGTGGTCAGCGCCGGAATGGCGAGCGCCGCCGGCAGCCTCGGCGCGCACTATCTGCGCGCCATGGATCCCAATGTCTTTGGTTTCGCCTACAGCCTCAATCTGCTGACCGGCGTGATCATCGGCGGCTTGACCTCCGTCTGGGGCGGCGCGCTCGGCGCGACGGTCATCACCGGGGTGCGCGAGCTGTTGCGCAGCCTGTCGCTGCCGCTCTGGGAATCCGTGATCATGGGGGCGCTCACGGTCATCGTGCTGATTGCGTTCCCGGCCGGCCTCGCTGGCGCGATCGGCGCTTTGTTTGATCGCCTAGCGGGGGGTAGCGGAAAAGCGCGCACGGTTTCCGTCGCGCCCGACCCGAGTGCGCTGTCCAGCCCGAACAGCGCAGCGGCTGCGAACGCCAATGACGTGATCCTGGAAGTGCGCGGTGCGGCGCGCGCGTTCGGCAGTTTGCGCGCCGTGAACGATGTCAGCTTCACGGTGCCGCGCGGCTCGATCACCACGCTGATCGGCCCGAACGGCGCCGGCAAGACCACGCTGTTCAATCTGATTGGTGGCTATCAACCGCTCGATGCCGGCACGGTACGGTTTCTTGAGGAGCCGATCGAAACCCTGCTGCCCGACGAGATTGCGCGGCGCGGCGTCGGCCGCACGTTCCAGAACCTGCAATTGTTCGACAACATGACGGTGCTGGAAAACGTGATGTGCGGCCGGCACCGGCTGATGGCGGCGGGGCTCCCGCAAATCTCGGCGCGACTCCCGTCGGTGCCGCGCGAGGAGCGTGCCGCCGCGCAGCGAGCGCGTGCGGCTCTGGCATTCGTTGGGCTCAACGGCGCCGACGATCTGCGTCCGAACGTGTTGCCGTTCGGACATCAGCGGCTCGTCGAGGTCGCCCGCGCGCTCGCGCTCGAGCCGACCCTGCTGCTGATGGACGAACCGGCTTCCGGATTGAATGACAGCGAGACCGAACGCCTGGCGGAGCTGGTGCTGCACATCTGCGCGCTCGGCACCACCGTGCTGATCGTCGAACATGACATGCGCCTGGTGATGGGGCTCGCCGACAAAGTCGTCGTCATGCACCACGGGGTGAAGATCGCCGATGGTCCGGTGGAGCAGGTGCGCGCCGACCCGCAGGTGATCGCCGCTTACCTGGGTCACGAACCGCATATGGATGGCCATGAGCATGCTGCTGGAGCTTGACCGCATCACCAGCGGCTACGGCCGTTTGCCGGTGTTGCGCGACGTGTCGCTCACCGTCGGCGCGGGTGAGATCGTCGCGTTGATCGGCGCCAACGGTGCGGGCAAGAGCACGCTCCTCAACACCATCATGGGTCTGGTGTCGCTCACGCAGGGGGACGTTCGCTTTGATGGCCGCTCGATCGCGCGGCTGCCGACGGCTGCGGTCGTACGCGCCGGGATCGCGCAGGTGCCGGAGCGGCGCCAGCTGTTCGGCGCCATGACGGTCGAGGAGAACCTGCGGCTCGGCGCCTACGTGTCTGCCGATCGCGCCGCAGTGGCCGAGACCATGGCGCAGCAGTTCCAACAATTCGCGATTCTGGATGAGCGCCGGCGGCAGCTGGCGCAGACGCTGAGCGGCGGCGAGCAGCAGATGCTGGCGATCGCGCGGGCCATGATGTCGCGTCCGCGGTTGTTGTTGCTCGATGAGCCCTCGCTCGGGCTCGCCCCGCTCATGGTCGAGCGCATCATGGCGCAGATCGTGGCGCTGCGTGAAGCGGGCGGCACCGTGTTGGTGGTCGAGCAGAACGCGCGCGCCGCGCTTGATGTCGCCGACCGTGGCTATGTGCTGGAGAATGGCCGCGTCACGCTCGCAGGCGCGGCGGCGGAGCTGCTCGGCAATCCGGCGGTGCAGGATGCCTATCTGGGCGGCCAAGGCGGCAGTGCGCGGGCGATCGAGCAGCGCATCCGCGCCAAGCGGCGCGCGATCCTGGGGCGGTAGACGTGATGAAATCAAGTTCGAGCAGGTTTCCAGAACTCGTCATTGCGAGGCGCGCAGCGCCGAAGCAATCCAGAGCCCAGGGTTGTGGCCCCTGGATTGCTTCGCTTCGCTCGCAATGACGATGTATGTGGCTGGTGCTTCGATTCAACCTCAACGCATCGTGCCTTTTAGCTCGGCTTACTCGTTGCCGAGTTCCTTGGCGATCGCGGTGATCACGCGCGTATCGGTCGGCTCAACGGCGCTCGGAAACGCGGCCGCGATGTGGCCGTCGCGGCCGATCAGATATTTGTGGAAGTTCCATTGCGGCGTCGCATTGGGCAATTCGCCCGCGGCCCATTTGTAGAACGGGTGCGCGTTCGCGCCCTTCACGTCCGCCTTGGCGGTGATCGGGAACGTCACGCCATACTGGTGGTGCGCGGTCTCATTGATCTCGGCGGCGCCGCCCGGTTCCTGGCCGCCGAAATCGTTCGACGGCACGCCGACGAGCAGCAGTCCGCGATCCTTGAAGCGCGTCCAGACGTCCTGGAGCCCGGCATATTGCGGCGTATATCCGCACAGCGATGCGGTGTTCACCACCAGGATCGGTTTGCCGGCGTAATCGGCGAGCCGGATGGTGCCGCCGTCGAGGGCCGGAAAGCTGAACGCAAACGCTGTGAGTTTGCTCATCGCGGGAGCCTGGGCAAGCGCGGGGCTTGCGGCGAGCCCGGCGAGGAGACCAAGAATACTGCGGCGATCGGTGACCATGGCGTCATCCTACTTGGCTTATCGATCATCCGCCAGCGCGGTGGTTCTCAATTCACCTCATAGCCGAACCAATCCTTCGCCAGCACGATCTGGCCCTTGGCCGCGTCCCATTTGTAGATGCGGTAGGACTGCCGCAGGCGGTAGTGATTGTCCTTGGTCCATTCGATCGGGCCGCCGCGCAGGCCTTTGACATCGACCTTGAGGTTTTCCAACGCCGTCGTCAGCGTCGCAGCTGTCGCCGGGGAGCCGGCCTGCTTCAGCGCCGCCTCGATTACAAGGCCGCCAATCCAGCCTTCGGTCATCTGGCTAGCGGGATATTCGCTGCCCGCCTTGGCGACCGCAGCCGCGATCTCTTTCTGGACCGGCAGGCCGTCCTGGAACAACGCATTGGCGCCAATCACGTAGAGCTCCTGATCCTTGCGCCGCTTGAGCTCATCTTCGGCTTCCTGGTGCGCCCAGGTGAGAAAGCTACCCTGCCAGCCCAGGCCGCGCAGTGCCTCATAGGTGCGCAATTGCGTAACCCACGGCGCCCATGCGTAGACCCAGTTCGGTTTCGCGGCTTTCAGTTTGGTGGCGAATGGCGCGTAGTCGGTCGTCGCCGGTGGGATGATCTCCTTATCCACCACGGTCATGCCGAGCGTGCTCGCCTGGCCTTCGGCGAAGTCGACTTCGGCGCGCGAGATCGGGATGGTCATGCCGGCAAGGCCGATGCGCACCCGATCCGTCGCGGTGTTCTTGATGAAACTGAGCGCGGCGCTGCTGTCGAGGTTGGACGCGAATGCGCTGGTGCAGAACTGCCCCGACTCGGCCGGTGGATAAACTTCCTTGGGACAGACCGCGCCGACAAACATCAGCGGCACGTCGGCGCGTTTGGCTTCGGCGATCACCGGCGCGTAGGTCGAAGACAAACTCGAGTCAATCAGGAGAATCGCGTTCTCCTGCCCGACCAACTGCCGGGCATTTGCGGCCGCCTTCTGCGGATCGGCCTGGTCGTCAAGAATGCGGAGCTTGACTGGTTTGCCGTTGATGCCGCCGGCCGCGTTGATGCGATCGATGTAGATACGCAGCCCTTCGACCGGCGGCGCGGTGGTCGAGGCCGAGGGCCCGGTCAGCGCTCCGGTCAGCCCGATGACGTAGGCGTCTTGGGCTTTGGCTGGGGTGGCGAGCATCGCCACAACGGCCAAGCCCGCCGCACTCGTGAGTATTCGCATCGTCCTCCCAGTCATATCCCTGCAGTCCCGGCAACCCCCGGCGCCTTATGGCACAGCCATGCGGGCGCGAGCGAGATCACCGGGACATCCCGGCTATGACAACGGAGGGCTTGCGATCAAACCTTAGGCAGCGCGCTGCTTGTGCTCGCCGTCGAACGCGGGGGCGACATCGCGCATGAAGCGATCCATCTCTTCCTTCACCTGCGTGTGCGGCTTGAGGCCGACATTGAAGTAGAGGATCACCTCGGAGAAGCCGGCCGCTTCGACTTTCTTCAGCGTGTCGGTGATGCCGGCCGTGGTGCCGATCAGCACCGAGTTCTCGGTGAGGTCCTGAGGCTTCACCTTGCTCAGCTTGTCGACCATGTCGATGAAATAGCGATAGCTCGGCGGTGCGGTTTTGGGGTCGCCGGGCAGGGCGGGGATCACGCACTCTTTGTAGTAGCGGATCTGGCGTGCGCGCTGCGCGGCTTCCTGCTCGGGCGTGTCAGCGAAGTGCGTGAAGTAGCTGCACATCAGGCGGCCCGGTTTCTTGCCGTGCTTGGCGCAGGTCTCGTTGTAGAGGTCGGCCACCTGCTTGAGCCCGCCGAAGCTCATCGACGCTGCGAATGGCGCAACGATCAGTCCGCAGCCAAGCCGCGCCGCAAGCTCGATCGAGGGTTTGGAGAACGAGCCCACATAGGTCGGGAGCGGCTTTTGCACCGGCTTCGGTGTGATGCGGACGTTCTTGAACTGGTAGTGCTTACCTTCATGCGAGATGCGCTCATCGCCTTCGGCCAACCAAAGCCTCCGGATGACTTCCATTCCTTCTTCGAAGATGCCCTGGTTGTCGTCGAAGTCGACGTGGAACGGCTCGTATTCGCGGCGGTCATACCCGCGCCCGGCGGCAAAATCGACGCGGCCGTTGCTGAGCAGATCGAGCGTCGCCCATTGCTCGGCCACGCGGATCGGATGATGCAGCGGCGTCACGGTAACGGCCGGTGCGAGCCGGATCCGGCTGGTGCGCGCCGCGATGTAGGAGAGCACCAGGTCGGGGCAGGAGAGGACGCCGAGCGAGTTGAAGTGATGCTCGCCGATCCAGGCCGAATGCATGCCGAGGCTTTCCGCGTAGAGCGCCTCGTCGGTGATGTTTGAAACGAAGGTGTTGGCCGAACGGGTGTTGTTTTCGTAGCGATTGTCGCTCAGCGTGAAATAGCCAAAGTCCATCGTGTCCTCCCTGGAAGCGAGACTTGCGTACTCTGCTGCCGGTCAGCTTAATTGCAAAAGCAACTGTTGTAAATGCAATTTTTTTGCGATATTGGAATGACCATGACGGACCATCCGCAGCGCCTCGATCTCGACGAGTACCTCCCGTACCTGATCAACCGGGTCGGCTCGGTCATGGCGCTGCGTTTCGGCGAGGACGTGCTGGCCCCGGTCGGCCTGAGTATCGCGATGTGGCGCGTGCTGGTGGCGATTTCCAGCACGGGCGAGCAGCGGCACACCGACCTCGCCAACCTGACCAGCATCGAGGTGTCCACCCTCTCGCGCATCGTGACCCGATTGGTCCGCATGGGCCTGGTGGCGCGCGCGCCGTCCAAGACCAGCGGCCGCGAAGTCGCGGTTGCGCTCACCGCCCGCGGTCGCGACCTGGTCAATCGGCTGATCCCGTTCGGCTTGCAGTACGAGACGATCGCGAGCTCGGGGTTGAGCGAGCAGGACATCGCCACGCTGCGCGACCTGCTGCGGCGTATCTACGCCAACCTGGTCGAAGCCGAGCCCCTCGTTATGGAGCCGGCCGGCAAAGCGCCGGCTCGCCTCAGCGCCCGCGCGCCTTTGGGTTTGCCAGAGCGCTGATCGCAAGCCGGACATATTCGGTCGAGATGCGCTCCAGCGAGGCGTTCTCCTTGCCGTACCAAGCCGACACGGCATTAAGCATTCCCAGGAGCGCCAAGGTGGCGAGCCGCGGGTCGATGTCGGGCCGGAACTCGCCGCGACGAACCCCGTCTTTGATCACGTCGGCGATCACGCGCTCAATGCCGTGCGACCACTTGGCGATGCGCCGACGGCTCGCGCGCGGCAGGTATTGGCGCTCGTTGAGAAAGACGCGGACATAGTCGGCGGTGTCGAGCAGGGGCATCAGGTGCGCGCGCACCAGCGCGGCAATCTTTTCGCTCGCGGTGCCGGCACCCGATGCAATTGCCCGCGCGCGTTCGTGGAAGTCCTCGACGCCCTGCATGCAGACGGTTTCGAGCGCAACCTCCTTGGACGGGAAATAGTAGTAGAGACTCGCCTGCCGGATCCCGAGCAAGTCGGCGATCTGCTGCGTTGTCGCGCCATGATAGCCGTGCTGCGCAAAGACACGCGCGGCTGCGTCAAGTATTTCACCGGACCGACGGCGTCTGCCCGCGCCCTTGCGCCGCGCAGGCGTTTTGTTTGTTTGTTGCGTGGCGGCCCGGTCCGGCATCGATCGCGCTACGCGACTTGCGGGAAGACCAGCGATTTGATCACTACCGGCACCGCGCCGGAGCCATCCAGCATGGCGCCGATATCGATGTAGTCGAACTCCTTGAGCTCGAGTTCGTCGATTGAGACGACAGGGTTCGCGACCATGGTTTCCTCGCGCAGGTGAATCCCGAGTAGTCCACCCACATCGCCGTCGCCGGCCAGGATGATCGGCTTGTCGTGTCCCAGTGTCGGGCCAAGTCCATCAGCAACGCCGCGGCAGAACGCGTCGAGGCGCGCGAAGCTGGCGGAGCCGGACCATGAGACGAACAACGCGACGGTATCGGTGAGCTCAAGTCGATTGAGCTCATCAGCAATGGCTGTCGCAATCCCGCCCGTGTCGATCTCATCGCTGAAGCTGAAAGCGGGCGTCACGACCGGAATATTGCGCAGCGGCAGCGTGCTGGATGGCGAGACAAAAATCGTATTGCCGGAGACCTGGGTCGCGTACTGGGCCGCGCCGATTACGGTCGCCCGGATATGTTCCACCGGCGCCTCGAGCGGCGCGCCAAATTGGCCGACGCGGGCGCGGATCTCGCGCGCCAACGCGGCGCCGAGATCACCAAAGCGCGTCGCTTCGCGATCATAGATGTATTCCGAGACGCCGCCCGAAAACATCAGCGTTCCAATCTGGCCATGCCAGCCCAGAGGTTTGGTGCGCAGCAGTGAGTGGCTGTCCACGACGGGTGAACCGCCGCGCATGGCCTCGAGCAGGCAATCCGCCATGTGTTTGGTCAGTTGTTGGATGGCGGCTTGATCCAGTTTTGTCCCGAGCTCAACGTTCAATCCCAGCTCAGTCGCGAACCGCCGCCCGGCAGGCTCAACCCGTGTGACCGTCCCGTCATCCGCAAAACAAATCAACCGGGCACCGACATCGATCGCGGTCGCGGCCGCGACACGGCCTTCGACACACACCGCAATCTTGGACGTGCCGCCGCCGACGTCCACGTTCATCACCGCGGTGCTGTCCCGGATCGAGCGCGCGACCGCACCCGAGCCGTGCGCGGCCAGCACCGTCTCGAGACTGTCGCCGGCGCTCACTGCAACGAGCTTGCCGGCCTCACGTGCAAACACGTCGCCGATACCGCGGGCATTGCTGCGTGCGACCGCAACGCCGGTGAGGATCAGCGCGCCGGTGTCGATCTCCTCCGGGGTGATCATCGCGTCCTTGTAGGCCTGCGCGATGAAGGCGCCGAGCGCCTCGGCGTCGATGGTGTTTGTATCGGTATAGGGGGTAAGCAGGATGTCCGAGTTGTAGAACACCTCGCGCTCGCTCACGACGTAGCGGGCGTCGAGCCGTTCCATCACGATGCGGGAGAACACGAGGTGCGAGGTCGAGGAGCCGATATCGACGCCGACGCTGATCAGGCGAATCTCGTCCTCGCCTTCCAGCGAGCGTCCCGCGTTGGAGAAGAAAATGCGGCCGCCGGAATCGTCGAGGCCAGCGCTCATTCCTTCGGCAGCTCGCCGGTGTAGTCCTGTCTCGTAGAACTGCGGGCGCATGCGGTTCTCGGCCCCGTTCGTCTTCAGCATGCGCACGTATTCCTTGGCGATGTATCGGTCCTCCATCCAGTACGGGATGGCGGTGCCGCCTTCGGTGATGTCCATCGCCGTGTAATCGGTGTGCTGCTCGCCGGGAGGCCCGGGCTCACGGCCGGGCGAATTCGGTCCGAACCAGGCGGTCAGACGCAACGGGTCCTGCGAGACGCCAAAATGCTGATGGAACCAGCGCGCGCCGCCGGGAGCTGCTGACACCATGCCGACCGGCTCGTAATCGACGCGTTTGATCAGGTGCTCCTTGCCGTCCTGCCAGGGCGTCGTCCCGGCCTGCTCCGGCCAGGTGTAGGTGTAGCCCTTGCCCTTGAGGCAGATCAGCACCGCCGCTGACGTGTGTGCGTGCGCCTTGGAATAGCGGCCATTCTCGTGCTGGGCGATCCACAGATAGAACGTGTTGCCGGTCATGAACGGCTCGACCCGGCGATAGCCCGGGGAGCGGCGGTTATCGAGCGGCAGGTCGCAATTGGCGATGTCGGGGATGAAGTTGGTGCGGCGCATGGCGAGGCCCCGCACCGGGTCGGGCTCGATATCGTCATTGTATTTGTAGAAGTCGTCGGCACCGGAGAAGCGATCGCGGAACTGGTACGGGCAATCGAAGATCGCGCCGACATTGTTGATCAGGTTGATCAGGTTCGGCGCCGTCGTGCCGCAAAGGAGCAGCGCCGGCGCGGAACTCGCATTGACGATGCGGTGATGCGCATTGACCGGAATGGAGAACAGCGAGCCGCGCTGCCACTCGAACTGATGCCGCTTAGAGTCGCCGTCGAGCCACACTTCGGTCGAGCCGCGCCCCTCGACCACGTAGATGATCTCCTCATAGAGATGCTTCTCGGCGTTGAGCGCGCCCGCACCCGGCACCTCGACGACATAGCAGCCCCATTTGCCTTCAGTGCCGTAGAGCTGGATGTAGGTGCCACGTCCGCCGAGCCGGTGCCACGGCGCGAGCGGCAGGTCTTGCACCCGGCGCACCCCGATGTCGCGAAAGATCGGAATGCCTTCGGATTCCATGAACAAATCGTACGGAGTCTTCGGGCGGCCGAATTTGCCGAAACCCGCACGCCGGCCGGCCGTCGGCTCGTGCCAGTGAGTTTGACCCGGAATATCGTGCATGGCCGAACCTATGCTCGCAGAGCAATCAGCATATCTTCGATGTAGTCCTCGTCGCCGCCGGCGACCAGCATGATGGAATGCGGCCGCAGCTGTCCGAGCGTCTTCGACAGCTGTTCGTCGGTGGCTGCCGCGGTTCCTAACACGAGCCCAGTCGTCATCACGCGATGCGCGTTGCACGCCTCGCCGATCAGCGACCCTACCTTGGCGTCCTGGCCCGCGGTCGCGATCATGACGATCAGGTCCGCGCTCGCGATCTCGTCGAGCAGGTTCTTGGTGCGGCCGGCGAGATCGCTCAGCCAACCGGCCATTGAGAAGGTCTCGCCCCGCGCCGGCGCAGCCGCAAATGCCGACGCGGTGAGAAAGCTCGCGCGGCTCCACGGCAACGCGGCGAGCCGCTTCACCACCGGCTCGCTCGCGGCATCGAGCGCGATCACCTTGACGGTGCGCGGTTGCGAATTCGGCGCCTCGACCCGGTAGCGCGCCTCGGCGCGCGTCGTCATGCGGGCGCTTTCGCTCTGCATCAGGTCACACCGAAACGTGCGCCACGTCGGGCTGCACCGTGAGGGCCTGCTTGGCCGCATCCTTGAACGGCTGATCTGGCGGCAGCACCATCGCGGCCGAGCGCACGCGTTGATGCGCCGGATCGACCCCGGGTGGGGTGGTCCCCTTGTCGACCAGCGCCTTGGCGGCGCGCAGCAACCGATGCCGCGCCATGATGATGCCGTTGTCGGTCGAGACCAGGTTCTCCTTGGCGCGGTCGACGATCGGCCCCATGCTCTCCTGCAACGAGGCATCCTGCATGGCGATGCCTTCGACGCCGCTAAAGGTCTTGCCGGCCTTCTGGGCGGCGCGATCAATCAGGTAATCGTTGTCCTTGTTGGCGGTCGGGCGGAACGTGCCCGGCACGTACTGGACATGGATGCCCTTGCCGTCCTGCATGGCCTGGCGCTGCTCGGCGCTCAGCGGCTTGGTGGCGCGGTAATCGAAGCTCCAGGCCCAGCAGTTGTCATCGTCGATTGGGATCCAGAAGTGGCCGTGCACCGGATGGTCGCCGCGCGGCGGAATCATGGTGAAGGCCGGCATCACCCACTGGGTGATGCGCCAATAATAGTTGCCGTTCTCGGCGTTGCGTCGGGCGCCGACCAGGAGCCCGCCCGCGCTCTCCACCACTTCGAAATGCGGCTTCGCATCGGAGAGATTGTACTGGTTGCCCTTCGAGCCCTTGAACAGCGGATCCCGGTTGAGCTCGCCGCGGTGCAGGAACGAGACGTGGCTCGAATCGATCCCGCCTTCCATCGCCTGCAGCCAGTTGCATTCCTGTAGCCGCTTGGAGACGAACCGGTGCTCCGGCGGCACCATGGCGAATTCCCACTCCGGCAGTGGCGGCTGCTTTTCCGGCGGTCCCATGTAGGCCCACAGGATGCCGCCGCGCTCGACCAGCGGATAGGACTTGAGCTTGATCTTGCGGCAGAAGCCGCTCTCCTCGGGCTCGGAGGGAACGTCGATGCATTGGCCGGTGACGTCGTACTTCCAGCCGTGATAGGGGCAGCGCAGCCCGGATTCCTCG
Organism: uncultured Alphaproteobacteria bacterium; assembly: GCA_963760435.1. Taxonomy (GTDB): domain Bacteria; phylum Pseudomonadota; class Alphaproteobacteria; order Rhizobiales; family Xanthobacteraceae; genus JAFAXD01. Next base: position 91,067 of record CAVXDE010000043.1, read on the forward strand.
TTGCGGCCGAACCAGAGCGAGACGCCGCGGTGCGCGCAGAATTCATCGATCAGGCCGTAGCGTCCGCCGGTATCGCGAAACGCCAGCAAACGCTCCGACAGGAGTTTGACCCGCACCGGCGGGCACTCGTTTTCCGGCAGCTCCTCGGCCAGCAGCGCCGGCAGCCAGTAGCAGCGGTACATCTGCCCCATCGGGGTGCCGGGTCCGGTCTGGGTGAGGAGGTCGTTCTGTTCTTTGCGCAGCATGTTGCGGGTCCGTGACGTCAGCTCGGTAAGAGCATTGTGCGGATTGAGAAATCCGTCCGGATATGGTCAGAAGCTAGCCCCGCGCTCCGTTTGCGTCAAACACCCGAGCCTTGCACAAACATGACCTCATCCATCGAACTTTGCAGCGCTGACGATGTTCCCGAAGGCTCCGCCCTGCGGGTCGAGGCGGGCGCACTGACGCTTGCGGTCTTTAACGTCGAGGGCGCGTTCTATGTCACCGACGATGCCTGCACCCATGGCCCCGGATCGTTATCCGAGGGCTATATCGAGGGCGACGTGGTCGAGTGCAATTTTCACAACGGCCAGTTCAATATCCGGACCGGGGAGGTGGTGTCGCCGCCCTGCATGATCCCGATCAAGACCTATCCGGCGCGGGTCGAAAGCGGCAAAGTGGTGATCGACGTGGAATAGAGCATGATCCCGAAAAGTGGATACCGGTTTTCGGAAAAGATCATGCTCAAACAATAAATTAATGGGAGACGCGCCATGGCGCAAACGGCAATCGTTTCGGAGGAACTCGCCAAGAAGTTCGCGACCGAGAAAGAGACGCCTTATACCCGTTGGGTCAAATCCGAAGGGCTCGACATCATCAGCGCGCTTTATGTGCGCAACCTGCGCACGGTTGAGCTCAAGCCCTGGGCGCGCCGCGGCGGCCGCGGTGTGTTCATCAATCACGACGCGTCTCGCACCTCGAATGATTGCTACGTGTGCGAAATTCCGCCCGGCGGGACGCTCGCGCCACAGCGCCAGCTGTTCGAGGAGATGATCATGGTCCTCGATGGCCGCGGCTCGACCGTCGTGTGGAACGACTCCGGCGCGCGCGTCTCGTTCGAATGGAAGGCAGGCGCGCTATTCGCCATTCCGCTCAATTGCTGGCATCAGCACTACAACGGCGCTGGCCGCGAGCCCGCGCGTTTCGTATCCGTGACCAACGCGCCGCCTGTCATCAACATGTATGAAGACATCGATTTCGTCTTCAACTGCCAACACGATTTCAAGAACCGGTTCAGCGGCGAGCCGGATTACTTCAGCCCCAAAGGCGAGCAGAAGGGCCTGCTGCTGGAGACAAATTTTGTCGCCGATGCGGTGTCGCTGCCGTTGATCAGCGCCAAGGAGCGCGGCGCCGGCGGCGGGCACATCCGCTTCAACATGGCCAAGGGCTCGATGAACAGCCACATCTCCCAGTTCCCGATTGGCACCTACAAGAAAGGCCACTGCCACGGGCCGGGCGCGCACGTCATCATCCTCAGCGGCGAGGGTTATTCGTTGATGTGGCCGGAGGGCGAGGAGCCGCGCCGCTATGATTGGGAAGTCGGCACGCTGATCGTGCCGCCCAATCGCTGGTTCCATCAGCACTTCAACATCGGCACCACGCCGGCGCGCTATCTCGCCTTCAAGCACGAGGCGGTGGCGATCCGCAATCCGCAGGGCGTGCCCAAGGCCTGGATCAGCCGGCGCGTCGGCGGCGACCAGATCGACTACGCGGACGAGTTCAACGGTTGTGCGCAATACCTTCACCGATGAGTTGACGCGCCGCGGGATCGCCTCGCGCATGGATGCGATCTATCAGGCCGAGCTCGCCGACCTGCCGCCGCTCGCCAAGGTGGGGTGATCGTTGCAACTGCTCCAATCTTTATGAAGCCAGTTTCTCACAAGTCTTTTCCAAATTCGCAGGCACTTGGCGAGTGGATGGCTCACAATCACGCCAGCGAAAAGGAGCTTTGGGTTAGAATTTATAAATCTGCTTCAGGCAAGCCCTCAGTGACCTGGGCCGATTGTGTTGTCGAAGCAATCCGCTACGGGTGGATCGATGGCCAGAAGAAATCCCTGGACGACAGCTCATTTTTGCAGCGGTTATCGCCACGCAAGCCCGGATCCAACTGGTCCAGCAAGAACCGCGAATATGCTAAGAAGCTGATTCAAGAGGGGCGCATGGCCCCGGCGGGACTGGCGCATGTTGAAGCGGCCAAAAACGATGGGCGCTGGGAGAAGGCTTATGCCGGCTCGGCAGATATGGAAATTCCCGAAGATTTCCTGACGGCTTTGAACAAGCTTCCAAGGGCAAAGAAATTCTTTGCCACCCTGAACAGGCAAAATCTGTTCTCGATTTATTACCGGCTTCACTCTGCCAAAAGGCCGGAAACGCGGGCAAAACGCATGGCCCAAATCCTGTCGATGCTGGAGAAAGAGACAAAGCTGCGCTGAACCGTTACGCTGACGATCCGCTGGGGAAGCTCACTTCGCGAAGGCGAATCCGTCGTAGAGCCAGGCAAGGCACTGGAACGTGTCTGCCTCTTGCCGCTCGCCCATCATCTGGAAATAGACCTCGCGGTTGATTCCCTCCGCGTGATAGACCTCCCAGATGTAGCGCGACTCCAGGGTCACGCGTGCTGTGCGGACGGAGCGGAGTTGTCTCGAAGCGGCGGAAGGCCGCCTCGTGGCTACCCATGTTCTCCGCGAGGCAGTCGGCGAGACACAGTCCATCCTCGATCGCCATGCAGGCGCCTTGGGCAAGCGACTGCAGCGTCGGATGTGCCGCATCACCGAGCAACACCACCCGGCCCTGGTGCCAATGCCGGACCGGATCGCGATCGCCGATTGCCTGGCGCCGCTTGAGGTCCAGCATCCCGATCAGCGACTTTCACGGTCGGATGCGCATTGCGATAGACTTGCTCCAGCTCGGCCCGGTAAGCGGCACTATCACCGCGTTCGGAATTTGCTGTGCGGCGGAACACGGCAACGATGTTGAACAACGTGCCGTGGCGCAGCGGGTAATGCACGATGTGGAAGCCGGGGCCCGCCCAGAGCGCGACGATGTCGGTTTGAACGCCCGCCGGCACCTCCTCGATCGGGACGATGGTGCGGAACCCCATATAGCCATTGGGGAGCGGCTCGCCGTCGTCCAGCAACTGCGCGCGCGTGCGCGAGCGGATGCCATCGGCGCCGATCAGCAACGTGCCCTCGAAGCTGCGGCCGTCTTCGGTCTTCACCGAGACCCGGTCACCGTGGTCGACGAACCCGCTGACCATGGCGTCCGCTTCCAGGGTGACGCGCGGATCGCGCCGGCAGGCCTCGAGCAGAACGTTGTGCAGATCCACCCGGTGCACGATGATGTACGGGTATTTGAAGCGGTCGCGCAGGGACGCCCCCGTGGGGACCCGCGTGACTTCCTTGCCATTGAGCGCGTCGAACATCAGCAGGGCCGATGGGGCATCCGACGTCGCGAGCACCTCGTCGCGCAAGCCGATCCGGTCGAACACGTGAAACACGTTTGGCCCGAACTGGATGCCATAGCCGATGGCGCCGAAGGATGGCGCCCCTTCCAGCACATGCACCTGCTGGCCATCGCGCGCTAGCGCGAGTGCGGCCGTCAGGCCCCCGAACCCGCCGCCAACAACCAGGATCGGCAAATTGGAACTCATGGCGTTGTCATCCCTTCGGTCCGTTTCGTGCGGGGTAGCATTCAACCCCGGAGCGCGTGTATTGTAGGCTGAACCGCCGCTACAGGAACATGATGTAGCGAGAACGGGCAGCAAACGAAACGCCGGAGTCGCAACGGCTTAATGAGGAGGAACGCCCCCATGCAGCGTCGTCAATTCTTGAAGGTTGCCGGAGCCGGAGTGGCCGCGTCGACCGTGGCCGCGCCCGCCATCGCGCAATCGATGCCGGAGGTCAAGTGGCGCCTGACGGCGAGTTGGCCGAAGTCGCTCGACACGCTCTATGGCACTTGCGAAGGCTTCGCCAAGTACGTCGCTGAAGCCACCGACAACAAGTTTCAGGTTCAGGTCTTCGCCGCGGGCGAGATCGTTCCCGGCCTGCAGGTCCTCGATGCCGTGGAGAACGGCACCGTCGAGGCCTGCCACACCGCCACTTACTACTTCATCGGCAAGGACCCGACCTGGGCGCTGTTCTGCGCGGTTCCGTTCGGCCTCAACACGCGCCAGCAGAACGCATGGTTCTACGACGGCGACGGCATGAAGCTGATGACCGACTTCAGTAAGAAATTCAACGCCTATCCGCTGGTCGGCGGCAATACCGGCGCACAGATGGGCGGCTGGTTCCGCAAGGAGATCAAGACCGTCGATGATCTCAAAGGCCTCAAGTTCCGTATCGGTGGCTGGGCCGGCAAGACTTTGGAGAAGCTCGGCGTCGTGCCGCAACAGCTCGCCGGTGGCGACATCTATCCGGCGCTGGAAAAAGGCACCATCGATGCCGCCGAGTGGGTCGGCCCGTATGACGACGAGAAGCTCGGCTTCTACAAGATCGCGCCGTATTACTATTATCCGGGCTGGTGGGAGGGCGGCACCGCCAACCATTTCCTGATCAACATCGAGAAATGGAACGCGCTGCCGAAAAATTATCAGGCGATCGTCACGGCGGCCGCGGGCGCGTCCAACGTGGAGCAGACCGGACGCTACGACGCGCGCAATCCAGGCGCCTTGAAGCGACTCGTCGCCGGCGGCGCGCAGCTGCGCGCGTTCTCGCTGCCGATCATGGAGGCGTGCCTGAAGGCCTCGAACGAGGTCAACGCCGAGACGTCGGCCACGAATCCCGACTACAAGAAGGTCTGGGCCTCAATCGAATCGTTCCGCAATGACGGCTATCTGTGGTGGCAGGTCGCTGAATACGGCTACGACAGCTTCATGATCCGCAGCCGCTCGAAGGCGTAAAGGATATTAGCCGCCGAGGACGCAGGTGACCTATCAAACGATAGAGGTGCGTAAATCGACACCCCGGATCGGCGCCGAGATTCTCGGCGTCGATCTGTCAAAACCGCTGGGTAACCAGCAATTCGAGGAGGTGCACGATGCCCTCATGGATCGCCTGGTCATCTTCTTTCGCGATCAAAAGCTGACGGTCGAGCAGCACATGGACTTCGGCCGATGCTTCGGCAAGCTGCACACGCACCCGGCCTCTCCCGACGTGGTCCCGGAGCACCCCGAGGTTCTCGTCATCAGGGCCGACGAAAACTCCAAATCAGTCCCCGGCGAGGATTGGCATTCCGACGTCTCGTGTGTTCCGGAGCCGCCGATGGGCTCCATTCTCCATCTTACGGAGGTGCCGGCCGATGGCGGCGGCGACACTCTGTTCGCCAATATGTACTTGGCCTACGAGACACTGTCGGAGCCGATCCGCAAATTCATTGGCGGCCTGACCGCGGTTCATAACGGCGAGAAGCGGTACCGCGGGTATTACGGCGAGGATCAGGGAAAGGTCTATCCGCGCGCCGAGCACCCGATCGTGCGGACGCATCCGGTGACCGGAAAGAAGTGCCTGTTCGTCAATCGCTTCTTCACGACGCACATCGTCGGCCTTCGCCGCGAGGAGAGCGATGCGATCCTGGAGATGCTGTATCGGCACATCGAGACACCGGAATTCGCCATGCGTTTTCAGTGGCAGCCGAACTCGGTTGCGTTCTGGGATAACCGATGCGCCCAGCATCACGCGGTTTGGGATTACTACCCCAGCAAGCGCTACGGCCATCGCGTCACCGTTTGCGGCGACAAACCGTACTGAGGCCCGCCAAAGCATTGTGCAGCTGATGCACAATTTTCCTGCGCGGTCGCGCACGCGTCGCCTGATCTAGGCCCTACCTGCCCGCCGATTAGGCAAACGCCGCATCCATGGCATGGATATTGCGTTCGCTGACCGTCGGGAGTCAGCCGGTCGATGAATGCGTTTCAGCTTCTCAATGGGGCGACCTTTGGCGCGCTGCTGTTTGTGGTGGCGAGCGGCTTTACGCTGATTTTTGGACTGTTGCGCATCGTCAACCTGGCGCACGGGGCACTCTATCTGGCGGGTGGGTACATCGGTTTCAGCACCGCCGTACACAGCGGCAGCTTCCTGCTCGGCGGCGTTGCCGCGATCCTCGCTGTCGGGGTTCTGGGCTTCGCGCTCGACCAGGGGCTCCTGCGGTTCGTGCGCGGCCATGAGCTGCGCGAGGTGCTGCTGACGCTCGGCGTTGCCTTCGTTCTCAACGACCTTGCGCTGGTGATCTGGGGCGGCGACAGCTTCACGGTGCCGATCCCCGAGGCGCTGCGCGGCGGGGTCCGCGTGTTCGGCCTGTTTTATCCGAAATACCGGCTGTTCGTGTTGGCGACGGGGGTCGTTATCTTCGTCGCGTTGTTGTTGCTGCTGCATCGTACGCGCCTTGGAACGCTGATCCGCGCCGGGGTCGATGACCCGGAAATGGTCGAGGCATCGGGCATCAACATTCGCCGGGTCTTTCTCGCGACGTTCGTGCTGGGCGCGGCACTCGCCGGATTTGGTGGCCTGATGGGTGGCGCGTTTCTCTCGCTTTATCCCTCCGCCGATGCCGAGATCCTGGTGTTCAGTCTCGCGGTCGTCATCATCGGCGGGCGCGGCAGCATCGTCGGCGTTGCGATCGCGAGCCTGTTGGTCGGGTTATTGAACACCCTGGGCCAGGTGATGTTTCCCGAGCTCGCCTATTTCGTGATTTTCGGGCCGATGGTCTGTTTGTTGGCGTTCCGTCCGTATGGTTTGCTGGGACGGCCCGCATGACCACGGCCGGGCAGCGCGCGTTGGATGCTGTCCCGCTGAGGCGGCGTAGTGTGCGGGATGCGCGCGTCGTTTCGGTGGTGGTGCTGATCCTGGCGGTGCTCATCGCTTTGCCGTTTGCATTGACCCGGTATCAGGTCGGGCTTGCGAGCGAGATCCTGATCTACGGCATCCTCGCCATGTCGATCGACATCCTGGCCGGGTTCGCCGGCCGCACCTCGTTGGCACACGGTGCGTTGTTTGGCGTGTCCGCCTACGTGGTGCTCTATTCGGTGTCCACGCTCGGCCTTTCGCCCGTGCTTGGAGTCCTGCTCGGTGTGCTCGCCGCCACAGCGACCGCCGCGCTGTTCGCGCTGGTCGCGGCCCGCACTGCCGGCGTCTATTTTCTGCTGCTGACGCTCGCGCTCGGCATGATCGTCTGGGGCATCTGCCTGCGCTGGACCGACGTCACCGGCGGCGAAAACGGCTTGCGCGGTAACCTGCGCGTCGGAAGCTTGCGTGATTACGCCGTGTTCTACTGGCTCGTGCTTGGCTGCGCCGCCGCGGCGTCCTTTGCCATGTGGCGGCTGGTGCGCTCGCCGTTCGGGCTCACCTTGCGTGGCATTCGCGACAGCGAAAGCCGCATGCGCAGCCTCGGCTACAACGTCTATCTGCATCTCGTCATCGGCTTCACCATATCCGGCCTGTTTGCCGGAATTGCCGGTGCGCTCTATGCGTTCTTCAACAGTTTTGTCAGCCCGACCACGGTGGCGTTAACTCAATCCGTACAGGGATTGCTGATGGCCATCACCGGCGGCATCGGAACTTTGTTTGGCGCCTTCATCGGCTCGGCCACAATCCTGATGTTGGAGAACGTGGTCAGCTCCTATACCGAACGCTGGCAGACCGTGCTCGGCCTGACCTTCATCTTTGTGATGATTTTCGCCCCCGAGGAAATCGTCGGCAAGCTCGGTGCCCTGTTGGCGCGCGCAGGCCGCAAATCCACCAACTGAGAGGACCCTGCTCATGCATCGACGCCAATTTCTGCAATCGTCCGCCCTCTCGCTCATGGTCGCCGGCATCGGCGCCGGATCATCGTGGCGCGCGCGCGCCGAGGCCGGCCCGATCAAGATCGGCGTCCTCGCGCCGTTGACCGGAGTCGTTGCCGCAGGCGGCCGCGAGATGGTGGAAGGCACGCAGTTCTGGTTCGATCAGACCGGCAACGAAGTGGCTGGTCGCAAGGTCGAACTGATCATCGAGGACGACGGCTCCAATCCGGATACCTCGCTGCAGAAAGCCCGCAAGCTCGTCGAACAAGCAAACGTATCGTTCCTGATGGGCAACCTGCTCGCCAACACCGGTCTCGCGGTGGCCAACTACGTCAAGGAGAACGGCACGCCCTATTTCATCCCGATCATCGCCGCCGATGATCTCACCCAGCGCCAGCGCATCAAGAACGTGGTGCGCGTCGCCGGCTATTCGGCGAGCGCGTTCACCCACCCCTTGGGAGACTGGGCTTACAAACACGGCTACCGCAAGATCGCGACCATCAGCCAGGACTACACCTTCGGTCACGAGCAGTGCGGCGGGTTCTGCCAGGTGTTCACCGAAGCTGGTGGCGAGATCGTCGGGCAGTTCTGGCACCCGCTCAACACCGCGGATTTCAGCCCGTATCTGGGCCAGATCGCCAACATGAAGATCGATGCGGTGTTTGCGATGGAGAATGGCGCCGATGCCACGCGTTTGATCCAGCAATATGCGAGCTTCGGCCTCAAGGGCCAGTTGCCCTTGATCAGCGCCATGAACACGACCGATCAGTCGATCATCCGCACCCTCGGTCCAGAATGCGAAGGCATTGTATCAGCAGCGCACTTTGCCGAGGGGTCGGACAATCCGGTGACGCAGAAATTCGTCAAGGATTACACCGCCAAGTACGACAAGATCCCTTCATTGTTCGGCTTCTCCATGTATTCCGGCGCCATGTGGCTGTCGCAGGCGATCGAGGCGCGTAAGGGCAACATCGAGGATCGCGACGCGTTCCTCGCCGCCGTGCTCGCCACCGAGCTCGTCAACTCGCCGCTCGGCAAGACCGTCAAGCTCGATACGTTCGGCAATCCGATCTACGACGTCGCCGTGCGCCAGGTGGTGAAGCGGCCGGACGGCAAATATTGGAACGTGCCGATCGCGAGCTATCCGAACGTGTCGCAGTTCTGGACCTACGATCCGGAGACCTACATGAAGCAGCCGCCCTATTCACGCGCCTTCCAGGGCATCAAGAAGAGCTGATAATGTTTGCGGCAACACTCGCTTGCGGCCGTCCTTCGAGACACTCGCGCGCTATCGCGCGCGAGTTCCTCAGGACGAGGACTCTGTTTGTTGCGAGTTCGCGTGCCACATAATCAGCCCTCATCCTGAGGAGCCCTCGCGCAGCGAAGGCGTCTCGAAGGATGGCCGCAAGCACACACCGTGATTGTCGCCGTCCTTCGAGACGCCCGGCCGCTGGCCGGGCTCCTCAGGACGAGGTCAGTAAATTGATAAAGTCTCAGACTTGGACGAATCCGCCGCCCATCCCGCTCTCGAACTGCGCGACGTCACCGTTGCCTACGACGCGCTGCGTGCTGTTGACGGCGTGACGCTCGCCGTGCCGACCGGTCAACGGCGCGCCATCATCGGTCCCAACGGCGCCGGCAAGACCACGCTGTTCAACGCCATCAGTGGCGTTGTTCTCCCGACCGCGGGGCGGGTCACCTTTAACGGCGAGGACATGACCCGGATGCCGCCACACCGGCGGGCGCGGTTTGGCATCTCGCGCACGTTCCAGATCACCAACCTGTTTCCAAGCCTGTCGGTCGAGGACAATATGGTGCTCGCGCTGCGCGGCGGATCGCGGCGCAAGTTCTCATTGTTTGGCAGCTCGACGCGCAATGCGCAGGAGGAGATCCGGCTGGGTGATGCGCTGGCGGCGGCGCGCCTGCATGCGCATGCCGGCACTCGGGTGGGCGAGCTCTCCTACGGGGAGCAGCGCCAGCTCGAGCTGGCGCTCGCGATCGTCGTATCGCCGCAACTGGTGCTGCTCGACGAACCCGCCGCCGGGCTGTCGCCCGCGGAACGTCGTATCGTGGCCGACGTGATCCGCGCGCTCCCCCGCACGCTGACCATCGTTCTGATCGAGCATGACATGGATTTGGCGCTCGGGCTCGCCGACTACGTCACCTGCCTGCACGAAGGCCGGGTCCTGATCGAGGCCGATCCGGACGCGATCCGCCGCGACGCGCGTGTGCAGGAAGTCTATCTCGGGCGTCCGCACCATGCTTGAACTCGCGGACGTGCACTGCTTCTATGGCGCGGCCCATGTGATCCGCGGTGTATCGTTCAACGTCCAGCGCGGCGAGGTCGTGGCGCTGCTGGGGCGCAACGGCATGGGCAAGACCACGACCATGCGCTCGATCATGGGGCTCGCGCCGCCACAAGTGAAGTCGGGAAGCATCCGCTGGAACGACATGAGCTTGCTTGGGCTCTCGGCGCACGAGATTGCGGCGCGTGGCATCGCCATTGTGCCGCAAGGGCGACGGCTATTTCCTTCACTGACCGTCACCGAGCACCTGACGATGCTCAAGAGCTCGCGCGCCAGCACGGGCTGGACCGTGGCGCGCATCTTCGATCTCTTCCCGCGCCTCGCCGAGCGCCGCCACCATCGCGGCGGGCAGCTCTCCGGCGGCGAGCGGCAGATGCTGGCCGTCGCCCGCGCGCTGATGATCGACCCGGAGCTGATTCTGATGGACGAGCCGTCCGAGGGCCTCGCACCGGTCATGGTGCAGCACCTGGAGCAGATCGTCCTCGACTTGAAGCGCGAGAAGCTGTCCATATTGCTGGTGGAGCAGAACCTCTATAGTGCGCTCGCCACTGCGGACCGGGTCTATGTGATGGAGACGGGCGTGATCGTGCACGAAGCGCCGGCGGTCGCGCTGACACAAAAGCCCGAGTTGTTGCTGCGTTACCTGGGTGTCCAATGAGCAGCGCCATCGATCTCGTGTTGCGGGACGCGCACATCGCCGGCAGCGGCTCACAAGCCGTTGATATTGGTATTCATGACGGCCGCATCGTCGCCATCGAAGCAAATCTCGCCTGCGAGGCGCGTGCGCAGAACCTCGGTGGACGGCTCGTCGTGCCGGGCTTTGTCGAGACGCATATCCATCTGGACAAGTCCCATATCAGCGATCGTTGCACCATCCGGCACGGCACCCTGGCCGAAGCTTTTGCCGAGACGACCGCCGCCAAACGCGGATTTACCGAGGAGGACATCTACACGCGTGCAAGCCGCACGCTGGTGAAGGCGATTTCCCATGGCACGACGCGGCTGCGCACCCATGTGGAAGTTGATCCGCGCATCGGGCTCAAAGGCTTCAACGCCATCCGCCAACTCAAGCAGGATTATGCTTGGGCCGCAGACATTGAGATCTGCGTATTCCCGCAGGAGGGATTGCTCAACGATCCGGGGTGCGATGAGTTGCTGATCGCCGCATGCCGCGATAGTGCGGATCTGATCGGCGGCTGTCCTTATGTGGACAGCGATCCGCACGGGCACATCGTCCGCATTTTCGCGATTGCCCAGGAGTTCGATCTTGACATCGATTTTCACCTCGACTTCGATCTCGACCCGTCCTGGATGCACCTCGACGAAGTGCTCCGGCAAACCGAACGAACCGGCTGGGGCGGGCGCGTCGCCGTCGGCCATGCCACCAAACTATCCGCCATCGGCACGCAGGCGCTTGCCGCAATCGCGCGGCGTCTCGCCGAGGTTGGCGTCGCCGTGACGGTAATCCCGGCGACCGATCTGTTTCTGATGGGACGCGATCATGATCATAACGTGCCGCGCGGCGTCACGCCGGCGCATCGGCTCGTCGCGCATGGCGTCACCTGTTCGCTCGCCACCAACAATGTGCTCAATCCGTTTACGCCGTTCGGCGACTGTTCGTTGATCCGCATGGCCAATCTCTATGCCAATGTGGCGCAGGTCGGTCACACGCAGCAGATCGCCGCCTTGCTCGACTTGGTGACGACCGAGCCGGCAAAACTCATGAACCTGCCGGACTATGGAATCGCAATCGGCAATCCGGCTGACATCGTGGTGTTGGACTGCAGCAACGAGGTGGCCGCGATTGCGGAACTCGCGTCGCCATTGATCGGATTCAAGCGCGGGCGCATGACGTTCGAGCGGTCTGCCGTGGCGATCAACTGGCCAAAGGGTTGATCGAGACACATTGCTCCTGCAAGCGAGTTGCTTCAATCAATTCTAGATAGGCGCCGCCCGTCGCTGTTGACCTTTCGGTCGCAAAGCCCATTTTAGCGCGGGGCACGGGCCTGAGGATGGACGCCTCTGCATGAAAATCTGGGTTTTGAAAATTCACCGGTGGGTTGCGCTGACCTTCGCGCTTCCGCTTGTGTTCGTGCTCGGCACGGGGCTCGTTCTGTCGTTTGAACCGTGGCTGGTTGTGCGGGCGATCACGCCTGGCGCGCTCACCGTCTCGAAGCTCGAGGCCTTGCTGAGCCAGCACGATGCTGACGGCAAGGCAAGGTCAGTCGTGTATCGCAGCTATGACGGTACGCTGACCATCAGCGCGGGGCGGGGCGACGGCACGGTGATCGATGTGGCCAGTGGTCAGGAACTTGCCGGACCGTCCACATTGGCGAATGTGCTGACGACCGCCCGCCGCATGCATGAGAAATTGCTGATCAACGCCGGTTGGCTGGTCGTTTGCTCGAGCATCACCATGCTGGTCCTGGCAGTGCTCGGCATGCTGATGGGCTTGCCGAGGTTCGCGAATACGCTGTCGGGTTGGCACAAGGCTTTTGCCTGGGGCGTGCTGCCACTGATTGTTCTATCTCCGCTGACCGGCCTGCTGCTTGCTTCCAATATCACGTTCATGAATACGCCACCGGTTGCAGCAGCGGCGCGCGGCGCGCCACTGCGTCTCGGCGAGGCCGTGCGCATCATTGGCGAACAACACGATCTCTCCACCCTCGTCTGGATCCGGCCGCAAGGCGGCCGGCTGCTGGCGCGTCTTGTCGACGCAGGCGAGTATCGCGTCTACGCCGTGACGCGGGACGGCATGACGGCGATGCCGCGCAATTGGCCGCGGCTCTGGCACGAGGGGAACTTTGCCGGCGCGTGGTCGGCCTTGCTCAATCTCGTCGCTTCGGTGGCAATGATCGGATTGCTGGTCACCGGACCGCTGATCTGGCTGCGCCGCCGGTTGCGGCTGCGGGCTCGCCGCATCCAGCAGGTCGCCCCGGCGGTGTGATCTCCGCAGGCGGTAAGTTCTCGAAATGAAGGATTGCCTTGCCGAAGAAACCGGCAATGATTCGCGACGACAGCAGAGAAACTAAGGGGAGTAAAGCGTGATTGACCTCATGCCGCGCCGCCAGTTCGGATATATCAATCCGGTGCAGATTTCTGATTTCATCCATTTTCAATTCTATTCCATCTTTCCGCCCAATTGCCTGCTGGTCACCATCCCGCTCAATCTGCAGAGCTTCTCTCACGGGGGCGTGGATAGGGCCCTGGAGGCGTTCTGGCCCGCGTTTGATTTTCTGGTTGCCCGCGAGGTTGAGCGCATCAGCCAGGGCGGCATTCCGGTCTCGGCCTATGCGGGCCGTCCGCGCGTGCTTGCGTTGCTTGAGGAGGCGGCGAAGCGCTCATCCATTCCGGCGACCGCCGATTTCGAGGAATCGATCGAGGCGGTGCGGCATCTCGGGATCAAGCGGCTTGCCGTTGCCGCGAAGTGGAACCCTGAGCTCATGGGATGCATTCGCGAATATCTTAACCACGCCGGCATCACCCCTGTGGGCCTGATCGGGCATGAGCACTCGGCGCAACAGGTCGTAGGGTTGCGGCCGAAGGAAAGCGTCGACGTCGCGCTGGAGCTCGGGCGCGAGGCGTTCATCAAGATGCCGGACGCGGACGGCCTATTGCTGGCGGGCGGCTCGTGGCTCGTCATGCAGGCCGTCCCTATCCTGGAGGCCGAGTTCGGCAAGCCGGTCGTCACCAATCCGGGCGCAACCTATTGGGCAGCGTTGCGTCAGGGGGGGCTCAAGCCAAATGCCGGCTTTGGCCAATTGATTGAGAGTCTGAGGTAGCTCGATAAGTGTCATAAGCGAGAGGCACCATCCAAATTCAAATGAGCTCCAATCAGAGTGAGCGCCTGACCGCGATTGGGCCTTCGATCAAGCGCGGGGCTAGTGGTGAAATCGGAACATAAACAGGTGGTGGCGAACCGATGCCTGCCCCGTTCGTGCGCCACTCGCGACGTGTTGGAACCCTATCCAGACCGATCGGATAAATGACAACTTCATCATTCTTAATTCGCATCCGCAAAAAATTGCGATGACTGTCAAGCCGCATCGCGCTGTAAGCATCGTTATGATTCTGGTTCCACCAGCGCGATGACGCATAGAGATAAAGTCCAAACAAGGCGCCTGCGACCAATCCGCCGAACACAACCATTTCGGCGGTAAACAGCAGGAATGACAACCGAGGCCAAGCCGCCGGATCAAGATATCCGGCGTTGAGGTGTCTGAAAAAGAGAGCCAGCAGCATCACCGCAAAGGAGTGGACGATTGCATTCATCGCCGAAAGCGCAAGCACTTTGAGGCTGCCGCCTTCCTGTCGTTTGGTGTAGATCCAAAATCCAATGAACAAAACAGTCGGGATGGCGTATAGCGCATCCCACCATAGGTGGACGGACAGGACTCCGAGAGCCCAGTAGAAAATGCCGAGCAACACGGCAAAGCCGGTATTATGTGCGACGAAGCTGAAATTGCCGTCGAGCATCGCAATACTCTCCGCGCGGGTCGGATAGCAGGCCTCTTTTGGCTTGGTGCCCGGCGCGGGTTGCGGATCGACGCCCAGCGAGACTGTTTTGACGCGGCCATCAAGCCAGGAGAACCCGTCTTGTTCGCGGTTGAGGTCGATTGTCTGTTCCAGCTGATGTGTCGGGTGCAGAAACGCCCCGCCGCCGCCTGAAGTGATGAACTGCGTGACGCTATCATCACCCACGTAGCGACTATAGTGGTGGGTATCACCGGAGAGAACGAGCGGGATTTTAAGGCCCTTGTTGGCATCGAGCGCAATTCGCCCCACCTCGTTGATCACAGCAAGGGACCTGCTGTTCGGTTTTCGGGTGTAGAGCCAGCCCGGCTCCGGGCCGCACAGGATGATGTTGGTGTCGCCCGGCATGCCGCGCGCGATCGCCGAGAAATAGTCCTTCTGCGGTTGATCGACATCATCATAAAGCTGCGCGTCGATCCCCCAGATCCACCACTTCTCGGAAATCTGCAGGGCGAAATAGCTCCGGTGCTGATGCGACCGCCACCCGCCCAGATGCAGGTTGACCTTGCGGCTGAACAGCGCCAGGAACTGGACCAGCCCGTCGTACCAGTCGTGATTACCAGGTATTGCGTAGACCGGGGGCCCTTTCGTGGATTTGGGATCGGGATCGGGGAAGGCCCAGTCGTACGGATCGCGCAGTCGTCTGCGATAGGTCTCCGGCGCCGCATTGGGATAGACCTCATCGCCACCCATGAACAGGATCTGGCCGCGGCGCGTCACATGGCCGGCAATCGTCAAGGTCTCCTGCGACAGCAGTGATGCGATGGCATAAGTGGCGTCGAACCCGTCCCCCAGATCAGCCAGAAAATCGATCCAGATCGCCCCCTCCGAATCCGGCTCGAGCGTCCAGACGCGAGGGTTGCTCTTGCCCGGCATGAATTGTTGCGCGCGGTCGACCAGCTCTTGATCGGACACCGTGTCCAGAGCGGCAACGATCAGCCGTCCGTCGGCATATTGCTCAAACAGATCGGAGACGATAACGCGCCACAGCAACTTCGCCAGGACGTCTGGACGAAACCAGCTGGTCATCGTCGGGTATTTGGCGAGACCATCGAGTGAAGGAGGCGGAGTTGCCTGCATGAAATACCTTGCGTGGGGAGGAATTTATTTTTGAATATTCGACTGCGGGCTTCCGCGAAAGAGATGCCCGACGAGGCGCAGCATCAACCATAAAAACAGAATGACGAGGGCGAGAGCAGCGAGTGGCGCTGCGAGCGCCAACAGCGACACCACCAGCGCGCCGACGAGTTCCGCGGTCGAGATGACGAAGTTGCCAATCCCGCCGGTGAACACGGTCGAATTCGCCCGGACTATTGCGGTGGCGCCTTGGGTAAGCCCGGCCACGCCGCCGCCGGCGATAATCGCTGCGGTCCATTTCAACATCGGCGAGACGTCGGTCATCACGGCGGCGGATACGATCGTTCCTGCGACCAGCGCGGCGGGCGTCGCCAAGGTGTCCAAGAGATTGTCGAGACCCGGAATGTAGTAGGCGAGAATCTCCACGAGCGTCGCCACGCTGAGCATCGCCAGCGCAGGTCCTGTTCCAAGCCAAGCAAAACTATCGCTCAACGGCAGATGCCCGAAATAAGCGGCGGCGCTGGCAACGAGCATCGGCAAGAACACCCGAAACCCGGTCGCAGCCGCAAGACCTATCCCAAGCACGACCGACAGCGGAAGTTCGAACTCTGACATGTTGCCTCTCGCGGAGGACCCGTGACCCGGGTGCTAGTAGGTTATCCTTTTTTGAGGCCCAATCACATGGGCGCTCCTCTCAGTTCGTCATGGCCGAGCTTGTTCATCGCTTGTCCCGGCGGTCCCCATCATTGCGAGGAGCCAACGGGTCCGGCCCGAAGTGGCCGGCCCGATGACAGGCTCCGCGACGAAGCAATCCAGTGCGGCACCTCAGCGCTGGATTGCTTCGCTTCGCTCGCAATGACGCGGGTCGCCGAGATACGGTTTATGCTTAATTATTCTGCTTCCTTTGCCCCGGCTTTGGCGTTGCGGCTTTGCGCTGCGCGGGCGGTCGCGGCTGGGCGGCGCGGCGCTGGCCGCCTTGACCTTGCAGCGCTGGCTGGCCCTGTTGGCCGGGTTGCCCTTGCGCATTCTGCTGCCCCCGCTGTGTGTTCTGCTGGCCTTGTTGTTGATTCGCTCCGCCCGGTTGATTCTGTTGCCCGCCCTGGTTGGGACGCGCTTGGGTGTTCTGCTGCCCGGGCCGGTTAGGTTGTCCGGCCGTTGACGGCTGTCCCGGCCGGTTGGCTTGGCCTTGTCGTCCCGGTTGTTGAATTTGTTGACCCTGCCGCCCTGGCTGTTGTCCCGGCCGGCCCGGCGCATTCGGGGTACGCTGCTGGTTCGGCGGACGCTGCAAGCCGGGCTGCTGTTGGTTGCGGCGTTGGTTGATCAACTGGCGGCCCGTGCGCTGCGCCGCAAAGGTTTGCTGCACGAAGGCGCGGTCGCGCGCGGCTTCCTGCGCCGATATGCGCAGCGGTACGGCGGCGAAACCACCCGGGCCGGAGCGGATCGAAAATCCAGACGCCGCGCGCGTCAACGTTCCGAGCCGCGCGCCTCCGGCGCCAAACAATTCGATCTGCCCGACCCGGCCATTGGCGTCGGGATAGAGTTTGACGGACACGTCGCCGGTGCCGCCGGACGGCACCTCGATCAGGCCGGTGGTGCCGCGAATGCCGAGCGTGGCGGTGGGCGTCACGATCTTCATGTCGCCGGTCTTGGCGACGAGGCTTGCGACGAACGCCGCGCTGCCGCGCACGACATTGAACACGGCCGAGTTCTTGCTGCCGCCCTGTTCAAACAGAAAATCGCTGACCGCGAGTGTCGCGCTTGGCCCGAGCCGGAATGTGGTCTCGTCATCGAAGGTGACCGCGAGCGAACCGTCGGGATCCGTTTGCAGCAGGTCGCCCTTGAGGATCGCGTCGCTCGTCTTCAGCCGCGTAACCGGCGCGCCGTTGCGAAAATCGCTGGCGCCGCCGGCCACACTGGCGACGCTGCCAACCGGCGCGTCGGCAGCAGCCTGGCCGGGCGGCGAGGCCGATGTTTGCGGAGCAGTGGGTTGCGCCGGTGCGGCAGGCGCGGGCTGCGGCGCGTCCTGTGCCCGTCCAGGCAAACTCCATCCCAGCAGCAGAATGACTGCTGCTGCGATTGTTCGTGACGCCCGTCCTCCGACCCGCAGCGGGGATCGGGCGCGCAAGCGTGTCTCAGCCGATCACCAGCAGTGCCGCCCCGACCACAGCGGCGGCACCACCGGCAAGCTGCGCAAGCTGGCGTCCACCTGCGGCGCGTCCGATCAGGATGCCGAAGCCAATCCCGATCGCATGCAGGGCGGTGGTCGCCAACACAAAGCCAAGGCCATACAAGACGCCCGACGCGGCCGCCGGCATCTCCGTTCCGTGCGCATGGCCGTGGAAGATCGCGAAGAAGCCGACCAGCGCCATGGCGACTGCGACCGGGACGCGGATCGCAAATGCAATCGCTGCGCCCAACGCCACTACGGAGAGCGCGATGCCGGTCTCCACGTAGGGAATGGTGATGCCGAGCATGCCAGCGACGCCAGCCGCCGCCATCACGGCGACGAAGGTGCCGGGGACGAGCCACAGCGCGCGGCCGCCGAGCTGGGCCGCAAACACGCCAACCGCCAGCATCGCGATCAGGTGGTCAAGCCCGGTGAACGGATGCGCAAACCCGTGCGCCAGGTCATGGATCTCGCCAAACCCTGGGTGAGCGGAAGCAAGCGTTGGAAAAGCGGCGAGGGTGATTGTCAACGCCGCAGTGCAGACTGGTAAAAGCTTACGATGCATGATGAAACCCCAAATCCGGCCCGGTATGATCAGAAAAACGAATACGCTATTGAGCGTGCATTTTCCAGGCAGCTCCCTGAACGAGCCATGAATGACCGTTGACAGCCCCAAGCCGCATTCGCTCACCGATCACCGGCTTGGGCTTGATCTCGATCACGTCCACGACGGGTTCGCCGATCATGATCATGATTTCCCCGACGAAGGGCCGCTCGAGGAGAATCCGATCTGGCTGCAGGACCGCGTCACGCTCACCAGCGTCGGCATCGACATCGGCTCATCCGGGACGCAGGTCATTTTCTCCCGCGTGCACATGCGCCGACTGGGCGAGGATTTGTCGAGCCGCTATTACGTGGCGTCGCGCGAGACTTTGTTTGCTTCGCCGGTTGCGCTTACGCCGTATGAGAGTGAGCATCGGATTGACGAAACAGCGCTCAGCGTCATTATCAATCAAGCCTATGCGGCAGCTGGGCTCGCATCGGCCGATATCGACACCGGCGTCGTCATTCTGACCGGCGAAGCGCTGCGCCGCGAGAACGCGGAGCCGATTGCTGGTGTCATCGCCGGCCGCGGGGGCGACCTCGTGTGCGCCAGCGCCGGGCATCACATGGAAGCCATGCTGGCCGCCTACGGCTCCGGCAGCGCGGCGGTTGCGCATGATCGCCACCAGCGCATTCTCAACATCGATATTGGCGGCGGCACGACCAAGCTCGCGGTGGCGCAAGACGGGCGCGTGGTCGCGACAGCCGCCCTCGATATTGGTGGGCGCTTGCTGGTGGTGGACGACGCCGGTCGGATCACACGTCTCGATCCGGCCGGGCGGCTCCACGCCGAACGCGCGGGATTTGATTGGCACCGCGGCGATCTGATCGCACAGACGGACCTCGACAAAGTCGCGGGCGTGATGGCGGACGCGTTGGTTGAGGCGGTCACGCGTTGGCCGCTGCCCGAGGAGGTCGCAAACCTGTTGCTCACCGACCCGATCGACATCGGAGCAATCGACGGCGTGATGTTCTCGGGCGGTGTGGCGGAGTATGTCTATCAGCGCGAGACCCGCGATTTCGGCGATCTGGGCCGCTGGCTGGGTCACGCGATTGCGCATCGTCTGGCGAGCCATCGGCTGCCGTGGCCGCTGTTGCCCGCCGGCGAGTGCATCCGCGCGACTGCGCTCGGCGCGTCGGAGTACAGCGTTCAATTGTCGGGGTCGACCAGCTTCATCTCCGATCCCGGATCGTTGCTGCCCCGCCGCAACCTCAAAGTCTTGCGGCCAAATTATCGATGCGGCGACCAGATCGACGCCGATGCTCTCGCCTCGGCTATTCATGCGCATGTGGTTGCGTTCGATGCGACGCAAGAGGACGTGGCGCTCGCTCTGTCCTGGCGCGGCGTGCCCTCGCACGCGCGCCTGGCGGCATTCGCGGATGGGATCCGACGCGGCCTCCCGGCGCACGTCTCTGAGGGCCGCCCGCTGTTCCTGATGCTCGACGGCGACGTTGCCCAGACTCTGGGTGCGATCCTACGCGACGAGCTCGCGATCAAGAATGAACTGCTCGTGATCGATGGCGTCGTGCTCTGGGATTTCGACTATATCGATCTCGGCCGCATCAGGCTGCCGTCCAACACCGTTCCGGTGACCATCAAATCGCTTGTGTTCAATCAGGATCCGCGCCGGCCGCATGGTCATGCACATTCACACGCCAGCCATCGCGAGACACACAAGCATCATCATGATCATGATTAACGGTTTGAGGTTCGGGCTCTTCGTCCTGCTGTTGCTGGCCCAGCTTAGCCTTGTACCCGCGATCGTGCACGCCCAGCAGGCCTCCTCGACGCCCCCATCTCCCGAAGTTTCAACGAGCGATCTCGCGCCGATCAAGCAGTTGCTCGACGAAATCCAACAGTCGATCAGCCATGATGGGCATAGCGATCAGAGTCTGAGCGAGTTGCGCGACAAGCTTGCGCCGATCCGTGATGGATTGCGTGCAAAGTTCGATATGCTCGACCCCAAGCTTGCCGAGGTCGACAGCCGCCTCTCCGAACTCGGCCCGGCGCCCGCGGCGGGCGCGCCCGCTGAGAGCCAGGAAATTGCGCAAGAGCGCGAAAAGCTCGCGCAGACGCGGGCCGAGGTGGACGCGGCGCTCAAGCAGACCCGCCTCCTGAGCGTGCGTGCGGATGAGATCGCCGCGCGCATCAACGAAAGCAGGCGGACATTGTTCAGCCGCGCGTTGTTCCAACGCACGCCCGGGGTGCTCGACCAGGCATTCTGGAGCGGGACCCTGCGCGCTCTGCAGACGGAGTGGCAGGGTTTTGCGTTCATGCTGCGGTCATGGGGCGAGTATGCGCAGCGCCACGGCGGCGTAGCGGGCGCTGCCGTCAGCATCGCCACCTTCCTGATCATCGCTCTGATCTTCTTCGCGGTCGCCTACGCGTGGCGGCGGCGGCTGGCGCACGATGTCGAGCCGGATCGCACCCAGCGCCGGCTGGCACGCACGCTGGCTGGTCTCGGCGTGCTCCTCCGCCACGCGTTGATCACCCCGCTCTGCGTGTTTGTCGTCGTCAAAGTGCTGGACGGCAATGGATTGCTGTTGCCGATCATTGCGGACCTGGGAAACGGTCTCGCCGTCGCCGTGGCCGTCGCGAGCTTCGGATACGGGATCGCCCAGGCGGTTCTCGCGCCGACAGCGTCGTACCGGCGGCTCGTCAGTGCCGACGATCTGGCCGCCCGCCGGCTCGCCTCCTACTTGACCTGGAGCGCGCGCATCCTCGGTGCCGCGATCTTCCTCAACATCATGCACAAGGCGGTGGGCGCACCGCTGTCGTCGACGGTCGCGACCAGCGCGCTGTTGTCGGGGCTGATCGGACTGCTGACGTTGTATCTGTTGCTGCGGCTGCCACCCGCCGAGACCAGCGCCGGCCTGCGCTGGGTGCGTTTCCTCGCCTGGGTCCTGGTCGCGGCCATCGCCGCCGCGCTGGTGATGGGCTTCGTCGGGTTTTCGGCGTTTCTCGCCGGGCGAACGATCGTGTTGTTGATGATGGCCGGTGCGTTCCATCTCGGCACCAGGCTCATCGATGCGGTGGTCAGCGATTCGTTGAACGCCAACTCGGAACGCGGCCGGCGCATGGCGGCGACTTTCGGTCTGTCGCCGCGCGGCCTCGAGCTGGTCGCCACGTTGCTGGCGGCGCTGTTCAAGATCTGTCTCGCGCTGCTGGCGATTTTCCCGGTGCTTGGGCCCTGGGGGATTTTCGCCGCCGATTTCTTCGAGGTCGTGCAGAACGCGGTGTTCGGGTTCCGGGTCGGCGATATCAGCATCTCGCTCGACACCATCGTCAGCGCGGTGGTGCTGCTGCTGATCGGTTTTGCGGCCACGCGGTTCGTGCAGCGCTGGCTCGAACGCCGGTTCTTGCCGCGCACCGGTCTCGATCCGGGTTTGCAGAATTCAGTCTCCGTGCTGTTCGGCTATGCCGGCGTGATCATCGCGCTGATCTTTGCGCTCTCGGAGCTCGGGATCGACCTGCAGAAGATCGCGCTGATCGCCGGCGCGCTCTCGGTCGGCATCGGCTTTGGCCTGCAGTCGGTCGTATCCAACTTCGTGTGCGGCATCATTCTGCTGGCCGAACGGCCGATCCGGGTCGGCGACTGGGTGCTGGTGAAGAACGAGGAAGGTTACGTGCGCCGCATCAGCGTGCGCGCCACCGAGATCGAGACGTTCGACCGCGCCAGCGTGATCGTGCCCAATCAGGATTTCATCACCGGCGTCGTCAAGAACATGACGCACGGCAACCCGATGGGGCGGATCATCATCAAGCTCGGGGTTGCCTACGACAGCGACATGGACCGGGTGCGCGATATGTTGATCGAGATCGCGCAGGCGCATCCGCAGGTGATGCGCAGCCCACCGCCGGCGGTGTTGTTCATGGGCTTTGGGGTGATCGCACTTGATGTGGAGCTGCGCTGCTTCGTGACCAACGTGCAAAACGCGGTCATCACGCGCAGCGACCTCAATTTCGCCATCCTGCGCCGCTTTCGGGAAGTGGGCATCGGCATTCCGACCAACCCGGCAGACCTTAAACTCGCGGCCAAAGGCTCGACCAGCGCTTAACCTTTCGCTGCCAAAGTGTCCCGCAAAGCAGATTCGGCTTTGCGAGACGCGCGCGCTCAGACAAAAGACCACGGATGCATCCACGCGTAGCTGCGATTGTCCTGGCGAGCCTCACGCTTGCCGGGTGTGCCGGAGAGGGACCTCCGTCGGAGCCGAGCTTCTATAAGAGCTTGGCGAGCCCGGGTGCCGAGGTTGACGCCGCGGCGGCGCAATCCATGATCTCCGGCTACCGGCACAACAACGGCCTCGGCCCGGTCACCCTTGACCCCAACTTGATGCGGCTTGCGGGCGAGCAGTCGCGCGCCATGGCTCAACGCGACAAGCTCGACCAAAATGCTGCGCGGTCGTTCAACGAGCGCATTGCAAGCGCGGGGTTCCCGCCCAAGTCCGCCGTCGAGAATGTCGGGGCGGGTTACCACACCCTCGCAGAGGCGTTCTCCGGCTGGCGTGATTCGCCGCCGCATCGGGCAAACCTGCTCAATCCGACCGTGACACGGATGGGGATCGCGGCGGTTTACGCGCCCAACTCCAAGTACAAGGTGTTTTGGACCCTGATCATGGCCAATCCCGGGGATGAACGGGGATAGGTTCACACGACTGACACGTAGCTTTCCTACAGAGGCCGCGGGAGCGGTTACTCCCTCCAGCCTCATCGACTTGCCCCGCGTCATGCGGGGCTTTCTTTGTCAGTTCGCTGAATTCGCCGCGTTCGCCGGGTGTTTGGGCTTCTTGGCGGTCGCCTGGTGGTGCGTTGGCGCAACCGCGGCGGCATTGGCCGGCGTGGCTTCACTGCTGCGCACGACGGCCCATGGATCGGTGTTGCGCGCCTTGTCGGGCAGCTGCTTGGTCATCGCCTTGTAGGCCGCGTCCGCTTCCTTGTCGGATTTCTGCTGCTCTTCGGTCCGGGCCGTCGTCTGCAGCCCCTCGGCAAAAGCCGGCAGGCTCATCAGTGCGAGTCCCAGGGCCACCAGAACGGTTCGCATGGGTTCCCTCCATCCCCTCGTCTTCTTTGATCCTACCATAGTCGCGCTCACCGGGCGAAGCCGCGTCGCGGTTCGCCAGCGCGCAGAACGCAGCAAACCGGCAACACCGCGTGCCGATTCCCACCCCACGTTTCGCATGTGTTGGAACAAATTGGTCGGTTTTGCGTCAAGGAGATGACGAGTTGAGCAAAAGACCCAGGCGATGACCATACCACCCGAAGAATACCGCACCAGGGCTGCCGAGTGCCTGCGTTCCGCGCCGACCATGTTCGATTCGCTCGCGCGCGATACGTTGGTTCACATGGCCGCCCATTGGGCCCGGCTTGCCGAGTTCCACGAAGCGAGCCGCAATCTTCAGGACATTCCGCAGGTCGTCTCCGACGTAACTGGTCGGCGGGCTGCTGCCGCGACCTGATTAACCCTCAGTTTCTTGCCGTGTCCCCGACGTCAGCGACCCGCATGTGCACGGTTTTGGTCTGACCATCCCGCTGGGTGGCGAGTTCGATGGTGCTGCCGATCCCCACACGCTCGATCTGATCAGTCAAGTCGTCGAGGCTCTGTATGGGCGCGCCGTTGAGGGCGACGATAATATCGCCCGGAGCGCCGGTTTTGGGATCGGCGCCGCGCAAGCCGGCGCGTTCCGCCGGCGAGCCCGGCGAGGTACCGAGCACCATGATCCCCCGCTTTCCCAGCCGCGTGGTCACCGCGTCGCCGGCGGCGACGATGCCAATTCCCGGCGTTGCCACCCGCCCGGTGCGAATGAGCTGCGGGACCACCCGGTTGATCACATCAACCGGGATGGCGAAGCCGATCCCGGCATTCGACCCTGAGGGCGACAGGATCGCAGTCGTAATGCCAATCAAGCGGCCGGCCGAGTCGAGCAACGGCCCCCCCGAGTTGCCTGGGTTGATGGCGGCGTCGGTTTGAATGATGTTGGTGATGTCGTGGCCGGCATCAGTCGGCAGTCGTCGCTTGAGGGCGCTGATGATGCCGGTGGTGAGCGACTGATCAAGCCCAAACGGGCTGCCGATCGAAAATACCCATTGGCCAACTTTAAGGTCCGCCGAGCGCCCGAGCGCAATAGGCGGAGGAAGTCGTCGCGGGGAACGCGGGCGCAGGACAGCGATGTCGTAATCAGGCGATGTGCCCACCAGCTCGGCTTCCACCACTTCGCCCGACGCGAAGCGAACCACAATCGCGCCGGCGTCGGACACGACATGGCTATTGGTCACCAGGTGGCCGGCAGTATCCCAGACGATCCCGCTTCCAGCCTGGACATCGCCGGTCTCGGCGGGCTGATCCTCGTCAGTGCTGGATGACTTCTCGGTCGAACGTGCCGTTTCCGCCGGCCGTTTGTCTTCCGATGCGACCGGCCGAGCAGCGACCTGCACCACCGACGGCGAGACGCGCTCGAAGATCTCGACTCCGGTTCGTTCCCCCTCGGCCACGCTGCCGCGCGCCTCGACGGTGCGCGGCGTGCCGTAGAGCAGGCGATCAAAGTGCGGCTGCGCGACGAGGATCGCCAGCAGGATCACGGCGAATGCAAGCAGCGCACGGATGACCCGGTCTCCCGTCGGCGCTGCGGGGGGTGCGCGCCGGCGCTGATCGCTGCGGGTTGGCGAGGGTAAAGGCGAATTGGACACGCCGTTCAACGTGCGAACGGTCCGCTGGTTCAGTGCCCCTCGAAACGGGACGCGGAAACCTCAGCTACGCGGCGGCCGGTCTCCCTGGCTTTCCGCGCATGTTGAGGATCCGCCGGTAATGCGGCCGCGGCCAGTGCCCGTGCGCCAGCTGGTCCCCGATTTCCCGCAGGGCTGCAACGATATCCTCGAATTTCACCGGCTGGCCTGCCCCGGAACCGGGTTTCCTGGCTCCAGGGCGCACGCGTCGCGCGTCTGCGGCCCATGCTGCCAGGATGGCGTGCTTTTCACTGAGCGTCAGATCCAGATCATCGACCACCTGGTGGGGGTGCCCAAAGGCGCCGGACGGATGCAGCAGCAGCGAACCCAGGTCAAAATACGCGGGTCCGGTGCCCGGCTGGCGGCCGCGCGGTTCGGGCATGCGTGCTTGTCCCCTCATCGAACGACCTCCGGAAGCGCAATGTTTGCCCCAATGCGCCAAACGCGCTGCTCAACGAGCGCAGCAGATAGGAAATTGTTGATTCTCATAACCATATCCTCCCTTGAGCAACATGGATACGAGTGAGACCACGACGCGCTCCTCGATCGGGGCGGCGGCGGCGAACGATTTAAGGAACAATCAGAAAAAATTCAAGCATCTCGTGCCGATCCGCGTGTCTATCGTTAACACGTTGTTTGCGCTGCAATATTGGGCACTTACCCGCGCCCGGCTGCTGACCCCGATACCGCCGGCTCGGTCAAACGCATGATGTTGCTGACGAGGTCTGTTTGCTGAACTCTTGTTGTTTGCTCCATGTCAATGATATGCGCGTGATATCCGGGTGAGCAAAATCATGAGCGCACATTCAGAGGATCGGACGCGCGGAGTGTTCGACAAGCGGGCTATTTTGCAAAATCATCCACTTTTTGGTGCGCTCGGTGCTGGTTTGATCGATCAGCTCAGCGCGCACGCGGCGTCGAAACGCATCAAGCGCGGCACGACGATTTTCTCCAAGGGCGACCAGGGAACCTGTCTTTATGCAGTCTGTTCCGGGCAGGTGAAGATCACCGTTCCCTCGGGTGAGGGTAAAGACGCGGTGTTCAATCTGATCGGCCCAGGACAGATCTTTGGTGAGATTGCGCTGCTTGACGGCGGTCAGCGCACGGCCGACGCGGTCGCCGCCAAGGACTGCGAGCTCCTCGTCATCGACCGGCGCGACTTCATCCCGCTGGTACATCGCGAGCCCGAGATTGCCCTCAAGCTGATCGAAATCCTCTGTCGCCGGCTGCGCAACACGAGCGAACAGGTCGAAGATGTTATCTTTCTCGATCTTCCAGCGCGATTGGCCAAGGCTCTGCTGCGGCTCGCCGGAACGGACGCGCGCAACCACAAGGTCCTGATCACCCAGAGCGAGCTTGGGCAGATTATCGGCGTGTCGCGGGAAGCGACCAATCGCCAGCTGCGCGATTGGGAAAAGAGCAAGTGGGTCAAGCTCGAGTCGGGCGCGGTGGTGCTGCTCGATCCTGAAGCGCTGGCGTCACTTGTTGACGCCGCGCGTCCGTCGCGCGCGTAGAGAAAGCGTCGCTTCCGCACCGCAGCACGCGCCGGCTGCGTCCCACACGAAAACACTTGGTGCGAGAGATCGTGAAATTTTTCAGTACCTTGTGACGCGCCTCACAAGGACTCCGCCGCGCGGGGGATAAATGCATCGTGCCAACCCACGAAGGGAGGCAATGATGCCTGACCCAGCCAAGCTAGCCGATCCGGCACATTTGCGTACCGTCTGTCGATGGACCATCGGCGTTGCCCTGTTCTACGCCGTGGCCGCCCTCGCCCTGGTGACGATCGCGTCGGTGCACCCGACCCGGTCCTTTGTCACCGACCAGGCGACGGCGGCATTGCGCCAGAATTGACCTCGGCCGCCGGGCCGGCGTCGGCCCGGCTAGCGACGCAGGAGTACGCGTGGAGGCGGCCATGCCGATTGCGAGACACATTTTCGGCCGTGACAAGCCAAGCCTCACCTGCCTCGTGCACGGCGGCGTGGAGCCCGTCGAACGGCGGCGCGCCTTGGGATTACAGCAGGTCTTTCAGCCCCGGCCGGGCAAGCGGCACCTTGCGCACGAGAGGAAACCAGTCTCGGGCAACAGCGCATTGGTCATGGGCAACGTCTGGCAGGCGGTGCTGGCCGTGGTCGCAATCCTCGATCGGACCCGCGCGGCTGATCGGCAATCGACGCGCTCCTGAACGCGGCGCGTGATATAGGTGTCCGGATCCATGTTTGAGGTCCGACTCCTGCCTGATGCCAGACTTCGCGCCCGCCGTTCTCCCGCGCCTCGACGATTACGAGACCATCTGCCGCAAATTCCAGTGGCACATTCCGGCTGACTTCAACATCGCAGTCGCGGTGTGCGATCGCTGGGCCGAGCGCGAGCCCGACCGCGTCGCCATCTTGCACCAACATCCCGACGGGCGTTGCGAGGCCGTATCGTATGGGGCGCTGCGCGAGATCTCGAACCGGCTCGCCAACACCCTGCGGGCGCACGGCATCGGCCGCGGCGATCGCGTGGCGCTGCTGCTGCCGCAGATGCCCGAAGTCGCCGCAATTCACATCGCAATCTACAAACTCGGCGCCATCGCGCTGCCGCTCGCGGCGCTGTTCGGACCGGACGCGATCTCCTACCGCCTGCAGGACTCCGGCGCCAAGGCGCTGATCACCGACCCGGCGGGTCTCGCCAAGCTTGCGGATCTCAAACCGTTGCTGGCGGAGCTCGCAGTGGTGCTCACGGTCGGCGCGGCGGGCGAGGGCGCACTCGATTTTCATGGCGTGCTGGCGCGGGCGGCCGCGCAGTTCACACCGGAGCGCACGCGAGCCGACGATCCGGCCATGATGATCTACACGTCCGGCACCACCGGCCCGCCCAAGGGCGCGCTCGAGCCGCATCGCGTTCTGCTCGGACACCTGCCGGGCGTGGAATTCGTGCACGAGTTCTTCCCGCAGGCCGGCGATTGTTTCTGGACGCCCGCCGACTGGGCCTGGGCCGGCGGCCTCCTCAACGCGCTGCTGCCCAGTCTCTATTACGGCGTCCCGGTCGTTGCGCGCCGGTTCGAGAAATTCGATCCGGACGAGGCCTACGCCTTGATGGCCGCGACCGGCGTGCGCAATGCGTTCATCCCGCCGACGGCGCTGCGCATGTTGCGCGCCGGCGGCAGTCCGCAGGGCCGCTATTCGCTCAATCTGCGCACCGTCGGGTCCGGCGGCGAAGCGTTGGGGGCGGAGACCTATGAGTGGGGCCGCTCCGCGCTCGGACTCACCATCAACGAGCTCTATGGCCAGACCGAGTGCAACAAGGTGCTGGCCGCCTGCGCCAAGATCGGCGTCTCCAAGCCCGGCGCCATCGGCAAGCCGGTGCCCGGTCATGAGGTCGCGGTGATCCGTCCTGATGGCGCGCGCTGCGCGCCCGGCGAACTCGGCCAGATCGCGGTCAAGCGGCCCGATCCGGTGATGTTCCTGGAATACTGGAACCGCCCGGATGCGACCCGCGACAAGTTCATCGGCGACTGGATGACGACCGGCGACCAGGGCGTCTGCGACGAGGAGGGCTATATCTCATTCGTCGGCCGCGACGATGACGTCATCACGTCAGCCGGCTACCGCATCGGCCCGGGTGAGATCGAAGATTGTTTGATCCGCCATCCGGCGGTCGCGCTCGCCGCCGCCATCGGCAAGCCGGATCCGGTGCGCACCGAAATCGTCAAGGCGTTCATCGTGCTTAAACACGGTGTGAGCGCATCCGACGCGCTCGCAACCGATATCCAGTCATTTGTGCGCACGCGCCTCTCCGCGCATGAATACCCGCGCGAGATTGCCTTCATTCCCGAAATGCCGATGACCACCACCGGCAAGGTGATCCGCCGCCTGCTGCGTGAGCGCGCATAGCGCGCTCCAACAATTCACAGAATCCGGTCGCCCGAGCGCGGCCAAAGCCGCTCTTCGATCTCGCGCTCGACCGTGTCGGTGAACTTGCCGCCGGTGCCTTCGAGATAGCGCCGCACTTCGCGTTCGGCGTGATGCTGCCGGGCGACCACGATGGCGTCGAGCAGGCGCCGCCAGATGCTGCGTCCCGGTGTTCGGGAGCGCACGCGTGCCGTACCGCGACCGCTGGGAAAAGCTAGAGTTGAACTTGCCATGGCATCATCTCCGTTACGGAACTCGACGATCCAGGGCGTTTCACAAATAACACTTGGAGCTTAAGGCTAAGCTTCTTGTTCTTGAACCGTACATAGCGACTGTGTCGATTCGCCGACAGGGGCCGCCACACATCCATGCCATGCGGCAGGATCATGCAATACAAAGCAATTTATTTATTGTTGCGTAAACCGCCTATTTGCATTCCACTCGTTGCGCAATGAGGCGGCGCACTGCACGAAAATAATGCGACTCCGTCAAATGTTGATGCGTCCCGCTACGATCTCTTGATAGAGCGCCGGGTCGAGCCGCACGAAGCTCTGCGCGCGGGGATCGTTGAAGTAGATCGCGTCGCTGGTCTCGCCCGGGTCGAACGCTTCGCGCACCAGATCGAATTTCTTCTGTTTGAACGTCGCGGTGACCTCGATCTCGCCGCGGATGCGCAGGAACAGGGGCCGCGCGTAGCTCGGCAGATGCTCGCTGATGAACCGGTGCGCCACCGCGAGGTCGAACGTTGCCGGATCGATCACCAGCGCCACCATGCCGGCGCGGCCATCATGGCCGGGCACGGCGACGCCGTACACATTGGCCTCGATGACCCCGGGGATGCCGGTGACCGTCTCGGAGACTTCGAGCGTCGCCACGTTCTCGCCCTTCCAGCGAAACGTGTCGCCGATGCGATCGACGAAATAGAAATAACCGTCGCGGTCCTGGCGCATCAGGTCGCCGGTGCGAAACCACATGTCGCCATGCTCGAACACGTCGTGCAGGATCTTGCGCTTGGTTTCCTGCGCGGTGGCATAGCCCTCGAAGCGTGCGGCCGGCTTGCTCGAATCGCGCATGATCTTGCCGAGCATTTCACCCACCTCCTCGGGCTTGCAGGGAATGCACAGGCCGGACTTATCGCGCGCCGGCATCTCGGTCGAGTAGTCGAAGCGCACCAGCTTGATCGGGAAGTGGCTCGCCAGGAACCAGGGAATGCGCCCGACCGAGCCCTCGCGGTCATCGAAGTTGAACAGCGTCACGTTGCCTTCCGTCGCTGCATAGAACTCGAGGATGTGCGGGATTCCGAAGCGGCGTTTGAACTCGTGCCACACATCCGGCCGCAGGCCGTTGCCGCAGGCGAGCCGCAGCTTGTGCCTGGTCTCCGCGTCCGTCGGCGGCGTATTCACCAGATAACGGCAGAGCTCGCCGATATACTGAAAGATCGTGCACTCCTGGCGCACCACGTCGTTCCAGAACTCGCGTGCGGAGAATTTTTCGCGGATGAACACCGAGCCGCCGCTCACCAGCATCGCGCCGGTCGCCAGGACACCGCCGACCGTGTGGTACATGGGCAGGCAGTTGTACATGCGGTCGCTCGGCTTCGTATCCATGATGCCGGAGAAACCGAAGCAGGCGAGCATCAGCCGGTAGTGATTGATGTTGGCCGCCTTGGGCATGCCGGTCGTGCCGGAGGTGTAGATGTAGAGCGCGCGGTCCTCGATGGTGAGCACCGGGCGCTCGTCCGCTGTGAGCGGTGCGTCGGAGAACTGCGCCAGGTCGGCGTCGAGCCGCGGCAGGTTCGCGGCGTTCTCGCCGTGCGCCCAGATTTTGATCTTGCCATCGATGCGCTCGCGCGCGGTGTCGAGGCGCTCCAGCAGTTCGGCCGCGACGATGATGTCCTTCGGCTCGACCACGTTGATGCAGTAGGCGAGCGAGGCGCTGGTGAGGTTGGTGTTGATCAGCGCGACCACGACGCCAGCCTGCGTGAGCCCGAGCCAGATCGCCATGTATTCCGGCCGGTTCGGCATCATCAGGCAGACGACGTCGCCTTTCGTCAGGCCTTGCGCGCGTGCCCAGCGCGCGTAGCGGTTGGCGCGCGCAGCGAGCGCGCGATAGCTCAGGCGCTCATCATCGGAGATGAGCGCGGGCGCGTCGCCGTAGCGCGTGGCGAGCTCGTCGATGATCGCCGGAAACACGCGCGTCGGATGTTTGGCGATCGGCTGCGTGCGGGCGAGCGTACGCAACGCGCCGCGCGCGTAAATGAGATCAGCCTTGATTTGTTGAATGAGTCGCATGGGGCTCGGAACATCCGACGCCGAAGCCGGCGACGCAAGTGCTCGCGATCACCATTTGTCAATTCTCAGGACGAGGGCCGCAGATAAAACTCAGCAGCCCGAGCAAATACCAGGGACGCGCGTCGTGGCGGCGCTGTTGGTCGCGGTCTTGGCGCTCTTTGGCTTTTTCGGCTTGGGCTTCGGTTTAGCCGCGGCCGTTGACTCGCCGCTGCTCTCCTTGCTGGCGACCGCCTCGCCCTCTTTCTTCTTGCCGACTTTTTTCTTGGCGAGCGCGCTCTTCGGCACCACCAGGGAGGCTTCCTGCGCGGCGATCTCGGCTGCGGTCTCCGGCTTCTTGAGACCGACGAACACATCGACCGGCGGAAACGCCGCCGACTGCTCGGTGAGTACGTCGGACGGCTTGGGCTTGGACGGCGGTGCGCGCAGCGCCTGCAGCACCGACGCGAGCGGATTGTCCGGGCCCATGTCGTCGGCGGAGACCTCCTCGTCCTCGGCGGCGGGCCGCTTGCGGTTGGCCCCGCAGCTGTCCTCGTGCAGGTCGGGCGGCGGAGCCGAGACCGGGACCAACTGGTCCACGGTCTGTTGCCCAGTCGGCAGCAGGTTGAACCCGGTCTGCTGGTTGAAGCCTTCCTCGAGCAGGCGCGCCGCATGGAACGTGCGCACGCTCGCCGAGGGTGAGCCCAGCACCACGGCGATCAGCCGGCGGCCGTTGCGGGTCGCGGTGGCGACGAGGTTGAAGCCCGAGGCGCAGATGAAGCCGGTCTTCATGCCGTCGGCGCCCGGGTAGAGATCGAGCAATTTGTTGTAGTTCGCGATCACGCGCTTGCCGAAGCGGATGCTGTGCAGGTGCCAGTAGTCGTCATATTCGGGAAACTCGTGGATCAGCGCCCGCGCCAAAATCGCGAGGTCGCGCGCCGACATGATCTGGCGATCATCCGGCAGGCCGTTCGGGTTGACGAAGTTCGACTGCACCATGCCGAGTCGCTGGGCATTGGCGTTCATCATCGCGGCGAAGCCGGCAACCGATCCGCCGACGCCTTCGGCCAGCACCACCGCCATGTCGTTGGCCGACTTCACCATCATCATCTTGATGGCGTTGTCGACGGTGACCACGGTGCCGACCTTGAAGCCCATCTTGGTCGGCTTCTGCGAGAGTGCGAGCGCCGAGACCTTGAGCGGGGAGTCGAGCTTGACGCGGCCTTCCTTCACGGCGCGCAGCGTGGTGTAGAGGGTCATCAGCTTCGTGACCGAGGCGGGATGCCAGGCACGCCCGGCGTCCTCGGCGTGCAGCACCTTGCCGCTCTCGACGTCAACCAGCAGCAGCGCCTCGGCGCGCGCCGATGATGCGCCGGCCGCGCACAGCGCGGCGAGCAGGAATCCGGTCAGGAGCGGCGCAGGTCGTTCGGTGTCGGTACAATTGTCGGGTTCCCCGTTGTCGAACGCGTCTCAGGATAACGGCTAACGCGCGACGCCCCACTACAACGCAGGATATTTAAGGCCCGTTACAAGGCAAAATTTGGGTGAGGGCTTTACCTCTCCCCGCTTGCGGGGAGAGGTAAAGAGGCACGGCCGTGCCCGTTACACCGCGGCCGCAACCGGCGGTGCATCCGCCAATAGGAACTGCGCCCGGGCCAGTGCCGCGAAGCGGCCGCCGCGGGCGACGAGCTCGTCGAAGGTGCCGGCTTCGACGATGCGGCCGGCCTCGAACAGGAGGATCCGGCTGGCGTTGCGGATGGTCGAGAGCCGGTGTGCGATCACGAAGGTGGTGCGGTTCTTCATCACCTCGTCGAGCGCCGCCTGCACCTTGGCCTCGGTCGCGGCGTCGAGCGCGCTGGTCGCCTCGTCGAGGATCAGGATCGGCGGGTTCTTCAGCAGCGCCCGGGCGATCGAGAGCCGCTGGCGCTCGCCGCCGGAGAGGAAACGGCCGCGCTCGCCGATCGGCGCGTCGAACCCGTCCGGCTGGCGCTCGATGAACTCCAGCGCCTGCGCCCGCGCGCAGGCCTCGCGCATCTCCGCTGGCGTCGCGTCAGCCTTGCCGACGCGCAGGTTCTCGGCGATCGAGCGGTTGAAGAGGAGCACTTCCTGATAGACGACGCCGATGTTGCGGCGCAGGTCCGCCACCTTGAGCCCGCGCACGTCCATGCCGTCGACCAGGATCGCGCCGGCCTGCGGATCGAAGGCGCGGTGCAGGAGTGCCAGCGCCGTCGACTTGCCGGCGCCGGTCGCGCCGACCAGCGCGATGGTCTCGCCCGGCAGCGCGGTGAAACTGAGATCGCTCACCGCCGGCCGCCGGTCATCATAGGCGAAGCTCACGCCTTTGAACTCGACCAGGCCATGCAGCACGCCCGGATCGATCGCGCCGGGGCGGTCGCGCACCGACGGCTCGGTGTCGAACACGGTGAAGAACTCGTAGAGCCGCGGCGCTTCCATGATCATGCGGTTGATCATGCGCACGATGCGCTCGAGTTGTTCGATCACCAGTCCGGCGAAGAACATGAAGGTCATGATGTCGCCGATGCTGGCCTGGCCGTTGCGGTTGAGCCAGGTGCCGAGCAACAACACGCCCAGCATGGTCAGCGTGGTCGAGGCGCGCGTGAGCACGGCGACCAGCGCCCACCAGGAGAGCACCGGGATCTGCGCCGCGAGCAGCGCGCTGGTGAGCTCGCGCAGGCCCCGCACCTCCGCCTCGATGCGGGCATAGCCCTGCACCAGCGCGACGTTGCCGAGCGCGTCGGAGGCGCGCTCGGCGAGATCCGAATAGTGGCGCTCGACCGTGCGCTGCATGCCCTCGGTCTTGCCGATGACGAGGCGCGGTGAGGATGCCGAACACGGCCGCCACCGCCATCAGCAGCAACGCGAGGTGCCAGTTGATCAACAAACTGAACGGCAGCAACAACAACACCAGAGCGAGCGCCGAGAAGTCGTCGCGGAAGAACGAGATCCAGATGTTCCACAGCGCGTCGGTGCCGGCGATCATCACCTTCATCAGCCGGCCCGAATGGGCGGTGCCGTGGAAGGCGAGCGGCAGCTGCAGCACGTGCTCGAAGTAGGAGGTGAGGATGCCCTGGCGGCGGCGGTGCGCGAGCCGGTCGGCGTGCAGCGCCACGAAGGCGCCGCACAGGATGCTGAACAAGGCAAACCCGCCCCAGGCGGCGATCAGCACATCGAGCCGCTGTCCGACCGGATGGGTGAGCGCGTCGACGATGCGGCCGAACAGCACAGGCTGCGCGAACTGCGCGCCGGCCAGCGCCAGGTTGGCGAATGCGAGCAGCCAGCCCAGCCCGGCCTCGTCGCCGAGCAGGCGCAGCACACGCGCATAAAGCTGCATCAGTTTCATCTACAACCGGTCCCCACGCTCAAACGCGCCCCGCAACTCGCCCCGGTACTCATCAATTGGTTGTACCCGGGCAGGTGATTATTGCAATCGCGGAACGGCTCGCGTTTACTGCCCTGATGACCAATCTCCAGACCTTGCTCGATCGCAAGGAGCGGATGTTGTTGTGATCAACATCCCGATCGAGCTGTTGCGAACCCTGGTCGCGGTCGCGGACGTCAAGAACTTCACCCGCGCGGCACAGTCGCTTGGGCTTACCCAGCCGGCGGTGAGCGCGCAGATCAAGCGGCTGCAGAACCTGCTGGCGACCGAGCTGTTCGACAAGAGCAGCGCCGGCGTGGTGCTGACACGCGAGGGCAAGGCGGTGCTCACCTACGCGCGCCGGCTGCTCTCCATCAACGATCAGATCCTGCAGGTCGCGGTGCAGGAGCCGTCGAGCCGCACGCTGCGTGTCGGCGTATCCGGCGACTTCATCAGCACGTTCCTGCCGCGGGCTTTTGCGCGGCTGGGGCGGCACTCGGTCTATCGCCGCTTCCACATCACCGGCACCATGAACAATGAGAAGTTGTTGCACGACCTGCGCACCGGCGAGCTCGACGTCATCGTCGTGTGGACGCCCGACAAGCCGGAGGTCGACGTGCGCCATCACTGGACCGAGGACATGGTGTGGGGGAAGAGCCCCAACCTGATGCTCGATCCGGCGCAGCCGGTGCCGCTGGTCACGCGCGGCAGTGAGTGGCTCAATCATCAACTTGCCGTCTCCGCGCTCGAACGCGCCGGCCGCCGCTACGAGGTGGTGCTGGTGGCGCCGACAATTCTCAGCCTGATGACGGCGGTGCGCGAGGGCCTTGGCGTCATGCCGTTCGGCCGCCGCCGCATCCTCAATACCGATATGGATGTGTGCGATGAAAGCGAGTTGCCCAAGCTGCCGGCGATGGGCTGCTCGATCTACGTGAGCGACGTCGGCGACACCGAGATGCTGCACAAGCTCGCCGACCTCATTGCCGACGTGATTCGGCCCGCGTCGATCCGATTGGCGCCCGACGATCCGGAAACCGGCGCGCTGGTGCGCGATCTGCTCGACCCGCCCGCGACCCTGCCGCCGTAGTTTCTTTACCCTCCCCCTTGTGGGGAGGGTCGGCCACCGAAGGTGGCCGGGGTGGGGGTCGTGGTGTGACGGCGAGACCGTGCCGCCAAACTCCGACCCCCACCCCGCTCGCTTCGCTCGCGACCCTCCCCACAAGGGGGAGGGTAGAAGGCCTCTCTGCTGCGGCTTCATCTCTCTGCCGTGCGCGCTGCGCTACAATAGCCCCATGCCCCGGCCTGACCTCCCGCCGTTCCGCGCGGCTTACGCGCCCGATGACGTGCCGCTCGCTGCAGAGCTGCTCGCGAAAGCGCCGCGGTCCGCCGAGGCGGAAGGCGCGCATCGATGCGCGCGCGCGGCGCTACATCGCGGCGATCCGGGCGCGGACCGGCGGGCTCGGCGGGGTGGAGGATTTCCTGCACGAGTACGCGCTCTCGACCAAGGAGGGCCTCGCCCTCATGGTGCTGGCGGAAGCCTTGCTGCGCGTGCCGGACGATGCGACCGCGGACTTGCTGATCGAGGACAAGCTCTCGGCCGCCGATTTCTCCCACCACGCGCCGCGCTCGGGCGCGTTGCTGGTCTCCGCCTCCGCCTGGGCGCTCGGCATCACAGCCCGGGTCGTGGCCGCGCACGAGACGCCGGAGACGATCCTGCACAGCCTGGTGCGCCGGCTCGGCCAGCCGGCGGTGCGTGCCGCAACCCGGCAGGCGATGCGGCTTCTCGCCTCCCACTTCGTGCTGGGCGAGACCATCGGCGAGGCGCTGCACCGCGCCGAAGGTCACGGCGAGCTTCTCTATTCCTACGACATGCTCGGCGAGGGCGCCCGCACCGCGGCGGATGCGGAGCGCTACACGAGGGCCTATGCGGACGCGATCGACGGGATCGGTCACGCCTCGGCACAGAGGAGCGCGCCCGGGCCGGCCGGCATCTCGGTCAAGCTCTCCGCGCTGCACCCGCGCTACGAGCCGCTGGCGCGCGAGCGGGTGCTGGCCGAGTTGCCGCCGCGGCTCCTTGGGCTGGCGCAGCGCGCCAAGGCGCATGACCTGCAGCTCGTGGTCGACGCCGAGGAGGCCGACCGGCTCGAGCTTTCGCTCGCGGTCATCGGTCGCGTCGCGGCCGATCCCTCGCTCGCCGGCTGGGGCGGGTTCGGCGCCGCCGTGCAGGCCTATCAGAAGCGCGCCGGCGCGGTGATCGACTGGCTCGCCGATCTCGCCCGCCGCCTCGACCGGCGGCTGATCGTGCGCCTGGTCAAGGGCGCCTACTGGGACGCCGAGATCAAGCGGGCGCAGGAGCGCGGCCTTGCCGACTACCCGGTATTTACCCGTAAGCCATTGACAGACATAAGTTATCTGGCCTGCGCGCGGGCCCTGCTGGCGGCGCGGCCGCATCTCCTGCCGCAGTTCGGCACCCACAATGCGCTCACCGTCGCGAGCCTGATCGAGGATGCCGGCGGGGTCGAGCGGCTACGAGTTCCAGCGCCTGCACGGCATGGGCGAGGCGCTCTATGACGCGCTGCTCGCCGATGCGCCGGCCGCGCTCTGCCGGGTCTATGCGCCGGTCGGCGGCCACCGCGATCTCCTCGCCTACCTGGTGCGCCGGCTCCTGGAGAACGGCGCCAACTCCTCGTTCGTCTCGGTCGCCGCCGACGCCCGCGTCCCGGTCGAGCAGATCCTGGAACGGCCGCAGGCGCGCATAGGTGACGAAAAACATGCGCGCAATCCGAACATCCCGTTGCCGCGGAATCTGTTCCTGCCGCTGCGCCGGAACTCCGCCGGGGTGGAGTTCGGCGATCCCGCGGACCTCGCGCGCCTGCTGGCCGAGATCTCCGCTGCCGATTTGAGCCGCCTCCGCGCGGCGCCGCTCATAGATGGCATCGCGGTCGAAGGCCGGCACCGGCAGGTGCGTTCGCCCATAGATGCCATAGATTCCATAGATGACGTTTCGATCGGCGAAGTCATCGAGGGCGATGCGGCGATCGTCACCTCCGCCATGGCCGCCGCCCGGGCGGGGTTCGCGGCCTGGAGCGCGACGCCGGTTGCGGTAACGCGCCGCGGCGCTGGAGCGGGCGGCCGACTTGATCGAGGCCGACCGCGGCGCCCTGATCGCGCTGCTGCAGGCCGAGGGCGGAAAGACCATAGATGACGCCGTCGCCGAAGTGCGCGAGGCCGCCGACTATGCCCGCTACTACGCCGCCCAGGCCCGGCGCCTGCTCGCGCCTGAGCCGATGCCGGGCCCGACCGGCGAGGCCAACGAGCTGCACCTGCGCGGCCGCGGCGTTTTTCTTGCCATCAGTCCCTGGAATTTCCCGCTGGCGATCTTCCTCGGCCAGGTCATGGCCGCGCTCGCTGCCGGCAATACGGTGGTGGCAAAGCCCGCCGAGCAGACCCCGCTGATCGCCGCCCGCGCGTCGGGCTTTTGCACAAAGCCGGCGTGCCGGTGAGCGGCGCTGCATGTCGTGCCGGGAGACGGAAAGGTGGGGGCGACGCTCGTCGCCGACCCGCGCGTCGCCGGCGTTGCCTTCACCGGCTCGGTCGAGGTCGGGCAGGCGATCAACCGGGCGCTTGCCGCCAAGTCCGGGCCGATCGTGCCGCTGATCGCCGAAACCGGCGGCCTCAACCCGATGATCGTCGATGCCACCGCGCTCCCCGAGCAGGTGACCGACGACGTCATCGCCTCGGCCTTCCGCTCCGCCGGCCAGCGCTGCTCGGCGCTGCGGCTTCTCTGCCTGCAGGAGGACGTCGCCGACCGCATGCTGGAGATGATCATCGGCGCCGCGCGCGAGCTCGAGGTCGGCGACCCGCGCTCGCCCTCGGTGCAGGTCGGGCCGGTGATCGACCAGGAGGCGCGCACGCGGCTCGTGACCTGGATCGACGGCATGGAGCGGCAGGGGCGGGTGCGGTTCCGCTGGGATGCCGAGCGCGAGCTTCCCGCCCACGGCACCTATGTGGGGCCGTCGATCATCGAGCTCGACCGCGCCCGTGACCTCAAGGAGGAGGTGTTCGGCCCGGTGCTGCACGTGGTGCGCTGGCGGGCGGATGAGCTTGATTTGCTCATAGATGACATCGCGGCGAGCGGTTACGGGCTCACGCTTGGCATTGCCTCACGGGTCGAGGCGACGGTCGCGCGCATCGTGGCGCGGCTCCGCAACGGCAACGTCTATGTCAACCGCAACATGATCGGCGCCGTGGTCGGCTCGCAGCCGTTCGGCGGCTTCGGCCTCTCCGGCACCGGCCCCAAGGCCGGCGGCCCGCATTATCTGCTGCGCTTCTGCGCCGAGCAGACGGTGACGATCAACACGGCGGCCGCCGGCGGCAACGCGAGCCTGCTCGCTCAGGAGGAGTGAGCCCGCATAGATGACGTGCCGCGCATAGATGACGTTTTTCGCATAGATGACGTGTTGGGGCCATCCTTCGAGACGCCCTCGCTACGCGAGGGCTCCTCAGGATGAGGGCCGTGGTGTCTTGCAACGCTTCAACGATTTCTGTCCTCATCCTGAGGAGCATGCGTGCGCAGCAACGCATGCGTCTCGAAGGATGGCCGCAAGCGCTGATTCACTTATCAAACAGCCCGACGCGATCACGCGTCGTTTCCCTGCACCGAGCAATTATTTTGCAATCATCTTTGTCAATAAATTTATCACCCTCCAGGCCCCGGGTAGACATTCCGCGCGCCCGCGGTTAAGCACCCGCATGCTTCACCGCGCTTATGACTGGTGCGTTGCCGCCGCCGACAAGCCATACGCGCTGTGGCTCCTCGGCGCGATTTCGTTTGTCGAGAGCTCGTTCTTCCCGATTCCGCCCGACATCATGCTGATCCCGATGGCGCTCGCGCATCCCAAGCGCGCGTATACCTACGCGCTGTTCTGCACGATCGCGTCGGTCGCCGGCGGGGTGCTTGGTTACGCCATCGGCGCGCTCCTTTACGACAGCGTCGGGGCGTGGCTGATCTCGCTTTATGGTTACGGCAACAAGGTCGAGCAGTTCCGCGCCGCCTATGCGGAGTGGGGCGCGTGGATCATATTGCTCAAAGGCCTCACCCCGATTCCGTACAAGATTGTCACCATCGCGTCGGGCTTTGCCGGTTACAATCTCGGTTTGTTCATCCTGTTTTCAATCATCACGCGCGGCGCACGCTTCTTTATCGAGGCATTCCTGCTCAATCGGTACGGCGAGCAGGCGCGCGTCATCATTGAAAAGCGTCTCGGCATGTGGACCACGGCCTTCGCGGTGGTACTCATCGGCGGGATTGTCGCCGCGGTCTATCTGTTCTAATCTTCTCCTGGGCGACATGATGGGGTTCTTGAGACCAGCAATTTTCGGCATGCGGGCGGCCGCGCCGTGCGTGGTTGCATTGGCGCTGGCGCAAGCGCCTGCTGCTTTTGCACAACCGCGCGAGGGGCTCGCGCCCGCCGAGTCCAGCCCGGGCTTCACGCCGCTGCCGCCGGCGACGCCGCAAGTCCCGGACCAACAACAATTGGCGCCGCCGCAGCAGGCGCCGGCCGCGGGGCAGCAACAACAACCCGGGGCGTTCGAGCAGTGGGGGCGCTGGTGGGATCAATCGATCTCCAGCATGAACCAGTCCGTCACCAACATGAACAACAGTTGGAAGGATACGTTCAAATCAACCTGGCCGGACACCAGCAAGTCGACCAGCGAAGCCGCCACCGACATGATGAAGGGCGCCGCCGACGCCGCCAGCGCGATGAGCAAAAAGCTGGGAGGCTCCCACCTCATCGCCGGGCCGATCGTTTGTCCGCTCGCGCCCAATGGCGCGCCGGACTGCCGCTCCGCTGCCACCAGCCTGTGCAAGCAGCACGGCTACAAGACCGGCAGCAGCGTCGATTACGTCACGGCGGAAAAATGCCCGGCCGAAGTAACGATCGCCGGCCGCCGCCCGGTCGAGGGCGAGTGCCCGATCGAGCACATGGTGACGAAGGCGCTGTGTCAGTAACTCGTCATTGCGAGGAGCGAAGCGACGAAGCAATCCAGTGCGGCGGCGCAGCGCTGGATTGCTTCGCTTCGCTCGCAATGACGGTTACGCAATGACGGTTAAATGAGATCTTCGTACAAATCTCGCCATGTTGGATTCATTGCTTCGATCAATTCCAGTTTCTTCTTTCTTGATCCGCCTTTGATCTGCTTCTCACGCGCGATAGCGTCCGGCATCGTCGAATGCACTTCGTACCAAACCAACATTTTGCAGCTGTATCGTTGGGTAAAGCCGTCTACGGCGCCGGTTCGATGTTGCCAGACCCGTTGCGGCAAATTCGACGTCACACCGACATAAAGGGTGCCGTTCCGCTGACTTGCCATCAGGTAGACAGCCGGCTGCTTCATGTTTTACATAGTCTCGATCGCCGTCATTGCGAGGAGCAAAGCGACGAAGCAATCCAGTGCGGCGGCTCAGCGCTGGATTGCTTCGCTTCGCTCGCAATGACGAGTTGAGAGGTTCTACCTCGGCCCCAGCTTCTGCCAATCACCCGCGCGCTCGAACGCGTCTGCCGCACGGTAGAGCGTGGCTTCGTCCCAGTGGCGGGCGACTAGCATCAGGCCGATCGGGCGCTCGCCTTCGCCCAAACCGCACGGGATCGAGATGGCCGGGTGGTGGGTCACGTCGAACTGGGCGGTGTTGCCGATCTGCTCCCAGCAATGCCCCATGATCGCCTCGTAGCCCGCATCGGGCGGCGGGATCTTTGACGCCATCATGCGGGTCGTCGGCATCAACAACACGTCGTGCTCGGAGAGCACGTGATCGTAGGCGGCGCGCAGGCGGCGGCGCAGGTTCTGGGCCTTGAAGTAGAAGTGGCCCTGATAATAGCTGTCCGTATAGGCGCCGAGCAGCATGCCGGTCTTCACCGTGTCGGGGAGCTCGTTGGCGCGGTCGCGCAGCGAGGCGAGCCTTGCTGCGAGCGACACCGGATAGACGCCCTCGACATGGCGGCCGAGGCCGGCGCTGGCGAACAGCACGTGGTAGGTGCCTTCCATGGCGATCGCGGCCCACACGCGAAAGCCCGGTCGGGTGCCAGGGAATGGAGACCTCGCTCACCTCTGGCGCCGAGCTTTTGCAACGCCGTCGCGGCGCGGCGCACGCAGGCGTCGACGTCGGGGTGCGAGTCGTATTGGCCAAAGCCTTCCTTCACCACCGCGATCTGCAGCCCGTCGATGCCCTGGCCGAGCGCGCGCGTGTAGGTATCGAGCTTGAGCCCGTGCTGGCGCGGATCGTAGCCGTCCTCGCCGGCCATCACCTCGAGCGCGAGCGCGTTGTCGGCGACGCGCGCGGTGAGCGGCCCGGCGTGATCGATGGTCGGGTCCATGCCCATGATGCCCGTATAGGGCACGAGGCCGAAGGTCGGCTTCATGCCGACCACGCCGCAGTGGGAGGCGGGAATGCGGATCGAGCCGCCCTGGTCGCCGCCGGTTGCGAGATCGACCTCGCCGGCCGCGACCAGCGCGCCCGAGCCGGTGGACGAGCCGCCGGCGTTGTGGCCCATGGCGCGCGGATTATGCACCGGGCC
The DNA here is from genome assembly GCA_963760435.1 of uncultured Alphaproteobacteria bacterium. Taxonomy (GTDB): domain Bacteria; phylum Pseudomonadota; class Alphaproteobacteria; order Rhizobiales; family Xanthobacteraceae; genus JAFAXD01. Next base: position 133,406 of record CAVXDE010000043.1, read on the forward strand.
GGTGATGCTGGTCGCAGCACCGCCGGAGAAGGAGAAATATTCGCACGTCGATTTGCCGACGATCTCGGCGCCGGCGTCGAGCAGCCGCGTCACCACGGTGGCGTCGAACTCCGGGATATAGCCCTCGAGCACGGACGCGCCGTTGGTGAGCGGCACGCCGGCGACCGCATAGGTATCCTTGATGGCGACCTTTTTGCCGGCGAGCTTGCCGCCGGCCGCGCCCTTGATGCTGAACTTGGCGACCCAGGCGCCGTAGCGGTTCTCCTCGCCCTGCGGCCGGTAATAGCCACCGCGCGGATATTTGACTGGCGGCAGATCATCGGGCAGCGCCAGCAGCTCGCGATAGCCGGCGGCGAACGGCGTGAGATAGCGGATGACCGCGTCGGCATAATCGGGCGTGAGGTCCATGCCGAGATTTTCGCCGATCTCGCGCAGCTGATCCGTGGTGGGCAGTTTGAAGGACATGGGTCGCGCTCCGTGGCAGGTGTCGGGACCGAAAGCGTCATTGCGAGCGAAGCGAAGCAATCCAGAAGGGGCCCGCAGCACTGGATTGCTTCGTCGCTTTCGCTCCTCGCAATGACGAGGCCTTTGAGGCGTCAGGCGTCAGGACTGATTTGCGGCCGCAAAGTGTTGCGTTGAGAAGACACAGAGGCGTGAGGCAGCCCTGCGCCGGTTCGGACAAATCCGAAATGTCCTCCGACCTCTCCGCACGTCATTCCGGGGCCGGCCGAAGGCCGGAGCCCGGAATCCATAACCACCGCGCGGGCGTATGGATTCCGGGCTCGCCGCTACCGGCTTCGCCCGTCGCGGCGCCCCGGAATGACGGCCTTACCTCGCCTCTTGGTTATCGAACTCGGAAATCGCCTCGATCCACTTCAAAGCATCAAGTTCGTGCTCGCGGTTCAGCCGGGCGACCTGCCTTGCGACCCGCCGGCGCACGACGCGCGATCGCGCATCCGGCAGGACCAGGCGCACCTCACGAACGAGGCGCGCGCGCCGGTGCCGTCTCATTGCAAAGACATGCCCGCGGTGGCGCTCATGCGGCTCGCTCGATCTTGTAAGGGCGAACAAGAAGGTCGGCCGGAATTTTCCATCCTTCTCCGATCTTGTGGATCATCTCCACCGTAAGCGCGCGCCGACGGGAGAGCACTTCCGAGGCGCGTGAGCGGGAGCCCAGCAATTCGGCCAACTCCGCCTGGCTATGACCGAGCTCGTCGATGGCATATTGAAGCACGTCGATCGGATCGAACGTCTCATCAATTTCGATCGGCCATCGCTTTGCCTCGTAGAGCTCGACGAGGGCGAGCAGCACATCGAGCTTGTCGCTCTCGTCCGTGCCTTCGGGTGCGCCCCAACACGCCTCGATCGCAGCAAGCGCCATGCGATGATCCTCATCCGTGCGGATCGGCCTGATATCCATGCTGCTCTCCTTTTAGAACTGCGACACGGTCAATGCATCGATGCGGTCATACTCCGCATGGGTGCCGATGAACTTTACGAAGGCGATCTGCCGACGGAAATCGAAAGCGGCAACCAGGCGATAGTTTCCTCCGGCAACCTCGAACCTCACACGCTCGCGATTCAACACCTTGGCTTTCGGAGCCGCCTTCTGGACCTCATCGGTGGATGTCCATTGCGCGGCTCTCACGATCGTGTGCCAGCGTTCAAGCGAGACCTTTGCTTCGGGGTGCTTGCCCCAGAAGCTGACAAGCACGTTTCGAGCAATCACCCGCATGCTGCGTCATGGCATGTTCCCAAAACGGGAACAACTGTGGGAAGGTTTTCGATATGGCGCTTCGCGCGGGCATCGCAGCCGGGACAAGAACTCCCCGGTTGAGGCGTCCCCCGCATCCTCCATCGTCCAGCCGCCATGGTGTGAGGCGGCCCCGCGCTGGTTCGGACAAATCCGAAATGTTCCGCGACCCTGTCAGATCATCGGGGACTTGCGATGGTCCGACACCAGTGTGGCAATCTTCCCCTCCTCCGCGAGCGAAGCGAGCGGCGGGGAGGGGTCGGGGGGCTCTTTGAGGTTACGCCGCCCTGCGTCTGCGCAGGCGCGGTGGTGTGATCAGCGCTTCCGCGGGAATGCCCCACTCGCGGTGGAGCTTCCAGGCCATGCCCATTGTGAGTGGACGCTTCCGATTAAGGATATCGGACGCACGCTGCCGAGACCCGAGCAAGCGGCCGAGATCAGATTGCGTGTAGCCGCTCGTTTCCATCCGATAATGGATGGCATCGATCGTGTCCGGAGGATCAATCGGCCAGTGCTTTCGCTCATAGTCCTCGATAACCAATGCGAGGAGGTCGAAGCGATCGGCCTCCGGCGTGCCTGGGATCGGTTCCTTATCGAAATATCGCTCGATCTCGGTGAGCGCCGCGTCGTAGTCGGCTTCGGAGCGAAGAGGGCGGATCACTTTTTTCGCCATGATACGGTCTCCGGGTCAATGCGGTCGTAATCCGCATGCGTGCCAATGAATTTCACGAGCAGGCGGCCGAAGGTGAATGAGACATGGACGATCAGTCGGTATTTGTTCCCACCGAGATCGAAAATGACCCTGTTGTCGCCCACGAACTCGACGGTGTTGCCGAACTGCCGTTTGATCTCGTTTGGGTTTGCCCAGCGCGCTCTGGCCGCAATTGCGAGCCAGGCGCGGATTGGGCCTTCGGCTTGCGGGTGACGCGCCCAGAATTCTTTCAGAGTCCGGCGCGCGATCACTTGCATGAAGCATTGTACCGTGTCACCAATTTGGGGACAAGGTAGCCCAGAGACGGTTTGATGGATGCGACTTCTGATCTTGATCGATAGTTGACCCATCCGCTCCCATCCCCCATCGTCCCGCCGCCATGGTTGCCCTTCTCACCAACACCGACGACGCGCCGCCGACCCCGGACCAGGCGCGCATGATCAAGCGCGTGAAGTGGCTGATGCTGCTCTCCGGCTTCGCCACCATGCTCGGCATCGTCGTCGTGCTGATCGTCGCCGGCTATCGCCTGTTCCACAGCCCGGCCCCGAGCGGCGGCGCCAGCGCCGAGCTGACCGCGCTCCTCCCCAAGGGCGCGCGCATCGTTGCGACCACGACCGCGGGCGACGCGGTGATCGTCACCATCGAGGCCGGCGGCGCGACCGAGATCCGCAGCTTCGACGCCAAGACCCTGCGCCCGCAGGCGCGGTTGAAGTTTCTGACCGAGCCGTAGCGACGCTGACGGAATTTGCATGATTTCAGCCCGGAATGCCGATCGCCACCTCGCTCCCCGCGATTTGCATCGCCCTACACCGCCTCGTAAGACGTAATCTTCTTGATCTGCGGCGCGAGCTCGTCTTCAGCCATTTCGAGATCGAAGCGCGCCTGTATGTTCATCCAGAACGCAGCGCCGGTCTTGAAAAATTTTCCAAGTCGTAGCGCGGTGTCGGCCGTAACCGGCTTTTCTTCGCGCGCGATACGTTCGATCCGGGTGCGCGGCACGTGCAGCGCGGCCGCGACCGCGTAGGGTGTCAGCTTAAGCGGAATGAGAAATTCTTCCCGCAGGATTTCGCCGGGATGCACCGGCGGAAGTTTCTTTGCCATTTGCGCTCTCTTGTTCGGTGGCCCCTTTAGCCGGTCTGGACTAGTGGTAGTCGACGATCTCCACGTCTTCGGGACCCGCATCGGTCCAGCGGAACACGACCCGCCATTGATCATTGATGCGGATCGAGTGCTTCCCCGCCAAATCGCCCTTAAGAGCTTCAAGGCGGTTGCCGGGAGGCGAGTTCAGGGCCTCGAGACGATCGACGGAGTCCACCATAATCAGTTTCCGGCGCGCGACCTTGGCCAGGGTTGACGGAAAACCTTTCGGGACCACGCGGCCCTGCAGGATCGGCTCGGCAAATTTCCCCTTGAAGCTCCTGATCACGAGCGCTACGTATCCCATCGAGATACGTCGTGCAAGGTTTTCGTATCTCGATAAGATACTATCAGCGATGCGCGGCTTCGCGCACAGCGCGGGCGGAATTACAAAAGGACGCGTTGGACGAGGCTCAGCGCGGACTTTGACGAGTGGCGATCCTAAGCTCATGGTGAGCACCTGAAGCACCAAAGATCGCATAGAGATCTCTCATCAAGACTGGTAAGCCGGCGATGAAGCGTCGAACGCGCGCCGTCTTGCTCGTCGGCGGCCTGGCCGTCACGGCGGTCGTCGTGCTGGCGGTGGTGGGGCTCGTCGCGCTCGGGCGGGCCGTGGATTCCAATCATTATTGCGAGACCGGTTTTTCAGCGTTGATCAATTGCACCTTGGAAGTGTCAACGCGAACGACCCACCAAGGGACCCCGGACCCGAGCTTCGCCGCCGGGCTGAGCCAGACCAGCAGCACCCCGCCGAGCGCGCCTCCCCCGTTCGCAGCCAGACACCATCGACGTGACGTCGTGGGCCGTCGCGCAGTGTCCTGAGAATTCCATCGCCAGGCGCCTCCTTTGCGCCACCCCCGCGGCCGCGGCGCCCGTCGCGGCCGCGCGCAACGATGCCACCACCGGCCTGCCGCGGCCCAAGCCCTGGTTCGTCACGACGGCGAAGGACTCGCCATTCATCAAGTCGTTTCACCTCGAGACGCCGCTCGCTCTCGCGGCTGTGCTCGGCTTCTATCGCGCCGAGCTCGGCAAGCGCGGCTGGATTGAGAACGCCGGCGCGGTCGTCGCGCCGGACCGGGCGGAAATCGCGTTCACGACGCCCGATGGACCGGCGCTGCTCCGGCTCATCCATCAGGACGGCCGGACGATCGCCGACCTGTCGCTGCATAAGCCCGCCGCCGCGAATGCCGGCATCCTGCCGAGGCCAGGGCAGGCGAGGCTGAGGCTCGGCAACACCAGGGATGAAGAGGCCATCATCACCATCAACGGGCAGACCATCACGTTGGCAGCGCGCGGCCAACGCGCGTTGGCGGACGACACCGAAACGGTGCGCAAATCGCCGGACAGCCCGGAGATCGAGCTGCCGCCGGGCAAGTACAAGGTCACCCTCAAGGTCGCGAGCGGCGCGGCGCAGGCTCGGGAGTTCGAGGTCGCTGCCGGCGAGACCTGGGGCCTGCTGGTCGGTCCTGATGGCGTCCCGCTGCCCCTGCACCTTTATTGAAACCGCCGGTCCGAGTTGCCCCAGGAACTGGCCTGATCGGCGCGCATCGTCGCGACCACGACCGCGGGCGACGCGGTGATCGTCACCATCGAGGCCGGCGGCGCAACCGAGATCCGCAGCTTCGACGCCAAGACCCTGCGCCCGCAGGCGCGCCTGCGGTTTCTGACGAAGCCGCTAAGGGGAACTGCCGGACCGGCGCGCTTGCGCCGCCCCCCGAACGGGGCTATTTCGAGGGCTCTCAGCGCTCCCTTCGTCTAGCGGCCCAGGACGTCGCCCTCTCACGGCGAAAACAGGGGTTCGAGTCCCCTAGGGAGCGCCAATGCAAATCAAGCACTTAAGCCAGCCTAGCCGACCGAAAATCCACTTCGACTAAAAATCGACTAAAAACCGAATATGCCCGACCTCAATTTTCTGAGCGAGGAGTGGCAACTCGTTAGGGACGCGCCGGTCATAGCGATTGGTGGCGCGCTCGCATTGTTTGGACTTGCGTGGATGGTCGCGCGGTTCGCTTACTCGCGCGAAATCACGAACCTCGAAACTAAGATCACTGCGCGAGAAGCGCAGCTCGATCTCGCCCGCGATCAGGAACAAGCCGTAAGCAAGGCTCGAGCTCAGCTAGAAGCCGAGGTTGCTGAGTTGCGTCATCAAATCGCCAGCAAGGCGTCACCGGAACAGGTTTTGGCTACGGCAAATTCAACGAGCGCTGCGCTTGAACAATTTAAGGTCGCGAATAACGCTCTTCAAACGACGTTGTCTCCAACCATGGACTTCAGGCCACTGGGAGTCACAAAACGCTCTGATTAATTTGATCTTTGCCCTGCGGCTGCCCAGTTTTTGGTACAATTCATGCAAATCGAAAAAGGTTTGCTGCTCGGGAAAAGGAGCAACGTGAAATGACGTCAGTAGTTTGGCTCAGGGCCGATGAGCAACCTCCATCGCCGTGCGCATTCGTCGATCTCAACAAGCCGTGGGGCATCGGGATAATGAGTATGATGGCGCACGGTTCTGGCGCCACGTTCTACGTCACCGCGCCGTACGGCGTCGAAGAGCGTGACGCGGCGATAACGGATGCGTGTTGTTGGGCGAGCGCGCGCGGACTAACGGTGTATGTGAGCAACGCAGCACAATTGAATCAATCCCGGCCATAGCGCCCTGCCAACAGACGCCCGCCCCCGAGTATCGCAGGAGAGAAACCAGTGGCCGTCAAGTCGCAGCAGGCAGCAAGCCTTGAGCGTGTCAGCGCAGCGCTGGAAGAGTTCGCGGCCGAGTGCAATCTCTATCAGCGCTACACGCGGACGGACGACGCGCAAGGCGTGAACTTGAGCCGCAGTCACAAGCTTCCCCCTATCACATCGCCGGGCCACGACTTGTTTTACGTGGGCAAGAGCAACGCGATGGGTAAAGAGGAGCTGTTCGCGTACTTGCGGGGCGAAATGGAGAAGAACGCAGATCCTAAGCCGTAGCGTCGCGCCCGATCGCGGTGCGCGCCGTCCAGCAGCCGCCACTGCCGGTCACGCCGCCGGCCTGCCCCTGTATCTCCGATCGAAAACGGCGCCCGGGCGCCGTTTTGCGAGCGGCTCCCGGCCGCCCATCGCAAGCCGGGAGCCGTCCTTCTCGCATGCTGAAGACCTGACACGCGGGAAGCCAAAGAGTTGCGGCCCCGGACCGCACAAGGAGGTCAAGCGTGAGCCCGGAGCCGCGGCCCCGCAGCGCGGGTGCTCCATGCGGGGATCTTCTCTCAACTGAGCACCCAAAAGAGCAAGCCGACAGCCAGTGCCCACAGCAGCACCAATTCAAACCCGGCCAAGACCACCAGGCCCGTGGGCCAGTGCGGCTGCCTGCTCATGTTGCTGCCTCCTCGCTCACAAGTCGGCCGTAGAGCGAGGTGGTCGCCTCGGTAATGGCGCCCAACGCGCCGAGCGTGCCGTGCTGCGCCAAGATCTCGCGGCGGGCGCAGATGTGCTCGGTCGCGCTATGGGCCTCAATCAAGACCACGGTCGTGGTGCCTTCGGGTATCGGCGGGTCGCGCGGTTTAATGCGCGTCGTCATCTTGAGACGATCCGGTGCGTACGGATAACCATAGGCATAAACAACACTAGGACCATCGCCAAGGTGAATGACATCGGAAACGTCCACAGCTTGCTCAACCTCTCGCAGTGCTTGCCCCTCACTTATATCGGGGCCAGCATCGAGATCAGGCTTGTTGGTGTATTGGGCAATCTCGGCGAAAGGATATGCCTGCCCTTGCGTCACTTGTTCCGCCGTGAACCCATTGGCAGGGGCGGCCGCGATGTATTTCGCCATGCGTTTGGCGAACCGAGATTTGGTTTCGACGTCCTCTGCTAGGTTGTATTGGTTCAGCGCCCAGGTGAACTGGGCACGTTGGCCAGGTAGCGTTGCCATGGAGTTGTTGTCCTTGGGATGAGGGGCCGCGCTAGGCACATTTCGTGGTAGGTTCTGTCAGAGTTTTCGGCCCATTTGTAGGCGATCTGTCATGCACCAATCAATCATAACTCGATTGTCGATACAAATCGGGAGCTAACGATGTTGGGTTATCTCCAAAGTGCCCTTGATAGGAATTGAGATGCAGTCGTCGATTTTCCGCGTTCCGCGTTCAAGAAGCCAATAACGCGTAAATTTCTCAGGAATCTGGTCTGCTTGTTGTTAATGAGGTCAGGATTTCTTATCGATTGCGTTCGCGAGCAACCAAAATTCGAGAAAGTCAAGTTCCTTAAGTCCTGTGTTTCCTCTCGTCCTTTTTCTGAACCTGCCATTAGGCGTACGCATGGGGACCAAAAACAGGACAGGCGTTCCTTTTCCATTTCCGAGGGCAGTATTATACTTTTCGGGATTTGCTGGATTGAGAGCCTCGTCTAGAAGCGTCCGCTTGCAAGCTTGGCCGACGTAATACGGTGTGAACCCCCTGCCTGCTCTTAAAGCGAATACATAACAACCGCAGGCGCTCGAAAGGCCTTCTTCCCAATCTTCAAGAATTGGTCTCAGATCCTTTCGCGATCGCTCTATTATTATTTTTGTGCGCCCATGTCTCTCGATTTCGAATGGGCCCGCAACATCGAAAAGCATAATGTTCTCCCCAAGTTTAGGTTTATGAATTTGTGCTTATACTCGTCTACTACAACAAACAGCGGGTAGTTAGCAAGCTTTGCAGGTCACGGTTGGCGGTTTGGGCCTTTATGAAAACGTAGAGAGAGCTGCACATGGCAATCATGAAACCGTGTTCCGTCATCTCTGCTCCGATGTAAGACGGCCCCTAAACTTCCCATACCCCGCCGCCCGCAACTCGCACGCCGGGCAGGTGCCGCAGCCGTAGCCCCAGTCGTGGCGGTGCGTGCGGTCGCCGAGGTAGCAGGTGTGGGTCTCCTCGAGGATCAGGTCGAGCAGCGCGCCTCCGCCGAGGTCCTGCGCCAGCTGGAAGGTCGCCGCCTTGTCGATCCACATCAGCGGCGTGTGCAGGACAAAGCGGCGCTGCATGCCGAGATTGAGCGCGACCTGCAGCGCCTTGATGGTGTCGTCGCGGCAGTCCGGATAGCCGGAGTAGTCGGTCTCGCACATGCCGGCGACGATGTGGCGGATGCCGCGGCGATAGGCCAGCGCCGCCGCAAAGGTGAGGAACACGAGGTTGCGTCCCGGCACGAACGTGCTGGGAAGCCCGTCCGCCGTGAAGGTGATCTCCGCCGCGCGCGTCAGCGCCGTCTCGGAGAGCGCGCCGAGCGTGGCGAGGTCGAGCGTGTGGTCGTCGCCAAGCCGCGCCGACCAGGCGGGAAACGCGGCGCGCAGGCGATCGCGGATCGTGCGCCGGCACGCGAGCTCCACGCGGTGGCGCTGGCCGTAGTCGAACCCCACGGTCTCGACGCGGTCGAATTGGTTGAGCGCCCAGGCGAGGCAGGTCGAGGAATCCTGGCCGCCGGAGAACAAGACCAGGGCGCTGCTGTTGTCGTCAGTCATGGAAAGTTGCTCAGTTCGAAGCCTCTCAATTCGTCATCGCCGGGCTCGTCGGGGTCCCCGCGCACTTGTGCGCGGGGTGCCTCGTCCCGGCGATCTCGCTTAGGAGGGCTCGGCGTTTCATAAATCGAGATGGCCGGGACGAGCCCGGCCATGACGAGTTGAGGGGTTGTGAGTCAATATTACGGAGGGGCGCGATGCGCCACCCTACGGACCTGTGCTGTTTTGCGATTTGGCGGCTCCCGGAGCGCGCAGCGCGTAGGGAGACGGGGTGGGGGTCGGAGTGTGGCGGCACGCGCTCGATCCACACACCGACCCCCACCCCGCTCGCTTCGCTCGCGACCCTCCCCACAAGGGGGAGGGTAAGCAGCCGCACCGCCCAGGAGCCGGTCGCGCCCATCCGGCATTCACGATATCCTTGCCGTCGCACTCACATCGTCCACCGGCTTGGCCTGGGAGGACAGCGATGAAACTCGAGGACATCCCGCGGCGTGAGGAAGTCCTGATCCTGATCGAGGCGCTCAAGCGGCTGGATCGCGTCATCATCAGCGAGCATTTCGACCGCCGCGTCGCCTCGTTTGCCGAGATCGCGCATGTGGCGCGCGCGGTGTGGATCGGCACCCTGCGCGGCACGCCGCTGACCGCCGAGCAGATCAGCCACATGATCGGCATGCCGCGCGCGACCGTCGGACGCAAGCTCGACAACCTGATCAGGCGCGGCTACGTGCGCCAGGACGGCGACACTTACGTGGTGGCCGACAAGGTGCTGGCAACCCGCACGCCGGCGCTCGACCGCGCCATCACGGTGATCCTGGAGGCGGCTGACGCGCTGCGCGCCGCGCGCGCGGCGGAGAAGAGCACGAGCGTGTAGCGTGAATGATGATGTTGCGAGCTGGCGGGCAGCGACGGCCGCCGATCTCGATGCGGTCGAGCGCATCGGCAATGCGGTCCATGTGAACCTGCAGGAGCGGCCCGAGGTCTTTGCCAACAAGCTCGCGCTGTTCCCGCAGGGCTGCTTCGTGCTGGCCCGCAATGGCGCCGTGATCGGCTACGGCATCGCGCATCCGTGGGCGGTGGGTTCGGTGCCGGCGCTCGATACAGTGATGGCCGCGCTGCCGGCGTCACCGACGTGCCTCTATATCCACGACGTGGTGGTGCTCGAGGCAGCGCGCGGGCAGGGCGCGGCGGGTGTGCTGGTCGATGTGTTTGAAGCGGTGGCGCGGGAGCACGAGCTTGCGTCACTCGCGCTCGTTTCGGTTTACGGCACTTATGTGTTCTGGGAGCGGTATGGGTTCCAGACCACAGCCGATCCGGAACTGGCGGACAAGCTCAAGTCATACGGCGAGACCGCACGCTACATGCGCAAGGATTTGTAGCTCAGAAGCCAACGTCTTTCAGAAACCGCAGCACGCGCGGGGCGGCGATGGCGTTGACACTGGTGTCGTCCACCGGCTCGTTGAGGAAATAATGTCCGGCGCCGGGGATCACGACCGTGCGCACGAAGAACCCGGCTTGTTTCAGCGCGGTTAGAAACGCAGCCGACTGGGTTTGCGGATCAACAACATCGTCGTCGGTGCCGTAGACCAGCAGGAAGCGGGTGCCGTTCTTGTCCACGGTCGCGTAGCTGATCGGGGAGGCTTCGAAGAACACCTTGCGGTCCGTATGCGGCGCGGCGCCGAGGAACTTCTCGCTGATATTGTCGCGCGGGCGCGCCAGCAGATCATGCTGCCACTGCGCCAGCATGTCATAGACGCCATAGAAGCCGACCACCGCCTTCACCTTGGACGAGAGGTCCGCATAAGGATCGGAGGTGTAGTCGGTCGCGAACGCGGGCTCGCTGCCGGCGAGCGCCACCAGGGCTGCGAGGTGCGCGCCGGCGGAATTGCCGATCAGCCCGATGCGCTCGGGATCAAGCCCAAGCTCGGGCGCCTTGGCGCGCACGAACTGCACCGCGGCGCGCACGTCATAGACCGCGCCCGGATAGGTCTTCACGCCGGGCGCCATCAGTCGATATTCGATCGCGAACACCGCAATGCCGTTGCGGGCCAGATAGGAGCCCATGTTGTTGTAGAACTTGCGGTTGCCGAGCTGCCAGCCGCCGCCATGGACACCGATCAGCACCGGCGCCTTGGCGGCGCCCTGCGGCAGATAGAGGTCGGCGAGGAGCGCCGTGCCGTCATGCTCGGCAAAGAGGATATCGGTGTGGGTGGTGATGGGTGCCTGGGTCATGGGTGTGATTCCTTACGGCCCTCGTCCTGAGGAGCATGTGCGCTTAAGCGCACATGCGTCTCGAAGGACGGCCGCAAGGAAAAGCTTGTCATCTCGGCCATCCTTCGAGACGCACGCGGGCAGAGCCCGCGTGCTCCTCAGGATGAGGGCTGAAGATTGTTGCGCGTCTTCTACAACTTCACCAGCTCCACACCGAGATCTTTCTGGATGTAGATCTCCACGAATCCGGGAAGGCCTTCGTTCAGGCGCGCCTCGAATGGCGCGAGGTAGCGCGGGTCGGGCTTGTCGGTGAGCAGCACGATGCTCCAGAGATTCTGCGGCTCGTCATCGGGGCCGCCGACGCCGTGCATCACATGAAACAGCGGCTGGAGCGAGCTGGCGGTGAGCTCGTTGCCGTTCGGCTCGGTCATGCGGGCGCGGCCGAAGAAATACACCGTCTGCTTGGCGTGGCTGACGAAGATATCCTCCAGCACCTGGCCGTAGTCGTCGGGCTTGATCCAGCCGCGCTGCATCGAGGCGCGGCACCAGCGCTCGGCGCCGTCCGACAAGGTGTGGCGGCCCCAGGAATGCGCTTCCTTGGCGACGTAGGGGAGATAGGACATCGCGTCCCACGCCTTCTTGGTCTCCATGTCCCACAGGGTGGCGCGGGTGAGGCGCTTTGCTGGCGTCGCACGATAGCGCTCGCGCACCGTCTTGTTGACGTCGACCGGCGGGAACTCGAAGCGCGTGTAAGCCGGGTTGGCCCAGGCCTCGCGATAGTCGCGCTCGGCGTCCTGGAACGTGGCGCGCGATTGAACCTTGGTATCCATGGCGGACCTCGCAAACGTTCGGGCGGAAAGCTTAGCCCGGATTGCGCGGGTGCTCCATCGGGGCTGCCGCAACGCGCCTATTCCACCGCGAGGCCCTCGCCCGCAGCGGGGTATTGCTGCAGGAAGTGCTGCAAAGCGCCGAACAGCTCGGCGGCGTGCTTGACGCGGCCAGTGTCGAGCGCGGTGCGAATATCGTCGATGATCATGGTGCGGATCGCCTGGCCGCCACTGGGCTGGCTCAGGAGATAGCTCGCCAGCGCCGTCGCGGCGGCCTGCGGAATATGCTCATGCTCGCTGATGGCGGCGACCTCGTCCGCATCGAGGCCGCACATGGCGATGCAGTCCTCGAGCGAGATCATCGCAGCACCGGATCGGGGCCTCCAGTACGGCCGGTGGCCTTGGTGGCGGGTGCGGGCTCCGCCGGGAATTGCGGTCGCATCGGCTCGTCGATTGCCGGAACCGGTGCGGGCCACACCGGGCTCACGCGCCCGTCGGGACGCTTCGCCGGGATCACCGTGTAGTAGGTCTCCATTGTCCGCACTCCTGTGCCCATGCCCGGCACCATGGCAGGGTTCGGCGGCTCCGAAAATTCCGATATGGCACGTAAGGAATACCCCATAGGAGGAATGGAGCGCCGGGCGGGGCTTTGCGTTATCATCCCGCCTGTCGAGAGGGAGAACGCGCGCGCCGTGGCGGAATCGGTCGAACCCGGAAAGTGGTATCTCGCCATCAACTGCGTCTATTGCGGCGAGGTGATCCCGATTGCCCCCGCGCCGGAGCCCGGGCTCAACCTCTATCCGCGCCACCAGGCGGTGGCGGACCTCAAGTGCCCGCTGTGCACCCACGTCGGCACCTACCAGCCCTCGCTGATCTATCGCTACCAGGCGCCGCAGAAGCGGCGGCGCTGAGGGCGCGCCTGTGCTATGTTCCGGCAAAACGAGGGAGGCGCTCCATGCTGCGTGCGCTTATTCTGGCGGCCGTTCTGGCGGCGGCCGTTGCACCGAGCGCGTATGCGCTTGATGCGGCTGCGGTCAATGCCGCAGACTTTGCCAAGCAACCGAAGAAGAAGCCGAGCGGGCCGGATCCGCTGCTGGTAAAGGCCGAGGTGCTGCTCGACCGCGCGCGGTTCTCGCCCGGCGAGATCGACGGCCAGATGGGCGAGAATGTCCAGAAGGCGCTCGCCGCGTTCAAGGTGGCGCAGGGGCTGCCCGACGATTCCAAGCTCGACGCGCCGACCTGGGAGAAGCTCTCCGCGACCTCGGGCGAGCCGGCGATCAAGGATTACACGATCACGGCGGAGGATGTGCGCGGACCGTTCATCAAGCGACTGCCGTCGTTCCAGGACATGAGCAAGCTGCCGCACATGGGATATCTGAACGCGACCGAGGAACTGGCCGAACGCTTCCACATGAGCCAGGATTTGCTGCGCGCGCTCAACCCGGGCAAGTCCTTCGACAAGCCCGGCACCGTGATCGCGGTCACCGACGTGGCGCGCAAGCCTGTGACCGACAAGGTCGTGCGCATCGAGATCGACAAAGCGAAGCGCACCTTGCGCGGGTTTGACAAGGCCGGGAACCTCGTCGTGTTTGATCCGGCCTCGATCGGCAGCGAGGAGCGGCCGGCGCCGAGCGGCACCTTCAAGGTCACCGACGTGCAGTTCAATCCGATCTACCACTACGATCCCAAGCTCAAGTTCAAAGGGGTGAATTCGAAGAAGCCGTTCGACATTCAGCCCGGTCCAAACAATCCGGTCGGTTCGGTGTGGATCGGCATTTCATCCCCGGGCTACGGCATCCACGGCACGCCCGACCCCTCGCGGGTGAGCAAGAGCTATTCGCACGGCTGCATCCGGCTGACCAACTGGGACGCCGAGGCGCTTGCGGCGCTGGTGACCAAAGGCGCCACGGTGGAGTTCCTGGAGGGAAACCAGCCCGCCGCGCCGGTGGCTTCGGCTGAGGATAAGAAGAAGCGGTGAGGTTCTAGGCAGGGCATTGCGGCAGTTTACCCTCCCCCTTGTGGGGAGGGTCGGCTCCCGGAGCGCGCAGCGCGTAGGGAGACGGGGTGGGGGTCGTTGTGTGGCGACGCGCGTCGCCACACAACGACCCCCACCCCGCTCGCTGCGCTCGCGACCCTCCCCACAAGGGGGAGGGTAAGGTTCCGCGCTGCCGTTCCTCACCCCACGCTGCGCAGCTTGCCGGGGTTGAGCAATCCGTGCGGATCGACCGACTTGCGGAACGCCATCTTGCGGCCATCGGGATCGAAGCGGCCGCCGTCCTCGAGCTTGAAGATGTGCGGATTGTTGATCATGCAGCCATCCTGCTCGAATGACTTCATGATCTCGTTGAGCCGCTGCTCGCTCGCGTAGCGCACCAGCGGCAGGCCGCCGACGCGGCAGCGTCCCTTCTCGCGCGTGTACTCATGGTGCATCAGCACTTCGTCGCCGAAGCGGCGCATCTGCTCTTCCACCAGTGCCGGCTCGAACGGGTTCGGCATCACCAGCTGCAGATAGGTCCAGTGGCGCTCGACCTGCAGCGCCATCAGGCTGGTGTGATTGAACGCGGTCTCCTGGATCGGCCGCAGGTTGGCGGCGGCGCGCTCGCTGTCGCTCACCGCCATGGCGCGCGCGCCGTTATGTTTGGCGGCGAGTGCGAAGAAGCGCTCCACGTCGCCATCCTTCACCATCGAGAACATGGCGTGGCGCGCGGGGTCCCAGTAGGCGGCGAGCCGCTTGTAGAACGGCGCAAAGCGGCGCTCGACCGCGCTCAGCAGAAAAATATCGAGGTCGCTGGCGAACGCCGCGTTGCCGAAGGCGATGACGTCGCCATAGGTCGGGAACGTGGCGATGCAGTCGTTCCAGGTCTCGGCGGGGACCAGCTTGAGCTCGGTCTCGAGGATGATGCCGGTGGTGCCCCAGGCGTGGAACACGAACTCCACATCATCGCCGGTGAGCGTGAGGATGCGCGGGCTCTCCTCCACGGTCATTACTTTGAGCGACTGGATCATGCCGGAGTCGCGGATGATGCCGTGCCGCACCGAGCCGATGCCGGCGAAGCCGCCGCCGAGGTAGCCGCCGATGGTGGCGACCTTCATGGTCGACGGATACATCATCAATTGCTGGCCGCTCTTGAGCGCCGCCTCGAGCGCGGTCTGGATGAAGGCGCCGGCCTCGACCCGGATGCGGCCGGGCTCGACCGCAATCACCTTGTCGTAGCGGGTCATGTCGAGGACGATGCCGCCCTGCAGCGGCACCGACTGGCCGTAGTTGCCCGTGCCGCCGCCGCGGATGGTCAGCGGCACGCGGTTGCGCACGGCCGCGGCGACGACGCGGGCGATTTCCGCTTCACTGCGCGGCTCGACCACGATGTCGGCGCGGCAGTTCTGCAGATGCTCGGTGAGGACGGGGCTATACCAATAGAAGTCGCGGGACTTCTGCCGCAGCTGTCGTTCCTCCGTGCTCGCCGTGATGTCGCCGATGTCTTGCCGGAACTGCGCCAGCGCGGTTTGCGAAACGGTGGTCATCTCGATCCCTTAAAAAGCAGCGCGGCTGCGTGTAAAACAACGGCGGGCACGATACAATGGCGTGCCACGCCTCGGGGGAACCTGCATGCGACCTATGGGAAAGCTTATCGTTGTTGCCGCATTGATCGGCATCATGGCGGTTGCGGCCGCAACGGACAGCTGCTCGCCCGAGGTGCGCCGCTCCGTGCGCCGCCCGCGCTATGATTGGTAAGCCGCGTGGCTCTTCCCGTCGCCAATCCGCATCCGCCGTTCAACATCACGCGCGCGAGCCACGTTGTCCTCACCGCGCGCGACCTCGAGGCGAGCCGCGCCTTCTATGCGGACGTGCTCGGCTTCATCGTCACCGAAATTGCTGATGACGCGCTCTACCTGCGCGGGCTCGAGGAGCGCGCGCATCACAGCATCACCATCCGGCGTGAGGCCGGCCCGGCCGTGTGCCGGCGCATCGGGCTGCGCGTGTTCACTGACGACGATCTCGCGCGCGCGGCGGACTATTTCCAGCAAGGCGGCTTTCCGGTGCGCTGGGTCGAGGTGCCGCACCAGGGCAAGACCCTGCATGTGGACGACGCGATCGGCACGCCGCTCGAGCTCACCGCCGAGATCGACGAGGTGCCGAGCAAGCTGCAGGAGTTTCATCACTACAAGGGCGCGAGCCCGCTGCGGCTCGATCACTTCCAGATCGTCGCGCAGGATGTGTTGAAGGGCACCTTGTTCTACACGGCGCTCGGCTTCCGGCTCACCGAATACACGGCCAGCGACGGCAGTCGTGATGAGCTTTGGGGCACGTGGCTGCAGCGCAAGGGCAACCCGCACGACGTGGTGCTGTCGAACGGGCGCGGGCCGCGGCTGCATCACTTCGCGTTCACGGTGCCGGAGAGCCGCGACATTATCCATGCCTGCGATGTCGCCGGCAGCCTGCGCTGCCCGGTCGAGCGTGGGCCTGGCCGGCACGGGATCGGCAATGCGCTGTTCGTCTATTTCCGCGATCCCGACGGCCACCGCATCGAACTGTTTCTCGGCCACTACCAGGCGATCGATGCCAGCCACACGCCGATGCGCTGGGACCTCTCAGATACCCGCCGCTCGCAGCTGTGGGGCTTGCCGGCGCGCGCGAGCTGGTTCTCCGAAGCGAGCGAGTTTCCGGGTCAGCCCCCGACCGCGCCGAGCCTGCATGCCGATCCGGTGACGCTCGAGACGTTCCTCGCCAATCAATACTGAACCGTTCGCCGCGCCGGCGGTAACGCGATGGGTGATGTGGCCTGCGGGCCACAGCCCCTGAGAATCGCATTTTGTGCTTCGGGAACCGGGGGCCGCGTTGCTTGTTCAGGCAGCAATATTCGGCGTGGGGTTGCTTGTATCCTGATACTGGATAGATGGACCGCGATACCACCGCGGGGACAGGCCTGAGTGAAAAGGCCACGCCGGTCCCGACCTCCATCGATCCGTCGAATTTTGGCGCTCGGCTGTTCTGGATTCGCCCGTGCGTGCGATGCGGCCGGATCAAGCTGGATCACAAGACGACGGGAAACTGCAGATGCCACTGGTTTCGACAAATCGTGATGGTGAGGCGGACGCTCGCCGGCAAGCCGTCGGGTTCTGGATGTTCATCGAGGGGGCGCGGCCCTACAAGCCTGTCCGCGTCTACATCAGCTACGACACCCTGGCGCAGGTCGACCCATCGCAACCGCGCGGCCTGCCCACGGCCCTCGATATCTTCAAACGCCACCGCCCCATGATCGAAGCCGCGGCCAGCGACAAGTTCGATGCCGGATACCTGGATGACGGCGAGTATGGCGGCCGGCCCATCCTCACCTTGCACCCGGAGAACCTGCCGCTCAACGTGAGCTGACGCTGCGCGCCATCGCGTCCGACTGCGGCAAGCTGCCGCCGCCAGGCCTGCCGAGCCTCCTGCAAATGTAGTATTTAAGTGCTAATTCCTGGGCGATCCGGCGCCGGGGTTGAAAAGGCAGGTCCGCCATGTCCGATTGTCTTCACTGCGATATCAATGAGGTCGTGCGGGAGCACATCGAGCGGACCAAAACGGTCGATCTTGCCGGGCTGGCAGCGGATATGGCGGAGAGCCTGGCCGAATTGATCCTGCTTGCCCCGGAGGACCAGCAGGGGGCCATGCTGGCGGAGGCGATACGCCATCTCGGTCACGCATTTCTGGAAAAAACCGGGGTGATCGAGGCTGAGGCGACGACCGCGCATTAATAACAAGGGTCTTACAACACCGCGTCGGTGCGCGGATCGATCAGGTGCAGGTGGTCGAGATTGGCGCAGAGCCGCATAGGCTCGTCGGGTCGCTGCGCGCTGGCCGGGTCGACACGGCCGCACACTTCGGTGCCGTCGACCCTGAAGTAGACCATCGTCTCCATCCCCATTGGCTCAACCACGTCGAGGGTCGCGTTGAAGCTCCGCGACTCGTCGCGCTCGCCGCGGCGGGGCTCGGTGATGTGCTCGGGACGCAGCCCGAAGATCAGCTCCCGCCCGGCCGCCGGCCGATACCGCGTGGTCTGGCTGTCAGGCACCGGCAGCGCGATCGTGTCCGACAAGCGCACCCGCAGGCCGCTCCCGTTCGCTTCCAACCGGCAGGGGATGAAGTTCATCGCCGGTGAGCCGATGAAGCCGGCGACGAAGCGCGTCCTGGGGTGATGATAGAGCTCCTGCGGAGCGCCGATCTGCTCGATGCGCCCCTGGTTCATGACCACCACGCGATCCGCCAAGGTCATGGCCTCGACCTGGTCGTGGGTGACGTAGACCGTCGTGGTCTTCACTTTCTGATGCACGCGCTTGATCTCGGTGCGCATCGCCACCCGCAGCTTGGCGTCCAGGTTGGACAGCGGCTCGTCGAACAGGAACACCTTGGGGTCGCGCACGATGGCGCGGCCCATGGCGACGCGCTGACGCTGGCCGCCCGAGAGCTGCTTGGGCCGCCGGTCGAGCAGGTCGGTGATGTCGAGAATGCGCGCGGCGTTCTCGACGCGCGTGCGGATCTCGGCTTTCCGGAAATGCCGCAGCCGCAACCCGAACGCCATGTTCTCGAACACCGTCATGTGCGGGTAGAGCGCGTAGTTCTGAAACACCATGGCGATGTCGCGGTCCTTCGGCGGCAGGTCGTTGACAAGCTCGCCGCCGATGAAGATCTCCCCGCCGCTCACCTCTTCGAGCCCGGCGATCATGCGCAATGTCGTGCTCTTGCCGCAGCCTGATGGGCCGACCAGCACGATGAATTCGTTGTCGGGGATATCGAGATCGATGCTGCGCACCGCTTCGACCTCGTCGAAGCGTTTGACCACGTTGCGGAGCGTGACATCGGCCATTTGCATCAGCCCTTGGTGGCGCCGGCGGTGAGCCCGGCGATGTAGTAGTCCATCAGGAATGCGTAGATGACGAGCGGCGGCGCCGCCGCGACCAGCGCGCCGGCCATCAGCATGCCCCACTTGTAGACATCGGCGCGGATCAGGCTCGTCACCGTGCCGACCGTGAGCACCTGCTGGTCCGAGGAGTAGAGGAAGGCGAGCGGGTAGACGAACGCCGCCCAGGACACCGTGAAGGCGAAGATGGTTGCGGCAATGATCCCGGGCAGGGCCACCGGTATGAAGATCTTCAGCAGCATCTGCATGTGGCCGGCGCCGTCGATCAGGGCGGCCTCGTCGAGCTCCTTGGGGATCGACTGGAAGTAGCCGATCATGATCCAGGTGCAGAACGGGACGGTCAGCGTCGGATAGACGAGGACGAGGCTCCAGTAGGAATTGAGCAAGCCGAGCCCGCGCACGATCTGGAACAGCGGGATGAACAGGAGCGTATCCGGGACCAGGTAGGTGAGAAATATTCCGGTCGCCAGGATGCCGGAGCCCCAGAACTTCATGCGCCCGAGCGAGAACGCGGCCAGGATGCTGACCACCATGGTGATGACGACGACGCATACGGTGACGATCGCTGTGTTCCTGAAGAAGATCAGAAAGTCGGTCTGGGTGAACAGCAACTTGTATTGGTCGAGCGTGACCCCGTTGGCGATGATCCACGGGTTCGTCGCCATGTGCGCGACCTCGGCATCGCTCTTGAACGAGGTCACGATCATGTAATAGGGCGGAGTGAGAAAGAAAATCGCGAACAGAACCAGGAATACGTACGAGGTTCCGAGCGCCCAGCGCCGGTTGCGCGCGAGGCTCGGCCGCGATTTGGCCCGTCCGGCCGGTTCCACGGCAACCGCGGTTGCCGTCATGCGATGTCCCTCGCGCGCCTGCGTACGCCGCGCAGAATGAACACCGCCGAGATGGCGAGGATCGGCAGCATGAACAATGAGACTGAAGCGCCGAGCGGGATGTCGCCGGAACGGATGCCGAGCAGGAACGCGTAGGTGGCGAACACGTGCGTCATGTTGCGCGGGCCGCCCGCGGTCATGATCTGCACGATGTCGAAATTGGCGAAAGTCACGATCAGCGAGAACAGCACCGTGATGGCGATGATGTTGTGCATCATTGGCAGGGTGATGTGCACGAAGCGCTGCCAGGCATTGGCGCCATCGATGGCGGCGGCCTCATAGAGCTGCTCGGGCACCGATTTGAGCGCCGCCAGGTACATGATCAGGAAGAACGGCGCCCCGTACCAGATGTTGACCAGGATCACGGAGAAGCGCGCCCAGAACGGATCGCTGAGCCATGGGATCTCGGTGCCGCCGAAAGCGCGGATGATCCAGTTGAAAGCCGAATGCGTTGGGTCGAACAGCCACCACCAGCCGAGCGTCGACAGCGCAAGCGGAATGACCCAGGGCACCAGCAGCATGCCGCGCCATTTGCGCTGGCCGCGGCTCGGCAGGTTGTTGACGAGATGCGCGGTGATGAGCCCGATCAGCGCTTTGAAGAATACGGCCGAGAGCGCGAAGATGGCGGATTGCCAGACCACCATCCAGAACACGTCGCGCGAGAGCAGGAACGTGAAGTTGCCAAGCCCGACAAAGCGCGTCTGCGACTTGTTGAGCGTGGAGAGGACGATCGCATAGCACGCCGGATAGATGACGAGGCCTGCCACGATCACGATCAATGGCAGGCACATCAAGAAGGCGATGGTCGAGCGCCGGCGCGCCAGACGCGCAAGCCCATGCCTGACGGGTCTTCGTCGCGCGAGCGCCGGCGAGGGTTGCCAGCCGCGGTGGGCGATCTCAGCCATGGGACACTTGGCTCTCCATGAACGCTGCGATCAGGCGCGCAAGGTTCCCTCGAGCTCGCGCTCCGCCCATTTGATCACGTCGTCGGGCTTCTCGCCGCCTTGGGTGAGCTTCGCGACCATGACGGTGTTGATGGCCTGATTATAGATCTGTGCGCCAACGTCGGAGCGCGCGGGCGCGCCGGCAATCGACGTCTGCTCGTCGCCGCGCGGCGGATAAGAGTAGACCGTGCCGAGCGGCGGCTCGACCGTTTTCCAGGTCTCGAAATCGTGCAGGGACTTGAACGACGGCAGGTCATAGCCGAACGATGCGGCAACGAGCTGACCGACGGCATCGCGTTGGGAGATGTACAGCAGAAGGTCCTTGGCGGCCGATTTGTTGGATGAGAATTTCCACAGACCATAGAACTGCGGCAGCTGGCCGACAAAGCGGCCCTTCGGCCCGCGCGGGATCGGATGCGTCCAACAATTTGCCGCAACGTCGGGATTGTCGCGTTTCGCAACCGCCCAGGCGCTCGGCGGATTCATGATTCCTGAACCCTTGCCGGACACGAGCCAGCGGTTATTGCCGGCGTCATCCCAGGCATAGACCTCGGGCGGGTTCACGGCCATCAGCTTCTTGAGATACTCAAGCGCCTGGCGGGTTTCGTCCGAATTGATCTTGATGTTGTCCTTGTCGTCGACCATGACGACGCCATAGGCGTTGAACAGCGCCCCAACCCAATCGACGGCATCGCTGGTCTGCCCCATCGGCAGACCGACCGGATACCCGGCCTTGAACAGCTTCTCGGCGCTGGTGAGGTAGAGGTCCCAGTTCCACTGATCGGTCTTGGCCTTGTCGTACTGGGTTTCGTCCGGCGGAAACATTTCGCGCAGGTCAAGGCCGGCGTGCTGCTTGTAAAGATCAAGACGGGAGCAGCATGGCTTGATCTGGCTGCCGACCGTGGTCGGTATGCCGCGCCACGTGCCCTTGATCTTGGCCAGGTATTCGGCAACGGGACTGATCGGGCCGTGTTGTTTGATGAGTTGATTGACGACGTCATCGAGCGGCTCGAGCGCGTTCTGGTGAACCTGGATGTTCCAGTCGCGATGCGACATGATGTCGTGACCGGTGCCGGCTTGCGCTTCCGCGGCGGCGGTCAGCTTGTCCTTCTCTCCCTGCGAGGTGATGTAGTCGATCTGGACTTCGACCTTGTTTTTTTCGCCCCACTCGTTGCAGAGCTTGGTCAGCGTCGCGTTGGCCCCCGGCACCCAGTGGTCCCAGCAGCCGAGCGTCAAGCGACCCGCCGCGTAGGTGGGGCTGATGTAGGGTGCGGCCATGGCCGCGGTGGTACCCAATGCGGCGTATTTGAGAACGCCACGGCGGGTTACGCTTGAGCGTCGCATCATATCCTCCCGATGGCCGTTCAGATCTTTTTGCCTGAACTTGCTGAAACACTACTCCGGTCCCACGGCGGCGGCTAGATGCTTTTCTGTCTGGATTTGTTCGGCAGCGAGCTTTGCGTGTCAGCGGCAAAACTGGATACGGCTGACCAGAAAGTATTGGCCGTCGGGGTCCCAGAGCCGCATCTTGCGCCAATAGCAGCCAGGCAATTCCACCCCATAGGCCGGGAGCGCCGGATAAAGCCTTGTGCGGTACGCGCGGTGGATCGTGCGTTTCTTGATGGCGGCGGGGTGGTTGTCTGAAGCTGCATCCGTGCAGCCGACGCATGCGGCATGAGCGCGTGGCGGCCCGGCCAACGTGAGGCTTGCCATGCCGAGCGCCAATGCAATTGCCACAAATCCCGTTTGCATCCTCGTCTCCGTTGAAATGCCGGCCAGTCCTTACGAGGCCAGCGATTTTAGTCCCACCCTATTCGTTGGAACCAAAGGGATCAAAAAACGTTATCGGATATCAGCCAAACCACGGTGCGCGGAGCGGAACAGGGGGCCGCTCCCTGTTGCTGCACAGTTTGTGACAATCAGGAGTCATCATCATTGAGCACCCAATCGCATGAAGCTCGCGGCTTCGCGCAGAACCGCGATTCCAATCAACGCCGCGCCGACGCGCTGTTCAAGAAGGAGGAGCAGCAGCGCGAAGGCCAAAAAGCCATGGCCGAATACGTCAAGGAACGCCGGGCCGAGTTGGAAAAGACCGCACGGCTGCGGGCCCTGCGCCTGGCGCGAGAGGCTGAAGGCGGCAACGGCGAAACGGGCCAGCCGTCAAGCGTCAGAAGCGAGGGCGCGCGTCGGCAGCGTCCGCGGGCCGGGTTGCACGCGGGTGCCAGGGGGACAGCGCGCTAACCCACCCCGGCGGGCCGAGACGCAATAATGAGGCATGTCGTGAACGGGCATCGGCGCTGTGTATTCCAGCCCTAACTTACGGTTTGAAGACCATCACATAGAGGTTGGCGAGGGGTAGGAGAGTTGCGATGATGCCCCAGATGACCCAGCGGCGGCTGTAACGCCAATACGTCTCGGGGATCGGGCCGCCTGACGCGAACGCGCGGGCTTGGCGGGCTTGAACGATTTGCGTCGGGATCAGGATCGCGATCCAGATCACCCCGGAAGCAACAAACAGCGATTGCCCCAAAGCGAGCCAGGACTGCCGCGGGTCGAGCCCCGCGGTGAACACCATTCCGTAGGCGCCGAGGACAATGAGCACGACGCCACCGGCTGTGAAAATCCAGTCGGTGACCGTCACGAGCCGTTGCGCATAAGCAATGATGCGGGGATCTTGCGTCCGATCCGCCATCACTTTCCAGATCCCAGTGACAATAATGTTGCCCAGGAAAATCACGACTCCAGCAAGATGGACGACCTTGAAAGCGTCGTAGGACATCGGATCACCTTCTTCGGCGACGGAACTCGCATTGAGCTAGTCGGTTACTCGACGGAAAGAGCAAGCGAGGTGTCGCATGCCACAGATCCAAACCCGTCAGCAGCCCGTGACGCAGATTACCATCATTGAGTCCGAACCAGGCCGACAGGAAGAAGCGCTGTCGGTGATGGCCGAGCGTGCCCAATTCATGGCGCGCCAGCCCGGGTTCGTCTCGATCAGCTTGCATCGCAGCCTGGATGGAAGACGAATTGTAAACTACGTCCAGTGGCAAAATCGCGATCTGCTGCACGCGGCGCACCAATCACCGGAGTTCCGCAAGGAATGGCGTCGGTTTGATCAGGTGACCGACGACATCGATCCGCATCTCTACGAGGTCGCCCACGTGCTCGATGGGGCTCGGTAGAGCCCCTTGTGTGCGGCCACTGGCCGCAGCATTGGCCGTACAGGAACTCCCCTCGCGACCTGATGTTGGCCCTGCAGTTGCGCCACGCCGTTGGTAGCGCGGCTTCGATCCACCGTTTTCACGAGGAGATCCGTATGAGCCAGCTTGCGCGATTCATCGCGGGTGCCGCACTCATCGCGGCGTGGCATCTGTCCGCCGTTCCGGCCGACGCCCAAGCCACGGCGCCGAACAGCAACGCGCTCACATCGCCGGGATTGTCCCAGTCCCAGCCCAACATTACCGATCAAAAGCTCGACAAGGCCGCGGCCGCGCTCGAGCGCATCGCCGGTCTACAACAGGATTTCCGCAAGCAAGTGTCGAAGGCAGTGACCGACCAAGGATTGTCGATCGACGAATACGCGCAGATCATGGACGTGGCGCAAAATGATCCGCAAGTACGCCAGAAAATCATGTCGCGGATCGCGCCGCCCAAGGGCGATCAACCGAACAGCGATCAGTCGAAGAGCAATCAATCGGATGAACCGACGGCGAAATGATCAGAAACCGGTCCAAAGCCGCGCCGGCATGCGGCGGCAAGCAGTAACCTAACCGGAAATCCCAAACCCGCGCGCCACGAGCCGGTTGAGCCGCGCCGAAAATGCGGTCGGATCGTCCGGCACCTCACCGTCCAGAATCTGGGCCTGGTCGAATAGAACGGCCGAAAGGTCAGCCACATCTTCGGTGCGCGCTTCCGTTTGCGCCTTGGCCAGCGCCCGGATGAGCGGATGCCGCATGTTGAGCTCGAGGATCGGTTTGGTCCCCGTACCGCGCCCTTGACGTGCCAGCAGGCGTTCGAGCTCGCGATCAAGGCCTTGCCCCCCAGCGACGAGACAGACGGCGCTGTCGGTGAGGCGCTGTGAGGGGCGGACGTCGGAGACGCGCTCACCGATTGCCGACTTGACGGCTGCGATCACGGTCGCGTCCGCGGCCTCGCCGGTCTCCGGCTCGGCCGGTTGTGGTGTTGCCGTCTCAATCAGCGGGATCAATCCGAAATCGACCTCGCCGCGGCCCAATGATTTGAGCGGCTTGCCGTCGAACCCGAGCGAGGTCGAGGTCCAGAACGCATCCACCGGATCGGCAAGCAGCAGCACTTCAATGCCACGCGCCCGCGCGGCCTCAAGCTTCGGATTGGATTTGACCCGTTCGGCGCTCTCTCCGGTCAGGTAATAGATATCGGTTTGGTTGGGCCGCAGGTCGGCCAGGTATTGTTTGAGCGAGCGGGACGCCCCGGCCGTGGTCGTGAACCGCGCCAGACCGAGCAACTGGTCGCGCCGCTCGAAATCCTCATAGAGGCCTTCCTTCAGCACCGGCCCGAACGCGTCCCAGATCTTTTGAAATGTCTCCTGATCCTTCTCGGCGAGCGTCTCCAGCTCCGAGATGACGCGGCCTGTCACTGCCTTGCGGATCTGCGCCACCTGCGGGTTGTTCTGCAGCATCTCGCGCGAGATGTTGAGCGGCAGGTCCTCGCTGTCGACGACGCCGCGCATGAAGCGCAGGTAGGAGGGCAACAGGTCGGCGTCATCCGTGATGTAGACCCGGCGCACGTAAAGCTTCACGCGCCCCTTGCGGGCGGGATCAAACAAATCGAATGGCCTGGTCAGTGGCGCAAACAGGAGCACCGCATAGGACTGCCGTCCCTCCGCCTTGTAGTGCAAGGTCAGCGCCGGCTCATCGAAAGCGCCGGTGATCGTGCGGTACGCCTGTTTGTAATCCTCTGTCGTCACCTCCGACCTCGGCCTCTGCCAAATTGCGCTGGCCGCATTGATCTGGCGCGTCTCGCCCTTGGGGTCGACCAGCTCGATCGGGAACAGGATGTGATCTGAATAGGTCTTCACCACCCGCTCGATCTCATGCGGCTCGAGGTAGTGCTTGGCGTCCGCTTTGAGGTGGAGAACGATTTCGGTTCCCCGCGGCACCCGGGCGGCTTGGTCCGGTTCGGCCTGCGCGATTTCAAACCCGCCGCCGCCCGAGGAGCGCCAGACCCACGCTTCGCTTGCTCCCGCCCGGCGGCTCAACACCTCGATTTTGTCGGCCACCATGAAGGCCGAGTAGAAGCCGACCCCGAACTGGCCGATCAGCGAAGTGCCGTCTTTAGCCTCCGTCAGGTGATTGATGAAGGCCCGCGTGCCGGACCGGGCGACCGTGCCAAGATTGTCGATCAACTCCTGCCGATCCATGCCGATCCCGGTGTCGCTGATCGCCAGCGTTCCGGCGTCCGGGTCCGGTTTGATCCGGATCGTCAGCGCGCCACCCTCGGCCAGCAGCTCGGGCTTGGCGATCGCCTCATAGCGCAGGCGATCGCAGGCGTCGGACGCATTGGAAATGAGCTCGCGCAGAAAGATCTCGGTTTCCGAATAGACCGAATGGACCATCAGCTGCAGCAGCTCGCTGACTTCGGCCTGGAATGCGTGCGTTTCAGCTTGGGCTTCTGCTGACGTGCTCATGCGGCATGCTCGTGAGGTCGGGATGGGATGTCGGTAGCGGGCCTCGCAGCGTGCAGCCGGTCGAACCGAACGCATGCGCGGCGTCGGAAAGTTAGGAACCAGCGCCTGACTGTCAAGGTGTCCCGGTGCGGGGGCCGAGGGCATTGCATCGGACGATGCTGCGGTGCAGGTGTAGGCGAATAGCCCACGATTTTGTCGCGGACGGACGCATGATTTCGTTTCATCGGCTGCGTAAGGACTACGGTGGGTTCATCGCCGTTCGCGACCTCACGCTCGACATCGGCAAGGGCGAGGTGTTTGGTTTTCTCGGGCCCAACGGCGCCGGCAAGACCACGACCATCCGCATCATGATGGGCATCCTGGTGCCGACCAGCGGACACGTCGCTATCGACGGGCTCGATTGTCAGCGCGACCGAGTCGAGGTGAAACGGCGTGTCGGCTATCTGCCCGATAATCCAATGTTCTACGATTATCTGCGGGGCCGCGAGATCCTGATATTTGTTGGCGAGATGCACGGGCTGGCGCGCCGCGAAGCGGAAACGCGGGCGGATCGGTTGTTGCACGATCTGCGGCTCGAGGACGCTGCTGAGGACTATGCGGTGAACTATTCGACCGGGATGAAGAAGAACCTCGGACTTGCCTGCGCGCTCATCCACGACCCGCCGGTGCTGGTGCTCGATGAACCGACCAACGGCCTTGATCCGCGTGCCGCGCGTGACGTGCAGGAGCGGCTGCGCTTCGCCGCCGCCCAGGGCAAAACAATTTTCCTTTCAACCCATCTCCTCGACATGGCGCAGCGCCTCTGTAGCCGGGTTGGCATTATCGACCGCGGCGACTTGGTGGCGGCGGGTCCGCTGGCCGAGTTGCAGGATAAGCTCGTACCCGGCGGTTCGCTTGAGGAGGTGTTTCTCAAGGTCACGCACGCCGATGCCGAAGCGGGCGAGGTCGCGTGAGTGCGCAGGTCTCCGTTTGGCGCGCTACGCTACTGCTCACCCGGCTGCGGCTGCGCCGTCAGCTCAATCAATTCGGCGCTTCGTTTGCCCGGCTGCGCGCGCGCCAAGCTGACAAGAAAGCGGCAACGCGAACCTCGCCGGCGCGCGCGCTGCTGACGGCGCTCGTGACACTGGCGATGCTCGGCAGCTTCGCCAACCTGGCACGCCAGTCCATGATCAACATGGAGAACGTGCTCGGCTCGCAGACGGTGCGCAGCACGGGGTCGCCGGGCCCGCGCGATCGCGGCGTCTCCGTGCGTCGGCCAATTCCACCACTGCCGGGAACTGCATTGGCGCCGGGCGTGATGCGTGGGGCAACGCTCGCAGTGTCGCTCCTGGCGCTTGCGGCGTTGCTCATCGCGCTTGCCAGCCGCGAGATTGCCCGGCCCGAATGGGACTTGGAATGGCTCGCGACGTTGCCGTTGCCGATGACCACCTTGTTGGCGAGCCGGCTGACCGAGCGCGTTCTCACCAACTCGGCCGGCTTCCTGGCGCTGGCGCCATTTCTCTCGGTGCTGGCGTGGTTCTGCGGCTATCGCTGGGCGGCACCCGTGCTGGGAACCGCCTTCTCGGTGGCCTTGCTGGTGCTGGTCGCGACCGTGCAGACCATCGCGGATACGGGCTTGCGCCTGTCGCTTCCGCCGCATCGGCTGCGAAATTTCCACGCCACAGTTTCGATCATCGCCTTGCCGGTTCTGTTTCTTGCCATCTCGATGGCGTTCCCGGCCGACACCTTCATGTTCGCCGTCGCCACCGCACTTCCGGATTGGGTACGCTGGCTCCCCTCCGGGCTCGCCGTTCAGGCGCTCGCCGCGACTGAGTCCACGCGCGCACTGGCGTTCACGTCGCTCATGCTGGCTGAAGTCGCCGCCGTCGTGGTCGTGGGCTTGTGGCTGCTTGCACGCCAGCTCCGCAACGGCGTTGTTGCTGTTGGCATGCGCGAGGCCGCAGGGCAGCTCGGCAACGGGCGCCGCACCGCTCGCGCGCCATTGCGAACCACCGCGCTCATATCACCGGTGCAGCGGCGGGAACTCCTGCTGCTGGCGCGCGATCGCACCTTCATGGTGCAGACGCTGGTGCTGCCGCTGTCGATCGTCGGCATGCAGGTGCTGCTCAACGTGCGCACCAACATATTTGTAGGCGCCGTCGACACGCCCTCGACGTTGGCCGCACTCGCTTTCGGGCTTGCAGCCTATACGCTGATGTTCTCGGCGTTTCAGACGCTCAATGCCGAAGGCCAGGCGTTGTGGATCCTCTATTGCGTGCCACATGCGCTCGAAACCGTGTTGCGGCAGAAGGCGACCTTATGGTCCACAATGGCGATCATCTATCCGCTGGCCGTGTTCGTGATCGCGGTCGTGGTGGCGGGCGGTGTGTCATGGTCGTTTCTCGCTTCGGCTGCGATCGTGCTGGTGGGCGTGCCGATCTTCGCCACCATCGCGGTCGCGCTCGGCGTGTTCGGCTGCGATCCGCTGACCCAGGATGTCCGCCGCCGCGTTAGGCCCACCTATCTCTATCTCTACATGGTGCTGGTCTCGCTTTACGCCTACGCGATCTTCTCCGGCACGATTTGGCAGCGCGGTGCGCTGTTGATCCTGAGCGCATTGCTGGCCATCGCCCTGTGGCAGAAGGCGCGCGATCATTTGCCCTATCTGCTTGACCCGTCCGCATCACCGCCGGCGCACGTCTCGCTCTCTGACGGATTGATTGCAGCGCTCCTGTTCTTCGTGCTGCAGGGGCTGCTCGCCTTGTTGGCGATGCAACTCGCGGCGCCGCACATGTTGACCACCAACATGGTCTGGATCGCATTCTGCGGCGCGGGTGCTATCACGTACGGCGCAATGCGGCTTGTCTATTGGCGCGCCCACACTGCTGCCGTGCCGCGGGTCTGGTCGCCCGGGCTTCCCCGCGCGCTCGTCTGGGGCATCGTCGCCGGCATTGCGGCATCGGTCGCCGGAGTGCTCTATATCGAGGTTGCGCTCGCGCTCGATCTGTTTCCGGGCCTGCGCCACGCCAGTCTCTTGCCCGGCCGTGATGCCACGCTCTGGCTTGCTGCCATCGCCATCATCGCAGCTCCCATCTTCGAGGAATTCATTTTCCGCGGCCTGATCTTTGGCGGGTTGCGGCGGTCATTCGGCTTCATCCCGGCGGCGCTCGCGAGCGCGGCGATTTTTGCCATCGTGCATCCGCCCCCTTCCGTCATTCCGGTGTTCCTGATGGGGCTCGCGGCAGCCTTCGCGTATGAGCGGACCCGCATGCTCGCCGCGCCCATGGCCGTGCATGCGATCTACAATGCGGCCGTACTTGGCTTTCAGCTCAACGTCATGCAGCCGTCCTAAACGAGACCGATATGCAACGCGCCAACAGGGGAGAGCGACGTGAACGAAGGGTTGATCACGATCCCGAGCCAGTTTTCCGTCAAGGAGACGATCGATCGGCTGGTGGCGAAGGTCACGTCCGTGGGTTTGCTTGTGTTCGCCCGCGTCGATCATGCGGCCGGCGCCAAACAGGCCGGCTTCGACCTGCGCCCTACGGAGCTTCTGCTGTTCGGCAATCCCCGCGGCGGCACCCCGCTGATGCTCGACAAGCAGAGCGCCGGTATCGATCTGCCGGTGAAGGCCCTGGCCTGGGAGGATGCCGCTGGCAAGGTGTGGCTCACCTATAACGACGCGGCCTGGATCGCGGAGCGCCACGCCCTTTCGGAGGCGAGCGCCGAGGCTGTGCGCGCCATGACGGCCGGACTTACCATGGTGACCAAGGCTGCCGCCGAGGGTTGAGCGCAGGTATTTTCACTACAATATTACCGAATATATACCTGCGTATAGGGCCCGCAATTCCTTTCGCCAGCGTACCGCGTCCTAGGTTCAATGGAACCGCGAAGGTGGTCCCGCTAGGGTGTTCATCGGGCCGGGGACGATTTTGGCATGTCCGGTCCGGTAAGACCCCGAGGGGATGCCATGAACTTCTCGCTCCTGACCGCCGACCGCGTCACTCATCTCAAGATCGTCGCCGTTGCCCTCGTGGCCGCGACGGTGGTGACCATGGTTGGCCTGAAGGCACGCGTTGGTGATCCCAACATGGCCGCCAAGGCTTCGGCGACGGAGATCGTCAAAGTTGGCAAGCCGCCCGTTTACACCAGCAATGGTGTTGTCGTCCGCTGATCAGTTTACGTTGCAATGCGTCGCCCGCCCGGGTCCCTCCAGTCCCGGGCGGTTTTCTTTTGCAATGTACCCGTGCGCGGACGGCCCGATGCATGACGGTGGTCGTTCTGGTAAGCACCGTTTGATCCACCACTCGAAGAACTCGGGGAAACTGGCGTGAACCGGCTGCTCGGCTCTCTTCTTATTGCTGGCGTGTTTGCAATACCGGCGGCGGCCCAGAATGCCCCAGGGGTGACCGACACCGAGATTAAGATCGGCCAGACCATGCCCTATACGGGTCCGGCCGCACGCATTGCGGTGCCAGGCAAGGCCGAGTTTGCCTACATGCAGATGATCAACGATCGCGGCGGCATCAACGGCCGCAAGATCAATCTGCTCAGTGTCGATGACGGCTACATGCCCTGGCGCACCGGCAATGAGACGCGCAAGCTGATCGAGGTCGAGCACGTCGCCTTCATCTTTGGCTCGATCGGCACGGCGACGCAGCTGTCGGTCGCCAAATATCTCAACGAGCGCAAAATTCCCCAACTGTTTATCGGCAGCGGCGCGTCACGCTGGGGCAATTACCGGGACACGCCGTACACGATCGGCGGCGTGCGGCCGACTTATCGGCTGGGAGCACGCGCCTACGTCCGCTACATCCTGCGCCAGAACCCGAACGCCAAGATCTGCATCCTCTATCAGGACGATGATTTCGGTCGCGATTATCTGCTGGGAGCGCGCGATGTGCTGGGCGACAACTACAGCTCGATCGTGACCGAAGCGAGCTATGACTTTCTCGACCGCTCAGTTGATAATCAAATCGCGAGCTTCAAGGCCAACGGTTGCAACGCCTTCATCTCGGCAACGGCGCTTGATTTCTCCATTCAGGCGATCCGCAAGGTGCACGATCTCAACTGGAAGCCCATCTTCTTCATCAGCAACATCTCAACCTCGATCCCGACGATCCTGCAACCAGCGGGGCTCGACAACAGCGCCGGGGTGTTATCGTCGGTCTATATCCGGGATCCAGACGACCCGGACTTTGCCGATGATTCCGCCGTGAAGGATTGGCGCGCTTGGATGACGAAATATCTGCCCGACGCCGATCCGCATCGGCCAAACTTCGTCAACGGCTACAACTACGCGGCCGCCATGGTGCAGGTGCTCAAGCAGGCGGGTAACGACCTCTCGCGCGATAACATCATGCGCCAGGCGCTGAACCTGCACGATCTCGAGCTGCCGATGCTGCTGCCGGGCATCAAGGTGAGCACCAGTCCGACCGACTACTATCCGGTGCAGCAGTTGCAGTTGATGCGCTTCAACGGCAAGCGCTGGGAACGCTTCGGCGACGTGCTGCGGGACGAATGACGCAGGGCGGCAGTCTCACTCCGGCTGCAAGCCGGCTTCCCGCACCATGCGTTCGGCGATCTGGCGTTCCTGCGCGATGAAGTGCGCGAACTCCTCCAGCCGCGCGCTCGCCGGCTCGATGCCACGATCGAAATAGATCCGCTTGCGAAAATCCGGATCGCGCTCGATGCGGTCAACCTCGCTCGCAAGCCTCACCAAAATCGGCTGTGGCGTGCCGGCCGGTGCAAACAGCCCGAACCACGTGGGCGGAAAATCTTCGCTCAGCCCCGCTTCCGCAAAAGTCGGCACGTCAGGAAACAGGGGTGAGCGGGTCTTGCTCTGCACCGCCAGCGTTTTGATTCGTCCGCTCTCCAGCTGCGGGATCATGTTGGACAGCGCCACGATAGCGACCGGCGTCGTGCCGGCGAGCAGTGCAGTGACGATCTCGCCGCCGCCGCGGAACGGCACGCGTACGATGTCAGCGCCGGTTTCTCTTTTGAGTCTTTCCATTAATTGCACTGCCGGAAACGCAAAGCTTCCGTAACTCAAAGTGCCCGGTCTGGATTTCGACAGCGCGATCAGCTCGGAGATCGTGCTCACCTTGAGCGAGGGGCTCACCACGAACGACAACGTGTTGAAGAACAGGTTGATGATCGGCGCGAAGTCGGTGGCCGGATTGTAGCCAAGGTGCTTGAAAGCGAATTGATTGTAGATCAACGCCTCGGTCGAGAGCACACAAATCGTGTATCCGTCCGGCGCCGCTTCCGCGCAGGCGCGAGCGCCCACGTTCTGCGATCCGCCAGGCCGGTTCTCGACCAGCACCGGCTGGCCTAAGGCTTTCTGCAGCTCATCAGCGAGGGCGCGCGTGAACACGTCTCCGCCACCGCCGGCAGCGAGTGGAATGAAAATTCGGATGGGCCGCGTTGGATAGTCTTCGGCGAGAGCCGTTGGGCACAGGGCAACCCATGCCGCAATAGCCAGCGCCAGTCTGAGACGAACGAACTGCATTCGACCCTCCTCGACGGGAGTGTTCGACGTTTTCTCTTTCAGTCCAGTCCTGTTGCTCGTCATCGCCGGACTGTCCCGGCGATCCGCGTCATTGCGAGCGAAGCGAAGCAATCCAGCGCTGAGGCGCCGCACCGGATTGCTTCGTCGCTTGCGCTCCTCGCAATGACCGAGATGGCCGGGACAAGCCCGCCACATGACGACTCACAAGCGTTTCAGTTCCACAGCCGTTTCGAGGCGATGGCGGCACCCTCGACCAGCGAGCGCAGTTTCTTGAAGGCGATTCCCGGATCGACTTTGCTGTATCCTGCGAAGGTGCCAAAGCCGCAATCGGTGCCGGCGATGACGCGCTCACGCCCGACCGCGCCGGCATATTGCTCAATGCGTTGCGCCACCAGCTCGGGATGCTCGACGTAGTTGGTGGAGCTATCGATCAGTCCCGGGATCAGTACTTTGTCATCGGGCAGCTTGGCGTCGCGCCACACCGCCCATTCGTGGGCGTGGCGGGGGTTGGCGGCCTCGAGTGAGATCCCCTGCGCTTTGGCGGCGAGCACGATCGGCAGAATCTTCGCCAGCGGAATGTCGTGATCGTGTGGGCCTTCGTAGTTGCCCCAGCAGATATGAATCCGCACTTGCTCAGCGGGGATGTTGGCCAGCATGTGATTGAGCACCTCGACGTGGAACGCCGCGCGCTTGAGGAATTCAGCCTCGGTCAGATCCTGAAATCCGGTGTGCCGCGACATGGCTAGGTCGGGACAATCGACCTGCAGCACGAATCCAGCCTTGGCGATCGCGTCATATTCAGGCCGCAGCGCTTCGGCGAGCGCTCCGATATAGGCTTCATGGCTCGGATAGTGGCGGTTGGGCAGGAAGGCCGAGGCTACGCCCGGCGAGGCCGCGTTGAGAAAGCCGTCCGTACAAGGTGTCGCGTCGAGTGCGGCGCGGAAGTTCGCGATGTCGGCCGCGGCTTCGCTGGTGTTTTTGACGCTGATCGGACCGACGCAGGTCAGGCGGCGGAACGGCTGTGTGCCCAGGTAGGCCGCCATGCGCTTGCGAAAATCCGGATAGTCGGCGACGTCGAGATGCACCTTTGGCACATACTCGTCTGCGCCGAAGCCGTTGAGCCGGTCCTTGATATAGGTCGAATATCCGATCTTGCTGGTCTCGCCGTCGCTGACGATATCGATGCCGATCTCGGCCTGGTGTTTGACAATATCCGCGACCGCGCGACGCATGACCCGATCAAACTCACCCTGGTCGTAGGGCTCGCCGCGTTCCTTGCGCAGCAACAGCGCAACGGCATCGTCCGGCCGCGGCAGGCTGCCGACATGCGACGTGAGAATCCGGTCAGTACTGATTTTCATAGGCGTTCCTTCAGATCACGCGCTGGGCGCGCAGTTTTTTGATTTCTTCGGGAGCATAGCCAAGCTCCGCGAGCACCGCATCGGTGTGCTCGCCCAGTTCCGCGATCGGGGTGTCGATCTGCGCCGGCGTGCGCGAGAGCGCGACCGGTTCGGCGACGATGCGGATATCGCCGCGCGCGTGATGGTGCACGGGTGCGGCCATGCCCAGGTGTTGAACCTGCGGATCGGCAAACACTTCATCCATGTGGTAGATCGGCCCAGCCGGTACGCCAACCGCCTCGAGCTCCTTGCTCCACTCCTTTGCGGATTTGGTTTTGAACGCCTTTGCCAGCTCGGCGTTGAGTGCCGGCCGATGCTTGAAGCGCAGGTTCTGCGTTGCATAGTCCGGATGTTCGGCGAGGTCCGGGCGGCCCAGCGTCTCGCAGAACACCTTCCACTGCTTCGGCCCGCCGAGCCCGATATTGATGTAGCCATCCGCGGTCTCGAAGGCGCCGGTCGGCGTGACATAGGGGTGATCATTGCCTGCCTGGGGCGGTACCTCGCCATCGACCAGATAGCGCGCGGCCTGGAAGTCGAGCATGGCGATCTGAGCGGCGAGCAGCGAGGTCGTCACCCACTGGCCTTCGCCCGAGCGCTCGCGTTCGGCCAGTGCCATCAGGATGCCGAGCGCTGCGTAGAGCCCGGCGGAGGAATCGGCGATCGCCACGCCGGCCCGCACCGGCCCCGCGCCCGGCTGGCCGGTGACCCACATGAGGCCGCCCATGCCCTGGGCGATCTGGTCGAAGCCAGCGCGGGTTCGGTATGGACCGGTCTCGCCAAACCCGGAGATCGAGGCGAGGATGATGCGCTTGTTGATGGCGCGCAGGTCCTCGTAGCCAATGCCCAGCCGTGCCTTCACGTCGGGACGATAGTTTTCGACGACGATATCAGCGGTCGCGACCAGCCGCTTGAAGATCGCGAGCCCTTCCGGCGCCTTCAGGTTGAGGCTGAGCGACCGCTTGTTGCGGTGCAGGTTCTGCATGTCGAAGCCATGCCGGTCGCCGCCCATGCCTTCGTTAGGATCGACGCCCGGCGGCGCCTCGATCTTCAGCACGTCGGCGCCGAAGTCCGCGAAAATACGGACACATGTCGGGCCTGCCCGCACACGGGTGAGGTCGAGCACGCGCAAATTGGACAGAGCTTTGGATGACGATTGGGACGGCATGGCAAAACCGAACTGATGGAATAAGCGGGCGGGGTAGCCAGTCTGCGCTGCCTGCGATTGATGCTCAAGGGGTTCGACGATACGCAAGGGTGGCTAGAAAAAGGGCAGTCCATCACGGCCGTGCCTAAGCCAGATGCTTGTCGCCTAATTTTTAATCAAGAACTCGCGCTCGCATACAAAATCAGGCCGCAGGTTCCTCAATCTCTTTGCAGAACCAAAGCCTTACCCGAGGAAGCCGATTGGCACGAAGTTTGCGGAATTGGCGACGGGGGACAACGCCCTACGGCGCGTTCCTAAGCGTCAATTTCAGAGGAGCTCCAATGGACATATTCGCGCGTACGGTCGGCAAACGACCGCTGCTAAGGCGCTGGCTCGGAGCCGCGGCCGGCCTTGCCGTCGGGTTGGCGGCGTCATCGGCGAGTGCTCAGGACACCATCAAGGTCGGCATTCTGCACTCCCTCTCCGGCACGATGGCGATCAGCGAGACCACGCTGAAAGACGTGATGCTGATGCTGATCGACGAACAGAACAAGAAGGGTGGCGTGCTCGGCAAAAAGCTTGAGGCAGTCGTTGTTGATCCGGCTTCGAACTGGCCGCTGTTCGCCGAGAAGGCGCGCGAGTTGATCAGCAAGGATAAGGTCGCGGCTGTGTTCGGCTGCTGGACCTCGGTGTCGCGCAAATCCGTGCTGCCGGTGTTCAAGGAGCTCAATTCGATTCTGTTCTATCCGGTGCAATACGAAGGCGAGGAAAGCGAGCGCAACGTGTTCTACACGGGCGCCGCCCCCAACCAACAGGCGATCCCCGCCGTCGATTACCTGATGAACGACGAGAAGGTGAAGCGTTGGGTGCTGGCCGGCACCGACTACGTCTATCCGCGCACGACCAACAAGATCCTCGAAGCCTATCTGAAACAGAAGGGCGTCCCGGCTGAAGATATCATGATCAACTACACGCCGTTCGGACACTCCGACTGGCAGACGATCGTGGCCGACATCAAGAAATTCGGCTCGGCCGGCAAGAAGACCGCCGTGGTCTCGACCATCAATGGCGACGCCAACGTGCCGTTCTACAAGGAACTCGGGAACCAGGGTATCAAGGCGACCGACATCCCAGTGGTCGCGTTCTCGGTGGGCGAAGAAGAGCTCGCCGGCCTCGACACCAAGCCGCTCGTCGGGCATTTGGCCGCGTGGAACTACTTCCAGTCGATCGATACGCCGCTCAACAAGGAGTACATCGACAAGTGGCACGCCTTCACCAAGAACCCGAAGCGCACCTTCAATGATCCGATGGAAGCCCACGTGATCGGCTTCGCCATGTGGGTCAAGGCGGTGGAGAAGGCCGGCACCACGGACCCGGATAAGGTGATCGCGGCGCTGCCCGGCACGCAGGCTCCGAACTTGACCGGCGGCACGTCGGAAATGCTCCCCAATCACCACATCACCAAACCGGTGTACATTGGTGAAATCCGCGACGACGGCCAGTTCGACGTGGTGTGGAAGACGGACAAGCTGGTGCCCGGCGCGGCCTGGTCGCCTTATCTTGAAGGCTCCAAGGACCTCGTGGCCGACTGGGTCAAGCTCAATTGCGGCAACTTCAACACCAAGACCAACAAGTGCGGCAGCTGACGCCGTGAACCCGGAGGTGGCGCTCGGCGCCGCCTCCATCTTTCCCAAATGCCGGGATTTTATTGTGATGATGCGCGTGGTCCACGATCGCTTGACGGCGTTCGTCGTCGTCTTCGCTTTGCTGTTGTCCGGCGGGCTGGCGCGCGCGCAGGGCTATGACGCGGCACTTTCGGGTTTCACCAAGGATTCCTTCAGCGACACCGAGACGGCGATCAATGCGGTTGCGGCAAGCGGCAATCCGCTGGCCGCGGAGGTGATCGAAGCCGTGCAGGACGGGCGCCTGCTGTTCGATCCGAATGACCAAAAGGTCTACGTCCGGAAGAAATCCGGGGAGATAATGGATGCCGCCACCGGCCGGGCCGTGATTGGCGCTCCGCCTGTGGGTTTGAAGCCGGTTCGTCTGAACAACCGGCTCCGGCGCGCGATCGACGCTGCCATGGGTGCGTTGACGCTGTTGTCCCCTGATCCAGCCAAGCGCTACGACGCCGCGCAAGCGGTGTTCAAGGCACGCGATGCCGACGCCCTCAAGACAGTGGACGCGGCGATTGCCAAGGAAACCGATGTCCGGATCAAACGCGCCCTGACTGAGGCGCGCGCCGCGATCATCCTCAACCTCCCGGACGCGCCGGTCGCCGATAAGCTCGACGCCGTGTCGATCATTCGCGAGCGCGGCGATCAGGACGCACGCGGCCTGCTGGCGGGACTTCCGGCGAATAGCCCGGATCAGGTGAAACGCGCCGCCGCAGATGCGATCAGCTCGATCGATACCAGGCTCGCCATGTGGGACCTGGTGCAGAATGCCTGGTATGGGCTCTCGCTCGGCTCGGTGCTGCTGCTCGCCGCCATCGGGCTCGCCATCACGTTCGGGGTCATGGGTGTCATCAACATGGCGCATGGCGAGATGGTGATGCTCGGCGCCTACACGACGTTCGTGGTGCAGGAAATCATTCGCGCGCAGAACCCGGCACTGTTTGATTATTCGCTGGTGATCGCGGTGCCGTTGGCGTTTCTGGTCGCGGGTGCCTGCGGCGTGCTGATCGAGCGCACGATCATCCGGTTTCTATATGGGCGGCCACTCGAGACGCTGCTTGCAACTTGGGGACTGTCGCTCATTATCCAGCAGGCTGTACGCACGATC
Source organism: uncultured Alphaproteobacteria bacterium (assembly GCA_963760435.1). GTDB lineage: Bacteria > Pseudomonadota > Alphaproteobacteria > Rhizobiales > Xanthobacteraceae > JAFAXD01. The sequence continues at coordinate 171,723 of CAVXDE010000043.1, forward strand.
TTTGGGCCCTCCAACCGCGACGTCGGCGCACCGTCGTGGATGAGCGGCGCGTTTGAAGTGGGTGGCATCACCATCACTTACAACCGGCTCTGGATCATCTGCTTCACGCTCGCCGTATTCTTCGCCTTGCAGGGGCTGCTGCGCTTCACCCGGCTCGGCCTCGAAATGCGCGCGGTCACCCAGAATCGGGCCATGGCTGCCGCCATGGGCATCCGCACCGCCCGCATCGATGCGTTGACGTTCGGGCTCGGCTCGGGCGTTGCCGGCATAGCTGGCGTCGCGCTGTCGCAGATCGACAACGTCAGTCCCAATCTGGGTCAGAGCTATATCATCGACAGCTTCCTGGTCGTGGTGTTCGGCGGCGTCGGCAATCTTTGGGGCACGCTGGTCGGCGCCTTCTCGCTCGGCATTGCCAACAAGTTCCTCGAGCCGGTGGCCGGCGCCGTGCTCGGCAAGATCGCCATCCTGGTGCTGATCATCTTGTTCATTCAGAAGCGTCCGCGCGGGTTGTTTGCCCTCAAGGGCAGGGCGGTGGAAGCGTGAACGCACCGCTCATTCGCGCGCTTGACCGCGCCTCGACCACCTTCCTGGTCGTGCTGGCGGCGGTTGCCGTCATCGTGCCGCTGCTCAATCTGGCGGTGCCGCAGAGTTCAGCCTGGTATGTCCCGACCTACCTGGTGGCGCTCTGGGGCAAGTATATCTGCTACGCCCTCCTGGCGCTCTCGATCGATCTGATCTGGGGCTATTGCGGCATCCTCTCGCTCGGCCACGGCGCGTTCTTTGCGCTCGGCGGCTACGCGATGGGCATGTATCTGATGCGCCAGATCGGCACGCGCGGCGTCTACGCCAATCCGATCCTGCCGGATTTCATGGTGTTCCTGAACTGGAAGGAACTGCCGTGGTATTGGTATTTCTTCAATCATTTCCCCTACGCGGCGCTGATGGTCGTCGTGGTCCCGGGGCTGCTCGCGTTTGTGTTCGGCTGGTTTGCGTTTCGCAGCCGCGTCACCGGCGTCTATCTGTCGATCATCACCCAGGCGATGACGTTTGCGTTGATGCTCGGGTTCTTTCGCAACAATTTCGGGTTCGGCGGCAACAACGGTCTGACCGACTTCAAGGATATCCTGGGCTTCAACGTGCAGGCCGACACAACGCGCGCCGCCTTGTTCGCGATCTCCTGCCTGGCGCTGATGATTTGCTTCCTGATTTGCCGCGCGATCATCACGTCCAAATTCGGCAAAGTGCTGGTGGCGATCCGGGACGCTGAGGCGCGCACGCGCTTTCTCGGCTACCGGGTTGAATCCTACAAACTGTTCGTGTTCGTGCTGTCCGCCTGCATGGCGGGGGTCGCGGGCGCGCTGTACGTGCCGCAAGTCGGCATCATTAATCCGAGCGAGTTCGCCCCGGGCAACTCGATCGAAGCGGTGATCTGGGTCGCCGTCGGTGGCCGCGGCACCCTCATCGGTGCTGCCATCGGCGCGCTGGTAGTGAACTACGCCAAGACGTACTTCACCAGCGGTGTGCTCGCGCCCTATTGGCTGTTCCTGCTGGGTGCCTTGTTCGTCGGCGTGACCTTGTTGCTGCCGCGGGGGATCGTCGGCACGATCAACCACTTTACTGCCGAGCGCCGGCACCGGGCGGCCATCAAGGCCGAGCCGGCGCCCGGCCCGCCGAGTAGCCGCCATGGATGATTTGAGAACAACGTCGGCGATGCTCTACCTGAACGGGATCAACGTCTCGTTCGACGGCTTCAAGGCGCTCAACAACCTGTCGCTGGTGGTCGAGCCCGGGCGAGATGCGCGCCATCATCGGCCCCAACGGCGCCGGCAAGACCACCATGATGGATGTCGTGACAGGCAAGACCCGTCCGGATACCGGCGACGTCACCTTCGACGGCACGTTCGACCTCACGCGCCTCGACGAGTCGGAGATCGCCGAGCTGGGCATCGGCCGCAAGTTTCAGAAACCGACCGTGTTCGAGATGCACACCGTCGAGGACAATCTCCGCTTGGCCCTCAAGGCCGACCGCCGACCGCGGGCGACTTTGCTCTGGCGCGATAGCCCCGAAGAGGAAAAGCGGATTGCCGAGCTGTTGCAGGTCATCCGGCTGTCACCGTTGCGAACGCGCGTTGCCGGTAGTCTCTCGCACGGCCAGAAGCAGTGGCTTGAGATCGGCATGCTGCTCGCCCAGGAGCCGAAGCTGATGCTGGTCGACGAGCCGGTCGCCGGCATGACCGACGCCGAAACCCGCCAGACGGCTGAGCTGCTCAAGGAGATCAACCGCGACCGCACAGTGATCGTGGTGGAGCACGACATGGCGTTCGTGCGCGAACTGGGTGTGAAGGTCACGGTGCTGCACGAGGGCTCGGTGCTTGCCGAAGGCTCGATCGACCAGGTGTCGAGCAACGAGCGCGTCATCGAAGTCTATTTGGGACGCTGATCATGCTGGAGGTCAATTCCATCAATCTCCACTATGGCGCCGCACAAGCGCTCCGCGGTGTCTCGCTCAAGGCCGAGGCCGGCAAGGTCACCTGCGTGCTCGGCCGCAACGGCGTCGGCAAGACCAGCCTGTTGCGGGCGCTGATCGGCCAGCACCCGGTGAGCGCCGGCACAATCACGTTGGGCGGTGTGGACATCACGCATCTGCGGCCGGTGGAACGGGCGCGACGCGGTGTCGCCTACGTGCCGCAGGGCCGCGAGATCTTTCCCTTGCTCACGGTCGAGGAGAACCTGGAGACCGGCTACGCGCCGCTGCCGCGGTCGCAGCGGGAGATTCCCAACGACGTGTTCTCGCTGTTCCCGGTGCTCGCCGACATGTTGCGGCGCCGGGGCGGCGATCTCTCGGGCGGGCAGCAGCAGCAGCTCGCCATCGGCCGGGCGCTGGTGATGCGGCCGCGGGTGCTGTTGCTGGACGAGCCGACCGAAGGGATCCAGCCGTCGATCATCAAGGACATCGGCCGCGCCATTGCCTACCTGCGCGGCCTCGGCCAGATGGCGATCGTGCTGGTCGAGCAGTATCTCGACTTTGCCAGCGAGCTTGGCGACTATTTTGCGGTCATGGAAAGGGGCGCTATCGTCTACGCGTCGACCCGCGCGGACTTGGACGAAGGCGCGCTCAAGCGCGCGGTCGCGATTTGAGGGCGAGGGGCATTGTCAGTCGGGCTGGCGGCCGAGAGCCGGAGGATTTTTGCGGCCAACCGCGCGGTTGGCCGGCTTGCGCTCACGGTCGCGCATGACGGCCGGCGCAGCCGGCGCACGCGTGTCTATGAGGACGGTCCGCTGCGGGCGCGGTTTCCCAACGGGCCTGCTTTGGAAGCCGTCATCATCAACACCGCCGGCGGCATCGCGGGCGGCGATCACTTCAACTTCGACATCGATATCGGCGCAGGCGCCGAGCTGACGGCCACCACCGCTGCTGCGGAGAAGGTCTATCGGGCGATTGACGTACCGGCACGCATCGACGTCCGGCTCTCGGTTGCGTCGGCCGGCAAGTTGATCTGGCTGCCGCAGGAAACGATCCTGTTTCAGGAGGCACGGTTGCGCCGCACGGTCGAGATTGATCTTGCTGCCGACGCGACTCTGTTATTTGTAGAAGCGGTGGTGTTCGGTCGAACAGCCATGGGCGAAACGGTCACTGACGGCGAGCTGTTTGATCGCTGGCGCGTGCGCCGTTGCGGTGAGTTGATCTTTGCTGATGCGCTGCGGCTCGACGGCGCGATCGGCGCAGCCCTTGCACGGGCTGCTGTCGCAGCCGGCCATTGCGCGGTGGCAACCGTTCTGGTGGTCCCGGGCGATGCGGACGTGCTCGAACGCGCTCGGGGCTTGGGTTTTCGCGGCGAAGCCGGCATCTCGGCCTGGAACGGAGTCATGCTGGCGCGGCTGGTCGCGCCTGATGGCGCCGCGTTACGCCACGATCTACAGACATTGCTCGCCGCCCTGCACGGCTCGCCGCCGCGGCTTTGGATGAACTGAGGCTTTCCATGCATCTCACTCCGCGCGAGAAAGACAAGTTGTTGATATTCATGGCCGCGATGGTGGCGCGCCGGCGGCTCGAACGCGGGGTGAAGCTCAATCACCCGGAGTCGGTCGCGTTGATCAGTGATTTCATCCTCGAGGGCGCGCGCGACGGGCGCACGGTCGCCGAGTTGATGGAAGCCGGCGCCCATGTGCTCACGCGCGCCCAGGTGATGGACGGCATCGCCGAAATGATCCCGGAAATCCAGGTCGAGGCGACCTTCCCGGATGGCACCAAGCTGGTGACCGTGCATGACCCGATTCGCTGACCATCCGTTCTTGCTCCGGCCGCGCAGTAGCGTGCTCCCCTCCCCCGCGCGTAGCGCGCGGGGAGGGGTCGGGGATGGGGGCTCTTTTCATGAACAACGCGAGCAACAAGGCCCCCCACCCCAATCCTCCCCGCCACTCGCTTCGCTCGCGGGGGGAGGGAGACCTCGCTGCACTGTTTGAGAGACGCCGCAACCGCGAAGCAAAGTTGAGAGGTTGAATCATGATCCCCGGCGAATTGTTCCTCAAAGACGAGGACATCGAGCTCAACAAAGGCCGCAAGTCCGTGACGCTGAGTGTGGCCAATACTGGGGATCGCCCGATCCAGGTCGGCTCGCACTATCATTTCTTTGAAACCAATCCGGCGCTGAAGTTCGATCGCAAGAAGGCGCGCGGCATGCGGCTCGATATTCCGGCCGGCACCGCCATTCGTTTCGAGCCGGGCCAGACCCGCCACGTGACGCTGATCGCGCTCGCCGGCAAGCGCACGGTCTACGGGTTTCGTCAGGACATCATGGGTAAGCTCTGAGGGCCGATATGCCGCACGCGATGAAGCGCAGCTTCTATGTCGATATGTTTGGTCCGACGACCGGCGACCGCGTGCGGCTCGCCGACACCGATCTGATCATCGAGGTCGAGAAGGATTTCACCACCTACGGCGAGGAGGTGAAGTTCGGCGGCGGCAAGGTGATCCGCGACGGCATGGGACAGAGCCAGCTGACCAACCGGCAAGGTGCGGTCGACACCGTCATCACCAACGTGCTGATCCTCGATCATTGGGGGATCGTGAAGGCCGATGTCGGCATCAAGGACGGCAAGGTGTTCGCCGTCGGCAAGGCCGGCAATCCGGACATCCAGCCCAATGTGAATATCATCATCGGCCCGGGCACCGAGGCGATCGCCGGTGAGGGCAAGATCCTCACCGCCGGCGGGTTCGACACCCACATCCATTTCATCTGCCCGCAGCAGGTGGACGAAGCGCTGATGTCCGGCGTCACTTCGATGCTGGGCGGCGGCACCGGGCCCGCCGCCGGGACCAATGCCACCACTTGCACGCCAGGTCCGTGGCACATCGCCCGCATGATCCAGGCCGCCGACGAGTTCCCGGTCAATCTCGGCTTTGCCGGCAAGGGCAACGCGTCGCGTCCCGCGGCACTGGAGGAGATGGTCAAAGCCGGCGCTTGTGCGCTCAAACTGCACGAGGACTGGGGTACGACGCCGGCAGCGATCGATTGTTGTTTGTCGGTCGCCGATGACTTCGATGTGCAGGTGATGATCCATACCGACACGTTGAACGAATCAGGATTTGTTGAAGATACGATCGCCGCGTTCAAGGGTCGCACCATTCACGCCTTCCACACCGAAGGCGCCGGCGGCGGCCACGCCCCGGACATCATCAAGGTGGCGGGACTGTTGAACGTGCTGCCATCTTCCACCAATCCGACGCGGCCGTTCACCCGCAACACCATCGATGAGCATCTCGATATGTTGATGGTGTGCCACCATCTCGACCCGCTCATCGCCGAGGACCTCGCGTTCGCGGAAAGCCGTATCCGCAAGGAGACGATCGCGGCCGAGGACATCCTGCACGACATCGGCGCGCTCTCGATGATGTCCTCCGACAGCCAGGCCATGGGCCGGCTGGGCGAAGTGATCATTCGCACCTGGCAGACGGCGGACAAGATGAAGAAGCAGCGCGGCCGTCTACCCGGGGAGAAGGGCGACAACGATAACGTCCGTGCCAAGCGCTATGTGGCGAAGTACACCATCAACCCGGCCGTTGCGCACGGCGTCTCCAAGCACATCGGCTCGGTCGAGAAGGGCAAGCTTGCCGACCTGGTGCTGTGGGCGCCGGCGTTCTTCGGGGTGAAGCCGGAGCTGGTGATCAAGGGCGGCTCGATCGTGGCCGCCCCGATGGGCGATCCCAACGCCTCGATCCCGACCCCGCAACCGGTGCACTACCGGCCGATGTTTGCGGCGTTCGGGCGCTCGCGCACGGCTTCGTCAGTTGTGTTTGCATCCAAAGCCGCGGTGACGGCCGGCATCGGCAAGAAGCTTGGCATCCAGAAGGAGCTCGTCGCGGTGCAGGGCACGCGCAAGATCTCCAAGAAGAACATGATCCACAACACTGCGACCCCGGAGATCACTGTCGATCCCGAAACCTACGAAGTCACCGCCGACGGTGAGTTGCTGACCTGCGAGCCCGCGGAGGTTCTGCCCATGGCGCAGCGGTATTTTTTGTTTTAAGCGCGAGTAGCAAATAGGCGGCATCGATTTCGAGGAGGAACAACGCGGTTGCGACGCTCAATCGCAGTCAAACCTGTGGGGGCGTGGAATATGCGCGAGGCGATTGACCGCGTCGTTCTCGGTGCGGACGACCGCCAGCGCCGGCGCATCGTGTTGACAGGAGAGAACGGCACGACGTTTTTGCTGGACCTGGAACGGCCGGTCTCGTTGCGCAACGGCGATGGTCTCGTGCTCGACGACGGCGGCGTTGTTGAAGTGCTCGGTGCCTCCGAACCGCTGATCGAAATCTCAGGCCGGGGCTTCGCCGATAGGCTTCGTTTCGCTTGGCACATCGGCAACCGCCACACGGATCTGCAAATTGTTGGGGATCGGCTGCGCATCCGCCGCGACCATGTCTTGGAAGCCATGTTGGTGCAGATGGGCGCAAGCCTCGCGCCGATCGACGCGCCATTCGATCCGGAGGCGGTGCCGCAAACCGCCGGCGCTGCGAACCATGACCACTGAGGCCGCCGCACTCTATCGCCTCTTGTCCTGGCTCTCGCCGGCCTATCCGGTCGGCGCGTTCTCTTATTCTGGCGGACTCGAATGGGCCGTCGAGGCGGGCGATGTGAAGGACCCCGCCAGCCTTACGGATTGGCTTGGGACGATGATTGCTCACGGCACTGTCTTTTGTGACGCCGTCTTCTTCGTCCATGCCCACACCGCTTCGCACAATGGCAATGACGAGGTGCTTCGCGCGGTCGCTGAGCTAGCCAGCGCCTTTGCGTCTTCGAAGGAGCGGCATCTTGAAACAACCGCGCAGGGACGCGCGTTCATGGATGCGACGCTTGCCGCGTGGCCCTGCGACGCTCTCACGCGGCTCAACACCATCTGGCCGAATGCGATCGTGTATCCGGTGGCGGTTGGGGCCGCGGCAGCGGGTCACGCAATTCCCTTGTCGCCTGCGCTCGGCGCTTACCTGCACGCGGTCGCCGCCAACCTCATCTCCGCCGGCATTCGTCTCATTCCGCTCGGGCAGACCGCCGGTCAGCGCGTGCTCGCCGGGCTTGAGCCGGTCGTCGCGGCTGCCGTACAGGCGGCGACCGCAACGCCGCTCGATGAGGTCGGTGGGGCGACCTTCCGCGCCGATATCGCCAGCATGCGCCATGAGACCCAGTACACGAGGTTGTTTCGGTCATGACCACGATGAAAAGCCCACATGGTCCCTTGCGTGTCGGCGTCGGCGGCCCGGTCGGGTCGGGCAAGACCGCGCTGATGGATGCACTGTGCAAGCATCTGCGCGAACGATATGAGATCGCCGCCATCACCAACGACATCTACACCAAGTGGGACGCTGAGTACTTGGTCCGCTCGGGGGCACTTGCGCCGGAGCGGATCGCCGGTGTCGAGACCGGCGGGTGCCCGCACACGGCGATCCGCGAGGATGCCTCGATCAACCTCGCCGCGGTCGCCGACATGCGGCGCAAGTTTCCGGAGCTCGACCTGATCCTGATCGAGTCCGGCGGCGACAACCTGGCGGCCACGTTCTCACCTGAGCTTGCCGATCTCACGATCTACGTCATCGATGTGGCAGCTGGTGATAAGATCCCGTCCAAGGGCGGGCCCGGCATCACCCGCTCCGATCTCCTGGTGATTAATAAGATCGATCTGGCGCCTTATGTGGGCGCCTCGCTCGATGTCATGGAACGCGACGCCAAGCGCATGCGCGGCATCCGCCCGTTCGTGATGACCAACCTGCGCGAAGGCCGTGGCGTAGCGGAGATCGCGCGATTTATTGAGGAGAAGGGCGGGCTGGCGGCGTAGCTCACTCCCCCGCCTCGACTTCGGCGAGCTGAGCGCGCCAGTCGCGCCGCTTGCGCAGCAGCGACAGGCCGGAGAGCGACAGCAGTGCCACCGCCACAAGTAGCAATACCAGCGCGATCGGCCGCGTAAAAAAGATCGTCCAATTGCCGTCGGACATGATCAGCGACTGGCGCAGACTCATCTCGAAGATCGGCGAGATGACAAGCCCCAGCACCAGTGGCGCCGGATCGAGGCCAAGCTTGCGCAGCAGATAGCCAAGCACGCCCATGCCCAGCATGATCCATACGTCGACGACCGAGCTGTTCACCACATAGACGCCGACGATGCAGAACATGATCACCAGCGGGTAGAGATAGGCGTAGGGGATCCGCAGCACATTTACGAATAGGCCGACGAGCGGCAGGTTGAGCGCGAGCAGCATCACGTTGCCCACGTACATCGAGGCGACGAAACCCCAAAATACGTCGGGGTGATCGTTCACCAGCGTCGGGCCGGGCGGAATGCCATGAATTAGCAGCGCGGCCATCAGTACCGCCGTGACCGGGCCGGTCGGAAGCCCGAGCGCCAGCATCGGCACGAACGCGCCGGTCGAGGCCGCGTTGTTGGCGGATTCAGGCCCAGCGACTCCGGCCACCGCGCCCTGGCCGAATTCCTCCGGATGTTTGGAGAGCTTTCGTTCCACCGCGTAGGAGAGGAAACTCGAAATGATATGCGCGGAGCCGGGCGTGAGCCCGACCAGGAATCCGAGCAGCGAGCCGCGCGCGATCGGCATTGCTGATTGGCGCCACTCGGTGCGGTTCGGCAGCAGCTCGCGTAGCTTGGGTGTCAGCACTTTCCCGACCACATTGGAGCTCGGGGTCGAGAGAATTTCGCCAAGCCCGAACAACCCGACCGCGACCGGCACGATGCCGATGCCGTCGCCGAGCTCGGGGATGTCGAACGCGTAGCGGAAATGGCCGGTCATGTTGTCGATGCCGACCGTGCCGAGCAGCAAGCCGACCGCGGCCATCAGCAAGGTGCGCGGCAGCGAGGTCGACGACATGTAGGCGAGGAAGATGAGGCCGAGCACCAGCAGCGCCGTGTATTCGGGTGGCCCGAAGCGTAGCGCAAAGGCCGCGAGCGGAGGCGCGATCACGGTGAGCACCAGCACGCCGAACGTGCCGGCGATCCATGAGCCCACGGCCGCGATGCACAGGGCCGCACCGGCGCGGCCCTTCTGCGCCATGGCGTAGCCGTCGATACAAGTCATCACCGAGGACGCTTCGCCCGGGATCCGCATCAGGATCGATGTGGTCGAGCCGCCATATTGCGAGCCGTAGTAGATGCCCGCCAGCATGATTACGGCCTTGGTGGCGTCTAGTCCGAATGTTGCCGGCAGCAAGATACTGATCCCGGCCAGCGGACCAATGCCGGGCAATACGCCGACCAGCGTGCCGACCAGGCAACCGATGAACGCGTACCACAGCACATCGGGCCGCAACGCGACCGAGAAGCCGAGCAGCAGGCTGTCGAATGTGCTTTCCATGTAAGTATTAGAACCCGATCAGCCCGCGCTCGAGCGGCGACTTCAACAAGATCGTAAATAGCGCGTAGACCGCGACACTGACGCTCGCGCCATAAACCAATGCGATGATCGGGTGCCGTCGCTCCAGCATGACCAAGCCGGCGAGCAGAAACGTCGCGATCACGATGAAGCCAAGCGTCGAATAGAACGCAATCGCGACTGCTGTCGCTGCAGTGACGAGCGCGGCATGGCGCGCGTCGCTCCAGCCGAGTTCGGCAAGGGGCCTGCTTGAGCTTGCGCCCAGACAAAGCAGGGCGCCCAACCCGATCATCAACACGCAAATGAGCTTTGGCCACATCCCGGCGCCGGGAAACGACAGGCTGCCGAAGGGTAGATCGCCCGAAAAGGCGAGGACGACCATGCCAATGATGATCGCCGCAACGCCGGCGACGTGGTCGGTGCGCAGCGTCATCCCTCGACCTTGCCGATCTCGCGGATCGCCTCCTGGATGCGCTTGGCGTCCTGGTCCCAGAACTTGGCGAACTCGGGTTGATCGAGATACGCAAGCTCCTGGCCGAGGTTGAGCAGCGCGGCTTGGAATTGGTCTGTGTGGGCGGCCTTGTTAAAGACCTCGCGCAGTTTGGTGATCACCGGCTCGGGCGTGCCCTTCGGAGCAAACATTCCGACCCAGAGGTAATATTCCACGTTGAAGCCGAGCTCTTTCATGGTCGGAACATCAGGCAATGCTTTCGACCGCTCACCGCCGAACGATGCGAGCGCCCGCGCCTTGCCGGCTTTGATCTGCGCCAGGCAGGCCGAGACCGAGGATGCCAGCGCCTGCGCGTTATTGCCGAGCAGCGCCGTTACGGCGGGCCCGCCGCCCGTCGTTGGCAAATGGCGAAGCTTGAGATCGCCCGCCGCCTTGGCGAACAGCGCCATCGGGATGTGCAGTGCGCCGTAGAGGCCGGACGAGGAGTAAATGATCTGATTGGGCCGCGCCTTGGCGTCGGCAATGAAGTCCTGGAGCGAGGTCCATTTCTGCTGGTCGTTGACGATCAGCACACACGGATCGGCAACGAAACGCGCGATCGGGATGAAATCGGCATTGGTGAACTTGGGTTGGCGACCGAACAGCCGGTCGACCTCGGCAAAGCCGGAAATCGAAGTGATGTGTGAGAGCAGGGTGTAGCCGTCGGGCTTGGCATTCGCGGCAAATTGGGCGCCGACCGCGCCGGCCGCCCCCGCTTTGGTCTCGATGATTACCGGCTGTCTGACGATCGGCTCAACCGCGGCGACCAGCGGCCGCGTCACGACATCCGATGCGCCGCCCGGCGGGAATGGGTTGATGACCGTGATGGTCCGGTTCGGATAGCTGTCCTGGGCGACAGCCCGATTGCCCAGCAACACGGCGCTCGCAACGGATCCCAACACCAAGCCACGTCTGCTGACTTGCGTCACCTTGTCCTCCCTTGTGGCCGATCTCGGGTCGACCGAACGCGGCGGGCTATGGCCCATCAGCTTTTGTTGCGCAGTTTCGTCGAACGGTCTTGTCCTGTCCAGGACCGGCCGCAAAACCGCGACCAGATAGGCTCTGGCGCCCGCGCGAATTGCAGCTAAGATGCGCGCCAACGAATACCTTCTGGGAGGAACCTCATGCTCAAACGCATCGGAGCAGCTCTGCTTGCCATTGTGGCGGCCGGGGTCTTTGCGAACAGCGCCGCCGCGCAGTCCGGCGAACCGATCAAGATCGGCTTTGCCATGGCGCTGACCGGCCCGCTCGCCGCCAACGGCAAGCAGGCGTTGCTCGGCGCCAAGATCTGGGAAGAGACGGTCAACAAGAAGGGCGGGCTGCTCGGTCGCCCGGTGAAGCTCATCTACTACGATGACCAGTCGAACCCGTCGACCGTACCCGGCATCTACACCAAGCTTCTCGACGTCGATAAGGTCGACCTCGTGGTCGGCCCATATGCCACGGCGCAAATCGCGCCGGCGATGCCGGTGGTGATGCAGAAGGGCAAGGTCTTCATCGGCCTGTTCGGGCTCGCGGTGAACAGCGAGTTCGACTACCCCAAATATTTTGCCATGATCCCGTCCGGGCCCGATACCAAGGCGGCGTTCACGGAAGGATTCTTTCAGGTTGCAGCGGCGCAGAATCCAAAGCCGACCACGGTCGCGCTGGTCGCGGCCGACCAGGAATTCTCCAAGAACGCATGTGAGGGAGCGCGCGCGAACGCCAAGAAATACGGCTTCAACGTCGTTTACGACAAGACTTATCCGCCCTCGACAGCGGATTTCACGCCGATCGTGCGGGCGATCCAGGCCAGCAATCCGGATATCGTCACTATTTGCTCCTATCCGCTCGACTCGGTCGGCATGATCAAGGCCGTCAACGAGGTCGGCTTCAAGCCGAAGATGATCGGCGGTGCGATGGTCGGGCTGCAGGCGACCGTGTTCAAGCAACAGCTTGGACCGCTGCTCAATGGAATCGTAAACTACGAGACGTGGGTCCCGTCGGAGAAGATGCAGACGGCCGGCGCCATCGATCTGCTCAAGACCTACCAGTCGCGCGCCGCGGCGGAGGGTGTGGACCCGCTCGGCTACTATCTCGGCACCTGGGGCTATGCCTATCTCGAGGCCTTAGCGGCCGGGGTTGAAGGCTCAAAGAGCCTGAACGACGACAAGATCTCGGATTGGCTGCGCAGCCATCCGGTCAACACCATCATGGGCGAAATATCATTCGGTCCGAAGGGCGAATGGACCAAGTCGCGCATGCTGCAGGTCCAGTATCACGACATCAAGGGCAACGGTCTCGATCAGTTCCGCGGCATGGACACCCAAACCGTATTGACGCCGCCGGACCTCAAGACCGGTGACGTGATCTACCCCTACGAAAAGGCCAAGATGTAGAACAACGCCGACGCCGGGTTCGGCGGAGCGCCGCGCCATGGCCACTGGCGCGGCGCTTTTTTGTTTGTATGCAGCCCGTATCCCGGGCGCACCGCAGCACGAAGTGGTGCGCTGCAGACCTGGGATCGCCAAGAACTCTAGCGCTTGCGACGGTCCCGGGTCAGCGGTGCACCACTACGTGCTGCACCGCGCCCGGGACACGAGGCCCTACAACCCCAAATAAAACTTCCGGATCAGCTCGTTGTTGTTGAGCTCATCGACGGAGCGGCCCTCGAACTCGATCTTGCCGTGCACGATCACGTAGCCGCGGTCGGCGATGCGCAGCGCCTGGGTGAAATTCTGCTCGGCCATCAGCACGGTCAGACTATACTGATCCTTGAGCTCCTTGATCTTGTCGATGGTGCGGCTGACCAGCACCGGGGCGAGCCCGACGGAAGGCTCATCGATCAGCAATATGCGCGGGGAGAGCATCAGCGCGCGCCCCAGCGCCAGCATTTGTTGTTCGCCGCCGCTCATGCTGCCGGCGAGCTGCGAGCGCCGCTCGGCGAGCCGCGGAAAACATTCGAAACAGAACTTCAGATTCTCCTTGATGCTGGCACGCGCCTTGGGGCGGAACGCGCCAAGCAAGAGGTTTTCCTCGACGGTGAGGCGCGGAAACAGCCTGCGCCCTTCCGGCACCAGTGCGATGCCGAGATCGACGATCTCTTCAGTGGTGCGGCCGATCAGGTTGTGGCGCTCACCGTCGATCTCCGCTTCGATTTTGCCGGCGCTGGGGCGGACCATGCCGATGATGCTTTTCATCACCGTGGACTTGCCGTTGCCGTTGGTCCCGAGCAACACCACGGTCTCACCGCCACCGACGGTGAGCGAGACGTCCTCGAGCACGCGCACGTGGCCGTAGCTCGCGTTGATGCCCGCTATGGTGATGCTATTGGCCAAGATAGGCGCGCTCCACCTCTTTGTTGCGGATCACTTCATCGGGCTTGCCGTCGGCGATCTTCTTGCCGGAGACCAGCACGACCAGCCGCTGCGAGAAGGTCATCACCGCCCGCATGATGTGCTCGATCAGGATCACGGTGATGCCGCGCTCGTTGAGTCGAATGAGCAGCGCCACGATGTCCTCGACCTCGGAATGCGATAGGCCGGCCATCGCTTCGTCGGCAATCAGCAGTTTCGGCTCCGCCGCCATGGCGCGGGCCAGCTCGAGCTTGCGCATCTCGACCTGGGTGAGGTCGCGCGGGAATTGCCGGGCCTTGTCGGCGAGACCGACGAGCGCCAGCATTTCGGTCGAGCGGGCGACGATTTGCTCGTTTGTCAGATGCACGCCCGAGCGGGCGGCGACCGCATAGACCAGCGGCACCCGGATATTGTCGGCGACCGTCATGCTCGCAAACGGCCGCGGCAGCTGGAAGCTGCGCGCCATTCCGAGCCGCGTGCGCTGGTGAGCGCTCAGGCCGCCGATGTTGCGGCCATCGAAACGAACCGCACCGGTGTAGTTGCCGAGCGCGCCGCACAGGCAATTGACCAGGGTCGATTTGCCGGAGCCGTTGGGACCAATCAGACCGACGCGCTCGCCGGCCGCGACGGCGAGATCGATGCCGTCGAGCGCGACGAAGCCGCCGAAGCGCTTGCCCAGCGATTCGACCTCAAGCAGGTTTGCGCTCATACCGACGCCTGCGCAGAATGGATTGCACGAGCCCGACGATGCCGTTGGGCGCGATCACCACGAAAATCACCAGCAGCAGCCCGACGATCAGCACGTTGACCGAGCTCGAGATCGTCACCGTGATGTATTGCTGGAGGCTGCCGAGTACGATCGCGCCGATCAGCGGTCCGAGCCAGGTGGCGGTGCCGCCGATGATCGGCATGGCGATCGAGTTGACCGCGTATTCGAGGCCGAATGCCGACGAAGGCTGCAGATAGCCGATGTAGTAGGGGAACGGCGCGCCGGCCATTCCCATGAGGGCGCCCGAGATCGTGGTGGCGATCAGCTTGAGGCGCAGGGTCGGAACGCCGGATGCCTCAGCCGCAAGCTCGTCATCGCGGATCGTGGCAAAGCCATAGCCGAGCGAGGACCGCTCGATGGTGCGCGCGACGGTGAGCGCGATCACGGCGAGGCCGAGCATCAACAGGAACAAGTAGTGCACGTAGTTGCCAAGGAAGGCGATGGTTGCCGGGCGCACCACATAGGCGCCGCGCGAGCCGCCGACATAGTTCCAGTTGACGATCAGGGTTTGCAGCACGACGGCGAGCGCCAGTGTGGCGATAGCGAAAAACGCGCCGCGCAGGCGCAGTGTCAGATAACCCATGCCGAGGCCAACCAAACCAGAGATCACGGCCGCAATGACGATGAGCACCGGGATCGGCATCGGATAGAACTTGTGCATGAACACGGAGGAATAGGCGCCGAGCGCAAAGAAGGCCGCGCTGCCGAAGTTCACGTAGCCGGTGTAGCCGCCGAGGATGTTCCAGGCGGTGGCCAGCACGATGAACTGCAGCACCGTGTAGCCGGCGAAGAACACATAGTCGTTGTTGATCGCCACTGCGCAACCGAAAACGATTGCCGCAACGACGACCGCGACCAGAAAGAAAATGCCCGAGCGCATCAGCGTCCCAACAGCCCGGCCGGCCGGAACGCCAGCGTCAGAAGCAGAATGCCGAACGACACGGCGGGAGCCCATGAGGGACCGTAGAACGTCGACGTGAAGCTCTCGGCGACCCCGAGCAGCATCGCGGCGATGATCGTCCCCGGCAGGCTACCCAATCCGCCCAGCACGCAGATCGCAAACACGCGTCCGATATATTCGCGCCCGACCGACGGCTCGACCGGTTGGATGATGATCAGGAATGCGCCGGCGAGCGACGCGGTCGCAATCGAGATTGCGAAGGCGATGCGTTTGATCCGGGTCGGGCTTGCCGCCATCAGCCGCAGCGCCAGCTGATCCTGCGCCACCGCCATGATGGCGCGACCGATGAATGTGCGCGAGAGGAACAACTGCAGCACGACGAACATCAGGATCGACATCAAGCAGGGGATCAGCATGCGCTTGGGCAGGTTGATGAAGCCGATGTTGATCGACTGATCGACGTAGCTTGCCTGCACGTAGCGGTAATCAACCCCAAAGACGAGGATCAGTAGTACCTCGGTGATAAACAGCAGGCCGAAGAAGAAAGCGAGCCCGCTCAGCGCCTCGCGACCACGCACCTCGAAGGCCACGTGGTAGACCTGATAAATGGCCGCGCCGAGGGCATAGAACGCCGGCAGGGCGATGATTGCGGCGACGATCGGATCGATACCGAGCTGGGCGTTGAGAATATAGGCGATGTAGGAGCCGAGAATGATGAACGCCGGATGGGCGATATTGACGATGTCGAGAATTCCGAACGAGATCGAAATTCCGATGGTCACCGCCGCGTAGAAACCGCCCAGCAACAGCCCCGCGATCAGCGCGTTGACAGCAAGCTCCGGTGAAAACAAGTGCGTCCCCTCTAATTCCCGTCGCGGCCCATCGCGCGGTCGAAGCATTTTTCGCTACTGTGCAGGAAGGCTTACGCCTTGGCTAGTCCTGAGATGAAGTTATGAAGGCGCTGATCATTGGCGGCTCGATGGCCGGGCTGTTCGCGGCACTGCTACTGCGGCAACGCGGGTTGGACGCTGTGGTATTCGAGCGCGCGGCAACGGGGCTGTCCGGGCGCGGCGCCGGTATTGCGACTCATGTGCAGATTCTCGACGTAATCGAATCACTCGGGCTCGACACGCGCGAGCTCGGGGTCAGTATCCGCCTGCGGCGTGTGTTCGGGTCCGACGGGAGCCTTGTCGCCGAGAGTATGCGGCCGCAGCTCATGACCTCCTGGGATCGATTGTTCACCCTCCTGCGCGTGGCGCTGCCGGACGCGTGCTATCAGCGCGGCCAGGAGTTCGTGCGTGCCGAGCAGACCAACAGCTCCGTAACAGCCCATTTCGCTGACGGCGGTCGCGCGAGCGGCGATCTCCTGATTGGCGCTGACGGTCTTCGCTCCAGCGTGCGCACCAGCATGATCTCGCAGCAGTCATTGCTCTATGCGGGTTACGTGGCCTGGCGTGCATTGGCCGCCGAACAGGCATTTTCCGAGGAGTTGCACAACGATCTGTTCGATGCACTTGGCTTCAGCTTGCCGGCGGGCGAGCAGATGCTGGGATACCCGGTCGCCGGGCCGGGCAATGACCTGCGGCCCGGACACCGACGCTATAACATCGTCTGGTACCGGCCAGCCGATGAGCCGACCTTGGCGCGACTTCTCACCGACGCGCGTGGGCACCGCCACGACATTTCCATCCCGCCCCCACTCATCCCGGAAGCGACCATTGTGGAGCTACGCAATTCCGGGGCGGTCTTGGCACCGCAGTTCCGCACCGTGCTGGATCTGTGCGATCGCCCGTTTCTGCAGCCGATTTACGATTTCGAAGTCTCGTACATGCACGCCGGGCAGGTGGCGCTGATCGGAGATGCCGCCTTCGTGGTGCGTCCTCATGTTGGCGCCGGGGTTGCCAAGGCAGCCCAGGATGCGGCGGCGCTCGCGCAGGCGCTGGCCACGGCTCGGTCGATTGAAGCCGCGCTCGGGGCATTCCAAGCGACGCGCCGGCCGATCGGCCAGCGCATGGTCGCCCGCGGACGCGATCTCGGCGCCGCCATGCAGGCCCAGCTATCCACGGAGCACGAGCGCGCCATGGCGGCGCGTTATCGCGAGCCGGCGGCCGTCCTGGCCGAAACGGCGACCTTGGATTTTCTCTGACGCGCGCCCCGCTTGCGCTTCACCCCGGCCATTTCTTCCAGCACGGCGCAGACCGCTGCCGTGTCGTGCGCCGCGTGGCCCATGGACATGGCCGCCGCGTAGATCGGCAAGGTCGCGCTCATCAGCGGCGTCGGGCAGCCGAGCTGCGCTGCATGCTCGCCGATCACGGCGAGGTCCTTCTGCCAGACTTTGATCGTCATCGACGCGTTCGTCGTAGCGGTCGGCGACCATCATCGGCGCGCGCAGCTCGAAGATGCGGGAATTGCCGGCGCCAGCCTTGACCAGCTCGAAGATCTGTTTCGGGTCGAGGCCGGACTTGATGCCGAGCACCATGGCTTCAGCGCTGGCCACGTTATGGATCGCGACCAGCAAGTTGGCGACATACTTCATGCGGCTGCCGTTGCCATAGGCGCCGAGGTCATGCACGGCGCGGCCAATGCCGAGGAACACCGGCTTGAGCTTGGCGATCGCGCGAGGCTCGCCGCTGGCGTAGATCACGAGATCCTTGACCTTGGCCTGCGCGCCGGTGCCGCTGACCGGACAATCCAGCGCAGTGTGGCCGGCCGCTGTCAGCGCCTGCTCGGCCGCGAGCTTGTCGGCCAACGTGAAGGTGCTCGCTTCGATGATCGTGCGCTTGGGCAACTTCGCCGCCACGAGCTGCGCGACGGTGGCATGCAGCGCCGCCGGGTTTGGCAGGCTGGTGATGATGACCGGTGCTGCGCGCGCGACTGCCACGGCGTCAGCCGCAAGCTCGGCGCCCGCCTTGCGGGCCGCGCGCCGTGCGGCTGGATCGATATCGAAGCCAACCACGTGGAATCCGGCCGCCACCAGGTTCCTGGCGAACGCGCCACCCATGATGCCAAGACCCACGATGCCGATCGTCTTATCACCGTTGCTCATGCGTCTTTCTCCCTTGCGCCGTCCCACTTCGCACGGAAACGGTCACGGCGCACGCCTTCCGCCCGCCGCCCGGATCGCCTATCGTTCGCGCCGCCGAAACGGGGGATTGCATGTCGATCAAGCTTGCGCAGGCCAGCACCATCGTCGACGTCGCGCTTCAAAAAGGGCGCGAACTCAATCTGCGTCCGCTGGTGGTGGCCGTGCTGGACGCCGGCGGACATCTCGTCGCCTACAAGCGCGAGGATAAATCGGCCATCCTGCGATTCGAAATCGCCTATGCCAAAGCCTACGCGGCGCTGGGCATGGGGTTCGGCTCGCGCGGCTTGTTCGAACGGGCCCAGAAGGCGCCGATGTTCATCACCACGCTGAGCGCCGTGAGCAATGGGCGGGTGATGGCGGTTCCGGGTGGCGTGCTGATCCAGGACCATGATGGGGACACGATTGGCGCGGTGGGTATTTCGGGCGACACGTCGGACAATGATGAGGCCTGCGCGGTTGCCGGCATCACGGCCGCGGGCCTGAAGTCGGAGACTGGTCTAGGCAAGGGGTAATCCCATGAAGCTCGGCTTCTTCACCATGCCGATCCATCCGTTGGACAAGGATTGGCGGGTATCGCTGGCAGAAGACCGCGAGGCCTTCATCCTCGCCGATGAGCTTGGCTACGCCGAGGCCTATTGCGGCGAGCACGCCACCGACAAGGCCGAGAACATCACCTCCTGCGCGATGTTCCTCGCGACCCTGGTCGACGCGACGCGGCGCATCAAGCTCGGCACCGGCACGGTCAATCTGCCCAACTCGCATCCGGTCACCGTCGCGAGCCAGATCGCGATGCTTGATCACTTGCTCGACGGCCGCTTCATCTTCGGCATCAGTCCGGGCGGGCTCCTGTCTGACGCCGAGGCCTATGGCAACCTCGAGGCCGACCGCAACGCCATGTTCGTCGAAGCGATCAATCAGATCATGGCGATCTGGCAGGGCGAGCCGCCCTACGGGCTCAGCGGCAAGTACTGGAACGTCAAAGTCGAGCGCCACTACATCCCCGAGATCGGCCAGGGTTTCGTCGGGAAACCGTTGCAGCGGCCGCATCCGCCGATCGTGGTCACGGTGGTCGCGCCGTTCTCCAAGGGCGTGACCGAAGCCGCCGCCCGCGGCTGGGATCCGATCTCGGCGAACTTCCTGATGCCGGCCTGGGTGAAGAGCCATTGGCCGAAATATGTGGAAGGCTGTGAGCGCGTCGGCCGGCCCGCCAAACCGGCGAACTGGCGCGTCGCCAAGAGCATCTTCGTCGCCGACGACGATGCCACTGCGCGCAACTACGCGACCGACCCGAACAGCCCATACCGTTACTACTACAAACAATTGTTCACGAAACTCACGCGCAACGGCCGCTTCGATTTGTTCAAGACTTATCGCGAGCAGCCCGATCATGAAGTGACGTTGGACAGCGTGTGTGATTCGCTGATCATCTACGGCTCACCCTCCAAGGTCGTGGACGAGCTTCTGGCGTTCCGCGAACAGGTCGGCGACTTCGGCACGCTGCTCTATGCCGGCAAGGATTGGCGCAGCCCGTCGCTGGCGCGGCGCTCCATGCAGCTGATGGCCGAAAAGGTGATGCCGCAGCTCAACAACGCAATCACCCGCGCCACGGCCGCCGTGGTGTAAGGCAGCCCTTGCTCCTTTCATCCGGCGTGCGATGCTGAGCGCATGCTGGTCAAACTTGACGAATCACGGCTCCGCGACGGGCGCCAATCGGCACGGGCACTTGCTATTGCCCGCGGCACGCAGCGGCTCCTGACCGCGCTCGGCCGCACCTGCGTCACTGAACTGCCATTGCCGTCAGGCCGTCGTGCCGATTTGGTGGCGCTCGCCGACGATGGTGATATCTGGATCATCGAGATCAAATCCTCCATCGCCGATTTCTGTGCCGACCAGAAATGGCCGGACTATCGGGCTCATTGCGACCGCCTCTTGTTTGCGACTGCCCTCGACGTGCCGCAGGAGATCTTTCCCGAGGACGCCGGGCTGATCGTGGCCGATGAATTTGGCGCGGACCTGCTGCGCGAGCCGCCGGAGCACCGCCTGCATGCTGCAACGCGGCGCAGCATGCTGCTCCTGTTTGCCCGCGCCGCCGCGCGACGTCTGCAGGCGCTCGGCGACCCAACCGGGCCGTACGGGGCGGAGTTCTAGCGCCCCAGCTCTGCCGTCGGCTGCCTTGTGGGCCGCGCGCACCGCGGTGTAGTTTTAGCCCAACACGCCGGTGCCAACGCCCGGCGGCCGCTTCGGGAAACGCCATCGATGCTGGAACGAGCGCCCACGCCGGGCTTCCGTGAGCTCGACGAGATCACGACCAAGACCGACACCCGTGACATCCTCTCCCACGCCACCAAACAGGCGGAGAGCTACGAAGATTATTTCCTGGTCGATATCGACGCACATGTGACCGAGACCCAGTTCTGGCCGGAGATCATTGCCCGGGTCGACAATGAGGTGATCCGCCAGATGGGCGAGGCGCAGTTCATGCGCCCGGGCCAGGGCACGACAGCGCTGCTCAACGCCGTCCCCGGCATGACCTATCAGCCCCTGCACGGGCGCATCCCGCATCAGGCCGGTCTGCTTGAGCCCATCGAGGGCAAGGGCTGTCATCACTTCACCGAGCTTGCCCGGCGCTCCATGGATGCGATGGGCATCGACTATCAGATCGTGTTTCCCACCCCGATGCTGCTGCTCGGCATGCATCCGCAGGAGGACATCGAGGTCGCGTTGTCGAAGGCCTATAATCGTTGGGCGACCGAATGCATCCTGCCCGAGGATCCGCGGCTCAAGGGCCTCGCCTATCTGCCGTTCAACACGCCCGAAGCCTGTTGCGAAGAGGTGAAACGCTACGCCGATGATCCCAACATCATCGGCTTCACGGTGACCTCGACGCGCAATCGGCCGATCCATCACAACCGCTATATGCGGCTCTATTCGATGATCGAGGAGACCGGCAAGCCGCTTGCCTGGCACTCGGGCTTCAATTGGGGCGATCCGTCGTTTGCCCAACTCAACCGCTTCATCTCCATGCACTCGCTCTCCTTTGTACACTACAGCCTGATCCACATGACCAACTGGATCATCAACGGGCTGCCGGAGCGCTTCCCGAAGATCAAACTCCTCTGGGTCGAGAGCGGATGCGCCTGGATTCCGTTCCTGATGCAGCGGCTCGACCACGAGTACATGATGCGCTCGTGCGAGGCGCCGGCGCTCAAGCGATTGCCGAGCGAATACATGCGCGACATGTACTACACGACGCAGCCGCTCGAGCGCTCCAACTTGAAGATCCTGCAGTGCTCGCTCGAAGCCTTCAAAGCTGAAACCCAGTTGTTGTTTGCTTCGGACTGGCCGCACTGGGACTTCGATCCGCCATCCTCGATCACGACCTTGCCGTTCCTGTCTGATGACGCCAAGCGCAACATCCTCGGTCTCAACGCGGCGCGGCTGTTCAATCTCGAGGTCAAACGCATGAAGCCGCGGGCCAAGGACGTGCTCGCGACGCGTCCAGGAATTTCTTGAAGAACAACACATGACAGACACCGAAACAAAACCGGCGCCGAGAAACGCGCCGGCCAACGCAACCTGCGGCGACGCTTTCGTCGCGGCCGCGGAACGCGCGCTCACGTCGGGCGATCTCGACCTCGTGCCCGATGCCGAGCTCGAGCGCGTCTTCACCGCCGCGGTCCGGCTCTATGCTGCCAAGGTCGATCTCGACAACAAACCCATCAGCCCGGTGACGGCGGAGAAGCTGACGCCGACCGACGTGGTGGTCTCGGTCACCGCCATGATCCGGGCCGTGGGGCTCAATCTCTGGGACCTGTCGATGTGGTTCCAGCGTCCGCATTCTTGAACGGGAGGAATAAGAACAATGCGTGAGATCAATGTCGGACCGGCATCCGCTTTCGCCGATCCGGGACGCAAGCTGATTGAATCGGAAGGCCTGGAAGTCGGCATCTTCAAGCTCGGGGGCGAATTCTTCGCCTATGAGAACGTGTGCCCGCACATCGGCGGACCGGCGTGCCAGGGCAAGATCATCGCCAAAGTCGAAGAGGATGTCGCCGAGGATCGCACCAGCCAAGGTTTTGTCTTCTCCAAAACCAAGATCAACGTGGTCTGCCCGTGGCACGGTTTCGAGTTCGACATCCGCACCGGACGCCATCACGGCAATCCGCGCTATCGGCTTAAGCCCATCAAGGTGCGGGTCGAGGACGGCCAGGTGATCGTATCGCTGCCGGAAGAGAAGAAGCCGCAGAACACCACCGTACAGCCCACACCGGACGGCAACGCCAGCCGACCGGTGTTTTGATTCTCGGCTGCTTACCTCTCCCCGCTTGCGGGGAGAGGTAGCTGCCGCGTGAATTATTTCGGGGCGCGCTTCGCCAATATCCGCTGCAAGGTGCGGCGATGCATGTTGAGCCGGCGCGCGGTCTCAGAAACATTGCGGCCGCACAGTTCATAAATCCGTTGGATATGCTCCCACCGCACCCGGTCGGCCGACATCGGGTTCTCCGGCGGCGCCGGCTTGTTCTCGCCGGTGGCGAGCAGGGCCGCGGCGACCTCGTCCGCATCCGCCGGCTTCGAGAGATAATCCACGGCGCCGAGCTTCACCGCGGTTACCGCGGTGACGATATTGCCGTAACCGGTGAGCACGATCCCGCGTGCCTCCGGCCGACGCTTCTTCAGGGCCGAGATCACGTCGAGGCCATTGCCGTCGCCGAGTCGCATATCGACTACCGCGAATGCCGGGGCTGAGGCCTCAACCTGCTGCAGGCCCTCGCTGACGGTCTCCGCCGTCCGCACCGAAAAGCCGCGCGTTTCCATCGCGCGGGCGAGCCGCTGCAGGAACAGCCGATCGTCCTCGACAATCAACAGGGTACGGTCCGCCGCCGTCGGCGTCTGCGCCAGGGTGTTCATGATCTGCAACTTTCCCGGGTAATCCCTTCCTGCATTATAGGTATGCGTTCCCTTTAGCAGATCAAGTGTCGCACCCTGAATTCCGCGTAATCAAGCCGCTTCGGATAGCGGCCGCTCGAATTCGGTGCGCGGCCAGGTCACCCGGATAACCGCTCCGCGCTGCGGAAACACGCGGTTTTCGATCGCCAGGTGTCCGCCCGAGCGCTCCAGCAGGGTCTTGGCGATGAAAAACCCGAGACCCAGCCCGGTGCTCTCGCTAGCCGCCTGTTTGCGCTGTGGCCGGGTCCCTTTCACGTAGGGCTCGCCCATGCGGCCGATGACCTCCGGCGGAAAACCCGGTCCGTCATCGCTGATCGTCACTTTCACCTGGTCCTCTGTCCACTCCGCGACGACGTCCACACGCTCCCGGGCAAAATCGACGGCGTTCTCCAGCAGGTTTCCGAGCCCGTAGAGGATTGCAGGGTTGCGCGCCCCGACCGGCTCGTCGTGCGGATCGGTCGGCCGCTTGACCTCGATCGCGATGCCGAAATTGCGGTGCGGCGACACCACCTCCTCGATCAAGGCTGAGAGCTTCATCAGCTCGAACGGCTCGCCCGGTGCGGGCAGCGCGGTGAGCTTGCCGAGGATCTCGCGGCAGCGTTGTGCCTGCTCGCGCAGGATGCGGGCATCGCCGGCGTGCTCCGAGGCGCCGAGCGCGAGCTCCAGCTCCTTGCTCACCAGCGAGATGGTCGAGAGCGGCGTCCCCAGCTCATGCGCGGCGGCGGCGGCGAGACCGTCGAGCTGGGACAGGTGCTGCTCGCGCGCCAGCACGAGCTCGGTCGCCACCAGCGCGTCGGCAAGCTGGCGCGCCTCCTCGGTGATCTGCCACGCGTAGATCGAGATGTAGCCGATCGCGAGCAGGATCGAGAGCCAGACGCCGAGCATGTAGATCGACGGTAGCTCCAGCGGGTCATCGCTCGACCACGGCAACGGATAGTGCGCAAACACCAGCAAGGTCGCGCACGAGACCGCAAAGGCGCCGAGGATCAGCGTCATGCGCGGCGGTAGCGCGGTCGCGGAGATCAGCACCGGGCCGAGAAACAGGAACGCGAACGGATTTTCCAGGCCCCCGGTGAGGAACAGCAGCACGGCGAGCTCGGCGATATCGACCGCGAGGAACCAGGCCGCAAGCTCAGGCGCCAGGCGCTCATTGCCGCGAAAGCGCAGCCGCAGCGAGATGTTGAACACGGCGTAGATGCCGATGACGGCCATGCAGCGCCAGAACGGCAGCTGAAAATCGAGGCCATCGGTCACCACCAGCAGGGCCGCGATCTGGCCGAAAATGGCGAGCCAGCGCAGGCGCACCAGGGTGTCGAGCCGTACGCTCCGGCGCGGGTGATGTTGGAGCGCCGTCATGGAACTCCCATCGCGGCGCGCAACCGCCGCTCGTAGAAATCGGCCAGTCCCTGAAGTTGCGCAGCGCCGTCCCCGATAAAGGAGGACCCGTGCATCACGGCCAGGGTTTCCGGTGCGAGCTCAGCGAGCCGCCGGATCGTGGGTGCGGTTGTCGGCGCCAGCGCCGTCGCGCCGTTGATATCGTCTGACCCGGCGGTCGCCGGTCCGACGATCTCCGACCGGGTGAGTGCCGGGCCTCGGCCATAATGGGCAAAGAGGTCGCCGGCGAACAAGGTTCGGGTCGTCTCCTCGAAAATGACGCCGGCATCCCAACCGTGGGGGACATGCGGCGTATCGATGTAGCGCACGCGCCGGCCGCCGATGTCGATCACCTCGCCGTCCGCCAGCATGCGCGGGGGGCGGTCAGCCATGTCAGAGACCGAAAGCCGGCAGGCCAGCATGCCGTGGGCAAGCTCCGCCTGCGGCGCCGCCGCCAGCCATTCATTCATGCTGCCGCATTCGTCCGCCTCGAAGTGGCCGAAGGCGAGCCAGCGCAGCCGCTCCAGCGGCACCAGCTTGGCGACCGCAGGCCCCAGCGCCGGAAACATCTTGCGCTTGCCACAGTGGAACAGCAGCGGCTCGTCGGCCCGGATCAGGAAATGATTGAACGTGAAACCGGCCGGCGGGGCGATCTCAGGGACAAACAGCGAGATCCGGAAAATCCCGTCGCCGATTTCATCGATTTGCGCGTCCATACTCCCTCCGCAACTGACCGCCGCCCATGAATATAGGCGTTGGCAGTGTGGAGAACGAGCACGTGTCCCGGCCCTGAGCCGGGACCGTTCCAGGCGCTGGAGCTTAAGGCGGCCCCGGGTCTGCGGCGCACCGCCCTCATCCTGAGGGCGCGAAGGACGCGCTGCGCCGCGCCCGGGACACCGAAGCCCGTCAGGCCGTGACTTCCTCCGCGGCCGGTACCACCGTGACCTTGTGGGCCTGCAAGGCCGGCAGCACCTTCTCGGCAAAGAGCTTGATCTGGTTCATGAACATCTCGTGCGGCATGGCGCCGGTGTTCATGCGCAGGTGCACGACATCCGCCCCGGTGCGGTCGACCGCGGCGATGATGCGGTCGCGCACCTCGTCGGCCGTTCCCCACGGCATGGTCTCGGCGCGGCGGGCGACATCCTCCATGGTGAGGTTGCGGAAATCCTCGCGCAGGCGCTGGGCCTCGCGCATGTTCTCCGGGCTCACGTAGTCGAGGGAGCTGTTCGAGACATAGCCGAGCGTGCGCTGGATGTTGGTCTCGGTGACGTTGCCGTGGCTGAACAGCGAGCGGTTGAAATAGAGATAGTAGGGGCCGGCTTCCTTGACGGCCTGCGCCTTGCTGTCGGCAATGTAGGCCGCGCCGGCGATGCTCAGATGCTGCGGCGTGATGCGGTGACCGTGCTGAGCGAGGCACTTGGCATAGTAGCGGATGATGTCGTGCTGCAGCCCGTGAACGCGGCTCTCGCCTGGCGTGATCGGCACATTGTGCTTGGCCGCCCACTCGATCGACTCTTTGCTGCCGGTGATCGGCGTCCAGATCGGCGGGCGGGGTTTCTGCACCGGCCGCGGCCACATCGCCACGTCTTTGTAGGACCAGAACTTGCCATCGTAGGAGAAGACGTCCTCGCTCCAGGCGCGGGTGATGATGTCGTAGGCTTCCTCGAACCGCGCGCGGGACTCGGAGAGCGGCACGTTGTGCACCTGGTATTCGCGCGGGATGCCGCGCGCGACGCCGGAGATCAGGCGCCCGTTCGACATGCAGTCGATCATCGCCAGCTCTTCGGCGAGCCGCAGCGGGCTGTGCAGCGGGATGAGGTTTCCATAGATCAGAAGCTTGAGGTTCTTGGTGCGTTGCGAGGCCGCAGCCGCCATCAGGTTGGGCGAGTTCATCAACCCATAGGGCGAGGTGTGGTGCTCGTTGAAGCCGACCCCGTCGTAGCCGAGCCGGTCGAGCAGTTCCCAGGCTTCCAGATGCTCCGCATAGGTCTTCACGGCGACGGTCGGGTCGAAATAGTCCTTGCCGAGCGGGTAGGGCAGCGCCTTGCCATGCTCGAGATCGTCGAGATAGCCGCCGTAGGGGAGGAGATCGAAGACGAAGACCTGCATGCGTGCTCCTTAGACCGTGTCCTGGGCGCTGCGCAGCGCGTCCTTCGAGCCCTCAGGATGAGGGCGGTGCGCTGCAGACCCGGGACCGTTACGAATACCTGCGCTTGGGACGATCCCGGCTCAGCGGGGCACCGCTCCGCAAGAGCTACGCGCTGCACCGCAGCCGGGATACCAGTCACAACTAGCGCATTCGGGTCAGGCGTCCTACCCTTTCGGGGAGTCCGGGAAAGAAAGCAAATCAGCCATGTCAAAACCCATTACCGTGTCCATTCCGCATCGCCTCGGTAAAGATGAGGCGCGGCGCCGGCTTGAAACGGGACTTGCCTCGGTGCGCACGCACTTCGGCTCCGTGCTGCGCGTCGATGAAGAGGTCTGGAGCGGCGACGCTCTGGCATTCAAGGCGAGCGCGCTTGGCCAGCAGACCTCAGGCACCATCACGGTGGCGGAGGATCACGTGCAAGTCGATGTCATGTTGCCCTGGGCATTGGGCTTGCTTGCCGAGAAGGCGACATCGCTGATCCGCTCGCGCGGTCAGCTCATGCTCGACAAGAAATAGAGGCACTCATGCCTGCTGTCCGGTTGTTGATTGCGGCGTCGGCGATCATCCTCACCATCGCGGCTGGCAAAGCTGACGAACTCACCCCCTCCCAGCAGGCGTTCCGGCAGATCTATCAGGAACTGGTCGAGATCAACACGACCGACTCGGTGGGCGACACCGTCAAAGCGGCCGAAGCGATGGCGGCACATTTGCGTGCTGCCGGCATCACCGATGTACAGGTGATCGCGACCGCGCCGCGCAAGGGCAACCTGGTGGCGCGCCTTCCCGGGACCGGCGCGCGCCGCCCGATATTGCTGACCGCGCATATCGACGTGGTCGAGGCCAAGCCCGAGGATTGGGACACCGATCCGTTTAAACTCCAGGAAAAGGACGGCGTGTTTCAGGCACGCGGCGCAATCGATGACAAGGCGATGGCGGCCGCATTTGTCGCGAACCTCATTGAATACAAACAGGAAGGCCTTCGCCCGGACCGGGACATCATCCTGGCGCTGACCGCGGACGAGGAACTATCCGACTCACCAAATGACGGCGTGCACTGGCTCCTCCAGAACAAGCCGGACCTGATCAACGCCGAGCTCGCGATCAATGAGGGCGGCGGCGGTGCCGTGCAGGACGGCCATCCGGCGCGGCTCTTCATTCAGCTGGCCGAGAAGGTCTATCAATCCTACCGGTTCGAGGTCACCGATCCCGGTGGCCATAGCGCGGCCCCGCGCCGCGACAATCCGATCTATCGCCTCGCCGCCGCGCTCACGCGCCTTGGGCAATTCGACTTTCCGGTTTCACTCAACCCGGTCACGCGGGCCTACTTAGAGCAAGTCGCCGCAACCGAAACTCCCGAGATAGCGGGCGCCATCAAGGCGCTGCTCGCCGGCGGTACGGACGCGACCTCGCTCGCGCCGCTGCTCGCAAGTCCGGGCTACAACGCGCAACTGCACACAACCTGTGTGGCCACCATGCTGGACGCCGGCCACGCCGAGAACGCACTGCCGCAAACCGCGCGCGCGACCATCAACTGCCGCGTCCTGCCGGGCGCGCCGGTCGCCGAGGTGGAGCAGACATTGGTGCGCATCGTCGATGATCCCAAGGTCGCGGTGACGCCGATCGGCCGCCCGGTTGAGAGCCCGCCCTCACCGCTCAATGCCGAGGTGATGCAGGCGGTGGAACGTGTCAGCAACACGATGTGGCCGGGCGTGACTGTGATCCCGGTGATGTCGGGCGGCTACACCGATAGCCGCTGGCTGCGCAATGCCGGGATTCCGGCCTACGGTGTTTCCGGCCTTTTCTCCGACGGTGCGCGCAGCGGTGTGCACGGCCGCAATGAGCATGTCGGCGTGCGCGAGCTTTTTGAGAGCAAAGAGTTCTTGTATCGGTTGGTGAAGGAACTCGCTTCGGGAAATTAGAAGACCTCATCCTGAGGAGCTCGCGCGCAACAGCGCGCGAGTTCCTCAGGACGAGCGCCGAGATAAAACCCCGACTCCTGAACTTCCTGACTCTTCTACTTCCTGATCAGTGTTTGTGCATCGCCGCCCACACCCGTGCCGGGGTTGCCGGCATGTCGATCTCGGTGATGCCATAGGGACGCAACACATCGAGCAGCGCGGCCATGATCGCCGGCGGCGCGCCGGTTGCGCCGGCTTCGCCGCAACCCTTGACGCCCAGCGGATTGGTGGTCGAGGGGATCTCGACGATATCGCCCTCGATCGAGGGCAGATCGTCAGCACGCGGCATGGCGTAGTCCTGGAAGCTGCCGGTCAGGAGTTGCCCGCTCGGATCATAAACAATCTGTTCCATCAGCGCCTGGCCGAGACCTTGCGCGACGCCGCCGTGCACCTGGCCTTCGGCCAGCATGTGGTTCATCACCCGGCCGACGTCGTCGACCGCGGTGTAGCGCACCACCGAAACGACGCCGGTGTCGCGATCAACCTCGATCTCGCAGGTGTGGCAGCCGTTGGGATAGCAGGGCGGCTCCGCCGCAAAGGTGCCGGCGGCCTCGAGCCCGACGCCGAATTCGGGCGGCAGGAACATCGGCGCGTAGAACGCCTGTGCCACCTTGGTGAGTGGGATCGCCTTGTCGGTGCCGACCACGCCGAAGTTGCCGTTCTTGAACTCGAGGTCATCGGCTGAAGCTTCGAGCATGCGTGCCGCCATGGGCTTCGCCTTCTCGATGATCTGGTCGGCCGCGCGACGTAGCGCATTGCCGCCGACCATCATGCTGCGCGAGCCGTAAGTGCCGCGGCCGATCGGCACCTCGTTGGTGTCGCCCTGGATGAAGCGAATGTTGTCGAACGGCACGCCCAGCCAGTCCGAGACCATCTGGGCGTAGACAGTTGCGTGGCCCTGGCCGTGCGAGTGCGTGCCCGCCACGATGGTGACCTGGCCACTGGGGTCGAAGCGCAGATCCATGCGATCGTTGAAGATCGCCGCTTCTTCCAGGAAATAGGCAAGGCCGAAGCCGCGCAGCTTGCCGTTCTTTTCGGACTGCTTGCGGCGCGCTGCGAAACCCTTGTGATCGGCGAGCTTCAGGCACTCTTCGGTGACCTTGGCGAAGTCGCCGCTGTCGTACACCACGCCCGATGTGTTGGTGTAAGGCATCTTGCTCGCCGGAATGAAGTTCTTGCGCCGCAGCTCGACCGGATCAACCTTGAGCTCGGCGGCGGCCTTGTCGATCAGCCGCTCGACCAGATAGGTCGCCTCCGGCCGACCGGCGCCGCGATAGGGTGCCATCGGTGAGGTGTTGGTGAGCACCGCCTTGGCGAAGATGACGCCGGCCGGGATGTCATAAACGCCGGAGAGGAGCTTCACCGAGAACATGCTGGTGGCAAACGCCGCGCCGGTGACGTGCGAGCCGACTGCGTGCATGGACTGGGCGCGGATGCCGATGATCTTGTTGTTCTCATCGAAGGCGAGCTCGCCGGACGCGACCTGATCGCGGCCATGCGAATCGCCCTGCAATGCTTCCGCGCGGGTCGAGCTCCATCTCACCGGGCGGCCGACGCGTCGCGAGGCCATCAACACGAGAGCATCTTCCGGATAGGGACCGCCCTTCATGCCGAAGCCGCCGCCGACGTCCGGCGACACGACCCGGAGCCTGGTCTCGGGCACCTGCAGGATCTGGCCGGCGATCTGCGAGCGCACGCCGTGAGGGTTCTGCGAGGTGGTGTAGAGCGTGTAACTGTCGCTGTCGGCCGAATAATCGCCGATCGCGGCGCGCGCCTCGATCGAGTTGGCTGAGACGCGGTTGTTGGTGAGCGTCAGTTTTGTCACATGCTTCGCTTTGGCGAAGGCCGCATCGGCCGCGTCCTTGTTGCCCATCATCATCACGAAGGCGATATTGCCGGGGTTGTCGTCCCACACCTTGGGCGCCCCGTCCTTGGTCGCCTCGGCGATGGTGGTGACCGCCGGCAGCGGCTCGTAGTCGATCTCGATCAGCTCGGCGGCACTGCGCGCCTGCGCCTCGGTTTCCGCCACCACGAAGGCGACCCGGTCACCGACGTGGCGCACCGCGTCGCTCGCGAGCAGTGGGCGCGACGCCCGGTAACCTTTGGGCGCGCCGAAGTCTTCCGGCATGATCGGGATCAGGATGCCGAGCTTGTCCTCGCCAACTTCCTTGGCGGTGATCACCGCCAGCACGCCCTCGGCCTTGCGGGCCTTCTCGGTATTGATGCTCTTGATACGCGCATGGCCGTGCGGCGACATCAGCAGCACCCCGTGGGTCTGCCGCGCCAGCTCGATATCGTCCACGTAGCGTCCGTGGCCGGTGATGAAGCGCTGGTCCTCGACCCGGCGCACCGGCTGTCCGATACCGAACTTGTTTACGACTGCGTCCACGGCGTCCCCCTGGTTGTCCCACTATTGAAGGCGAGCCCCTCGCAGGGGCCCGAGCTGGGCGCTATTTGAACCGTAAGCCCTTGCCAGCGCAAGCTGGTTACCACCGGCAAACGGTGCTACCTTTGCGGCCTCCTGTGGCGGGGCCACGCCGAACCGAAGGGCATGTGATGGGGATCGACAGCGCGACCAATGCCGCGCGGCTGTTTCACTTCGTAATGATCAAGCCGACCCATTACGACGACGATGGCTACCCGATCCAATGGCTGCGCTCGGCAATCCCCTCGAATACGCTTGCCTGCCTCAATGGGTTAGCCGAGGACGCCCGGGCCCGGCAGGTCCTTGGTGAAGGCGTCGATATCCGTCTGCATACCTATGACGAGACCAACCGGCGGGTCCGCCCCGACAAGATCATCCGCATGGTCCGGCAGGAGGGTGGCCGGGTCCTGATCGGGCTCGTTGGCGTACAGTCGAATCAGTTTGCCCGCGCGGTCGATCTGGCGCGTCCGTTCCTGGCGGCCGGTTTCCCGGTGTGCATCGGCGGCTTCCACGTGTCGGGCTGCACCGCCATGCTGCCCGAGATGCCCAAGGAGATGCGCGATGCCCAGGCGATGGGCATCTCGTTCTTCTGCGGTGAATTGGAGGATGGCCGGCTCGATGACGTGCTGCGCGACGCCTATGCGGGCGCGCTCAAGCCGATCTACAACTTCATGGACGACCTGCCGTCGCTCGAAGGCGAGCCGGCACCCGATTCTGCCGGCGCAGCATGTGCGACGCACCTCGGGCTCGCTGTCGAGCATCGATCTCGGCCGTGGCTGTCCGTACCAGTGCTCGTTCTGCACCATCATCAACGTGCAGGGGCGCAAGAGCCGCTTCCGCAGCGCCGATGACCTGGAAAAGATCGTGCGCGAGAATTATGCGCGGGGCATCGGGCGCTTCTTCATCACCGATGACAACTTCGCCCGCAACCGCCAGTGGGAGCCGCTGTTCGATCGCCTGATCGCCATGCGTGAAGGCGAGAAGATGAATATCGGCTTCACCATCCAGGTCGACACGCTCTGCCACAAGATTCCGAATTTCATCGAGAAGGCGAGCCGCGCCGGCGTGCGCCGCGTCTTCATCGGCCTTGAGAACATCAACCCGGACAATCTGCTCGCCGCCAAGAAGCGCCAGAACAAGATCACCGACTATCGCATCATGCTGCAGAAGTGGCGCGACCACGGCGCCATCACCTATGCGGGCTACATCCTCGGCCTCCCGGCTGACACCAAGGAATTGATCCTGCGCGACATCGAGATCATCAAGCGCGAGCTGCCGGTCGATATCCTGGAGTTCTTCTTCTTAACGCCGCTGCCCGGCTCTGAAGACCACAAGCGCCTGCTGGCGCAGGGCGTGTGGATGGACGGAGACCTCAACAAATACGACCTCAACCACCGCGTCTCGCATCACTCCAAGATGTCGGACAAGGAATGGGAGGAGGCCTATCGGGCCGCCTGGCTCGCCTATTACACGCCCGAGCACCTGCGCACGATCCTGCGCCGCACGGCGGCCAGCAAGGCCGGCCGCCCTGGCACGACGCTGACCACGATCCTGTGGTTCCTGTTGATGCTCCTGTTCGAGGGCGTGCATCCGCTCGAAGGCGGCGCCGTGCGGCTCAAATATCGGCGCGACCGCCGCCACGGCTTGCCGCTGGAAAACCCGCTCCTGTTCTATCCGCGCTACTGGGGCGGCACGGCGATCAAGCTTGCCAAATACGCCGCCGTCTACTGGCGCGCGCGCCGTACCCTCAAGGAGGTGTTGAACGCGCCCGACCGCTGGACCTATACGGACCTCGCCATCGCACCCCCGCAGGCGGACGAGTTCGAGTCACTCGACCTCTATCACGCGACCAGCGGCGGCGAAGCGGCACTCGCCCGCAAGCGTCGCGAGGACGCGATTCGGGTCGAGACCGACGCGCATCATCACGCCGCACCGGCCGAGGCCGCGGAATAAGATCCGCTCAAGGCGCGCGCCATAGGTGACGTCTTTCTCATAGATGACGTGTGCGGCCATCCTTCGAGACGCCTGGACCCTTGTGGGTCCAGGCTCCTCTGGATGAGGGCTGCGGTTCTTTGCGACACTTCAACAATCTCAGCCCTCATCCTGAGGAGCACGCGCTTGCGCGTGCGTCTCGAAGGATGGCCGCACACATAGGTGACGTTTTCCTCATAGGTGACGTCGCTGCGCATAGATGACAGCCCGATCGCGCGCGTGCGCGGGGACATAAATCCGTGTATTTCCCATAGATGACCTTCTTCATCATAGTTCATCACCTGTGTTCTCGATCCAGGCCGGATGAAAACTAGCCTCGTCATTGCGAGGAGCGGAGCGACGAAGCAATCCAGTGCGGCGCCTCAGCACTGGATTGCTTCGCTTCGCTCGCAATGACGGATCTGCCATAGATGACGTTTTCTTCTTAGATGACGTGTTTGCGCGACTTCTCTTGTTGCAAATTCTCTTTTGCAAACGTCACGACAATTGCCGGCTCAAGAATTCCTCATAGGACTGCCGCAGGCAACGGGCGGCAAAGCATGTTCAGAGCTTGATGTGCAATCATATAGAGCGCGCGCGAGCCGCGGCGCGCAATTCACAGCGTGCTCAAGCGACGCCTACATTTTGGTTAAGTTTTGTAAAGCCTTTCCTGCGTGGAATTAATCTCCGCGTAACGGGCGCGCAATGCTCGGATGACTACATGTCGTGGTCGGCGGAGAGGGTTTGGTGCAAACCGCAAATTCTCCGCATTCGCAGCGCTAACAAGATCGGGGGCTTTCACTTCTGTTCATGTTCGAACGTCACGCCGTTTCCGAGCCTCAGGCTCTTGCGAACGATCCAGGAGTCCGCCTTGATCCCAGTTGAGCATTCATCGCGCAGCCGCAGACGGTGGTGGTTCCTTGGGCTCGCCGCCGTCCTGGTCGGTTCCTATTTCGGGTGGCAGCATTTCGCCACAAAGGGCGCCGATGCGGCGCTTCCCACCAAAGCAGCAGCCGTTGCGCCGCCCGTGCCGGTTACGGTCGCCACCGTGCAGCGGACCGATTTCCCAGTCTACCTGAACGGGCTTGGGACCGTGCAGCCGTTCAATACCGTCACCGTCCGAAGCCGTGTCGATGGTCAGATCACCAAGGTCGAGTTCAAGCAAGGACTGATGGTCAAGCAGGGCGATGTCCTGGTGCAAGTCGATCCGCGCCCGTATCAGGCGGCGCTGACCCAGGCGCAGTCCAAAAAGGCGCAGGACGAGGCCAACCTCAAGAACGCGAAGCTCAATCTCGATCGCTACCAGAGTCTCGCCGACAAGGATTTCGCCTCCAAGCAGCAGCTCGACACCCAGCAGGCAATGGTCGATCAGCTGACGGCACAGATCAGCGGTGATCAAGCTGCGATCGACAATGCGCAGACGCAGCTCAGCTATACGACTATCACGGCGCCGCTGTCAGGGCGGGCAGGCTTCCGCCTGGTCGATCCGGGCAATATCGTGCACGCCTCGGATCAGAACGGCATCGTGACCATCGTCCAGCTGCAGCCGATCTCGGTGGTATTCACGGCACCGGAAGAAGACGTGCAGGAGATCAACAAGGCGCTGGAAGCCGGCGTCGTGCCGGTCAAGGCGCTGAGCTCGGACGGCCTCAAGGTATTGGCGGAAGGCCGGCTCGGCCGCGTGGATAATCAAGTCGACCAAGCGAGCGGCACCATCCGTCTCAAGGGAGTGTTTGATAACAAGGACAACATCCTGTGGCCCGGGTTGTCGGTGCAGACCCAATTACTGGTCGAGACGCTCAAGCAAGTCGTGGTGATTCCCGAGGATGCGGTTCAGCATGGACCCGACGGGCTCTATGCGTTCGTCATCGGCGATGACAACAAAGCGAGCGTGCAGCCGATTACGGTGAGCCAGACAGGCGAGGGCAAAGCGGTGGTCCAGCAAGGCCTGAATCCGGGCCAGCGGGTGGTTGTGGCGGGGCAGTACCGGCTCCAGGCCGGAACCGTCGTCAAGCCGAACGCGGGTCCCGCAGCTACACCACAAGCACGGAGCACCGGATCGACGTTGACAACGGAAGCTGAAAACATCTCGCCCAAGGTGCGGTGACCATGCAGGACGGCATTTCCGGGCCGTTCATTCGGCACCCCATCGCAACCACGCTGTTGATGGTCGCGATTCTGGTCGCGGGCATCGTGGTCTATCCGAAGCTGCCCGTGGCGCCATTGCCGCAGGTCGATTTCCCCACCATCCAGGTCTCCGCGAGCTTGCCCGGCGCTAGTCCGGATACGATGGCCTCGTCGGTTGCCCAGCCGCTGGAAACGCAGTTCGCCCAGATCCCGGGCGTCGCGCAAATGACCTCGACGAGCGCGCTCGGGTCGACCAGCATCACCATCCAGTTCGATCTGGATCGCAACATCGATGGCGCGGCGAACGATGTGCAGGCGGCGATCAATGCGGCGAGCGGCCAATTGCCCAAGACCCTGCCGACGCCGCCAACCTACCGCAAAGTCAATCCGGCGGATTCGCCGATCCTGTTGCTCGCAGCCACCTCCGACACGCTGCCGCTGACCGAGGTGGACGACAACATCGAGACCAAGCTCGCGCCGCAAATCAGCCAGATCCCCGGCGTCGCCCAGGTTTCCATCGGTGGCCAGCAGAAACCGGCGATCCGGATTCAATTGGACCCGGCCAAGCTGGTCGCCAAAGGGCTGTCGCTCGAGGATGTCCGCACGCCGCTCGCGGTGACGACGGTGGACAATCCGAAGGGCACGATCATGGGCCCGGTGCGGTCCTACACGATCTACACCAATGACCAGCTGACCAAGTCCAAGGATTGGAACGACGTCATCGTTGCCTATCGCGACGGGGCGCCGCTGCGGGTTCGCGATATCGGCCAAGCCATCACCGGCCCGCAGGACACGACGCAGGCGGCGTGG
Organism: uncultured Alphaproteobacteria bacterium; assembly: GCA_963760435.1. GTDB lineage: Bacteria > Pseudomonadota > Alphaproteobacteria > Rhizobiales > Xanthobacteraceae > JAFAXD01. The sequence continues at coordinate 207,938 of CAVXDE010000043.1, forward strand.
GCCGACGGCGAACGTGGCCTGGTGATCGTCGTCTACAAGCAGCCGGGCGCTAACGTCATCGACACCGTCGACAAGATCAAGGCCGAGCTGCCGCGCCTCCAGGCAACCATGCCGGCCGCGATCAAGATCTTTACTTTGAGCGATCGCACGCAGACCATCCGGGCGGCGGTGGAGGACGTGCAATTCACCTTGTTGCTGACGATTGCGCTGGTGGTGATGGTGATCTTCATCTTCCTGCGCAATCTGTGGGCGACGATCATCCCCAGTGTCACCGTGCCGCTCGCGCTGCTCGGTGCCTGCGCGCTGATGTGGTTTGCCAATTACAGCCTCGACAACCTGTCGCTGATGGCCTTGACCATCGCGGTGGGTTTCGTGGTGGACGACGCGATCGTGATGCTCGAGAACATCACCCGCTACATCGAAGAAGGTGAGAAACCCTTTGAGGCGGCGCTGAAAGGCTCGCGCGAGATTGCCTTCACGATCGTCTCCATCAGCATTTCGCTCATTGCGGTTCTGATCCCGCTTTTGTTGATGGGCGGCATCATCGGGCGGCTGTTCCGGGAGTTCGCCGTCACGCTGTCCATGGCGATCGTCGTGTCAGCGGTCGTATCGCTCACCCTGACCCCGATGATGGCCTCGCGTTTCCTGAAAGCGCACAACGAAGCGCATCACGGACGCCTTTACCTCATGAGCGAGCGGGCGTTCGACGCCATGCTGCATGCCTACGAGCGCGGGCTGGACCTCGTCCTGAAATATCAATTCACCACGCTGTGCGTATTCTTCGCGACGCTGGCGCTCTCGGTCTATTTGTTCATGGCGATTCCAAAGGGGTTCTTCCCGCAGCAGGATATCGGCCTGATCACCGGCATCTCCGAGGCCTCGCAGGACGTTTCACCCGCCGCCATGATGCGGTTGCAGCAATCGCTGGGCGCCATCGTCATGCAGGATCCGGCGGTCGATCACGTCGGCATGTTCGTCGGCGGCTCCGGCAACGCGCCGAACAACGGGCGCATGTTCATCTCTTTGAAGCCGCGCCAGGATCGGACGGCAAATGCCGATCAAATCATTTCACGGCTGCGGCCGCAGCTCGATCAAGTCCAAGGCGCGAAGCTGTTTCTGCAAGCCGCGCAAGACGTACGTGTTGGCGGCCGCGCATCGCGAACCCAGTTCCAGTATACCTTGCAAGGCCCGGACATCGCCGAGCTCAACGAATGGGCCCCGAAGGTTCTCACCAAGCTCAAAACTCTGCCCGAGCTACGCGATGTGGCGACCGACCAGCAGACCGCGGGCACTACGCTGACGCTGACGATCAACCGCGACCAGGCCGCACGCTATGGCCTGACCCCACAGGCGATCGACGACACGCTCTATGATGCGTTCGGGCAGCGCGAAATCGCGCAGTACTTCACGCAGCTTGCCAGCTATTACGTGATCATGGAGGTTTTGCCGTCCCTGCAGGGCAATCCGGCGACGCTCGACCAGATCTTTCTGCGCTCACCCACGACGGGGGGCGAGGTACCACTCTCCGCCTTCGCCAAATGGACCACGGCGCCGATTGCGCCGTTGTCGATCAGCCATCAGGGGCAGTTTCCGGCGATCACCATCAGCTTTAATCTGGCGCAGGGCACGGCGCTAGGGCAGGCGACGAGCGCAATCGAGCAAGCGACCACCGAGCTGGGCCTGCCGGCGACGATCATCCGCACCTTCCAGGGCAATGCGCAGGCATTTCAGGACTCGCTCTCGACAGTGCCGATGCTGATCCTGGCCGCGCTGTTTGTGGTCTACATCATTCTCGGCGTTCTCTATGAGAGCTTCATCCATCCAATCACGATTCTCTCAACCTTGCCGTCCGCGGGGGTCGGCGCGCTGGCGACGCTGATGCTGTTTCACTTCGATTTCAGTCTGATCGCGCTGATCGGCATCATTCTGCTGATCGGCATCGTCAAGAAGAACGGAATCATGATGGTCGATTTCGCGATTGTGGCCGAGCGCGATCATCATATGTCGCCGATCGATGCCATCCGGCGAGCGGCGATCCTGCGCTTCCGGCCGATCATGATGACCACCATGGCGGCGCTGCTGGGCGGGGTGCCGCTCATGCTGGGGCAGGGCACGGGCGCCGAGATCCGCCAGCCGCTGGGGTATGCGATGGTCGGCGGACTGATCGTGAGCCAGGCGCTAACCTTGTTCACGACGCCGGTGATCTATCTCTATCTCGACCGTGTGTCGCAACGGCTGAGCCGCGGACCGCGTTCGACCAAGCCGCCCGAGGACGCGCGCACCGAAGGCCCCCTTGTGAAGCCGCCAACAGCAATCCAGGCAGCTGAATAAAGGGCTTCACTTGCCAAACACTGGCTGGCCAAACAGGCTCGGTAGCAGGTCATCCGTGAACAGGAGCAGCTGCGCGCGCACACCCGTGCTGTGCCCGGCGGCGCTGTTGAGCGGCAGGATTGCCTCGGCACCAATCTGATATTTATCGCCGACGTAGACCAGCCCGGGGTTCATGGTGGCGACCGAAGGTTTCCCGACCGGCGAGTCGATTGCAAACTCGACGAGGGGGATGAACTGATAGAGTGGTTCCTGGTTCGGCAACCGGCCCGGCTTGAACCGCGGTGTGAGATAGAAGGTGCTGTACTGGATCGACAATCCCCAGTGCAGGACCGTGCTGGTCGCAAACGGCGTGGGCACGAGCTGCCCGGCAATCGAATTGTCCAAGGTCATGGATGTTTTGGCGGTTGGCACCTCCGCTGACAGGAGGCCACTGATTGCGAACGGCCGCAACCAGGCCAATGCGGCGGGCGCGTCGCCAAAGCCTTTTCCGAAGAACAAGCCCGGACCCAAGGTGCTGAACTGATTGGCACCGACCCCATGTGCACCGGAAGTCCCGATGCTGCCACCAAAGCCCGCTGAAACCATCACTTCGTGCAGATCGTTTTGCCAAAGCAACGTTTTCAGCAGGAGACTTGTTTCATCGAAACCGGAGCGAGACATGCCGCCCCAGTTGCGATGGATGAAGCCATTACCCACGCTCAGGCTGAGGGTCGGCGTCAGCAGCCGTGAGAATTCCCAGCTGAACGTATTGTCCACCACATCGTTTCCGGATTCCGGCGGATGCTTCTGGCTGGCGCCATTGAGCACGAGCTCGTCCATGACCGCAGGGTCTTCGAACGACATCGTGCCGGGGAAGAGCCTGTTGCCGGCGATCCCATGCGCATGCGCGGGCTGCAAATCCCACGGGAACGCAAGGGCAAGCGTCACGCAAATCGCAATCGCCCGGACGCAGCTGATCGCGCTGCAGCCATGCGGAAGTAACCGCACGGAACGGTGCAGAACCAACATTGAAGGGCCTCAGCCAATGCAATTGAACAGGACGGAATCCGCCCCACGTGCGGTCCGCCGCGCGTCATTCAAAGCAAATGGCTAGGCTCTGGGTGGTCGGTCGAGTCGCGAAGGAGACACGCTGACGAGCGTGGTGGGCGCAAGCTCTACGATCGGAGCAACAGCGATCGGCCGTGCCTGCTCGACGCTATGCGGGAGCATGCCAACCAGCCCGTGATGCAGGGCGCAACACTGATCGTGCTCGTCGTGCGTGCCGGGATTGTGCTGGTGGTGCGGGGATTGCGACTGGTTGGATCGGGAGACTGCAGCCGCCTGTGTGGCGTCCTGATGTGCGTACTCGTGCACGACATCGACGTAGACCAAAGGCGTCACGCCCCCGATCTGCGCGAGGAGGAACAAGCAAAACAGCCATGAGCCGAGGCGGTGAAGCTGACCAAGCATCGTTCAATGCCCGTGCGCGGAGCGTGAGCAGCCTGGAACTCTTGATCGTGACGCTGTCGCCGTCAATCGAGGCGAAGCCGAATGCTCCGGAAATTCGTGACAATGTGGCCGTTCGGCAACAAATATCAGAGCCGTAGGGCAGGCTCCGCGCTGCATCCTTCGACTTGGGGCTAAATCTCCGTCCACTCCTCGGCGCTGGCGCCCGCGAGCGACTGTACGCGCGCCTCGTCGGCGGCAAGCTCGCGCGCCGGGCCCGCGTAGACGATGCTGCCGTTGTCGAGCACATAGGCGTTGTCGGCGATCTCGAGGCTCATGCGGGCATTCTGCTCGACCAGCAGCACGGAAATTCCCTCATCGCGCATCTGCGCGACGACACGAAAGACCTCGCGCACGATCAGCGGCGCCAGCCCCTGCGATGGCTCATCGAGGATGAGCAGCTTCGGATTGAGCAGCAGCGCACGCCCGATCGATAGCATTTCCTGCTCGCCGCCGGAGAGCTGCCGGCCGCGGTTCTGCTTGCGCTCCGCAAGGCGCGGAAAGAGTTGATAGATGCGCGCGGTCGTCCAGGAGCCTGCACGTTCCAGCGGAACCTTCAGATTCTCGTCAACACTCAAATTGGGAAAGATGCGCCTACCCTCGGGCACGTAACCGACGCCGGCGGCGGCAATGCGATAGGGCGGCCAACGCGTGGTCTCGGTGCCGAAGATTGTGACCCGGCCGGCACGCGGCGGTGTGAGCCCCATGAGGCTGCGCAGCGTCGTGGTTTTGCCGGCGCCGTTGCGGCCTAGCAGCGCGGTGATCTTCCCTTCGGCCACAGCTAAGCCGACGTCATGCAAGATATGGCTCTTGCCGTAGAAGGTGTGCAGCCCTTCGGCCGTGAGTGCCGGCGCGCTCATGCGGCTTTGCCCAGGTAGGCGGCCTGAACCGCCTCGTTGGCCGCAATCTCTGCCGGAGTGCCCTCGGCCAGCAGTTTGCCCTGGTCGAGCACGGTGATGCGGTCGGCCAGATGAAATACGACCCGCATGTCATGCTCGATCAGCACGATGGTGAAGTTGGCGTCGCGATGCAGGCGGCGCACCAGCTGGGTGATCGCATAGGTCTCCTCGTCGCCCATGCCGGCGGTGGGCTCGTCGAGCAGAAGGAGGTGTGGCTGCAGCGCCAGCGCCATGGCGATTTCGGCCGCGCGCTGGTCACCGTGCGCGAGTTCGCCGACGCGCCGGTCGGCTTTGGCCTCGAGGCCGGTCATCTTGAGGGTGTCCGTGGCGCGCCGGTTGACCTCGCTCTTCTCCGTCCGGCTGATCCAGGGACGCAGGCGAAATCCGGCGGCCACCTCGGCCCCGATGCGCACATTCTCGAACACCGACAGCTCGGGGAAGATCTCGGTGATCTGGAAGGTGCGCGCCATACCGAGCGTGACGCGTTGCGACGCCGGCATCGACGTGATGTCACGCCCGTCGAAGGCGATGGTTCCCGCGGTGGGCGCAAAGAAACCGCTGATCAGGTTGAAGAACGTGGTCTTGCCGGCGCCGTTCGGCCCGATGATGGCGCGCAGCTCGCCTTTTTGTACGGTGAGTGAAACGTCTTGCACGGCGACAAGGCTGCCGAAGCGTTTGCTCACGCGCTGTATGTCCAGAACACTCATGCGATCGCGCTCATGACTCGCGTTTGGTTCCGATGAAGCCCAACAGGCCGCGAGGGAAGAACAGCACGACCAGCACGAACAGCAGGCCGACGAACGACATCCAGTTGATGGTGACGCTCGACAGGTAGTCTTGCAGAACGACAAATACTGCCGCGCCCAAGAGCGGCCCCCAGAACGTGCGCATGCCGCCCATCACCGCCATCATGACGAAGTCGCCGGACTGGCTGTAATGCAAGCCGCGTGGATCGGCGAAGTTGTTGACCAGCGCGTAGAGCGCGCCGGCAAAGCCGATGAAAAAACACGACAGCGTGAACGCGATCCAGATATGCCGCTCGACCGGAATGCCGAGAAAGCGCGCGCGCCGCTCATTCTCACGGATTGCGATCATGGTGCGCCCGAGCGGTGAGCGCAGAATGAACCCCATGACGCCGACTGCGAGCGCGAAGCAGAACAGCACGAAGTAATAGAACGCATTGCTGTTCGACAGGATATCGATGGTGAACAGGCCGAAATCGAGCGGTTGACGCGAGAAGCCGCGCAAGCCGTCGTCGCCGCCGGTGACGGAGCTCCATTGGAAGGCGATGTAGTAGAACACCTGGCCGAAGGCGATCGTGACCATGGCGAAATAGACGCCGCGCCGGCGCACGATCAGCGCGCCGAGCAGCGCACCGATAACGCCGCCCAGCAACATCCCGCAGAGGATCGAGAGCGGCGTGCTCGGCGCCAGGAACTTCAGCGCAAAGCCGGCTCCGTATGCTCCAAGCCCGAAGTAAGCCGCATGACCGAAGGAGAGCACGCCGGTGAAGCCGAGCAGGAAATTCACTGACATCGCCGCAAGGCCAAGCACCAGCACCCGCGTGCCGAGCGCGGTGTAGCCGCCGAGCGGCGGCATCCAGTAGGGTGCCAGCAGCAATATTGCCCAGATAGCGACGAGGGCGATGCCCCGGTACTGGGCGCCAAGCGCGCGCAAGCGCTTCAGGCTGAGCGTCGCCGGCTCGCTCATGTCAGCATGCCTTCTTCGCCGAGCAATCCGCGCGGCCGGACCAGCAGGATGACGGCCATCAGCACGTACATGATCGCTTCGCTGGCGGCGGGCAGAAATACGGCAGTGACGCCCGAGGCCACGCCGATCAGCAATCCGCCAAGCAAGGTGCCTGTGAGGCTGCCGACGCCGCCGACGATGATGGCAATAAAGCTCGGCATCAACAGGCCGGTGCCCATGGTGGGCTCGAGGCCAAGCTGACCGGCGGCGAGCACACCGCTCAGCCCGGCGAGGAAAATACCGACTGCGAAGTTCAACGAACGCAGCATGCGGACGTTGATGCCCATCGCGGCAACCGTTTCCAGGTCCAGCGTGCCGGCACGGATGCGGATGCCGAGGCGGGTATAACGCAGCAGCACGAACAGGAGTGCAACCACGAACACCACCATGGCGACCATGAACAGGCGATAGCCGGTGATGAAGAAGAACTCGTCGCTCAGCGGTTGCGCGAGCACCGCCGGAATGGTGACCGGCTTGCCCTGCGCGCCCCAGATGAAGCGCGTGCCGTCTTCGATGATGAACGCGAGGCCAAAGGTCAGCAGTAAGCTATAGAGCGGATCCCGCCCATAGAGCGGGCGGATGAGCACACGCTCAACCACGAGACCGATGAGTGCGGTGAGCGGCGGCGCGATCAGCAGAGCGCCCCAGAAACCGACATACGGCGTGATCGTGTAGGCGATATAGCCGCCCAGCACCAGGAACCCACCATGGGCGAAGTTGATCACGTTGCTCAGGTTGAGAATGAGCGACAGCCCGAGCGCCATCAGCACATAGAACGTGCCGATGATCAGGCCATTGGTAACGTTGAAGACGAGGAGCTGGGTCATGACCTTACTTCTCCACCTCTCCCCGCAAGCGGGGAGAGGTAAAGGCTGTGCGATCTCGTCATGAGGACGGAGAAGCCTTACTTACGACGGCCATTGCACCGTGCAGCCGGTGTCGGCGACCGGGGGCGCGGTCTTGTCGCCGGCCACGATCTCGTTGACCTTGAACAGATCCTCGGGATCGTCCCCCTTGGACTGGGCCTCCCCGACGAACGCCGAGGTCATGAGCTGGTGATCGCCTTTGCGGTAGTAGACCTTGTTGGGCTGCAGCTTGACCTCGGGGGGCAGCTCGAAATCACCGAGTGCCTCAGCGAGCTTTACGGCATCGAGCGTCTTCTCGCGATTGGCTGCGAGCGCATACGTGTAGACCGAGGTGTATCCGAACCAGGTGCGCGCGGTCGGTACCTTGCCGTCGGTGCGCTTGCGGACGTCAGCGACGAACTCGGCGAGGTGCGGCGTATCGGGCTGTTTCCAGTACCATTCGAACATCCAGATCCCTATGCGGGCTTCCGGGGGCAGCGATTCGAGGGACTCCAGTTCCTGCTGCGTTCCGGCCACATGAATTTGTTTGTTGATGCCGAACTGCACGATCTGCTTGAGGCAGTTCACCATGTCAGAGCCTTGCGGCAACAGCAACAAGACATCCGGATTGGCGGCGCGGGCCTTGATGAGGTAGGCCGAGAAATCGCTGGTGCCGAGCGGCGTAAGCTCGTTGCCGGTGATGGTGCCGCCGAGCTTCTTCAGATTGGCGGCGCAGGCGTCGTAAAGGGTGTGGCCGAACGCGTAGTCCGGCGTGATGAAGTGCCACTTCTTGCCGTATTTGTTGAAGAGGAGGTCAGTCACGGAATTCGCTTCCATGCGCGTGGTGTTGCACACGCGATAGACGTTCCACTTGCAATCCTTGCCGGTGATACTGTCGGTATGTCCGCCGGAGACGACGTGAAGCACTTTCTTCTCGGCCGTGACCTGGGCCATGGCCTGGGCAATCCCGGAATTTACGTCGCCAATGATGAATGAGACCTGGTCGCGCTCGATCAGCTTACGGGTCTTTTGAACGCCGGTGCCGACGTCATTTGCGGAGTCTTCCACCAGCAGCTCGATCGGACGTCCCAACACCCCGCCCTTCGCATTGATCTGCTCGACCGCAAGCTTCGCACCGATAAGCTCGTTTTGTGCCACAGCGGCATAGACGCCGGTGAACGGATCGACCATGCCGATACGGATCGGCGTTTCGCCGCGCGCTGCGATGATGAACGGGGACGCGACCTGCAGGGCCCCCGCCGCGGCAGCGCCTTTGAGTACCGTGCGACGGTCGAACAGATGCTGAGCGATTGTCGATGGCATAGGTTTCCTCCGGAAGGCCAGGCTTTGCGCCCAGCGCGATTTTTCCGCTCGCGGGAGCGGGGATAGTTGGCCCATATTGGCCGCGCCGACCTGCAACTACAAGGCCCCGAAATGCCGGCCAGCTTGGATTTCTACTTCGATTTCATCTCGCCGTTCGGCTATCTGGCAAGCCTGCGCGTCGACGATCTGGCGCAAAAGTACGGACGTGACTGCCACTGGCACTCGATGCTGCTCGGCATCAGCGTCCTCAAGGTGATGGGCCTGCCGCCGCTCACCCAGATCCCCCTGAAGGGCGAGTATCTTGGCGTCGATCTCAAGCGCTATCTGCGGCGGCACCAGCTCACATTGACGCGCTCGCGCCAGATGGCGCCGTCGAACCCGATCCCCGCCGGACGCGCATTCCATTGGATCGATGCGCGCGATCCGGCGCTCGCGAAGTCCGCCGCGAAGGCGATCCTTGATGCTTATTGGCAGCAGGGAAGCGACATCGGCTCCGTGGAGGCCGTGATCACGATTGCGGAGCGCGCCGGCGTGGACGCCACAGCGCTAAGGGCCGGCTTTGCCAGCGGCGAGGCTGATCGTTTGTTGCGCGCCGCTGTCGATCGATCGCTTGCGCTCGGCGTGTTTGGCTCGCCGTTCTTCATCATCGACGGCGAGCCGTTCTTCGGGCTGGAGAAGATGGAGCTTGCTGAGGAGTGGCTCGCATCGGGCGGGTGGTGATCCCCGCCCGCGAGCGCTCGAGAAATTTACGCCTTCTCGTCCTCGATCGGGTTGCGCAGGATTCCGACGCCTTCGATTTCGACCTCGCAGACGTCGCCGTTGCGCATCCAGATCGGATCAGGCTTGCGCGCATGTCCGACGCCGGATGGTGTGCCGGTGAAAATGATGTCGCCCGGCTCGAGCGTCATGCCCTGGGTCGCGTAGACCAGCATCTCGATCACCGGAAACATCATGTTGGCGGTGTTGTCCGACTGCATGACCTTGCCGTTGAGGCGTGTCTCCAGCTTGAGGCCTTTGGCGGCCGGAGGAAGCTCGTCCGCGGTCACCATCCATGGGCCGAAACCGCCGGTCCGATCGAAGTTCTTGCCCATGTCCCATTGCGTGGTCTTGCGCTGGAACTCGCGTACTGATCCCTCGTTGCCGACCGAATATCCGGCGATGCAGGTGAGTGCGTTGGCCGGTGTCAGATGTTTGGCGCGCCGCCCGACGATGAGAATAAGCTCGCCTTCATAGTCGAGGGTTTCCGAGACGCGCGGGCGCACGATCGCGCTCTCGTGCGGCGTGAGCGAGCTTGTGCAGCGCATGAAGACGGTCGGAAACTTCGGGATGTTGTCGCGGTTCGGCCCTTCCTTGACGTGCTCCAAATAGTTCAGGCCCAGGCACACAACCTTGCCGGGATGCGCGACCGGCATTGCATATTTCAGCCCGTGCAGCGGCCGGCGCGCGGAGGCGGGAGCCCGCTTGGCGAGTTCGGCAAGGGGCGCGAGATCGCCGTCATGCTTGCGCAGGATCGCGGCGAGGTCGCTCGGCAGCTTGGGTTCCGCGACGTTGAGGTCGATCACCTGATCGCCCTCGACCACCCCCAAATGCGCGCCTGCATCCGTCTCGAAACCAACTACTTTCATCGTCTTATCCTTTGGACTTATTGGAGCGGCCGGGACCTTAACAGGGTCGGCAAGTGGTTCAAGTCGGTACGCCCGGACAGTATGAAGGTAGGCATCGTTTGCATATGCTAGCTTGCGTATGTGTTGCGTTGATTGAGCGTCGTCCTCGCCGGGAAATCACGCCATGATGTCGGATATCGATTCAGTTCATCCTTTCGCCGGATGGGATATCGCCGCGCTGATCGAGGCGCGCGCCCGCCAGCGTGGCGCGCATCCGGCGCTGATCTGGGCGCCGTTCGATGGTCCGGTGCAGGCCTGGTCCTACGCCGAGCTTGCCGACGCGGTGGCGCGCATTGCCGGCGGACTTGCGGCGCGCGGCATCGGCGCGGGAGATCGTGTTCTCATTCACTGCGAGAACTGTCCGGAAACCGTGCTGGCGCGGTTTGCCTGCGCCTGGCTCGGCGCGACCGCGCTGTTGAGCAACGCCCACCTCGCGGCGCCGGAGCTCGCGCGCATCATCGCGGCGCTGCGTCCGCGTGCCGCGATCACGCAACCGAGCCTGGCGGCACGGGTGACGCAGGCGGGTGGCGGTCTGGAGTGGATCGCCGTCGACCGAGACCGACACCACCGATGCGCAGAGCGGGAGCGCCGTTGCGCCAGCGGATCACTTCAGCCGGCTCTACGGCGCGCCGCGGCCGCGCCGCGCGCCGGATCCGACCGCGCCGGCGATGATCCTGTTCACCACCGGATCGACGGCAGCGCCCAAGGCGGTGCTGTGGACGCACGCCAATCTGCTGTGGGCCGGCAAGGTCGGCGCGCTGGAGCAAGGGTTGCGTGCGAGCGACATCTATCAGGTGCACCTGCCGCTGTTTCACGTCGTCGGTTTTACCTGGTCGATGGTGCCGGCATTGTGGGCCGGTGCCACCGTTGTGTTGCAGCCGAAGTTTTCAGCAAGCCGGTTCTGGCCGGTGGCGCTGGCGCATCGGGCGACCGTCGCCTCGCACGCAGGGACCGACGGCTTCCTGCGCCGGCAGCCTGTCCCTGAGCATTCATTCCGGCAATGGCTGTTCGCCTGGCATGACCCGGAGCGCAACGCCTACTTCCGCCTCGATGGGTGCACCGGCTGGGGCATGACCGAAATGGTCATTCCAGCAATCGCCGGCGATGCGTCGATGGATCAGCGCGTGCTCTCGGTTGGCCGTCCCTATCCGGGCTACACGGTGCGCATCGAGCACGAAGACGGCTCGATCGTCCGGCCCGGCGAGACCGGACACTTGTTGATCGGTGCGGTGCGCGGACTCGCGATCTTTCAGGAATATGTCGACAATCCGCAGGCCATGGCCGAAGCATTCGACGCGCGCGGCTTCTTCCGCACCGGCGATCGGGTGACCTTGCACGAAGATGGTTGGATCCAATTCCGCGATCGCGTCAAGGACATGATCAAGGTCGGCGGCGAAAGCGTTTCGGCCTCGGAAGTCGAGGCCGCGGTGATGGCCGCCGGCGGTGTTGCGGAAGTCGCCGTGGTCGCACGCCCGGATGCGGCTTACGGCGAGGTCGCGATCGCGTTCGTGGTGCTGCAGGCGGGCAGCACGCCGGATCCGGCGAGTCGATCCGCCGCGGCCGCGCGCATCGCCGAGCACTGTCGTGGATCGCTCGCGAAGTTCAAGCAACCGCGCGAGATCATCATCCGGGACGCGCTGCCCAAGATCGGCAACAACAAAGTGAACCGGCCGGCGTTGCGCGAGCTTGCGAACCACGCGGCCGATGTCTCCGACGGGCTAAAACGGGCGTGAGCATGCACGATCGCGGCGCCGCGTTTCGGCGATGGTCCTGATGATTTACGCGTAGTAGCGGAACATCCAATTTGAAAGACCCCTGGTGATGCGGGGCGCTGCACGGCGGCGCGGCTCGGTCCCCCGTTTGGGTACGCTGTTTCGTAAGGCCAAGAGCTAGGCGTGATGCACCGAACGGGGAAAATTTGAGCCGAGGCACGGTTGCGTCCTGCATTGCGCATTCACCCATGGCGCGCCAGGATGCGCGCCCTCGTAACGGGCCGCAGCATCCATGAAAATCACACGCGTCACCGCAACGCCGGTTCACGTTCCGCTCAACATCCGCATGGTCGGCGCCGCGCGCCCGGCCGCGTTGGGCGGATGCCTGGTCGAGATCGAGACCGATACCGGGCTCATCGGTCACGGCTTCACCTCCATCACGGAGGAGACCGTGATCGCGAATATCATCAAGGAGGTCGCCGGTCCGGCGATCATTGGCGATGATCCGCTCGCGCATGAGCGCATCTGGGACAAGCTCTATTGGACGCTGCTGCCGCGCGGTCAGACCGGCTATGGGGCGCACGCTATTGCGGCAATCGACGTGGCGCTGTGGGATCTCAAGGGCAAGGCGCTCGGTCAGCCGGTGTGGCGCCTGCTGGGAGGCGCGCGCGAGCGCGTGCCGATCTACGTCACCTTTGGATTCAATTTCTTCGATCGCGAGGAACTCGCCCAAGCCGCGAAGTTCTGGGTCGACAGCGGCTTCAGGCGCCTGAAGATGACTGTGGGGCATGAAGGCTTGGCGCGGCGCGATCGCGCGCCGCTCATGGATCTCATTCGCGAGGATGCCATGCGGGTGCGTGAGGTGCGCGACGCGGTCGGGCCGGACGTGGAGCTGTTCATCGACGCCAATTGCAGTCTCGACCTCTATCACGCACTGCGGCTCGTCGACATGATCCGCGAGTGCAACATCGCCTTCTTCGAGGAGCCGATTACCCAGAACGATGCGTTGCTGATGGCGCAGCTGCGCCGCGAAGGACGCGTGCGGCTTGCCTGCGGCCAGAATGAGGGGCTGGCGTTCCGCTTCCGTGACTTGTTGTTGAACCAGTCGGTCGATTACGTACAACCCAATGCGGTGATCACCGGCGGGTTCACCCAATGCGCCAAGATCGCCGGCATGGCGGCCGCGTTCAACGTGCCGATTGCCAATGGCGGCGCATGGGCGTTCCACAACATGCACCTGCAAGCGGGCCTCGCCAACGGCGGCCTGGTCGAGCATCACTATCTGGCCGGCGAGTTCTGCCGGCGTATCTACAAGAACTTGCCGATGCCGGCGGACGGCTGGCTCGCCTTGCCGGAGGCGCCCGGTCTCGGGTTCGAGCCGGACCACGATGCCGTGAAGGAGGTCGCACATGCCTTATGAGCTCTACTACTGGCCCTCCAATCAGGGGCGCGGGGAATTCGTGCGGCTAGCGCTGGAGGACGCGGCCGCCGAGTACATTGATGTCGGCCGGCTTGCTGAGGTCGAGGGCGGCGGCGTGCCGGCGATCCTGAAGCTGATGAGCGCGCCCGAAATCAACACACCGCCGTTCGCGCCGCCATTCCTCAAAGCGGGTGAGCTGATCATCGGGCAGACCGCGAACATCCTGATGTTCGTCGGCGCGCATCATCAGCTTGCGCCGGCGGATGAGGCCGGTCGGCTGTGGACGCACCAGCTGCAGCTCTCGGTGACGGATTTCGTCAAGGAAATCCATGACACCCATCATCCGATCGGGGCGGCCTTCTATTATGAGGAGCAGAAAGCCGAAGCCAAACGCTACAGCGAGAATTTCCTCAAGCTGCGCGTCCCGAAGTTCCTGACCTATTTCGAGACGGTGCTCACCCGCAATGGCGGGCGCCACTTGGTCGGTAGCTCGGTCACCTACATCGATCTGTCGCTGTTTCAGCTGGTCGCAGGCCTGCGCTATGCGTTCCCCCGCGCAATGGCCCGCATCGAGCCGAGCGTGCCGCGCCTCATCGCGTTGCATGACGCCGTGCAAGTCCGGCCACGCATCGCCGCCTATCTGGCCTCGCCGCGCCGCATGGGGTTCGACGAGAAGGGCGTGTTCCGCCGCTACCCCGAACTCGATGAATAGCTGCGCTGAATTCTTAATCAACACAGATTTCGGGAGGACCAACATGATCATCGATTTCCACACCCACGTGATGCCGCCGCAGATGGCTGCCGAGCCGGTCTGGCGCGGAAAATGTCCCATGACCATCGAGAACGTGCTCGATGCGGCCCAAGCCGGCGGTGTTGATCGCACCGTGATCAGCAATCCGGCGCATGAGCTGCGCCATATGGATGCGGACCAGCAGCTCAAGACCGTGCGCATGATCAATGAGTATCTCGCCTCGCTGACGGTGAAGCACGACAACATCTATATGCTCGCCAGTACGGTTCCGTATGGTGGCGAGCCGTTTCTCAAGGAGCTGGAGCGGGCCGTGCGCCAGGACGGCGCCAAGGGCGTAATCATCCTCTCGAGTTCTGCCGGGTCACTACCCGGACGACGATGAAGCACTGCCGTTTTTTCAGCTGCTCACCGAACTTGACATTCCTGTGTTCGTGCATCCGCCCTCGGTTGGCTTCGGCGAGGAGCGGCTCAATATCTATCGGCTGGCGTCGAGCGTGGGCCGGCCCATGGACGGCGCGCTCGCCATCTCGCGCCTGATCGTGCGCGGCGTGTTCGAGAAGTTCCCGACGCTGAAACTGGTCGCGAGCCATCTCGGCGGCGGCATCTGCGAAATGATCGGCCGCATGGACTACGCCTACAATTTGCAGGAGGAGGCGTATTTCCTTGGGCCTTACGAGCCGATGCTGATCAAGCATCCGCCAAGCCACTATCTGAAAATGATGTATCTGGAATCGACCTGTTATCACGCCCCGGCGGCGCGCTGTGCGCTGGAGACGGTCGGCGCCGATCACTTTGTGTTCGGTACCGATGCCCCGCCGCTGAAGCCGCTGAAGAAAGCCGGCGTGGAGATGATCCGCTCGCTCAAGCTTGCGCCCGCCGACGAGGCCAAGGTGTTCTGCGAGAATGCGCGCAGGTTGTTGAAGATTTGAGCTTGTTCAGACCTCGTCCTGAGGAGCGGAGCGCGTAGCGCGGAGCGTCTCGAAGGACGGCCCCAAGCGAGGCCTGAATTTGTGGCCATCCTTCGAGACACACGCGCGCATGCGCGCGCGTGTTCCTCAGGATGAGGGCCGAATAATTAAGCCGTGGCGAGGGATAGCCGCCGCGGCCGCAGGATCAGCCACAGCGCAATGCTGACGTTGAGCGCGTTCCAGGCGATGCCGTTGAGGAACGCGGCCCGGTAGGAGCCCGTGTAATCGAAGATCACGCCCGACATCCAGCCGCCGAGGGCCATGCCCAACAGCGTCGCCATCAGGATGATGCCGAGCCGCGTCGCGGCTTCGCGCGGCGAGAAATATTCGCGCACGATGATGGCGTAGCTCGGCACGATGCCGCCCTGGAACAAACCAAACAACGCTGAGATCACGTAGAGCGAGGTCAGCCCGTCGAACAACGTGTAGAGCACGAGCGCGACGCCCTGCAGCATCGAGCCGAGCAGCAATGTGCGCAATCCCCCGACCCAATCGGCGATGAAGCCGGACCCGATGCGACTGACGATGCCGAACCCCATCATCAGCGAGAGCATCTCGGCGCCCCGGGCCACGCCGTAGCCGAGATCGCCGCAATAAGCGACGATATGAACCTGTGGCATCGACATGGCGACACAGCAGGCGACGCCAGCGATCGAGAGCAAGACCTGCAACGCCGTCGGCGACAGGCCCAAGTTGCCTGCATGCAATAGGGTGCCGCCGCTACCGTGCGCCAGCGCGACGCGGCGGCCCAGCAGCAGTGCGAGCGGCACCACCGTCGCCAGGCAGAATAGACCGATGCCGATGTGGGTTGCGCGCCAGCCAGCGGCGGCGATGAAATGGCTGATCACCGGCGGCCAGACCGCACCGGAGAGATAGTTGCCGGCCGAGCAGATGCCGACCGCAATTCCGCGCCAGCGCTCGAACCAGTGTGACACGTCTGCAATCAATGGACCGAAACCGGCAGACGTGCCGAGCCCGAGTAACCCATAGGCGATAGTGAGCTGCCAGGGCGCGGTCGTCAGGCCGCCCAGCACGAAGCCGAGGCCCGCAGCCAGCGAACCGAACACCAGGGTAACGCGAATGCCGAATCGATCGGCGAGCCGGCCGGTGACGATCGACCCCAGTGCGAACCCGACCATCAGCACGGTGTAAGGGAGCGAGGCCTCGCCACGGGTGATGCCGAAATCGGCCTGGATCGCGGGCAGCATAACCACGAACGACCACATCCCTACGCCGCCGATGGTGCTGATGAGCGTGCAGATGCCGAGGCGCAGCCAGGAATAGCGGGAATCCGGCGCGTCCGCGGGCTCGCGCGTTCCCGCGCGTATGTGATCAGATCGAAGCATGGACCCGGCAGTCCTGATGCGCGCCGGAATCCGGCGTCGGCTGGCGAGCAGACCGGAGATCGGCCATGAGGTCAACCCCAGGGGGCGCGCATAGCGGTATTGCGGGTTCTAGAACTCCCAGCCGATCAGATAATCGAGCGAGATCGTGCCGCCGCCGTGGATCAGCACATAAAGCGCGCCAACCGCCCAGATCAGCGGATATTCCGCGCCTTGCGTGTTCCAGAACCAGCCGAACTTGCGGTGTTCATAGACCGAGAGTGCGAGCAGGATAAATACCGGCACGGCGGCTGGGCGCGTGAACAGACCCAGCGCCAGCATCGGGCCGCCGATCAGCTCGGTGATGATGATGACCGGCCCCCAGATTCGGCCCGGCCAGTAGCCGCCTTTGTCGAGCACGTCCACCAGCATGGGCAGCGAGTTTATCGGCATGCCGGTATTTGGAAACATGCCGAAATAGGTCCGCAGCCCATGCGGCACCAGACAGAGCGCGACGGTGACGCGCAACAGCGCGTCGGCCCACGGCGCCAGCGCGGCGTAAACCTCCGCCAGCTGCGGAAACACAAGAGTCGTTGTCATGACAATTCCCCCGCGCTGCGCAAATTAGCGCAAGCTACGGGGGCGACAAGGCGGTTCTCAGGTCGCGTTCGGTGGGGCGAAGAAGCACTTGCGTGTGCCGCCCCACGCGCACCGCCAGTAATGGCCATCTGGCGAGGGTTGGGCTTCCTGGTAGGGCACGGTTTCCTTCAGGCTTTTCACCAGATAGCCGGTCTCGGTGATGCCAACGTCGGCATCGGCCAGCTCGCGGCAATCGCGTTCGCCACAGCACAGATCGCCGGCGGTGTTGCGGAAACGGCCGTCCTGAATCCACTGCGCCGGACCATGACCTTGGGCAATCGTAAGTGTTGCAAGCAACGTTATGGCAGCAAGAAACCAACGCATGGGAACCTCCGAGCCACAAACGGCAACGAAGGCAAGTTGGTTCCTGCTCAGCAGCTAAACAGTCAGGTGATGCCGTTGCGCGCCAGGAACTCGACAAATATTGCTGCTTGCTCGGCCTCGCGAGTCGCCCAGTCCTCCGGAGGAAACAAATCGATGTCGAGATCGCCGGGCCATAGGTCATGCAGCTCGCTACCCGGTATCATGCGATGGGCGGCGTTGCCGGTGACATGCGAGTGAGTTTTGTCGTTGCCGGGAATGACGCAGGTCGGCACTTTGATGGAATTGAGTTGTTGCTCGGTGACGCCGATGACCGGCAGGTCGGCGCTGGCCACGAAATGCGACCGCCAGCGCGTCATCACATCGACGAATTGCTTCGGATCCATTCCCAGCAGGCGCTCGCGGTTCTTCGGATTTGCCTTTATGCGCTCGGCAAAATGCTCGCTGTCGGCGACGGCCTGCATGCCGCCGTTGCGGACGAGCTCGATATATTGATCATAATACTGATAGGCGAGGCGCTTGGCGGCGAATGGGCCGCCAGTGATCCGATACAGCAACAATGCGCGCACCGCATCCGGATATTTGAGCGCGAACAGCAGGGCGAGCCTGCCACCTGATGATCCGCCGCTGAGCACCGCGGGCATACCGTCGAGTTGCTGCAGCAGCGCATGCAGATCGTCGGCCCAGATCTCATACTCGGAGCGGCTGCCGTCGAAAGCGACGTCCGAGACGCCGCAATTGCGCCGGTCATGAATGAGCACCCGGTAACTGGCGCGGGCCAGGCGTTCCGCCAACGTGCGCACGTTGCCCATCTCGCGCCGTCCGCCCGGCGACAGCGCGATGAACGGACCACACTCGCCCAGGACCTCGTAGTTGATATTGACCCCATTGATCTGCGTGACCGGCATCCGGCGCCCCTGATTTACCTGGTATGTGATTTTGCCATGAGTTCACTGAACTGTACTGAGTGTGTGACCATCGCCATGCCCATGACCTGTGCCTCACCGCGTTTCGCGCACCAATGGTCCGGTCGCCTTGTCGACCGCGAAATTCGACCACGGCGTCTTGCTGGCCACCACTCGGTTGCGCAGCACCCCGATCCCCTCCACCTCGAGCTCGACCACGTCGCCGGCGCGGATCACCTTGTCGCCCGCAAAGGTGCCGAGCGAGATGATGTCGCCGGCCTGCATCGGCGTGTAGTCGGAGCAATAGGCCAGCACCTCGAACGGATTGAAGATCATCTGTTTGGAGTTGCCGCTGCGCGTCACTTTGCCGTTGATGCGCACGCTCATGTTGAGATTGCGCGGGTCACCCAGTTCCTTGGCGGTTACCACCCACGGGCCCATCGGGCAGAACGTCGCGAAGTTCTTGGCGTACGAATAGGGCTGGCCCATCTTGAGCCGCTCGCGCTGGCGATCGCGCGCCGATACGTCGTTGCAGATCGTGTAGCCAAAGATGTAATCGGGCGCCTGATGCGGCCGGATATGACGGCAGTCGCGTCCGACCACGAGCGCCAGCTCGTGCTCCTCATCGACGTGCTGTGGAAAGGGCGGCAGCTCGATCTCGCCCTCGTGCGGCACGAGGTTGCTCGCGTATTTCTCGAAGACGATCGGCTCGTTGTAGAAGGCGAGGTTGGTCTCGTCGATGTGCTCCTGATAGTTCAAGGCGAGCGCCAGGATTTTGGGCGGCGCCAAGACCGGCGGCAAAAATTTCGGTTCGCGCACCAGATGTCTGTCGAGCTGCTTATCGCTACGCAGGCGAGCGATGCTCGCTTGCGCGACGGTGTCGATATCGAGGCCCGACTGGATGATTCCAAGCAGCGAACCCGCGGCATGAATTTCGGGATTGGTGGCCTGGAGCGCGGCGGTGAGGTCGACAATGCCCTCGGGCACGACCGCGCCGACGTGGGCGCCGCCGTCCTTGGCGAATGACAGGAGCTTCATGGGGTTTCCGGTGGTTTTGCGGTTTTGTGTGGAGAGACCCTTATAACAGACCGCGCCTGAGGGGGGACAGGGCGACTGTCGTTTGCATTCTGTCGGCTGTGCTACAACCCGGACATGGAGAATTCGGCGAATATCATGCGGCTGGCCCTGATCATTTCGATCATCGGGCATGTGCTGCTCATGCTGTTCTCCGATCGCGATTTGCGGCCGACGGCGAGCGGCGAGGTCATGCAGGTGGACCTCGTCCCCGCCAACGAAGCGCCCCCAGGGATGACCGAAGCCAAGGCGGACGACCAGGCGCAAGCCAAGGCAGAGAAACCGGTCGCCAAGCCGGATCCAAAATCGGAGCAGCCAACGTCCGCGGAAAAGTCGGAGAAACCCGCGGCCCAGGAGAAGCAGGTCACCTCCCCGGCCAAACCCGCCGCTCCAGCGCAGCCGCCGCCTTCGCCGGCCAAGGCGGTGCAACCAAGTCTCGCGACGGACCTTGCCCGGCAGATGCTGCAGCCGCAGTCGCAGCCTCCCCAGCCTCAGTTGGCGCAGCCGCAAAGCACGCCAACGCCGACCTCGGGTGTTGCGTCGTTGCCGCAGGGACCGACGGGGCCGGGTAGCGTGCCGGCCGACATGAAGCGCCTCGCCGACGCGCTGTCATTGCCGGTCGAAGAGACGGGCGAAGGCGGCACGGCCCGCGAGCGCATGGCGAAGTTCACGGAAGGCGTGAAGGAGTTCAAGGAGCAGGTTCGCCGGTGCTTCAAGCTGCCGTCCGGGCTCGCCGCCGGTCAGCAGCTGCAGATGGTGATCCGCATTTCGCTCGCGCCGAGTGGGGCTTTGGTTCGCGACCCCGAAATGGTGGCGGCGAAGATGAGCCCGCTCGGGCCGGCCTTGCGTGACAGCGCGGTCGCCGCCGTGCGGCAATGCGCGCCTTACAAATTGCCGGCAGACAAATATCAGAACTGGAAAGTGCTCGATATCGACTTCTCACCCGACCAGATGATGGGTAGTTAGTTGCCGGATCGCGTACCGAGCGAGTGACGAACGGCGGACACATGCGGACACAGGTTGGAATCATCGGGGCCGGGCCGGCCGGTCTCTTTCTCGCGCTGCTGCTGGCCCGTGAGGGCATCGAGAGCGTCATCCTCGAGGCGCGCAGCCGCGAGTACGTCGAGGGGCGCGTGCGCGCCGGCGTGCTCGAACAGGGCACCGTCGATCTCATGCATCAACTCGGCGTCGGCGATCGTCTGATGCGGGAAAGCATGACCGATCGTATCCTCGACATCCGCTTCGAAGGCCGGCTCATTCACATGGATATGCCGGAGCTCGTCAACGGCCGCGAGGTGCGCATCTACGGCCAGCAGGAGGTGGTGAAGGATTTGATTGCGGCGCGGCTCGCGGCGGGAGGCGAGCTGTTGTTTGAAGCGGAGGCGACTACACTCGAAGACGTCGCCGGACCGCGCCCCGTCATTCGGTTTCACCACAAGGGCGAAGAGCATCGCCTCGAGTGCGACGTCATCGCCGGTTGTGACGGTTTCCACGGGATAGCTCGCCCGGCCATCCCGGCGGACGCACTCACCATCTACGATCATATTTTTCCGTTCGGCTGGCTCGGCATTCTGTCGGAATCGCCGCCGCTCGCCGACATGACGTATGCCAACCACGCGCGCGGCTATGCGCTCGCCAGCCGCCGTTCCCCGCGCATCGCGCGCCTCTATTTGCAGTGCACGCCCGATGAGGACCTGGCGCTGTGGCCGGACGCGCGCATCTGGGAGGAACTGCATATCCGGCTCAACGCCGACACCTCGGAACTCGCCGAAGGGCGCATCTTCCAGAAAGGCGTGACGCCGGTGCGCTCGTTCGTGGCCGCGCCGATGCAGTATGGCCGCCTGTTTCTCGCCGGTGATGCGGCGCATATCGTGCCGCCGACAGGGGCGAAGGGTCTCAACCTGGCTGCTGCCGACGTGCGCGTCCTGGCCCGCGGGCTCGTGCCGTTCCTGCGCAAGAACGACGCCTCCCTGCTCGAGCGGTATTCACAAACCTGTCTTCGGCGGGTGTGGAAGACGGTGCGGTTCTCCAACTACATGACGACGCTGTTGCACCGGTTCCCGACGCATACGCCGTTCGAGCGGCAGATCCAGCTTGCCGAGCTTGATTACATTGCCGGCTCGCGCGCGGCGCAGACCGCGGTAGTCGAGAACTATGTCGGGCTACCGATGGAAGAGTGAACCCCTTTATTTCCGGGGATCATCGTCCTACCTTCACACCGTAGCTCGCATCCGATGGGGCCATGCCGTGATCGTAGACCATTCCGCTCAGGAACGGGCTGAACCGACATTCGGCGAGCTCTCGTTCCGCTGTCCGGTCAATGAACGCACGGTGAGCACCGGGATCTACACCGATGCGGCGTCGCTCATGCGCTTGCAGTTGATCGATATTCGGGTGCGCTGCCCGCATTGCGGCGATGTGCACACGATCCGGGTCGCCGACACCTTCGTGTCGCAGACGATCATCGGCCGCTATCGGCCGAACCTGTCGCTGGTTTCTTCGCGATAAGGGCGACGGCCGCTCAGCGGCGTCGGAACTGCGGCCGTGCCGGAGCGGTACGCGGCGCCGCGCGTTCGTCCTTGTGACGGAAAATCACCCGGCCCTTTTCCAGGTCGTAGGGCGACATCTCCACAGTGACGCGATCGCCGGCCAATGTTTTGATCCGGTTCTTCTTCATGCGCCCGGCCGCGTAGGCGATGATCTCGTGTCCGTTGTCGAGCTTCACGCGGAAGCGCGTGTCGGGGAGGATTTCCGTCACCAGACCTTCAAGCTCGATCAGTTCTTCTTTCGCCATGCACACCTCATGCTGATGCCGATCCGGTCGGCGTAGCGCCGGCCGGGACTTTCACACATTATAGCATTCAGAACGCTTCCGGGTCAGCAGCCGGCGATGGCCGGGCCAACACGGGCGGGCCATCACTGCGCCGAAATGCGGCTGACGGCGAGCTTGCCGGAGCGCGGGTCGGTCTGCACGTCGAAGGTCACCTTCTGACCTTCATGCAGGTCGGTGAGGCCGGCGCGCTGCAGCGCGGTGGCGTGCACGAACACGTCCTTGCTGCCGTCGTCGGGCGCGATGAACCCGTAACCCTTGCTGCCATTGTAAAACTTCACTGTTCCAGTCGTCATAATCGTCCTTCCACTGACAGATGCACGTGGGGCGGCGCAGGCTCGCGCCTCACTCCCGGTTCGTCGAATTTGGAGAGAGTCTGAAACGTGCGCCTGCCAGTGCGAGGCGAAGCGGCCCAGGTAGTCCGGCCAAATCGATGCGGTAATTTAATTGCTCGCCGAGGCTATTGCAAGCCGCGGTGGTTGTAGCCGCAAAGCGCGCCATGGCTCAACAAATTCACGAGGTGATTCGCGGTCCGGGTACCGATATTGTCGTTTCTCTGCGTTGTCACACATAAAATGCGCAGCTAACAGGCATCCATGCTCTCGACCGAACCGGCCATTGTCGTCTCCAATCTCGTCAAGCAGTACCCGGGCGGCACTGCGGTCGCGGGCATTTCGTTTTCTATCGAACCGGGCCAGATCGTGGGTTTGCTCGGCGGCAACGGCGCTGGCAAGACAACAACCATTGCCATGATGATGGGGCTGGTGGCGCCAACATCGGGCACGATCCGCATCCTCGGTTGCGACATGCCGCGCGAGCGTTATCACATCCTGCACCGGATGAACTTCGAGAGCCCGTATGTGGAGATGCCGCATCGATTGACCATCCGGCAGAACCTCTCGGTATTTGCGCGGCTCTACGGGGTAGCGGATCGCGACGCGCGCATTGCGGCCCTTGCCGCCGACCTCGACCTCACCGAATTGCTTGATCGGCCGACCGGCAAGCTCTCGGCCGGACAAAAGACACGCGTTTCGCTCGCCAAGGCGCTGATCAACGCGCCCGAGGTGTTGTTGCTCGATGAGCCGACCGCGTCGCTTGATCCCGACACCGCCGACTGGATACGCGGTCATCTGGAACGCTACACGGCCGAGCGTCGCGCCACGGTTCTGCTCGCCTCCCACAATATGAACGAGGTCGAGCGGCTCTGCGATCGCGTCATCATGATGAAGCGCGGCGTCATCGTTGATGACGACACGCCGGCGCGGCTATTGGCGCGCTATGGCCGTAACAATCTGGAAGATGTGTTTCTCGATGTCGCGCGCGGCCGCCGCGAGGGTGCACGGGAGGCGGCGGGATGAAGAATAGGACGCGCGTGCGGTTTTTACCCTCCCCCTTGTGGGGAGGGTCGCGAGCGAAGCGAGCGGGGTGGGGGTCGAAGTTTGGCGACGCGCGCTTCGTTCCTACTACAACTACCCCCACCCCGGCGCTGCGCGCCGACCCTCCCCACAAGGGGGAGGGTAAGAACTCCGTGCGCATTGCATCGCTCAGGCACCCATGACCACCACGCAGCTTCCAACAACTCGGCCCTTGCTCGCGCGCGATCCGGCCGCGTTCTCGCTCACCCGAGTCGGCGCCATGGTGTCGCGCTACTGGTATCTGCTACGCTCGTCCTGGCCGCGCGTGCTCGACCTGATCTACTGGCCGACCGTGCAGATGTTCATGTGGGGCTTTCTGCAGACCTATATCGGCAAGATGAGCGGCATGCCGGCGCGTGCCGGCCAGACTTTCATCGGCGCCGTGATGCTGTGGGATGTCCTGTTCCGCGGCCAGCTCGGGTTTTCAATCTCGTTCCTCGAGGAAATGTATTCGCGTAATCTGGCGAACTTGTTGATCTCGCCGCTCAAGCCGCCGGAGTTCATCAGTGCATTGATGATCATGAGTATCATCCGGCTCTCGATCGGCATGGTCCCGGTGACGGTGCTGGCGATCGTCTTCTTCGGTTTCAACCTGTGGGGACTCGGGTTCGCGCTTGCGGCGTTCTTCGTCAACCTCATTCTCACCAGTTGGGCGCTCGGCATTTTCGTGTCCGGCATTTTGCTCCGGCATGGTCTTGGCGCCGAGAACATGGCCTGGACGCTGATGTTCATCTTCCTGCCGCTCACCTGCGTCTACTATCCCGTGTCCGTGCTGCCGTCCTGGTTGCAGGTGATCGCCTGGACGCTGCCGCCGACCTATGTTTTCGAGGGCATGCGTGCCCTGCTGCTGACGCATGTGTTCCGCGCCGACCTCATGCTGGAGGCGCTGAGCATCAATATCGTGCTGATCACACTCGCGATTTTTGCTTTTCTCAAATACCTGCAGGCGGCGCGACGGCATGGCTCTCTGCTGCAGGGCAGCGAATAAACCCTGGTAACCCCATATTTACGCAAACCAGCGCTCGCTTCATTCGTTGTGCACACATGGGAAATGAAGCACCTGGCCGATGGTGCGATGTTGACTGTGTGACACGATGAAGACAGGATGCTGCAACGCAAAATGCGGAAGGCCGGGGGACTGAATGGCAATTGGTGAATTTGGAAGGGCAGGCGCCCTTCCGCTGTCGGCGCCGATGTACTGGTTCTATGAGATGAGCCAGGCGGCGGTGATCCCATCGCGGGCGATGGCGGATGCGACGCGGCTCCTGTTCAGGAATCCGGTCAATCCGTGGACGCACACCACGTTCGGCAAATCGCTCGCTGCCGGCGCCGAATTGTTTGAACGTTCCACGCGCCGTTACGGACGCCCCGAGTGGAACATCTCATCCACCATGGTTGGCGGCGAACGCGTACCGGTCCACATCACACCGGTGTGGCAACGACCGTTCTGCCGGGTCGTGCATTTCGAGCGCACGCTTGAGCATGCACCGCACCGACCGCAGCCACGCGTCCTCATCGTCGCGCCCATGTCGGGCCACTACGCGACGCTGTTGCGCGGCACCGTCGAAGCGTTCCTACCGAACCACGACGTCTATATCACTGAATGGGCGGACGCGCGTACGGTGCCGGTGAACGAAGGCCCGTTCGATCTCGACGACTACGTCGACTACCTGGTCTCGATGCTGCACGCGTTGGGCGGCAACACGCACGTGATCGCGGTCTGCCAGCCCTCGGTTCCTGTGATGATAGCGGTCTCCGTGATGGAGGCGGGGTCCGATCCTTACGTGCCCAATTCCATGGTGCTTATGGGCGGTCCAATCGATACACGGATCAATCCGACCGCCGTCAACAAGCTCGCCGAGGAGCGCGGCATCGACTGGTTCCGTCGCAACGTCATCACCAAGGTGCCGTTCCCGCATCCCGGCATGCTGCGCGACGTCTATCCAGGGTTCCTGCAGCTGCACGGTTTCATGAGCATGAACCTCGACCGCCACATCGAGGCGCACCGCAATCTGTTCATGCACTTGGTGCGCGGCGACGGCGACTCGGCGCAGAAGCATCGCGAGTTCTACGACGAATATCTGGCGGTGATGGATCTGGCGGCGGAGTTCTACCTGCAGACCGTGGATACTGTATTCGTCCGTCATGCCTTGCCGAAAGGGCAGATGACGCATCGCGGGCGCCCGGTTGACCCCGCCGCTGTCCGCCGCGTCGCCATGCTCACGGTCGAGGGCGAGCACGACGATATTTCCGGCGTCGGCCAGACCGAGGCGGCACATCGGCTATGTGTGAACATTCCGGCGGAGCGCCGTGCCCACTGGCTGCAACCAAGCGTCGGGCATTATGGCGTGTTCAACGGCTCTAGGTTCCGGGCCGAAATTGCCCCGCGTATTTCCGACTTCATGCTCTCGAACAATGAGCCGCTGGCCGCAGCTCGACCGCGCCCGCGCAAGCCGGCCGCCAAGCCCGCCAACCTCGTCGAGCTCAAAACGGTCCGGCGCGGGTCGTAAACTGCGGCGTGGCGGCCGCTTGCGCGGTGCGCGGGTGCCGCAATATTGGGACGCGAATCAGCTTTCTTGTTCGCGCACCAGATCGGACCCGCGTTCGCGCGGACTGCCCAGACACCGTCCATGCCGCTTGCGCTATTTCGCCGCCCGCCTGACCCGCCGGCCATCGAGGTTATCTTCGATACGACGACCTATCAGGTGCGCCTCAATCGCAAGCGTCAGGCCCGCCGCTACACGCTGCGCGTTCACGCAGCGACCCGCGAGGTCGTGCTCACCATTCCGCTGCGCGGATCACTGTCGGACGCCAAGGCTTTCGCCCAGCGCAACGGCGCCTGGATCGCGACGCGGTTGCGCCGATTGCCGGCGGCCGCCCCCTTCGTGGATGGGGAGCTCGTGCCGTTGCGTGGCACCCCGCACCGCATTGCGCACCGGCCGCAGGCGCGTGGAACCGTGTGGGTGGAAATGACCGCTGGCGAGGCGCTGCTTTGCGTCGCCGGCGAGACCCCGCACATCGGGCGGCGCGTGCGCGATTTTCTCAAGCGCGAAGCCAGGCGCGATCTCGAACATGCGAGCCGCCGCTATGCGGCCCTGCTGGAGGCGCGCATCGCGCGCATCACGGTGCGCGACACGTCGAGCCGGTGGGGCTCGTGCTCGGCGGACGGTGCGCTGTCGTTTTCCTGGCGCCTGATCCTGGCGCCGCCGCATGTGCTCGATTACCTCGCCGCGCATGAGGCTGCGCATCTCGTGGAGATGAGCCACGCCCCGCGCTTCTGGCGCATCGTGCGCCGTATCTGCCCTGAGATGGATGTCGCCAAGACTTGGCTTGACGCGCATGGCGCCGAACTGCATCGCTACGGCAGCGATTAGCGATCGCGCCGTTTCCCATCCAAACTCTGCTATCTTTCCCTACCATGCTTCGTCCGGACACGTTCGCGCTCACCGCGTTACTCGCGTTCCTGACGAGCTTCGGGCCGCTCTCGGTTGACCTCTATCTGCCGTCCATGCCGGCGATTGCCGCTGCCTTGGCCGCACCGCCTGCTCACGTGCAGCTGACGATCTCGCTCTATCTGGTCGGCTTTGCGATCGGGCAGATCGTGTATGGCCCAGTCTCCGACCGGATTGGGCGCAAGCCGATCATCGTGCTTTCATTTGTGCTCTATTGCGCAGCCACGCTGGTCTGCCTCGCATCAACATCGATTGCCATGCTGGTCGCCGGTCGCTTCCTGCAGGCGCTCGGGGTGTCGGGGTCGGTCGTAGTGGTGCGGGCGGTGGTGCGAGATCTCTACGAGGGCGCACGCGCGGGCCACCAGCTCTCCGCCATGGGCATGTTGATGGGCTTTGCCCCAATCATCGCACCGCTCACCGGCGGCACGTTACAAACGGCGTTCGGCTGGCGCGCCGGCTTTGTGTTTCTGATTGCGATCGGTGCACTCGCGGGCTTTCTGGCTTGGCACTTTCTACCCGAGACGCATCAGGCACGCGCGGCGCCGTCCCTGGCTGGTTTGCTGCGCAACTATGCGCGGATCGCCAGGCACCGGGTGTTTGTCGCCAATATGGCGGTCGGCTGCGTCGCATATGGCGGCTTGTTTGCGTGGATCGCAGGCTCGCCGTTCGTGCTGCAATTCGTGTTCGGGTTCTCGCCGCTCGCCTACGCGGTGGCCTACGCCACCTCCTGTCTCGGCTTTGTTCTCGGCAGCACCCTCGCCACGCGACTGGTGTTACGGCTCGGCCTCGATCGCACCGCGGGGCTCGGCGCATTTGCGTGTGCGGTCGCTGCCATCGGCATGCTGATCGCTGCGATCGGATTTTTTCCCGAGCCGATCCTCATCGGATCGATGGCGTTCTATCTGGGCGGGCTCGGCCTGTTACAGTCGCAGACCGTCGCGGCAGCGCTGACGCCGTTTCCCAATGACGCCGGGACCGCATCGGCCCTGATCGGATTTTTGCAGCAGTGCGCCGGCGCGATCGTCGGCGGCATTGTCGGGACGCTGACCGGGGCGAGCGTGTGGCCAATGTCGCTTGCGGTTGCGATCACCGGCGGCGGCGCACTCACGCTGTGGATCACGACGCGCAGGGCGCGCATCGGTAAATAAGTCAGCGCCGACTGAACAGATTGACCAGCCAGGCGTCGAGGCCGCTGCGCTCCGCAGGCGCGCGCGCGGTCTGCGTGCGCGCATCAAGACCGGCCATCGGCCGCGGCGGGGCGCCCGCTGCCGCGCCGACGCTTTCGCCGTCGAAATTTCCGCCGCCTAACAGATTGCCGAAGAAGCCGGATGAGCCGACGCCCGGCAGCGAAGCCACGGCGGCGCGCTGATGCGCGACCTTCATGAAACGGCTCCAGACCTCGACCGGCAGGCTGCCGCCGGTGAGCTTCTTGGTCGGGGAATTGTCGTCGTTACCAAGCCAGACGCCGGTGACCATGTGGGTGGTGAAGCCGATGAACCAGGCGTCGCGGAAATCCTGTGAGGTGCCGGTCTTGCCGGCCGCCATCCAGCCCGGCAGGTCGGCGTGACGCGCGGTGCCGCTCGCGAGCGTCTCATGCATCATCGAATCCATCATTGCCACGTAGGTCGGATCGATGACGCGACCCAGCGGCCGGTCTTGGCGGACGTAGAGCACGCGCGTGCCTGATCGCACCCGCATCACCACGTGCGGGGTGACGGCGAGCCCGCCATTGGCAAAGGGCACGTAGGCCGAGACGAGCTCCAGCGGTGACACCTCGGACGTGCCGAGCGCGATCGAGGCATTGGGCTCGAGCTTTGAGGAAATGCCCAGCCGATGCGCGGTCTTGATCACCGCGGCCGGACCAAACTCCATCGTCAGGCGCACCGAGACGGTGTTGAGCGAATTCGCCAGCGCCTGGCGCAGTGTGACCGGTCCGAAATATTCGTGACGATAATTCTCGGGTTTCCAGCCCTTCAGCGCGATCGGCCGGTCTTCGCGCACGCTGTCCGGCGTGAGCCCGTGCTCGAGCGCGGTGAGATAGACGAACGGCTTGAATGAGGATCCGGGCTGGCGCTTCGCCGACACGGCACGATTGAACTGGCTCTCGTTGTAGCTCTTGCCGCCGACCAAGGCGCGCACGGCGCCATCGGGCGTGAGGGCAACGACAGCCCCCTGGCTGACGCCGAGCTTCGCCCCCTTGCTGGCAAGCGCATCGACCAGCGCGCCCTCGGCGGCAGTCTGCAAAGCCGGGTCGATCGTTGTCTCGACCACCACGTCGTCTTGCGGACTTCCGATCAGGTCGTCGAGTACGTCGAGCACGAAATCGGCGACGTAGTTCGCAGAACCGCCGGCGCTTGGCTGGACGATGGCCGGCGGATGCGCCAGCGCGAGTTTGACGGCGTCCTCCTTGGCGAAACCTTCCGCCGCCATGGCGGCGAGCACCGCCTGGGAGCGGCGTTGCGCGGCATCGTAATTGCGGGTCGGTGCTAGGCGCGACGGTGATTTGACGAGGCCGGCGAGCAGGGCTGCTTCCGCCAACGTCGCCTGCCGGGCCGACTTGCCATAGTAGCGCTGGCACGCCGCCTCGACCCCGTAGGCGCCGGAGCCGAAATAGACACGGTTGAGATAGATCTCGAGGATCTGGTCCTTGGTGAATTTGTGCTCGAGCCACAGCGCCAGCACTACCTCCTGCAGCTTGCGCATCATCGTGCGCTCCTGCGTGAGGAACAGGTTCTTGGCGAGCTGCTGCGTGATGGTGGAGCCGCCTTGCGAGACGCCGCGATGCAGCGCGTTGGCCGCGAGCGCGCGCACGAGGCCGATCGGATCAATGCCGCGGTGTTGATAGAAGCGCCGGTCCTCGATCGCCAGGAAGGCTTTCGGCAGATAGGGCGGCATATCTTTGAGAGTCAGGGTCGAACCGTTGCCCTCGCCACGGATCGCCAGCGGCTTGCCATCCATGGCGAGGATCTGGATCGAGGGCGGGCGGTGCGGGATCTCCAGCGATTGCAGCGGCGGCAGATGCATACCGACCCACACGATCGCACCGATGCCCCCGATCATCACCCATAGCGCGAGCACGACCGCCCAGTAGAGGGCGCGACGCCAGGTGAAGCCGCCCCCGCCCCCGCGCCGGCGTTTGCCCGACGCGCCCTTGTCGCGCTTGCTCTCGGACTTGGCTCTGCCGCGGCGAGGCGCTGGCTCGCTGTCTGCGTCGCGTTCCTCGCGCGCCTTCACGGCCGGCAGGCGCGCGGCCCGATCCTTTGCAGGATCGATGCTGACAGCCGGCGCGACGTCGATGTCGAACTCAGGCTCTTTGCGCGCTGAGGCGCCCCGCCGTGCCAACCCCGTGCCCCATACGCTACCCCGGTATCCGGGGCCGGCATGATGCCGTGCGGGCGTTTAAGGTGCGGTTAAGGGTGGCGGGGTTGCTGGAGGCGGCCGTCCAGCGGCGTGATGTGGGCGCCTTCCGGGGTGACGGATATGGACTGTGTCGTTGCGGGGGACGGTGATTGCGCGGCCGCTTCGGCGGCGTCAGCCGCCAGCGTGTCGTCGAGCGCATAAACCGGCCTGCAGCGGTCTTTGCACTCGCGGCGGGCGCGGGCTATCGCCTCCTCTAGCGTGGCATAGCCCCAAGCCCAACCGTAGGCGCCCCTTTCGCCGATGACGAAGGCTTTCTCGTAATCGGGCGTAGCGAGGTAATTCGCGAACGCCTGCTCGACAGCGGCGCCGCCGGGTGGTGGCGGAAGCGATGGTGCCGTGGACGGCAGCCCATTTTGCTTGAGGAACCCGTACACCGCGTCGCGCCACATGGGCTGACCGAAGATCAAACTGTGCCCGTCTTGTTTGTAGGGCGGGGCGATGATCAGCTCGCCTGGGGCACCGGAGGTGTGAAAGGCGGTGAACATCCGCTGTGCCAGATCGGGGCCGAAGAAGAGATCGTTACGTGCGTAGATCCACAGCGACGGCACCCGGACCGTGCCGCCGTAAGAACGGTAGGCCGCAACCAGATCGTCCGGATTGCAGACGTTGTCGGTCGAGACCGATCCGCGCCCGCCGGCAAAGTTGATGACACCGACAAGTCCTGCCGGGTGCAGCGAGGCCGCTGCGATCGAAGCAAATCCTCCGGCTGAAATGCCGAGCAGCAGAACGCGATTCGGGTCGACGTCGGGCCGTGACTGCAAATAGTTGACGGTCTGCAGCAGATCTTGCGCGCTGGCTAAACCGGCCGCGGCATAGTGCGGCTGCTTGCAGCTTCCGTAGCCCTCGGACACGGCGCCTTCGGAATGCCCGTAGCCGCGCCGAAGTACGGTGGCGGCGATCCAGCCGCGTCGCGCGAAATCGTCGGCGATCCAGTCTGCCCAATCGATCGTCTTCGTTTTAGCGTCGGCTTTATTGCGCGGTGATCCGTGACTGATAACGACCAACGGATAGCGCCCAGTCGCCGCCGGGCGGATCAGTCGCGCCTCGAGCCGTAGTTTGGAGCCGCCGGATTCACGAAACGGCACCCAGATCGCTTCGCGCACCATTCCTTTAGGTTGAACGATCTCGTCCGCTGCCGCCGAACCTATTGCGGCGAGAGCGATCAGCGCTGCGCCCGCAAGCCGCGCCCGCGCAGCGTTCGAGGTAAGCAGCACGTCTACTCGGCCGCGGCGCGCTTGGCGCCGTTTTCCTTGGCCGGCAGAAACACGCGGGTGAGGGCGCTCTTGATCGCGGCGTGGCGCGTCGGGGAAGAGATCTTAGCGCCTAGGAGATCGGTGACGTAGAACACATCGACCACGCGCTCCCCGAACGTCGCCACGTGGGCAGACGCAATGTTGAGATTGAGCTTCGAGAGAGTGGTGGTGACCTCGTAGAGAAGACCCGGGCGGTCGAGTCCGCTGACCTCGACCACGGTGTAGCGGTTCGACCATTGATTATTGATGGAGATTTCTGGCTCGAGCGCAAACGCCTTGATGCGGCCCTTCGCCGGCACGCGCTTGGCGACGACCTCCGGCAGCTTGAACTCGCCGACCAGCGCCTTTTCGATCGCGTCGGCGATGCGCAGCGCGCGGCGCTTTTCGTCTGCATCCATGTCGAACTCGCGCGACACCGTAATGGTGTCGAGCGCAAGCCCGTCGGTCGTGGTGTAGATCTGTGCGTCGACGATGTTGGCGCCGGTCATGGCGCAGGCGCCGGCGATCACCGAGAGCAGCCACGGGTGATCAGGCGCGAGCACGGTCAGCACCGTGACGCCGCGCTCCGGGTCGAAGCCGACCGCCGTGGCAAGTGTCTTGCCGGCCGTTTCGGCAGCCCGCACGAAACGTGCGTGCTCGACCTTGGCCGGAAGATCGACCTTGAGCCAGTACGCCGAGTATTGCCGCGCGATGTAGCGATCGAGTTCCGCCGCGGTCCAGTCGCTCATCTGGACGCGGAATTCCGCCTGCGCCATGGCGACACGGCGGGCGCGATCAACCTCGGAGAAGCCGCCGGTCAGCGCCGGCTCGGTCTCGTAGTAGAGCGCCTTGAGCAGTTGAGCCTTCCAGCTGTTCCAGACACCAGGTCCGACCGCGCGGATGTCGGCAGTCGTGAGAATGGTCAGCATTTTCATCCGTTCGAGCGATTGCACGACGGCGGAGAAGTTCTCGATGGTCTTGCGGTCGGACAGGTCGCGCGACTGCGCGATCGTTGACATGACGAGATGGTTCTCAACCAGCCATGAGACCATTTCGGTCTCCGCCGGAGCGAGCCCGAAGCGCGGGCCAAGCCGGCGCGCAATGCGCGCACCCGCGATCGAGTGATCCTCGATCCTGCCCTTGGCGATGTCGTGCAGAAACAAGGCGACATACAGCACCAGGCGATGCTGCGGCTGGATGGTGTGAACAAGATCGTTCGCCAGACCGTACTCGCGATTGGTGCCGGCCTCGATTTCGGCGAGCACGCCGATACAGCGGAGCAGGTGCTCGTCCACTGTGTAGTGATGATACATGTTGAACTGCATCATCGAGACCACACGTCCGAAATCGGGAATGAATTTACCCAGCACTCCGACTTCGTTCATCCGCCGCAGCACGACTTCGGCATCTTCCGGCGCGGTGAGAATGTCCAGAAACAGGCGGTTTGCTTCCTCGTCCTCGCGCACCTCTTTGCTGATCAGCTTGAGGGAGCGCGCCGCGGCCCGCATGGCGTCCGGATGGAACGCGAGCTTGTGCTTGAGGGCGACGTGGAAGATGCGGATCAGGTTGACGGGATCGCGCTCGAACACCTTGTCGGAAATGATGTTGATGCGGTTGAAATCATCGAAGAATGCATTGCCCGGCAGCTTCTGTGGGCGCGGGCGTGGACGCAGTTTGGCGACCATGCGGTTGAGCACCGGCACCGGCATCGCCTGCCGGCTTTCAAGGCCGGCACACAGGATGGCGGTCAGATCGCCGACGTCCTTGGCGATCAGGAAGTAGTGCTTCATGAAGCGTTCGACGTCCTGCAGGCCTGGATGCGCCACATAGCCGAGCCGCACGGCGACATCGCGTTGGATATCGAACGACAGGCGCTCCTCGGCGCGGCCGGCGAGGAAATGCATGTTGCAGCGGACCGCCCAGAGGAAATCTTCGCAGCGCTGAAAGATCTGGAATTCGCGGCTATCAAATACTTGCCGGTCGACAAGTTCCTGCGGCTCACGCACCCGGTAGACATACTTGGCAATCCAGAACAACGTGTGTAGGTCGCGCAAGCCGCCCTTGCCGTCCTTGACGTTGGGTTCGACCAGATAGCGTGACATGCCGGCGCGGCGGTGGCGCTCGTCGCGCTCCGCGAGCTTGGCGGTGACGAACTCGCGCGCCGTGCCTTGCGCGACCTGTTTGTCGAAGCGCGTCACCAACTCGTTGTAGAGCTCGCGATCGCCGAGCAGGTACCGCGCTTCGAGGATTGCGGTGCGGATCGTCATGTCGGCCTTGGCCTGGCGGATGCATTCATCCACCGAACGCGTGGCGTGGCCGACCTTCAGTCCCATGTCCCAGAGGCAATACAGAATCGCCTCGGCAATCAACTCGCCCCAGGCGGTTTGTTTGTAAGGCAGGACAAACAGGAGATCGATGTCCGAGCCCGGTGCCATCAGGCCACGCCCATAGCCGCCGGTTGCCACCACTGCCATGCGCTCCGCCTCGGAGCGGGTCTCGGAAGCATAGAGGTGCTTGGTGGCGAACCGGAACAGGACGGCGATGATCTGATCTTGCACGCGGCACAGATCGGCCGCACAGCGCACGCCAAGCCGGTCCTTCAGCAGGTTCGCTTCCGCGATCTTGCGCGCCTCCGCGAGCGCGCGCTTGAGCCGCATGGCCACGGCGATACGCAGCTCGCGCGGTCCCGGATGTTGCCCGGCGAGCTCTTCCAGCTCGGCGGCAATTGCCTCTTCGTCGAACAGCGGCCTGCGGCCGGATTGGTCGGGCAGTGTCAGCATCATCCCTCGAATAGCCGACCGGGACGCCGGTGTCACCGGCCTTGCACGCGAGCGCGAAAGCATTCTGTTTATGGCGGCGCGCATTCTTGAAAGAACCTTCCAGGGATGAGCTGCGAATCGTTTGCTTTATTTCATTGACGCCGCAGCAAAATCTCGCATCCATCAGGGCCAATTCAGCCCCACAGGAAAGCTTCACCATGGCTCTGTTTCGGCGTTCGTTTCTGATCGCAGGCGCAGCACTTGGCTTCGCACATGCAGCAATTGCTGCCGATCTACCCAAAGAGATAAGAATCGACTGGGCGACCTACAATCCGGTGTCGATGCTGCTCAAGCAGAAAGGCTTCCTTGAGCAGGCCTTCGCCAAGGATGGCACCACCATCCGTTGGGTGCAGACCAATTCCTCGTCCAACGCGCTGCAGTTCCTCAATGCCGGCTCCATCGATTTTGGCTCGAGCGCCGGCTCGGCGGCGCTCATTGCCAAGATCAACGGCAATCCCATTAAATCGGTCTACGTGTACTCGCGGCCGGAGTGGACTGCACTCGTCACGACGCGCGACAGTTCGATCAACAAGGTGCAGGACCTGCGCGGCAAGCGCGTGGCGATGGTGCGCGGCACCGACCCGCATATCTTTCTGGTGCGCGCGCTGCAGGCCAACGGCATGAGCGACAAGGACATCGTCCCGGTCCTGGTGCAGCAACACGCAGACGGCGGCACGGCATTGATGCGCGGCGACGTCGACGCCTGGGCGGGGCTCGATCCGATGATGGCGCAGCACGAAGTGGAGGATGGCACGCGCCTGTTCTATCGCAATGCCGCGGCCAACACCTGGGGAATCCTCAACGTCCGTGAGGAATTCGCACAACAATATCCC
Source organism: uncultured Alphaproteobacteria bacterium (assembly GCA_963760435.1). Lineage (GTDB taxonomy): Bacteria > Pseudomonadota > Alphaproteobacteria > Rhizobiales > Xanthobacteraceae > JAFAXD01. The sequence continues at coordinate 243,347 of CAVXDE010000043.1, forward strand.
GAGGCTGTCCGCCGCGTGCTCGCCGCCTATGAGGAGGCGCGCAAATATGCGCTCGCGCATCCGGACGAGCTCAAACAGATTTTCATCGGCATCACCAAGCTGCCGGGGCCGGTGGTCGATAAACAACTCAACGAGCGGACGGAACTGACGCACAACAAGATCGGGCCGGCCCAGCGCGATTCCATCCTGGAGGCTGGGCTTGCGTTACAGAAGGCGGGCGTGATCGGCCCGAGTGTCGATGTCGCCAAGGCGCTGTCTGATCTGGTCGATGATCAGTACGTCTCGGCGACAAACTGAGTCTGAGGCGTCATTGCGAGCGAAGCGAAGCAATCCAGAGAATCCCGGTGGCGCAACTAAGTTTGAAGCGCCGCGCTGGATTGCTTCGTCGCTTCGCTCCTCGCAATGACGAGGCGCTGGTCTTCTGACCCGCATTGCTTTTCATCGCGATGGCGTATCTCTTCCCGATATGACGGCATCTGTTGACGACAGCCCAGTGCGGATTGCGCCTAAGTACCGCCTGGGCCGCTGGACGCGGCCGGCATTGGGCCTGCTTCTCCCGCTTGCTCTTGCCGTATTGTGGGAACTGGCGGTGCGGCTTGGACTCTCCAATGGCCGGCTCGTTCCGCCACCATCCGTTATCTTCACCACATTTTCCGATCTCTGGCAGACCGGTGAACTGCAGGCGCATGCGCTCACCACATTGTGGCGGGTGGCTGCGGGGTTTGTGTGCGGGGTCGCGGCCGGAACCATCCTGGGCGCGCTCGCCGGATATTCGGGCTTGCTGCACCGGCTGGTTGATCCGACCCTGCAGGCACTGCGTTCGATCCCCTCGATTGCCTGGGTGCCCCTGTTCATTCTGTGGTTCGGTATTTTCGAGGCCTCCAAGATCATTCTGATCGCTGTCGGCGTCTTCTTCCCGGTCTACCTCGGCGTCATGGGCGCAGTGATCTCAGTCGATCGCAAGATCGTTGAAGTCGGCCGGGTGTTTCGGCTCTCAGCCTTCGGCATGATCCGGCGCATATTGCTCCCCGCAGTGCTGCCAGCCTACGTGATCGCGCTGCGGGCCGGGCTCGGGCTTGGCTGGATGTTCGTGGTTGCGGCCGAATTCCTGGGCGCGTCGCAGGGATTGGGTTTTCTGCTGGTGGACGGCCAGCAGTTGGGCAAGCCGGCTCAGATCGTTGCGGCCATCGTCGCGTTTGCGATCCTCGGCAAGTTGACGGACTGGCTCATCGTCGCGGCCACCACGCCGCTGTTGCGCTGGCAGGACGTCTATGGCGCCGCGCACCAGGATAGCTAGATGCTCGACATCAACCAGGTCGGCAAAACCTATCCCAATGGGGTGCGCGCTCTCGATGGGGTGAGCCTGACGGTCAAGCTCGGCGAGGTCGTCGTCGTGGTCGGCGGGTCCGGCTGTGGCAAGTCCACCCTGCTGCGCCTCGTTTGCGGCCTCGATGCCCCTACCGACGGCAGCATCCGGCTCGATGGCACGCTCATCAGTGCACCGCATGAGAGGATCGGGATCGTGTTCCAGGAGCCGCGGCTGCTGCCGTGGCTCTCGGTCGCCCGCAATGTCGGGTTCGGGCTGGAAGATCGGCCGCGGCCGGAACGTGCGTCGCGTGTCGCCGCCCAGCTCGCGCGTGTCGGCCTCACCGACAAAGCGCTGGTATGGCCGCGCGAATTGTCCGGCGGCCAGGCGCAGCGCGTTGCCCTGTCGCGGGCGTTGGTGACGCGTCCGGAAGTCTTGCTGCTGGATGAGCCGTTTTCAGCGCTCGACGCCTTCACCCGCGTCGACCTGCAGGACCATCTGCTCGATCTCTGGGCCGATCAGCGCCCCACCCTGCTGGTCGTCACTCACGATGTGGATGAAGCGATCGTGCTTGCCGACCGCATTTTGGTGATGCGCGCGCGGCCGGGACGCGTGGCGGAAGAGATCGCAATCGACCTGCCTCGGCCGCGCGATCGCCAATCAGCGGCGTTCGACTTCGCCAAGCGCCGCGTGCTCAACGCCCTCGACCACTCGCTCAATCGTGGAGCGCGCGCCAGCGAGGCCGAGACAGTACTGGACGAGGGGGCCGCGCGCTGGTGGTGAGGTGTGCTAGAAAAGCCGCGACGGCTTCGGGGAGCAGACCATGATCAGCTTCGATGTGTGTGAATGCGGTGCGCCACTGGTGCGGATGGAGCGGCCGACGCCAGTCCCGACCGGCAGCGAAGTTTTGCTCAAGGTGCTCGCGGCCGGAGTCTGTCACAGCGACATTCATATCTGGGACGGCTACTACGACATGGGGGGCGGGCGGAAAATTCAGCTCACCGACCGCGGCATCAAGCTCCCGCTCACCATGGGCCACGAAAACGTCGGCGAGGTCGTGGCGCTCGGACCGGACGCCACAGGCGTCCACATCGGTGACCGCCGGCTGGTGTTTCCCTGGATCGGCTGCGGAACCTGCAAGGTCTGCCGCGAGGACGAAGAGCAGTTGTGCATGGCGGCGCGCTCGCTCGGGGTCTACCGCAACGGCGGCTACGCGGATCATTTGCTGGTGCCGCATCCGCGTTATCTGCTCGACATTGGTGACATGCCCCCTGAACGCGCCGCACCGCTCGCTTGCTCGGGCGTGACGACCTACGGAGCGCTGAAAAAGCTCGGATCGATGATCGTCAACGAGCCGGTCGTGATCATCGGCGCCGGAGGCTTGGGCCTGATGGCGCTCGCTTTGCTCAAGGCCATGGGTGGCATCGGTGCCATCGTGGTCGACATCGACGCGTCCAAACGCGAGGCGGCAACCGCCGCCGGTGCGATTGCAACCGTCGACGGCGCAGCAGCAGACGCACACAAGCAGATTATCAAACTCACCAACGGCGGCGCCTGGTCGGTGATCGATCTGGTCGGCGCATCCAGCACGGTCAAGATCGGCACGGATTGTCTGATCAAAGGCGGCAAGCTGATCGTGGTTGGATTGTTCGGCGGCAATATCACCATCTCCACGCCGACGATCCCGCTCAAAGCGATGACGATCCAAGGCTCGTACGTGGGGAGCCTCAATGAATTGCGGGAGCTGATCGCGCTGGTCCAGAAAACCGGCCTGCCAAGTGTGCCGATTCGGAAGGAGCCGCTCGCACAGGCTGGCACCGCGCTTGATGATCTCAAGGCTGGCAAGGTGGTGGGCCGCGTTGTGTTGATGCCGAACTAAGTCAAGGAGTTTCGAAATGGATGCGACCGGGCTGCGCGCCATGCAGGCGCCGATCAAGGACCGCTACAAACAGGATCCCAAGGCCGCGATGATCACGCTCAAGGCCAAGGGCGCGATCGATGATGTGAATATTGCGTGCAAGCTTGAGACCGGCCGTGCCCTCGCGGTCGCAGGCCTGCACCCGGCGACCGGCGGATCCGGGCTTGAGCTATGCTCCGGTGATATGCTGCTCGAAGCCCTGGTGGCGTGCGCAGGCGTCACCCTCAAGGCGGTCGCGACCGCGCTCGATATCAAACTCAAGTCCGGCCACGTTTCCGCAGAAGGTGATCTCGATTTTCGCGGCACGCTTGGGGTTGCGAAGGACGCGCCGGTCGGTTTTGCGCAAATCCGGTTGCGCTTTGATGTCGATACCGATGAGCCTCAGGAAAAGCTCGATCAACTCCTCAAGCTGACCGAGCGCTATTGCGTGGTCTATCAGACCATCAGGAGCGGCCCGCCGGTCGAGGTGACGATGGGGCGGGCTTAGGCGCCGCTTCGGCGGCTTTGAGCTTCAGGGCGTAGAGAGCCTCGATCGCCTGGCGCGGCGACATCTCATCCGGATTGAGCGTTGCGAGCGCACTCATGACCGGGTTTTCCGGTGCCTGTTCGGTCGCTGCCCCGGCGCCGGTTCGCGCCGCCACAGCGAACAAGGGCAAGTCATCGATGAGACGCCGTGCATGCGAGGTGCGGTCCCCAGCCTCGAGCTCGGCCAGGATCACCTTGGCCCGTTCGATCACCGCCGCTGGCAATCCGGCAAGTTTGGCAACCGCAATCCCGTAAGAACGATCCGCCGCGCCGGGTGTGACCTCGTGCAGGAACACGACGTCACCCTGCCATTCCTTCACGCGCACCGTCACATTGATCAGCCGGTCGAGCTTGGAGGCGAGTGCGGTCAACTCGTGGAAATGGGTCGCGAACAATGCACGGCAGCGATTGCTCTCGTGCAGATGTTCGATGCTGGCCCAGGCGATTGACAGCCCATCGAAGGTCGCGGTACCGCGGCCGATTTCATCGAGAATGACCAGGGACCGTTCGGTCGCCTGGTTGAGGATCGCGGCGGTCTCGACCATCTCGACCATGAAGGTGGAACGCCCGCGCGCGAGGTCGTCGGCGGCCCCGACCCGGGAAAACAGGCGATCGAGCACGCCGATCGTTGCGCTGCGCGCCGGAACGAAGCTCCCCATTTGGGCGAGCACGGCGATCAGCGCGTTCTGGCGCAGATAGGTCGATTTACCGGCCATGTTGGGCCCGGTCACGACGTAGATGCGTCCGGAGCCCGGGTCCGCCGGCGGCGAGAGATCGCAGTCATTGGCGACGAAGGGATCGTCGAGTGCCTGCTCCACCACGGGGTGGCGGCCACCCTCGATCGCGAATGCGAGGCTCCGATCGATCTGTGGCCGCACGTAACGTCGTTCAGAGGCGAGCGTGGCCAGCGCGGCGGCAACATCCATCACCGCCAGCGCCTGAGCGGCCGCCTTGATCTCCTCGGCAAGTGCTGTGACGCGTGCGACCAGCGCATCGAAGATTTCAAGCTCGAGCCCGAGCGCCCGGTCCGCGGCGCTCGCGATCTTTGCTTCCAGCGCTCCGAGTTCAGTGGTGGTGAAACGCACCTGGCCGGCCAGCGTCTGGCGGTGGATAAAGGTCTGATTGAGCGGCGGCGCCATCAGCTTGTCGCCGTGCTGCGCGGTTACCTCGACAAAATATCCAAGCACGTTGTTGTGCTTGATCTTGAGGCCGCGCACCTGCGTTTCATCGGCGTAGCGGGCTTGGAGACCTGCGACGACCCGGCGCGACTCATCGCGCAGCGCACGCGTGTCATCGAGTTCCTGCGCGTAGCCTGGACGAACAAAGCCGCCGTCGCGGCGGAACAAGGGGAGTTCGTCAGCTAAGGCCGCGGTGAGCTCGCCCCTGATCGTGGGATCGGGACATTTGAGCGCGGAGTTCGCGTCCGCCAACTCTTCCGGCATGGCTTCGCTTGCGGCGACAAGCTCAGCGATCTCCGCCGCAGCCCCCAGCCCATCACGGATCGCCGCGAGGTCGCGCGGTCCGCCTCTGCCGAGCGCGAGGCGCGCCAATGCGCGCGCCAAGTCCGGCGCGGCCGCGAGCCGCCGACGCAATTCGCTGCGCAGTGTCGCGTTCGCCAGCATTGCGTCGATGGCATCAAGCCGGCGCCAGATTGCAGCCGGGTCGGTGAGCGGGGCCGACAAACGCCCCGCCAAGAGGCGAAATCCGGCGGCCGTCACTGTACGATCGATGGCGGAAAGGACGGAGCCGCGCTGCTCGCCGCCGAGCGTGCGCATCAGCTCCAGGTTTGCGCGCGTTGCTGCATCGATCGCGAGCGTCGCGCCTTCTGCTTCGCGCACTGGCGGGGACAACGGCGGCCGCTTGCCGAGTTGGGTACGCTCCACATAGGTGACACAAGCCGCGGCGGCGACAAGCTCGAGGCGCGACAGCATCCCGAAGGCTTGCGTGGTCGCAACCGCGAAAAACGATGCGAGCCGGCGTTCGGCGGTGGTGCCGTCGAACACATCGCGCGTGAGCGGCGTCACCGGCAGGGTGCGCAGGAAGGGTCCCAGTTCAGGATCATCGTACAGCGCATCCGATGTGATGATCTCGCCCGGCTCGAGGCGGGCGAGCTCCGCCGTGAGATTGTCGGTCTCGGTCAGACGAAACTCGCCGGTCGACATGTCGAGGAATGCGAGCCCGAACCTACTCTTCTCTCCGACCGAAGCACGAGCGCGGGCAATGGCGACCAGATAATTGTTGCGCTTGGCGTCGAGCAGGGAATCTTCGGTGAGTGTCCCCGCAGTAACTAGCCGCACAACATCGCGGCGGACCACGCTCTTGCCGCCGCGCTTGCGTGCTTCCGCCGGATCCTCGGTTTGCTCGCAGACGGCAACGCGATGTCCCTGCGCAATCAGCTTGTGCAGATACTCGTCGGAGCGCTCGATCGGCACTCCGCACATGGGAATATCTTTGCCGAGGTGCTTGCCGCGCTTGGTGAGCACAATGCCGAGCGCGCGGCTCGCGACTTCCGCATCCTCGAAGAACATCTCGTAGAAGTCGCCCATCCGGTAGAACAACAGACAATCCGGATTGGCGGTTTTGATCTCGACGTACTGCTCCATCATCGGCGTGATACGGCCGTTATCGGCCGATGCGCCGGCGTCAGGTGGGGCAGGATTGGCAGCATCCATGCGCGAGACGCTAGCAGATCACGCGTGCGGATTCATGCGGGGCGGAGGACTTGTCCGCAGCGATGTAAGGCAAATTCCTCTCCTTGGTCATCGCCGGGCTGTCCCGGCGACCTCGCTTAGGCGCGCAGCCGTGCCATCCTAAACGAGATGGCCGGGACAAGCCCGGCCATGACGAACTGAGAGGTTGTGGGGTAATTACTTCACAAACTTATGCCCGACCAGTTTCTCGAAGTTCCTGTAGTAGATGTCGTCGAGCTTGTCCTTGGGCATGCCAAGCGAGTCGAGGATTTTGATCGTCTCGCGGATGTAGCCAGGGCCTTTTTCCGGATCGAACGGGCAGTCCGACGCAAACAGAATGCGGTCGTGCGGATAAAACTCGAGGCCGCACAGGGTCGCGCCGCGGCCGCCAAAGGCGGCTGAGTCCACCCACACGTCCTTCTGGAAATAATCGAGCGGGCGCTTTTTCAGGCTGGCCTTGAGTGCCTGGTAGTCGGCATCAGAGGTGCGCGCACCGATCTGGTCCCAGCCAGGGCCGATGCGGCCCTCGAGCATCGGAATGATGCCTCCGAAATGGTGCAGGATGATTTTCAGGTTGGGATATTTGTCGATCGTTTTGGAGAACACGAGGCGCGCCATCGCGGCGGCGGTCTCGTAGGACCAGCCGAACGCCCACCAGATCTCGTAGAGCGACTTCTGTTCATCCATGTAGTCGGGATGTACCGCTGTGCGCGACGGATGAATCCAGATCGGTTTGCCGAGGCGGTTCATGGTCGCGAAGAACTGCTCGTATTCGGGGCGATCGAGCGGCTTGCCGGCGACGTTGGTGTAGATCTGAACCCCAAGGGCGCCGTTCTTGATGGCGCGTTCGACTTCGCGCACGCTGGCATCCGGTGCGGCGAGCGACGCCTGGGCAACCCAGCCCGGGAAGCGGTCCTTCTCCTTGGCGCAGAGATCGGCAAAGCCGTCGTTGATGATCTTGAGCATATCTTCGAGCTGGTCAGGCTTGGTGAAATGCTCGAGCGGCGGCATCGGATAGGTCAGGATCTGCGCATAATCCGGAAAGCTGTCGACCACCTTCTTGCGCACGTCGAGATCATAGATCGCGGGCACCCCTCGCATGCGTTTGCCGATGTCGGCGTGCTGGCCAGCAACCTCCGACATCTTGTCGACGAACGGCTTGGGGATGAAGTGCGTATAGGCGTCGAGGCGCATGGGGTCTCCGTAACGTCTTGATTTTCGTGGCGCAGTTGTTAGCCCGTCAGCCGCAACGTGTCTATCGGGCGCAAAGTCATGCCTCCGCGGTCAGCTTTGCAATGACCTCGGGCGGGATCGGCCTTGGCTTGAATTTGTCGGGGTTCGTGGGGTCGGTCACGACCCAGACGCGGGTATCGCGGCCTTCCACCGCAAGCTGACCGGCTTTGAGGATCTGGTGCTCGACGGTGAAGCTCGAATGCTTCACTTCGATCAGCGTCGTCTTGATCTCGACCTCGTCGCCAAACCGCGTCGGCAGCATGAAACGGCTCCGGGTCTCGACCATCGGGTAGCCGAGGAAGTCGTATCTCTTGAGCAGCTGATACTTGGTCATCCCGAGCACGTGTTCGAACAGCATCGTGGTCGATGTGTCGAACATCGCGAAATACCGCGGGTAAAATACGATGCCGGCCGGGTCGCAGTGCTGCCACTCGATCGTGACGCGGCGAGAAAACGTGAGCATGCCGGCCCTTAGCGCGGCGCCATGCGCAGCGCCCCGTCAAGCCGCACGGTCTCGCCGTTCAGATACCGGTTTTCGACCATATGCAGCGCGAGCGCTGCGTATTCGGCGGGGTTGCCGAGAAGCTTGGGGAACGGAACCGACTCCGCGAGGCTCTTCTGAAAGTCTTCGCGCAATGCGCCCAGCATAGGGGTGTGGAAAATACCGGGCGCGATGGCGGTGACACGGATCCCGAACTGCGCGAGCTCGCGCGCCGCCGGCAAGACCAGGGAAACAATGCCGCCCTTGGAAGCCGAATAGGCCGCCTGTCCGATCTGGCCCTCGAACGCTGCCACAGACGCAGTCATGATAATGATCCCACGCTCGCCCGCCTCGAGCGGCGGCAACGACTGCATGTCAGCGGCAGCGAGCCGCATGGTGTTGAACGTGCCGATCAGGTTGATGCGAATGGTCCGCTCGAACTCGGCGAGCGGCATCGGTCCCTCGCGGCCGACGATGCGTTTGGCCTCGCCGATACCGGCGCAATTGACCACGATGCGCGCGGCGCCGTGCTGCGCGTGCGCCTCTTTGATCGCGGCTTCGGTGGCGTCGGCGCTGCTGACGTCACACTTGATGGCAAGGCCACCGATTTTGCTGGCAACGGCCTTGGCGGCATCCATGTTGACGTCGAGCAGGGCGACCTTGGCGCCGGCCGCCGCAAGTTTCTCAGCGGTGGCAGCGCCAAGGCCGGAGCCCCCGCCGGTGACGAGAGCGGCATGTCCGTTTGGATTCATGATCAGGCTTTCTGTTCGGTGGTGGTGATGACGCGTGGCGAGGGCGGGTCGGCATAGAGTTCGTCGACCAGAGCCGCCCGCCGCTTGAGCACGTTGCGCTGATTGATGGAGCCTTTGTCGGTCGCTTCGCCCGCATCCATCAGGGGCGGTTCTTCCATCAGCATCGCCCGGGCCACGCGGTTGGAGGAGCCGGTGGCTTCGCGCGCAAGCGCATCGAGGCGTGCTTGCAACTCGCGCCGCACCCGCGGGTCGGTCAGCAACGCGACGACGTCGCCTTTAACATCGGGTGCGAGGGCGCGACAGGCTTCAGGATCAGGAAAGATGAGAGCCCCCAGATAGTCGCGATCCGGCGCGGTCAGGACGACATCGCGCACATAGGGAGCAAAGGCATTGTTCATCAACCCGCGCAGGCGCCCGGTCGCCACCCAGGTGCCGGTCGCGAGCTTGAAGTCTTCCGCGATCCGGCCATCGAACACCAAGCCTTTGCCCGGGTCGTCGGGATCTTCAAACGCCAATGCGTCGCCCAATTTGTAGTAATTCTCGTCGTCGAAGGCGTTGGCGGTCAGCTGCGGCTCGCGCCAATAGCCGGGGGTGATGTTGGGTCCGCGTAGTCTCGCTTCGAGCTTGCCGCTGTTGGGAACGAGCTTGAGCTCCAAGCCAGGTCCGGGCAGGCCCATGTTCGCGGCTCGTTGCGTCGGCCAGGTGCGCCCGATCGCGAACGGGGCGGTCTCGGTGGAACCAAGACCGGTGAGAAACGGGATGTGCCGGCCCACGGTCTCGCGCGCGAGCCGCTCGTACTCATCGCTGACGTATTGCGACACGGCCGCCGCCGCGTACCAGAGCACTTTGAGATCGCGGAAGAATGACTGGCGCAGGCCTGCATCTTGCTGCAGGTAGGGCAACAGTGCTTCAAATCCCTTGGGCACGTTGAAGTACCAGGTGGGCGACACATCGCGCAGGTTGCGCACGGTCGCCTCGATCTGCCCCGGCATAGGCTTTCCGTCATCAACGTAAAACGAGCCGCCGTTGTAGAGCACGATATAGACGTCGTGATTGCCGCCGGCGGTGTGATGCCAGGGAGCCCAGTCAAGCACGACCGGCGGCTCGTCCTCGAAATAGCGCAGCGCCGCGAGGATCATGGCTTGGTTGCTGCACAGCATGCGCTGTGTGTTGATCACCCCCTTGGGGTGACCGGTCGAACCCGACGTGAACAGGAATTTCGCGATCGTGTCGGGCCCAACGTTCGCATGCGCTGCATCGACCGCCGCCGTCGGTGTCGCTTGCGCGAGCTCGGCAAACATCGTTACCGGCCGGCCGCTCGGTGGATTGCGCACCACGACCAACTCGACGTCGCGCGGTACCATGGCTTCGATGGCGCGCGCGAACGGCACTCCGTCGCTCACAAACACCAGGCCCGGCGTGAGCAAATTGAAGATGTATTTGAGATTGGCGAAGTCGCGCGAGATCAGCGAATAGGCCGGAGACACCGGCGCATAGGGAATCCCCACGTGCATGGCCGCCAGCGAGAGCCATTGGTGCTCGAGGTCGTTGCCGGACAGAATGACGATTGGCCGTTCTGGCGACAGGTTGCGTGTGAGCAGCGCCGCCCCGATACGGCGAATGCGCGCGAGCGTGTCGGCGTAGGTCGACTCGCGCCAGCCCGCCTGCGCGCGATCCGCCATGAACACGCGGTCAGGCGTGCGCTCGGCCCAGTGGACGAGGCGCTCGGTTATTTTGTCCGGGTAAGGATCAAGCTTATGCGGCGAGCGGATATAGATCGTGCCGTTGCTCTTGCGGTCGAGAACGAAATCGCGTGGACCGAGACGTATTGGCTGAGCCGCAGCCGGCGGCGCTTCCCGCTCCCGATGCTGCGCCGGCTGCATGGCGTCAGCCGCGCGCGACCTTGGGGCCACGCTTTTCCAGGAATGCCTTGACGCGCGCCTTGGCTTCTTCGCCGCTGCCCGCGATCGCTGCCATCAAGCCTTCCATCACATAGCCTGAGGAGCGATCCTGTTCGGCAATGCGCGGCAGCGCGTGCATCACGGCGAAATTGGTCAGGAACGCGTTCCCGGCAATGCGGGTCGCGAGCTCGATCCCCTTGGCGAGGCCCTCGCCCGGTTCGACCAGATAGTGGGACAGACTGAGTGCTTGGCCTTCCTCATCGGTCAACACGTGGCCGGTGAGCATCATGTCCATCATGCGGGAGATGCCGATCAGCCGCGGAATGCGAACCGAGCCGCCGCCGCCGACAAAGATGCCGCGCGTGCCTTCGGGCAGCGCGTAATAGGTCTTGCGCTCGGCCACGCGTACATGCGTCGCAGCGGCAAGCTCAAGACCTCCGCCTACGACGGCGCCGTGCATCACGGCGACGACGGGAACCTGCCCAAACTCGATCTTATCGAAGACGCGATGCCACAAGCTGGAGTGCCGGACCGCCTCTTCGATGTCGTGCGAACGCAGATTGGACAGGTCGAGGCCGGCAGAAAAGTGGTCGCCATCGCCGTGCAGCACCACCGCCTTCACGCCCTCGGGCAGATGATTGAAAAACGTCTCGATCCCGAGCACCGTCTCGTCGTTGAGCGCGTTGCGCTTCTCGGCCCGGTTGAGCCGGAGGATGGCGATGTCCCCGCGCGTCTCGGCGTGGAGCGAGGAGGGCAGGGTGGTGGACGCCGACGCTGAACCCGACATTGCTTTTTTTGGACGTGGTTGAGAACCGGCGTTTTGGATGGCATCTCTCCCCTAGCGGGTCAAGTTGCCGGCCCTGATGGAGCGCCGCCATGAGGTCATTCACCTACACCCAGCTGCCGGGCCGGGTCGTCTTCGGGGTCGGGGCTCTCGATCACCTGCCGCGGGAGATTGAGCTGCTTGGCGCGACGCGCGCGCTGGTGCTCTCCACCCCCGAGCAGGAGGCACAGGCCGAGGACGTGGCGAAACGGTTGGGCGACGCGCTGCGCTGGCATGTTTCCGCGCGCCGTGATGCATGTGCCGATCGAGGTTGCGCGCGCCGCGCGAGACGAAGCCAAGCGGCTCGGGAGCTGACTGTGCGGTCGCGATCGGCGGAGGCTCGACCACCGGGCTCGGCAAGGCGATCGCGTTGGAATCCGCGCTGCCCATCCTGGCCATTCCGACGACCTACGCGGGGTCAGAAATGACCCCGATTTATGGGCTGACCGAAGGCGGTCTCAAGAAGACCGGTCGTGACCGCAAAGTTCTCCCCAAAACAGTGATCTACGATCCAACGTTGACGCTCGGCCTTCCGGTCGGCCTGTCGGTCACCAGCGGCTTCAACGCCATCGCCCATGCGGCTGAGGGCCTCTATGCCGAGGATGCCAATCCGATCATGAGCCTGATGGCGGAGGACGGGATCCGGGCCCTTGCCCACGGCCTGCCGGCCATCGTGAAGAACCCCCAGGATCTGGAGGCGCGCAGTGAGTGCCTCTATGGCGCCTGGCTGTGTGGCGCGGTGCTGGGCGCTGTGGGTATGGCGCTACACCATAAGCTTTGCCACGTGCTCGGCGGGACCTGGAACCTGCCGCATGCGGAGACCCACACGGTGGTGCTGCCGCATGCGCTTGCCTACAACGCGGATGCGGCCCCTGATGCGATGCGGCGGGTCAAACGCGCGCTGGGCGCGCCGCACGCCGCCCAAGGCGTCTACGATCTCATGAAAACGCTCGGCGCTCCGCTCGCCCTCAAGGACATTGGCATGAAGGAGGCCGAGTTGGACCGCGCCGCCGAGCTCGCGACCATGGCCCCCTATTTCAATCCGCGCCCGATCGATCGGCAGGCCATCCGTGCACTGCTGGATAATGCCTTCTTCGGCCGCAGGCCGGCCTGACAAGACGGCAGATGACGGACGGCTGACGACGGAGTAGTCAATCTCCCCTGTTCGCCTGTCCCGCATTGCCCGAAGGACCCCATGTCGCAATTCCTGCCGCTCGCCGAAGCCGTGGAAGCCACGATTTACGATGGTGACACGGTCGCCATGGAAGGCTTTACGCACCTGATCCCGCATGCCGCCGGCCATGAGGTGATCCGGCAACGGCGCAAGCACCTCAGCCTGATCCGCATGACGCCGGACCTGATTTACGACCAGCTGATCGGCATGGGCTGCGCCGACAAACTGACGTTTTCCTGGGGCGGGAATCCGGGTGTCGGCTCGTTGCACCGCATGCGCGATGCCGTGGAGAATGGCTGGCCTACCCCGCTTGCGATCGAGGAGCATTCACACGCCGCGATGGCAAACGCCTACGAGGCGGGTGCCGCAGGCCTGCCTTGTGCGATCTTTCGTGGCTACATCGGCGTCGACCTGCCGAAGGTCAATCCGAACATCAAACGCATCACCTGCCCGTTCACCGGCGAGGCGCTGGCGGCTATTCCGTCAATCCGGCCTGATGTCGCCGTGATCCATGCCCAGAAGGCCGATCGTGCCGGCAACGTGTTCATGGAGGGCATCGTCGGCGTGCAGAAACATGCGGTGCTCGCCGCCAAACGTTCGCTCGTCACCGTGGAAGAGATCGTCGACGAATTCTCGCCGCGCTCGCTCAACGCGACGATCCTTCCGGCCTGGACTGTCACGGCGATCGTCGAGATTCCGGGTGGCGCGCATCCCTCCTATGCGCACGGCTACTATATGCGGGACAATGCCTACTATAAGGCCTGGGACGCCATTGCGCGCGATCGCGACGGTTTCCTGGCTTGGATGAAAACGAACGTGCTGGAGCAGGGTCCCGAAGTGTTTGCTGCTCAACGGCAGCGGTTGGCGGCAGCGTGACGATGACGAGCTACACCCCAAACGAAATGATGACGGTCGCCGCCGCGCGCGCGCTCAAGTCGAGCGATGTGTGTTTCGTCGGCATCGGCCAACCCTCGGCGGCGTGCAATCTCGCTCGCCTCACGCACGCGCCGGGTATCACGCTCATTTACGAATCCGGCACCATTGCCACCAAGCCGAATGTCCTGCCGCTGTCGATCGGCGACGGCGAGCTCTCCGAGACGGCGATGACGACGGTGAGCGTGCCGGAGATGTTTCGTTACTGGCTACAGGGTGGACGCATCACCATCGGTTTTCTCGGTGGCGCCCAGATCGACAAATACGCCAACCTGAATACGACCGTCGTGGGTTCCTACACCAAGCCGAAGGTGCGTCTGCCGGGCGGTGGCGGCGCCCCTGAGATCGCCACGTCCTGCGGCGAAATCTTCATCATCATGAATCAGAGCCCGCGCGGTTTCGTCGAGCGGCTCGACTTCGTGACCTCGCTCGGCCACGGCGAGGGTGGGGCCTATCGGGAGAAGCTCGGGGTCACCACCAAGGGTCCCACGCGGCTCGTGACGGATCTGTGTGTTTTCGAGCCGGACCCCGACACCAAGGAAATGATCGTGACCTCGATCCATCCCGGCGTCACCCGGGCCCAGATCGAGGCCAATACGGGTTGGCGCGTGCGCTACGCCAACGAGGTGGCGGAAACACCCATCCCGCGCGCTGACGAGCTCGCGGCGCTGCGCGAGCTTCATGCGCGCACCAAACGCGCCCACGGCGACCAGGCCTGAGGAGTATCCATGCCAGAAGCATTCATCTGCGACGCTGTCCGGACCCCCATCGGCCGCTATGGCGGCGCGCTCGCCAAGGTGCGAACCGACGACCTCGGCGCAGTCCCGATCAAGGCGCTGGTCAAACGCAATCCCAAGGTCGATTGGTCGCAGCTGGATGAAGTCTATTTCGGCTGCGCCAACCAGGCCGGCGAGGACAACCGTAACGTCGCGCGCATGGCGCTGCTGCTGGCGGGCCTGCCGGACACTGTTCCGGGCCTGACCGTCAACCGGCTGTGCGCGTCGGGCCTCAATGCGGTGGGTGCCGCGGCGCAAGCCATCAAGGCGGGCGAGATCGACCTCGCCATTGCGGGCGGGGTCGAGTCGATGACCCGTGCCCCGTTCGTGATGGGCAAGGCGACCGAGGCATTTTCCCGGACCAGCGAAACCTTCGACTCGACTATCGGCTGGCGCTTCATCAATCCGCTAATGAAGGCCCAGTACGGCGTCGAGCAGATGCCGGAGACTGGCGAGAATGTCGCTGAGGAATTTCAGGTCGCCCGCAAGGACCAGGATGCCTTTGCGCACCGGTCGCAGCAACGTGCCGGCAAGGCCATGGCATCCGGATACTTCGCCGCGGAGATCGTCGCGGTCGAGGCCCCCGGCGGCAAGGCTGGCCCCATTGTCGTCGACAAGGACGAGCATCCGCGCCCCGAGACCACGCTTGAGGCATTGGCTAAGCTCAAGACCCCGTTCCGGACGCCGGGCACGGTGACGGCCGGCAACGCATCCGGGGTGAATGACGGGGCGGCCGCCATGATCATTGCGTCGGAGGAAGCGGTGCGACGACACGGGCTGACCCCTCGCGCGCGGGTTCTCGGAATGGCCTCGGCGGGCGTGCCGCCGCGCATCATGGGCATCGGCCCCGTGCCCTCGACCCAGAAATTAATGGCGCGGCTTGGCCTCCGCATCTCGGATTTTGACGTGATCGAGCTCAACGAAGCCTTCGCGTCGCAGGCGCTTGCCTGCCTGCGCCAACTCGGACTCGCGGACGATGCCGAACACGTCAACCCGAATGGGGGTGCGATCGCGCTCGGCCACCCGCTCGGCATGTCCGGTGCCCGGTTGGCGCTCACGGCCGCGCACCAACTGGATGCCATCAAAGGGCGACGGGGGCTGGCCACCATGTGCGTCGGGGTGGGGCAGGGGGTGTCCCTCGCCCTGGAGCGCGTTTCTGCGTAGCCAGCGAGCCGTCGGTCTGCCGCGACGTCACATTGAGGGGAGATTGCCCACGTGCCGATGAGTGCCGGTTATATTCCGTTCCATCCCAATCCGTCGAAGCCGCACTATAGGCCGCCGCCCGGGGCCGTGGACGCGCACTGCCATGTGTTCGGGCCGGAGGCGAAATTCCCCTACGCGCCGGAGCGCAAGTACACGCCGTGCGATGCGCCCAAGGAAAAGCTGTTCGCGTTGCGCGATTTTCTCGGCTTCGACAAAAACGTGATCGTGCAGGCAAGTTGCCACAGCAAGGACAACCGGGCGATGATCGACGCGCTCGAGACGTCCAACAACAAGGCCAAAGGCGTGGCGTTCGTCGGCGAAGAGGTCACGGACGCCGAGCTCAAGGCGATGGATCGCGCCGGCGTGAAGGGCGTGCGGTTCAACTTTGTGCGGCGCCTGGTGGATTTCACGCCGCGCGAGGTGCTCGAGCGCATTGCGGCGCGGGTGGCGCCGCTTGGCTGGCACATCGTCGTCTATTTCGAAATGCCGGACCTGCCGGATCTGGAACAATTCTTTACTTCGCTGCCCACCACGATCGTGGTCGATCACATGGGCACCCCCGATGTGAAGAAGGGGGTGGATCATCCCGAGAACCAGCGCTTCCACCGCCTCATGGCCGAGCACGAGAATTTCTGGGTGAAGGTCACCTGTCCCGAACGCATGACGGTCGCTGGCCCACCCTATGATGACGTCGCGCCGTTTGCCCGCACCCTGGTGGAACGCTTCCCCGATCGGGTACTGTGGGGCACCGACTGGCCGCATCCCAACATGAAAAAGGAAGCCCCTGACGACGGGGTTCTGGTCGACCGCATTCCGGTGATCGCACCCACGCCGGCGTTGCAGCAGAAACTGCTGATCGACAATCCGATGCGTCTTTATTGGGCATGACGTGCGCTTGCGGGCCACGTTGCCAAGGCGTGTCGCGCTTTGTATTCAAAGCCCCGTAAGGCCCGCGTGGAGGAACCGATGAGCCGCACACCGCAAGCGTACGATGACATCCCCGGCACGTTTGTGTTCGATGCCGAACGGGCCAAGGAAGGTTATCATCTCAACATGTTCTGCATGTCGCTGATGAAGGATGAGAACCGCAAGGCCTTCAAGGCGGATGAAGCAAAGTATCTCGAGCGCTTCCCAATGACGCAGGAGCAGCGCGACGCGATCCTCAAACGGGATTACAATCGCATGCTGGAGCTTGGCGGGAACATCTACTTCACCGCCAAGCTGGGCGCGACCGATGGTCATTCGTTTCAGCATATCGCTGCGATCATGACGGGCTCGACCCAGGAAGACTACGCCAAGATGATGCTCGGGGGCGGCCGGTCGGTCGAAGGCAATCGCAGCAAGTCAGGCATCCATGCGCCCGGCAAATCCGCAAAGGGCAAGAAGACCAAGGCCAAGAAAGCCGAGACCAAGAAAGCCGAGACCAAGAAAGCCAAGGCCAAGGTCGAAGTGAAGGCGAAAAAATCCAAACCCAAATCCAGCAAGAAAGCGGGGTCTAAACGTGGCTAGGATCATCGCAGGCGTCGCGTCCTCGCACGTTCCGGCGATCGGCGCGGCGATCGACAACAAGCGGACCGAGGAGCCCTACTGGAAGCGAGTCTTCAGCGGGTTCGAGAAATCCAAGCAATGGATGGAAGACGCAAAGCCCGATGTCGCCATCGTGGTCTACAACGATCACGCTTCGGCCTTCTCGGTGGAGATGATCCCGACATTTGCGCTCGGCTGCGCGGCCGAGTTCCCGCCCGCCGATGAAGGCTGGGGTCCGCGCCCGGTGCCGGTCGTAAAGGGCCACCCCGCGCTTGCCTCGCACATCGCGCAATCGGTGATCCTCGATGAGTTCGATCTCACCATCGTCAATAAGATGGAGGTCGATCACGGGCTGACGGTGCCCATGAACCTGGTGTTCGGCTCGCCGAAGGAGTGGCCGTGCCCGGTCATCCCGCTTGCCGTCAATGTGGTCATGTATCCGCCGCCGACCGGTCATCGTTGCTTCATGCTCGGGCGCGCCATCCGCAAGGCTGTGGAGTCCTATCCGGAAGACCTGCGGGTTGTCGTGTTCGGCACCGGCGGCATGTCGCACCAGATCTCCGGACCGCGCGCCGGTCTCATCAATAGCAAGTTCGACAAGGCCTTCCTCGACAATCTGAGCAAGGATCCCAAGAAGCTCAGCCGCATTCCGCACATCGAATACATGCGCGAGGCCGGGGCCGAAGGCATCGAAATGGTGATGTGGCTCATCATGCGCGGCGCGCTCGATGACAAGGTCGACGAAGTCTATCGTTTCTACACGGTGCCGGCTTCCAACACGGCGGTCGGGCACATCATTCTCGAAAACAAGCGCAAGGCGGCGGGCAAGCATGAGCGCAAGCTCAAGCGTGCCGCCGCACGCGTCAAAGCGGACGTTCGCAGGGGTTGATCATGAAAATTTGCGTCGCCGGCCAGGGCGCTTTCGGTCAGAAACATCTCGACGCCCTCAAGCGCATTCCGGACGTCGAGGTGACCTCCCTCGTCGGCGGCAACCAGGATGCAACCGCTGAGGTCGCCAAGAAATACGGCATCCCGCACTTCACCGGCGATCTGGCCGAAGGCATCAAACGCGCTGACGCCGTGATCCTCACCACGCCGACGCAGATGCACTTTCGCCAGGGCGAACAGGTGATGCGCGCCGGCAAACACGTGCTGATCGAAATCCCGATCGCCGACAGCGTCTCGGACTGCGAGAAGTTGGCTGAGATCGCCAAAGAGACCGGCGTGACGGCAATGGCGGGACACGTGCGGCGGTTTAACCCGAGCCACCAGTGGATTCACAAGCGGGTGGAGAAGGGCGAGCTCAAGGTTCTGCAGATGGACGTGCAGACCTACTTCTTCCGTCGCACCAACACGAATGCGGCCGGAAAGCCGCGCAGCTGGACCGATCATCTGCTCTGGCATCATGCTGCGCACACGGTCGATCTGTTCCAATACCAGGCTGGCGAGGTGATTTCCGATTGTTATGCGGTGCAGGGGCCCGTCCATCCGACGCTCGGAATCGCCATGGATATGGGCATCGTCATGAAGACGCCATCCGGGTCACTTTGCACGCTCTCACTGTCATTTAACAACGATGGGCCGATCGGCTCGTTCTTCCGCTACATCTGCGATAACGGAACCTACAACGCCTATTACGACGATTTGGCCGACGGCAAGAAGAACCCGATCGATCTCTCCAAGGTCGACGTGTCCATGGATGGCATCGAGATCGAGGATCGCGAGTTCGTTGCCGCTATCAAGGAAAAGCGTGAGCCGAATTCAAGCTTGGCGCAGGTGTTGCCGGCCATGCGGGTGCTCGGCCGCCTGGAACAGATCATTGATCCGCAACGGCGGGCGCACGCCTGACTTTGTTTGAGATTAAGCGCATGTCCCGGAAAAGTGGGCACCGGTTTTCCGATAAGGACATGCGCAAAAACAAAATTTTAGAGCGCGTCTCGATTCTTTCCAATCGGGACGCGCTCTAGCATGCTCGCTTCCGGTCTGCGGATGTAGGCCGTCGTCCTGCGCCGGATCGATGAATTGGCCGATTGCGTCGGGAGGACACCTAATGAAAAGAACAAAGCCGCCATTTCGTGCCGATCACGTCGGCAGCTTGTTGCGCCCGCAGGCCTTGCGGGAGGCGCGCGAGAAATACGCCAACAACGAGATCACACCGTCGCAGCTCAAGGCGGTCGAGGATCGCGAGATTGAGCGCGTCATCAAAAAGCAGGAGGAGGTGGGGCTCGAATCGATCACCGACGGCGAGTTCCGTCGCTCCTGGTGGCATCTGGATTTCCTCTGGGGTCTCGACGGGGCCGAGCGCTACGTCCTTGATCAGGGAATTGCTTTCGCGGCCGTCACCACGCGGGCAGAGGGCGTGCGGGTCACGGGCAAGCTCGGTTTTTCGGCGCACCCGATGGTCGATCACTTCAAGTTCGTGCAGGCTCACACCACCCGCACCGCCAAAATGACCATACCCGCGCCCTCGGCCATGTATGGCCGGCCGGTACGAAATCCAATCAACGAAGCGGCCTATCCGACACTGGATTCGCTGTTTGATGGGCTCGGCAAGGCCTATGCGAAGGGCGTGCGCGCCTTCGCCGACGCCGGCTGCCGATATCTGCAGCTCGACGAAGTCTTTATCGCCATGTTGTGCGACCCGCGCTACCGCCAGCAGATGAGGGACCGCGGCGACGATCCGGAAAAGCTCGGCGAAGCCTATGCTGATATGATCAACATGGCCATGTCGGACATTCCCTCCGACATGACCGTCACCATGCATCTATGCCGCGGCAACTATAAATCGACCTACATGGGGTCCGGCGGCTATGACGCCATGCAGGAAGTCTTGTTCAACAAGATCAACGTGCACGGCTATTTCATGGAGTATGACGACGAGCGCTCCGGCTCGTTCGAGCCGCTCCGGCTCCTGCCGAAGGGCAAAGTTGTTGTGCTCGGACTGGTGACGACCAAATCGGGCAAGCTCGAGAGCAAGGACGAGCTTAAGCGCCGCATCGAACAAGCCGCCAAATACGCCGATCTCGATCAGCTCTGCCTCAGCGGTCAGTGCGGCTTTGCCTCGACCGAGGAAGGCAACATGCTGACCGAGGATGAGCAGTGGGCGAAGCTCGCGCGGATCGTCGACGTCGCGCGCGAAGTCTGGGGTTAGGCCGGTTGGCTCGGCCAATCTGGCGTCTGTCTACGCGGTTGGCTCGCGCCCTGCGAGTTCGCCGGCGGACAGTCACGTTCCTCCCCGACGATCGGGTTGGCGCGGCCGGTCGCGATTTCCGGCCAAGCTCTGCGTTGGATCTTGCTGCTGGCTGGGTCGTAGTCCAGCTCAAGCTTTCCGGCGTCGACGGTCCAGTTGCATCCAGCCTTGCGCTCGATGGCGAGGATGACCTGCCGTATCCTCCACTGTTCCTGGGCGCGGCCGATAAGGGGCGCAAATTCGATGGCAGGCCCCAGTTTCGGTACTTGCCATCGCGCATGCGAACTCCTCGCTTGAGCGTATTTGGTGCAGCGCCTGCACCTTCCGTGATCCGAGTCATTGTGTGGGAGCTCGGACCACTGAGTTTTCTGTTCTACCTCTTGCTGCGGGTTCCGTACGTGCCCCTCGGGTGGGTGCTGAGTAGGGACGGCGGCCTGAAGCTTCAGATGTTCCGCGCGACCTATCTGCTGCAATCCGAACGTTCGCCGATTTCCTATCGAACGTGGCTCGACCTGTTTGAAACCGAAGCATTCCGTCCTCGATCGGACTATGCAGGTGTCGCGCAGCTCCAGCGCGACATTCAGCTGGCGGTCATCGTTGAGCGCAGTTCACAATCAAACGAAGATGTTTCGACGACACTCCAGAGTCTCGAACGGCAGAGCTTTCGGCCGGCGCGCCTTGAAGTTGTCGAGCCAGGGAAGCAACGCCTCGCCGAGCTGTTGACGGACTTGTGCGGGGATCCTCGCATTACGCACATCGCGGCGCTTGAGGCCGGAACCCGCGTCGCCGCTGAGGCACTCGCGATGCTTGCTGCGCCGCTTGCCCGCCCGCAAGCCGACGTCGCTTTTGGTGATCACGATTACTATGCGGCCGGAACCGGCCAACGGCATTCGCCCCGTTTCCAGCCGCCATGGTGCAACCCATCCTCGACCTCATGGGATGTTCCACCGGCTCTCTTGGCTGTACGCAAGCAATGTCTGAAGCTCGACAGCGCTACGGAGTGGGGGAGTGTCCCTGCTTTGGGCATGGCCGTTTTGCAACGGAATGTCTTGACCCCCGGCACTCGGCTGCGCGCCGTCCATATCCCGCAAATCCTGTGTCACGTTCCGGACGCTCTATTCCAGAGCGGCAACAAACACTCTTCTAGTGCCGTGTCCATGACTGTCGGATCTACATCTGCAAAAGTGACGATCGTGATCGCCTCGGCGTTCAGGCATGGGATTGCAGATCGATTTCTGCCGCGGATTTTGGAACGGACGCACTATCAGGCGGCTGAATACATCATCACAGTGCACGAGAATCGCCTGGCAGACCCCGGGAACGCTGAGCTTCTGCAGCACCTCAAGAGCGATCCTCGGGTGCGGATCCTGCCTCACCGGGTCGATCCATTCAATTTCGCGCTGATTGCCAACAGGGCTGCCCGCGGCGGCGACGGCAAGTTCGTCTGTTTCCTCAACGATGACATCGATGTCATCGACGGAACCTGGCTTGATTGCCTGGTCTCGGTGATGGAACGCGACCACATCGGCGCGATCAGCGCGCGGCTTCTCTATCCGGACGGCTGCATCCAGCACGACGGTGTCGTGGTTGGCCTGATGGGAGCGGGCGAGCACTGGAATCGGTTCGCACCAAACGACAACTCGCGCGAACCCGCGGCCGGGCTAAGACTGCGGGACGTCTCGGCCGCAACTGGAGCATGTCTTCTGGTGCGGCAAGATGCGTTTGCATCTATCGGGGGATTCGATGAGCGCTTTTCCGTAGGTTACAACGATATCGACCTTTGCCTGAGGCTGGGCGTCAAGGGATGGCGGATCGTCGTCGCCACCAACGTCGAGCTCTACCATTGCGAGACGGCGTCGCTCAATCGCGAGGAGAGTTTGGCCGCCTCTCGCGAACGCAACCTTTTCCGGACAACCTGGCGAGAGCTTCTTGCATCCGAGCCCTATTTCAATCCCAACGTATCGCTCGCAACGGCGACGACGTTCGCTTTGGCGGTGCCTCCGCGCGACCGCTCACCACGTATCTACGATACGGGCTCACCAGCCGCGTGAGCCAGGCTCGAAGCCGGCACGCTTGCCTTGCCGTGATAACGCTCAAGCATTTCGTCCGTCGATCCGCTGGCAACAATCTCGCCGTTCTGCATCAGGATTGCCCGGTTGCACAGTTTTCGAACGAGTTCATCAGAATGCGAGGCCAACACCATGATTCTTGCGCGGTTTATCATCGCATCGAGGCGCTGTTTCGCCTTTTCCAGAAACGCCTCATCGCCAGCACCGATTCCTTCGTCGAGCAGCAGGATTTCCGGGTCGATGGAGGTCGAGATCGCAAAAGCGAGCCGGGCGAACATGCCCGCCGAATAGGTGCGCAGCGGCATTTCAAGAAACTCGCCAAGCTCAGTAAACTCGGCGATCTCGTCGATCTTCGCCCTGATCTCGGCTTTGCGCAGCCCAAGATATAGACCGCGCAACAGGATGTTCTCGTAACCCGAGCTCTCCGGATCCATGCCCATCCCGATGTCGAATAACGGCGCCACCCGGCCTTCGACCTCTACGGTGCCCGCCGGCGGCTCATAGATTCCGGCCATCACGCGCAACAGCGTCGTCTTGCCGGCACCGTTGCGCCCGATCAGCCCGACGCGTTCCCCGTGCTCGATGTTGAGCGACACGCCGTTTAGGGCACGGATTACGACATGGTTGGATTCGCCCGTCGCGATGCGGCCGCGGCCGGCAGCGGTAAGAACCCTCTTTTTGATCGAGCGACTCTTGGCGTCGTAGATCGGAAAGCTGACGGACACGCGGTCCATGCGAATCGAGGCCATGGTGCGGTTCAGACCCAATATGCGATGCGCGCGCGAAAGCGAGCATAAAACCAGAACGTTACCGCACAGCTGAGAACGACAACGATGATAACGGAAATCCAACTGGACGCAGGGGGGACTTCCCCCAGGAGCGGCATGCGCATCACTTCGACAATATGATACAGCGGATTGAGTTGCGCCAGCAGCTTGCGGCTGCCGGTCAGCTGCTCGGTCCTCCACAATATCGGGGTGAGGAGAAACAGGATCTGCGTGATATTGGCGATGATGGGCGGCAGATCGCGGAACCGCGCACTGAGCAAAGCAATCAAAAGTCCGGTCGAGAATGCGCTGATGCTAAGCAACAACAGGCTGGGTATGAAGAGGAGAACGGGCGCGCCAGGCCAGATCCCGAACACCACGAGAATGATGACGTAGATCACCATATTGTGTGCGAGCACAATTAGATTACGCCAGACCACCCGATAAAGGTGAATGCTCAAGGGAGCGCGTACCTGCCGGATGACCCCCTCAGAAAGGATGAAAACATAGCAGGGGTCAATGATCGAGGCAGAGATGAACCCCCAGACAATCAACCCGACGGCCAAGAAGGGAAGGTAATCGTGAATCGGTTGGCCGAATATTTCGGCATAGAGGACACCGATAGCCCCAGCCATGATGCCCATGCTCAGGGTGAGCCATAGGGGCCCGAAAGTCGAACGGCGATAGCGTTGACGCAGGTCATGCCAACCGAGCGTTCCCCAAAGTTCCCACGCACTCAGGCCATCGCGAAGATCGTCGACGGCTTTCGTAAAGCGCGACGATCGCAGCGACGTGTTGCCTTCCGACGCGGAGTACGCAAGCGTTGATGTCATCGTAGTATTAGTTCCCCATCTTCCCCGAACACCCGTGGCGCCCGATTACCATGCTTGCCCCAATCGTGATCATACAAATCTTGTGGGCAAATAGACAGTGCAGACCTTGGGCCAAAGTGCGGCCTTTTGTATGGCGTTTCAGGTACGAGCGTCGCATCCGGTTGGCCTAGTTGCCGACGCCCGCCTACGCGCTAACCGTCGACTCAGGCCGCGATCGCCACCAATTCACGGTCGCCTCGAGGCCATCGCGCAACCCGTATCGCGGTTGAAAGCCAATCCGGTTGTTGAGGACCTCGGTTGCGGCGGCAAGCCGGCGGGGCTCGTTGTTGGGCATGGGCCGAGCGCCGAGTCGGATCAGGTCCGGGCGGCCGGTCAGTTCACCGATGAGTAGAACCGCGTCGCGCAGCGGCCGACATGTGCCGGATGCGATGTTCACCGGGCCTTCCCAATCGCTTTCAAGCACGCCCACAAATGCGTTCGCGACATCTTCCACGTGCATAAGATCACGCTCCTGCGTCGCTGGCGTACACAACGCGGGTTGACCCTGAAGCAATGCAGCGATCACGTGGGCGACGAGCCGTGACGGAGCTTCGTTCGGGCCGTACAGAAAGAAGATCCGGCCCCAGGCGGTCGAGACGCCCGTTTGATTGGCGGCGCTTTCCACGAGACTGTGCAGCGCTCGCTTTGCGGTACCATAGAGCGTTGCGGGAGCGAGCGGCGTCTGTGATTCATCGAGCAACTCGTGGCTCCAGTCGTACTCGGCACAGGTCCCCGCGAAAACCGCGCGTCGACCTCCCGCTTGCGCAAAGGCGCGGGTGAGTTTCAAACTCGCCGCAACCCAATCCAGATTGTCGAGCGCCGTCCAGAATTGGCCGTGCGTTACGTTCCAGGCCAGATGCAGCAGGTGCGTCGGACCTATCGAGTCCATCAGGCGACGCATTTCCGCCTCGACGAGAAGGTCCGCCTTGTGATGCTGTATAGGTTCAATGCCGTCGAAGATGTTTCGCCGCCCGACCGTATGGACTTCATAACCGTGGGCGAGCAGAGCGGGAACCGCGTAACGCCCGATAAATCCTGATGCTCCCGTGATCAATACGCGGCGAGAACCAGTCATGGAGCTACGTCCGGATAGCTGGCGTCCCGTTCAGATAGAATTGCATCAGCAATAGGCCATTCAATGCCGAAAGCGGGGTCGTTCCAACGCACACCGCGCGCGAGCTCGGGGTAATAGAACTCGCTCATGAGATATAGAACCTCGGAGTCGTCGGTCAGTGTCTGAAACCCGTGCGCGCAGCCTTCTGGTATATAGAGGGCGCGCGCATTTTTTTCCGTCAATTCAACCCCAATCCACTGACGATAACTAGGTGAGCCGGAACGCAAGTCAATCACCACATCCCATATGGCCCCGCGCGTGCAGCGCACGAGCTTACCTTCGGGATGCGGGTCCGCCTGAAAGTGCATCCCGCGCAGGATGCCCCGCCGCGTATTGAAGGATATGTTAGATTGAACGAAGTTGACCGGCAGTCCATGCGCAGCAAATTCATTCTGACAGAAGGTGCGTGCAAAAAAACCGCGTTGATCCTCACGGCGCTCCACATCGACGCAGAACACGCCTCCGAGCGACGTCTGCGTGAAGATCATCAGAACACACGAATGGTCGGAATGGGTGCAACGAACTTGCCGCCCCAGTCACGGATCCTCGCCATCTGCTCGGCGATTTCGTCCTTCAGGTTCCAGGGCAGGATGAAGACGTAATCCGGCTTGGCCTCGAATATGGCATCAGGCGCCAGGATGGGAATGTGGGTGCCCGGCAGCAGCAGGCCCTGCTTGTGGGGACTGCGATCCACCGTGAAGCCGATCATGTCGGTCCGGATGCCGCAGTAATTCAGCAGCGTATTGCCCTTGGCTGGGGCGCCGTAGCCGGCGACGCTCTTGCCTGCGCGCTTTGCCGCAATGAAGAACTCGAGCACCGCACACTTGGTGTCCGCCACCTGGTTGGCGAACTGTCGATACGCGTCGAGCCCGTCAAGCCCAGCTTGTTGTTCGCGCGCCCGCATGCGCTCGACAGCCGATGTGACCGGCTTGCTGCTGTCCTCAGCGTGCCGGCCATAGATACGCAACGATCCGCCGTGGGTCGGGATTTCATCGACGTCAAACAACACGAGTCCATGACGGGCAAACGCCCGTTCGGCGGCGGAAAACGACAAATACGAAAAATGCTCATGATAGATCGTGTCGAATTGATTCTCATTCATGAGCCGCAGAAGATGTGGAAATTCGACTGTCACGACGCCCGACGGTTTCAGCAGAACCTTAAAGCCGCCAACAAAATCATTGAGGTCGGGCACGTGCGCCAGCACATTTTTGGCCGCGATCAGATCCGCCGCCTTGCCAGCGGCCTTGAGACGCTCTGCGGTGGTGACGCCAAAAAAGGCCACGTCCGTAGGAATACCCTTCTGTTCGGCAGCAGCGGCGACGTTCGCCGCCGGTTCGATGCCGAGAACAGGAATCCCGCGCTTTTGGAAGAATTGCAGCAGATATCCGTCGTTGCTGGCGACTTCGATCACATGCGAGCTTGAGCCCAGTTTGAAGCGATCCGTGACCAAAGTGGTGTAGGCCTCGCAGTGGCGTAACCAGCTGTTCGAGAAGGATGAGAAATACAGATAGTCGTGGAAGATATCCTCGGGACGGACGACATGCGCGAGTTGTACGAGCCAGCAGTGATGACAGACATAGGCATGTAATGGGTAGAATGGCTCCATGTGATCGGCGCGATCGGGAGCGACATATGAATTGGCCAGCGGCGACATGCCGAGATCAACGAAATTTTCAACCAGCGCATGGCCGCAAAGTCGACACTTGTTCTCAATCATACGGCCCCCGCCCGTTCGTACCGCTCGATCTGTTCACCCACGAGCGCGTCAACGGCCTCGCCCTTGAGTTGCCGCTTGTACCATTCGACCGTCCAGCTCAGCGCTTCCCCGAGTGGCAGGCGTGGCCGCCACTGCAATCGTGCGCGCGCCTTGCTGGCATCCACCGCCAGCAGCCCCGCTTCATGCGGATGTTCGCCCTCCGCGGCGACCCATGTCGCCCCGTCGCCCCAGAGCGACGTGACGTGATCGACCACCCATCCTACAGGGCGCACGTCATCATGACTGGGGCCAAAATTCCAAGCCTCTGCGACTTTCGGACCGTCTTGCCACAGCCTTTGCGCCAACAATAGGTAGCCCGATAACGGCTCAAGCACGTGCTGCCAAGGCCTTGTGGCAACCGTATTGCGAATGCGCACCGGTGACCCGGCTGCGAACGCCCGTACACAATCGGGGATGAGCCTGTCCGTCGACCAGTCGCCCCCGCCGATCACATTGCCGGCGCGAGCGGAGGCCATGGCGAACGGGCGTTGCGGTTTGAACTCGCTTAGAAACGAGCGCCGCCAGGCTGCAACAGCGATCTCGGTACAGGCTTTGCTGGCGCTGTAGGGGTCGTAGCCTCCAAGCGCCTCGTCCTCGCGATATGGCCACACCCATTCCCGGTTCTCATAGCACTTGTCGCTGGTTACGACGACCAGCGCCCGAACCGAGGGCGTCAGGCGCGCGGCTTCCATCACATGGATGGTCCCCAAGACGTTTGTCTCGAATGTCTGCACCGGCTGTTGATAGGAGGTCCGGACCAGCGATTGGGCGGCCAGATGAAATATAATCTCCGGCGCGAACTCTGCCATTGCGTCGCGGACTGCGACTTGATCGCGAATATCGCCGCGGACGCAGGGGATTTGCCGTTCCAGATCGCCCAGTTCCGCCAGGTTCGGCGTTGTGTCAGGCGCGAGCGCCAAACCTGCGGGCTGCGCTCCCATTCGGCGCAGCCACATGGCGAGCCATGCGCCCTTGAAACCGGTGTGGCCGGTCACAAGCACCCGTTTATCTCGCCAGAATTCTGCGTTGGGGTTGATCGCCGCGTCTCCCGATTGCGTACTGGCAGCGTGGTGCAAAAGACCCCGCGCTCGGTGGCAAATTCACGTGTCGCGCTGAGAAATCATTGCTTGCTTGATGGCTGAACGAAAGCGACCATAGCAAATCCATTTGCGCGAGCAAGGTAATGATTTTGCAGGGAAATAAGCGATGCTGCGGCGTTTGACCCGTCGTCGGTGCGCATGCTATCGGGCTTTGCGGCCAAACATCAATTGCTGTTAGCACCGGCGTCCTTGTCGGCGCGCAAGGTTGGTTCGCACGGGGTCTATGATGGGCGGAAAAGTCGTCATTCTGGCGGGTGGGATGGGAACGCGCCTCGCCGAAGAGACGGAGGTTCGGCCCAAGCCGATGGTCGAAATCGGCGGCCAACCGATTCTATGGCATATCTTGAAGATCTTTTCAGCGTTCGGGCTCAACGAATTCGTCGTTTGCCTGGGCTACAAAGGGTACATGATCAAGGAATATTTCGGTAACTATTATCGGCACATGGCGGACGTGACGTTCGACATGTCCAACAACAGCGCGGAATTTCATGATCGTCGGGCGGAGCCCTGGAAGATCACGTTGGTCGACACCGGCCTTGCGACCATGACAGGCGGACGCCTGAAACGGATCAAACAGTTTCTGGACAGCGATTTCTTTTGCATGACCTATGGCGACGGTGTCGCCGATGTAAACATTCATGACTTGCTGAGCTTTCATAGGAGTCACGGCCGCCTGGCAACCATTACGGCTGTGCGTCCGCCGGCGCGCTTCGGTGCATTGGAAATAGAAAACGGCAGCGTGACCGGGTTTCGTGAAAAACCTCCGGGCGACGGGAGCTGGATCAACGGCGGGTTTTTCGTGCTGTCTCCGCGCGTCTTGGACTACGTCCATGGCGATGAGACGGTTTGGGAACGCGAGCCGCTGGAGCGGCTCGCGCGCGAGTGTGAGCTCATGGCTTATCAGCATGATGGGTTCTGGCAGCCGATGGATACGTTGCGTGACAAACGACAGCTCGAAGACATGTGGTCGGGCGGCCACGCGCCTTGGCGCGTGTGGTAATCAGGATCGATGGACAGCAGCGCGCTCGGGAAGAATGAACACTCCCGCAGCGCGGTCTGTTATCTGGCGCGCGGAGCCGAGCCGGGCTGGGAAGACGCCGTCGGCCGCTTCACGGGATCGTTTCAGCGCCATGCTCCCGGCTGCGATTTCAAACTCTATGTGATCTTCAAAGGCTTCCGGAGTGCGGCGGAGCGCGAACGGGCGGTTTCGATCTTTGCTTCGGTACAGCACGATGCCATTTTCACGGACGACACGAGCTTCGATATCGGCGCCTATGCAGAAGCAGCGAGGCGGATCGCGGAGTGGAAAGTTTGCTTCCTCAACACCAATACTGAGATTCTGTGCGAGAATTGGTTGCTCAAGCTTGTCAGCAACCTCGGTCAGCCCGGCGTTGGTCTGGTTGGCGCGACCGGGTCGTACGAAAGCCTGCGCGACAACGATCCGCGGTTTCCGAAATTTCCGAACATTCACATTCGCTCCAACGCTTTCATGATCGATCGCGATGTGTTTGCTGCGATTGCGCGCCAGTTCACCTTCGCGCACAAGCTCGACGCCTTTCTGTTCGAGAGCGGGCCGAACAGCATGACACGGCAAATTCAGTCGCGCGGGCTGGAGGTGCTGGTCGTCGGGCGCAATGGTCAAGGTTATCCGCCCGATTCGTGGCCGCGCAGCGACACGTTCCGCCAGGACGGACAAACAAACCTCCTTATCGGTGACAGCCAGACGCGTCATTTCGATGCGCTGTCATTGCCCGAACAGCAAGCGCTCACACGCTGGACTTGGGGGCGTTTTCTGCCGGGGAACGGCGGGTGGCCGCAGCGATATATGTCGCGTGTGCGCGAGTTGTTTCGATGACCCTCTATGCCGTGAAACCGCTGTTCCAAGACCTCCTGCGGCCCGTCGTTGTTCGGCTGGCGGCCGCCGGCGTCAATGCGAACCAGATCACCATCGCGGCCGCCGTTGGATCGATCATCTGTGCGGTGATTGTCGCCTGGCTTGCGGCGCACTCCGCCATCTTTGTGCTCATACCGGTGTGGTTGTTCGCGCGGATGGCGCTCAACGCTGCAGATGGAATGCTCGCGCGCGAGTTTGGCCAGGAAAGCCAGCTCGGGTTCTACCTCAACGAGATCGCGGACGTGGTCTCTGATGCGGCGCTCTATGCGCCGTTTGCGCTGGTTGCACCGTTCGGCGCATTTGGCATTGGGCTGGTGATCATCCTGTCGGCCCTGACCGAGTTCGCGGGTGTTCTCGCCGCCGCTGCTGGAACCGCGCGGCGCTACGACGGCCCGTTGGGCAAGAGCGATCGCGCCCTCGTGTTTGGGGCGCTGGGGCTCTGGATCGCAATCGCCGGAGTGCTGCCGAGCTGGACCCTCTGGCTTATCCCGGTCCTCGCCATCCTCCTTGCGTTCACGAGCGTGAACCGCGTCTACCGGGCGCTCGGTGGACGCGGGGGCATCTTGCGGTGATCGCCAGTCTTTGTGCTTCGGTTGTCACGGCGCTTGCACGCCTCGTCACCGGAGTGCGCGGCGAGTGGCGCGGTTGCGAGCCGGCGCCGGCGACACGCGTCTATTTCGCCAACCACAATAGTCATCTCGATTTTGTGTTGATCTGGTCGGTGCTTCCGCGCGCCTTGCGGCAAGCCACGCGTCCGGTGGCCGGCGCGGACTATTGGCTCCAAGGGCCGCTCCGTCGGCTGTTTGGTAAACGCGTGTTCAATGCGGTCTTGATTGACCGCACCGCCGTCACCCAAGATGTCCATCCTGTCGCCCTTATGGCCAAGGCGTTGGATGAGGGCGCCTCACTCATCCTGTTCCCCGAAGGCACGCGCAATCTCACCGAGGCGCGACTTCTCCCGTTCAAGAGCGGGCTTTATCATCTGGCCAAATCCAGGACTGACGTGGAGTTGGTCCCGGTGTGGATTGAAAATCTCAACCGCGTGATGCCAAAAGGTGAGATTGTTCCCATTCCGCTGCTTTGTACAGTTACGTTTGGGGCGGCCATGCAGGTGGCCGCGGGCGAGGACAAGGGCGCGTTTCTGGAGCGCGCCCGCACGGCTTTGCTTGCCCTCGCACCGGAACGACGAGACAGCAAATGACCGCGACCGAGCAGAGCCTGCTTCTATTTGGTGGTGTGCTCGCCGTATTGGTTGTGGCATCGCTGATCGGCTTTTTGCTGGCAAGGCGCTATGCCTCGTCCGCGCCCAACCCCACGATCGACAATCTGAACAGCCGGATCAAGGCGTGGTGGTTGATGGTGGTTTTGATCGGCCTCGCCTTCGCGGTCGGCAAGGCAGGTGTGATCGTTTTGTTCGCGCTGGCGTCGCTCGCGGCGCTGCGCGAATTCATTACGCTGACGCCGACCCGCCGGGGTGATCACGCCGCGCTGGCAGTCAGTTTCTTTGTTGTCCTTCCGCTGCAGTATTATTTGATCTGGATCGAATGGTACGGGCTCTACTCGATCTTTATTCCCGTCTACGCGTTTCTTCTGCTTCCGATTGTTGTCGCACTGCGGGGCGATACGAAAGATTTCATGGGACGGGTGGCCGAGATTCAGTGGGGCCTGATGATCTGCGTGTTTTGCCTCTCGCACGTGCCGGCGCTGATCACGCTGCCGATTCCGGGCTTTCAAGGTCGGAATCTGTTGCTGATCGCCTTCCTGGTGTTGGTGGTGCAATCGAGTGACGTCCTGCAATATGTCTGGGGCAAGCTTCTGGGCCGTCACCAGATCGCCCCGCAGCTATCGCCCTCCAAGACCGTCGAGGGCACGGTTGGCGGCATCGCCTGCGCGACCCTGCTCGGCGCTGCACTATGGTGGATTACGCCATTCGCAGCGTGGCAAGCTGGCCTGATCGCGCTGGCGATCAACTTGATGGGATTTTGCGGCGGCTTGGTCATGTCGGCGATCAAGCGCGACCGCGGCGTCAAGGACTGGGGCTGGATGATTGAAGGGCACGGCGGCGTGCTGGATCGGCTGGACTCGGTAATCTTCGCCGCGCCGATCTTTTTCCACATCACGCGTTATTGGTGGACGCCGTAAGGAAAGTCGCGCCAACTTAATCCATCGCCGCGGCTTCAGCTGGCGCGCCGGCGCGCCGCAGGCCTGATTTTCCGATGATCAGCAGGAATGGTATGGAAATGATCGCCAGGATCATCAACAATTTGAAGCTGTTGCCGAAGGCGATGATCTGAGCCTGCTGGGTCAGCAGATTGTCGATCAAGGCGCGCCCCGTGTCGGTTTCGGGGTCGATGATGGCACGCACGTCCGGTGCCTGCAGCGCAGCGTTGAAGGGTGTGATGTGTTCGGCGAGCTGCGCGTGCATGACCGAGGTCGAGTTCACCAGCGTCGCCACGACCACCGGAATGCCGACCGAGGAGCCGATGTTGCGCACCAGAGTCAGAATCGCTGTTCCGTCGGTGCGCAGCGTCGCAGGGAGAGTTGCGAAAGCTGCGGTGCTCAGCGGCACGAACACGAGACCCAGTCCGAGACCCTGGACTACCGTCACCGAGATGATCGTCGAGGGCGGCGTCATGTTGGTGAAGTAGACCAGCTGGTACATGGTGCCGGCGGTCAAGATCATGCCGACGAAAATGAGCGTGCGCGCTTCGACGACGCGCAACAGCCGTCCGACCCCGAGCATGCCCACCATGGTGCCGAGCCCGCGTGCGGCCAGCATCATGCCCGCCGACATCACCGGATATCCGAGCACGAGCTGCAGGAACAGCGCCGACAAAGTCATGGTCGCAAACACTGTCATGCCGAGGATGACCATGAACAGGCACCCGCCGAGGAAATTGCGATCGCGGAACAGCTCGAAGCGCACGAACGGTTCGGGGGTGGTGAGCGAGTGCGCAAAGAAATAGTAGAAGCCGGCAATCGCGACAATCAGCTCGATCTGAATTTCGGTCGAACCGAACCAGCCGAGCTGCTCGCCACGGTCAACCATCAGCTGCAAAGCGCCGATCCCGACGGCGAGCGCGATAAATCCCAACCAGTCGAACCGCATCTCGCGCCGCGTGTCCGTCTCGTCCATGAAGATCAGCAGCCCGATTACGGTGATGATGCCGATCGGCATGTTGATCAGGAACACCCAGCGCCAGTTGTAGGTTTCCGTGAGCCAGCCGCCGAGCGTGGGACCCATGATCGGGCCGAGCATGATGCCCATACCCCAGATCGCCATGGCCTGGCCGCGCTCTTCGATCGTGTAGGAATCGAGCATCACGGCCTGCGACAACGGAATGAGGCCGGCGCCGCACATGCCCTGCAGCAGGCGGAACGCCACCATTTGCTCGATAGAGCCGGCAAGCCCGCACAGCAACGAGGCGATCGTGAACCCTGTTGTGCAAACAATAAAAAGCACCTTGCGGCCATAGCGCCCGGCGAGCCAGCCGACCGGTGCGGTCATGATGGCCGAGGCCACGATGTAGGAGGTCAGGATCCAGTTGACCTGATCGAGCGAGGCCGAGAGGCTGCCCTGCATGTAGGGGAGCGCCACATTGGCCACCGTCGTGTCCAGCGCCTGCATGATCGTCGCGGTCATGGCGCAGATCGTCAGCATGGCGCGCTGCAATCCGCGCTTGGGCGCGGGACCCGCGCTCATCACTCGCCATCCTTGACGATGCTGACGTCATTGCCGAACAGCGAGCTGAGGCCACGCCGGCGTCGCGTGTCGATCTCCACGGTCGCGCTCATGCCGGAGCGCAGCTTGGACAGGTTCTGGCCGGCGTCGAAGGCGATGCGCACCGGCACACGTTGCACGACTTTCACCCAATTGCCGCTGGCGTTCTGCGGCGGCAGAATCGCGAACTGCGCGCCGGTGCCCGGGCTCACGGCAATCACCGTGCCGTGGAAGGCGTGACCCGGGAATGTATCGACGTAAATCCACGCCTTCTGCCCGAGTTGCAGGAACGTGATGTCGGTCTCTTTCGGATTTGCGTCTACCCAAGGCCGCTGGTCGTCGACAATGCTGAACACCGGCGTGCCGGCCGGCACGTAGCGGCCAAGCTGAATGCTGTCGACCTGCGTGGCGCGTCCGGAGATCGGGGCGTGCAGGATTGTGTGGTCGAGATCCCGCTTGGCCTGGTCGAGCGCCGCTTGAGCCTGCTGGTAAGCCGGGTATTTCTCGATCGGCAGGTTGGCATCATCCAACAACTGGTTACGGATACGCGCCTCCTGCTGAACCAGTTGCTCCAGCTGCGTGCGCGCCGCGGCAAGCGCTGCCAGGGCCGTATCGGCATCAAGCGCTGAGCCCATGTGGGTCGCCAGCAGCTTGCTTTTGCGATCGACGTCGTTCTCTCTGATGCCGACGGTCTGCCGCGCCAGGGCGATCAGCTGACCGAGCGACTTCAGATTGGTCTTGAGGTCCGCAAAATCAGTGCGAACCATGGCCAGCTTGCTCTCGGCCTGCGTCACCGCCAGTTGGAACGGCACCGGATCGATCTCGAACAGCAGGTCACCCGGATCAACATGCTGGCCTTCGACCACATCGATACGGCTGATTTTGCCGTCGACGTCGGGCGTGATCAGCACCTTCTGGGCGCCCACATAGGCATTGTCGGTCGAAATATAGCGGCCACCCATCAGATAGATCGTGAGGCCAACGCTGGCGGCGAGCAGCGGCAACACGACGAGCAGGATCAGCCGGCGGTACTGTTTGAACACGCCAACAACCGACACCTTTCGGCGGGTCGCGTCGGAGGCTGGGACGACCTTCAGCACCGGGTCGGCCGTTTTGAGCGCAGGATCAGCCATAGCGTCGTTCCGGCGCGTTGCGATCTGAAAGGTCCGGCTCGGCGCGACCCTGAATGATCTCCCGCAGGTTGCTCTTCATCGCGGTGAGAGAGGTGCGCATGGCTTCACGCGCCGCTGGGTGGAGCCCCGCGAGGACACTCGCCATCATGGTCTCAGCGGTAGCCGTCACCTTTTCCAGCACCGGCTTTGCCGCCGGAGTCAGGAACAGGCGTTTGGCGCGCCGGTCATTTGGGTCGCTGCGCCGCTCGATCAATCCGTTCTCGCACAGCCGATCGATCAGCCGGGTCAGCGTGATCGGCTGCACCTCGAGCAGGTCCGCCAATTCCGATTGCTTGAGCCCCTCGTTGCGCTGCAGGCGAAACAGCACGCCCCACTGCGCGCGGGTCATGCCGAAACGGCGTGCTTCCTGATCGGCACAGGTGCGTAGCAGCCGCGCGACATCGCTGAGCAAGAACGCGAGGTCGCGCTCAATCGAGAAATTCGGCACTTCGTCACCTCAACCGCTAAGCTCGCTATATAATAAGCAAGCTTAGAAATCGGCCAACGCCTATTTCATGCGCCAGCTATGCGCTTCGCTTTATGGTATTATGATGCCAGGCGCGGCCTCAGCCGCCCTGCGTCGGGTTTGATCGCCGCGATGAATGTTGATGCGCAATCAGCCATTGATCGCCGCTCTTTACCAGCACCATGGTAAAGCCCGCCGGCGCTTGGCGCGTCTCACCGTTGCGAACGGCGGTGAACTCATTGAAGCCGGTCACGTAGGCCACCTTGTCGTCCAGCACGACGACCTTATGGATGCCGATCGCAACCTTGTCGCCACTCTTTTCAAGCTGCGAATAGAACTTGCGGATCGCGTTGCTGCCTTCGGTCAGGGTCGAGCCGCCCTGACCCACCAGCACGGCATCGGGCGTGTAGAGCTTCACCAGCGCGTCGACGTCATTGGCATTGAACGCTGCGACCCAGCGATCGAGCGCGGCCTGCACATCCTCGGCTGGCCCGGCGGAGGCGGCGACCGGTACCAGCATCGCCAGCACCAGAAAGAGTACGCGTCCCAACCGTCCCATTGATCCCTCCTGGCTTGTTTCGAAGATTGCAGATCTAGCATGCGCGGCGGTCGCTTCGCCGTCAGCGAGATACTTGCACAATCCGGATGCGCGTGCCCCTGATTGCGGATAGCAAGAAAGCTCGCGGGATGCCAAGAAGGCGCGATGCCAAGGAGGACGCACATCATGGACAAGGCAACTTACGAAAAGGGTTTGGCGGTTCGCCGGGCGGTGCTCGGTGACGAATATGTGGACGCAGCGCTCAAGAGCACGGACGATTTCAATCGGCCGCTTCAGGATATGCTCAACGAGTATTGCTGGGGTGCCTTGTGGGGACGCGAGGGCCTGCCGCGCAAGACGCGCAGCATGCTGAACCTCGCCATGATCAGCGTGCTCAACCGGCCGCATGAATTGCGAGCGCACGTGCGCGGTGCGCTGCGCAACGGCGTCTCACGCGAGGAGATCAGTGAAGTGTTCTTGCAGGTGATGATCTATGCGGGCGCACCCGCTGCCGTCGATGCATTCCGTACCGCGCGCGAGGTCTTCGCCGAAATGGACAAGAAGGCGTAGTTCCCATGGAAATCGGGTTCATCGGCCTCGGCAACATGGGGTTCCATATGGCGCGGCGCCTGGTCGAGGCCGGCCATCAACTCGTCGTCAGTGATACGCGGCGGGAGGCGGTGAGCCGCCTTACCGACATGGGCGCACAGGCCGCAGCGTCGCCAGCGGAGATCGCCGACAGGGTCGAAACCGTGATCGCGAGCTTGCCGACCCCTGATATCGTGCACGCGGTTGCCACGGGCCCGGGCGGTGTCATCGAGGGTCAGCGCGTGCGGCGGTTCATCGATACGTCGACCACCGGCTCGGCGATGGCGAAGCGCATTTTCGCGCGCCTTGCGGAACGCGACATCGTGCAGATCGACAGTCCGGTCAGCGGCGGCGTCACCGGCGCCGCCAAGGGCACGCTGGCGGTGATGGTCTCTGGACCGCGCCAGGAGGTCAGCCACGTCGAGCCCGTGCTGGCCGTGTTCGGCAAGGTATTCTTTATCGGTGAACAGCCGGGTGACGGCCAGACCATGAAGCTGGCCAACAACTTCCTCTCCGCCACCGCGATGGCGGCGACGGCCGAGGCGATGGTCATGGGCGTGAAGGCGGGGCTTGATCCGCGCGTCATGCTCGACGTGATCAATTCAGGCACCGGACGCAACACCGCGACCGAGCACAAATTTCCCAAGATCATTCTGCCGCGCACGTTCGATCTCGGCTTCACCAACGGCCTGATGATCAAGGACGTGAAGCTTTGCTTATCGGAAGCGGCGAACCTTGGCGTGCCGATGCAGGTCGCGGAAGCCGTGATGCGGCTGCTGCAACAGGCCTGCGAAGAAATCGGCGCTGATGCGGATCTGACGACGATCGTACAGCCGCTCGAGCACCGCACCGGCGTCGAGGTGCGGGCGAAGCAGCTACCATGACAGATACTTATGAGATCTACGCCATCCGCTACGGCCATCACCCGCGCAAGGCGGCGAGACAACTTCATCGGCGGTGATCCGCACGACATCGAGATGCCGCTCGATTATTTTGTCTGGGCAATCGTCGGCAAGACGCGAACCATTCTGGTTGATACCGGTTTCGACGAGGCGGTCGGCACACGCCGTGGTCGGCTGACGGTAAAACCCGTCTCGGAAGGCCTCAAGGCGATCGGCATCGATCCGGCCGCCGTCGAAACGATCATCGTCAGCCACCTGCATTATGATCACAGCGGCCACTACGACCTGTTCCCGGGCGCGCGCTATCATCTCCAGGATCGCGAGATGGAATACGCGACCGGGCGCGCCATGTGCCACCACCAGATCAGGAATTCGTTCGAAGCGGACTATGTGGTGGCGATGGTGCGCAAAGTATTTGCTGGTCGCGTCGAATTTCACGACGGCGACGATCTGATTGCGCCCGGCGTCACCGTGCATCGCATCGGCGGCCACACAAAGGGTCTGCAGTCGGTGCGGGTCGAGACTCGCCTGGGCCCGGTGGTGATCGCGGCCGACGCTGCGCACCTCTATGCACATCTCGACAGCGGGCGCGTCTTTCCCACGGTCTACAACGTCGCCGAGGTGCTCGAGGGTTACGGACGCTTGCGCAAGCTCGCCGGATCACCCGCGCACATCGTGCCGGGCCACGATCCTTTGGTGCTGCGGCGCTATCCGGCAGCTAAGTCTGGTCTTGAGGGCTGGATCGTTCGGCTCGATGCGGAGCCGAAGGGGTGACCAGCCACTAAATGAGTCAAGTTGTTGCCGGGTCGCGCAGCGGAGCGCGGCTTAATTCGTTGCCAGAAGTGATGGCCTTCTGGAGCAGGCGCATCAATTCCTTTGCTTCTGTTTGCGTTAAACCGCGCAACAGTGTCCGCTGAGCCGCTTCCACCGCCGGCGTGATCCCGGCCAAGGTTTTTCGCCCCGCCGGAGTGACCTTCAATTCACGTGCGCGTCGGTCGCGGCTGCTTTCGTTGCGCTCGACAAGCCGTTTCTGGACGAGCCGGTCGACCACCCCGGTAATCGTCGTGCGGTCATAGGCAATCAGGCCGGCAAGGGTCACCTGATCGATGCCGGGGTTGGCGCTGATGGCCGCGAGCGCCGCGTATTGAACGGGCGTGAGGTCATAGCCCGCCCTATCGACTTCGGCCAGGAACACCGCCACGGCAATCTGCTGAAAACGGCGCGCCAGGTGACCGGGCATCGCATAGGTGTCTTGCATCCAAGCCTCCACGGGCAAGCTACTTGACCAGCATACTGATATTCAGCATACTGATCAATAGGGCGCCTGAGCTAGCAGGCTCGGTTCGTGCCCACCTACTGGGAGGTTAGCGATCATGCAGTTTCACCAGAATGGGTTTGAACCGGGCGATCCCGAAATCTTCGACCGGTCGGAGCGTCATCCGGCGTTGGGCGCACAAGGTTCGGTTCCCGCGGAGGTCGATGTTCTGATCGTCGGCTGCGGGCCGGCAGGGCTGACGCTCGCAGCACAAATGTCGGCTTTTCCCGACATCAAGACATGCATCGTCGAGCAGAAGTCCGGCCGCATGCTACTCGGCCAGGCTGATGGCATCGCCTGCCGCACGATGGAGATGTTCCATGCCTTCGGCTTCAGTGAGCGGGTGCTGAAGGAGGCCTGCTGGATCAACGAGACGACGTTCTGGAAGCCGGATCAGAGGCAGCCCGAAAACATCGTGCGCAGCGGTTGGGTTCAGGACGTCGAGGACGGCTTATCGGAATTCCCACATGTTGTTCTCAATCAGGCGCGCGTGCACGACTTCTATCTCGATCTGATGCGCAGATCGGCCGCAAAGCTCGAACCGTTTTATGACAGGCATGTCGCTTCCGTCAGGACCTCGGCGCGCGGCGGTGAGGGTGTGACCGTCACGCTCGAGCGCCTCGATGCTCCGCACCAGGGACAGACCGAGACAATCAAAGCGCGTTACGTGGTCGGTTGTGACGGCGCGCGCAGCATCGTGCGCACCTCGATTGGGCGCGAACTCCACGGTGATTCCGCCAATCACGCCTGGGGGGTGATGGATGTGTTGGCGGTCACCGATTTTCCCGACATTCGTTGCAAGTCATTGATCCAGTCCGCGCATGAAGGCAGTGTTCTCGTCATCCCACGCGAAGGCGGCTATCTGGTCCGGCTCTACGTCGAGCTCGCGGCCCTCGAAGTCGGCGAACGGGTCGCAAGCCGCCATATCAGCCTCGATGAGCTCATCGCCAAAGCGCGGCGCATTCTCAATCCGTACAAGCTTGACGTCAAAGAGGTTCCTTGGTGGTCGGTCTATGAGATTGGTCAGCGGCTGACCGACAAGTTTGATGACGTGCCTGAGGCAGAGGTCGCAACCCGACTACCGAGCGTATTCATCGCCGGCGATGCCTGCCACACCCACAGCCCGAAGGCAGGGCAGGGCATGAACGTCTCCATGCAAGACGCGTTCAATTTGGGATGGAAGCTTGTCTCGGTCCTGCGCAACCGGTGTCCGCCGTCTCTGCTGCACACGTACTCCGCGGAACGCCGAGCCATCGCCAAGGAGCTCATCGATTTTGATCGCGAATGGGCGGCCCTGATCGCCTCGGTCCATGGAGATGGAGGCGGGCCTGACCCCGCCAAGACTCAGAGCTATTTCGTGCGCAGCGGACGCTATACGGCGGGAACGGCGACGCACTACCGTCCGTCGCTCCTGACCGGAAAATCGAACTACCAGGATCTGGCAAAAGGATTTGTTGTTGGAACGCGATTTCATTCCGCGCCGGTCATTCGCCTCGCCGACGCAAAGCCAGTTCACCTCGGCCACGTGAACAGAGCGGACGGACGCTTTCGCATCTTCGCTTTTGCCGGCGCAGGTGATCCGGCCGCGGCAAACTCAGCCGTGCGTCAATTGTGCGATTTTCTCGCGGCAAACGAGGCGTCCCCACTGCGAAAATATACGCGCCGCGACGAAGATATCGACGCCGTTATCGATCTCTGCGCCGTGTTCCAGCAAGCGCACCGTGCGCTCGCCATCGAAACGATGCCGCCGCTGCTTCTGCCGCGGAAGGGCCGTTACGGTCTCCTCGACTACGAGAAGATGTTCTGCGCCGACCTCAAGAGTGGCAACGACATCTTTACGATGCGCGGTATCGACCGGGAGGCCGGATGCATGGTCGTTGTGCGGCCGGATCAATACGTCGCGCATGTTCTCCCGCTTGACGGATTTCAAGAGCTTACTTCGTATTTCGACGGCTTCATGCTGCCGCAACCAGACCAGAGCGCCGTTCGGACGCCCGAGAGTGCAGCAGTTTGACGGCCGGGGGAGTGCCACGATTCGGAATCATGCGAAGATGGCCTTGCGCACCAGCTCGGCGCCCGAGAGCAGCACAACGACCAACACAGTTTTTTTGAATGCTTGCCCTGGGATCGTGTCTCTGACCTTCTGACCCATCACCATTCCGACAGCAACCGGGGCAAGAGCTGCCGTTGAAACGCCAAGGTCAGACCAGCCAAACGCATGACTGGATGTCAGGATTGCTGCGAGGAGGGCGGCAGACAATACAAGAAACATCGATGCTTCTTTGGTGAAATTGCGCCCGCGCAAGCCCTTCGCCAGGAGATAGACAAAGACGATCGGCCCTGGCATTGCGGCCAAGCCGCCGAGGATGCCCCCAAGGAAACCCGACGCCAGGCCGATTGGCGCCTGGGCCCGGCCCTTGATCTCAAGTTGGGGTGCAAGCAGTGTCAAACCCCCGATAATGATGACAACAACGCCTGCAATCAGCTTTGCCATGGTGGGGTCGATCGTCAGCAATATCGCAACCCCGACGATGATTCCGGGAAGCATGCCAAGCAACACAGGCACAAGCGCAGTTACGCATGGAATAACTTTGCCGCCTTCCAGGGCTTGCGGAATGTTGCTCAAGACGAGAGGGACGCTCAATAGCATCACCGATGCACGAACATCGATCAACATCGACAGCAAAGGCAGCGCTATGATTGGCATCCCGACGCCGATCACACCCTTAAGCCAGCCAGCAATGACAAGGCTTCCGACGATCGCAATCAAAAGCCAGGATGGCGCCGTGCGCCAGATCTCCAGCAACATTTAGTCCGCCCCATGCAGGTGCGTTGCCTCTCCCGTTGGCCGATCGGATTTGCTCGTCATAAGCGAGCCGCCAATCGCGTGTAGAATGGCGAACCCCACCAGCAGGGTGATGATGATGATAGTTGTGCGGACGGACATTCGCCCCGATGTCGAGTATCGTTTGGTTTGAAGCAAAGAAGTAATCCTCGAATGAGAGCTATGAGGCTAATGTCATTTGGTCTGGCTTAATCCGGTGAAGGCTTTGTTCGGATTAATCGGTCCAAGTGCACGGATGATCTCATCATAGAGTGCCACCCCTTCCGTATGGCGGCCGTCCGTGCACGCGAGCTGCGCCTCCATTTTCATCAACCCTGCCTTTGCCAATAGTTCAGGCAAGACGTCTGCCGCTGCCCCATGGTCTTCGATCAGAATTAATGTTTGGACATCGAGGGTCGCGCAGCGTTGCTGCAACGGCGGCTGAGCTCCTGTCAGCGCCGGAATGGTCGTAAGCGTGAGCGCGACAAGACCAAGGAGGACGGTTCCAGAAGAGTTTTTGACCAGGGATGTAGCCATGTCGACCTCTGCTCAACTCAGCACCGCGATCGAGCCGATCGCATTGTCATCAAGAGGAAATGCCGATGCGAGACACGCTACGATCAGAATTCCGATGAAAGCGAATAAACAAACACATTGGAAATCCGGATCTGCGAGCGCAACGGTCCAATGCTGATCGATATTGCGGCGTCGAGCAGAGGCTGCGGGTTGGTGCGTCATCAGTATCTCCGTGGAATCTCGCTCGCACTTGCACCGGCCGTGACTTTGGCCGTCGCGTCCTGTTTGTGCCATTCACTACGCAAAGTCGTGATGGCAAGCACCAGCATCAGGATGCCGGCGTACACCAGCCCCAGCGTGCGGATGCCTCGATGAAAGTCTCGACGGTCCTCGTCGCTGGTGAACCGGAGCGGAGCGCGTATCAGCGAGGTCGGCGAGTTCCTACGCCAACATAACCTCGGTGTGGCGGTCACGGCAGGCTCTTGGTTGATATTCATTGGTACGCTCGAATGCGCCGCCTCCGGATCAATCGTCCCGGGAGAAGACGACGCTCATGTCGTGGATTTTCTGAATCGGCAGATCCGCCGTTCGGCGCGCTTGCGAAGCATCGCTGGTGGGACCTGCGATACCCTCTGCGATTCCCTGGGCGGTTGGAAAGGAAAGCAGCGTCGCCCCAAACCCGCCGATGAGGATGGCTGTGACGGCGATCACAAATAGAGCGCGCATCGTGAAAAATCCTGGCGGCGAGACTTGCGGGCCTGGGGTTTTCTGCTCGCTATGCCAGCAGTGAAGCCGGTCGCCGTGGGTCTCAGCGTCAGCGGTGCGTTACTTCCGCGTTATATGTTGTAACTCTGCTAGAAAAATTGCAGAATTTCGCGCCGGGGTAGGAACCCGACGCGCAGAGCGTGCGGGCGCGGATGCGAGACGTGCCATCTCCGAGGTACAAGCTGACGCTTCTCGGCCGCTTCGAACTGTCCGGGCCGGACGGACCCGTCGAGCTATCAAACAAGAAGCTGGCCGCGCTGCTGGCGCATCTTGCCTGCACGGCGCCCGCTCCACAGCCGCGCGAAAAACTAGCAACCCTGCTCTGGGGCTCGCATTTCGATACCCAGGCTCGGCAGAACCTGCGTCAGGCCCTTTTCCGCCTGCGTCAAGCGCTCGGCCATGATCTTCTCATCGGTGACGGCGAGGACATCTCCCTCGCGCCCGGTGTGATTGATTGTGATGCAACCAGGTTCCGGGCTTTGATCCGAGAAGGCACTCGGGCGTCGCTCGCTGAGGCGGTCGACCTCTACAAAGAGTGCCTTCTATCAGACGTGAACATTTCGGAAGAAGCTTGGGCCTATTGGCTGACCGGCGAGCGGCAGCGGCTCGAGGAGTTGGCGCTCGATAGCCTGGTCAGGATCGCGGAGATTGAGCTAGCGGCGGGTCACCCGCATAAAGCGCTTGAGACAGCCCATCGTGCCCTGACGATCAACAATCTCCGCGAGGACGCGCATCGGCTGGTCATACAAGGGCTGGCTGCCGCAGGGCGCAAGGCCGAAGCGCTCAAGCACTATCAAAATCTCGTCTTGCTGCTCAAGCGCGAGTTGAACGCGAAGCCCGATGCGGCAACCGAGTTGGTGGTCGCCGAGCTTGGCAGTGCGAGGCAACCGAGCAGAGCGCGCGCTGTCGGGGAGATCCCCAAGGCTGCGCTGGCGGGTCTCGACCAACCGTCGCATGCGATGCCGGCCCTCGCCGATATGCACGACGTAAACACCGAGCGTCCCTTGACGACCGGCGATCAGGCGTTGCCGGCGGGGGTGATCGGCTCCGGCCGCCCTGAACGGCGGCAGCTCACCATCATGGTCTGCAACGAGGTCAGCCCGACGCCCCTGTCGGCCGGGCGTGACCCTGAGGACATGCGTGATCGGGTTGGCGCCTTCCACGAAGCGGTTGCTGATGTGGTGGTACGGTTCGATGGGTTCATCGCCCAATATCTGAGCGATGGTGTGGTCGTCTATTTCGGCTACCCCGTAGCTCATGAAGACGACGCCGAGCAGGCGGTGCGCGCCGGGATCGCCGTGCTCGATGCGGTTCGCTCACTGAAGACCTCGTCCGCTGTGCCGTTGCGGGCGCGCATCGGTATAGCCACCGGGTTGGTCGTTGTTGGTGAGCAGCAGGGGAGTGGCGAGACGCGACAGCTCGTCGCGATCGGCGAGACGCCGAGCCTGGCGGCCTTGCTGCAGGCCGTGGCAGCGCCGGGCGAGATCATTATTGCGGCCAGCACGCGGCGCCTGGTGGGTCCCATGTTCGACTGCCGCGCGCTTGTCGCCGACGAGCGCAACGAACTGCCGCACCCCCTGGAGGCGTGG
Source organism: uncultured Alphaproteobacteria bacterium (assembly GCA_963760435.1). Lineage (GTDB taxonomy): Bacteria > Pseudomonadota > Alphaproteobacteria > Rhizobiales > Xanthobacteraceae > JAFAXD01. The sequence continues at coordinate 287,750 of CAVXDE010000043.1, forward strand.
CAGGTGCGCGGTGAGACGACTGGCGTCAGTCGGTTCGACGCACGGCGCAGAGGCGCGCTCACCCCACTTGTTGGTCGCCAGGAGGAGATGGACCTGCTGCTGCGCCGGTGGGATCAAGCCAAAGCCGGTGAGGGTCGCGTTGTGCTGCTCTCGGGTGAGGCGGGCATCGGCAAGTCGCGCATCGCCGAAACCCTGCTGGTTAGGATCGAGGGCGAACCGCATGCTCGGCTTCGCTATTTCTGCTCTCCGCATCATACGCACAGCCCGCTGCATCCTGTCATTGCACAATTGGAGCAGGCCGCCAGCTTCGAGCCGGACAGCGGCGCCGGCGCGAAGCTCGACAAGCTGATGTCTTTGCTCGAGCCAACATCAACAAATCTGTCGCGCGATGTGGCGCTCGTCGCTGAGCTGCTGGCGGTTCCAACGGACGAGCGCTACGCCGCGTTGACGGTCAGCCCGCAGCAGAAGCGCGAGATGACTCTCATGGCGCTTCTCGATCAACTCGATGGCGCGGCCGCACGAACCCCAGTGCTGATCGTGTTCGAGGACGTCCATTGGATCGATCCGACATCGCTTGACCTGCTCGACCGGGCCATTGCGCGCATCGCCAATCTGTCAGCACTGTTGATCGTCACGTTCCGACCGGACTTCCAGCCGACGTGGGTCGGCCTGCCGCATGTGACGACGCTGCCTTTGAGCCGCCTCGGCCGCCGTGACAGCGCCAGCATCATTGGCGGCATCACGCGCGGCAAGGCGCTGCCCGATGCGGTCGTCGAGCAGATCCTGTCGCATTCGGATGGCGTAGCGTTGTTCCTCGAGGAGCTGACGCGCATGCTGGTCGAGAGCGGGCCATTGCGTGAGACCGCCGGGAGCTACGTGCTCGACGGATCGCTGCCGCCGCTCGCCGTTCCAACGACGCTGCAGGCTTCGCTGGTGGCGCGCCTGGACCGGCTTGGCTCGGGCAAAGATGTGGCGCTCGTTGGCGCCGCCATCGGGCGGGAGTTCTCTCATGAGCTGATTGCCGCGACGTCGGGCATGGCTGCGAGTGAGCTCGATGGGGCGCTTGAGCGATTGACAGCTTCCGGCCTCGTGTCCCGGCGCGGAACGCCTCCGCAAGCGATCTACACGTTCAAACATGCACTGGTGCAGGACGCCGCCTACGCCACGATGCTCAAGAGCCAGCGCCGAGAGTTGCATGGATTCATCGCCAAAGTGTTGGTCGAGCAGTTCCCGGCACTGGCACAGAGCCAGCCCGAGATCGTTGCCCAGCATTTCGGCGAAGCCGGGTTTGTGAGCGAGGCGATCGGCTATTGGCGCAAAGCGGCTCAGCTTGCGAGCGCACGGTCCGCTATGCGCGAGGCGGTCAGTGCTTTTGAGCGGGCGCTGCAATTGCTCGAGGTGCTCCCTGAGACCCGCGAGCGGCAGGAGCAGGCCATCGATCTTCGTTGCGATCTCTGCAATGCCGCCTTTGCACTTGGGACATTCGAATTGCGTTTTCTGCGCGCGGCTGCAAGCCTCGCCGAGGGGCTCGACGACCGACGGCGACTGGGGCGCGTCTGCGTTTATCTTTGTCGCAACGCGTTCATGGCTGGTCTTCTGCGCGAGGCGCGAGAGTTCGGCGAGAGGGCGCTGGTCCTTGCCAAGTCGATCGATGATGTGTCGCTCGATGTGATGGCGAGCCTCTACTTTGGCGCCGCCTGTTTCCACCTCGGCGACTATGCACGGGCCGAGGATCTTCTCCTGAAAGTGCTGCAGTCGCTCGACGGCGATCGCAGGCGGGAGCGGTTTGGTCTCGCCGGATTTCCTGCGGTGATTGCGCTCGGTTTCTTGGCTTGGCTTCTCGCCGACCGCGGCAGGTTCGAGGAAGCGATGGCCTATGGTGAGGAAGGTCTCCGCCTCGCGGACTCGCTCGGTCACCCCTACAGTCAGGTCTTCGCGCTCTGGATGCTCGGCCGTGCGCACGTGATCAGAGGAGATCTCAGCAACGCTGTTCGCCTGCACCAGCGCGGGCTGGCAATCAGTCGGGAGTGGAAGCTCACCCTCTATTCACTGCATCACATGGGAAGCCTGGGCTACGCCCACGCGCTTTTGGGCCGAGTTGCTGATGGCATGCCGTTGCTGCAGGACGCGCAGTCGGCCATGGACGGCATGGAATACGGACTTGCAGAGTTGATGCTGCTTGAGGATATCGGCGAGACATACCTCGCGGCCGGCCGGTTCGCGGAGGCTTTCGACATCGCGGAGCGGGTGCTCGACCTCGCGCGCGAACGCGACCAGGTGAACTGCGAGGCGTGGGCGCTCCGCCTCGTCGGCGAGGCCGCCAGCCGCCGCGATCCCGCCCAGCACGCCGACGAGCGCCTTCATAACGCGCTCGCACTCGCCGAGGAACTCGGGATGCGCCCCTTGGTCGCGCGCTGCCACCTCGCGATGGGCAAGCGCGCGCGCCGGCTGCGCCAGCAACGGGTCGCGCAGGACCACCTCACGACCGCGGCCATGATGTGCCGGGAGATGGGCATGCGGTTCTGGCTTGAGCAGGCTGAATCCGAGCTGGGACAGGATGATCTCGGGACGTGAGCGCGGTCACTCCGCACGCACTTCAAAGATCCAACGCGACCTCGCTCTGCGGCCGGGCACAGCAGATCAGCACATTGCCGTCTGCGGGAGGCTCGAGCGGTTCGGGATCGTAGCGGACCGACCCGCCGATCAACGCGCTCTCGCAGGTGTGACAGACGCCAGTCCGGCACGCCCACTTCACAGGAATGTCGCAGGCTTCGGCAAATTCCAGCAGACTGCCGTATGCCGGATTCCACGTCGCATCGAGGCCGCTTCGGGTGAAGGAGATCTTGGGGCCGGGACCGGCCGGTCCCGCCGGTGGGTGTGGCCGCCCAGCAGGAATTCTTGGAAATTCCGGGTGTCACCGCGTCCTCGGGACCAAACACTTCCTGGTGCAACCGCTCACGCGCAACTCCCCAGCTGCCTGAGATCATCGGTGAATGTGCGAAGAAACCCCGGCGGGCCACACAGATAGAAGTTTGCTTCGCGTGGCACTCCTAATTGCCGGAGCACGTCGAGGCTCAGACGTCCGGGCACGTCATAGTCATCGCCGAGCCGGTCGCTCGGAGCTGGTTTGCTGTATGCGATGAAGGTTCGGCCGTGCGCAAGCGCGGCGGCGAGATCGCGCGCTTCGCGGGCAAATGGATGATCGGCCGCAGTTCGTGCGCCATACAGCCACCAGACTTCGCGCCCAGACCGGCTCGCTGCCAGCGCATGCAGCATCGCCAACACCGGTGTTGCGCCGATGCCAGCGCTCAGCAGCACCACGGCTCCTTCGTCCTGCTGCAAGGTGAAGCTTCCGCGTGGCGCGCTGACGTCGAGAACATCTCCGACCTTGAGTTCGGTATGCAAAAAAGTGCTCCCCTGGCCGTGCACTTCCTGCTTGACGCTGATGCGGTAAGTGCCGGTATCTGGAGCACCCGATATGGAATAGTTGCGCAACAGCGCCGGTATGTTCGCGGCTGGCCGCAACCGCACGACCAGGAATTGGCCAGGCAGCGCTGGTGGCAAAGGCGAACCATCCGTCGCTTCGAGTGTCAACGAAATGACATCAGCGCTTTCCGTGGCGACCGCGCGGACGCGCAACGGCCGAAATCCGCGCCATGCCGGCGGCGGGCCAGCCGTGCGGCTCAAGCCGCGGTTGCCGGCCATCGGAGCATTCTCGCCGTCCTGCGCGCCCAAGGCTTCGAACGAACTTCTCCACCCCGGACTGAGAGCCGGGATGCGGAGCGCGCGCTGCAACTGATCGGGACGATGTCCCGGAAGGTAGAGCAGGGCGTCGACGTCTGCGACTGTGAACCGCTCGGGCCCGTCGGCGACTTTTACAATCTCATCGCCGGCGCCGACCTCGCCCTCCTCCAACACACGGAAGTAGAACCCCGGTCGATGATGCGACACGAGCAGAGCCGGGATCCGCGGATCATTCATGCGAATACCGACGCGATAGCAGGTCACGCGCGGCTGCGTCACCTCAAACAGCGCAGTGCCGATGCGATAACGGTCGCCGATGCAGACCTCGTCATCCGCTAGCCCGTCGACGGTGAAGTTCTCGCTGAATTGGCCGAACGTAAAGTCGTTGCGGCCGAGTGTGCGCTCCCAATATCGATACGAATCGGTTTGATAGACCATCACGGCGCGTTGCTCGCCGCCGTGGCCGCCAAGGTCGCCTTGTCCGTCTCCCTCGAGGTTCAGCCGCCGGGCGACGCAACGTCCCTGAACCGGATGCTTCCAAATGCCGGTGTGCACGGTCTCGCCGCGCCATTGGATATTTTGCGGCAGACCAACATTGACAGCGAGCAATCTCGGCATGCTTATCGTCGCTCAGTGCTTTAGCACGATGTCGAAGAAGTCCACGGCACGGGCAATAGCGTCTTTCTTGGCATCAGCGTTAGCCTCGATGCTTTGGCGGCTTTCACCCGGATCGTCGAAATCGTGGGTCGCGTTTGGATAGAGCGTGAAGGTGATATCGCCCCCGCGTGCGCGGCTTTTCTCCACCAACTCGGCACAGCGGCGCGGCGAGACTTCCTCGTCTGCGGATCCTTGGAATACGCGTACGGCCGCGTAAGGGACGAGGCCGTTTTCGAACTGTCCCTTCAATCCGCAAGCGGGATAGAACACCAGCGCCCCGCGAAATCCCGTGGACGGGGTTGGTGAGACGATCCCCGGTGTTGTTGTTGACATGGTTGCAAGCGATGCGCTGCCGCCATTGGACCATCCCTGCAACCCCACGCGATCAGGCACCACATCGTGGCGGCTACGGAGGTAACCGAGAGCACCGTAAGCGTCCAGCGGCCGTATCGTCACCTCGTTGAGTTCCTCCGGCCGTTGATCGTAGCTGAACCGTCCGAACCCTTGAGGATAGCCGCGGGGCCCGAATCCATCGACCAGGATCGCGACGTAACCCTGCTGCGCCCACAGACGGCCCCATTCTTGATGACGCTTGGAAAGCGTTGCTGCGCTGTAGTTTCCGTTCGCGAGCGATGAGTAGGCGCCGGCGCGTCCATGCATCATCACCACGGCAGGGGTTCGCGTGGTGTGAGCGCCACTTGGCTTGAACACGTAGCCCACGAGCGTGGTATGACCGTCGGCGCTGGCGAAGCTCACCCGATCCGACAATGGAGCGACCTGAGCATGTGCTGTTGCGCCTGTCATGAGGATCGTCAGTAAGAGCGCTGCTGCGAGAGCTTCCGGACCTGCATCGGCGCCACCCTGATTCATTCGATCACCTCATCAACAGCGCGATCGCGGCCAGACTAACAACGGATAGCCCGAAGATCCGCTATGCGCCACGGCAGACCTTAAAGCGAGCGCCATTTGCCGACCGCCGGCGGCAATTCATTCAATTGCTTCAATTCCTTGGGCAAATTGTGCAAGGCTGAGTATAGTGGAATGGGAAGCGGCGCATTGATCGCGCGTCGCAGGAGGAGTGAGGCGTTGCGGCACCTTCGTACCACTTCCGGCAGGGCGTGAGCACGGCTTTGACGGACGAATCCTTGCTTCGCAGTTTGGCCCAAGGCGACAGCCTGCGGCTGACGGCGGTCGGTTCGTGGACGGTTCAGCACGCCGCTGACCTGGAACATCTCGTCGACGGCGCGGTGGCGCAAGGCGCATCGGTTGCGCGCGTCGAGCTCGACATGGCGGGTGTCGACAATCTCGACACGTACGGAGCCTGGCTTCTGGAGCGACTGGTGCGTGGCTTCGCCGAGGCGGACCGCAGGATCACGGTCGTCGGCCTGCAAGAGCATTTCCGCGGATTGATCAACGAGGTTCATCAGTCGAACCACAAGTTGCCGGACGCCCCTGCCGCCGGTCTCTTAGTTTCCGCGGTGGCGCAGGTATCGCACGCCGTCGGCCTCATGCGGCGCGATCTTCTGCTCTATGTCGAGATGTTCGGCGCGCTTGTACTCGCGACCTTGCGCGTCCTGATCCGGCCCCGCCGCTTCCGCCTGACGTCCATGGTGCATCACCTCGAGCGCGTGGGCTGGCGCGCCGTTTCGATCATCGTTCTGATCACGTTCCTGATCGGCGCGATCATCGCGCAGCAGGGTATCTTCCGGTTTCGCCGCTTCGGCGCCGAGCTCTACGTGGTCGATATGCTTGGCGTCCTGGTGATGCGCGAGATCGGCGTGCTGATCGTGGCGATCATGATCGCGGGCCGCTCCGGCTCGTCCTACACGGCCGAGCTCGGATCCATGAAGATGCGTGAAGAGGTCGATGCCCTGCAAACCATGGGCCTCGACCCGATCGAAGTTCTGATTCTGCCGCGCGTCGTCGCGCTGGTTATCGCGCTGCCGATGCTAGCGTTTCTCGGATCGCTGGCGGCGCTCTACGGCGGCGGTTTGGTTTGCTGGTTCTACGGCGGGATCAACCCCGACTCATTCATGGAAGAGCTGCGCGACCTTTCGTTCAACCACTTCATCGTCGGCATGAGCAAAGCGCCGTTCATGGCCCTGGTGATCGGCATTGTGGCAAGCGTCGAGGGCCTGCAGGTCAAGGGGAGCAGCGAATCGCTCGGCATGCAGACGACCGTTTCCGTGGTCAAGGCGATCTTTCTGGTGATCGTCGTCGACGGGGTGTTCGTCACCTTCTTCGCCTCGATTGGAATGTAGCCTAACACTTCACGTATTCAATTCAGTTTCCCATACCAGGAACAAGCCAACATCGCCCGGTATGCCGTCGGGAAAATCGAGAATCCGGGCGACCAGATGGAATCCGCCCGGCTTCAGATCGGTCTGCCAGCGCACATAGATTTCCGCAGCCTCGCCCTGCAGGGTTGCCGGCCAATTCGGATCCGGCACATTGATCGCCCGCCCGCTGTCCGTGCAGAGCTGGCTTGGGAAGCGCAACAGCAGGAACTCTTTCTCCCCGTGCTCGGCGGCCCGCTGGGCTTGCTGAATGAGGGCGTGCCAGCGGCCGTCAGAAACATGTTCGCCCAGGAGTTCGGTCACTTGATGCTGCCGGTTTTCAACGGCCGCACGGCGCGCTTCCCCCAGCCGCCGCTGCTCCCGGTCTTCAAACTCCGTCATTGCGCGCCGAAAGTCCCCCACCGCCAAATGATCGCCAGGAGGCTCATGCTTGTGAGGCGGCGTTCCATCTCCTGCCGCGCTCGGGTGTCTCGTGTGCAGGAAATGCTGGTCCAAAGCTGTCAACGCGCCGGCCAGGAAGCCGCGATCCTGCCTCGGGGATTGGGGGTGCGACTGGTCCGCAAGGGCGCGCAGCAGGTCGGCACGGCTGACAATCCCGACAACATGTCCGTCCTGGAGGACGGGCACGCGTTTAATTCGATACTCAGCGAGAAGCCGCGCAATATCGGCCAGATCGGTGTCGGGGACCACGCTTACGACCGGGCTCGACATGATGTCGCTGGCCATCTGGTTGGTGGCGTTGAGGCTTGCGATGAACTCGGAGCTCAGCGTTTCGCCCTCCGCCAGGAGTGCCAGCCACCAATCCCGCCGAGCCGCGCGTTCCGGCTCGGGGCGAGGTATGAGGTCACCCTCGCTGACCATGCCGATGGGCGAGCCGTTCTCATCGACCACGGGAACGGCGCTGATGCTGTTCTTGAGCAGGATCTTGGCGATGTCCTTGACCGGAACATCCGGACGTACCGATACGACCTCGGCGGTCATCACCTCGGAAGCTTTCATGATGGGATGAGCCTTCCTGTCCGACCGGGCGTTGGGTGCGAGCCTTGGAGGCTCAGGCGCAGTATAGCGTAGCCCGTCGAGCCGGTGCTGGTAAGTGGTCGCGGTAATTGCTGCGACAGAAACGTCGCGCCGCAAAACCGAACTGGTGCGTCCGCACCAAATAAAAGGCCGCGGTCACAGGGGTTGGACCGAGGCCTTGCCGCAAGACGGCATTGTCAGACGGCGACTTGCTGTTGATAATACGCGCCGGACATTTCCGATCAATGAAATGGGCAGGCCGGAGCGCTGATTGCCGCCGGAACGTGGTTGCAACGTCACAGTTGTCAGGCAGCCGACAATGCCTCAAGTCGAGGCGAGGCGCGGCGTTGTCCGGGCCTGGGCATTGACGAACCGCGGACAGCAGCGAATTCTGTTCGCCCGGCTATGTTTGTTTGATGTCCTCCGTGGTCGACGCAGGTGCCCCAGCGGGCTCCAGGGCTGAGCGACATACCGCGACCATCCTCCTGGTCGAGGACGAAACTTTGACCCGCATGATGCTGGCCGATGAACTTCAGTCACACGGCCATGATGTCATCGAAGCGCCCACGTAGGCTTGGTGCACTGGGCCGCCGAAGCACATGCGGCGTTTCCCAAGCCTTACGACATCGACCGCCTGATCCAGAGGATCAATGAACTGCTGGCACCCGAGCAAGCCGAGCCCATCGGATAGAACGCGCTTGGGGCGGAGCACGCCGAGGCTGCGGCGGCTATTGAGCCAAGGCGGGCATGTTGTTCGACAACAGCGCGACTGCGGCCACGCCCGCGATGAACGCCAGGGCGAGCACGACGAGCACGACAGCGGCGGCCAAACTGCTTTGCCGACCTTGATACCGGCGAGCCATCCAACTCACCGGGCGCCGGGGGCAGGTTGGGCGCTACATTTCTTGTCATCTGCAGCTTTGCGCAGCGCCCGAACATCTGCACGCACGGTGTTGTAGTCATCCTGATAGACCATCGCGCTGACGATAGCTCCGCCGGCGGCTTCGTTGGCGCGGCCGATCAGGTCTTTGAGCTGTGCCTCGCGAGCGGTCGATCCCGCCAGTCGATTGGTGATACTCTGGCAATCCAGAAAATCGTACTTGCCAGGCGCAGCGTAGATGGAAAGTGCATCGTTATCCGACAACGCAGTGCAAGCCGACACCGTCCCGGCAAACCAGATCATTGCAAGCCCGCGGATGACGCGCGGGCGCATGTTGCCGCGCGTCAGCGGCCGGCCGGGCGAGTGATTTTCCGTGCACTTTCGGGTCATGTTCCCAGCGGCTAAATCCGGAGATTGGTTGTGGTTCAATCCGGAGTGGATCCTAACAATTGCAGCACATAGTCTGCACGTTCCGATATTCCAACTTTTGGCAGGATATACACCTCATATCCAAGCGATGGGTAGACCTCCATGAGGCGATGATACTCCTCAATCGCTGCGTTGAAATCGTGGCGCCGTTCGTCATCGTTCGAATAAAGCTCAGCCCAGGGTGGGGTCAAGAATACACGCCAATGATACCTGTGGGATTGATCCAGCGCGGTTAAGGTGTGCTCGGTGGTCAGGTATTGAATGGCGGCGGCAGCGTCAATGATGCCTCGATCAAAGAAGACCCACCCCCCCTCCCGGACGCCCCCCGCCCAGCTCCCGTAATCTGTCATTGCGACAGCCAGAGCCCGGCGCGCAAACTGGACTGGGTTGAGCCACGGCAGAGCAGAGCCTCCGCATTGCAGTTCGTGTTGGACGATCCGGCGGCCTGGTTCCGCCACGACCGCATACCCGCGCTGGCCGAGCTCGGTCAGCAGCGCCGACTTCCCTCCGCCGGAACATCCGGAGATCACGACAAATCGTTCGCCGACGGCGTCTGTGGCTTTTCTGCTGCGGTTGGTCATTTGATGTATCTGTGCATGCCGAAACGGTGGGCCGACTTGGCGCCTATCAACGTATTGGATCGCTCCATCGGCCAGATGCTACATTTGGGACCGGGTGGATGCGTTGTGCAATGATCACGGAGGCCATTCGTGATACGCCACTTCCTGATGGCTGCGGCCACGCTTGCGCTTTGCGCTCCAGTTCAGGCGCAATCGGATTATCCCAACAAGCCGGTGAAGTTCATTGTCGACTCGGCGCCGGGCAGCGCCACTGACGTGATCAATCGCCTCGTCAGCGAGCGGCTTTCCCAGATCTGGGGACAGCAGGTGCTGACGCTGAACCATCCAGGCGCCGGCGGTTCGCTCGCCGTCAATGCGGCAGCGCAGGCACAGCCCGACGGCACGACATTTTTTGTTGGCAATGCGTCGGTGTTCCTGGCGCTCAAGGGCGCGCCGGGCATCGCGCAGAACCTCCCGGTCGAGTTGCCGCGCGATTTCATTCCGGTCGGTTTCATTGCCGAGCAACCGATGTTCCTCGCAGTTGCCCCGCAGACCGGCATCACATCGCTGCCGCAGTTGATCGAAGCCGCGAAGCAACGGCCGGGGGCATTGTCCTACGCGACTACCGGGCGCGGCCGCATCACCCACCTGACCATGGAATTGTTGCAAAGCCGGGCCGGGATCGTGTTGCAGATGATCCCCTACAATGGCGGGCCGACCGCGGCCATGGCGGATGTCACGACCGGACGCGTCGCCATTATTATCGAAGCGTACTCCGGACTTGCCGGTGGTCTGCAGAGCGGCAGCATCAAGGGCATCGCGGTGACGTCTCCCGAAAGACTGGCCGATTTCAAGGATCTCGCCACCGTGGCGGAAACGTTGCCGGGGTTCACCGCGGGCGGCTGGAACGTGCTGCTTGCGCCTGTCGGCACTCCCGAGGCGATGATCAATAAAGTGAGTGCCGACCTGACGCGGGTGCTCAGCGAAACAGAGGTCAAGAACAAGCTTGCCACCGTGGGCGCGTATGTACACCTGATGTCGCCCGCGCAGGTCAAGGCTTTCGTCGAAGAGCAGCAACGAACCTGGCGCCCCGTCGCCCAGAAAGTGGCCAACGAAATGGCGGAGCCGACCAAGTGAACTCGGCCAACACATGGCCTCGCCCAGCAATCTGACAGGTGGAGCAATCCCACATGGAGCTGTTACCCAAAGGCGCAAACTTCATTCGTGCCAAGACCCTGTGGGAGATCGGCCTGCATATCGCGGGCAATCCGGCGACGCCCTATGGCGGCAATCGCGACATGGTCATCACGGTTGGCAGCGGGTCTGGCCCGGCCTTCCGGCCATGGCTACGGCTCGCGACCGGCTCAGCCATCCTGGCTGAGGAAGTTGCGCAGGGAAACGGCGTCGATCTGGCCTTCGTCAATCCATCGGCGCTGCTCACGCAGGCCTATCGTGGCGTCGGCCTGTTTCGCACGCCGCTGCCCGTGCGCATCGTCGCCGTCTATCCAAGTTGGGACCGCTTCGTGTTCATGGTCCACCCGCGAACGGGAATCCGCTCGCTCGCGGACATCAAGGCGAAGCGCTATCCGCTGCGTGTCTCGGTTCGCGAGGACCCCACGCATTCCACGCATGTTTTGATTGATCAGGCATTCGCGCTGCACGGCCTTGCGCTCAAGGACATTGAGTCGTGGGGCGGGCGGCTCATCCTGTGCGGCGGACCCTCCGACGTGCGCCGGCTGGAGCCGCTCGGCCGCGGCGAGCTCGATGCGGTGTTCGACGAGGGTATCGTCGTCTGGCTCGAACAGGCCTTGGCGGCCGGCCTGTCGCCGATCGAGCTTGAGCCGGCCGAGTTCGACGCGTTGAACGCGTTTGGATGGCGGAAGGTTTTGCTCCCAAAATCGCGTTTCCCCGGCTTGGCGCGCGACGTCGAAACGATCGATTTCAGTGGCTGGCCGATTTACGCGAGCGCGTCGCTTCCCGAGCAGGTCGCCTACGACATCTGCGACGCACTCGCCGCGCGCGACGCCGAAGTTCCTTGGGAAATGGGGACCGGCGGCAGCGCTGCGCGCATGGGCCGCGAGAGCGACAGTACGCCGATGGACGTGCCGCTCCACCCGGGCGCGGAGCGCTGGTATCGTGCGCACCCTCTCAGCAACAAATAAACATCGGCCGAACGCCGGGTGTGGGCGCATCACGGCTGTAACTGCATTTGCGAGTCTTGAAACCTCTACGTAGAGCCGGCCGCCCAGATTGGGACGATCAACGACTTCGTGGAGGACAACAGGATGCGTGACAAGACCCGCCTGTTCGCGCGTATTGTCGGTGAACGCTGTCAGGGCCATGCGCGGTGTGTTGCGATTGCACCCGAGCTCTTCGAACTCGATGAGCTGGGCAACGCGCACGCACGCTTGCACGACTCGTGCCCAAGGGCCTCGAAGGCCGCGTCCAGCAGCTCACCGCTGCTTTGCCCAGAGGCGGCCCCTGTCGCGCAGCCACGCAACCTTGCCGTCCGGCCCGCGCAGAAAGTCGCAACGTGTGACTTGGTCGTCGCGATCGACTGCCAACACATACTCGTCGCGATAGAAGGTCAGGGAGCCCTCAAGGTCGCCCGTCGCCCGCAGGCTGCCGTCGAAGGCGTTGAGCGCGGCGTGCTGCTCGACAATCTTGTCCGGCGGACCGTCGGGTGGGATCAGCAATACCTTGTAGCGTCCCTCGTATTGCTTGAGCCGTGCTGCCGTCTGCGGCTTGGGATCGGCCGGCGGATTGCTCAAGACGCAGAACGTGTTGAGCGCCCAACCCGACCGGCCCAGCTCCGCCAGGAGTTTGGGACCACTCGTCGAGTTGGTCAGCACGGTCATCGCGAATTGGCGGCCGGGGACGAAAAAGAAATCGGAATTCTGCCCGCCCCATGAGCCGCCGTGCTGAAACACCGGCACGCCCTGCGCCGTGCGCCTTTGCCACCAGCCGACGCACACGCCGTCGATTTCCATGGTGATGGTGCCGCCGGGGCCCGGGTCGGCGCGCATCGCTTCGAGCGACTGCGGACGCAGCACCTGTTTGTTGTCGGCGCCTGTCCCATCGCCCAGGTGGAAGCGGGCATAGGCGAGCTGCTCGCGGGCGCTCGAGATCAGTCCGCCCGTTGGAGTGATGCTGCGCGGGAAAGCCCATGCACCAGTCATCACGACGGCGCGGTCGTTGTCAACGTCGTGTGACGCCGAAATGTTTTCGCCGATCAGCTGGTCGGTGAAAAAGCCGGAATGCTTCAACCCGAGCGGATCCAGCACCAATTCCCGCAGCGCGGTCTCATAAGGTTTGCCGGTCAACAACTCGATCAGGCGGCCGGCGACCACGAACGCGGCATTGTTGTAGGCAAAGACTTGGCCGGGCGGCGTCAACTGCGGCAACTGTTTCATGGCCGCGACGTAGCGCGCCAACGCGTCGTCGCCGCGGCCGAAATCGCCATAGTCATCGCCCAGCCAGCCGGCGCTGTGGTTCATCAGCTGCCGTACCTTCACGCTACTGGCGACGGCTTCGTCGGCGAGTGCAAGGTCCGGCACATACCTGCGAACCGGCGCCTCAAGATCGACGCGCCCCTGTTCGACCAGGCGCATCATGGCTGTGGCCGTGAAGGTCTTGGTGGTTGAACCGATGCGAAACAGCGTGTCGGCATCGACGGGCCGCGGATGCTCGACATTGGTGACGCCAAAGCCGCGTAGGTGCTCGCGGCCCTGCCACCAGACGCCGACCGCCACGCCGGGCACCTTGTAGCGCTGCATCGCCGTCTCGATCCGGTCGTCCAGCTCCCGGAACAGCGCGTCGGCCGTCCTGTCAGTCGCGACCGGTGCGTCCGTCGCGGCCTGCCCGCGCGCGAGCCGCGGCGCCGCCACCAACGCGCCCGCCGTCGACGCCATCAGGCTGCGCCGGGTCAGCAGGACACTCTTTCTCATTTGCCGCACAGCGTGGTCGAGGACACCGCGTCGGGATCGGCGAGAAAGCGCGCTTGCGCCTCATAGGCGCATTTGGACAAGGGCAGGCTCTGGTGACCATCGACGTCGGCGATCAGCAGTCGTGCTTGCGGGATCTGCAGCCACACCGACGCGGCGTTGGCGAGCGGCGTCGCCGGATCGTGAGTTGGATTGGAGACCATGACATTACGGTGTGGACCGACCTTGAGCTGGCGCGGCGGGTTGGCGGCTTCGCGCGGCCAGCCTGCGCACTCGCCGGTCCCGGCCGAGGCATGTGCGATCGGCATGGAGTCCCAGAACTTCCAGACAAATCGCGGCGCCGCCTTGGCCAGAGTCGCGGCGATGGCCGCCAGTTTGGCGTAGTCACGTTGCGGTCCGTAATCGGCGCAGATGACCGCACGGAACAGGCCGTCCTTGCCGGTGCGCAGCCAGGGGTCGTCGACCGTGCTGAGCGAGGCCGTCGCCGTCAGCTCTTTCAGCGTCTTGCTCTCGCCGCGGCCGACTTCTGCCAGCATCCGGGCGAGCGCCGGCCAACCCAGCTCGGGATGGTCGCCCGCGGCGAGCAACTGCGGCACCAGGGTGCGCGTCGTGGGCTCACGCGCGATGGCAGCATCGAAAGCAGCGCCGAGGTCTTTGCCGTGCAGCTCACATTTTGCATCCTGCGCACACCATTGGGCGAAGCGCTCGAACGCATCCTGCACGCTCATCACGTTGCGCGCCGAGAAGGTGGGGAAGTCGATGGTGTGATCGACCACGCCATCAAGGATCAGCGCCTTCACGTTCTCGGGGTAGGCTTCGAGATAGGCGGCACCGTAAGCCGATCCGTAGGAGGCGGCGTAGGAGACGATGCCGTCGGTGGGCGAGAGGGCCTGGCGGATGCGCTCGACGTCCTGGGCGGTGTCCTTGGCGGAGAGGTGCCACAGCAGCTCGCCGGAGGCGTCTGCGCAGCTTTTAATGAAGGCGGCGTTGGCGCGCGCCACCGCCTCGAATTCTGCTTGGGTCGGGGTGTGGTCCATCGGCATTTCCGCCGTCGGAACCATCGCCGGGTCGCATTTGATCGGGCTGCTCTTACCGATGCCGCGCGGGTCGAAGGTGACCACATCGTACTGGCGCTGGAACTCGGAGACGTGCTGGGCCGCCCGCATCTCGCCGCCCATCATCTCCATGATTCCCACACCGGGCCCGCCCGGCAGCAACAGCAGCACGCCCTTGCGTTTGGCCGCGTCTGCGGCCGGCGCACGCGCGATCCGAAGCGTGATCTTGGCACTGTCGGGCGCGGCGTAATCGATCGGGACCGGCAGGTCAGCGCACTCGGTGTCCGGCACGTCACCACAGGGCGCCCAAGTCAGCTCCGGCGTGGCCGTTTGGGCGCAAGCGGTACCCATGGCCACGACAACGAGTGCAGTGAGCACCAGGGTGCCGGATGCGAGGCGGGAGCAAAGCATGATGGATTTCACCTACGAGGAGACGGATTCGCTACGGCCCGATTGATGGGCCGGCGTTTCGGCAAGCCGCGGTACGGTGAGTTTGCTCGGGGTCGCCGCGGTTCGCAAGCATTCGAAGGTGGATAACGAGTTGGCGTGAACGATCCTGGGTTCACCGCCGACATTCATAAAGCACGAACGATTCAATAAAAATCGGGTAGCGTTGAATGATCTTCCATTGAAATCCAGCGAGCGAAATCAAAGATTCAATGACGTCGAGGTCGGAATGAGAGGACAACATGACGTAAAGGCAGCCGCCGGGCCTGAGCCGTTCATAAGCCTGCGCGAAGAACGGTGCGATATCCTTGTGCTTCGGTCCTGAGTGCCAGCCACGATCGGCGAGATCCCGCGGCTGTTTGTTGTGTTTGGGCAAGTTCGCGAAAATGATGTCAAACTCAGGATCGGCGGCGAACCCGGACAGCAAGTCCATGCAGACAGGCTGAATCTGAGCCCGCACCCCATTGGTCTGCGCGTTCTCAGGCACCGAGAGCGCCGCGTTGGGATTGATATCTGTTGCGATGACCGTGGGAGCGCCTGACCGCGCGGCGGCAATGGCCAAAATGCCGCTTCCTGTTCCGACGTCGAGCACGCGCTTGCCGCGCAGGTCGAGGCGATCGATGAAATTGGCAAACCGTTCGCTGCTGATGAAGTATCCGGGATGGAAAACGGTCGGACGGACCACAAACTGCAATCCAGCCACCTTGGTTCGCCAACTGCCGCGTCTGCGCATGACCAGGTGATAGGAGAAGAAGTGGATGGTCGCGCGAAGGAAGCGCTGAACGAGACCGCTTGGACCACGCACAGAGTTTCTCCTAGCTGGTGTCGCAACTGAGGGGGGCCGTGAGAATCGGACGTCGCTTTCGAGGCCGCCATCGGTCCCGCCTCGAGATGGCCCGATACAATCGTTTTACCACAAAGAAGTTCCGGATCGCTTTCGCCGGGGCAACGTATGTCAAACGACATGAAGAACATGGTTTGCACGAGCGCATCCAACCGGCCCCCGGCGATCTTCGTTTATGGCAGTGGTCGTCACGTCGTGCTCACCCCAGTACCGCCGCACCGTGATTAACCCCACGCCCGGCGGGTCATTCTAATCATTCAGTGACACAAGAGCCATCGAGTGACATAGTCGTGGCGGCGGCACCAATTTGTAGATGCACATCGGGCCGCGGCGCACATTCCGCTCGAAAGTCGTTGATCGATGATCAAGAATGCATCGCGCTGGAGTCAGCCTGCCCACAGGCTGGATGCAGACAGCAAAACGGCATTGGCGTCGGCCATCAGTCGGCTGCTTCCTGAAGATCGTGGCTGGATTGCTCTTGAGGAGGCGAGCAGACTGTTTTCCAACATGCAGCCGCAATATGCATTCGGCGAAATGGACGATGAGGGGAAGCAAAACCTGGAAAAGTTTGCGCGCGATCTCTCGCGCGAATTCGAGTTTTGGCCAAATGAAAATCGGCTTTACTTCAGTGCCCGCAGCGTCTGAGACATAGTTGCCGAACCGACCAGATTTGTATGCTGACTTTACGGGTCCTGTTCTGGATCTCCGGCGTTGGACACGCTCGCCGCAGCCGTAGCAGAACGGATCAACGGATATTCCGGGCTCTCATAGAGAAGGCGAATTCCTTCGGCATCGAAGCGTTGCTCGTCGACCTCGAGATAAGCGCCTGCCAGTGATTGCGCCGGCAACACCTCCATGGCGAACCGAATAGCATCAGCGGCGCGTTCAAATCGCTGGTAACCAAAGGATTTGCCGCGCGATTTCCGAGTCCGGGCGGGGAACAATTCGGCTTCGCGGTCGTAGTCGAATGCAACCACTTTCTAATCAAGCTCCAGGGAGCGCCAATCGGCGGCGCAGGGACATATCGCCTCGAACGCCTTATCCGAGCCCCCTCACTATACACCTCCAGGGCTAATAGACGAAAAAACCTCCGAAAATGCCGGATGGCCAGCTTTGCCATCCTGGCAAACCAAAAAAAACCTCGATCCGTTCGCTTTGTCGGCCGGAGGCCATTATCCGATGGACCTGCTGCAGTAAATCGCCTAATTCCCTCTCTATATCGGAACCCGGTACCCCGGGCCTGTCGGGCTCGCCGGTGCTTTTGCGAACGAATGCGCACTGTTTGCAAGAGACCGAGCCGATATGCACGCTCGGTTCCAAGTGCACGGCCAACCTCATTCACGGTGACGACCTTTGCAGAACACCCATGTCATGCCGGATGGACGCGCGCTGATGCGGGCGCTCGCGCGCCATCGTGCTCCAGATCCTGCTCGCAGCGTCCTCGAGATCGTTATCACGATCGTGCCGCTGACGTTGCTGTGGCTGCTGATGTGGCGCTCGCTTGAAGTTGGATATGGGATTTGTCTGCTGCTGGCGTTTCCAGCGGGCGGCTTCCTGGTGCGGCTATTCATGATCCAGCATGATTGTGGCCACGGAGCTTTCTTCCGGAAACGCTGGTCAAACGACTGGGTGGGGCGGGTGATCGGTGTCGTGACGTTGACGCCTTATGACTTCTGGCGCCACACGCATGCCCTGCACCACGCTGGATCCGGCAATCTCGGTCGGCGCGGCTGGGGCGACGTCGATACCCTGACCGTCCGAGAATATCTGGCGTGCTCCCGCTTCGGCCGTTGGCGCTATAGGCTGTACAGGCACCCGGTTGTGCTGTTCGGAATAGGGCCCACTTTTCTCTTTCTGTTGCAGCAGCGCTTGCCGATCGGGCTTATGCGCGGCGGATTGCGACCGTGGGTGAGCGCGATGGCCACGAACGTCGCTATAGCCGCCCTATCGGCTTTGTTGATCTGGCTCATCGGCCTCGGGCCGTTCCTGCTTGTACATCTGCCGATCACCTTGATCGGCGCGTCCGCCGGCGTCTGGCTATTTTATGTCCAGCATCAGTTCGAGCACACCTATTGGCGCGATGATCAGAACTGGGATTTGCATGACGCGGCGCTGCATGGCAGTTCGCACTACGAACTGCCGGGTATCCTGCGCTGGTTTACAGCGAATATCGGGGTGCACCACGTACATCACCTATGCAGCCGCATCCCGTTTTATCGGCTGCCGTTTGTGCTACGCGAGCACCCTGAGCTCACCAAGGTCGGCAGGCTCACCCTGATGCAGAGCCTGTCCTGCGTCCGGCTTGCCCTTTGGGACGAATCGCAGCATCGGCTCGTTTCGTTTCGCGAGTGCGCTGCGCGGCACGGTCTCGGCTGAGTGGACACTGGATACCGCACACGGACGCAACAACGTTGTCGGTGTTTTCTTCGCAAACGGCGCTAAGATGCGACTGGAAATAAGGGCAGAGGATGGAATACGTCGTAAAGGGTGAGACCCCCGAAGGTGAAATCACCATTGTAAAGCGCGGCTTCGCTTCACGAGAGGAAGCCGAGGATCATCCAATCCGCATGTCGCACTGGAAAAGGGTATGGGTCGAGCTGATCCAGCCGCCTACTGACGATGAGGCCGGTCAAAGGTGACCGGCCGTGCGTTCGTTCGGTTTCCGTTCGCCGCGGGCAGCTGGCCGCGCGGGTCATTTAACCTTGAGGTTGACCGCGAACTCTTTCCCGCGATTGCTTTCGATCTCGTACTCGACGGTTTGTCCCTCGTTGAGTGTACTAAGGCCGGCCCGCTCAACGGCCGAGATGTGGACGAACACGTCTTTACCGCCACCCCCGGAGGGTTGAATGAAGCCATAGCCCTTCGTCGGATTGAACCACTTCACAGTACCTTTAGCCATTGCCGTCTCCAAAAAATAGACTGGACACAATACCGGTCGTGTTCGATTACGACAAGGCCGCGACCGTTTGCCTAACGGCCCCCGACAACTCGAGTTGGCCCTTTCCAATCTTTAGGGCATATGAACGCTCCAAGATTAGGCCCAATAGCTTGATCGGATGCCGGTAACAAGAAACGCCGGATTATCCGTCGCTAGAACCATGGCAGGAGATCGCAGTGGCACGGAAGCCGGCAACGCGGGCGGAATTTACGCTTTTTGACGTGGTGTATGAAGACGGCTCTCAGCGATCGAACCGTAGAGTGCCGAGCGAGGTCCTCGGTGGCCTCGATGGCGATGCGCCGGCCCGGGCCGTCATCGAAGAACAGGATCGGCTCATTGCCGAGAAGTCGGGTACGCCCGCCGTTCCGGTGAAAAGCATATATCGGTCTGGCAGCAAAAAGACCGATGAAAGCCGACGTTCATCGCGCTAGAGCATGATCCCGAAAAAGCCTGCCCCGCACTTGATGCGCGGTGGATACCGGTTTTCCCGCCTGCGCGAAGCGCTGGCCAAGGCTGAGCATTTGGCCGTATGCTTCGGCGGGCGTAGGCAGGCGGAAAGATCATGCTCAAACAATGAGCTAAAGCGTGATGACGATTTGAATAAAAGTCATCGCGCTGAGCGCAGCACCCAACCCCGCTGCAATCACCAGGTTCCGCTTCGGAACCATCGGTACGGCGCTTTGTTGAGCAATCGAGGTGTTATTGGAGCAGACCATGGCGCAAACGAAATGGCTTGATGACGGCGCCCAGCCGCCAATTGGTCCGAAATTCGTTCTGGTCGAATACGGTAGCTCCAATGGGCTGCACCGGCACGCCCGCGGATTGACCTTTTCGGTCGATCGCAACGTGACGCCGAACTTGTTGGAAGCCCATATCGAGACAGTGCTGTCCGAGGCACAAACCCTGGCCGACTTCGAACAGATCGACACGGTCTATGTGAGCATTCCGAAGTCCGCAAAGCGGGCGTGACAACTCACGCGCGGTGGGTCTTGCGCGTCCCGTTTACTCGCCACCCGCCGGGATCCCCCGAACAGGCATGCGCAAAAGATGCGGCCAGCAGCCTCATTCTTCGGATGTGATGATACGTGTTGATCCGCGAAGGCCGTTTGCAGGCTGCATCGGGGAGGGGAACAGGAACACAGCGATTGAGGCTGCGATCAATGCGCCGCCGATCTGCGCCACGACAAACGCCGGAACATGGTTGATCGCGATTCCTGCAAAGGTTGTCGTGAAACCACGCGCGAGCGTGACGGCCGGGTTGGCGAATGAGGTCGATGACGTGAACCAGTAGGCGGCTGTGATGACCAGGCCAACCAGCCGTGCAATGGATTGCGGCGAATAGCGCAGGCCCCCCAGAATGGTCAGTATCAACGTGAACGTTGCGACGGCTTCGGCGAGCCACTGTGACGGGCCGCTGCGCGCTGTGGTTCCGATCATCAGTGGCGCGAGATCGAACATGAGGTGTGCCAATATGGTTCCAGCGATCCCGCACAGGCATTGCACCAGCACGTAGGGGGCGACCTCGTGCCACGGCGTCGTTCCGCGAAGTGCAAAAACCATGGTGACCGCCGGATTGAAGTGCGCCCCGGAAATCGGTCCGAGGATCGTGATGATCACGATGAGAATCGCACCGGTCGGAATGGTGTTGCCAAGGAGCGCGATTGCCTGGTTGCCGCCCGCGAGACGCTCGGCCATGATTCCTGAACCCACCACGGTCGCGACCAAAATCGCAGTGCCTAGGCCTTCGGCACAAAGCCGCCGCGACAGTGGAGCAGGCGCTTCGGTCATGATGGTGTCGATACGGGATTGTCGTTCGATGCTTTTAACTTGCCGATCTCGTTGAGCTGCTTTTGCAGCGTAAGAGCGCTCAATGAGCGCAGGGGCAAGGCAACGAGGACGTTGATGCGGGTCGTCAGCATGCGCAAAGCATCGGCAAACGCCAGCCGCTTCTCGACCTCGGTTCCCTCGACAGCAGCCGGGTCAGGAATTCCCCAGTGGGCGGTCATTGGTTGACCTGGCCAGATCGGGCAGGACTCTTTGGCTGCGTCATCACAGACGGTGAAAACAAAGTCGATCTTCGGGGCATCGGGCTTGGCAAACTCGGTCCAGCTCTTTGAGCGAAGGCCCGCGAGGTCAAAATTCAGCTTTCGCAATAAGTCGACCGCGTAGGGATGCACCTGCCCTTTCGGGTGACTGCCGGCCGAATAGCCACGAACATGTCCTTGGCCGGCCCGATTGAGAATCGCCTCGGCCATGATGGAGCGCGCCGAGTTGCCTGTGCACAGGAACAGGACGTTGATCGGTTTATGCTCAGCAGATGCATCCATTGGGGTCACCTCTTCCGTTTCTCGGCGGCGGACCGTGGCGCGCGACCACACTTGCTGCCCTGCTGTCCATTGAATTCGCAAAGCTCCGGGTGACCATTGCAGCAATCGGTGACGAGGAACGACATCAAGGCACGCATGCCGTCCACGTCGGCCCGATAAATAATCGAGCGACCGTCGCGTACACCGCGGACAAGTCCGGCGCGCGCCAGGATCGCGATGTGCGAGGACAGCGTATTGGCGGGGCAGCCGACCGCTTGCGCGATTGCCCCGGCCAGCAACCCCGCCGGCTCGCGCTGCATCAGCAGGCGAAAGATCGCAAGCCGGGTGGGTTGACCCAAAGCGGCAAGCCCCGCCAGCGCGTGCGGCAGCGACATCGCTGTTCCCGGCACCGCCGCTTCGACATGACTGACAACCGCAAGTGCGCCTTTTGGCATACAGACGACCTCATCGGCTTCCCCAGGGTCCCCACTGGAATAACCCCATAGTTCGAGTATACGATATTTCCAGAAAAGTGGAAGCATGACCTCCGAACGAATATGCACGTTCGTTAAGCCTGACCATGCTGAATGACACCAGCAGTTGGGCAAAGGAACTTAGCGCCTCTGCGGATGTTGACACGTTAGGTTTTGCGTCAGCCGGGGCCGCGCCGATGAAGCCCAAGATTTCACGTGTGAAGGGCCTCGTTCCCGATTACGCAATCATATGCGCCATCATTGCCATCGTGCTCAGCGTTGCCGTTCTGTTGGGGATTACGTATCGATACGCAACGCGATCGGAGCCGCGCGACGATCTTGCTGCGCGGATGAGTGCACCGAGCGGCCAACGACTGCTTCCGTCCGAGCTATAGCCTTTGCGTGTTTGTGCTGAACGCGTGCTCTCGAATTCCAGAGGATGCCCTGCCCCAGCCGCTGCACCTGCGATCATCTGCTTGGGGCTTGCCCTCTCGTTTGCGTATGGGCCGAATCCCGGAGATGCCGCGCCTCTGGCAGCAATCCGAACCGAAGACGTGCCGATGCCGCGACCCCGGCCGCCCCAAGCCGGCGGACACGCAGCCCGGGAAGAGCAACCGACGCCCGGCGCTTCTCAGTGTTTTGTTGAGCTGACGTCGTCCAACTTGGTGATTGCGGAGGTGCTCCCTCCGCTCAAAGAACACGATGGATGTGGTGCCGATGATCTCGTGCGCCTCGATGCGGTGGTTCTCCAGCAGGCGAAGCGGGTCGCGTTCAGGCCAGCGCCGACGCTCCGCTGCAGACTGGCCATCGAGCTTGGCAAATGGATCCGCCAGGATCTCGCCGCCGAGGTACTCCCGCTCGGGGCCAAGTTGTCGGAGATTGAAAATGATGGATCGTATGAGTGCCGGCCGCGCAACAACGTCGCGGATGCCCCAATCAGCGAACACGGCAGCGCCAACGCCATCGATCTGCATTCCTTCACGCTGACGGATGGCAAGCGCTATGAATTTACCGATGCACTCGTGAACGAGGCCGTGCGCCAGAGCATCAAGGCAAGCGCGTGCGCGCGCTTCACGACCGTGCTCGGCCCAGGGTCGGATGGATATCACGAACAGCACATTCACCTCGACCTGAAGGAGCGCCGTAATGGATATCGTATCTGCCAGTGGGACGTCAGACTGCCTGATGTTCCGCGCCATGGCCCTGACGACCATTAATCTCCATGGCCCGACGATCGCGGCATCCTGAGGAGTGTAAAGATGAGCAAAAAGCCCAAGCACGAAAACCGAGAGTCCAAAAAGGACCGTGCGAAGGACAAGGATGATCGAGCGACGCCGAGAGATGACGATCGGGATTCGACCGTGCCAGATGATCAAAAACGCGCCGAATAGCCGGTAGCAACAACAGGAAGCAACCCGATAATCATCACTTCCTTGGGTGCTGAGCTGTACCTTGTTACGCATTGGCGTAACGCCCGAAAAATCTTTGAGGCCAACAACCTGCGAGTTCGCCCCGCAAGCGGAGCCCCCGCCGGCTCAACCGCAGTTTCATGCTCAATAGGGAACACAAAGCCCCCTGCTGCTTTCATAAAAAAATGTAGAGGCAGGCGATGGCGAACCTTTTTTACTTCAACAGTGAGAACGATCACCCCGATCTCGATCCCGACGGAATTGAACTCCCTGACGTGGCGTCAGCCCAAAAGGAGGCGCTCCACTTGCTCGGGCGGATGCTGCAGGATGCCGATGGCGATGGGCTCTGGCAGGGAAAGGACTGGAGCGTGTGGGTCACCGATGCGCCCAGTGGAACAGGGCATATCCTTTTTAAGTTACACCTATCGGCCACCAAGCCTCATGAGCCAGCTTAGTCTCGTCCGGAAGCATCCTGTGGGTGGATCGCCGCTCTCTTCGCTTGTTCGTAAGCTCGAGCGCTACCACGCGCTCGATGCGGCTGAGCGGCGGGCTGTTGAACGGCTTCCGATCACCGTAAAGAAAATCCGGCGGGGACAAGACATTGTCCGGGAGGGTGACAACTGCGATTTCTCCTGCATGATTATGGAGGGGTTTGCATTCCGCTATTCGATGGTGGAATCCGGCAAACGGCAGATCATGGCCTTCTGCATGCCCGGAGACATTCCCGACCTGCAAAGCATGGCGCTGGACAAGATGGACCACAGCCTGGGGACACTGCGCGCCTGCACGGTCGCTGAAATTCCTCACAGGGCAATCCGCGACCTTTTCGAAGCTCAGCCGCGGTTGGCGGAGGTCCTCTGGCGCGAGACGTTGATCGACGCCGCGGCATTTCGGAAGTGGCTCATGAGCGTCGGCCGCCGATCTGCGGTCGGCTGCATCGGGCACATAATCTGCGAATTCGTGACTCGCATGAAAGCGATTGGTCGTTCTGACGGGATCACGTGCGAATTTCCGATGACGCAAACGGATCTTGCCGACGCCGCCGCTCTTTCCCTCGTTCACGTCAACCGATCTTTGCGGGAATTGCGTGAGCTGGGCCTGATAAATATCACTGGCAATCTGCTCACCATCCACGATTGGGAGGGATTGGCCCTGCGCGCCGAGTTTGATCCGACCTATCTGCAGCTCGGCGGGGACTAGGCTGCATGTGACCGTGAACCTCGAATCTAAATCACACGTTCCGTTGCCGGATGGGCACCTCGCGCTGCGTTGGAGAGACGGGTTCGAGTCCGTTCCGAGGTGACCTCCTTGATCGCTTCAATCAACTGATCGTCAGGAACCGGCTTCGACAACACGGGGGCTTGGGCAAAGGCCGTCGATCAGCTCGGCCTGCCGCCTTCGCTTTTCGCGCTCTGCTCGATAGGGTCATGCCGAAGCCGCGCCGCGACGGTACCGACACAGTTGGCCCGCCGCGCTCGATCCATCGCAGGTTGAGCGTTTCTCCGGAAACCGTCCTGCTTACCGTTTACCCAGCCTTTGGCCGCCGACAGCATGGGATTTGATGCGCTCGCCGAGCTCGCCTCCGCCCCGAAACGTTCGCGATGTCGGCAATTCGCTCATGACAGCCCCGGTACGGATACACCCATCCCGCAGCGCAACGATTCAATCCTGCATGTGGTTCCAGGTGGCCCAAATTGCCATTCTCCTGGAGAGATCGCCGGCCGCGGTGTTCTGGCGCATGCTTGTCGGGCTTTGAAATTTTTTTTTGACCTCGTTCCCGAAGGTTCTTGAAAGTTCCCCGCCTTAAACCAAATCCAAGGACCGCCGAGCGCCCCCCGGGGCTCGGTGCGGATGCCGCCCGATGTCGGCACTGCTTTCGTATCCATGTTGCTCAATGTGAGGATGTGGCTATGAAGTTCGTCTTTTCCTCTCCCACGCGCTCGCCTATCGATCCCGAACTCGGCGACCTGTTGCATCCGGCGCAGGCCTTCGATCATCCGGACCATGTCGTCCACGACCCCG
The DNA here is from genome assembly GCA_963760435.1 of uncultured Alphaproteobacteria bacterium. Classification (GTDB taxonomy): domain Bacteria; phylum Pseudomonadota; class Alphaproteobacteria; order Rhizobiales; family Xanthobacteraceae; genus JAFAXD01. The sequence continues at coordinate 312,772 of CAVXDE010000043.1, forward strand.
ATCTCACGGTGAATGAGAAGCGCGCGATACTTGCTTCGTGGGCGTCGGATGCCTGCGCTGTTGACGCGCTTCCGGCGCTCCGCCGTCCGCCGGGCGGCCGGCAAGTTGTTCCCGTGGACGCGGTTCTCGATGCGCTCCGCGCGCTGGACAAGCTCGCGCGCGACGACAGCCCGCAGTCCGCTTGGGCCCGCCGCCAAGTGCGGCGCGAGACGCTCGCCGAGTTCCGGCGTCGGCGGCTGTCCGACCCAGACGCTGGGTCCAACCTCGTACGGTGATCCCCCGGCCGGACGGGTGGCTAAACCGATCCAGCTTTCCTATCCGCGAGTGCACCCGCGCAGCTCGCCAATTGGAGGTCGTCCATGTCGCTAAACTTGCATGATCCGTTCGACGCACTGTTTACGCTGCAAAGGGCGCTCGACGCACGCCGCGGCAGTGAGTGGATGGGGCGCGGTACTGCCGCCAGCGGTAGTTATCCGCCGGTCAACATCTTCCAGCAGGGCGATGACTTTATCGCAGTCCTCGAAGTGCCGGGGGTCGGTAAGGACAATCTCGCCATCGAAGCCAAGGAGAACACGATCCGGATTTCCGGCCGCAAGGCCATCGATTATGGGGAAGACACCAGTGTTCACCGCCGGGAGCGCCTGTCCGGGGTGTTCGACCGCACCATCGCCCTTCCGATCGACATCAACCCGGAGTCCGTGCGCGCCGAGTATCATGACGGCGTGCTGGCCTTGTTCATTCCGCGCGCGGAGCATGAAAAGCCGCGCACCATCAAGATCGGCTGAACGTCGAAGGCGGAGGAGATCATGGCGACGCAGCAGGAAGTGCAGGTTCAGCAGAAGCGCGAGGTTGAGAATGACCGCGAGAGTACGGTTCCAGCCCGCCGCTACGTGCCGGTGACCGATATTTTCGAGACTGATCAGGCGCTGACCGTGGTTTTGGAGATGCCAGGCATCGACAAAGGCAGTGTGGACGTGCGCGTGGAGAACGACATTCTGTCAATCGAAGGCCAAGTCGACTTGTCCAAGTATCGGGCATTGGCGCCGCTCTATATCGAATACAATGTGGGCAACTATGCCCGCAGCTTCCAGCTTTCCAGCAAGATCGATCAGGACCGGATCACCGCCGAGCTCAAGGACGGGGTTATGACGGTCACGTTGCCGAAGGCCGAGAAGGCAAAGCCGCGCCGCATCAATGTGAGCTGAGACCGCTCGTTGACGTCGCGATCTGACTCACCCATTTGTATCTCACTCATCCTGGGCGTATGGCGGTTGTGAAAAGCAAAAGGCTCCAGTCGCGATCTGGAGCCTTTTGGGAAGCCCGCGCCGGGAAGGCCGCAGGGCACCGCTTGTGGACATAACGGCAACCAAGCTGCTCGGTTCCCACAACCAGACAAGCGATTGTTACTCGAACCAGAATCGTGGCTTTCAGGACACCCCCAAACGACTCTTCGGAACCAACTGTCGATTTTCGGGTTCATATGTCCACTGTGCAACAATGGTGTGCGGGGAATGAATGAGCGTGACGGGCCGGTTCCCACTCTACGAAGGCGGCGAGCACAGGTTTCCTCTGCCGCAGCTCCCACTGTCGACCGCCGAGGTCAGGAGTGGATCGGACGCCAGCTTCGATCCATGTATGACGACGTCGTGGGGCAAGGAGTTCCCGACCAATTCGCCGCGTTGCTCAGACGAATTGACGAGCGAGTGGCCGACAAAACTCAACCCCACGGTGACCCGGACTCAAAGCTCCGATCGAACTGACGTCGAGGAGAATTCCTCAATTCGCGACGACATCCTCGCGGCAATTCCGCACCTGCGTGCATTCGCAATGTCGTTGTCAGGCAACATCGATAACGCTGACGATCTCGTGCAGGAGACGCTGGTCCGCGCGCTCGCTCATATCAACTCCTTCGAGCCCGGCACCAATCTTTCAGCTTGGTTGTTCACGATTTTGCGCAATCTCTTTCGAACCACATACCGCAAGCGCAAACGTGAAGTGGAAGACAGCGACGGCCGCTTCTCAGCAAACCTTAAAACTCAGCCCGAGCAAAGCAGCCGACTTGAGTTCAAGGAGTTCCAACAAGCGCTCGCAAAGATTCCCGCAGACCAGCGCGAAGCCCTGATCCTGGTGGGAGCATCAGGCTTCTCCTATGAAGAAGCGGCCGAGATCTGTGGCTGCGCGGTGGGCACCATCAAAAGCCGCGTCAATCGTGCGCGGGCCAAATTGGCCGAACTGCTGGAAATCCAGAGTAGCGATGATTTCGGACCCGATCACGCCACCCGCGGCATCATCTGCGGTACGTCGCGCTGAAACTGACCTGATCTGATCGGGTTTGGATTCTCTGCGGAAGTCAATTTGATTTGACGAGTTTATAGAAACCGACATCGAGCACGCCCGTTTCGAATCCGACTTGGCAATAGGCCAAATAGTATTCCCACATGCGCTTGAAGCACGCATCGAATCCGAGTGTCTTGATGTTTGGCCAGGCCGCTTGGAAGCGGCGCTGCCATTCCTGAAGGGTGCGCGCATAGCTCGACCCGAAGAATTCGCTTTGCACCAAACGCAGCCCGGCGCGGGCCGCCTCGCGCTCGATAATCCGGGGCGTCGGCAACATGCCGCCGGGAAAAATATGGCGCTGGATGAAATCCGGCCGCCGGCGATAGCTCGCAAAGCGTGCTTCGTCGATGGAGATGACTTGCAGAACCGCGATGCCGTCCGGCCGCAGGCACTCGCGCACCTGAGCAAAGAATGCCGGCCAATAAGCCTCGCCCACTGCTTCGAGCATCTCGATCGATACGATCCGGTCAAACTGACCGATAACGTCGCGATAGTCCTGCAGGCGGAACTCACAACCCTGTGCTGTTTCGCCTGCCAATTGCTGACAGGCGAACGCGAGCTGTTCGGTTGAGAGCGTAAGTCCGAGAACCCGGCACGAATGGCGTTGTGCCAGCCGCTGCGCCAGGCTTCCCCAGCCGCAGCCGATCTCCAACACGTGCTCACCCCCGCGCAACGCCAACAGCTCAGTGACGCGATCGAGCTTGGCGTCTTGTGCCTCGTCCAGGGTCTGCGGTGCGGCGTTGAACAACGCCGACGAATAGTTCATTCCGGCATCCAGCCAGAAGCCGTAAAACGCATTGCCGAGATCATAGTGGGCCGCGATGTTGCGCCGGCTGCCGCTGCGGGTATTGCGATTGAGCGCGTGACGCAGCCGCCGCGCGATGCGCAGTCTCGGCGTCCGCCCCGTCGGATTGTCTTGAGAGGTCGCGGAGAGCACCGTCAGCAACGCATGCAGGTCCGGGGTCGACCATTCGCCCGCCATGTAGGATTGCGCGAATCCGACATCGCCGGACGTCAGCAAGCGTTGCAGGAACCGCGGATGATGAATCGATAGCTGCGCCGAGGGCCCCGGATGCATACCGCGAAACACCAGATAGTCTCGGCCCGGCGTTTCGATCACCAGCTGACCGCACGCGAGCCTTCCCATCAGCCGCGGCAGGATTCGTTGCAACAGCACGCCGGTCAGCGATCGCCGCCCAAGGCCCGGCGTGCGAAGCCGTGTGCTCGATTGCTCGATCGTCATGACGACCGCAGCCCAGCGTTGCCGTTACGGACGATGGTCGCGATGTGCGCGGGTGCTGCCGGCCGCGGCCGCAGGCGGATGCGCTTCAACCAAAGCCGCAGCGCTTCCCAGTGAATCGCCGCCGTGACCTTGAAAGTGACGGCTCCCATGGACACAAGAGCACCCAGCAACGCTGCGTCGCTGAATCCGCGGCGCTGTGCGGTGAGCACCGCGACCATGGCGGGTGTTCGCCCGTTACTCGCCCGAATTGCCACCGATATGTGATCGCCGGGTTGGGTGATACGGAAATTATAGCGCAGGTTCATGTCCATGAACGGCGAGACGTAGAACACCTTTTGGCATTGCTGCCGGACCACGCGTGCGTTCTGTTCGACGGGAATCACATAGCTGTGGCGTTCGCCGAATGTGTTGTGCACCTGATAGACGATCGCCGCCAACGCGTTGTCCGGCCGGTGGCAGAAGTAGATAGTGAGCGGATTGAACACATAACCGAGCGTGCGCGGCATGCAGAAGAGCTCGACACGTGCAATAGCCGCATCGACTCTGTTCTCGCGCAACAGCGTGGTGATCTGGCTGCGAATGGACGTGTCCGAGCCATCGCCGTGATCGCGATCATGCAGGCTTAATACATTGAGCCGATTGCATGAGAACAGGCGGGTTGATCGCGCCAGTTCGGCAACTTCATCGAGATCCAGCAACAACCAGAATGCGCGATAGCGAAAATGATGCTGGCGCGCGCCAAACCGCCGATGCATGACGGACCCGACGTAGACTGCTGACTTTCTGGTCATGCCGGAAGCTCCGCGGCGGCCGCTGCGTGCACGTGCGGCGGGATCGCGATCCGCCCGGACTCGTCGGCGACGCGCCAAGGCCGGCGCACCCCGCCGAGCTGTTCCGCCACGGCGAGCCCCGCCTGCAAACCATCCTCGTGAAAACCGGCGCCGAAGTAGGAACCGCAGAACCATGTGTTTCTTTGTCCTTGCAACGACCACAACTCCTGCTGCGCTCTTGCCGCCGCTCTATCGAGAATCGGATGGTGATAGGATTCCGTGTGCAGGATGGTGCCCGCTCTTGGCGCGCGCGGGGGGTTGAGCGTGACGAACAGCGGCCGTTCGCTTTCAATCCCCTGCAAGCGGTTCATCCAATAAGTCAGGCACACCCGATCATCGTCAGTCAGCCCCAGAAAATTCCAGCTTGACCAGACGCTGCGGCGTTTGGGCATGAAGCTTTCGTCCGTGTGCAGCACCGCGACGTTGCGGCTGTAGCGAACCGCGCTGAGGAGATTGCGTTCGTCCTCACTTGCGTCAGCGAGGGTGGCGAGGGCCTGGTCGGCGTGGCACGCCATGATGACGTGATCAAACGTGTCGCGACCACCCTGCGAATCCATGACGCGGACTGAGCCCGGTTCACGTCGTATGCTGCGAACTTCGGCATCGAGCCGGATCCGATCGGCGAAAGGCGCGATCAGGCGCCGCACATAGGTCCGGCTGCCGCCGACCACGGTTTCCCAGGGCGGTCGCCCGCGAATGCGCAGCAGCCCGTGGTTGTGATTGAAGCGCAGGAAAGCGGAGGCGGGATAATTCAAGATCTCGTCAGGTGCCGCAGACCAGACCGCGCTTGCCATCGGCAGCAGATGATCGCGGACAAATGGCTCGCCGTAGCGACCCCGCGCCAGATATTCGCCCAGACTCAATTGCATATCGAGCAGCCGGCTGCTGTCGCGGGTGGCGTCATGGTAAAAGCGCAATAGGCCGGCGAGCATGCTCCAGAAACGCGGACGCAGCATATTCGAGGGCTGGGCGAGCAATCCGCCGAGACCGCTGCCGGAATATTCCAGCGCGCCGGCGTCGAGCGACACCGCAAACGACATCTCCGATACCCGCGTTGGGATTCCGAGCAGGTCAAACAATGCTGTGAGATTCGGGTATGTTGCCCGATTGAAGACGATGAAACCGGTATCGACCGGAATGGTCCGGCTGTTTTCTGCGACCGATATCGTGTTGGAATGGCCGCCGGGGCGATCCGCGCGCTCGTACACGGTGATGCGATGCCGTTGGCTCAGGAGCCACGCTGCTGCCAGACCGGAAATGCCGGCCCCCACGACGGCGATGTTGAGAGAACGGACGGACGGCATATCCTGCAGGACCCCTGGTGACCGGCATGCCGCCGCGACGGGGAACGGCAAGCGCCTGGTTGCATTCGTTCCATGGTTACGCAGGAAACGGCCGGCTGGATCACCAAGCGATGATCCAAGCGAGCCAGCCCATCGTTATCCTGGTTATGCAACAGGCCCTGCCATGTCTCGATCTGCCACGGAGGACATCGTTTGCATCGCCGATGCCGAACACCCCTCGGGCGCCGCAGCGGCTAGCGCTTATGCCGGCGGGTAAGCGCGAGCCGGCCGACGCGCCGCACTGGGAGGTTTTGATCCGGGCAATCGCCGCAGATCAGGACCGGGACGCGTTTGCCCGTCTGTTTGCCCATTTTGCGCCGCGCGTGAAGGCGTTCATGCAACGCTCCGGCGTGGCGGCGGATGCCGCCGAAGAGCTCGCGCAGGAAACCATGATCAATGTCTGGCGCAAGGCCGCCCTGTTCGACGCGGGGACCGCCGGCGCCGCGGCGTGGATCTTTACCATTGCGCGCAACCTGCGGATTGACGCGTACCGGCGCAGTCAGCGCGGCATCGACGCCATCGCAGCAGAGTTTGAATTCGAATCGGAGGCCGACGACGCGATGCAGCCGGACGCGGCGATGATCGCAAAGCAGGATCAAACCCGCATCCGCGCCGCATTGGACCAGCTGTCAGCCGAGCAACTGCGAGTCGTGGAGCTTTCATTCTTTGAACAGCAGGCCCATGCCGACATTGCCGCAACGCTCGATATCCCTCTGGGTACGGTGAAATCGCGCCTGCGCTTGGCGATGAACCGATTGCGCGATCTTCTGGACGGTCAGTCATGAGCATTCAGCATCATCCGGACGAGGCCCTGCTGTCGGCCTTCGCTGGCGGAACCCTGGACAGCGGACAGCACGTGGCGATCGCCACGCATCTCCTGGCGTGTGCACGATGTCGCAACTTCGTGCGCACGATGGAGCGCGTCGGCGGGAGTTTGCTGACCGACTTGGCGCCCGCGCCGATGTCCAGCAACGCGTTCGCGGCCGTTGAGGCGAGGTTGGACGAAGCTCCCCCGGCGCGGCCTGTCGCGCCGTCATTTCCCGAGGCGGACATTGAGATTCCAGGATTGCCGAAATTCGTGCGGCGCTATCGCTTTGGTCGTTGGAATTGGGTCGCCCCGTCCGTTCACGTTCGCCCGATCGAGCTGCCGGAACCAGGACAAACGCGCGTGTTTCTGCTCAAGTCTGGTCCCGGGACGCGGCTGCTGCAACACTCGCACACTGGTGTCGAGATGACCTGCGTGCTCACGGGCGGGTTCAGCCAGGAACAGGGACATTACGGCCCGGGCGATTTCGACCTCGGCGATGAGAGTGTCGATCATCACCCGGTCGTCGATGCCGACGGGGATTGCATCTGCCTCGTAGCCATGCAGGGAGAGTTGCGCCTTGCCGGGCTGCTTGGCCGCCTGATGCAACCGTTTGTCCGGTTATGAGCTGTGAGTCTGCTCCAACTCGTGTTTGTTGCCGCGTCGGCGGGGCTGGCGATGAGCCTCATCATGACGGCGGCCTGGTGGGTGCAATGGAAGTCCGGCAATTCCGGGTGGGTGGACACCATTTGGAGCTTCGGGACGGGTGCCACAGCGCTTGCCAGTGCGCTCGTCGCACCGGGTGAGCCGTGGCACTGGCGTCAGATCCTGGTCGCGATCCTGGTGTCCTGCTGGAGCCTGCGGTTGGGGCTGCATATCGCCACGCGTACGCGCGCCATCACGAATGATCCGCGCTACCGCCGGCTGATCGCTCAATGGGGAGCGCGTGCTCCGCGGAAGATGTTCTGGTTCCTGCAGAAGCAGGCGCTGGCCAGCGTGCCGCTGGTGGCAGCCATGTCACTCGCGGCGCGCAACCCGGATCCGTCGCTACGAGCGGCTGGATGTCGGCGCGACCGTGCTGCTCATCACGGCGCTGGTCGGTGAGGCGACAGCCGACCGGCAGCTGCGCAAATTCAAACGCGCGCATTCGGGACTTGCGGCCGTCTGTGACGTCGGGCTTTGGAGTTACTCGCGCCACCCCAACTACTTTTTTGAATGGATGGCATGGGTTGCCTACCCGCTCTTTGCGATCGATCTAGCCGGATACAACCCATATGGCTGGCTGGCGCTGTTGGCGCCAATCCTGATGTACTGGCTTCTCGTCCACGTCTCGGGAATTCCTCTGCTCGAGCAGCATATGCTGGAAACACGTGGCGAAGCGTTTCGCGCCTATCAACAGCGCACCCCCGCATTCTTCCCGTGCCCAACTCTGATGAAGGCAAAGGATAAATCAGGATACGACGTGTGATGCTATCCAGAACGAAACCGTCGCGGCGAAGCCGGCCAAGATCGTCCCCCACGCGATATCCACGACAGTGAGCGCCAGCGACCAATTCCGCAGCGTCGCGTAATTGGACAAATCGTAAGTCGAGTAGGTGAAGAAGCCAAACAAGCAACCGTAGATGAGCGCCGTTCCAAGCGAATTGCTTTTCAATGCGGGGTTGACTGCAAACACCACCAGTCCAATCGGATAGAGTGCATAAAAGGCTAGCGCCGGTGGAAAATTAACGCTTGTCAACAAGACGTCTGACAACGTTGGCCGATAGAACCTGGATGTCATTGTGCCGAGCCAGGCCATATCCGCAACAACAAAAGCCACGAGTGCGGCGAAGTAGGTAACGAGTTGTTTCATTGCCCATCCCCGTCTCAGTCTCTCAAAGTCGTCGATCGGACGCTGTTCTTTGCTTAGACGAAACCAGTCGCGATCCGGATCACATCTGCCGGAAAAATAAAATGCTGGATCGTTCCGTGCGGCGATACCAAATATGGAGAACAGCTGTTCGTGAGACATTATCGAGCGCCGCATGACGACTATTGTCTGGTTCCGACAGGACCTGCGTGTGCATGACAACCCGGCCCTGGCCGCGGCGGCGAGCCGCGGGAGCGTGCTGCCGCTCTACATTCTCGACGATGTCACGCCGGGTCATTGGCGCATGGGGGCGGCGAGCCGCTGGTGGCTGCACTATAGCCTGGCTGCACTCGCAGCGGATCTCGGGGACATTGTGCTGTTGCGCGGAGACCCGCGTGTGATTGTGCCGGCGCTCGTCAAATCAACGCGAGCGTCCGCCGTTTATTGGAACCGCTGCTACGAGCCATTCGCGATCGCCCGCGACACAGCGCTCAAAACCCAGCTCTCGAATGCGGGGATTGAGGTCGAAAGCTTCAACGCATCCCTTCTGCACGAACCCTGGGACGTGGCGACGCGCGGCGGTACGCCGTTTCGGGTTTTCACGCCGTTTTGGCGGACCTCCTCAATGCAAGCCGTCGCAGCCCCGCTGCGAGCGCCCGCGCGGTTGAATATCGCCCGGGCAAATGTTGCGGTCGACAATTTGAACGACTGGGGGCTGTTGCCGCGCAACCCGGACTGGGCGAGCACCTGGCACGACGTGGTGGCAGCCTGGCGAAGCCGGCGCGCTCGCGCGCTTCAATGCGTTCGTCGCGGGTGGTCTTGCTTCCTACCCATTCCTGCGCGACCGCCCCGACCTCGCTGCGTCATCATGCTTGTCGCCGCATCTGCATTTCGGCGAGATCTCCCCGCGCCAGATCTGGGCCCGGCTGTCGGTCGAGCCACACGAACCCGCAAAGCGCGCCGGCATCGACAAGTTCCTCAGCGAGCTTGGCTGGCGCGAATTCGCCTACCATCTGATCTATCATTTTCCGACCCTTGCGGATGAGAACTGGCGCGATGCGTTTGATGCCTACCCGTGGCTCAATCGCCAAGCCGATCTGGACGCTTGGCAGAAGGGGCGCACCGGCTACCCCTTCGTGGATGCGGCAATGCGCCAACTGTGGCAGACGGGCTTCATGCACAATCGCGCGCGCATGGTTGCGGCAAGCTTCCTGATCAAACACCTGCGCATTGATTGGCGGTTGGGCGAAGCGTGGTTCTGGGACACGCTGGTCGATGCCGATCTCGCCAACAATGCCGCGGGGTGGCAATGGGTGGCTGGAAGCGGCGCCGACGCCGCACCCTACTTCCGCATCTTCAATCCGGTCACCCAGGGCCAGAAATTCGATCCCGAAGGGAATTATGTGCGACGCTGGTGTCCGGAACTGGCGCCGTTGCCGCGCGAGCACATTCATGCGCCCTTCAATGCGCCTGTCGATTTGCTGAGGCGATGTGGCATTCGCCTGGGAACGACCTATCCATATCCGATCGTGACGCATGACGAGGCTCGCCGCGCCGCTTTGGCCGGCTATGAACAGATCAAAGCTTCATCAGATCTCCGGGATGCGAGGGCTTCGGTATGAACCTTCGACTCGGGAACTTTTTTAACCTAGGTTAGTTGAGGCCCTGCTCGGGGTATGATGATGCGCGAATGGGACGGCACCGCCATTTCCAGACCTTTATCGTTGCTCCCGGACGCGGACGCTTCTCTCGGCGATGCAGGGCCGGCTCAAATTGCCGAAATATCCGCTATCGGACCCGAGGTCGTTAATGAACCCGCCGCGCGTGAAGCGCTTGCGGCAAGCGAGATGCGTCTGCGATCGGCGCTGGAAATCGCCGAAATTGGTTGCTGGGAGTATGATGTAGAAACTGGCGAAAATCATTGGGATGAAGCGCTGATGCGGATCATGCGCGCTCCCGCTGGGTCAGGAAACAAACTCGGAAATACGTGGACTGAAGTTATTCATCCGGACGACCGACAACGCGTAATCGAATCGTTCTCCAACGCGATCAAAAGCAGGTCGCCTTACCGGGCCGAGTTCAGAATTCGTGCCTTCGATGGCGAGGAGCGAGTTTTCTCCGCCAGGGGCGGATTTGCTGGCCCGCGCCTGTTTGTGGGCGTTGCGTACGATGTCACGGAGGCTCGTCGTTTTCAGAGAGAATTGGAGCAAAGCGAAGCCAAGTTTCGTGAGACCTTTGACCAAGCCGCGGTGGGTATGGCTCATGTTGGTCTCGACGGCCAGTGGCTTCGTGTGAACCGGCGTCTGTGCTCGATGCTTGGTTATTCCGAAGCCGAGCTGCTGCAAAAAAATTTCCAGGAATTGACTCATCCGGACGATCTTGCCGCAGACCTCGCGAATGCGGCGGATATCGCCAACGGCCGACGGGCCACCTATTCCATGGAGAAACGCTACACCCGCAAGGACGGGAGCGTTCTCTGGGCTAACCTGACTGTCTCTCTGCTTCGCGATAAGGATGGCAATCCGCTCCACTACATCTCCGTCGTTGAAGACGCGACCGCCCGCAAGAATGCTGAAGCAGCCCAAGCGCTGAGCGAGCAGCGATGGCGTACCTTGGCGCATGCCCTGCCGCACTTGGTGTGGACCTGCCGCCCGGACGGGTCGTGCGACTACCTCAGCCCGCAATGGGAGGAGTATACGGGCGCCTCTGCCAAGGAACAACTCGAGTTTGGCTGGATTACTCATGTCCACCCGGAGGATCGCGACCACTTGCTCGAAAAGTGGAATGAGAGTGTCAGGACGCACACGATGTTCGAATGCGAGGCGCGCGTGCGTCGCGCTGACGGCGTTTATCGCTGGTTCAAAAAGCGCGCGATCGCAATCAAGGATGAGACCGGCGTTGTTCAATGGTTCGGAACGTCGACGGACATAACGTCCGTAATTGATGCGCGGCAAGTTCTGGAGCGCAGCGCCTCCGAGCTGGAGAGCCTCGTCAATGAGCGAACAAAAGCGCTTCGCGACGTCAACGATCGCTTGGCGCGCACCGAAAAACTCGGTGCGCTGGGCAAGCTGGCCGGCGGCATAGCACACGATTTCAATAACGTTCTGCAAGCCGTCAAGGGTGGGAGCGACCTTATTAGCCGGCGGACCGCGGATGAAAATATTCGAAAAATGGCCCGCATGATGAGCGAGGCCGCCGATCGCGGATCATCCATTACCCGGCGATTGCTGGCTTTCTCGCGCAAGGGTGAGCTGCGTACCGAGCCGGTCGCAATACCGCGGCTGCTCGAAAGCATCAGCGAGGTTCTTGCCCACACATTTCCTGCAAACATCGCCGTCTCAACGCATATAGCTCGCGACGTGCCCGTTCTGCCGATTGATCGGGGTCATTTGGAAGTGGCCCTGCTCAACCTCGCCACAAACGCTCGGGATGCGATGCCGGAGGGTGGCGCCCTCACCATCGCCGTGGCGCCTGAGTATGTCGGGGAGGCATGTAGGGACGGTTTAGCGCCTGGCAACTACCTGCGGATATCAGTCTCGGATACCGGAATCGGCATAGACCCGGCGTTGATGTCGCGCATCGCTGAGCCGTTCTTCACGACCAAACCCGAAGGCCAAGGAACCGGACTGGGCTTGGCGATGGTGCGGGCATTTGCTGAGCAAATCGGTGGTCGCTTTACCCTGGAGAGCACCCAGAACGTAGGGACGACGGCGACGCTGATTCTCCCGGTGACGCGGTCAGCGCTCGATCAGGAGGCGCCGCAATTGCCGTCCGGCAACAGCGTTTCCAGGGTATTGGTGGTTGATGACGATCGGTTGGTTCGCGAGCTCTTGATGACACAGCTGACCGAAGCAGGTTACGAAGTTCTGGCCGCTGACTCGGCCGAAACCGCGATGGTTATCATCGAAGATGTGCCCGATATAGACGTTGTTGTCTCCGACTATGCCATGACCGGCATGGACGGGATCGGATTAATCAAACAACTCAGAAACATGGGCAACGAAGTCCCTGTCCTCTTGCTGACAGGAAATTATGCGCGCGATCCGGAACTGATGGAGAACTTTGGGGCGCGTCTGTTGAGAAAGCCGGCTTCAATTCTGGAACTCGTTCGCGCCATTGAAGACCTCGCCCTCGCATCGCCGGCTCCACGCTCGATACCGTGATGGTTCGGAGGGCCACTGACCAACTGGCGGCAAAATCGCGTCCTTACGTGCGGCTGATCGCTGCAAACGCCCAGTCCCGTCCTTTACCCTGGACGAGCGCCTGATTGATCCAAAGCATGCCGTAGGGTTCGAGCAGGCGCGCCTTGGTCAGATCGCCTGCATCGAGCGGCTCGAACCCGATGTCCGACAGCAAGGCCGATACGGCCTCCTTTGCAGCATGATCGTTGCCCGCCATGAACATCACCGGGCGATGGGGCAGATCCGCGTTGTCCGCCATCATCTCCGCGCCGACCTGGTTGAGGGTTTTGACGATGCGCGCCTCTGGGACCCAGCTCGCCAACGTTTCCCCACCAGACGTGCTGAAACCGCGATCCAACGCCAACTTACCGTTCTGCATCGCGAGCGGATTCATGCAGTCGATCACGATCATGTCTTTCAAGTCGCCCAGAGCCCTCACCGCGCCTTCTACTGCGCCCCAGGGGAGGGCCAACACCACGATGTCCGCGCCCTGTACGGCTTCGGCCATCATTTTGACCTCAGCTCTGACCTCGCGGGCGAGTGTCGCGACCTTTGGATCCGTCGGATTGCGCACGCCAAGCACAACGTGATGTCCGGCACGAGAGCAGGCTTTCGCCAGAGCACCGCCGACATTTCCCGTTCCTACGATGGCGATCTTCATCGGAGCTCTCCGTATCGGATAGGTGGCCAAATTATCCGGTTTCTAGCACATCACCTATAACATGGACGTTGTCGGCCGATGAGCTCATCTGGCTCATCGGCCGGTTCAATGTTCGGAAGCTATCAGTAAGTCGGCGCAGCTCACATCTTCGGCATGATCACTTTATCAATCGCGTGAATGACGCCGTTGGACGTTTCGATGTCGGCTTTGATCACTTTGGCGTCGTCGATCTGCACGCCATTGGTCGCATCAACTGCGATCTCGCCGCCCTCGACCGACTTCACCATCGTTTTCTTGCCGGCGATGTCCTTCGACATCACCTTGCCGGGGACGACGTGATAGGTGAGGATGGTTACCAGCTTGGATTTGTTTTCCGGCTTGAGCAGGTCTTGCACCGTTCCGGCAGGCAGGCGCGCAAACGCCTCGTCCGTCGGCGCGAATACGGTGAAAGGACCCGGCCCCTTGAGGGTGTCCACCAAGCCGGCGGCCTTCACTGCGGCGACGAGGGTATTGAAGTTTCCAGCGCTGCTCGCTGTGTCAACGATATCGGACTTGTTGCCGGCCGCGGTCGCGACCGATGTTGCCATTGCTACTGCGACGATTCCGGTCGCAATCGAGTTCAGGATGTTCATCTCGATCTCCGTCTGAGGGATTTAATTCGACTTAAGCATCTCTCAGAACGAGAACCTGGGCGGCTTGGATCACTGTCGCGGCGGAGGCAGGTGTTCGCGCTCTTGCGAGCCTTCGCAGTGATCCAAATGCGATCGCGAAGCGTTATGCGGCGACGGAAGCTCCTGAAGGTCCAGTGAGCTTAAGCTTCGCGCGTGCAGGACATGCTATGTTTGAGGAGGGATCGGCTTTTTCCGAGATTGTCGCGGTCGCCGCCGTGTCCGCGCTAGCCTTCATCCTCATCCTAGCGCTGTACGGCTGGGGGTGACCCCAGCCGAACCAGGCACGCTGCTTCCCAAAAGGCAGGTCGAAGAGCGGCACGCGAACCAGAGATCTGCGCGTATTACTTTTGTTTCCGAAGTGCGTGTTTGAGAGAGCCGGCTTCTATAACAACCTCGGAAACGGAGCGCTAGGCTCGAGCCTCGAGCACCATGTTGAATGGCCCGGCAGTCGCCTTGCGGACCTTGTTGAATCCCCCCTCGCGAATGACTTCGGTGAGCTTGGCCTCACCCGCCTGCGCGCCCAAGCCTTCGCCGACTTCCTGATCCAATGATGTCGGCACGCAGATCATGGTCGAGGCGTTGTAATAAAGCCGCCCGACGGGATTCATGTTCTCTTCGGGCCGATTGCCGGCAATCGGTTCGACGATCATCCAGGTTCCGTCGGCCTTCAGAATGCGACGCATATGACCTGCGCAGCCCCGCGGATCACCCATGTCATGCAAACAGTCGAAGCATGTCACGAGGTCGAAGCCGGTCTCCTTGATAGCCTTGGCGCTCGCCTCCTTGAAGCTGACGCGATCGCTCAACCCGTGTGCGACGGCGTGCCGGTTGGCGTTTTCCACCGAGGGCGCGTGGAAGTCATAACCGACGAACTTGCTGTTGGGAAAAGCCTGCGCCATCAGCAGGGTCGAAAAACCGACGCCGCAGCCGACGTCGGCGACCTTGGCGCCGGACTTCAGCTTGGCTGTAACGCCGTCAAGCGCCGGCAACCAGTTCTGGACGATGTTGTTCACATAGCCCGGCCGGAAGAACGCCCCGGTTGCGCAGAACAGGCAGCCTGCTGAATCGCCCCAGCGCACGCCGCCGCCGGTCCGGAAGGAATGCTCGACCTTCGGCTCGCCCTCGATCATGGCAGCGACGATGTCAAACGCTCCAGCCAGATAAACCGGGCTGTCCTGCTGCGCAAACACCATTGCCTGTTCCGGCGACAAGCTGAATTTCTTTGCGGCCGCATCATAATTGACGTAGCCATTCGCGGCTTGCGCGAGGGCCCACTCGCGGACATATCGCTCCGTCAGTCCGCCTGCGCGTTTCGCGAGCTCCTCGGTTGTTGCTGGGCCGCCCTCATGGAGAGCAGTAAACAGGCCTAATCGCAGCCCGATCCGCACTGTCGGAACACTGAATGCACCACCGAGATCGCCCAGCATTTTGCCGACGAATTCGTGCAGTTTGTTTTCGTCAATCTGCGCCATGTTTGGACTCCTCTTGAGGTTGCGTTTTTTGAGAACGCCGAATAACAGGCGTCGTTGCCGGGCCTGACGTTGCGAGCGTCGGCAGCCGTTTCGATGTGACCCTGATCACCGCCCGGCAACACGTTTGAGTGAGGTGTCTTTGGCATGCTGCGCGCGCAGGCGCGTCCTCCCTTCGGAGGAGCTCAGCCCGATTGGCGGAACAACAAGCAACGTCCGGGACTTAACAGCCGGATTCCGACGTTGTGGGGAAACTCGTGCGAGCACCTGTTCTGATCGGGTTGCTTCTCCTGCTCGGCACGCAAGCGGCCGACGCACGGCATTACCGTTTTCATTATCGCTATTGGGGCCACGCCCTTCGATACGGGGGTGCCGCGGGCGTGCGCGACCCTGATGCAACTACGCTTCCAAGCTCGCCTCGGAGCGGGCCTGGGGTACGCGTCCTCGGCCGCCCATTCCCGCCACCGGACTGGCAGTTGCAACCCGTCGATCCACAACACACCGGCCGGAGGTATCGCTCGCCGGATGGCGCCGCCTCGCTGGTGTTCTATGCGAGCCCGGCCAGCCGCGAGAGCGCGTCGCAGCACCTGAAAGCCATTGCCTTCGTCGATGGAGAAGACGTGTTGAGGCTGACGGGTACGCAGGGCGAGTTGGTGGTCACCGGTACGAAGCAGGAGCGCATGTTCGTGCGCAAGGCGCGGCTCGCGTGCGGCGGCCGCGATTGGCACCACGTCGTGGTTGACTTTCCAATCAGCTCCCAGCGTGACTATGCAAAGGTCGTTGAGCAGGCGCTGAGCGCGCTCGATCATGCCGATGACGATGGTTGCACGGCTCCCGTATCAAGCAACGACCCAGCGGGCGCAACGCAACAAACGACCGCACAAACACCACCGCAGCCACCGGGCCCCGACGAAGTTCTTTCGGGTGCGCCACCATCACGGTTCGGCAGCCGCTCAGGTGAGCCTTGAGCGCTCGCGTAGTCCGTAACCGTCGTATTTTCCCTATCCGCTCTTGCGCGGCCAGAACAAGATCAAAAGAACGATCGCCCAAACCACGCTCCACCCGATCCACGTGACGTTGGGGTGAGCCGCTTGCCATTCGAGGACTTTTTTGTGCATGGCCATCGCCCTGGGCCTGTCCTTATGACCAACAACAAGGCCTGCCTAGACCGGCGGCGGGCACGCGTTGTTCCTGACCCACCGTGCGTGCTCGCGGCGACCCGGATAGTGCCAAATGATCATGTCGGGGTAGACGTCGCCCTCCAACCCCCAGGCAAATGCGGTCACCCGGTTCGGTCCGGTGAAGGCACCCGGCGACTCCTGGCCCGCTTCGTTGTGAAACATCATTTGGCCATTGAACAAGAAGGCCCGCGTGCAGCCGTCCGGCACCACGCAATTGCCGACACAGGAATAGGGAGCATAGATCGTTGATTGAGCGTCGGCAGACGGAGCCAGCGCCGACAGAAACTGCTGCAACTCCTAAGCCCATCGCGAACCGCTTGATCATCAGTGCCATCTCCCCATCCGTTGTCCTGTAGCGGGAAATAATGTAGCGAGCGCCCCTGGCCCGCTTTGATCTGCCTCAACGCGGCTCAATCTGCAGGGCGGCCGGAGGTTGAACTGGGCTCGTCGTGAGCAGCGGCTTGCCTGTCGCCTTCATCAAGCGCCAGCGCCAGCAGAACGATGGAGCGGGGCTGCACCAGGTAGGTCGTTTCTTTCACGACGGGCGCGTCTTCCCACGGCAGAATGTCGTCGGGTGAGGGGAGGGCCGTATCGATGCAGCGCCGCCAGACGTCCCGGTCTGCGCCTGGGCTCGGCGGCAATTCAAACTGCAACGGCTCCCAATAGGCGTTGAGTATTCCATGCAGCACGAAGCGCGTGCGCAGGCTCCACATCGCAAACGCCACAGAGTGCGATTGCTCGCCCCAGTCCGGGTGCTTCAATCGGACGCCATGCCACTCGATGCGCGCCCGGCGCAGCAGTTCATTGAGGCTAAGCGCACCGTCTTCCTGGACGACGTCACGCCGCTGGCGAAACAGGTTGAGCTCCTTCACGAAGCGATGGATGTCGCGATGCTTGTCGAGCAGGTCCCAATCAAGCCAGGTCAGCTCGGAATCGTGGCAGTAGGCATTGTTATTGCCGAGTTGGGTGCGGCGCATCTCGTCACCCATCAGCAGCATCGGCGTCCCTGCTGACAGCATGGTGAGGGTGAGAAAATTCTTGATCTGCCGGTTGCGCAGTGATTCGACCGCCGGATCGCTGGTGGGTCCTTCGATGCCACAATTCCAGCTCAGATTATCGTCCGTTCCGTCCCGATTGTCGTGACCGTTGTCCTGGTTGTGCTTCTGGTTATAGGACACCAGGTCATTGAGCGTGAAGCCATCGTGGCACGTCACGAAGTTGATGCTTTGCTCGGCTTCGCGCTCCTCGTGACCGTAGAGATCGGGACTGCCCAGGATACGGCACGCGACGGCGGAGACCGAGTTGTTGTCGCCTCGCACGAAGCGCCTGACATCGTCGCGGAATTTGCCGTTCCACTCCTGCCATCTGTCGCCGAAAAAGCTTCCCACCTGATAGAGACCGGCGGCATCCCAGGCCTCGGCAATCAGCTTCGTTCCCGCCAGAACGGGGTCCGTCTCGATATCCCAGAGGACGGGCGGATTTGGGATCGGCTGGCCGGTCTCGTCACGCGACAGAATTGACGCAAGGTCAAAACGGAAACCGTCGACGTGCATCTGCGTGACCCAGTAACGCAGGCTGTCGAGGATCATCCGACGGGTGACCGGATGTCCGGCGTTCAATGTGTTGCCACAGCCCGTGTAATCCGCGTAACGGGATTTGTCCTTCTCTAGGATGTAATAAACGTCGTTCGCCAGGCCGCGATAGCACAGCGTCGGCCCGGTCGCGTCCGCTTCGGTGGTATGATTGAAGACAACGTCGAGAATGATTTCGAGGCCGGCGCGGTGGAACGCCTTCACCATGTCGCGAAACTCGTCGAGCACCTCGAGCGGCGCCGTCTTTGAACTGTACGCCTGATGTGGCGCGAAGAATGAAATGGGCTGATAGCCCCAGTAATTCACCAGGCCGGCGGGCGCGTCCTGGCGATCAAACTGGAAGATCGGCAGCAGTTCCACTGCGGTGACACCGAGGTCCTTGAGGTACGGAATTTTCTCGATCAGCCCCGCATAAGTCCCGCGCTTTGTCGGCTCGACCTTTGAATTGGGATGTCGGGTGAAGCCCGCGACATGAAGTTCATAAATGACAGTCTCCGCGACCGGACGGCTGAGCTGCCTGTCGTCCTCCCAGTCGTAACGGGTGGGATCGGCGACCACGCTGCGCATCGCCACGGCGGTGTTGTCGCCAGGCCGCGCCGCGGCCCAACGATCGTACCGGTCCGGCACCGCGACCACGAGACCGTAAGGGTCGACCAATAACTTCTCGCCATCGAAGCGCCAGCCGCGCTCTGGCGCGAACGGGCCGTGCGCCCGAAACCCGTACACCTGGCCAGGCTGCAAGCCAGGGACAAACACGTGCCAGTAGCCGTCTGTCCGGTGGGTGTCCGATTGCAGTGAGAGAACCCGCGTTGGTTTCGCTGCATTGGCGTGATCGAACAGAAGCAGTTCGATCAGCTCTGCATGTTTGGAGAAGATGCTGAAATTGACGCCGCCCGGGCACACGGTCGCGCCAAGCGGCGCGCTCGCGCCCGCGGTGTGCGTTGAAGCGTCGTTATTCGGGAAAGCCCAATTCATGCATTTTCGATCTTGATCGGCTCGACCTGCCAGACGTCACGACAGTATTCACGGATGGAGCGATCGGACGAGAAGGCGCCCACGCGGGACATGTTGAGGATCGACATTCGGGTCCATTGCCGCGCGTCCCGGTACGTTTTGCTGACGCGGTCCTGGCAATCGACGTAAGACCGGTAGTCCGCGAGCAACATGTAGTTGTCCGAGGTGAGCAGCGCGTCAACGAGCGGCCGGAACAGCTCTCGATCGCCATCGGAGAAGAAGCCCGATGCAATCAGGTCGAGGGTTTCCCGCAACTCCACATCCGACTCGTAAATGCGCCGTGGCGCGTAGCCGTCGTGCCTCCGCCGCTCGACCTCCTCGGCGGTCAGGCCGAACAAGAAAAAGTTGTCCGGTCCGACCGCGTCGCGGATCTCGATGTTGGCGCCGTCCAGCGTGCCGATGGTCAGGGCGCCGTTCATGGCGAATTTCATGTTGCCGGTTCCCGACGCCTCCTTGCCGGCGGTCGAGATCTGCTCGGACAGATCCGCAGCCGGATAGACGCGCTGCCCGTTTTTGACGTTGAAGTCCGGCAGGAACGCCACTTTCAGGAAGGGCGAGACGACGGGGTCGTTGTTCACGATATCGGCGACGGCATGGATCAGCTTGATGATCAGCTTGGCCATCCGGTATCCGGGAGCGGCTTTTCCGCCGAAAATCACCGTCCGCGGCACAACCCCCGCCGCGGATTGACGTTTGAGCCGGTTGTAGAGGGTCACCACGTAGAGCACGTTCAGGTGCTGGCGTTTGTATTCGTGGATGCGCTTGACCTGGATATCGAAAAGCGAGCTCGGATCGATCAGGACGCCGGTTCGCTCCTTGATGAGCTGCGCCAAGCCACGCTTATTGTTGCTCCTGATGCGCTGCCACTCGGTTTGGAAATCGCTGTCCCCGGCCAACGGCTCCAGTCGTTGCAGCTCATCTTCCAGGTCTTTCAGCCAGCGATCGCCGATGTGGCGGCTGATCAACGCACTCAACTCCGGATTGCTCAAGGCGATCCAGCGTCGCGGCGTCACGCCGTTGGTGATGTTCAAAAACTTCTCCGGCATCACCTGATGAAAGTCGGCAAGCACCGTCTGCTTGAGAAGCTTCGTATGCAGGGCTGCGACGCCGTTGATCGCATGACTGCCGACGCTCGCCAGATGCGCCATCCGGACGTACTTGTCGCCTGTCTCGTCGATCAGCGACAGCCGGCGAATTAGCGCCTGGTCACCAGGATGGGCCACCGCGACGTCGTGCAGGAAGCGGCGGTTGATTTCGTAGATGATCTCCAGGTGGCGCGGCAGCATCCGGCCGAACATCGGGACAGGCCAGCGCTCCAGGGCTTCTGCAAGCAGCGTGTGGTTGGTGTAGCCGCAGGTCTTCTGCGTGACCCTCCAGGCCTGCTCCCATTCCATTGCGTGCACGTCGATGAGAAGCCGCATCAGCTCGGCAATGGCGATGGATGGGTGCGTGTCGTTGAGTTGCGCAGCCCAATACAAATGCAGATCTTCGAGCCGCCAACCTCGCACCCGCACCAATCTGATCATATCCTGCAACGAGCAGGAGACGAAGAAGTACTGTTGGGCAAGCCGGAGACGCTTGCCGGCTTCGGGCTCGTCGTTCGGGTAAAGCACCTTGGTGATCGTTTCCGACGCCACCTTTTCGTCAACGGCGCCGTAATAGTCGCCGGTGTTGAAGGCCTCGAAATCGAAGGACTCGGCCGCCTCGGCCTTCCAAAGCCGAAGCAGGTTCACGGCCTGCGAGCGATAGCCGGGAACGGGCGTGTCATGCGCGATCCCTCTGACGACCCGCTCCGGACGCCAGCGCACGCAATAGCGGCCGCGCTCGTCGTGATAGGTTTCCGTGTGCCCGCCAAAACCGACATCGAAGGTCACTTCAGAGCGAACGATCTCCCATGGGTTGCCGAACCGCAGCCATTTGTCCGTCAGCTCGACTTGCCAGCCATCGCGAATAGCCTGATCAAAGATGCCAAACTCATAGCGGATCCCATAACCGATCGCCGGGATGTCGAGGGTCGCGAGCGAATCCATGTAACAGGCTGCGAGCCGGCCTAGTCCGCCGTTACCGAGCCCCGGCTCCTCCTCCTGTTCCAGCAGGTCGGTCAGGTCCTGTCCGTGGCGCGCGACGGCTTCCTGCACGGCCGGCCAAATTCCGAGATTGATGATGCTGTTGCCGAGATGTGGTCCGGTCAGGAATTCAGCCGACAGGTAGGCAACACCTTTGAGCGGCTGGTTTGACCGCATCAGCGATTCAACGCTCGTGATAAAGCGATGGATCACCCGGTCGCGAACCGTGTAGGCGAGGGCCAGGTACCAGTCGGTGCGGGTCGCCAGCCGAGAGGTTGTTGCGCGTCGGCAATGCAGGTTGTCCAGCAACGCTTTGGCAATCGCATCCGCGCTCAGCGCGGTGCGAATGTTCGTGGAATCCGGCGGCTGTTCTCCTCCGGACGCAAGCCCATTTTCGGCACCAGCTACATCAGTTTTCGCCACTTGATCGCCCCAACCAGCATCTCGGCCTGAAGATCATGGAATCAGCCGGCGCCCTATTAGAACAGTGCTCCTCGACTATCCCAGACAACCGGTATTCATCTTATGGTGATTGGCCGAATGGCCATCGGATGTTCGCTGGTCAGACGAATCTCCTCCATTTCATGGCAAAACAGCATGCCATCGCCCTTGCGCAGCGCGTATCGCACTGTATCCAGGCCGATTTCGATTTCCAACATCTGGCCGCGCCATGTCAAAGGAAACGCGAGCACGGCGTCTTCTTGCGGCGCACGGTTCGGCCAAAACGACAGCACCCCGTCGTTGTCCCGCATGCCCGCGAACCCGTAGATCAGCATCATCCAGGTGCCGCCCATCGAGGCGATATGACAGCCGTTCTTCACGTTGCCGCCAACATCTGCCAGATCCATAAGCAATGCGGCCATTCCGTAGCGGATCGCCTTGTCCGTGTCGCCGACTTGAGCGGCTATAATGGCCTCGACGCAAGAGGACAATGACGAATCGCCGGTCGTCAAAGGGTCATAAAAATCGAAATTTCGCTTCTTCTCTTCAACGGAGAAGTGATCGCCCAACAAGAACATGGCGAGGATCACATCGGCCTGTTTGATGACTTGGCTGCGGTATATATTAAGAGGATGGTAGAAGAGCAGAAGCGGATAGCGATCCGGTGGCGTGTTTCGGAAATCCCACGGCTTTCTTTCCAGAAAGTCATCGTCCTGCGGAATGATCATCAACTTCTCGTCGTACGGCACGTACATGTTTTCCGCCGCCCGACTCCAATCTTCCGCCTCGGTTGCGGCCAGCGCGGTCTTGCGCACGAGTGACGCGTAAGCGTCCGGTTCTTTTGCCCGCAAGAATCCGATTGTCTCCGATGCGTAGCGCAGATTTTCGCGCGCCATTAAATTCGTATACGCGTTGTTGTTGACGACAGCATTATATTCATCCGGGCCAGTGACTCCGTCGATGCAAAATTTGCCGTCCTTTACGTCGGAGTAAAAACCGAGATCGAGCCAGAGCCGTGCGGTCTCCACGAGCATCTCGGCGCCGCATTCCCGAAGAAACGCTTCATCGCCCGTCGCGCGCACGTACTTGCGCAACGCGTACATTATATCGGCGTTGATGTGGTACTGCGCCGTTCCGGCAGCGTAGTACGCCGAGGCCTCCTCGCCGCTGATGGTGCGCCATGGGAACATGGCGCCGCGATGCCCCAACTCCTTGGCGCGCGCTCGCGCATGCCCCAGCATCTTGTAGCGGAATGTCAGAAGGTTTTTCGCAATCTGAGGCGATGTGTAGCACAGAAAGGGGATCAGGTAGATCTCAGTGTCCCAAAAGTAATGCCCTTCGTATGCGCAGCCGGTGAGCCCTTTTGCGGGTACTCCGGCGTTCTCCGCACGGGCCGAGGCCTGAAGGATATGAAAAAGGTTGAACCGAATGGCCTGCTGGATCTCGATTGTCGTGCGATGCGTACGATCCTCTCGAATGTCCTTTACGCGGACGTCGCTCCGTCGCCAGAAATCATTCATGTATTGCTCTTGTGCGTTGAGCAGGTGCTGGAACCCAAGGCTCAAAATGCGATCCAACGTCCACTCGGCTTGCCCACAGAGTTCTTCGGCCGAAGCCGTCGGAGAGGTATGGTAGACGATGTATTTGGTGAGCTGGATCGGGCAGTTGGGCCGCGCCTCGACCGTAAAGGCGACTTGACCAAAATCTTCGGTATGGACGGTCTTGTAGGCGTTTATGCACGGGGTCTCCAACACGACGTCTGTAGCGCATGCGACGGTAAGCCGGCTCTTTTCGGTCGCGTGACAGAGCACAATGCGGCGATCATTGGAATAACTCGCGCAGGGATGGAGCACGCGCCCTGAAAAGGCCTTCGCCTGACGCGGGTCGCTGCTGTCATGGGAGGATTGCGATTCGTGGGTCTTCATTTCCGCCGAAATGACAACGTCGGCTTCCGCATTGAGGACGGTCACACAATACGAGATGGCCGCCACATGCCTGTTGACGAGCGAAACGAGGCGGCGAGACGTGATCAGCACCCGTTTCCCTGCAGGATTTTCCCACAGGATTTCGCGATCAAGCGTTCCCGCCTTCATGTTGAGCCGCCGGTCGTAGTTCAACAGCGTCGCATCGGAAAGGCAGAAAGGTTCATCGTCTAAGAACAATTTGATGATCTTGCTGTCGGTCACGTTGCAGATGGTCTGCCCGGTCTTTGCAAACCCGTAAGCCTCCTCGCCGTACAGGATCGGACGGGCTTCATAGAAGCCGTTGATCAGCGTGCTGTTTTCGGCGCTGGGGCTGCCTTCCTCGGGGCACCCGCGCATCCCGAGATACCCGTTGCCGAGGGCCATCATGGTTTCCAGTTGGGCAAGAAAGGCGGCGTCAAATCGCTTTTCGACAACGTTCCATTCATCGGCCGGGTAGTCACGCGATGATGGTCTGAGTCGTTCGTGATGGAGCATTGGGCTCTTCCTCCCAGCAAGGCCGGGTGACGTCAGTCAATAAGTTCAGCTAGATCGGTCACCACCAGATGGGCACCATGATGCAAAAGTTCCTCGGCATTGCCCTTGCGCGCAACGCCGATCACGAGACCGAAGTGTCCTCGTGACCCGGCTTGAACGCCGGAAATGGCGTCTTCAACCACAACAGCTCGCTCCGGTTCAACGCCCAGCAGCTTTGCTCCGATGAGAAACGTGTCGGGGGCGGGCTTCCCGGCCAGGTGCTGCGCCTCAATCATGTTGCCATCAACTTGAGCATTGAAGAAGTGGTCCAACTTGGCGGCGTGTAGGACCGTTGCGCAATTTTGACTCGAGCTGACGACCGCAATTTTATAGTCCTGCTCATGGAGCCGGCGGATGAATTTGATGCTGCCCGCGTAAGCCTGCACGCCACGGTTTTCGATGACGTCGTTGATCAGGTCGTTTTTGCGATTGCCGAGCCCGCCCACCGTTTCCGCCTGTGCTGAGTCGTCCGGTGTTCCTTCAGGAAGGTGAATATCGCGTGACCTTAGAAAATCGCGAACGCCGTCGAAGCGCGGCTTTCCGTCCACATAGAGCCGGTAATCGGTGACGATGTGGAATGGGCGAAACAGTTCGCCCCGTTGTGTCGCACGCCGGCGAAGGTACTCGTCGAACGTCTGTTTCCAGCACGCCGCGTGCAGGCTGGCCGTGTCGGTTATTACGCCATCGAGATCAAAGAGGACTGCGTCATATCGGTCGCGTGTTATCGCATGCTTGCTTTTCCCTGGCGGCATGATCGCGCTCCCTTCGCACGGACTTCAGTGCACAGCAGTCGCCTCAGCTGCGGGCGGTAGGGGGCGACCGCGTAGCCAGGGCGCCCGCAGCAGATTCAGACGTTGTCGGCTCCGGTGGAATGAGGACCTGCTGCCTCCGCCTCCTGACCCCACCTCCAGCCGGCGATCTCGGGCATGTCGTCGCCATAGCGATAAATGTAGGTCCTGTGATCGATGAGCTTGTCGGCGATGGCCTGCTTGGCGTAGGCCGCACGAGACCGCAGCTTCGGCACGCGGTCAATGACGGCGCCCGCGAGGTGGAACCGGTCGAGGCGGTTCAGGACGCACATGTCGAACGGGGTGGTGGTGGTGCCTTCCTCCCGGTAGCCGTGCACGTGGATGTTGCCGTGACCCTTGCGGCGATAGGTCAGTCGGTGAACAAGCCAGGGATAGCCGTGGAACGCGAAGATGACCGGCTTGTCGATCGTGAATAGCGCGTCAAAGTCCTGATCCGGGAGCCCATGCGGATGCTCGCTCGGCGTCTGCAGTTTCATCAGATTGACCACATTGATCACGCGGATCTTGAGCTCGGGCGCGTGCCTGCGCAGCAGGTCGACGGCGGCGAGGGTCTCCAGGGTCGGAACGTCCCCGCAGCAGGCCATGACGACATCCGGGTCGCCGCCCCGGTCGTTGCTGGCCCATTCCCAGATGCCGAGCCCTGCCTCGCAGTGCTTGATCGCCTCATCCATGGTCAGCCATTGCGGCGCCGGTTGCTTGCCGGCGACCACGACGTTGACGTAGTTGCGGCTGCGCAAGCAGTGATCGGTCACCGACAGCAGACAATTGGCGTCGGGCGGCAGATAAACGCGAATGACCTCGGCCTTTTTGTTGACCACATGATCGATGAACCCGGGGTCCTGATGGCTGAACCCGTTGTGGTCCTGCCGCCACACGTGGCTCGACAACAGGTAGTTCAGCGAGGCGATCGGGCGCCGCCACCGGATGTGATTGCAGACCTTCAGCCACTTGGCGTGCTGGTTGAACATCGAATCGATGATGTGAATGAAGGCTTCATAGCACGAGAAGAAACCATGCCGGCCGGTGAGCAGGTAGCCCTCAAGCCAGCCCTGGCATTGATGCTCGCTGAGCATCTCCATCACCCGCCCGTCGGGCGCCAGGTGATCATCACCGGGATGGATCTCAGCCATCCAGGCACGCTTGGTGACGTCCAGCACGTCCTGCCAGCGGTTGGAATTGTTCTCATCGGGACTGAACAGGCGGAAATTTCGTGTCTCCAAATTCAGCTTCATCACGTCGCGGAGGAACCGGCCCATCTGGCGTGTGGATTCCGCGAACACGGCACCCGGCGTCTTCACCTCGATGGCGTAATCCCGGAAATTCGGCATCCGCAGTTCTCGCAACAGCAACCCGCCGTTAGTATGCGGATTGTCGCTCATGCGTCGGGTCCCTTGCGGAGCCAGGTCTCTCAATTCGGGCTTGAGGCGGCCGGCAGCGTCAAATAGGTCTTCCGGCCGGTAGCTTTTCATCCACGCTTCGAGCAGGCGCACGTGGTCCGGATTTTCATGCATCTCGCCCATCGGCACCTGGTGGGCACGCCAATAGCCTTCCGTGCGCTTGCCGTCGATTTCTTTCGGACAGGTCCAGCCTTTCGGGGTTCGAAACACGATCATCGGCCAGCGCGGCCGTTGTGTGAATCCATTCTGGCGCGCGTCAGCCTTTATGCGCGCAATCTCCGCGATGATTTTGTCCAATGTGCCGGCCATGAGCTCGTGCATCTTGTCCGGGTCGTGCCCTTCCACGAAATACGGCGTGTAACCGTAGCCGCGAAACAGATGATCCAGCTCCTCATGGCTGATGCGGGCGAGCACGGTTGGATTGGCGATCTTGTAGCCGTTGAGATGCAGGATCGGCAAAACCACGCCGTCGGTATTGGGGTTAAGAAACTTGTTGGAATGCCAGCTCGTCGCCATCGGGCCGGTCTCCGCTTCGCCGTCCCCGACCACACAGGCCACGATCAGGTTTGGATTGTCGAAAGCGGCCCCGTAGGCATGCGAGAGGACGTAGCCGAGCTCGCCGCCTTCGTGGATCGAACCCGGCGTTTCAGGCGCAACGTGACTCGGAATGCCGCCGGGAAACGAGAATTGCGTAAACAGCCGCTTCAGCCCGTCCTCGTCGGCGGAAATATTCGGGTAGACCTCGCTGTAGGTCCCCTCGAGGTAGGCATTCGCGACCAGACCTGGCCCGCCATGTCCGGGGCCGGTCACGTAGATCATGTCGAGATCATGTGCCTTGATCACCCGGTTCAGGTGGACATAGAGGAAATTCAAACCGGGCGTCGTTCCCCAATGGCCCAACAGCCGCGGCTTGATATGCTCTTTCGTTAGCGGCTGCTTGAGCAGCGGATTGTCATAGAGATAGATCTGACCGACCGACAGGTAGTTCGCCGCCCGCCAATACGCGTCCATCAATCCGCGTTCTTTGTCCGACAGGACATTTGCCATTGGTCACGCTCCTGCTGACATCGCGACAGTCCGCGGTCAGGTCGTTCGAACCCGGCCGTCGCCGCGGGTCGTCGCGTATCCAATGCTTACCTGCGGTGGGAGTTCGGCGTGAAAATGAGATCGCGCAGGCACGAAGATTTCAGCCTTGGAGCCAGCGCAATGCAAGTGGCAGAATCGGAAACAATGCTGACCCGGTGTAAGATGGTACTTCTGGCGATCGGTTCTACGCTGTCGTCGGGCGACATCGCAGCGAACGCGATGCAGCGAATCGCTCGACGTAGTCTGGCCCGCCAAGCTACTAAAGCCAGGCTGCACTTTCATGACACCACGCAATTACGGGGCACGATGGAGCCATTCCCATGCCCCGCCCTGATCTGCCTCAAACCGGCGGATAACATCCGTCGGCGTCTCCACTCCGCGCGCCAGCGTTACGTTCCATTTGCGAACCAGCCGTCAAGGCTTCCGTGGCGGCAGGCTGCTGAAATACGCTGCGATGTTGAGGATATCCGAGTCGCTCAACGGCTTGGCCATGGCGGTCATTGTCTCGTCGGTCCGGCTCACGCCGATCCGATATGCCGTCAGAGCCCTGATCAGATAATCGCGATCTTGCCCCGCAAGGCGGGGAATACCAGGAGATGCGGTCGTGCTCCCGTCCTGGCCATGGCAGGCCATGCAAACCTCGGCACGCTGCTGGCCTCTCGAGATGTCCACCGTCTGCGCGCACGTTACCGTAGCTCCCGCCGAAGCCACAAAAACGATGCCAAAAATCGAAACAGTTTTGAGCTTGCTCATTTGATCAGCCATCTGTTCAGGTCAGCGTGTTGCGGATGTAGATAGCGGCGCCGTAGGCAAAGAAAACCGCGATCCAAAGTGCGAGAACAACCACGGCCCCTGTTCCCAGTCGGGCGACAAGACCGTCCGCCTCGTATTGGCCTGCGACCTTCCCCGATCGATAGAGCACGGCGAGATAGTAGCCCCCGACCAGGCCGCCGACGCCGAGGAAGGTAGAGAAAAACAAGAGCAGGGAAGGCCAGTCGACGTTCACCCTGTAGTCGGAGACCACATAGCCCAGGGCCTTGAGGGACGTCGCGCGTACGATCTCACGCCACACGGCCAGCATCGCGAGAGTGCCTATGCCAAAAGCAATCAGCAGATAACCGTGCACGTTGGCTTTTGCGTCGCGCACGACATTCGCCATGATCAGAATTGCGAATACCATCAGCCAACCAAACGGATTCCACATGAGTCCGAGGTCATGCGGCTGATCGAGATGCCACCAGATCAGCAACGGTGTTGCGATGATGAACCCGCGGCAGGAGATCTTGCGTCCCAGCGCTCGCGCAAAGGCGAGGTAGGAAGGCGGCTTGTCCGCGCGCGAGGCGAAGTAGTCGGCATAGGCGATTAGGAATATCCCGATTGCCGGCGCGGAAAGCGAAATGATGAACAGATATCGCGACCATTCGATCGCGTGCAGGCTGGCTCCGCTCGTATCGACAACTCCATTTGGAGCATACCATTCCATCCATCGCTGTGGCTGAATGGATTGATAGGACAGCGCGTGCATGATCAGGCCGTCCATCAGAAAAAGGCCGAGTGCGGCGACCGCGTACAGGCCGATGTATCGCTTGGCTCCTCCGCGATTACCCCAATAGAACGCAAACCAGAGGCAGTAGGCCACGGTCAGGGAAGCTATGAATATGACCGCCCAGCGCGCCGACAGCACGTTCGACGCATACCACTGCGGATCGTAGATCACCTGCGTGAACAACAGCGGCGCCACGCCGAGCACGATCAGCAGGGACACACCCACTTTGGCGACCTTGGTCAGCGCGATCGACAGCCGTTCCCAATCGGAGTCGCCACGGCGTCCGTAGAATGCGTAGATTGCGACAGCCGCGGCTCCCAACGTCAGATTGACAAACGCGATGTGCAGCACCCACGTCGCGACCATCAGGAACTGGAACAACAGCGGGATCGCCGGGATGCCTGCCGGATCTCGCATTGCGTGCATCATGGAGCCGATATCCATGGTCAATTGCTCCCTTTCGCGTATTTCCCATTGTCAGAAAGCTTGTTGGAGGCGGTGGTAGCCTGCGCTGCGGCTAGATCGACGCGAGCCAGATAACTCGCAATGGCATCGACCTCATCATCCGGCAGATCGACGCGCGGCATATAGGGAACGGCTCCATGCCCGAGCGGCCCGGCAATGAATGCGGCGATCAGGTCCTTGTCGGTGGCGCGGAACAGCTTGTCGGGTAGGCTGCGCAGCGGTGCGCCAGGTTCGAGTGCATGACAGTTCGCGCAGGCGATCTTCGTCAGGAGCTCGCCGACCTCCAGCTTGTTTTCGTTGGTAATATTGCGCAGACGATCCGGTATGAACGGATGAAGCTTGAGATAGCCCTTGTCCGCAATCAGATCGACTTCGCCAGTGATGCCTTTCCCGGGCACATCACGCGCGATCACCTGATTGCCGTAGATATATTGTCCGGCAACAAAGGGCTTGCGCATGCTTTCGCGCATCCGCTCCTCCGGCCAGACCCCGACGATCGCAATGAAGAGAAAAGCCGGAACCGCGATCCAGGTTCTCACATATTGCGGTTTCAGCCACACCAGCGCCAGATACGCCGTCGTGGCGACGGCGACGACGATCATGCCCGTCGCGTACTGCGGCAGCAGGTGGGATCTCAGCATGATGCGCGCGTTTTCGGGGACCGTTTGCAGATAGTAGATGAACATCATTGTGGCGAAGAATCCGCCAAGCAGTCCGACCGGCGTGATCAGGCGAATCACCTCACGTTTCAGGCGAAGGTCCTTGATACCAGCGGCCACGATCAGCCCAACGACCGCGGCCATCACAAACATCGATCCGGTCCGCACGCCCAGGTGCGCAAAGAAATTGAGGTTGTAGAATGCCGCGTTGGTCGATCCGGTCTGGTACCAGGACTCGTGGCCTGGCCACATCATGAACGACAGGATGCCGACGATGAGCAGCATCGTCGACCACGAGGCTAGCGCGAATGACCACGTGAGCTTGAGGTGTGATTTCGCGTCAATTTTGCCGATCAGATAGACGAGGGCGTAAACGCCGATCACTTCAACGGTGAAAAACACCCACTCCGCAGCCCAAACCCAGACGAAGTTATGGATTAGCCCGCTCACGCCGCGCGGACTGGTCACCGTGATCGCGTACCAGATGCCCGGCCCCGTGATCGACCCGATGATGTAGGAGAAGACAAGCAGGAAAAGGCCAAATCTCTTGATGAAGTCCATCAACTGCGGCTGTTGGTCCCGGTAGGCCTTGGTTTCGAGGATGGCGAAGAGAAACGATGCGCCAACCGACGTGTGCGATGCGAGAACGTGTATGACCCCGATGATTCCCATGATCCAGGCCGTGCCGATGTAGGGCACGTAGAAGGTCGGGTACATTCCGATGATGTCCATTGCCATTTCCTGTCGCCGTCGATGGCGCGCGCGATTGTTCTCGATCAGCCCCGGCGGACGAATCGATTTGGTACGAGCTGAATTGTTACCGGTGCGCGGTCGCGATTAGCGCGCGCGGTTGGGCAACACCAATGTCAAGGAAACAAGCTTTCAGGCAACAGGGGGACCGCGAGCGCCCAGCGCCACGACCGTCCAGAAAGACTGGGCCAGGGGCTCAAGTTTGGTCCAGACGACAGCCGTCGTCCGTTCACGCAGTACAAATTCCGCCGCTGGCGGCGACTGAAGTCCGGGGGCCGATGTCAAGCAGCAAGCCTCGCAGACCGACACGTGAGCCGTGCGGTCTGTTTGCTCGCCCGTGTCGGTCTTGCCGCAGATGATCGGCAGCACGCCGCCCGGCAGCGCAAACTGTGACAAATCGAGGGAAGACGGCGATCCGACAGGACGATGAGCAAAACCCACCGTCAGTGTGGCCAGCACGTAAAGCAGAAGAGCAGCAAAACGCGCAACCCTGTGTGCTGCAGAACTGTCCATGAATCTGGACATGACACAATTATATTTCACTTTCAAGAAGAGCCGGCTGGACATTTTGTCCTGTGTTTGAGCATCGAGCACGATTGCGGATAAACGGAATAGATCTGTTGTTCACAGAGCGACCCGATGATAGCGTTCGTCCGTTCGTGAGAGAGGACCATGCCGCGGTCCACACATCTGGCAAGGATGTGGCGCGGTTTCGTCGGATGGACGGCGACGCCGGCTCTACCGGCGCGTGAACGGGTGGCCCATCTTCTGCGGCACCCTCCGGATCTCGCGGGCCTTTGCAGTGTTGAGCTGCAAGTGTAACAAGTGTCGGCACGATCACCCCGCTACCGACTCACGTCATTGGGACCTCGCGCCCTTGCTTCGGCGTTCGCCGCGTCGAGGATCAGCCGTTGGGCCTTTTTTGCGAGTGTCATGTTCTACGGAGACAATCTGGAGCCGCGATGACCGAGCCAATTCAAAACCGATCGATCCGGGTGATTTTCAGCGCCCTATTTCTCGTGCTGCTGCTGGCTGCGCTCGACCAGACCATCGTTTCAACCGCACTGCCGACGATCGTCGGGGAGTTCGGTGGCTTGACGCACCTGTCCTGGGTGGTGACGTCCTATTTGCTCTCCAGCACTGTCGTCACGCCGCTATACGGAAAATTCGGCGATCTGCACGGCCGCAAGATCGTGCTGCAGGTCGCGATTCTCGTCTTCCTGGTCGGCTCAGCCTTGTGCGGATTGGCGCAAAGCATGACGCAGCTCATTATATTTCGCGGCCTGCAAGGGATCGGCGGGGGCGGCCTCATTGTCATTACGTTGGCGATGACCGGCGATCTGGTTTCGCCACGTGAGCGCGGCAAATATCAGGGGCTATTCGGCGCGGCGTTCGGGCTCGCGACCATCGTAGGCCCTTTGCTTGGTGGATTTTTTGTCGACAACCTGAATTGGCGCTGGATCTTCTACATCAACATTCCGACCGGCCTATTGGCGCTTGCCGTCATTGCCGCCACGCTTCCCTCCCAGCCGGGCCGTCGGCAGCATACGGTCGATTATCTCGGTGCATCGCTGCTGACGATCGCGCTCACCACCGTCATCCTGGTGACGAGCCTCGGCGGCAATAGCTTTCCTTGGAACTCGCCGTTTATTTTCGGCATGGGTGCCGCCGCGATAATGTCTACTTTCGCCTTTGTCGCAGTGGAGGCGCGGGCGCGTGAACCAATCCTGTCCCTGAGCTTGTTTCGCAACAGCACCTTCGTCCTCACCAGCGCCATCGGCCTCATCGTCGGCCTCGCACTGTTCGGCTCGGTGACGTACCTGCCAATCTATCTCCAGGTTGTAAAAGGCGAGAGTCCGACTGCCTCGGGGCTGCAGCTCATGCCGATGATGCTCGGCATGCTGGTTACCTCAGTGGTCAGTGGCCGAATGATCAGCCGCTGGGGGCGTTACAAGCTTTTCCCGGTTATCGGGACCGCCTTGATGGCCATCGGCCTGCTGCTGATGTCTCGGATATCCATCGATATGAATGTCTGGCAAACGTCAGCTGATGCGCTGGTGCTGGGCTTCGGCATGGGTATGGTCATGCAGGTCCTCGTCTTGGCCGTGCAGAACGCCGTCAGCTACGAACAGCTCGGTGTTGCGACGTCAGGCACCACGCTGTTTCGCTCGATCGGCGGTGCGCTCGGGGTCGCGGCGTTCGGCGCCATCTTTGCCCATGGGTTGGAGGCGCAGCTGAGCGCCGTGTTGCCGCTGGGCACTCCGTACCCCGTGGCCGCCAGCCAAGCTTCGGTGCAGGCTCTGCCGCCCGACATTCGCATCGTCTACGCCGCCGCCATCGTGGCCGCGCTGCAGCCGGTGTTCCTGGTCGCCAGTGCCATCGCCGCGCTGGCATTCCTGCTCACGTTAGGCTTGCGCGAAATTCCGCTCAGGGGAATGGGCGCAGCCGAAGGTCTGGGCGAAAGCTTTGCGATGCCGCGCGATGCCACATCCATCGAGGAGTTGGAGCGCATCGTCACCACGCTGCTGGCACATGAGCATCGCTGGCGGCTTTATGCGGATCTTGCCGAACGGGCGCAGCTCGATCTGCCCGCACCCGAGCTTTGGATGCTCGCGCGGCTGAGCGAGCGCACACCGCGCACCGCGCAATCCCTGAGCGACGATTTGAAGGTTCCGCTCGCAAGCCTTACCGGCCCGCTGAACAGTCTGTGCCAGCGCCATATCGCCCAGCGAGACGCGGCTGGATATTTGCAGCTGACACCCGGAGGCAATTTGATGCGCGATCGCATGCTGCTGGCGCGCCGCAAGGGCTTGGAAGAGTTGATGGCACGCTGGGAGCCGGACAAGCATCCCGAGGTGCTGGCGTTCGTCAACCGCATGGCGGATTCGTTGATGCGCGACCTGCCGGCACCGAGATCGAGGGCGTAGGGATGCACCTCTCCCTTGGGGTGACTACCCGCCGAGTAGCCATGAAAGATGCTCTGTCCGGAGCGATTAAGTATGGCCTCTGCCATGATGGAGCGCGCCGAGTTACCGGTGCACAAGAAAAGCACGTTGCACGAGTTCGGCTTCGCGCGGCTCTCCAAAGCGGTCTCCGCGAGCTTACGGACCTTTTAATTGATCTCAATTGGCAATCCGTACTATACCTTATCGATATATCGAAAGTCGATATCGTTAACGCGAATAAACAGTCTCGCCATGAGGCAGGATGTGATCGGCCGTTCGATCCTCAAGCGTCACGCAAAATTCGCGGCGCTCGTGGCCGCGGCGATGGCGCCCGGCTCCGGATGGGCGGGGCCGCCATTTCGCACGGATGATCCGGTTCCCGTCGATTACCAACACTACGAGCTTTACTCGTTTTTTACCGGCACCCATCTCAGCGGTGACACGTCCGGCGCCGGCCCCGCCGTAGAGTTCAACTACGGGCTTATCCCCAACGGCCAATTCCACATCGTGACCCCCGTTGCGTTTGACAATCCTTCGGGCAGCGTGAGCCAGTTCGGCTACGGCGATACCGAACTTGGCTTCAAGTACCGTTTCATCCAAGAGCAAGAGAACGGCTTGCGGCCGCAAATCGGCGTGTTTCCATTTCTTGAAGTACCGACGGGAGATCAAGGACGTGGCCTGGGTGCGGGGCATATGCGCGCGTACCTTCCGATCTGGGCGCAGAAGAGCTTCGGCGACTGGACCACGTATGGCGGTGGCGGCTACTGGATCAATCATGGCGGCGGAACCATCGACAAAGATTATTGGTTCTTCGGTTGGCTGCTGCAAAAGAAGGTAACGGACAGGCTGAC
The DNA here is from genome assembly GCA_963760435.1 of uncultured Alphaproteobacteria bacterium. Taxonomy (GTDB): domain Bacteria; phylum Pseudomonadota; class Alphaproteobacteria; order Rhizobiales; family Xanthobacteraceae; genus JAFAXD01. The sequence goes on from CAVXDE010000043.1 coordinate 347,461, forward strand.
AATTGGTGGTGAGTTATTTCATCAGACGGCTGCCACGATGCTTGGGCGAGACAGCACTGGTTTCAATATCGGCGCGATTTACGACTTTGACGAATATAACCATCTGCTGTTGTCTGCTGGGCGTGGCTTTCAGAACGCGCCAAATACGAATCTTTTCTCCTGGTACATCGCCTATCAGATCACGCGATAGGTTTGATTTGCGGGGCATGTCATGCAGACCAACACCGTGGGACGCGTAAAGGCGGACGCCAGCTTATGGAGCTTGCTGCTCGCAACCCGAGCTCCCGGTTGGTCGATCCTAATTCGCTTTGCGGTAGGTCTGGTCGTCTTCTTTCCGACGCAGGGTTAGGAGCGCAATCATGAAAATCGATCGCCGTTCCTTGCTGAAACGTGCCAGCCTGCTTCCCTTGATGGCGGCTGCTCCCGGGCTCGCGCACGCGGCCGACGCAACGAGCGAAAAAGCGGACTACACATTGCGGATCGGGAGCGGCCTCGTGGAGCTATCGCCGGAGCATATTGTCTCGACCACGCTCTACAATGGCCAGTTTCCGGGGCCGCTGGTTCGCCTGACGGAAGGCAAGCGTGTCGTGGTCGACATCCATAACGACACGGATACGCCAGAACAGCTGCACTGGCATGGCCAGTTCGTTCCGAGTGATATTGATGGCGCTGCGGAGGAGGGCACACCCTATATTCCAGCGCACGGCATGCGGCGCATCTCCTTCGTGCCCAAGCCGTCAGGTTTTCGCTTCTATCACACCCATGTCGTTCCTATGAACGATCTCGGCATGGGTACCTATACCGGGCAAGCCGGGCCGGTCTACATCGAGCCGGCGAACAATCCCGGGGCCTATGATCGCGAGGTCTTCCTCGTGCTCAAGGAATTCCTGCCCGCTTTCAGCCGGGGCGGCGACATGGCCATGGATTTTCTGATCGGAGAGCCGGTCAAGGAATTACAGGACATCGGCAAGACGGCCGACGCGCAGTTTGGAGGCCCGAAGGGCTACGAGGTCGGTTACGATCTCTTCGGCATCAACGGCAAGATGCTCGGTCATGGTGAGCCGGTCCGCGTCAAGCAGGGCGAGCGCGTGCTTTTTCACGTGCTCAACGCAAGCGCTGGAGAGATCCGCAGTCTCGCGCTGCAGGGTCACGTTTTCAAAGTCGTCGCGCTCGATGGCAATCCGGTACCGACGCAGGCAGAAGTGCCGGTGCTGTGGCTTGGAACCGCCGAGCGCATCTCCGCGATCGTCGAGATGAAGCATCCCGGCATCTGGATCATGGGCGATCTCAGCGATGACGACCGCGGTCACGGTATGGGCATTGTCGTTGAATACGCCAACGCCAAGGGCAAGCCGCAATGGAGCAAACCAAGACCCTACAAGTGGGACTACGCGATTTTCGGTAAAGCCGGAGCTACGCCGGCATCACCTGATGAAACCATGGAGTTCACCGTTGTCAAACATAACGGTGCGCTCGACGGGTTCAATCAATGGCTGCTCAACGACCAGGCCTTTTCCATGGAAGGCATGAAGCCTGTGTACACAGTGCATGAGGGGCGCCGCTACCGGCTGAAGTTCCGCAACGCCAGTGACGATATCCATCCGCTGCACCTGCACCGGCACAGCTTTGAGCTGGTTCGCATCGGCGGCAAACCGACGGCCGGCATCCTCAAAGATGTGGTGATGATGGGCGGTTTCCAGGAAGTCGAATTTGATTTCGTTGCTGACAATCCTGGGCTCACGTTATTCCATTGTCATCAGCAGTTGCATATGGATTTCGGATTCATGTTCCTGTTTCAATACACGTAGGTGCGTTTTGGCTCAGATTGACGATGATAAGGAACAAACGAATCCGCTTCCGGCCAGGGCGCCTGTCGTCGGCACTGAGCACCGGCGCGAGGGCTCTCCGCTCGAAGTTCTGCTCGTTTTCTTGAAGCTTGGCGTGAGCTGCTTTGGCGGCCCGATTGCGCATCTCGGGTATTTTCGCGATGAGTTCGTGCTGCGCCGCCGCTGGCTGGACGAAGCAACCTATGCCGATCTCGTCGGGCTCTGCCAATTCTTGCCGGGCCCGGCGTCGAGCCAGGTTGGGTTTTCCATTGGGCTCATGCGAGCCGGCTTCGGTGGCGCGCTTGCGGCCTGGACCGGCTTTACGCTCCCGTCCGCCATTGCCCTCGTACTCTTTGCTTACGGAGCGGGAGCGCTCAGTGGACCAACAGGGACTGCGCTGCTGCATGGCCTCAAGCTTGTCGCGGTCGCGATCGTCGCCCAGGCGGTATGGGGCATGGCGCGCAGCTTGTGTCCCGACCGGGAGCGCGCCTCCATTGCGGTGGTCGCGGCACTGATCATCCTGTTCAGCACCTCCTCGGTTGCTCAGATCGGGGCCATCCTGATGGGGGCTATCGCTGGCTTGTGGCTCTGTCGGGCAGCACCCCCGGCTGCGATCGGACACGTCACCGTGCCGGTCTCGCGTAGCACGGGCCTCGTCGCCCTGAGCGCGTTTTTGCTGTTGCTCATCGGCCTTCCGATCCTGCGCAATCTCACATCATCGCAGGGGCTGGCTTTGTTCGATGCCTTCTACCGCTCCGGCGCGCTCGTCTTCGGCGGCGGTCACGTTGTCTTGCCGTTGCTGAGCGAGGCCTTCGTGGCTCCCGGCTGGGTGAGCAACGACAGCTTCCTTGCCGGTTATGGCGCGGCGCAAGCCGTTCCCGGACCTCTCTTTACGTTCGCGGCCTATCTCGGGACCGTCGTCAACCAGCCACCAAACGGCGTTGCGGGCGCCGTGCTCGGTTTGCTTGGAATCTTTCTGCCCGGCGTTCTGATCCTGATCGGTGCGTTGCCTTTCTGGGACAGTTTCCGGCAGCGCGCCGGGGCTCAGGCGATGATGCGCGGTGTCAACGCCGCGGTGGTCGGCCTGCTTGGTGCCGCTCTCTACAATCCGGTGTGGACAAGCTCCGTCAGGGCGCCGGCAGATTTCGGGATCGCGCTGCTCGGCTTCGTGCTGCTCACGGTTTGGCGCGCGCCGCCGCTCCTCGTCGTGATCATCAGCGCTCTGGGCGCAGTTGCTGTTCAGACCGTGCTGGGATGAGCCGATGCCTGGTCCGATGAAGCGGCACTACCTTGCTGGTCTTTCGCGAGAGACATTTCTTCTCGCCTTTGCCAGCCTGTTTGCCGATATCTCGACCGAGATGCTCTATCCCGTACTGCCGATCTTCCTGACGCAGACCCTCGGCGCAACGGGTAGCGTCGTGGGTCTGATCGATGGTTTCGCACAGGCCACTCAGAACATTGCGCTGCTCTTCATGATCCCGAGTGGGGCGCCGAGCACTGAAACCGGCTAATGGGTTTGTGTCATTTTAGAGGGTCTGGCGGACTGACGGACTCTTAGAATTGCTGAGCTTGGCGGTTTTGCCGCCTTTCTCGACCGGAGCGCGAGACCTTTGCAATTCTCCAATCAACTCCCGAACCTGGATCTTGCAGATTTTATTTGCTTCGCGTCCAAGGGCGGTTGCGCTGTATACGCGACGAAACGTCCGGCCGAAGCGCTCGTTCTTTGATTTCAGGTAACCCCGGCGTTCCAACCCGTGCAACATCGGGTAGAGGGTGCCGGGGCTGAGCGTGTAGCCATGGCGCGCCAATTCGTGAATCATCCATTGACCGTAGAAGGGTTCTTTCGAGGCGTGATGCAAAATATGTAGTCGAATCAATCCTTTAAGAAGATCTTGATACTTCATTTTTGCCATTCGTTGCCTCGTCGCGAATATTTCCCGCATTTTATCAATCTTCCTCTCCCATACCAAAAGCGCTGCCTCGTCCCGATCCGCGTCCTGGCCGATCAACTCGCTCTGCCGTGGACGCATCGCCCGTGCCAGGCTCACGCTGCTGTCCGGCGCGCCCGGAAGAAAAACGGCAGGTGTTCGACCGCCCTGCTGTTTATGTTTTGCGGGGAGCGCCTTCCTCACAGGTCCAGTCGGGATTGCGCCCGGATCCGCGCTGACGAACAGCTTTGGGATCTCATTCTCGGACATCCATTGTGAGTATTCATTGACAAGTTCGACGATATGACGTGGCTCTCCCTCAATAGGAAGTTGCCGCGGCCAGGACAGCGTTAGGATCTGCGCTGCATGCTGCATGTTGTCGCAGAAAATTGAAGCTTTGAGCTTTTGCGCCGGACGCTGCGACGTTTGCCGAGCTCGGCTACCCCGATCTGACGGCGGCCTAACGGGCTTCCGGACTCGGTGCCTCGATCAATTGTAGGAATACGTGTGACCGCGTCAGCTCCGCGGGGTCCGGCACAAGGTTCCGTTGTTTCAGCCAAATCGCCGCAAAACAATCCTCTGCGTGTCGAGTCATGGAGCGGGATCAGTTTGGTCTTTGGTACGCATCACGAGATCAGGAAATTCAGCGCCAGCAACGCCGTTATGGCGAGGAGGGCGACGATGATTGCGAGTTCAGACTTGTTGGCTGCAGGATTCATGGCAAAGAGCACGCAAATACGTGGCGCGTGATGCGCGCACCCCAGTTATTACATGCGGACGCTACAGTCTGGTTTGTCTCATCGCGACAGAATTTAGCAATTCCCGACATTGAGCGCACGGAGCCATGTAGCGTGCAAAAATGCAGTCGATATGAGCTTGGTTCCCCGGTTCCGTGCGATTGTGATCCGCGGCGGTCTGACATGCTTTCCTGTCAAAACTCACGCGGCCTTGCGTTGCAGGCTGCAATCAACCTCGGTTCCGGTCTGCGGCGAGGTGCTCGCCGTTTGATTGAGGTCGAGCTCCAGGATGCCGGGGACCATCAGCACGGCCTGTGGCCGGCGCCCATTTTCAAATAATGCAAATCGCAACGCTTCGGCTCGACCAACAAACAGCCCTCCGCGCAATCCGGTCTGGTCTCGAACAACCCAATTGCCACGGCTGTTCCGGCCGATCATGAACAAGTGGTTCCTGGAGGGAGGTTCAACATCCTGGCGCATGACACGTCTCCTGCGATGAGCAACACGAATCTGTCTCGAGCTGGACATGCCCTGAATGTGCGATGTCGGGCATAGGAATTCGAGGTCGACCGCGCATCAACGTCATAAGCGCCGAATAAGCGCCATTCGTCCGGGCTCAGATGACAGCGGACGCCGCGGCGTCAGTTGCCAGCCCGGTGATCGGCCGCGCCGGCAGTGAACGGCGCGAGCGCACCTTTGGCAGGATGAGCAGGGTAGGGCGTCGACGGCGTCAGACAAGCCGTGCGCGTATCGTCCTGGCTGCACTGGTCGGCAGTCCGGGTTTCGTGCGTGCCGGACAAAAGGACCAACGCAAGAATGCCAGCGCAGAGGATGAGCACCGCGGCCTTGAACATATACTCTTGGCGGTCGGTGAGGACGCTCTTGTTTGTTTCTGTGTCGTTCTCGATCATGGAACACCCCATACGACCCCGGGCTTTGTCATCCCGCAGCTGTGCTGAAGGAATATCTGCTGGCTCGCAGCTGGCGAGATCAACAAGACGCCTTACGGCTCCCACCCGGGGCCTCGCGCCAAACATCGGAAACACCGCATATGAAATCGAGAGGGAGGTCGGGCCGGCGATATAGCCGGCGCATAAAGATCGAGGTGCCCGGGTTCGGCGGCCGCGCGATCCGGCAAGCGACGCCGGTCATGGCGTTCTCATTTATTCTTGACGGTTCAATAAGCAAAGAATTATGCATTTTCTTATGAAGTGTCACGATGCGATTATTCCCCGCTCACTTGCCCCGAGGATCACATGCCTTTCGACCAATCCCCGCCCAGCCCGCAGCCGATTTGCCCCTCGTCCCTTGCTGAGTTCGCACGACCCGAAATTGCGGCCGAACTCGCCCGCCGCGAGCAGCGGCTTGCCGGTTCGGCGCAACCGGCCGCAGCCGCCGGTCCGGTCGTCGCCCTGAAGTCCGCGCCGACGGCCCAATCAACTGCGCCGACGGCAACGGCCCCAGCCGCGCTGATGATTCGCGCCAGCGAGCTCAAATCCTTGCCGATCAACTGGATCTGGCCGGGGCGCATCGCCCGCGCCAAGCTCACCTTGCTGGCCGGCGCGCCCGGAAGCGGCAAATCGGCATTCGCCATGAGCATCATCGCCGCCGTGACGACCGGCGGGAGCTATCCGTGCGATGAAGGGCGCGCCCCCAAGGGATCCGTCATCCTCCTCGCCCCTGGCGGCGACCCGGATGTGCTGGTGCCGCGGCTCAAGGCGGCGGGCGCGGATCTCGAGCACGTCCACATCATCACCGAGGCGCCCGGACCCGAAGTGTCGCGCCCGTTTGATTTCGCGACCGACTTGCTGTTGCTCAACACCGCAATCCGAAGCGTCGAGCAGCTGCGCGTGGTCGTGGTCGATGCCGTGAACCTGTCCGGGGGACGGGCAGCGGAGCAACTGGGCCGCGCCGCGCTTGATCGGCTCGCCATCCTGGCCAAGGGCAATGACATTTCGATCCTGGCGCTCGTGCAGATTGCCGCAGCCGACCGCGGTGCGCGCAAGCCTGTGGCCTTGGACGCGCTCACGCTTGGGACGACACGCGCCGCCTTCGTGATCGAGGCCGATCCGGCGGATGCGAACCGCAAGCTTCTCCTGCAAGCCAAGAACGACTTAGCGCGCGATCCGGGGACACTCGCCTTCCGCATCGCCGCACAGGAGGTGGAGGAGGACCAGACCGCGGCCCGCATCGCATTTGAACCGCAGTACCATTCCCTGAGCGCGGGCGAATTCGCGGCCCGCCAGTCGCGCGGCTTCAACTCGGCAAGAGCCGAAGCATTCGAGTTCCTGCGCTCGCTATTCGGCAGCGCGAGCGAGCTGGCAATCGGTCAGGTCGAGCAGGAGGCGCGGGCCGCGGGGCTCATCAAGGAGAAACAGGCGCTCAACCAATGCCGGGTGCTCCGCGACGCCCGCATGCTCATGGGCTTCGCAATCACCCGCGACGCGCGCGACAGATGGGTTTGGGCGAATCCCAATACACGCAAGCCCGCGGTCGCGAGCCCGCCGCTGCAGCCGGTACAGCCGCACAAAACCACTCAGCTCAAGCCGAGCTCACCGAACGCCGCCATGTGATGCTCCGCCGACGGTTTGGCGAAGCAGCAGAACACAACACGGGAGAGCGAGGTCGGCACGGCGGAAATTTCCGACACCACCGTGCCCACCGCGATGCGCGCCGCAATGTCGGGCGGAAACCGGTAGATGCCGGTTGAGATCGCCGGGAACGCGATTGATGCGAGCCTATGCGCATGCGCGAGCGAAATCGCGGTGCGGTAGCACGACGCGAGCTGATCTTCCTCGCCGGCGCGGCCGCCGTTCCACACCGGCCCGACTGCGTGGATGACGTGCTTGGCCGGGAGCGCGTAGCCGGCGGTGATCTTGGCGCTGCCGGTATCGCAGCCGCCGAGTGTTTTGCATTCGTCCAGCAACTCCGGGCCGGCGGCGCGGTGAATCGCGCCATCGACGCCGCCGCCACCCAGGAGCGAGCGGTTGGCCGCGTTCACGACAGCATCGACCGCAAGGGTCGTGATGTCCGCAACAACAATCTCAAGCTGGGTGGCGCCGACTTCGGCCGTGATCAAGGGGGTGGCCATAGCCCAAGGTTAGCGTGATTGGCCGGGCAGTGCATCACCCCGGGCGCTCTTACCCTCCCCCCTGTGGGGAGGGTCGCTCGCCGCGCGAAGCGCGGTGAGCGGGGTGGGGGTAGATGTGAGATGCACGCGCGTGCCGCCAAACTCCGACCCCCACCCCGGCGCTGCGCGCCGACCCTCCCCACAAGGGGGAGGGTAAAGAAACCTGCCTCACCGGATGGCCGATGTTACTCCTGCACCAGCAGCTCTGAACCGAGGTCGATCGTGCTCCGGCGCCCGATATCCTCGAAGTGCTCGTCCAGGAACCGGCGCGCCGCCCGCCGGCCGTGGTCGCGCAGCATCTCGAAGAACTCGTAATCGTTGGAAAGTTTGCTTGATGGGGCAAACGCCTTTCCCTCGCCATCAAGCACAATGCGATGCAGGTTGATGTGGCGATATTGTCCGCGCGCCTTGCCACGCGGCAACAGCCGCTTCTCGATCAGTCGCGACACGAACGCGATGGCGCGGAATTCATTGAGCAGCGAGGAGTTGAACGTGATCTCGTTGATGCGGCCCATGATCTCGTTCGCCGAGGTCGGAATCGTGTGCCGCACCAGCGGATTGATCTGCACCACCAGCACGTCCTCGGTGTCAGTGGTGCGGAAAAACGGGAAGATCACCGGGTTGCCGAGATAGCCGCCGTCCCAGTACGGCACGCCCTCGATCTCGACCGCGCGGAAGAGGAGCGGCAGGCAGGCGGATGCCAGCACCGCCTCGGCGGTTATGTCGTCGCGCGAAAAAACCCGCAGCCGGCCGGTAAAAACATTGGTCGCGGATATGAACAATTGCAGGTCGGGGCAGTTGCGCACCGCCTCGAAGTCGACGAAGCGCTCGATCACGTCGCGCAACGGATTGATGTTGAGCGGGTTCGTGTCATACGGCGAATAGAGGTGCGAGAACGCGCCGAGCCAGGCGTGTGCCGGGGTGCCCTCCAGCGGCAGGAACGACAGCATGCGGTCAAGGACGGCGCGCTGCAGCGGCGGCAGGTTGCCGCTCAGGCTGGCGGCGCGCCAGAATTCGGCGAGGCGTTTCTGCGCTTCCTGCGGTCCGCCGCGGGCGAGGCCATCGGCCAGCATGATGGCATTCATGGCGCCGGCCGAGGCGCCGGAGATGCCCTCGATCGCCACCCGGCCGTCTGCCAGCAAATGGTCGAGCACGCCCCAGGTGAAGGCGCCATGCGCGCCGCCGCCCTGGAGCGCCAGGTTGATCTTCTTCCTGGTCGGCACGCGGGTGGGGAGCAGACGCGACCAGAAGTCGGCGGTCATCACTGGGGCACGGCCTGCCCGCCGCGCCTCACTCCGCGGTCCAGCCGCCGTCGATGGTGTAGTTCGCGCCGGTGATGCTGGCGGCAGCATCGCTCGCAAGGAATAGTGCGAGCGCTGCGACCTGATCGACGGTGACGAACTCCTTGGTCGGCTGGGCAGCGAGCAGCACGTCGCGCTTGACCTGCTCTTCGGTCAGGTGGCGCGCCTTCATGGTGTCGGGGATCTGCTTCTCCACCAGCGGCGTCCAGACATACCCGGGGCTGATGCAGTTGCAGGTCACCCCGAACGTCGCCACCTCGAGCGCAACCGTCTTGGTCAGGCCGGCGATGCCGTGCTTTGCCGAGACGTAGGCGACCTTGAACGGAGAGGCGACCAGCGAATGCGCCGACGCGGTGTTGATGATGCGGCCCCACTTGCGCGCCTTCATGCCCGGCACCGCCGCACGGCAGGCATGGAATGCCGACGACAGGTTGATGGCGATGATCTGGTCCCATTTCTCGATCGGGAAGTTCTCGATCGGGTCAACATGTTGGATGCCGGCGTTGTTGACCAGCACGTCGACCGAGCCGAACGTCTTCTCGGCGCCATGGATCATATCGGCGATTTCCGCCGGCTTGGTCATGTCGGCAGCGGAGTAGTCTGCTTTGACGCTGAATTCCTTCTCGATGGCGCTGCGCTCTTTCTCGATCGCGGCTTTGTCGCCAAAACCGTTGATCACCACATTGGCGCCATGTTGCGCGAGCGCGCGCGCAATCCCCAGCCCGATGCCGGAGGTCGAGCCCGTGACAACGGCTGTTTTCCCTTTGAGCATGACGTGCGTCCTGATTTTGGCCCAAGAATTCTAAAGTCGTGGGCGGGGGACCTTTTGCAGGGCGGACCATGCCCGCCTGTTTGCTGCAGTGCAACGGGTTTTTTGCCGCCGAACGATGACGTACTTGTGACTGTCTGAATGGCAGATCTCGCACGCAGCGGGATCGGCTTCCAAAGCCTGCGCCGGTGGCGCTAGAGTGAGCCTATGTCAGCCGTTTTCCTCGCGCCCGACCACAACCACGCGCGCTGCGCATCCGATACGCTCGCGCACGCCGAGCAGGTTTGTGCGGCGCGCGGCGAGCGCCTGACGCCGATGCGCCGCAAGGTGCTGGAAGTGCTGGCCGCAAGTCACAAGCCGCTCGGCGCTTATGAGATCATGGAAGAGACCGGACGGCCGCGGCCGGCGCCGATCACCGTCTATCGCGCGCTTGATTTTCTGATGACGCAGGGTCTTGTGCACCGGATTGCCAGCCGCAACGCGTTCCTGGCCTGCATCAACAATCATGCAAGCGAGGCGCTGGTGGCGTTCCTGATCTGTGAGAATTGTGGTGCGGTCGGCGAAGCGGCGGGTGCGGCAATCGGTCAAGCGCTGGGCGCTGCGGCGCGTCAGGCGGGTTTTACGCCAAAAATGTCGGTCGTGGAGATCAGCGGTCTGTGCGGCCACTGCCGCAGCCGCGCCGGCAAGCGCCCCTGACCGGTTGCGGGAATGACCGCATCCGAGCAACTGCTGCGATCTCGCGCGCGTCCGCTCGACACCGGCGCGGCGTCGCTGATCGTGCTGATGTGTCTCCTGTGGGGACTCAATCAGGTCGCGATCAAATTTTCTCTGCCCGACGTGCCCCCATTTACTCAGGCCGTCATCCGCTCGAGTGGCGGGTTGCTGATCGTGCTTGGCTGGGTGCGGCTGCGCGGAATCGTGCTGATCGCCCGGGACGGCACGCTGTTGCCGGGCATCGCCGCCGGCCTCCTGTTCGGGCTCGAGTTCCTGCTGATCTATGCCGGCCTGCGCTTCACGACGGCGAGCCGGGCATCGCTCTTTATCTACACGGCGCCGTTCTTTGTCGCGCTCGGCGGGCGCTGGCTTCTGCCCGGTGAGCGCCTGGGTGGCAACCAATGGGTTGGGCTCGCCCTGTGCTTTGCGGGTCTCGCGCTCGCGGTCGGAATCCCGCAAGCCAACGTGGGCGCCCGGACGCTGCTCGGCGACGCGTTGCTCATCGGCGCCGGCGCGGCCTGGGGCGCGACCACGCTGGTGATCAAGGCGACGCGGCTCAATCGCATCTCGCCGGAGAAGACACTGGTCTATCAGCTTGTCGTGTCGATCCCGGTCGTGGCCGGCGCGGCCGCGTTGTTTCAGGAGCGCGTCGAGGCGTTGCCGGGTGCCAGGGCGCTCTCGTGGTTGCTCTACCAGGTCGCGGTGGTCGGGGTGACCTATCCGTTCTGGTTCTGGCTGATCCAGCGCTACTCGGCCACACGCGTCTCTGCCTTCACAATCCTGACGCCGCTGTTCGGCGTTGCCGCCGGGTGTCTGCTCCTGGGGGAACCATTCACCATGGCTTTCGGGATGGCCGTGGCCTTGGTCATCGCCGGCCTGGTGCTGGTGAACCGGCCACGCTGATGGGAATTAAAACCGTCCGGCCCGAGTTCTGGTCAAGCCGCCACGCGGACGTTACATAGGGCTGGCACAAGGAGACTGCATGTCAGATCTTGCTGCCCCTCAGGGGCGCCACAAGACCGTGGCGGTGAATGTCGGCGGCGTGCGCGTCGGTGGCGGCGCGCCGATCGTCGTCCAGTCGATGACCAATACCGACACTGCTGATGTCGAGGGCACCGCGCGCCAGGTGGCTGCGCTGGCCCGCGCCGGCTCGGAGATCGTCCGCATCACGGTCGACCGCGATGAGGCTGCCGCCGCGGTTCCGCACATCAAAGACCGCTTGGGAAAGATGGGCGTCAACGTGCCGATCGTGGGGGACTTCCACTACATCGGCCACAAGCTGCTGGCCGACCATCCGGCCTGCGCCGAAGCGCTCGACAAGTACCGCATCAACCCCGGCAACGTCGGCTTCAAGGACAAGAAGGACCGGCAGTTCTCGGCCATCGTCGAGATGGCGATCCGCCACGACAAGCCCGTCCGCATCGGCGCCAACTGGGGTTCGCTCGATCAGGAATTGCTGACGCGGCTGATGGACGAGAACGCGCGCTCTGCCAATCCGCGTGACACGCGCGCGGTCACACGGGAAGCCATGGTGCAGTCGGCGCTGCTCTCGGCCGAGCGCGCCGAGGAGATCGGCCTCCCCCGCCACAAGATCATTCTTTCCGCCAAGGTCTCGGCGGTGCAGGACCTGATCGCGGTCTATCAGGATCTCGCGGCCCGTTCCGACTACGCGATCCATCTCGGCCTCACCGAGGCCGGCATGGGCTCCAAGGGCATCGTCGCGTCGTCGGCCGCCATGGGCATCCTGCTGCAGCAGGGCATCGGCGACACCATCCGGGTGTCGCTCACGCCCGAGCCTAACGGCGATCGCACCCTCGAGGTGAAGGTCGGGCAGGAGCTGCTGCAGACCATGGGCTTCCGGGTGTTCGTGCCGCTGGTCGCCGCGTGCCCGGGATGCGGGCGCACCACGTCGACCACGTTCCAGGAGTTGGCGCGCGAGATCCAGGATTTCATCCGCAACGAGATGCCGACCTGGAAGACGCGCTATCCGGGTGTCGAAGGATTGAACGTCGCGGTGATGGGCTGCATCGTCAACGGCCCTGGCGAATCCAAACATGCCGACATCGGCATCTCGCTCCCCGGCACCGGCGAGCAGCCGACCGCGCCGGTGTTCATCGACGGCAAGAAAGCCGCGACCTTGCGCGGCCCGACCCTCGCCGCGGACTTCAAGAACCTGGTGATCGATTATATCGAGCGCCGCTTCGGCACTGGCACCCGCACCGCTGCGGAGTAAATTGCTCTCCCCGCGGAGGGCTCTGGATTGCTTCGCTTCGCTCGCAATGACGATTTGGGCTCGTCATTGCGAGGAGCGAAGCGACGAAGCAATCCAGAACCTCCCACAATGGGGGTGAAAAACAAAAAGTCGCCGGGAGGAACACCATGAAGCGCAGCGTCAGCCGGATTCTGACCACGCATGCCGGCAGCCTGCCGCGGCCGAAGGATTTGCTCGAGCTCTATCGCGATGACGCGCCCGACGGCACGCTGTTGCCGCGCCTGCAATCAGCAATTGTCGATGTGGTCCGCCGCCAGACCGATTGTGGCATTGACGTCGTCAATGACGGCGAGTTCGGCAAGGCCATGCGCCGGGCCGTCGATTACGGCGCCTGGTGGTCCTACGTCTACGATCGTCTCGCCGGGTTCGAGCTTCGCCAATCGGTCGCCGAGAAAGGCCGCGCCGCGTGGACCTTCGGCAGCAAGGAGCGCAAGGAGTTCGCCGAGTTCTATGCCGAAGACGGCGGCATGGGGAGCGCGCAGTCGGGGAGCAGCAGCGCGCGCATGTACGGTCTCACCTGCACGGGTCCGGTGAAATATGTTGGTCACGCGGCGATCAAGCGTGACATCGACAATCTCAAGAGCGCACTGACGGGCGCGCGCACCGAAGACGCCTTCATGACCGCAGTGTCGCCGGCGACGCTGCAGATCCTGCCGAACGAACACTACAACAATCGCGAGGACTATACCTGGGCCTTGGCCGAGGCGATCCACGAGGAATACAAGGCAATTGTTGATGCCGGATTCATCGTGCAGATCGACGATCCGGCGCTGGTCGATATCTACGATTGGTGGTTCTCGCTCAATGGCGACATGGCCGGCTACCGCAAGTGGGCGGCATTCCAGGTCGAGGCCGTGAATCATGCGCTCGAGGGAATTCCTGAAGACCGCGTACGTTTCCACATCTGCTGGGGCAGCTGGCACGGGCCGCACAATGGCGACGTGCCGCTCAAGGATGTTGTTGATCTTCTGCTCAAGGTGAAGGCGCAAGGCTATTCGGTCGAGGCCGGCAACGTGCGCCATGAGCACGAGTGGAAAGTGTTCCGCGACGTCAAGGTGCCCGATGGCAAGGTGTTGATTCCCGGGGTGGTGAGTCATGCCACCAACGTGCTGGAGCACCCGGAGGTCGTGGCGGATCGGCTGATGAACTACGCGAGTGTCGTCGGGCGCGAGAACGTCATCGCCGGCACGGATTGCGGACTGGGCGGACGCATTCACCCGCAGCTCGCCTGGGCCAAGCTCAAGGCGCTGCGCGAAGGCGCGGACCTCGCCTCCAAACAACTGTGGAAGTAGTTCATCTACCAAGAGATCGGGGTGATTGCGCCACCGGGATTCTTTCTGGATTGCTTCGCTTCGCTCGCAATGACGGTTCGGATTCGTCATTGCGAGGAGCGCAGCGACGAAGCAATCCAGTGCGGGCCGTCGGTCTATTTGTTGACCCGCGCGGCCTTCATCAGCACGGCATTGGCGGCGAGTTCATCGGCGACGCGCTGGTCGAATTGCTGGGGAGTCAATGGCCATGGATCGACGGCGAGCTGCGCGAACTTCTCGCGCAGAGCCGGCGTTTGCAGCACCTTGGTGGTCGCCTGATAAAAGCGGTCGACGATCTGGTCGGGCGTCTTCGCCGGCATGAACACGCCATACCAGACTGTGTAGTCGGAACCCGGATAACCTGCTTCGATCGACGTCGGGACATCCGGCAAGGCCGCGGCGCGGCTCGGCGTGCTCACGGCCAGCGCGCGCAGGCGGCCCTCTTGAAGAAACGGGATCGCGGTCGAGATCGGGCAGTAATAGAAGTCGACGCGGCCGGCGAGCACGTCGGCGAGCGCCTCGGGGCCGCCCTTGTAGGGCACATGCACCACATCGATCTTGGCGCTTTGCAGCAGCCGTTCGCCGCTCATGTGGGTCCCGGTGCCGACGCCGGCGGAGCCGAAGTTGAGCGCACCCGGCTTTGCCCGCGCGGTGGCAACGAGGTCATCGAGCGTGTGCCAAGGTTTGTCCGGGGACACGACCAACACGCCGGCGCTGGTGCCGAGCGCGACGACGGCGCGCAGATCGGTGCCGACATTGTAGGGCAGGTTTTGAACGATGAATGGCGCGACCGTGTGCGCGGACGAATTGGCGAGGATCGTGTAACCGTCAGGCTCGGCCGTGACGACCGCGCCGATGCCGACCGCACCGCCTGCGCCGCCGCGGTTCTCCACCACGATCGGCTGCCCAAGCTCGGCGGAGAGCGGCTCGAACACCGCGCGTGGAACGATGTCGGTGGCGCTCCCGGCGCTGAACGGGATGAAGGCACGGATCGGCTTGGCCGGCCAAGTTTGTGCCGCGGCCGGGTGGACGGCGGCGATCAGCACAATGGCGAGTGCGGTGCTTATTTTGAGGTTCATGATCCCTCCTGCCGTCCGGCACCGTGACATGGCATGATGGGCTCAAACGACTGACCCAACAACATACAAAAACCATACCGAGGAGACCCCGGAATGCGCCAAATCCGGCTCGCGCTTGTCCTGGCGGTTGGCGCTGCCGTCGCCTGTCAGGCTTTTTCGCCCGCGCTTGCGCAGGAGCGTTATCCAACCCGGACGGTGCGGATCATCGTCTCGGTGCCGGCGGCCTCGTCGCCCGACATCCGGGCGCGCATTCTTGCCGATGAGCTCAGCAAGGATTGGGGTGAGCCCGTCGTGGCGGAAAATCGTCCAGGCGGTGGCGGCATTATCGGCGCACAGGTCGTGGCATCAGCGCCGGCCGATGGGTACACGCTGCTCGCGGCATCAGCTTCGAGCTTCACCATTCTTCCGGTGCAGCTGGAAAAGCCACCCATCGATGTCAATCGCGATCTGCTGCCCGTTGCGCTGATCGGCAGCGAAGGGATGCTGTTTGCGGTCGCGCCCAAACTCGGCGTCAACTCGCTGTCAGAGTTCATCGCGCTGGCGAAACAACGCCCTTACGAGCTTCTGATTGGCACGAATCCGGCGGGGTCGTTGCCGCATCTCGCGGCGCGGCTTCTCGTCAAGCTCACGGATGCGCCGGTCACCGTTGTGCCGTCGAGTGGAGGAACAAATGACGCCATCAAAGAAATCATTGCTGGCCGGAGCCATGCGGTGATCAATTCGCAGCCGAGCTTGCGCGGCGCGGTCGAGGCCGGCGAGCTCAAGGTATTGGCGACGATGTTGCCGCAGCGGCTGTCGGCACGACCCGATATTCCGGCCGCCGTGGAGACGGTTCCGGGACTGACCGCGATTGGCTGGCAGGCGATTGCCGTGCGTTCAGGAACTCCGCCTGCAATTGTTGCTGCGCTCACCGACGCGATCCGCACCGCCATGGCGAAACCGGAGACGCGTGCACGCCTCGAGCAGATCGGCAGCCCGTTCGATCCGCTGTTCGGCGATGATGTGGTTCGCTTTGTTCAGCGCGATCAGGAACTCTGGTGGCCGATCGTGAAGGAGACTCTGCCGAAGTAAGACGAGCTCTTGGGAGGAGGATCATCCGCCGCCGAGCGCTACCCGACTGTCGCGGCGATGCGTAACCCGCTTGCGCGGGCCGTCATCATGATCACGGCCCGCGGCCACCGGTATCGGATCGCTGGGCGGAGCGGCCGCGGGGTTGCCTTCGAGCGTGAACACGACCTGTCCGATCTCATCGATGATGTGATGAAGGTTGTGCATGAATTCCTCCCACACCTCCGGGCCGCCGAGAACCGCAATGCACCCTTGACTGCCGGGGGTGCGCCGCGCGGAATGCAGCTCGAGCGAGGTGCGGACCCGGTTGACGCGCGGGTCGTAGGCCTCTCCGTCCTCGGATTGACCTTGTTGTTTGATCATCCATCGCGGACCGATGCGATGTGGATCATCATTGCTGCCCCGGAAGGCGCCGAGTTCATAGGTGCCAAAAGGCGCGCTGCCGCGACCGAATCCGCCGGTCGCGAATTCGTAGCTTCCCAGAAGCGCACCTGTGATTGGATCCCGAAGTATAATGGTTCCGGTGTTGCGGTATTCGCGATCCCGCTCGTTCAACTTGACGGCGACAGTCCCATCTGCCGCCTGGCTCACACAAGCAGACATCATCGTGGCGGCGCATAGCGCCGCGGCGATCCAATATCGCATCAGGTCTCCCGATTAGATTGGCGTTACTTTGATTTGATGCGGTAACCGCAATCGGCGACGCACCCCCGAGGTGCCACGCCGTCCGAAATCATCGGATTGAAAGGGTCCCGCGTGTTTTATTGAGCACAATTGGTTCCGTGTTGCAGTGGCCAAATTGCCACAGGCAATTGCGTAATCATTTGAAACACGGTGTGAATGCAATCGCCACATTTTAGCCTTCAATCACCAAGGCTGAAATATCCGGCGGACCGAAGCGATCTCGCGCAATCGATGCGAGCCTCTTCGCCAGTGATCAAACAATCTGCAAATAATTTGCTCGTGCACCGGGCCGCCTCGACCGCGTTACTCCGGCCCGGGTCGCGGAAAAGCGTGCTCGATCAGTTGTTGCTGGACGGCGGCGAGGTGCGCGCGCATGGCTTGCTCGGCCGAGGTTGGATTGCGCTCGCAGACGGCCGCGGCGATCTTGCGGTGGCCGGCCGCATAGCGCGCCTGGTTGTTGATGCAATGCGCGGTTTCGCGCCCGTGCCGCCACGAGCGGTCGGATGCGACATGTAGGACGGCCTCGAAGATCGCGGCCAGCAATGGATTGCGCGCCGCGATCGCGATGCGGCGGTGGAATGCGGCGTCGGCTTTCTCGTATGAAATCGGATCCTTGGCGTCGCGGCTCGCTTCCGCAGCTTCGAACAACTTGTCGAAATCCGCTTGCGTTGCGCGCAGCGCGGCAAGCCGGGCCAGGGCCGGCTCGATCGCCATGCGTGCCTCCAGCGTATCGACCGGGTTGGTGAGTCGCGCCAGCAAGTCGCTCAAATCGAGCGTGCCTGTGCGTGCATCGCAGATCAACGTGCCGTTGCCCTGCTGGCGGCTGATGCGGCCCTCGGCCTCCAGCACATCGAGCGCGTGCCGGATCGCGCGGCGGCTGACCCCGATGCGGTCGGCCAGCACGCGTTCCGGCGGCAGCCGTCCGCCGATTTGTACGTCGTCGACGTCCAGCAGCGCACGCAGCTCCGTGAGCGCCATTTCCTTGGCCCGCGCAGGCGACAGCGTGGCGTCGATCAATTTGGTTCCACTCGGGCTGACAAGTTCGATGCTCACGTTGTGGCCTCCTGCTGCCTCGATATGCGGCGGCTGTTTACGACATCGTCAGTCGCGAACTCCTAGCATTGTCTGTCGGACCAATAAAGCGATTGGTGCGGTACGGCTCGTTGACCGACGAACCAATTATGTTAGCGTCGATGCGATGGTTCATACCTTCCCGTCATGGAGTCCCCCATGTCCTCCTCGTCCGCCAGCACTGTGACGCGTCTGCCGAACCGCGAAACCGCGCTGAAAGCGTTGTATGAAAACGTCGCAGCGAAGCATCTGTTTCCATATTGGGCGACCACCAAGGATGTCGCCAACGATGAAGACCGACAGCTGCTGGCCGCCCCGCAAGCCATCCCGTTTTTATGGCGTTGCGCCGAGGATATCGAACCAATCCTCGACCAAGCCGTCCAATTGGTCACAATGGATGATTCCGAGCGCCGCTCTCTGGTGCTGATGAACCCGGGACTGGCGCCCCGCCGCGCGACGGTGAGCACCATGTACACGGCTTACCGGCTCAACGATGCCAATGAGATCATGCCGCCGCACCGCCACTCGCCGAACGCGATCCGGTTCGGCCTCAAAGGCAAAGGCAACTTCACCGGCGTTGACGGCGAGAATATCGTGTTCGGTCCCGGCGACATGGTGCTGACGCCGAACGACACCTGGCATAACCACGGCACCGTCGGCAACGAGCCGGCGCTCAACCTGTCGGTGCTCGACCTGCCGCTGGTCGAATTGCTGAACGCCGTTCATTTCGAGCACGACTACAAGGAAATGGAGAACGGCAAGCTGGTCTCGAAGAAGCAGCAATCGGAGCGCTTCTCCAGCGACTATTCGCAACGCATCTACGGCTATGGCGGGCTATTGCCGCGCTTTGCCGGCAAACAGAAGCGCGGCGCCGGCACCTCCTCGCCGATGTTCGTCTACCGCTGGGAGATGATGCGCGAGTTGCTCGACCGCCATAAGGACAACGAGGGTGACGCGCATGACGGGCTGATGGTCGAATATGTCGATCCGACCAACGGCCAGCCGGTGTTTCAGACCATCACGTTCTTCGCGCAGATGATCCAACCCGGGTGCAGGACGCTGCCCGTCAAGTCCACCACGAGCCTTCTGGTCTCGCCGTTCGAAGGCCGGGGTCATGCGATCGTGGACGGTGAACGGTTCAACTGGAGCAAGTTCGATACGCTCGCGGTGCCGGGCGGACATTGGTTCGAATATGTCAATGACTCCGACAAGGAGCCGCTCATCCTGTTCGTCGCCTCCGATGAGCCGACGCTGAAGAAGGTCGGTCTCTACAAGAAGTGGGGCAAATCGGCCTCCGGCGAGATCATGCAGGTGTTCGATTAAAATCGAGCACGCCCGCTGTCCGTGTTCGCGGGACATGTTCGCGTTCGATCGTTCGTCCTGGCATGTGTTTGTCCGGGATGGTCGCCTCTCCGTCAGCCTGAGTGTCTTCGTGCCTAGTCAGTCGAATACCAAACTCGTTTCCCACATTGACTGCCCGGGCGGCGGCCAGGTCTGGGTGGAAGGCACCACGCTCTACGTCGGTCACATGCGCCCGACGAGCGGTACGACCATCATCGACGTCGCCGACCCGCGCAACCCGAAGACCCTCGCCAGGATCGACGTGCCGCGACGGCTGGCATTCGCACAAGGTGCGGGTCGCGGGCGATATCATGATCATCAATCAGGAGCGCTTCGGAAAATCGAGCCGCACCGACGTCGGCGGCGGGATCGATATCTACGACGTGGCAAACCCGGCCGCGCCGAAGCTGATCACGCAGTGGCGCACGATTGGCGGCGGTGTGCACCGTTTCGATTTCGACGGCCGCTACGCCTACATCTCGCCGACCGTCGAAGGTTATATCGGCAACATTGTCATGATCCTCGATCTCGCCGATCCGGTGAAGCCGGTCGAGGTCGGCCGCTGGTGGATTCCGGGGCAATGGGAGGCGGGCGGCGAGGAGTATCCCTGGGCCAACTGGGTGTCGCCGCGCTGCCACCATCCGCTGCGCAAAGGCAACCGGCTTTACGTCAGCTACTGGCATCATGGATTCTTCATCCTCGACATCACCAACATGTCGAAGCCGACCTTGGTCGCGCATTCCAACACCAGCCCGGTCTATCCGCATCCCACCCACACCTGCCTGGTGATGCCAGACCCGCTCAAGGGCCGGAACATTATGATCGTGGCTGACGAGGACGTCGCCAAGCTGTGGCCAGCACCGCCGTCCTTTGCCTGGACCTATGACATCACGCAGGAGCAGATGCCGGTCCCGATCTCGACCTTCCAGGTGCCCGGCCTCGATAAGGACGGCAGTCCGCAGCCGGCGATGACCGGCTGCCATCAGCCCTCGGAGCGCTTCGTCGGCAGCGTCGTGCCGTTCGCCTGGTTTGCGCAGGGGCTGCGCATCGTCGACTATGCCGACCCGTACGCGCCAAAGGAAATCGGCCACTACGTGCCGGCCGCGGCGTCCGGCGCTGACCGGCCGTCCTCCAACGACGTAACCATCGATGGGCGCGGACTGATCTATCTGGTTGATCGGGTCAATGGCGTTGACGTGATCGAAGCCGCCGCCATGTCTTGAAGCAGGACCACGAGATGAGCGAGACCAAGCGCAACGACGTCTATGCGATCGGCAAAAAGAATCCGAACCTGCCGTTTCATCCGGCGGTGCGTGCGGGTGACTTCATCTTCGTGTCCGGCCAGGTCGCCAAGGACGCCGACGGCAACATGCTGTCGGGAACGATCGAGGAGGAGACCGCGGGCACAATCGAAGCCATCCGCCGCATCCTGGCGGAAGAGGGGGCGACGCTCGCCGATGTGGTGCGGGTAACGACCTATCTGGAGGATACCCGCGACTTCGGACGTTACAACAAGGTGTTTGCCGAGCATTTCAAAGACGCCGTGCTGGCGCGCACGACCGTCGAGGCGCGCGCCGTGATCAACACCAAAATCGAAATGGACGCGATCGCATACAGGCCGAAATGAACGCGAGGGTCATGAACGTGAAGGTCGCGGGAACTGCCGGATCGGATAGCCGTCCCGCGGCGCCCGTCGATCCGGCTCCGCCGCATATTGCCGCGCGTGGAGTTGCCGTTGATTTCCGCATCGAAGGACGGCGTCAGCGTGTCCTCAACGACATCAACCTGAACGTCCCGAAAGGGAGTTTCGTGTCGCTGATCGGTCCGTCCGGCTGCGGCAAGAGCACGCTGCTGAAGGTGATGGCTGGCCTGATTGCGCCCTCGGAAGGGGACATGCGTGTGGCCGGCATCTCGCCGCAGGAGGCGGTGAAGGCGCGGCTGATCGGTCTCGTGTTTCAGGAGGCGACGCTGCTGCCCTGGAAGAACGCGATCGAGAACGCCGCTTTCCTGCTGATGACCGCCGATGAAACCATCAAGCGCCGCGAGGCCTTCGAGCGTGCGGCCGCCATGTTGCGTCTGGTCGGGCTCGATGGTGCGGAAAAGAAGATGCCGTCGCAGCTTTCCGGCGGCATGCGTCAGCGGGTGGCGATTGCGCGTGCGCTCGCCCTCAATCCGGAAGTCCTGCTGATGGACGAGCCGTTCGGGGCGCTCGACGCGATCACGCGTGAAGAAATGAGCGAATGCCTGCTCGATATCTGGGAGCGGACTGGCAAGACGGTCGTGCTCGTCACGCATTCGATTGATGAGGCCGTGTTTCTGTCGCGCGAAGTGCACGTGATGGGGACCGGTCCCGCGCGTATCATCGAGACGCTGCCGATCTCCCTGCCGCACCCGCGCACCGAGGACAGCTACTCCGATCCGGCTTTTGCGGCCGCCGAAAACCGGCTGCGCGGCCTTCTGATCGAGAGCCACAGGCGGAGGCGCCCGTGACCGACGCGCCGATGTCCTGGGCCGAACGACCGCCTACGGCCCGCTTCCGCAAGGGCGTCAGCGATGCGGCGCCTGCGCTCGGCCTGTCGGCGGCCGTCATCGTTCTGTGGGAGCTCGTCATCCGCCTGTTTGGGGTACCGACCTTCGTGCTGCCGGCGCCGACCGCGGTTGTCGAGTCGCTCGCCGCCAACTGGCGCGCCCTCGCCGTCGCGGCGGAAGCGACCGCGATCGAAGTGCTGTTCGGGTTCGTGCTCTCAGCAATAGTGGGTATCGCGGTGGCGATTGTGATCGTGCGGTTCGAACGCTTCGGCCGCGCCGTCTACCCACTGATCGTGCTGTTCCAAAACGTGCCCAAGGTGGCGCTGGCGCCGATCTTCATCCTCTGGTTCGGCTACGATCTGGCGCCCAAGATTCTTCTGATCGTCGTCATCGCCTTCTTCCCGGTCGCCATCGACATGCTCGCGGGTTTGCAATCCGTCGATCCGTCGTTCGTCTCGCTGATGCGTTCGGTGGGTGCCAGCCGGGGCAAGATCATGCTGCGCGTACGCATCCCGCATTCGCTGCCCCACCTCATGGCAGGGCTCAAGGTCGCCATCACCTTCAGCGTCATTGGCGCCATTGTGGGCGAGTTCGCCGGCGCCAATCAGGGACTGGGCTATGTGATTCAGTTCGCCTCAACGCAGCTCGACACGCCTCTTATCTTCGCGGCTTTGCTCGTCGTCTCCGTGCTGGGTCTTGCGTTCTACTATGTGGTCGAATTTGCCGAGCGGTGGCTTGTGCCCTGGGCGCCCAAATTCGATCCGGTCCAGGCTGCTGGATAGAGCAGGATGATAGCTTCGAACAACTCCTGCTCCGTCCGGCTGCTCGATCGCTCCGCTTCGCGCTTTTCAAAACCGAGGGTGTCTCACATGAAGGCCATATCACTTGCGGTCGTGCTCGCAGCTCTGATCAGTGCGACGGCTTTCGCCGACGACAAAGTGAGCGTGCAGCTCGATTATGTCGTGCGCGGCAATCACGCAATGTTCTTCGTTGCCAAAAAGAAGGGCTATTTCGCCAAGCAGGGCATCGACGTGACGGCCATTCAACGCGGCACCGGCTCACCCAACGCGATGCGCCTGGTTGGCAACGGCAATGCGGAATTCGGTTTTGGCGATCTGCCGACCCTTGCGGTGGCACGCTCGCAGGGCGTGCCGGTGGTCGCGCTGGCTGCCGTCAATCAGCACAGCCCGCTCGGAATGCTGTCGCTCAAAAGCAAGCACCCGCTCACAAAGCCGCAGGATCTCAAGGGCCTCACCATCGGCGTGCAGCCGTCCGGCTCGACTTACGTGTTTCTCAAGGCCTTCCTGACGGTGAACGGCATGAGCATGGATGACATCAAGCAAGCCACGGTCAACCCACCCTACGAGAACTATTTGTTGCTCGGTCGTGTAGATGCCGTGCCCGGCTATATCGATGCCGAGGTGCCGGAACTCGAGGCCAAGGCGGGCGGGCCCGGATCGCTGTCGATCCTGCAAGGCTCGGACTTCGGCTACAAAGTGTATGGATCGGGATTGTTCGCGTCCGAGAAAGTGATCGCCGAGAAGGAGGATGTCGTCCAGCGCTTCGTCAATGCCTACATGCAGGCGTTCGCGGACGTCATCCAGAACCCTGAGGAGGCGGCCGATATCATCGTCGAGGCGAACCCCGAGTATGCTTCAAAGAAGGACGTTCTGGTGCAGCAGATCGAGGCCGACATCAAGGGTACCTTCTTCAGCCCCGAAACCAAGGCGCATGGACTTGGCTGGATGACCAGCGATGGCTGGTCGGACACCACCAAGATCCTGCTCGAGCAGGGCGCCATGAAGGACCCGATCAAGGTCGAAGTCGGCGTTCGATGTGAAATTTCTCGGCCGCGCCAACGCGGTCAAACGCTAACCTGGTCGCCGATTTGGGAGTTCGTGTAATCCCGAAGCGGCCCTGAAACCATATCGAGCGTGTCCTCTCGCAACGTCGCTATCTCGTTTGCGCAGCCACGCCATCATGACGACTACTCATACCGGGAGAATGCTACATGATCCGACTTCTTGGTCGCGCCACCTCGGGCAACGTGCAGAAAGTCATCTTCCTGCTCGAAGAGCTGGGAATGACATACACGCGCGAGGATTATGGCCGGCAGTTCAACAACACGAATACCGATGCCTATCGCGCCATGAATCCGACCATGAAAGTGCCGACACTGGTTGATGGCGAAACGGTCGCCTGGGAGTCAAATACGATCCTGCGCTATGTGGCTGCGCTCCATGGTCCGCATTTCGCCGGCGCCACGCCCGCCGAGAAGACCTATGTGGAACGCTGGATGGATTGGATGCTGGCGGCGCTCAATGCGCCCTATCTCGCCGTATTCAAGGACGCCAAGAAGCCGGCTGCGGAGCGCGCCGCCGATTTTCCGGCTCAGAGTGCAGACTTGGTTGCTCAGCTCAAGATCCTGGACACCCACATTACGGGCAAGGCCTGGTTCGCGCTCGACCGCCTGACCCTCGCTGACATCGCATTGGCGCCCGTGGTCAAGCGCTGCCTGGAGTTTCCGATCGAGCGTCCAGATTTCCCAGAGCTCATGCGGTGGATGAGGGCGATCGAGGCGCGGCCCGCGTTCGCGGTGGCGACCGGCGCCAAGCCGAGCACGCTGGCATCCGCGGCCTGACGGGCCGCCGGCGCAGCTTCCAGTTGTTGATCGGCGGAGCCGGGCGGGCGCGATGCAAGCCTCCTTCGACTACATCATCATCGGCGCCGGCTCGGCCGGCTGTACGCTCGCGAATCGTCTGACCGAGGACGGTCGCACCCGCGTATTGCTGCTGGAGGCAGGCGGCTGGGATCGTCACCCCTTGCTCAAGCTGCCGCTCGGCTGGGGCAAGGTTCTGCTCGATCGCATGTATGACTGGGGCTACGACACCGAACCCGAGCCAACAATGTCCGGGCGCCGTATCGAGGTCGCGCGCGGCAAGGTCATTGGCGGTTCGTCGTCGATCAATGCCATGGCCTACGTGCGCGGCAACCGCGCCGATTATGAGCGCTGGGCTGCGCATGGGTTGCCGGATTGGTCCTACGACAAGGTGCTGCCCTATTTCCGCAAGCAGGAGAGCTGGGAGGATGGTGCCGGCGAATACCGCGGCGGCAGTGGACCCCTGGCGACGCGCAGGGCGCGCTACCAGGATCCGTTGGTTGACGCTTATCTGCTTGCCGCGCAGGAGCAGGGCTACGCCCTCAATGATGATTACAACGGCGCGCGCCAGGACGGGTTCGCGCGGATGCAGATGACCATCCGCAACGGTCATCGCGACAGTGCGGCCACGGCTTATTTGCGTCCGGCGCTGGCGCGCGCGAATCTGACCGTGCAGGTGAACAGCCTCGCGACCCGCATCGTGATCGAAGGCGGGCGTGCCGTCGGCGTCGAATACGATCACAAGGCAACCCGGTGCCGCGCGGCGGCGGAACGCGAGGTGATTCTTTGCGGCGGCGCCATCAACTCGCCGCAGCTGCTCATGCTGTCGGGCATCGGTGATCCCGCCGAGCTGTCGCCGCATGCCATCGCGCTGAAAGCGGCCTTGCCGGGCGTCGGCAAGAACCTGCAGGACCACGTCGCGGCGCTCCTCATGTACGGCCGGCGCGACGCAAGCCCGTTGCTGCAAGCGATGCGTGCTGACCGGCTTGTTGTCATGTTGGCGCAGGGGCTTGTTCGCGGCACCGGCTTCGCGACCGAATTGCCGGGCGGTATAACCGGCTTCGTCAAGAGCGGTCCGGAGCAACCTATTCCGGATATCCAGCTTCTGTTCATTGCCGGGTCTCTGGCAGCCAAGCCTTATATGCCGCCGTTCAGCAAGCCTTTTGTCGACAGTTTTGCCTGCCGGATCGTGCTGCTGCGGCCGACGAGCCGTGGCGCGGTGACGCTCGCATCCGCCGATCCGACGGCGCATCCGAAAATCCGCCAGAACCTGCTCTCGAACGAGGACGACTGGAGCAGGCTAAGCGCCGGCATACGTATCTTTCGTGAGTTGGCGCAGATGCCAAATCTTTCGCCGCACATCGCGCGCGAAATCGGGCCTGGTGCGGCCATCACGACAGAGAATGAGCTCGAGCGCTATGTACGCCAGACGGCGGTTACGGCGCATCACCCGTGCGGGACCTGCCGCATGGGCGGTCCGGACGATGAGGGGGCGGTCGTCGACTCGGAACTGCGGGTGCGGGGAGTTGAAGCGTTGCGCGTGGTCGATGCGTCGGTCTTCCCCGATCTGGTCGGGGGCAACATCAACGCACCGGTCATCATGATCGCTGAGAAGGCCAGTGATCTTATTCGCAACAGCCACGCAGGTTCAATCAGCAAGTCCTGGCAGCGCAGAGAGCAAAGCGCTTGACCCTTTGCGCGCGCGTCACTCGCGGCACACCGATGGTTTGCACAGCCTTCGCTTTTTTTGTTTGACGCTGGAGACGGTCGCCGCAACGGGATCTGCGGACAAACACGTCAGTAGTAGAAGCGCTGAGCAACTGCGCAGCAACCAAGCCGCCAGGCAAGATGAGGCGCGAGAAGCGAAACGCTGCACTGCGATGTGACCAACATCACATATGAAAATCAGTGCAGCCGGATAGGCTCACTCCCCCTGGGGTACTGATATCCGTTCTGGAGAGCTGATGAAAACGCCGGCGGAGAAATTCGGCGGAGGCCCGATCGTCATCGCAGAGTACAATTCGGCATGGCCGATGATGTTCGAACGGGAAGGGGAAGTGGTACGGCAGGCGCTCGGAAAGCTCGTGCTTGAGATCGAGCATATCGGCAGCACCGCTATCCCAGGGTTGCCGGCAAAGCCCATCATCGATCTGCTCGTTGGCATTCGCAGCTTGGCGGAAGCGCGGTCACGCGCAGTCGAGCCGCTTGTTCAACGCGGCTATGTATACATCCCGGAATATGAGCCGTGGTTGCCCGACGAACTGTTTTTTCGCAAAGGCGTCCCCGGTCCGTGGACGCATCACGTGCATGTCATGGAGCCGGGCAATCCGCGCTGGGACGATCACTTGCGATTCCGCGACCACCTCCGCGGCCACCCAGCCACGGCCGCAGCCTACGCGGATCTCAAGAAAACGCTGGCGCGACAGTTCGGAGAAGACATTGGGGCTTATCGGGATGGCAAGAATGACTTCGTCCGTGACGTGTTGGCACGCGCCCGCGACGGGCAGTAACGGCGGAACTACGCGACCTTGACGCTCAGGAGCAGCAGCCCGAGCGCTCGCAGGTCGCTGTCGTTGCGGTCAGCCTGCTTTGTGACGCGGCGGGAATCCAACGTCACGGCGCTGACCAGCGGTGCGCAGTCGGAATTCACGGATGGCAGATCCAGCTCCACGGTGCAGATGCTGCCATTCTCCTGTACGCGCGCGGGGACTTTTTGCTCCTCAACCAGTACGTCGACCTGTTCGACCTTCTTGGACTTCAGAAACTCGACCCGCACGGCGCGCCGTACGTCGCGCCGGATCGGCAGGTAGATCATCGCTTTGCTGTGCGGCCCGCTCCACCGCACCCAGCGATCGCCGTGCAGTTCGGGCGGATACCAGCCTGAGCCGAGGAACGGACGCCCGAGGTCGAGGTCCAGCGGCCCGGATGATTGGGTCAGGATGCCCTTCTCGAACATCTCGGAAAAGATCTTCGCGCGATCCGCTTGCGCGAAGGCTCTGCGCCGCATGGTGTCATAGAGCTTGATATCATCCGCCAGGAAACTGCGGACATGCGCAATATCCTTCTCATCAAGATCGCGCGGCAGGTGCTCGTCGGTTGCGCGGTTGAGCTCCGGCATGACTTCGGGCGGCGCAAAGCCGAACTGCGCGCACATCGCCCACAGCGAGTCCTTGAAGTGGTCCATCAGACCGACGAAGTCGTACCCCTCCAGGGTCTGCAGGGCTTTCTGCAGAACTCGAGGGCCATCGCAGCGAGCCCATTTCGACAAACCGGTTCTCGGCGATTTGCCGGCGCGCCTGCGCCAGCATCTCTTCGATCGGCACGTCGCAGGAGAGCAGCGTGGTCTGCGCGTTCTGCAGCCCCAGCATCAGCTCATCGTCGTAGATCGCTTCCCGCAGCGTGCGGCCTTTGAACCGCTCATGCATGGGATGGAATGACGGGTCGCGCATCAGGTGCCGGATCGTCGATATGGTCCGGCCGACCGGACTGCGCAGGAACGTGGCGGTGCGGACGCCTGCGGGAAGATAATCCTTCAGGTTGGCCGAGAGATGCCCGTAGAACAATCGAAAGCCGGCAAGGGCTGGCTGGTCGTATGCGGCCAACGCCCGCCAGTCCTCGGCGGGGCAGCGATCTGCGTCAGGATATTGGTCAGCCAGAAAGCTCCGCAGGCTCATCCCGCCGGTTTTCGGGATGTGGTAAAAATACACGGACGGCCGCAAGGCCGGATTCACAAATTGATTGGGCATGGAAATCAAACCTCGGGGCCCGAACCGGTGTTCAGGGAAGTGCGGCTATCACTCAGATCCAATTCGGAAATTTCTCGTTAGCGGAGATTAAGGCGGGGCTCGACGGGAAACTTATAAGAAATTTATGCGGAATGTGAAGCTTCCATGTCGCGAGATTCACACGTTTTCCGAGCATGGACGCTGGATTGCGCATGGGGCATGGATGCAGTCAGGTTTGACTCAAGCGCACGCCCACGCCAAAGTGGCGCTGTATCCGCTGGGGGGTGGGGACTTGGAGCGGGGGCTTCTCGTTTCTATGGCGGTCTGCGTTGCGGGGTTCCCATCTGGGAGGTCCGTGACGCCTCGGTTGCGTGCACGCGTCTGGGTCGCCGCCGGTTTCTCCTCAGCGCTGGTAGAGCCATCCTGACGGCCGCTGCCATCAGCGCGCCGTAACTCGATGGTTGTGGTTGTTTGGGGTCATGCCGATTCACATCGGGGTGGGGGACACGACATGGGCGACATTTTCCGCCGCTTTCTTCTGGAATACGCGGAGTATCACCGCGACGAGCGCAATTGCCTGATGCATCTCATCGGCAATCCGATCCTGGCCGTCGCGGCGTTTCTTCCCTTCAGCCTGCTGCCGGTCACGGTGTTCGGCTTTCACACCAATGCGGCCGCGGTGCTGGTCATACCGGCGCTTCTGTTTTGGATGGCGCTCGATCTGACCATCGGGCTGGCGATCGCCGCCACCGCGGTTCCACTGCTCCTGGTGGCCGCCCTGATCGCGGGGCACGTGAGCGTGGCCTGGGTCTGGAGCATCGCCATCGGCCTCTTCGTCTTTGGCTGGGCGCTGCAGGTGTTCGGCCACAAATACTTCGAAGGTGGCTGGCCGGCGCTGCTCGATAACCCGATGCACATGCTCATGAGCCCGATGTTCGTCTTTGCCAAGATGTACGTCGCGCTTGGGCTGCGCCCGGATCTCGTGCCGATCGTCCGGCCGGCGGCGCTGCAGGGCCGACATCCGTGAGGCAGGCGCTCGTCACGGGCGGCAGCGGCTTCATCGGACAACATCTCGTCGCACTTCTTGTACGAGATCGCCGCGTTCGCATTCTCGACCTTCGGCCGCCGGCGTGGACTCCGGCGGGGACGCAATACGTCAAGGGTTCGGTGCTCGATCCGGCGGTCGTTCGTGATGCGCTCGATGACGTGGACGAGGTCTATCACCTCGCCGGCCTGCCGGGCATGTGGATGCCGTGCAAGGACGACTTCCATGCCGTCAATTGCCGCGGCACCGAGATCGTGATCGACGCCGCGCGCGCCCGCGGCGTTGGCCGATTCCTGCACTGCTCGACCGAGTTGATCCTGTTTGGTCCGGCAAGCTCGGACGAAGTCCTCACCGAACAGGCCAATGTCGGGCAGCACGACATGGCCGGCACTTACACGCGCTCGAAACTGGGCGCCGAGCAGGCGGCGCTGGCCGCCGCCCGCAGCGGATTTCCCGTCGTCATCGCCAATCCGACGATGCCGATCGGGCCACATCACGGAAATCTCACGCCGCCCGCCGTCATGTTGCAGCATTTCGCCCGCCGGCGGATGCAGATCTATCTTGATTTCGTGTTGAACCTGGTGGACGTACGCGACGTCGCGGCGGGCTTGCGCCTCGTCATGGAGCGGGGTCAGGTGGGCGAGCGCTATATCCTTGGCGGCGAGCCGATCTCGCTGCAGCGGCTACTTGAGTTGGTGAGAACGGTGCGCGGGCGCAAGGCGATTTACGTTCCAATCCCCGCCGGGTTTGCCCACATGACGGCGGCGATCATGGAGTTCCTGGCGGATCATGTGACCCGCCGGCCACCGGCCGCCACCGTGGAAGCCTTGTGGTTTTGCTCTTCCGGACAACCAAGAGAAGCCCGTACTGGCTTGGGTTCATCGCAGTCTGGATTTTGGTTTTTCACTATCTCGATCTGTTTTGGCTCATCATGCCAGCGTTGCGACCGGAGGAGACCGAGCCCCACTGGCTTGACGCGGCGCTGCTCTTGACGCTGGCGTTTGGCTGCTGTGCGGTCTTCGCGTTCGCTTGCCAGAAGCGGCCGCTCGTTCCGATCGGAGACCCGCGCCTCGCCGAATCGATTGCGTTCCGCAATTCTTGAGGAGAGACTCGCATGAGTGATCGACCGTCGGAAAGTCGCGATCCTTCAGCGAAGACGCCGGACGAGAAGAAAGCGATGGTTTCGCGTCGATATGCCGAAGCGCCGGCCCATGGCCTGGCCACGCGTTCCCGCCAGGCGAAATCGCGATGGGCTGGTTTCTTCCGAGCCATCGGCAACCTCGTGTTGACCGGCTTGATCATCTACTTGACCTACTATTTCACGAATTTCTTCTCGAAGCCGCGTCCCGCGCAGATATCTCAACCTGAAAGTCGCCAAGGCGGCCGTCAAAGTCCTCGAGGAGATCAGAGCCGAGGAACGAAAGCTGCTCACGACCTATGGACCGGGCAGTGCAGGGACCCCTGCGGTGCGTGTTCCCATCGATCGTGCGATGAACCTGGTTGCCGCCGAGAGTAACCAGCCCCCTCCAGCTCAGCCGGCTTCTGCGAAGTTGGAGCTCGCACCGCCAGCCCAGCCGGCTGGCGCGTGTGCCCCCGGTCTCGAAAGTCCAGTCAGCGCCCGTTGCCGCCAAGGCGAGCCAGCAACCATCGGTCGCCACGGCTGCGCCACCATCGGTCGCCACGGCTCGCCACCATCGGTCGCCACGGCTGCGCCACCATCGGTCGCCACGGCTGCGCCACCAGCTTCTACGCCGGCGCCGGCACCGGTGTCCGCTCCAGTGCCGGTAAGGGCCGCGATCCCGACCGCAGCTGCGGCCCGCGCCGCCCTCGGCCCCAGCCTGTTGTATCGAGCGGTCTGCCAGACCTGCCACGACGTTCACGGAAAAGGCGGGGTCGGGCGCAAGGCAATGCCGACGATTCCGGATTTCACCGACGCCAAGTGGCACGCGAGCCGGACCGACGCCGACTTGCAGCATTCGATGCAAGAGGGCAAAGGGCAGTTCATG
This sequence comes from uncultured Alphaproteobacteria bacterium, assembly GCA_963760435.1. Taxonomy (GTDB): domain Bacteria; phylum Pseudomonadota; class Alphaproteobacteria; order Rhizobiales; family Xanthobacteraceae; genus JAFAXD01. Next base: position 378,655 of record CAVXDE010000043.1, read on the forward strand.
CTGCCCATGAAGGACAAATTTGCTTTGGCTCGCACAAATGGTCGCGGAGATGCTTGCATTCGTGCGATCCTTTAATCCTGCCCAATCAACGACTTCCCCCGGCCCAGCGTCGGCTCCGCCCACCGCGCCAACCACGGTCGCGCTGCGCCGCCACCCGCTGCCGTGCCGCCGTCGTCCACGCTCCCTGCTCCCTCGCGGCCAGAGGCTCCGTTGACCGCTGCGACTTCGCCGCCGCGGGCGGTATCGCCCTGCGCCTGCGAGCGCACCCGCTCCTTCGAACCCTCTCGCCGCACCGGCGGCGCTGGCGACGACCGTGTCGCCGCTTCCCGCGGCGTTGCCGACGACCTTAGCGACGGCTGGCGGCGGACCCAGCGGCTCGACTGCACCGGCTCCTTCGACCAGCGAGTCGCCTGAGAAGGCGGCGAAGCTACGCGTCGCGGCCCAGTTCTTCACCGGCAATTGCCTGGCTTGTCATGGAGCCGACGGAAAGGGAAGTGCCGTTAGGAGCGCGATGGCGGCGATCCCCGACTTTACGAGTCCAGCGTGGCAAACCACTCACGGAAACTCCCAACTTTCGGTCAGCATCCTCGAAGGCAGAGGGACGCTGATGCCCCCACTGCGCGGCAAAGCGAGCGCGGAGCTCGCTTCCGACTTGGTAGCGTACGTCCGCAAGTTTGGTCCTCCTGGCCTGGTGGTCACCGAATCGTCGCTCGCGCAATTCACCAGTCGATTCCAAAATCTGCGTAAACAGTGGGACGAGATCGACACAATGACCAAGATGCTGGCGCAACCGTAATGTGCCCAACGTGAGGATCGCAATCGGCACTTGAGTGGAACTAGCAGATTATTCTGAAAGAGATGGCTCGTACGTGTCAAAATCGGCCCCTCGCTCGTCACTCCGATCTCGGACCGGCCGGTCTTTGAATTAGGGAACTTCCGGTGAGCTACGTCGAGCGCAGGACCGAAGATTCTTGAGGCGATTGAATCGCGCTTTTCACAGGTAACCCAGAGTGAGCTGGGAGGGACTCCCATGAAAAACGAATCCAGCGAGATTTCCTTCGGGCTCGGCCGGTCAGTGCTCCACCTGGTCGGTCGCTGCCGCCGTTCCCGAGGTTGACGCTTGCTCTCGATTAACAGGGCATGCAGTCTCGTAGCCGCTTGTGGTCTTGCTTTGCCTGCGATCCTGGCGGCACAAGGCGTCGCTCGGTGCAGGAGGCAGTTGTTTCACGTGTCGCTCCCCTCGCGTACCCGATTCCGTGCCGGCCGACACAACGGCCTTTTCACCTCTGGGACTGTTTTCTGCCTGATGACGGCATTCCCCGAACGTATTCTTACTACTACACACCCTGGTTAAACCAACCGCGCCATTTCCCGGTCGTCGGGCCGGATGGAAGGAAGCACTGGTATTCAACCGTGTGCGGTGTTCCGATGGGGATGCAATGGGCTACGCCGTGACGCTTGGGAACACCACCATCGGCGATCTTGGGTGAGAGTGAACTCGGGCGCGGCTGGTCCAACGCCTGCGTGCACTCCTGGCGGATTCGGTGTAGTAACGTACAGGCCGAAGTCGCCGTTAGGCCGCAGCAAACCACCGGAAAGATCATGCGGTTTGTTCGGTGCGCGATTATCCACTGTTTCTCGCTCTTGTTCTGGTCGGAATCGTTCTGGGCGGACTCCTGGTCGGCTATGAGCCGACGGGCGGCGCCCCTGACCGCATGTATCGCCCGCTCAAGACCGAACTGAGCCTGCGGCTCCGGAAGGGCAGGCTTCCCTCTGGAGCGAGCGGTTCGGGCTGGGGGTACCGCTTGTGGCCGAAAGCCATGTCGCCGCATTCTATCCGCCAAACGTGCTCTTATACCGATTGCTAGATGTATCGACTGCCTACCGGCTCTCGATGTGGCTTCATTACCTGGCTCTCGTCGCGACAACCTATTTCCTCGGTCGCTGTCTTGGCATCACTTCCTGGGGTAGGCGCTGGGTGTGATTGCATTTGCCCTTTGTGGCTTCCAGACGATCCATTCCAGTCATGAGCCGTTTTATTCTCTCATGCCGTACTTGCCGCTCGCACTCGCGCTCACCGAACGCTTGCTCGCGACCGGACGTCTCTACTGGCTCGCCCTCCTTGCTCTTGCGCTTGGGCTCCAGTGGTCGTTGGGTCATTTCCAGATCCAGATGTGGACCTCGGCCTTGGTGGTGCTCTTCAGCGTCTGGCATGTTGCGTCTGACCGTCGTAAGTGGGCGCGAGCCATCGGAACGGTCGTCGCGGCCGCTCTGGGATTGGCCCTAGCAGCCGTTCAGCTCGGCTTGAGCTGGCAGTTTGCCACGCTCGTCAATCAAACCGATGCGCTCGGTTGACGAGCTGAGCTTCTACTCGTTTCCCCGGCGCACTGGTTCGAGCTCGCGTTGCCGCGGCCAGTCCGCGAGCTGCGGCAGGGCGCCGAGGACCCGTACTGGTTCGTCGAGCGCACCACCGGCTTCGAAGCGGCCTGCTATATCGGGACGATCCCGCTCATTTTCGCGATTGCCGGCTACTTCCGCCGGCCCGCGGCCAGCGCTTTGCTCTGGCGGCTGATCGCACCGCTTTGCTTTGCACTGGCAACGATGCCGCGGTGGTGGCCGGAGGGTTACGCGCGCATTCTCGATTTGCCTGGGGTCGGCTACTTTCGCGTGCCGGCGCGATACACGCTGCTGACGAGCCTCGGATTGGCCCTGATCGCGGGCGAAGGCCTCGACCGCGCGATTTCGGCCGCGAGGTTCCGCCTGGGTCTATTCACATCGCTGGCCTTCGCGGGCTGCGCGACGTTCGCCGCATGGCGGTGGTCGCTGCGGGCCGACGTGCACCTTCGCATCGACGCTCTTTGGCGTCGCCGCCGGCATCGGCTGGGCTGCGCTCACCTGGATGGCGGCGGCTGGTCGTCGTTATCGCGTGCGGCGCGCGGGGCGTCTCGACGCCTGGGTACCTTTGACCGTCGCGGCGATCGAGCTCGGGATCCTTTTCCATCTCGGCACGACCCAGTGGGGCTGGGCAATCCCTCTTCCCGGTGATAGCCCGGTGTTGAACGAGCTCGGGCGCGAGCGCAGGCTAGGGCGCGTTGGCGGCGAGTTGGAGAACCTGCCGCTCTGGATCAACGCCGGCACAGCCGACCCATATCTGGGCTTCGCCCACCCCGACATCAACCGGGTATTGGTTACATTGCAGAAGCGATTGTTGCAATCGCAATCCGGCGCCGTGCCCGAATCAGGCCGAGCTAAGTGTCCTTCGCCGTGGCTCAGGCGCTGCCAGGTGACGCATCTGGCGGGCTCTTCACAAGCACTTCACTTAATGGGAAAGGAATTGGGGCGCTGGCGCGACGCCGCGCTTGACCGAATCGTGTACCGCCGTCCTGACGAGCCACCGATTCGCGCCTGGTCGATCGTCCGCTTGGATGAGCCATTTCCGGAGGCCTACGTCGCGGTGCGAGCCAGCACCAGCCCCGACCGCCGCCCGGCTTTTGGATCGCCTATCGTTTTTCGACGATCTCGATCAAGCGTGGTTTCTGGCCGAGGATCGTGTCCCTGCGCGTCCGCCGGCGCGACTCGCACGGCTGCTGTCGTGGGATGGGACGGCGGCTGCCGTCGAGCACGATGGCCCGTGCGACTTGATCATGTCGCGAACCTATGACCCAGGCTGGGAGGCCCGCATCGACGACGGGCAAACACGGCCGGTGATGCGTGTCAACAGCGGTCTCCAGGCGGTGCGTCTGGAGGGAACCGGTACCAAGCACGTGACGCTGCGATACCGAGCCCCGCGCCTGGTGTTGTGGGCGACGATCTCGCTCGTGTCGGCCTCGGCTTTGGTTGTCCTGGCCGGGGTTTCTCTGGTCCGCTGCATGCGGTCCGGTTGAACGGAACTATTTGCCGTTTCGCCAGCTCCAGTAGCCGCTGGTCGGCTGCTCCGCGAACGGAATCGCGGAGTTGTGCGGCTCCGGGGCGCCGACCCGGGCGGAACACGGTGAGAAACACCTCCGACTTCGGCTCATTCTGCCGCTCGACGTAGGCAACTACCGCCGCGAGCGCTTGCAATCGGCCGCCGTCGAGACGATGGTACAATACAATGTCGCCGATGCGCGGTACGGCGCTCGGCAGAGGAATCGTTGAATGGCATGTGTCAGCTCCTTATACCGATTATCTGCCAGGAGCCGTGAAAAATCAATAGGTTCAAAAATTCTTATTTTTTTACAGTGAAAACCCAGCGCTGCGAGCGAAAACCGAAAAAGCAGAACAGTCCAATCTACGCATCGAGCTTATCAAGCTCGGTGCGGATCGTGCTCATGAGCGACGCGATCAGCTCGGTGCCGAAGTCAAACCGGATCCCGGCAGCGTCGAATAGCTCGGGGAGCGGCCGCGAGCCGCCAAGGGCGAGCGCTCTTGTAGTCTGCGACGGCTGCGGCGCGACTCGCGAGGCTGGTCTCATGGGACGGCGCGGCGGCGACGGTCGAGCATGACGGCCCGTGCGACTTGATCGTCTCGCGGACCTTTGATCCCGGCTTGCAGGCCAGGATCGACGGCGGGCCAGAGCAACCGGTCATGCGCGTCAACGGCGGTCTTCAGGCTGTGCGCCTTGAAGGGAGTGGGATCGCGCGCGTCACGCTAGGGTACCGTCCGCCACACCTGGCTCTCTGGGTGACGATCTCGCTGGTTTCGGCCGCGACACTGGTTGTTATTGCGTCGCTTTCCTCTTTATCGCGCGAGTAGCCGCCCCAAACGTGCGAGCTGAGCGCCCCTTCTCGATGGCCGTACCCCGCATGACGCGCTGCCTGGGCCGGCGAACAAGACCGGTGCCGGCGAAAAAAATCGTTTCGTCAAAGCCGTTCAGCCTGGACCGAATCGCCGAGTTTTCTTGGACGGGTCGATACGGCTGCAACGGGGTTTTCCCGGACCGAGACCACAATCATCTCGCCGCGCCGCTGGGAGTCGTTGAGCGGAACGTCGGCGCGTTCGCCTTGCCTATCTGGATCGGTGGAAGTAGCATCCTAGAATTAGGATCGATTGCCTGCGACTGGGGGACGGACGGTGCGGATTCCCATATTGATCGAGAGAGTGGCCGGGAACGGATTCCGGGCAAGCGGCGGGGAACCACTAACCATGACCGCGGAGGGGACAACGCGCGCCGAGGCCATCGTGCGCTTGAAGAGCCTGATTGCTGAACGCCTCTCGAGCGGTGCCGAATTGGTCAGCCTGGAGGTGGAAACCCCGGAACATCCACTTGGTCCGGTGCCGGGATGGTCCGAGGACGACCCCCTCCTCGACGAGTGGCAAGAGGCCATTGAAGCTTAGAGGCGCCAGGTTGATGACGACCCGGACCGGTGATGACGCTTCCGCGATTTTTGTCGTGTCCCGTGACTTTCTGTCGAGGACTGGCCTTCGACGATTCCCCGACCCAGACACGCGGAGCGTAGCGGTTTTGGGTCTGGCGTTTTGTTTTCGTTGCTTCCCATTCCCGTGTGACCCGAGTGCGCGTCACATCACTGCAACCGCGATAGGTAAATGGATACACGCTTATGTCATTCTACATAATATATATAGACGAGAGCGGGTCGCCAGCCGATCTTAGTGACCCTTTGTTCCTCTTGCAAGCAGCTCTCGTAAGGGCGGATTCGGATGCTTGGAGAAATGTAGAAAGTTGTTGCGTCGCGACTCTGGAGGAGATCAGAAAGGCCGATGGACTGAGGTCGCTAGACCGCTTGCACATGTGGGACATGTGTCAGAGAAAAGGACCATTTAAGCAAATTGAATATGCTTCTATATTTCAGTGGATTGAGCAAATCTTGAAATGCGCGAAAGAGAACAGCGTTGTTTATGTGACGACGGCGCTTCCGAGACACCTTTTCGAGATCATCCCGGACGATCATCTGAAGCCGGTGCTCGAAGCAATAGGAAAGCAGGGCTCGCTTCCGATCAAGACGGCGATGCCAACAATTAGGATAAAGTGCGCCCCGACGGATTAGGAAACGCAATGCCGGGCGGATTTCTTACGATGTCGCCTTACTTGTACTGCTTCTGGCAGCTTCTCGTGTCGCTTGACAAGATTCTCGCGCAAGACTTAGATGCTTATGGCTTAATAATCCTGGACGAGCAGGCTAAGCAGGAGAAGATCGTAGAGAATCTCAAGGCTTACCGATATTTGAGGAGTACGGGCCTAATCAGCCGAATCGTTGATTATCCGATCTTCCGGACGAAGAGCCAGAATCTGATGTTGGCCTTGCCTGATTTCACTGGATACATCTTCCACCGGTGGTATTGCGACGAGCATGCCGGAAAGACGCCTCAACCCAAAATCGAGGAATGGAGAAAGGAGTACACCTGGCCGCGCTTCTTATATTGGTCGGCCGAATCTCTCGATCGCATCGGAGGTTGTTGAAATGGAACCAGGAGCGCGGCTCAAGACATTGCTGGAACACGGTGTGCCACTGGTTCCAAAAGATTTGGCGGTCCTGTCAGTCCTAATGCACGAGTTGTGGCACGGCCCGAATCTGGGAACGCTGAATAATGTCGCGAAGGGTGCTCAGTTCATTTCGGGCCAAAGATAAACGTAAACAGATCGTTCTCAAATGGACAACGCATCGGCAAGTTCTCATCGGAAGAAAGGTAGCAGATCCGTGCGGCCGTTCACCCAGGGCAGGCGTTCAGGAGACTGCGGAGGTAGAGGCATCCGACAACCCTGGTGGTAGATGCAACGCGGGCCGCGATGTTGTTTCTAGCTTCGCCTCGCGAAAAGGCGCCAGGTTGGGTTCCTGCCGCTGTGCGTGCGCCAGCACAAGTCACCGCGCCTTGTAGGTCAGCCTTTCCAGGCTGACGTCAGGCTCGAAAGCCTGACCTACGGCACGTTCAACTTGCGCCATTCCACTTACGGCTCGAGCTTCTCGAGCTCCGTGCGGATCGTCTCCATGAGCGAGGCGATCAGCTCGGCGCCGAAGTCGAACCGGATGCCGGCGGCGGCGAACAGCTCGGGCAGCGGCCGAGAGCCGCCCAGCGCCAGCGCCTTCTTGTAGTCGGCCACGGCCCCGGCGCGGTCGGTCAAGCGAGCGCTGCCAGATCTGCAAGGCACCGAGCTGGGCGATGCCGTATTCGATGTAATAGAACGGATACAAGAAGATGTGGAGCTGACGATGCCAGGAATGGTCGCGGGCGTCCTCGTAGCCCGACCAGTCGACGATGCCGCCGAACCGGTCGAGCAGCGCCTCGCCAGGCGGCCTTGCGCTCGTCGCGGGTGTGGTCGGGGTGGCTGTAGATCCAGTGCTGGAAGGCGTCGACCGTGGCGATCCAGGGCAGGATCAGCACGATCCCCTCGAGCAGCTTGCGGTTGGACCGGTCGGCGTCGGCGTGCGTCGTAGAACGGGTCGAGCCGGCGGGCGCCCAGGAGCTCCATGCGTCATCGAGGCGACCTCGCAGAACTCGAGCGGGCTTTCGCGGTAGGCCGCCAGCGGCTCGCCGCGGCAGGCCAGCGTGTGGAAGGCGTGGCCCCCCTCGTGGAGCAAGGTCCGCACGTCGCGAGTCGAGCCCGACGGCGTTCATGAAGATGAACGGCAGCCGCTCGTCCTCGAGCGTCGTCTGATAGCCGCCGGGGGCCTTGCCCTTGCGGTTGGCCAGGTCGAGCAGACTGCTGCGTCGCGCAGGAAGGCGAACTGGTCGCCGAGCTCCGGGTTCGACGTCGCGGAAGATCGTCTCGGTCCCGGCGGCGAGCTGCTCGACGTCGTCGAACGGGCTGGAGCGGCGGCCGGCCCAGCGGATCGACCGCCAGGTCCCACGGCCGGAGCGTCTCGACCCCCAGCGCGCGCCGGTGCTTCTCCTGGATCTGCCGCATCAAGCGGGACCACGACCTGCTCGACGGCCTCGTGGAACCGGATCGAGTCGGCGATGCCGTAGTCGAACCGCTCGCGATTGCGGAAGGCATACTCGACGAAATTGGCGAAGCCCGCCTCGTGCGCGATCTCGATCCGGAGCTGCTTCATCTGGTCGAACAGGTCGTCGAGCGTCTCGCGGTCCTGCGAGCCGGCGATCGGCGGAGAGCTCCCAGGCCTCCTGCGCGGACGGCGCGGTCGGTCTCTTCGAGGAACGGGGCCATCTGGGCCAGGGTCCGCTCCTGGCCGCGAAAGGTCACGGTCATCGCGCCGATGATCTTCTGGTACTGCTGCTCGAGCTCGGCCAGCTGCGTCTCGCGGGGGATGTTCGCCTCGCGGAACAGGCTGCGGCGATTCTCCAGCGCCCGGTCGAAGACGAAGTAGCGGTCGCGCGGCAGCTCCGATGCGGTAGCGGCGAGTCGAGGTAGCGGTTGCGGATCTCGTTCTGGATCGGCTTGAGCTTCGGCTCGATGTCGCGGACGAACGCCAGGTAGGCCGCCTCGCGCTCGGGGTCGTCGGTCTGGCAGGTCATCGCGACGTAGCGCTCGACCCCCTCCTCGCCGACCGCCGCATTCAGCTCGCCGGCCGCGATCAGCCAGCGCTCGAGGTCGCCGGCCGAGCTCGATCGGCTCGATCCATCAGCTTCTGATACCAGGGCTCGATCTGCTCCCAGGTCTTGAGCTCGAGCTTCTCGGGCAGCCACTGGTGGGGAAAGGTCTCGGGAACGTAGCGACGTCAAGGTCGTCCTCCTCGACTCGAGGTTTCAGCGAGATCTGCACGGTGCAGGCGGTTCACGGTATGCGACAGCCTGGACCAGCCAGGCCCCGGCGAAGAGCCACGACGACATGATCGTCGTGGCGATGATCAGGACCAGGGTGGTCGTCGCGACGGCCTCGGCGTGCGCGAACAGCCCCTTGGCTTCGCCGAGCGCGCCGATCGTCTGAAACAGCGCCAGGACCGCCGTGGTGCCGATGACCACCTCGCCCAGCGCCGTCGACGAAGACGATCAGGGCGATCCGGCCGACCGGGTCGCGGACGATCGCCAGGACCAGCCCAGGCCCAGGATGACGACGACGAGATGCCAGAGCCGCATCGGAACCCGGTTCCCCGACTGACCGTGCGTGCTCGCCGATCGCCCGCCGGCTCGCGATCGCACCGATTCTCATGGATCATGACGCGATTCCGCGTGCTCTGTCAACGGCGTCGGCGATCGTCGCGAACCGACGGCACTGGAGATTGAGCCGACCGGCCGCTTCGGGTATCTCTGACGGGAGATCCGTGCCCACTTCGATGCGAGCTTCGCCGCTCGGCGCACCCGGGAGCATCGACGCATCGAGGAGACCGACGCCTCATGAGCTCCACCACGACGCCCACCCAGTACCGCTTCTCGTTCGGCCCCTGGAACATCAGCACCGGCGCCGACCCGTTCGGCCCGCCGGTCCGCAAGGAGATGGAGTACGCCCGCAAGCTCAAGGCTTACAAGGAGCTCGGCTTCGACGCCGTCCAGTTCCACGACGACGACATCGTGCCGGCCGACCTCGACTGGCCGAGCACGCAGAAGGGCGTCGCCGAGGTCAAGAAGATCCTCGACGGCGAGGGGCTGTTCGTCGAGATCATCGCCCCCCGGCTCTGGGAAGACCCGCGGACGATCGACGGGGCCTTCACCTCGAACAACCCGGCCGACCGCAAGTACGCCCTCGATCGCGCCAGGCGGTGCGTCGACATCGCCCGCGAGGTCGGCTGCAAGAACTACGTGCTCTGGCTGGCCCGCGAGGGGACCTACATCCGCGAGGCCAAGGACGCCAAGACGGCCGTCGCGCCGGATCGTCGACGCCTGGAACGCGATCCTCGAGCACGACAAGGAGATCCGCGTCCTCGGCGAGGCCAAGCCCAACGAGCCGATGGACCAGGCCTATCTGCCGACCGTCGGCCACATGATCGGCGTCGCCTACAAGACGATCGACCCGAGCCGCTCGGGCGTCCTGATCGAGAGCGCCCACTCGATCCTGGCCGGCCTCGACCCGGCCGACGACATGGCCTATGCCCTCTATCACGACAAGCTCTGGAGCGTGCACCTGAACGACCAGAACGGCCTGAAGTACGACCAGGACAAGGTCTTCGGCTCGGTCGACCTGCGCCGGGCGTTCAACCAGGTCTGGGCCCTCGAGAAGAACGGCTACGGCCAGAACGGCGAGTGCGTCGGCCTCGACGTCAAGGCGATGCGGACCACGACGTTCGAGGAGTCGATGTACCACCTCGCGCACTCGAAGACCATGTTCCTGCGCCTGCTCGACATCGTCCGCGGCGTCGACGACGCAAGAAGGTCGAGGAATTCCGGCCAGCATCGCCAGTACGAGCAGCTCGAGATGCTGATCCTGAATGCGCTGATGGGGCGCAAGGCTTGATGAGAATAATCCTCTCAGAACAACGAAGTAAGGATATCAGTGCGTCTTCTGGCTGCCCGAGTGCATGGCTCATTGATTGGGAGAGGCATCATGCTTGAACTGCTGCCAGCGGAAAGTCTGAACTCGCAACAAGTCACGGCCATCGTCATCGTATCGATCACGACCATAAGCCTGCTGGTCTTCCTGATGACAACGGTCATCGCGTCGGCTGTACAGAAGGTCTCGGCCTTGAAGGTCGAAAGTTCCCTCAAACGTGCGATGATCGATCGCGGCATGTCTGCCGACGCGATCTCGCAAGTCGTGAATTCGCGTGCGATTCCCGAGGGTGCGGTCAACCTGCCGTGCGCGTGCGAAGCCGTGGTCAACAGGGACGGCGAATGGCAGACTGCACTGGTGCTCCAGATGTCCGACGATCGATACTATGTTCATTACATCGGATGCGATATGGATGAGAACGCATGGGTCGAAGAAGACGACATCCGGTTTCGCAACTGGTCAAAGGACCCGGAGCCGATCGTCGAGTCTCGTCCGATCCGCAACGGGGCCCCTCGCAAGCAGCCAATGGAGATGGAAGTCTGAGCTTTCAACGTTCGCACTCCAGCCGGCGCACAGACACGCCGAGCCTTTCGACAGTCAGCGTCGGTTGGGCTTTCCAGCCTGACGTTTCCGTCGTAGGTCAGGCTTTCCAGCCTGACGCCTGTCTTCATTCGTGATTCGCCCTCTGCTTTTCCGGAGCTCCCACATGATCCCAGTTATCCGCGTGGCCCGCTTGAGCATGGTGTGCGTGACGGCGTTGGCATTGAGCGTTCTGCTCTCCGGCGACATTCGCTGCCAGGAAGCTGATACCTGCCCCCTCGATGGGGCGTGGAAGTTGGTGGTGCAGAAAAACGGCGACGCAACGGAGTACACCAAGCCCGCCGAGGGCACGGAGATGATCAAGTACGTCACTGGCGGACGGTTCATCTGGACCGTTTCGCAGGGCGGCAAACTCGTCTCAGCGGCGGGCGGGAAGTACAAGGTTGAAAAGGACAAGTACTCCGAGACGATCGAGTACGTCGCGGGCGAGGGTCAGGACACACTGGTCGGCAAGACGTTCGATTTTACGTGGAAAATGGACGGGAAAACGTGGCTCCACGTCGGGTCGATCAAGGTCAATGACCAGGACATCAAGATCGACGAAAAGTGGGAGCGGTGCAGCAAATGACCACCGCGGGCGTTCCCTCCCGATCTAACAGTTTGGATTGGCTGCGGCTCGCTCGCCGCTATAGCCTTTCGTCGCCTTCGTCCTGGTGATCGCGAAGCCGATAAGCGATAGACCGGCGACACTCGACCACAACAGTAAAGTTGTGCCGGGCGTACGTTTCCGCAAGAAGTCCGCCAACTGCATCTCGGACTGGCGGACGTTTATCCCTGCGCGCTCCACGCAAGCCGCCGCCTGCGCGCCTTGTAGTGCGCCCGCCCTCACGAGATCGTATCGGGCGGAGCGCACGCCGCGCCACAAATGGTAGCCTTCCCACAGAAACGGGGAATCACGCAACGCGCTCATCGCGATCGCGGCGACGGCGACGGCGAGCATGGTCGCACGGATACTTCGAGACGCTAGGAACATGGCTCGATCGACCTCCGCTCCACTGTCGAGCTTCGCCGCACTGGGATTTGTAGCCAACTCCGGTGATTGAGGCAAGAACTTTGGCAGTTGCCGAATCGTGCAACCAACTGTGCAACGGCCCACTTTTCGGGTCCGCCTGTAATAAACGTGCCCGAAGCTCGAATTAAGCTTGGGTGCCTCGAACGACACTAGATCCACGAACGGGTGATTCCCATGAAGACCTACCGCGTTTCACGCCTGTATCGCTGGTCGATGTTCACGGGCAAGGTCATCCTGACGGCTGTCGCCGGGTTGCTCTATGTCATTGCCGTGACCAACCCGACCCCGCTTGCGCTTCGGTTGATTCTTCTCGCTGGCATCGCTCTCTTCGGCTGGCTATTCTACGTACGACTTCCCAAGATGCCGACCGAGGTCTCGATCAGCGACGACGGTTGGGTGAATTTCCATAGCCGGCGACGGTACGACCCGCGTTCAAGCCGCCGACATCGGCTCGATCAAGCGGAGCTTCGGGCGCAGGAGCCTTCAAGTGCATCACGCCGGCGGACAGGTCCGCGTGCCCAACCGATTCCGGAAGTTGGTCAACCTTCTGCTGACCCTGAAGGGACTCAACCCCGCCATCGACATCAAGGGTTTCTGAAACGCCGCACCACAGGGAGTCCGCTGCGTTTCGGGTTTTTCTGGGTTGGTCGCAGCGGCCGGTCAACGTTTGGTTCGCAACCCCGCCGAGAGTCGAAGTGACAAAAGCCGGAGTAGCAGCCAAGCCCGCCGAGTTCGTCTTGGAGTTTGGAAGCAGACGGTTCTCCATCGCCTATCCGGTCACGGCCGAGCTCTACGTTCAACCGAATCCTTGATCGCAACCAGTTCCGCAGCCACTGTGACCGATTCCAAACGCGGTCCGACATCTTGAAGAGCTTGGCGGTCAGATAGCTACTGAACGTTCGCGCCTTTCAATCGCATTCTCCTCGTAAAAGCGGTCGCAGCCTTCGGAGACTTCAGATCGGCTCCCGTGATTCTTATGCCCGGGAAACTCATTCGCAGCAAGTCGAGCTTCGCCGGAGTGACTCCCGGCCCTGACACCACCAAGTCCGTGGCCGCGAGGGCGCCCAACTGATTGGCCAAGCCTGCGTCGGTCACTTTCGTGTCGTACAGGCTCAGGAAGTTGAGCCGCTCGAGTTTGCACAAGACCGCGAGTCCGGCGTCACTGATATTCGTCCGATCCAGGTCGAGGAAATACAAATTCGGCAACCCGACCAAGTGCTCGAGGCCGGCGTCAGTGACCTTGGTGCTACCAAGCCAGAGGTGGTTCAAGTTCGTAAAGCCAGCGACGGTTTTTAAACCCGCATCGTCGATCGGCGATCCGACCAGTTCGAGGAAGGTCAACTGGGTCATCGCCCGAATCGGTTCGAGCGATGTGACGCCGCGTCCCGCGCAGGCTCAAGAACTCCATCTTATGCATGGCTCCGAGATGGGCCAGGCCCGCGTTCGTCATGTCCTTGGCCGTGAACCTGAGTCGTTTGAGGTTCGTGAGGCCCTTCAGGTGGGCGAGGTAGCCGTCAGAAAGTGATGCGTTGTGCAGCATCAGCTCCTCAAGCTCGACTAAGTGCGCCAGATGGGCCAGCCCAGGCCCTCGAATCTTCGTGCCTTGAAGCCGGAGCGTCTTGAGGCTCGTCAGATGGCGCAGGTTCGCCAGGTCTTCGTCGGTCACCGCCGCACCTAAGAGCGAGAGGTGCTCCAGCCGGCTTAGGCGCCGACGTGCTCGAGCACAGATTTGTCGGCTACCCTCATGTTCGCGCAGCACGTCCACGGCGACGACATTCCCGAACAAGTCCGGGCCCAGCTCGCGTATGAGCCATCGCCGCCAAGGACTCAGCGAGTTCGAAGGCGACGGCCGGCCGTTGCGCCGGTCCCATTCGTACGACACGCTTCCCCCCGTGCGCTCGATCGCGGCGACCGCATCGCGTTGCGTAGAGACGACGAGTTCGCGCCAGCCAAACAGAACCAGGATCGCGATTGCGAGTGCAGCGATGAATCGCGAGTTCCTCTGGAGCCAGAGTAACGACCGGCCGAGCGCGGACGCGAGGCCCACCAGAAGGCGGTCAAAAGTCGGAAAATGGCGCGAGAGAGTCGAAGGTTGCATGGGCGGCCTCAGAAGAACTGGTGACGATTGCGGAAACATGATCTCTGGAGCTGGCCGAGAATCAGTTCCTTACAGTGTCGCCTGTGGGTCCCCGCAAGAAAATCCTTTCGCGGAGCGAGAGGCACCACTCATTTCCGATTATTCGCTGTCCCTGAGAATTCGAACTTCCTCCTGAAGCATCTTCTGCACACGATTCTTGGCCACGAAAACGTGCGCGACCGGCATCTGAAGCTTCTGGGCGGCGGTTGCGCCTGAGAGCCCCTCGACCGCCGTGAGATGGAATGCCTGCCAGGTCGCCGGCTTGACGCGCTGCCGCACGCGGCGCATCGCCACGTTAATCAGCTCGGAGTCGGACGCGTCCTCGATATGGCGCTCCAGGTCGGATTGAGCGTCGGCTGAATCCGCGATCGAATCGATCGGGCTCGCTCCACGGCCAGGGTCCTTGCCGCCGGGCGGCGAGGAAATCGCACCAGGCGTGTTTCGTCACCGTCTTCAGCCATGCTCGAAAGCTGCGCGGGATCGTACTGGAATTTGCTCATGGCCGCGAACAGCTTGACGAGCACGTCCTGGACGACGTCTTCGGCGTCCGAGGCTTGCAAGCCCCAGGTGAAGCACCACGCCGCGGATCCGGGGCCGATACAGCTCGACGAACAGCCTCCAGGCGTGGGGATCGCTGGGGTTGTCGTGCAGCCGGCCGAGAGCGTCATCGAGGTTTCGGCTTCGCCGTCGGGCGCCATCGGTGCGTTTTCCCTTTTTTCACTTTGGGATAGCGCGAATTTACCAGAATCGCCGGCTTCGGGAAATGGTGCTCGATCTGCGGCCGAGCACAACAAGCCGCAACTTACCACACCGAGCGAGCCCGGAAGTGCCGCCGAACCGGTCTCGCTGCGCCGTGGTCGAACGGCTGCGGCCGCCCGCTCCCATACCATGGAAATTGACATCGACGCGGCGACGATCGGCAGAATCGGTCTTCGGCGCAGTCGCTCGGCTCATCGAATAACGGCGAAATGATCCGCAGCCGCCGGCTCGAGCCCGGCAGGACTTCGCCCATTTCTTCCACCGCGGCATCGACGGCCGCCAGAACGGGTGCGGAGCCCGCCCGTGGCAATTCGAGCATGTCTGCCACCCCTTCGAGTCGCCGGATCGCCGCTCGAGCTGGTGTTTGATGGAGCTTCACCGGGACGGGGGGCCATTGGGTCGTGGGTTGCACGCGACCCAGCTCGCGAATTCGTGTCGGCCGGCGTCTGATCTCGCGGAGCGCTGTTGGAAGGAGCGTTGCCCCGACCGTCTGGCCACCGGGAAGCTGGGCCGTCGACAGCGGCGCCGGAGACTGACCGGCACGCTCGGGGTCCAGCAACCGGGTGCGAAGCTCCTGCCAGTCGTCGTCAAGGCCGGCGGCGAACCGAGCCCAGGGTTCGAGGCGAACGAGGGGCGTGCTCGAGCGGCCGGCGGTCGAATCAGTCGGGTTCTGCACGCTCTGGGATTCGGCTGCGCCGCTGCCACCGATGTCGTTATCGCTGAGGCCAAGGCCCTGTCCCAGTCCAGTCGATCCGCCAGGCACGAACGAGGCCAGGAGTACGGCCGTCGTCGGCCGATTCGAGCTCGCTTTCGAGATTTCCGGGGACGACGGTCAGGGTCACGAATGTCGCGACCAGGTCGGGACGCTGAGCCGCTCTGATCTGCGAGCCGAGCAATCTGGAGGACATTCACGCTCGGCACCTGCGAGGGCTGTGGCGGCGAATCCCGACCCCAGCCCGCCGATCGGCGCCGCCAAGCCCAGGCCATCCTGCGCCTCGCTCTCCGCGCTCGTGAAATAGAAATTCAACTCGCCGCCGGCGAGCCCTCCAATCAAGTTCCCCTGCACGATGTTGCCATTTGTGCCCTCCTCGGAGAGCTGGATGCCGATGGTCGTGTTGCCGGCAAGGAGGCCGGGCTCTCCGCCAGCAGTGCCCTGGCCATCGGTCCCCACCCAGACCCAGCCAGTCCCATTGCCGGAGGCGCCGCCGGAGATCACGACATCGCCGCTCACCTGGTCATAGCTAGTCCGGCTGGACGAGCCCCCGTTCGGCAGAGCCCGGCTTCCGCTCGCGGCCGTGCCGATGAAGTTTCCCACGACGACGTTGCCGGTCGTTCCGCTATCCCAGGATCTCGACGCCGTCGTGGAGGTTGCCGGAGATGACGTTGCGCACCGAGATGTCCCGCCAACGGTGTTATTGCTGGCACCGGAGTCGATGGCCACGCCGTCGTCCTCGATGCGATACGGTCCATTGTAAGTTCCGTTGGGCAGAGCGATGTCGCCGCTGACACTCGTTCCGATGAAGTTTCCCTGGACCAGGTTGCCGGTCGTGCCACTGCCGTTGATCTCGACGCCATTGTTCGCATCGCCCGAGATGACGTTGCGCCGCGGTCGCCACCGTCCCGCCGATCGTGTTCGTCGCGCTGCCGTCGATCAAGATGCCGTCGTACGCATTGCCCATCGGCTGACCGTCATTGTCGAGCGCCGTGGTGCCGGTCTTGTCGGTACCGATGAAGTTTCCTGCCACGAGATTGCCGGTGGTGCCCACGCCGTCGATCGCCACGCCGTATGACGCGTTGCCAGAGAGAATGTTGCGGGCAGCAGCCCACCAGCCCGCCGACGGTGTTGCCGCTTGCGCTTCCGCGATATAAACGCCGTCGTAGCTGTTGCCCAGCGGATGCCCGCTCGATCGTACGCGGCAGTCCCGGTTACGTCCGTGCCCAGGAAGTTTCCCTCCACCACATTCCCAGTCGTACCCTGACCTTCGATGTCGACACCCTCGTCCTGGTTGCCCGAGATGATGTTGCGCGCGCCAGCGATCGTGCCGCCAACCGTGTTCTCGCTCGCCCCGGCCCTGACGTAGACGCCCTCGTACGTGTTGCCCAGAGGACGACCGTCTTGTCGAACGCGGTCATTCCAGTCTTGTCGGTGCCGATGTAGTTTCCCTCGACCACGTTGCCGCTCGTACCGCCGTCAGTGATTTCGATGCCGTTGGTCCCGTTGCCCGAGAGGATGTTGCCCGCCCCAGCCGTCGCTCCACCGATGGTGTTATCGCTCGCCCCGCGCTAATGTACACGCCGTTGTAGGCGTTCCCGAGCGAAAGCGGTTGTGATTCGTTGTCGAATGCCGTGGTGCCGGTCAGGTCGGTGCCGATGAGTTTCCCTCCACCACATTCCCGGTCGTGCCCATACCTTCAATGTCGATACCTTCATCCTAGTTGCCCGAGATGATGTTGCCGCACGGCACAGTCTGCCACCAACCGTGTTCTCGCTCGCCCCGGCAACGATGTAGACACCTTCGTAGCTGTTGCCCAGCGGACGGCCGTTTTTGTTGCACTGCGGTCGTTGCGCTCTTGTCGGTGCCGATGTAGTTTCCCTCGACCACGTTTCTGCTGGAAGCGGCGTCGGTGATCTCGATGCCGTTGGTCCCGTTGCCCGAGAGGACGTGTGCGGCGGCCGTCGTGCCACCGACGGTGTTATCGCTCGCCCCATCGTTTATGTACACGCCATCGTAGGCGTTTCCAAGCGAAAGCGGATGGAAATCGTTGTCGATGCCGTCGTGCCGGTCTTGTCGGTGCCGATGTAGTTCCCCTCGACCACATCACGAGTCGTGCCGGCGCCGGTGATCAGGACGCCGTCGTTGCCGTTGCCCGAGATGACGTTGCGCTCGGCAGTCGCCGTTCCACCAATCGTGTTCTCGCTCGCCCCGGCACCGATATAGACGCCGTTCAAGCTGTTGCCCAAGGACTTGCCGTCGGCTTCGTGCGCGGTGTACCGGTGACACTCGTTCCGATATAGTCTCCTTCGACCACGTTGCCATCCGTGCCGGTGCCGGTGATCCCGATGCGGTTGGACTGATCGCCGGAAACGACGTTAGCCGCGCCAGAAGTCGTCCCGCCGATCGTGTTGGCGCTCGACCTGCCATGGATGTAAATGCCGTCGTAGGCATTGCCGAGCGATTGGTCGCCATTGACATACGCCGTCTTGCCGGTTCGGTCCGTGCCCCAATGTAGTTTCCCTCGACGACATTCCGATCGCTCCCCTTGTAGATCTCGATGCCCAGATCCCCGTTGCCGGAGATGATGTTGCGCGCGGCAGCCGTCGTTCCACCGATCGTGTTGTCGCTGGTTCCCGCACGCAGGTAGATGCCGTCGTAACCGTTGCCGAGCGACTGTCCGTTTGCATCGAACTCTGTATCTCCGTGGCACTCGCCGATGTAGTTTCCCACCACCACATTGGCCTGAAGGCGCTGCCGCCGATCACGACGCCGTTGTAGATGTTTGCCGAGATGACGTTACCGGTTCCCAGGAACGTGCCTCCCACGACGTCGCCAAGACGCCGTCGAGGATTTTGACGCCGTTACTGTTCGGATCGGCGGCTTCCCCGGTCGGGTCGGTTCCGATGAGATTGCCGTAGATCCAGTTGCCCGTTGCGCCGGCTCCCGAAATGAGGATTGCGGCGCCCGAGGAAAAGCCGCCGATGTCGAGGCCGCGAATCGTGACATTCGAGCCCGTGATTGTCAGGCCGTCCGCAGTCCCGGCTTGGCTGCCGCTGAGCTCGACCACAGGAGCTCCGGAGAAGCCCGGCTGCGCGTCGCCGTCGATGAGCACGCTATGTGTGATCGCCGGCAGAGATGATAGCGGCGCGATCACCGCAGCTTGGTCTTGAATATCGAATTCGATCCGATTTGGACTCTGTGCCGCGGCGTTGGAATCGAGAATCGCCTGCCGGAGCGAGCCGGGTCCAGCGTCGGCGGTATTTGACACAACGAACGTGGACAACAGCGTCCGCTCCTCGACCCATTCCAGGTGCGGCAAACTGCGGTGCCGTGTGCGGAGCACGCTGAGTGAGGAACGGCCGCTTTGGCGGCTCCGGCTAAACGTTATCGCCCTCGGCATGGCGGTTTTCATGGTGCATTTCCCTTCGCCGACTTTGCGATGATTCCGCCTGGAATCTGATACTGCCTTCTCCGCTCACTGACCGACGTCTGCCGCCTGATATTGAGCAAGCTCTCCGCGTTTGGGCTGAAACTCCCGCAAGTTTGGGTCGGAGGCGACTTCCTCACGCCAGAAAGTGGCCTGCCGCTCCCGAGGGAGTTGCTGGGCCGATTGCAGCAGTAGCGCCGCGGCGCGGTCGTGAAGCCGGCGGTGGAGGGCAAGGCGCGCCTCGCTCTGAAGGCCGGCTTCGCGCACGACAGACTTCGAGGACAAGGCGTTTGCCCGCGCGGCGACGAAAAGGGCCCGCTGTTTCTGCGCCCCCGTTGCCAGGCGAATGGCGGTATCGGCGTCGGCCAGGCCATCGCGCCATCGCCCCAGGCTGACCCGCGCCAAACCCCGCCCGCCATAAGCCTGGACCAAGCCGGGATCGAGCCGAAGCGCTTCGTCGAAGTCGTCCAGTGCCAGTTTGAACGCATCCGCATATAGATAAGCCCAGCCGCGGTGGTTATGAAGCTCGGGCGAGTCCGGGCCTAGCGACAGGGCCACTGCGTAGTCGCTGATCGCGCCGGCGAAATCCTTACGATCGAAGCGCAGCCGGGCCCGAATCTCCAGGAGATCGACCGAGGGCGCGCCTTGTTTCAGATACTTTGTGCACGTCGCGAGCAAGTCATCGTACCGCTTTTGTTCCAGTTGCGGCTTCTGGTCCAGTAGTCGCCAGCGCCCGCAGGCGGAGGGCCTTGACGTTGCCCGGCACAATCCGTAGCGCTGCGTCATATTCCGCCAGCGCACCGCTAGTTTGTCCCGACGCAAACAAGAGCCGGCCGCGCTCGGCGTGGTCATCGGCCGTCTGCGGGCTGTCGCTGGCTTCCCGACGGATGCATTGCTCCAGTGCGCGAATTGCTTGCTCGCGTTGCTCCGGAGTGATCGCCCTGGTTTTGCTCCCCTTTTTTTGGTGTTGCCCGACGAGCAGAATGGCGCGGTGGCGGTACAGCTCGGGTCGCTCGGGCTGCCGCTCGATCGCGCGGTCAAGGGCTTCAATAGCCGCTTCGCTCGGGCCTCGCCGCTCGAGAATCTGAGCGAGCAGTGCGTGGGCATGATAGAGCTTTTCGTTGAGAGCGACGGCAGCGAGCGCGTCGGCAATAGCCTGGTCGAGCCGTCCGGCCTGGAGATGCATCCCGCCTCGATCGACCAGGAGAACGTAGTGAAGGTCGGCACCGGGGTGCATCTCGAGTGCGCGACGGTAATCGTCCAGGGCGGCCGCAAAGGCGTCGTCCGCCTCGAGCTGCCATTCGGCGGCGCGCGTCGGTTCATCCTTGACCCGCAGCAGAGCCTTGGCGCCTTCCTCGCGAGTGATCACAGCGCGGAAGAGATAGAGCCCCACCAGGTCGGGTGCGGTGCGGATACACGTATCGAGATTGGTCCTGGCCTCGCTATATCGCTGGGAGTTGAAGTAGAGGCGAGCCAGGAGTAGCCGAGCAGCAAGCTGATTAGGGTCGAGCCGGATCGCCGCCTGGTAGGAGTGAATCGCCTTGCGAGCCTCCGCGGTCGCAAGCTGTCCGTGGCCATAGCGCCGGGCAAACGCCGCCTGCCGCCTTCCCAGCAACATGTAATCAAATGCTGACACAGGCTTGAGCTGGCGAGTGAGCTCTTCCTCACGTGACGCCGCGGCGGAATCCTTGATCCCCGCGAGGCATGCCGCACGCAAGAGGTGATAGCCCGGCTTCGGTGTGGGGTCAAGCTGCGCGGCGTGTTCCAGGATCTTGAGACCTTCCGCGCCCCCCTCCGCGTCGGCGAGGATCAAGAGCATGTCGTAACAGCCGCCTTTGACCTCGTCCTGCTCCTTCGGGCTGAGCGCTTCGGCAATGGGCGGGGCGAGGCTCGAGGCGGCGCGGCTGTCTGCGGCTTCTGGCCGAACAATTCGAGTGCCGCCAGGACGGTGGTCCGCAGCGCCTTCCGATGCTCGGCCGGATCGACCACCATGAAACGCGCGGCATAAAGCTGGGCCTGGTTCCGCAAGGTGCGGAACTTTTCGAGTTGGTTGCGTGCGGCCTGGATTCGATTCTGCTTCGATTGCTCTCTTTGCAGGGCGCTGAGCTGGTCGCCGATCTGTTTGCGCTTTTCCGCAATGCGCGCTCTCAGCAACTCGAGCCGCGGTTCGTCTTTGATGATCGGTAAGAACTCGGAGAGCGCGAGCTGGGCGGCTTCCAGCTCGTCGTGCGACTGAGCCAGATCGCCTTCTTGCAGCAAGATCAGCCCCGAAGTCTGGCGGGCGAAGAGCTTGTGCTCGTGCTCGAACCGGCCCCAGACGAGGGCAGCAGAGGCCGCGAGTGCCAAAATCGCGCCAGCGGCCTTGAGCGGGTGGCGCCGGGCCCACTTGGCCCCACGTTCCCAGAAAGGCGTGGGCCTGGCCTTGATCGGCTCACCGGTGCGGTACCGTTCCAGGTCGTCGGCCAGCGCCTGCGGCCGAGACGTACCGCCTGGAGGGATCCTTGTTCAAGCACTTGAGGCAAATGATCTCGAGGTCGCGCGCGACAAGCGGCACCAGTCGCCGGGGGGCGACCGGATCGTCCGAGGTGACCTGCCGGATCGTTTCCAGCTTGTTCTCGCCCTTGAAGGGAGGACGCCCGGTGAGCATCTCGTAGAGGATCGCGCCGAGCGCGTACACGTCGGCCGCCGGCCCGATGCCGTGGACGTGCCCGCGCGCCTGCTCGGGGGCCATGTAGCTCGGCGAGCCCAGGACCTGCCCGGTCTCCGTTTGGCCGTCGTCCGAGTCGAGCCGCTTGGCCAGCCCGAAATCGGTGATCTTGGGCGTGCCGTCCGCGTTGAAAAGGATATTGGATGGCTTCAGGTCCCGATGGACGATGCCCGACTGATGCGCCGCTTCGATGGCCGTAGCCAGCGTGGCCACCAGTTCGGCCGAAGGAAGTCCAGGCAGTGGCGTCCCATTGAGCCGGTCCGCCAGGTGCCCGCCTTCGAGCAGCTCGAATGAGACGAAGGGCACACCATCGACCTCACCGATGTCAAAGATCTGCACGATGTTGGGGTGCCGGAGCTGGGCAACTGCCTCCGCCTCGATTCGAAACCGTGCGACGAGGTCCGGTCGGCGCCTGCGCACCGCCGCGAATCATCTTCAGGGCGACGCGGCGCTTGAGTCCCAACTGGTCCGCTTCGTACACGACCCCCATGCCTCCCTCGCCGAGCGCCGCGTAATCTGATAGCCGGGCACACTTGGCCAATCGGCCCGCGGACTAACAGCTTCTACCGTTGGGAAAGCTGTTCCTGGAACCGCTCTGGGTCGCAGTTCGATGAGGGTCGGCCGCAAAGATGTCGATGATCGACAGACGCGTGATGCCGCTGTCTGTTCCGGATTCAACAACCGATTCCCCGATTCCCCCGAAACCGACCGGGGACGAGGCCGGGTCACACTCGACCGAGTGCCTGGCCGTGCGCCGGCTCCGCAAGCAAGAGCTCGCGCACCCAGCGCCGCGGGCTCGATCGTGTTACGGCCGTGGCCGCGCGTGAGTGTCTCCAGTTGCTCCTGGCACCGCAGACACGTTTCAACGTGCACCACAATTTCGTCAAGTTCCCATCCATGCAAGCGATCATCCAGCAATCCGAGCAGCGATTCTTCGCTGGGGCAGGCACTCATCGATCGTTCCTTGATAAATCGAGTTGATCGGCGAAGTCATGGACACGATGCGTGCTCTCTTACAGTACGTGAAGCTGCGGCCGACCTAACACTTTATTTATTTTTTCAACACGGCGGGGACGTCGGCGAGCGCAACATCGGGCAGCACGAAGGATTTCTCCACCAGATGGGACGATGAAAATTGGCTTTTTTCGCTGCGGTTCGGATTCGACCGTCAGTGGTCGCGCGGCACCAGGCACCAGTGGATCGTCTCGAGGTGCGACAGGCCGGGCGGGACCGGCTCGAGGCCGTCGCGCGTCGTGACGAGCCGGTCGTACATCCGTTCCAGCAGCTCGCCTTTCACTGCGGCGAGGCGTGCGTCGTCAGCCAGATCCCGGGTTTCCCCCGGGTCTTCGACCAAGTCGTACAACCGCTGGTAGGGACCTGACAGCGGCTGGCTGGTCTGATATCCATCCTGCCGCAGGCGCCGGCCGCTGCCGACGATCAGCTTGTAGCGGGAGGAGCGGACCATCGCCTCTTCGTTTTCGGTGTACTCGCTGAAGACCACGTCGCGTCCCTTTGCCCCCGGCTTGCCGAGGACCAAGGGCGCAAGATCGATCCCGTGCCGTTTGGGAGGCACGGGAAGTCGCATGAGGCCGAGCACGGTCGGCAGGACGTCGACCATTTCGACCATCTCCAAGATCCGCACGGTTGCGGGCAACGTGCTCGGGCCAGCGCATGATGAGCGGGATCCGGACGGCCGGCTCGTAGAAGCAGTGCTTCTCGAATCGGCCGTGCTGGCCGAGCATGTAACCGTTGTCGCCGACGTACACGACCAGGGTCTGGCTCGACAAGCCCGATTCGTCGAGCGCATCGATCAGCCGGCCGATCTCGTAATCCATGAACGAGAGCGACGTGTAGTAGGCCGCCTGGATTCCGCAAACCTGCTGCGGCGTGAGCGACGCGAAGATCGCAGGCTGCTCCCGGCGGTCTCGCTCCGAGACCGGGGGGGCCGGGAACTGGCCGGGCTGGAACCGCCCTTGCCATTCCCGCGGAAACGCGAAGGGACTGTGCGGCTCGTTGAAGCCGACGACCATCGCAAACGGTCGATGTGTGCTCGACTTGATCACGCGAATCGCCTCGTTGACGAAGTACGTCGCCTCCATCGACTCTTCGGGAAGTCCCGTCGAATGGCAGTCGGAATTGAGCCACTCCGCGGCGGGATCCAGAAACGGCCGCCAAGGCCGGCGGCGGTCGCCGCTTCGCGCGGAGCCTGGGCTCGCAGAAGACGCTCCCAATCAGGCTGTGTCGAGCCGCTCGGTGAATCCGTGGGTCGACTGGCCCGTTGAAGTGCATCTTGCCGATCGCGGCCGTGTGGTAACCCAGGTCTCGCAGCCATTCGCCCAGGGTGAGCACGTCGATCCGAGAGCCGGGTGGTGAGCTGGGTGACGCCGACGGCGTGCGGCAGCATGCCCGTGATCAGCGACTGCCGGCTCGGCGTGCAGAGCGGCGAATTGCAGTAGGCCCGCTCGAACAGAACACCGTGCGCGAGCCAGCGCGTCGAGGCGAGGCGTGGCGCGACGCGGATCACCCTCGATCCCGAGCGTACCACCGCCGTGGTCGTCGCCGACCACGATGAGCAGGTTCGGCCGGGTGGGGCGGCCGACGCTCCCGACGTGGATGATCCGCATGGATTCAGCAATGCGACCAAGAGCACCACAGCGAACGTCGGACAAAACGATGTCCGGCCCTTTGCCATCGTAACTGCGATTGCCCGGCTGACTGCGCGGGTGTAGGTCAGCCTTTCTGGGCTGACGTCAGGCTGGAACGCCTGACCTACGACAGAGCGGACTCCGCGCTTCCCGCTTCGTGCGAATTTCCATGGTGTATGTGGCCCACGTGCTCAACGGCATCCGGAACGGCATCGCCAGCGAGAAGCGACCTCGCTTCGCTTCCGTGTCAGAAAGAACCCCGTTCGCGGGTGTTGTCATCGGCGCCTGCCGCGATCGTCCCGGTGGCTGGTCGCACAGCGTGATCCACTATCCTACCCGGTTGGATGTTTCTGTGGAATCACCCGTTCTTCGTGATTCTGCGCCCGCTCAGAACACGTGACCGCAGGGCCGCGCCCGTCCGGCTCGATTCGGTCGATGCGCACCTCGTAAGGAGGGCCCATCGCGACGACCCGGCCGCCGTCGTCGCCGGCCCCGGGGCCGAGGTCGATCACCCAGTCGGCCGCGGCGATCACGTCGAGGTGGTGCTCGATCACGACGACGGTGTGACCCAGGTCTGCCAGGCGGTGGAGGATGCGGAGCAGCCGCTCGATGTCGGCGAAGTGCAGCCCGGTGGTCGGCTCGTCGAGGAGGTAGAGCGCCCGGCCGCCGGCGCGCAGGGCCGGCCGAGCTCGGCGGCCAGCTTGACGCGCTGGGCCTCGCCGCCCGAGAGCGTCGTGCTCGACTGGCCGAGCGTCAGGTAACCCAGCCCGACGTCGTGCAGCGCGTCGAGCCCGCGCAGGACCTCGGGATCGCATCGAAGAGCTCCCGGCTCTCGTCGACGCGCATCTCGAGCACGTCGCCGATCGACTTCCCCTTGAAGCGGACTTCGAGCGTCTGGCGGTTGAATCGCTTGCCGCCGCACTCCTCGCAGGTGACGTACAGGTCGGGCAGGAAGTGCATGGGAATCCGCCGCTGGCCCAGCCCCAGGCAGGCCTCGCACCGGCCCTCCCTGGCGTTGAAGCTGAACCGGCCGGCCCCGTAGCCGCGGATCTTGGCCTCGCGGGTCATGGCGAAGACCCGGCGGATCTCGTCGAACACACCTGTGGCCGTCGCCGGCGTCGAGCGCGGGCTGCGGCCGATCGGCGCCTGGTCGACCTCGATGAGCTGGTCGATTGCCGCGAGCCCGTCCGATGGCGGCGGGCTCGTCGTCGCCCGCGGCCGGAGCGGCGCGACCTTGCGCGGTGGAGAAAACGTGCGTGCGCCGACGAGCCAGCACGTCGTGGACGAGCGTGCTCTTGCCCGACCCGCTGACGCCCGTGACGCAGGTCAAGGCCGCCAGGGGAATCTCGGGCGTCGACTGCTTTGAAGGTTGTGCATCCGGACGCGCCGCGGATCTGCGATCCAGCCCGGACTTCGCGCCAGCCGCGCGCTGCGATCCGGCAGCGAGGCGCGGCGTCCGCGTTCAGGTATCTGCGCCGTGATCGAGCCGACGCGACGTCGCCAACTGGTCGGGCGTCCCGGCGGCCACGACCGTGCCGCCGTCCGGCCCGGCCCCGGGCCGAGATCGACGACCCAGTCGGCCGCCTGGATCATCGCCGCGTCGTGCTCGACGACCAGGACGCTGTTCCCCTGGCACCAGCGACCGTGCAGGCTGTCGATCAGCCGGGCGGTGTCGCGCGGGATGCAGGCCGGCCGTCGGCTCGTCGAGGATGTAGCAGACGCCCACCAGCCCCGAGCCGAGCTGTGCCGCCAGGCGAGCCCGCTGGAGCTCGCCGCCGGAGAGCGTGTCCGAACCCCGGCCCAGCGACAGGTACTCCAGACCGACTTCGACCAGGTACTCGCAGCCGCCCCACGATCTCACGAGTCAAGGGCAACAGCGACCTGATCGAGCGGCGGCTCGATCCGGAGCGATTCAAAGAAACCGCAACGCATCGCGGACGCTCTCGGAGCAGACGTCATGGATCGATCGGCCAGCCACACGGACCGCGCGAGCCTCCGGCCGCAAGCCGGGCGCCGCCGCAGGCAGAGCAGGGGATCTCCTCGCGGTAAACATCCAGCGCCCGCCGCAGGCTTTCGCTCTTGGTCTGCCGGTAACACCCGAGTCGAGCAACGCCGAGAGCCCAGGAAAATCCCCGCCTGGCTCTCCAGACCAGAACGATTCGAACGCCTGGCTTGGCCACGCGCAGAGCCACTCGCGATCGACTTGCCTCATCCTGGGAAGGCGACGCTCCGTCAGAGCCGCCTTTGAGCGTGGCTTGCCGGGAGGCTCGCCGACCCGGTGTCGTGCGAGGTGATTTAGAGGCGAAATCCTGACGCCATGAAGGCGTGCACTGTCCGTTCGAGCAATGCGGCCTCATTCTCGCGTTGATCGAGGAGCGCCCAGGGCACGGCCGCTCCCTGCTCCCAGGACCGGAAGGTATCGGGGATGACCAGCTCGGCGCTGGAACTGCCGCTGCGGCGCCCAGGCCCTGGCAGGCCGGGCAGGCGCCGTGCGGGCTGTTGAAGCTGAAGCTGCGCGGCTCGATCTCGGCGAGGCTCGTGTCGCAGATCGGGACAACGGAAGTGGATGCGAAAGCGGCTGCTCGTCCCAGCCGGTGGGCGATTCGATCAACGTCAGTACCGGCCGCCGGAGAGCTTGAGCGCCAGGTCGAGGCTCTCGGCCAGCCGGGGCCGGATGCCCTCGCGGATCGAGATCCGGTCGACGACGGCCTCGATCGTATGGGCCTTGGTCTTGGCCAGTTTGGGCGGCGATTCGGTCGACCTCGACCATCTCGCCGTCCACCCGCGCCCGGATCAAGCCGGCGCGGCGAATGGCCTGAAAGACATCGAGGTGCTGCCCCTTGCGGTCGCGGACCAGCGGGGCCAGGATCTGCGACCTTCTGTCCCTCGGCCGGCGCTCATTACGTGGTCGACCATCTGCTCGGGCGTCTGGCGGTGGATCGGCGCGCCGCAGGACGGGCAATGCGGCGTGCCGGCCCGGGCGAAGAGGAGTCGCAGGTAGTCGTGGATCTCGGTGATGGTCCCGAGCGTGCTTCGCGGGATTGGCCGTACCGGCCGCTGGTCGATCGCGACGGTCGGCGGCAGGCCCTCGATCGAGTCGACGTCGGGCCGCTCGAGCTGATCGAGGAACTGCCGGGCGTAGCTCGAGAGGCACTCGAGATAGCGGCGCTGGCCTTCGGCGATAGATCGTGTCGAACGCCAGCGAGCTCTTTCCCGAGCCGCTGACGCCGGTCAGGACGACGAGCTTGCCTTTGGGCAAGTCGACGTCGAGGTTCTTCAGGTTGTGCACCCGCGCGCCGCGGATCGCGATGCTGGAGCCCAGATCAGCCTCTAGGCTCTCGCCAAGCTCGGTCATCCGCTGGCGGGCTTTGTCATCGGTCATGGTGTGCCTGGTGGTCGTCGTTACTCTTCCATCCACGGCATCTCTGGCAACATGGAAAGTCTGTTCGTGAAGCGGGTCAAGTTGAACACCTCCTCGTTCTTCGCGATGTCGAAAAGTTCACCCGCGATGACGCACGCCAAGAGTCTGCGGGTCTCTTCCTCGTCGATTCCCTCGCGTTTGAGCCTCTCATACGTTGCCCGAGTCTCGTGCGGGTTGTTGTCCCTTAACTGATTGTTGACGACCGCCATGATGGCGGCCTTTGCCGCCGGGTTCTGTCGTGGGCGGCCGCCGGCTTTGCGTCGTGGTTTCATGATTATCCTGATGGTCAAAGGCGACGGTCGAAATACTGCTTTTGCACTCATTTCGAGTTTCGCAGATTCCAAGACGGATCGCGAGCTATCCGGCGAGTGAAATTCCCCGCGGTCAATCGGCCCAGGTTAGCGACCTGCATCGAGAAAAACCCGTGCATTTGTTCGGCCCGACCCGTCGCCGGTTACGGTCCTCGTCGAACAGGACGTCCATCCCCAGCAGCTCAGGCTCGTGCATAAGGCGCAGATGCTCAGCACGTGAGCGATTTGGCTGAAGTGATGGCGGCACGACCGAAGCGGCGGAAGTCCCGCGTGCCGCGGCATCATCCGCGAGACCACGGCACTCGCGCACGAGGATCGTCCTCGAGCCGTGGTCGTTCCCGATCCGCAAGTGAAAGCCACTGATTTTCAGTGGGAAGCGTCAGACTTAAGGGAAGTCCCGGGCTCCGGAAGTCCGGGATAGCGGTCGAATGGCTCGGGGACTGAGGGAACGAAGCGGAAATCGTGAACCAGGAAGCCCTTGGTCCCGGCGAAGAGGTCGGCATGCTGGGCGACCTCCACGTTGCAAACCGGCTGCGGCCCGACGCTGGCAATCGAGGCGACTTCTATCACGCCACCGACGATCCGAAGCGAGTCGCCCGCTCTGAGATCGTGGGCCATCGTCCAACCCTTGCCGCATTTCCAGAAGCGCTGGAGGCCGGTCGCGACGATTGATTCCCCGCCGGCCGAGATGGCGCAGGCTCGGCTCCTGCTTGTTGCGGTGAGTGGCGAGGACGGGCTGAAATTCGAGCGCGCCGGTCGCGATATTCTGGCACAGGACCAGGTCGCCGGCGTGGAGCGAGGCGACGGGTCTTGGCCCTCGTATGGTCAAGATCGGCGTTTCCTCCGCAACGCACGTCCGAAACGAAAAGGTGCGATCGCTTCCGGCCGCAGTCTTGGCTCCTATCGAAGCGCCCTTTGTCCTGTTGCGCTCGCCGCTGGATCGGCGTTGCCCGCCAAGGTGGTGACATCTTCTTTGTACGGGTGTCTCGCCGATGACTCGCCCAAACTTGGGGAATCCCCCAGTTGATCGATCCACCAGCTCTTCCATTTCTCGCGGTCAACGCCGACATCCACCCCGCAGATCGCTTTCAACACTGGCAGTACGCGGGCATTGGTTTGCTTGATCCCCTCATTGGTCTGTTCGACGAACTGGACGTCGATCTCTAGTTGCTGCTGCGAGTCCCGTTTGGCTCGCTCAGCTCGGGCGCGGTTGAGGCCGATCTCGATCTCGCGCTCGGCCATCATCTGCTGGAGCTGGATGTTCCAGAGCACCATCGCGCCCGATTGCTGACTGCGCCGGGTTGTTCTCGAGCTTCTGGAGCTGCATCGCCATGCCCATGGGGCTCAGCGGGTTGTTCTGCTGCGCTCGGAGTTGGTTGGCTAGCAACTGCGTGGCGTGCATCATCGCCGGACTGGGCGGCGCCATCGAAAATGGTAGTGCCGCACCAGCCTTTTGTCTTTGGAGGGGAACGGCGGCGAAAGCGTAGGAAGGATCCGTAGGCGCGAAGGTGTAGCCTGGGGGACGAGGCGATTATTGGGATCGTTCGCGACCTGGTTGAAGATCGCCTGGGCATTCTTGGGATTGGCCGCGGCGGCCTTCATCGCGTCGGCGATAGCAGACGGATCGATGGGAGCTGAGGATGACGGCCGCAAACCGTTGGGCGTGAGAGTGAGCAGGTTCGCCGCCCAGGCACCCGTAGTCAGGATCATGTTCCGCGCGCTAAGGGATCGAACGGGACATCGGGCGAGCCGATGGGACCGGCGCCTTGCTCGAAACGCGTTCGTCCTGCTGGGATTTCCGTACATCCGCTGCGTGTTGAATCCTTTCTCCCTCAACAAAAAGCTGGCCCAGTGAACCCGCGGGCCCGACCCGCCGGACTTCGTATCGGTATGGTTTATGGATCAGACCGATGAGCCGCCCCACGACGTCGCGGGGGTCGCGGTGCAGCGCCGAGGTCGCGCCGCACGCACTGCTTCCCACGGGCTGAAAATCGCCATGGTCGCGCCAAGGCATTTGAGGCCGACGGGCCGTCGAGCCCGTCACCGAGCATTGAATGGCGGCCAGTTGCGGTGGTGCCGCCGGTGACGAAGACCGCCCAGATCGAGGGCACTTCGCGCCGGTCGGCGACCTCGCCCACCGACTGTTCAGCCCGCAGCCGTCTTGCGGCATCCTTGCTCTGAAGGTCGTCTCGCAGCTTTGCGAGCCTCGTGTGCCAGTGCTTATCGGCCAGCTTTTGCCGAGCAGCGTCTTGCTTACCGGCGAGATTACGTTCGGACCGGACCGATCGATTCCCTTGTTTCTTGTGGCCGAGATCCTTCTCTTGAGGTATGGCGTCCTGGAGCTTCCGTGCGACAGCATCTGGATGAACCCATTGACCTTGGTGTTGAACGAGCCCCAGAAGTCCGCGCAAGCACGTTCGATGGCTGGGCGGCGATCGCACGGGAAAGATGATCGAGCCGCTCGGCCGTCATTCCGTGCGATTCGCACCAAGCGCCAGCCGGACATGGGCACTGGCGTCGTTACCGGCTGCCGCTGCGGCCGATTTGTATGCGGCCGGAGCCACCGCGTCGCCCGCAGTGTCAGCAGCCTCTAGCGAGCCCGTAACGATCAGACCGCAGAGCATTACCGAGGAGATCATGGCGGGATCCTCAGAATTGGGTTCGGAGAAAAAGAGTCCTCTGCGCCGCGATCAGGAATCAGTGTGACTTACTGACGGGCCAGAATGCAATCGTCGTGTCGCTCATACCAACTGCCAAGGTTCGGCCATCGGGCGAAAATGCGAGTGCGCGACGGCGCGGGACCGCGGCCGGAATGTTCCACGCGTCGATCGCCCTTCCGTCGTCAGTGCAGTAGAGCCGGAGCGTACGCTGACCTCGGCCGCTAACCACGGCGAGGGTTTTGTCGTCCGGCGAGAGAGCCAGCGCTTCGACCAGACCGGCCGGAATCTGGATGCGACGCATGTTGCCGGAAGCAAGGTCTACAAGCCCGACGGCTTCCGCGTTGCCGTGAGAGTATCGCGCTCTCCCGTCGGCGAGTTCCATGACGTCGGGCTGGCCCGGGATTGCGAGCGCTAACGTTGTGCGGTTCGCGGTAAAGTTCAACCCAACACACGGGAATGAATATCGCTCGACGCCGGTCGCGCGGTCGGCGACGTGAGCGGATTGGGTCGTGGCGACAATTAGGAACCGATTCCCGATCGAGAAGCCCGCGTCATTGATTCCATCAAAGGGCCCGGCTTCGCGAGTCAGTGTGAACTGGGGCTGCGCGGCCTCCCGCTCGAGCCCGGTAGACACATCGAGGACCCGGAGCCCGCGGTCGCGTCCGAAAGTAACCAGAGCTTCCCCGCCGTCCAGGAACGCGAGCCCGTCGGCGGGGACGACTGTGCCGGTTGTCAACCATTTTCGCCGGAGCCGACCGGTGGCCAGGTCCCAAACGGAAATGGACGCCTCGGACGATTGCACGACCGACGCAAGGCTCGATCCATCCGGAGACACCGCCAGGAGGCTGACGCGGCCGCCCTGCGGGATCACACGGGTCTGGCGCGCGAGGCGAACGTCCCACTCGCGCACTGTCCCGTCGTCACTGGCCGTGAAGATCGCTCGGCCGTCCGGAGCATATTGAACCGCAGTCACATAGCCCTGGTGTGCATCGGGGTTGCCAAACTGCTCGCGCCGGAATCCGCATCGAAGAACCGTAGAACGCCGCCCCGCTCGATGATGATTGCCTTGCCATCCGGCGAGAAGGCCGGGCCCGCCGGAAAGGAGCCCCAGCCGATCTGCGCTTCCAGCGTTCGACGCCCGTCCGGGCGTCGACAAGCGTCAGCATCCCGTCCGTGGGCCGGGCCACAGCGATGGTCCGGCTGTCGGGAGCGAAGGCGGCCGCGCCCCCCGAAATCCGGTAGCACTGGCGATCGCAGGTGCGATCCGAAACGACGATCTCGCCCCCGATCTCGACGGCCGCCATGAGCCGGCCATCCGGCGAGAAAGAAGGCGCCACGTTGCTGCTGCGCGGGTTGTCGAGGAACGTCTGGCGGTTCCCTTTCAGGTCCCAGATCCCGACGCCCCGTCCCTGATCGGCCAACGTGAGGAATTTTCCGTCGGGTGTGAACGCGAGTGAGTAGACCGAGGTTTTCCCGAGCGTGAACGCCGATTGACGAGCACCGGTTGCGACGTCCCAAAGCTGGACATCGCCAAGAAAAACCACCCGTGGCGCCCGACTCGACATCCTTCAGCGCCGCGTCAATGGCCATCACCGTGCTGTTGCTCTTATTGGCCGTGGCGATGTATATCGCCGCCTCGGCCAGCGGTATCCGCGCCTCCGGCCAGCCAATGAACTCCGCCGCCTGAAAGGCCGCATTCGCCAGCACCAGCGCCATCGGGTCGGCCAGCCCCACGTCCTCCGCCGCGTGAATCACAATCCGCCGCGCAATGAACCGCGGGTCCTCCCCCGCGTGAATCATCTTCGCCAGCCAGTACAGCGTCGCGTCCGGGTCGCTGCCGCGCATGGACTTGATGAACGCCGAGATCGTGTCGTAGTGCGCGTCCTCGTCATCGTAGACGACGGCCTTCTTCTGAATGCTTTGCTCCGCCGACCGCCAGGTCAATGTGCACCACGCCGTCGGCGCCGGGCGCCGTGGTGAGCGCCGCGATCTCCAGCGCGTTCAGCGCCTTGCGCGCATCGCCATCCGAGAGCTTCGCCAGGTGCCGCAGCGCCGCCTCGTCCGCCTGCACCTTCAGGTAGCCCAAGCCACGCTCCGTGTCCGCCAGCGCCCGCTGCAGCAGGCGCGTAAAGGTCCTCTTCCGCCAACGGGCGCAGCTCGAAGATCTGCGAGCGGGAGACCAGCGGCGAGTTGACGAAGAAGAAGGGATTGTGCGTCGTCGCCCCGATCAGCCGCACCACGCCGCCCTCGACGTCCGGCAGCAGCACGTCCTGCTGGGCCTTGTTGAAGCGGTGGATCTCGTCAATGAACAGGATCGTGGATTGGCCCTTGTTCTCGAGCCGGTTCGCCGCCGTGGACAGCACCCGGCGCATGTCGGCCACGTTGGACTCCACGCCGCTCAGCCGCTCGAACTTGCTCCGGGTCTGCCGCGCAATGATCTGCGCCAGCGAGGTCTTGCCCGTGCCCGGCGGCCCGTAGAAGATGAGCGACTGGATGCGGTCGGCCTCGATCGCCCGGCGCAGCAGTTGCCCCGGACCGAGGATATGCGACTGCCCGACGAACTCGCCCAGGTCGCGCGGCCGCATGCGCGCCGCCAGCGGCTGATGGCGAAAGGCGCGCTCCTCGGCGTGCGCCCGTGCCCGGCGTCGCCGGCTCGGGCGAGATAGAAAACAGGTCGTCCCGTGACATGCGGCCACGATAACAGCCCGTGCCGGGTTTGCCCAAAACAAAAGCGGCGGTACCATAAAGAACCCCGCCATTGCCGTGTGTAACAGTTCCTTTGAACTTACTTAGAAACAGTCGGGACCCGCCGGGTTGCTTTCGACTTCCAGTAAAGGCCTGTCGGCCACAACCCCAGCTAAAGCCCCTTGATTATTCAACTACGGTTCAAGGACATAGTTTCTAATCACGAGCATAGGCAGGGTAAATTCTACCCACTCACGCTTCCAAAGAACCGGCGCTGCTCCCTCATCTCCGGCAGGCCTTGCTGGACATACTGTCGAATGCCTGCCGGATTTTCTCAAGTAGAAAATCATGCCTGCGAAGAAAACGGGTGTGAGACTGAATTGTTCTTGGCCCAGGAGTCCGGCATCCCGTAGCGATGCCGGACTCGCTCCGCACCTCGGCGCTCCCCGGGGCGTTCTTGAATCCGCCCCGGCAGAAGGCGCGTGCCCGGTTTCAGATTTCGGATTTGAACACCGCCCAGCCCTGAGCCATGCTCTACTTTTGTTGAAGGACACTGCCGCAAGCGCGAGCCACTGAAGGCCAGCGCACGCGGCGCCGCAGATGAATACGATGTCTTATCGAGCCTGGTTTCAGTGCATTAACCCGCAGTGCGGAGCCACCTATCCGCTCAACTCCATCGTGTACCAGTGCAAGCAGTGCCATTCGCTGCTGGAAGTGCAGCACGACACGGCGGCGCTGGGCCGCCGCAGCGCCGCGGCGTGGATGAAGCTCTTCGAGGACCGCTACAAGAGCACCCAGTGGCCCTACGGCTCCGGCGTCTGGGGCAAGAAGGAATGGGTCCTGCCGCAGATCAGCGACGAGAACATCGTGTCGCTCTACGAAGGCGGCACCAACCTCTTCTGGGCCGAGCGCTTCGGCAAGGTCATCGGGCTCGAGGACCTGTGGATCAAGCTCTGCGGCAACACGCACAGCGGGTCGTTCAAGGACCTCGGCATGACGGTGCTCGTCTCGCAGGTGAAGCAGATGATCGCCGAGGGCGCGCCGATCAAGGCCGTGGCCTGCGCCTCGACCGGCGACACCTCGGCCGCGCTGGCCACCTACTGCGCCGCCGCCGGCATCCAGTCCATCGTGCTGCTGCCGCGCGGCAAGATCTCCATCGCGCAGCTCGTCCAGCCGATCTCCAACGGCGCCCTGGTGCTCTCGCTCGACACCGACTTCGACGGCTGCATGAAGCTGGTGCAGGAGATCACCAAGGACCCGACGCTCTACCTGGCCAACTCGATGAACTCGCTGCGCGTCGAGGGCCAGAAGACGGTCGGCATCGAGATCGTGCAGCAGTTCGACTGGGAAGTGCCCGACGTGATGATCATCCCCGGCGGCAACCTGGGCAACGTCTCCGCCCTCGGCAAGGGCCTGCTGATGATGAAGGACCTCGGCCTGATCGCCAAGCTGCCGCGCATCGTCGTGGCCCAGGCGGAGCGCGCCAACCCGCTCTATCGCTCGCTTACCTGCGCAACTTCGAGGTCTTCGAGCCGATGCAGGCGCAGAAGACGCTGGCCAGCGCCATCCAGATCGGCAACCCGGTCAGCTTCGAGAAGGCCGTCCGCATCCTGAAGCAGTTCAACGGCATCGTCGAGCAGGCCAGCGAGGAGGAGCTGGCCGACGCCGCGGCGCTCGGCGACCGCACCGGCATGTTCAACTGCCCGCACACCGGCGTGGCGCTGGCGGCCATGCTCAAGCTGCTCAAGGCCGGCAAGATTGACAAGGCAGAGCGCGTGGTGGTGATCTCGACCGCCCACGGCCTCAAGTTCGTCGAGATGAAGGTGAAGTATCACCAGAAGGAGCTGGATTTCCCCAGCCGCCACGCCAACCAGCCGATCGAGCTGCCCGCCCGCCTGGACGCCGTCAAAGAGGCCCTGCATAAGGCGCTCGAACGCGAAGCCGTCCCGGCCTAGGCCGGGAAACTACCGATAGGGCTCTGGGCTCCGCCGCTTCGAGGCAGCCCCCTCTGCCCTGCCACCCCCAACCACCGTGCGACATACGCCGGGGCCACGCCGTTACCTCACCGTTACCTCACCGTTACCCCTACGATAGTACCTCTAACCCGGGGTTAGAGGTACTATCTAGGGGTAACGGTGAGGTAACGGTGGGGCTGCGGAGGGAATACAGAGGGATTATGGGGTAGTAGTGGCTACAATCGGATTGCAAGTTCCATGCTGACAGGCATTTGCGAGTCTTAGGTGGGGGCAGGTCGGGAAAGACTTCATATCGAGCACGAGGCACTTGGGCTGGGCAAGAACGCCCAATGGCAGGGACCCTCGCAGTACGCCTGCAAGCGACTGTCGCTGAGCGTTTTACGCGTGATCCAGGTGCCATTCGATCTGTGATCGAGCCCACGCCCAGGTCCTCAGCGATCGGGTCTTTGTGGTCTTCGTTGCCTTCTGTTTAACTGGCGTCAGGTAAGCGGCTAAAAAAAGCCGCCCCTGCGAACAGGGGCGGCTCGTGATCTTCTGCTTTCGCCGAGGTGTCTCGGCGGCTAAGGCGTTACTTCTTCTTCGCGGGCTTCTTGGCAGGCTTGCCGTCACCGTCTTCCAGGGCAGCTTGAGCGGCAGCCAGGCGGGCCACCGGCACGCGGAAGGGCGAGCAGCTCACGTAGTTCAAGCCAATGCGATGGCAGAACTTCACGCTGTCCGGGTCGCCGCCGTGCTCGCCGCAGATGCCCACTTCGAGGTTGGGACGGGTGGTGCGGCCCTTCTCGACGGCGATCTTCATGAGCTGGCCGACGCCGTCCTGGTCGATGCTCGCGAACGGATTCTTCTTGATGATTTCCTTCTCGGCATACGGTCCGAGGAACGGGCCGGAGTCGTCGCGGCTCATGCCCAGGCAGGTCTGGGTCAGGTCGTTGGTGCCGAAGCTGAAGAACTCGGCATCCTTGGCGATCTCATCGGCGGCGAGAGCACCGCGCGGGATTTCGATCATCGTGCCGACCAGGTATTTGACCTTGGTCTTTTTCTCGGCCTGCACCTGGGCGGCGACGCGATTGACGACTTCGAGCTGGTTCTGCAATTCCTTCGGGAAGCCGACGAGCACGATCATGACCTCGGGCTTGACCGGGATGCCTTCCTTCTGGACGAGGATGGCCGCTTCAATGATGGCGCGCACTTGCATCTCGGTGATCTCGGGATAGACGATGCCCAGACGGCAGCCGCGGAGGCCCAGCATGGGGTTGAACTCGTGCAGCTCTTTGACGCGCTGCTGTGATCTTCTCGACCGGCACGCCCATCTTTGGCCGCGAGGTCCTTCTGGGCCGCGTCCTCATGCGGCAGGAACTCATGCAGCGGCGGGTCGAGGGTGCGGATGATGGCCGGCAGGCCTTGAGTTCGCGGAAGATGCCGGCGAAGTCGTCCCGCTGGTACGGCAGCAGCTTGGCCAGGGCGGCTCTTCCGCTCTTCGAGCGTTCTCCGCCAGGATCATTTCGCGCATGGCGTCAATGCGGTTGCCTCCGAAGAACATGTGCTCGGTGCGGCACAGGCCGATGCCCTTGGCGCCGAAGGCGATGGCGTTGGCCGCCTGGTCGGGCTGGTCGGCATTGGTGCGAACGTGCAGGCGCGTGACCTTCGAGCACCAGTCCATGAGCTTCTTGAACATCTGGTAGGTCTCGCTCTTGGACCCATCGAGGGTCTTGTCCACCAGCACCTGGACGATTTCCGAAGGGGCAGTCGGGCAGCTGGCCGGCGTAGACATTGCCCGCGGTGCCGTTGATGGAGAAGTAATCGCCTTCCTTGAAGGTGGTGCCGTCAACGGTGATCGTCTTGGTGTTGTAATCAATCTGCAGCGCGGCGGCGCCACAGACGCAGACTTTGCCCATCTGGCGGGCCACCAGCGCGGCGTGTGAACTGACGCCACCTTTGGCGGTCAGAATGCCTTCGGCGGCGATCATGCCGCGCAGGTCTTCGGGCGAGGTTTCGTTGCGGACCAGGAGCACCTTCTCACCTTTGTCGGCGGCTTCCACAGCACGCTCGGCGTTGAGATAGATCTTGCCGGAAGCGGCGCCGGGACCGGCGGGCAGGCCCTTGGCAATGACCTTGGCGGCCTTCTCGGCTTTGGCCTCGAAGATCGGCGCCAGGAGCTGGTCGAGCTGTTCGGCCGGGTTGCGCTTGATGGCCGTCTTCCAGTCAATGAGCTTCTCATTGACCATGTCGATGGAGAACTTCAGCGCGGCCACGGCGGTGCGCTTGCCGTTGCGGGTCTGGAGCATGAAGACCTTGCCGTCCTGGATGGTGAACTCGAAGTCCTGCACATCCTTGAAGTGCTTCTCCAGGGTGTTGCGGATGCTATCCAGTTCCTTGAAGGCGTCGGGCAGGTGGTTGGTGAGCTGGGTGACCGGCTCGGGCGTGCGCACGCCGGCGACGACGTCTTCGCCCTGGGCGTTGATGAGGAATTCGCCGTAGAACTCCTTCGCGCCGTTGGCCGGGTTGCGGGTGAAGGCCACGCCGGAGCCGGAGTTGTCGCCGGTGTTGCCGTAGACCATGGCCTGCACGTTGACGGCGGTTCCCCACTCGGAGGGGATGTTGTACTTGCGGCGATAGACGATGGCGCGGTCGTTCATCCAGGAGCCGAACACGGCGCCGGTAGCGCCCCAGAGCTGCTTCCATGGGTCCTGCGGGAATTCCTTGCCGGTGCGCTCCTTGATCAGGGCCTTGAACCGGTTGACCAATTCCTTCAGGTCGTCCGCGGTGAGCTTGGTGTCCTCGATGTCCTGGTGATAGCGCTCGTGCTTGAGGCTGTCGATCACGACTTCGAACGGCTCATGGTCTTCGTTGGCGCGCTTCTGCACGCCCATGACGACGTCGCCATACATCTGGATGAAGCGGCGGTAGCAGTCCCAGGCAAAGCGCTCGTTGTTGGTGGCTTTGACCAGAGCCAGCACGGTCTGGTCGTTCAGGCCCAGGTTAAGGATCGTGTCCATCATGCCGGGCATCGAGTCGCGGGCGCCGGAGCGGACGGAGACCAGCAACGGCATGGCGGTCTTGTCGCCGAACTTGGTGCCCATGATCTTCTCGATGTGGGCGACGCCGGCCTTGACCGCCGGTTCGAGGGTCTTGGGGTAAGTCCTCTTATTGTCGTAGTAGTAAGTGCAGACTTCGGTGGTGATGGTGAAGCCCGGGGGCACCGGCAAACCGATGCGGCTCATCTCCGCGAGGTTTGCGCCTTTGCCGCCCAGCAGCGGCTTCATGCTGCCGTCGCCGTCAGCCTTCTTATTGCCAAACAGATATACGTATTTTGCAGATTTTGCCATAAATAAGCTCAGTAACTTGGTGATCGTCGAATCGTCTTCAGGTTTCGCCGGAACGACTTCTCAGAAACAGAGGGTGAACAATAGCAAACCCATGGGGGGTGTCAACGCGCGAGCAGGGGCTGGCGGCGGCGCGGCAAATCTGCGCGTCGGGAACGCATTCCCAGGCCACGGTGGAGTCGGTGGGGGCGCGGAAGTGGGAAAAGGCGGGAAATGGCCGAAAATGGGGCAAACCAGCCCTCGTGGCGGGCTGGAATGAGCGGCTTGGTCCGCATTCCGGAACCTGGGCGCTCCGCCCGGCGTGCAAGAAACGCTAAGCCTTCCACAAAATATGATTAAATGGGCGTGTGCTGCATCCAGCACCCTGCACCAATTCCGGCGTCGCCAAGGCCGGGGCTGAACGGTATCCTTCGTTCCCATGTCAGAGCACACCAGTTTTCATATGTCCCCGGATGAGTTCCGCCGCTGGGGGCACGCGGTGGTGGATTGGATTGCCGATTACCAGCGGCGCGTAGGATCGCTGCCGGTGCTCGCGCAGGTTGAGCCAGGCCAGGTGCGAGCCTCGCTGCCGGCTGCCCCGCCGCAAAAGGGCGAGGCGTTCGACGCCATCCTCGCGGACATGAACCGGGTCATCCTGCCCGGCATCACGCATTGGCAGTCGCCGAACTTCTTTGCCTACTTCCCGGCCAACAATTCCGGGCCGTCCATCCTGGGTGAACTGCTTGGCGGCGGGCTTGGGGGTGCAGGGGATGCTCTGGGCCACCAGCCCGGCCTGCACGGAGCTGGAAACGCACGTGCTCGATTGGATGGCCGATATCCTGGCCTTGCCGGCGCAGTTCAAGTCCAATGGCCCGGGCGGCGGCGTGATCCAGGACACGGCGTCGGGCGCGGTCCTTTGCGCGTTGCTGGCGGCGCGCGAGCGGGCGACGGGCTTCCAGTCCAACGAGCACGGCGCGGATGGTCGCCTGGTGGCATACACGTCCACGCAGGCCCATTCATCGGTGGAGAAGGCGGTGAAGATCGCCGGCTTAGGCCGCGCCAACCTGCGGCAGATTGCGGTGGATGACCGCTTCGCCATGCGCGCCGATCTGCTGGAGCAGCAAATTGCGAGCGACCTTCACGCGGACCTGACGCCCTGCTTCGTCTCCGCCACGGTAGGCACCACTTCCTCCAACGGCATGGACCCGCTGCCCGAGATTGGGCGCATTTGCCGCGAGCACGATATCTGGTTGCACGTGGACGGGGCGATGTGCGGAACGGCCGCCGTTTGCCCCGAGTTCAGGCATATCCACGAGGGATTGGAGCTGGCTGACTCCTATGCGTTCAACCCGCACAAATGGATGTTCACGAACTTCGATTGCGACTGCTTCTACGTGGCGGACCGGGCTGCGCTCATCAAGACGCTGAGCGTGCTGCCGGAATACCTGCGCAACAAGGCCACGGAGTCCGGCGCGGTGATTGATTACCGCGACTGGCATGTGCCGCTAGGCCGGCGTTTTCGCGCCCTGAAGCTGTGGTTCGTCATCCGCCACTACGGCGTCGAGGGGCTGCAGTATCATGTTCGCCGCCACGTGCAACTGGCGCAGGAGTTTGCCGGCTGGATCAAGGTTTCGAGCGATTTCGAGTTGCTGGTGCCGCCGCCGCTGAACCTGGTTTGCTTTGCCCACCGGGCCGGAGACGAGTTCAACCGGCGCCTGCTGGAGCGCTTGAACCAGACGGGCAAGCTCTACCTGTCACACACCGTCCTGAATGGGCGCTACGCCCTGCGCCTTTGCGTAGGGCAAACGCATACGGAGGCGGACCATGTTCGCCAGGCCTGGGAATTGATCCAGAAGACGGCAGTAGAACTGGGGGCCGAGTGAAACGTGAGGCGTGAAACGTGAGGCGTGAAACGTGATGCGTGAAACGTGATGCGTGAATCGTGATGCGTGAACGTGATGCGTGAATCGTATTGCGTGAATCGTATTGCGTGAAACGTGACGTGTGCGTCGTGCTGTGCTTGCGCAAAGGCCGAGCGCGCAGCAACGCTTCTCACGCACCACGTTCCACGTTTCACGTTTCACGTTTCACGTTTCACGCCGGGTTGCGCTTGCTGCGGAGCGCCGTAAGCCCGCTACCCCCTAAACTTCGTTATTGACCGTTGGCCTTACGGGAGTTATACGAGGGAACGAATGACGGGACGCTAACGTCAACTGCACAACCTTATGACACTTACAAAGCGCGACCTGGTGGTTCAAATCACCGACGAACTGAATCGGGAACTGGAGAAACAGGAGAAGGAACAAGCCGAACAGCCCGCCGCGGCGAAGGGCGCGCCGGGCCGGAAGAGGCAGGAGCGTCACCCGCTGGAGCAGCGGCAGGTGTTTGATGTGGTCCAGAAGACCTTGGACGGCATCACCCACGCGCTGGCCAACGGCCAAAAGGTGGAGCTGCGCAACTTCGGCGTATTCGAGGTGAAGGTGCGCAAGGCCCGCGTTGGCCGCAACCCCAACGCTCCCACCGCCGATGTGCCGATCCCCGCGCGCTCGGTCGTCAAGTTCAAGGCGGGCAAGGAAATGCGCGCCGAAGTGCTTAAGCTGCCGGCGAAACCCGCTGCCAGTTCTGCCAAGCCTGGCGCAGGGAAATAGCCTTGGCTGGTCGGAGCCCCCGCGTGCTGCCGGCTCGAACCCTACAAAGCCCGTAAGCCGGGAACCTGCCGGCACTCCCACCTTGCACGCCTGACGCCTTGGCGCGAGCCCATCCTATGGACCGATTACCCGGATTCCGCGACTTCTATCCTGAGCCGTTGCCCCACGCGGACGTGTGGAGCGCCGAGCTGCGCAACTACATCTTTGACCAATGGCGCTCGATGTGCCGCCGTTACGGGTTCCGGGAATACGACGGGCCGCCGCTCGAAGCGCTGGAGCTGTTCACCACCAAGAGCGGCGAGGAGATCGTCGGCCAGCTCTATAACTTCAAGGACAAGGGCGAGCGCGAGGTATCGCTGCGTCCGGAAATGACGCCCACGCTGGCCCGGATGATCGCGGCGCATGAGCGGGCTTACAAGAAGCCCATTAAATGGTTCGCCATTCCTCAACTGTTCCGCTACGAGCGGCAGCAGAAGGGCCGGCTGCGCGAGCACTTCCAGCTCAACGCGGACATTATCGGCGAGACCGACCCCGCCGCGGACGCCGAGTTGGTCGCCCTGCTCATTGATACCCTCCGCTCGTTCGGGCTCACGGCAGAGGATTTCGTCATCCGGCTCAGCAGCCGCAACGCGTGGCACGACTTCTTCACCCGACGCAACGGCGACCCGGCCCACGAATACGAGTTCTTCCAGGTCATAGATAAGCTGGAACGCGAGAAGCCCGACGAGAGCGAGGCCAAGCTGGCCCGGCTGGGCTTCTCCCGCAGTGCAGTGTCAGAGTTCATCGAAAAGGGTGAGCCCACCGCGGAGCTGGGGACGATCGTGAGCAACCTGGCGGCGCGCGGCCTGGGTGACTACGTGAAGATAGACTACCAGGTCATTCGCGGCCTGGCGTATTACACGGGCATTGTCTTCGAGGCATTCGATCGGAAGCGCGAGTTCCGGGCGATTGCCGGCGGCGGGCGCTACGACAACCTGGTGAAGCTCATGAGCGGGGGCAAGGTAGACCTGCCCGCCCTCGGCTTCGGCATGGGGGACGTGGTGCTCGCGGAACTGCTCAAAGCCCGCAAGCTGGTGCCGAGCTTTGATGCCCGGCTTGACGCGTTCTGCCTCATCGAGGCCGAGGCCCTGCGCCCGGCGTCCCTCAAGCTGCTTCAGGAGCTGCGCTCGGCCGGCCTCAGCGTGGATTATCCGCTCACCGCGGCGAAATCGGACAAGCAGTTCAAGCGCGCGCAGGAGCTCAAGGCGGCCCACACGATCAAGCTGGAAGGCGAGCCCGGCGCCGACCTCAAAGCGCGGGTCAGGAATCTCAAGT
This sequence comes from uncultured Alphaproteobacteria bacterium, assembly GCA_963760435.1. Taxonomy (GTDB): domain Bacteria; phylum Pseudomonadota; class Alphaproteobacteria; order Rhizobiales; family Xanthobacteraceae; genus JAFAXD01. Next base: position 421,292 of record CAVXDE010000043.1, read on the forward strand.
CACGCGAGGAGTGGACGGGCAGCCCCGCGGAGGCGGCGGGCCGGCTGCGCGCGAAGGCAGACACGGATTGCACGGATTTGCACTGATCGGGTTGCTCGCGTCCCTGATAATCCCCGTAGTCCGTGTCTCCGCCGTTACTTCGTGTGTTTGGCAGGCACGAGCACGTTCAGTTCCTCAGGCGTGAGACGCCGGAATTCGCCTTTGGCCAGGTTGCCGAGTGGCACTGGGCCAATCGCCACGCGGACCAACCGGAGCACGCCTATTCCCAACGCGGCCAGCAAGCGCCGGATGTGCCGGTTCTTGCCCTCATCGAGCACGATTTCCAGCCAGCCATTGCGCGTTCCCTGGCGCAGCACTCGCACACACTTGGCGTCCAGGAACTCGTCATCAACCGTCATGCCGGCCTGAATTCGGCGCGCCAGTTGCTCATCCGGCAGGCAATCCACCTGCACGTGATAGGTCTTGTCGAGATGACTCTCCGGTGCGGTGATCCGAGCTGCCCAGGCGCTATCATTGGTAAAGAGCAGCAGTCCCTCGCTGGCCTGGTCCAGGCGGCCCACTGGTGCCACGAAGGGAAGCCCCTTGCCCGCGATGCACTTGAACACGGTCTCGCGCCCTTTCTCATCGGAAGCCGTCGTGACGAGGCCGCGCGGCTTGTTCAGCATGAGGTAAACCTTCGGCTCTTCGCGGACTGCTTGCTCGTCCACCTCGATGCGGTCCCGCCGCAGGTCCACGGGCCTCGCCGGGTCGTGACAGGGCCTGCCGTTGACGCGCACCCGGCCGCCCTGGATCAACTTGCATCCCTGGCTGCGTGAACAGTAACCGAGCTTGGACAGGGCACGCGCCAGGCCCGTGCCCGGGCCGGTGCTCGAATGAATACCGCCTTTGCCCGACATGGCTCTTTAAGAGAAGGCAGCGAAGTAAACGAAGAGCGGAGCCGGGGAGTGGGAGTGCTGGAGTGGTGCAGCGCTGGGAGCCCAACACTCCAGCACTCCACCACTCCGTTGCCGCGCTGACCGCATCTTCGTTCTCTTCGTTGCCTTCTGTTCAAATGCTTCAGTCCGTGCGCCCAGTGAATCCGGCCAGGAGCACGACAATCGCGTCCAGGTCGCCGCGGGAGGGCCGCAGCTCGTAGTAGCGGTTGAGCATGAGCGAAAACACCAGGTGCTCGCCCGCGGCCGTGGTGACGTAGCCCGAGATGCTATTGGCCCAGCGCAGGGTGCCCGTCTTGGCGCGCACGTTGCCCGCCGCCGGGGTGCCTTTCATCCGGTTCCTCAGCGTGCCGTCCACGCCCGCGATGGGCAGCGCGGCGATGTAATCGCTCGCGCACTTGTGCCGGCTCATGAACCGGAGCAGGGCCACCGTGGCATTCGGGCACGCGAGGTTGTCCCGCGACAAGCCGGAGCCTTCTTCGAAGAACGTCTCCCCGCGTGGGATGCCCACCTCGGCCAGGAACCCGTTGAGCGCGCGCACGCCCAGTTGTTCCGAGGTCGCATCCGGCCTGGAATCGGCCGAGCGCGCCTTTTCGCCAACGTGCGCGAGCAGGAGGTCGGTGTAGAGGTTCTGCGAAGGCTTCATCACTTCGCGCGCGATGTCGCGCATCGGCAGCGACTCCACGTAGCCCAGCTCGACGAGCTTGGTGCAATCCAGAGGCTGCGCCTGCCGGTCCAGCCAGCTTATCGGCACGCACTTTGCCGGCGACCTTGATCCCGTGGCGTGCCAGCGCCTGCTGGAACAGTGAGCCGAACAGCCCCGCCGGGTTGTGCATGGTGACCTCGTTGGTGTAGCCAGTGTCGCCCAACGGCATCTGACCCGATACATAGATTACGTTCTCCGCTAAAGGCCGGTAGAACCGAATCGTCCGCCGCTCATCGTTCGTGACCGTCACGGTGCGATTGCTGAAGGTGAGCCAGGGGGTGGGCGGCGAAGGCGCCACGCGGCACGGGGCGCCTGCCTGCGCGCCGGGCTTGACCGTGATCGCGAGCACATTGTCGTTGATCGTGAGCGCAGAGATTTCAGCACCGTAGTAGTAATCGAGGTCCTCCCAGGCCCACCCTGAGCCGAAGGGCGGGCCGCGGAAGTAGCTCTCGTCGGCGACCAGGTCGCCCGCAATGCTCTTGACGCCCGCATTGGTCAATACAGCTACAAGAGGTTCCAGCGCCTTGTCAATATCACCGCCGTGCAGGCGAGCATTAATGGTCGGATCGCCCCGGCCATACAGGATCAGGTCACCAGCGAGTTGGCCTGACCCATCGGGCCGGGCGTTGGCATAGAGGGAAGTCTTGATGCGGTAATCGGCCCCTAACCGGTCCAACGCCAGGGCAACGGTGTAGAGTTTGCAGTTGGAGGCGGGACTGCACAGCTTTTGCGGGTTGTGCTCGAACACCGGCTTGCCCGTGTCCAGCGAGACGATCTTCACGCCCCAGAGCGCGCCGTCGAACTTCGGCTGCGAAATGTGCTGCTGGATGCGCTGCTGCAGCTCGGGAAGCGTGGCCGGAGGATTGGTTGGCTGAGCCTGGGCATCTTGCGCGAACAGGGCGGCAAGCAGAAGAGTGAATACAGCGGCCGCGTGCCGCGTAGTCAAGAAGCTGCTCTCAGGACAGTGCATGGCTGGAATAGTGTCGGCCCTGTCCCCCGGAGCAAGCTGAAATCAAGGCTGAAGACTGGTTGCTAAAGGCCTTAGCGTTTGGGCTTCATCTTGGCGAACTGCTCCTGGGTGAGGGAGACCGTCACGGTCTTTGCGGCCACCTTGCGCGTCCATTGGTAACCGGCGCCCCCGTCCTGGCGCGCGGTGCGATCTTGGACCGAGCCCTGGCTGATGTAACCCAAATGACCCAAGGAGCGGCGTAACCGCTGCATATTGCCGCGGCGCGGCAAGGGCGGAGTTGGTCTTTTGCATGCCCCTAATTTAACTGGCGTGTCAACCCATTGTCCAGTATACCTACTGGCCATGCACATGCATACCCCGTTTCTGCCCGCCCTGCGCCCCGTTCTGGCCCCCATGGGCGGCCGCACCACCCAGACCGTCCGCCAGGTGCGGGCCTACACCCTCTGCCAACTGGAAAGCGCCTTGGGAGGCTGGGTGCCTACCCACCTCTTCCCCAAGGCCCCAGCCAAAGAAAACAGCCGGGATCAGCACTACACCCGTTGGCGCAGCTTCTGGTGCATGCTCTGGCAGGCCTTCAATCCCGACGCCTCCGGCCGCGAGGTGGTGCGCCAACTCCAGGCGCTCTTTAAACTGCAAGACGGACCCAAATCTCCGAGGAAGATGGCGCCTACTGCCGCGCCAAGGCCCGCCTGCCCTTAACGGAGTTTCCCAAGGCGCTGAGCGCCACGGCCCAAGCCGCTGACCGGCTGGCTCCGCCCATGACCCTGCTCCGGGGCCGACCCCTCAAGGCCGTCGACGGCTCGGCCGTGACCTTGTCCGACACCCCCAAAAACCGTAAAGCCTATCCCCCGCTCCAGTGCGCCGACCGCCCCAGCTTCCCCATGCTGCGCTGGTCGTGCTCTTCTCGGTCTTCAGCGGAGCCATCAGCGCGGTGGCCACCGGCAGCTTGGCGGCCTCGGAACTGGCCTTGTTTAGCACGCTGAGCCAGCAACTCAGCAGCGGCGACATCCTGCTGGGCGATCGGGGCTTCGGTGGCTACCCGTTCATCGCCTGGGCTCAAGCTCAGCTTGGGGGTGGACTTTATCGGACGAACGACCCGCCGAGTTGATGGCCGGCGCCGACGCCGGCGCTTAGGCCGCAACGATTGGCTCATCCTCTGGAAACGCACGGCCACCCCCTCGGCTTGGCTCAGCGCCTCTCCAATGGGCTGGGCTGCCCTGCAGAGCTGACCCTGCGCGCCGTCAAAGGCCGCTGCTACGTCAAGGGCTTCCGCGTGCGCCGGATCACGCTGGTGACCACGCTGCTGGATCCGCAGCTCTATCCGGCCCAGGAGATCCTCCAAGCCTACTTACGCCGCTGGCGGCTGGAAATGTGCCTGGACGACCTCAAAACCACTCTCAAGATGGAGTTCTTGCGGGCCCGCTCTCCCCAGATGGCCCAGAAGGAAATCTGATGCGCTTGACCGCGCAAAACCTGATCCGCTGCACCGCGGCTCAGGCCGCCACCGAGCACGGCGTGCCACTGGAACGCCTTAGTTTCAAAGGCAGTGTAGACGCGCTCCGACACTTCGCCTCGGCCATGGCCCAGGCGCGCTCCAAGAAAAAGCGCCAGCAACTGTGGGCCGAACTGCTCCACACGCTGGCGGCCGACTTAGTGCCCGAGCGACCGAACCGGCGCGAACCGCGCGCCGTCAAACGCAAGAAGAACAAATACCCGCGGCTCAACGTGCCGCGTCGTCAATTCCGCGACCATCCCAAGCGCAACTTGCGCCGCAAGCGCGCTAGGCTCCGGAGGCTGGGGCTTATGTAAGCGCCATTCCCCTTTCAGGGTAGAAGGGATCATCCCGGCATCAGCCGCCCCAGGGTAGCGCTCGGCGCGCAACCCTGGGCTGAGTGATCTCATCCTTTCAGGATGCAGGCTCGCGGAAAATGTGCAGACTCCAGTGCTAAGGCCCTGAACCTTTAGCCTTGCTGCCTACGCCGCCGCGCGCCCCGAGCGACGGCGCACGACCGGCTTTTCCTTGCCGGCGGCCACCGGCTGGGTGATGTGGACGTGGACGATGTCGTCGCTGCTGGGCACGTCGTACATGACGTCGAGCATGAGCCGTTCGAGCAGGCTGCGCAACGCGCGGGCGCCGGTGCCCTTCTTCATCGCCTGCACCGCCAGCTCGTGCAGAGCTTCCTTCGTGAACTCCAGCTCGACGCCTTCCATCGCCATGAGCTTGGCGTACTGCTTGATCAGGGCGTTCTTGGTCTCGGTCAGAATCGAAACCAACTGCGCCTCGGTCAGCTCGGCCAGCACGGTCACCATCGGCAGGCGCCCGATAAACTCCGGGATGAAGCCGAAGCCGAGCAGGTCCTCGGGCTCGACGTGCTGCAGGATTTCCTGCCGGCTGATGGTAGCAGCCTTGACGCTGTCCTCGCACGCCGCGGAAGCCCATGACATGCTTGCCCAGGCGGCGCTGGATGATGCGCTCCAGGCCGACAAACGCGCCGCCGCAGATGAACAGGATGTCCGTGGTATCCACGCGGATGTATTCCTGCTGCGGATGCTTGCGCCCGCCCTGCGGCGGGCACGCTGCAAACGGTGCCTTCCAGAATCTTCAGCAGCGCCTGCTGCACGCCTTCGCCGGAGACGTCGCGCGTGATGGAGACGTTCTCGGTCTTGCGCGCGATCTTGTCAATCTCGTCAATGTAAACGATGCCGCGCTGGGCGCGCTTCACGTCGTAATCGGCGTTCTGCAGCAGGCGCAGGATGATGTTCTCGACGTCTTCGCCCGACGTAGCCGGCCTCGGTGAGCGTGGTGGCGTCGGCGATGGCGAAGGGCACGTCCAGGATTTGGGCCAGCGTGCGGGCCAGCAGGGTCTTGCCCGAGCCGGTCGGGCCGATCATGAGGATGTTGCTCTTCTCGATCTCGACCTCGGCGTGCGGGTCGCGCGGCGGCGCTCGGCTTCACCTTCCGCCGGCGGGGCGGGCGGTTCCTGGAGGATGCGCTTGTAATGGTTGTGGACCGCCACGGCCAGCGTCTTCTTGGCGTGGTCCTGGCCGACGCAGGCCAGGTCGAGCTGGCGCTTGATCTCGGCGGGCTTGGGGACGTCGACCGCGCGGCTTTGGCTTCTTGGTCTGCGCGGCGAATTCCTTGTCGAGGACCTGCTTGCAGAGGATGACGCAGTTGTCGCAGATGATAGACGCCCGGGCCCGGCGATGAGCTTCTTGACCTCGGCGTGGGATTTGCCGCAGAAGCTGCAGAGGGTGATGTTGGTGGGGCGTGCCATCGAGGCTATTCCTTCTTATCGGCCAGGCTGGTCGCGTGCTCGGCCAGGCCGGGAATCTCCTTGCGGGACTGCACGACTTCGTCCACCAGGCCGTAGGCCTTGGCTTCTTCGGGCGTCATGAAGTTGTCGCGGTCGGTATCCTTCTCGACCTGTTCGATGCGAGCGGCCGCAGTGCTTGGCGATGATGCTGTTGAGGCGGTTCTTGAGCTTGAGCATGTAGCGGACGCGGATTTCCACGTCGCTGGCCGGGCCCTCGGCGCCGCCCAGCAACTGGTGGATCATGATGTTCGAGTTGGGCAGGGCGTAGCGTTTGCCCTTGGTGCCGCCGCACAGCAGCACCGCGCCCATGCTGGCCGCCTGGCCGATGCAATAGGTGTTCACGTCGCAGGTGAGGAACTGCATGGTGTCGTAAATCGCCAGCCCGGCGGTGACGCTGCCGCCCGGCGAGTTGATGTAGAGGTGGATGTCCTTCTTCGGGATCGCTCATCTGCAGGAACAGCAGCTGGGCGATGATGAGGTTCGCCACCATGTCGTCCACGGGCGTGCCCAGAAACACGATCCGGTCCACCAGCAGGCGGGAGTAAATGTCGTAGCCGCGTTCGCCGCGGCCGGTCTGCTCGACCACCATCGGCACCAGGAAATTATCCATAAAACAGGTATGCTTTAGCATGGCAACCTAACGGAGCGCAACCTGCGGGTCAAGCTGGACTGAGCCGCTGATTCGGAGTTGTAGAACGAGTAGAAGCATGCCGTTCCTCCGTAGTCTCGCCCCCAGGGAGGAAATGGTGTGCGGTGCCGGTGGGCTCGAATGTGCAACTTCTTCAGATCATAGCCGAGAAGCCGGCACTCTGGTCATCTTCATAATCGTCTATGGCTGCCGGCGTTACCCATCGTCTGAGCGCCATTACCGGTTACCCTCGGCTTTATTGCTTAGCCGCGAGCCTATGCTCTGATTCCGTGCAGGTGGTCCCGCTGCCAGGGGGGGCTGGCAGGATCGGTATCATGCACGGCAAACCCTGCCTCGGTCAGGACCCGCCGGCACTCCTCCTTGGTCTTCATCGCGGGATTCCGGTCAGAGAGGAAATCATGGCAGCAGATACAGACGTGACCGGTCTTGCGCAGCATCTTCGGCATGCCGCGGAGAGCTTCGGTCTCGGCGCCCTCGATATTCATCTTGATGAAATCTATCCGCGGGCATTTCAGGAGCGGCTCATATTCGTCGAGCGGAAAGGCTGAGACCGAGAAACTGCGGCCGGATGCGCCACCGCTCGGGGCCATGATGCTGTTTTCCTGCCACTCTTCTGAGGCGCCGTCCTCGATCTGGATGGAAGCGCGTCGGCTGAACACCGCTCCCTCTACAGGCACCACGTTGGCCAGCCTGGAGTAATGCAGCGTCTTTCTCAGGGAGCGTGCCGTGCCGGGATGTGCTTCGAAGCAGTAGACAGCGCCGCGCGCGCCCACCGAACGACTGAAAAGCAGCGCGTCTTCGCCCATTCCAGCGCCGATATCCACGATGACGTCTCCGGGTTTGGGCTTGTACCAAATGAACCAGCAACTGGCGGCCATTTCCATAATCTCAGCAACGTCCGGTTTCCATGTCCGGATTAGGTTCCGGCGCAGGTGGAAGCGCGGGCCCAGAGCTATCGTCAGCGAGCCGTCGTGGCGCAGCCAGCTCTCGTCATAGAATATGCGGACCCGCCGCCTGAGCAGGGAAGAGCACCAGGACGTGAGCAGGCGAGAGGTTAGCGGGCGGGCGAAAGGAAGATTTGCGGCTGTTTCCAGTCCTCCGAGTAGACAGTTCTTCAGTGGCATGATAGGTCAGTCGCAGAGCGCAAGCCGCAGCACATCGGCAACAATAAGGAGTGGACCAGCTCTGACAAGCTTCAAGCAGGCTGGCAAGGTTTAGGATGCTCGTTTAGCGCCGGCCAGCAGCCACCTCCGCCGCTGGAGGGCAATCCAGGAAGCCACAGAGATCGGCAGCCGGTCGAAAGCCGCTGGGTGCCAGGGGAACTGGTCGGTGGAGATCCGGGGCCATTGAACCACGGCGCGAGCGAATTCCGCGACTCGGGCAAAGTAGGTGCCATCCACGTTGGGCCGCACGGCGCTTATGCTGCGGGCACGCAATTGCTCAATCTCGGACTCGGGCTGGCGGCTCAACTCGACAACCCTGGACGCCGCTTCCGGTATATCGCCAGGCGGATAAAGCAGCCGCGGATGGACCGCTTCTGTGTAGGCGTCGCCGGCTGAGCCAACACGTGGGAACAACGGCAGAGCGCCCCCGCTCATCGCTTCCATCAGCGAGACGGGTTGCCCCTCGGTATCGCTGACGAGAACCACGAAGTCCCAGGTGGCCAATTGGCGGAGGTACTCGGCGCCTTGCTTGCGGCCCAGGAAACGCACACGCGTTCGTTGCCGCGCAACCGCTGTTCGAGCCAGGCCTGCTCCGGACCGTCCCCCAACAGCTCTAACCGATAGTCCACCCCAAGGCGCTGCAGGTTTTCGCACAGTTCGGGCAGACGATCCACGCGCTTGTGCTCCTTGAGGAAGCGGCCGCTGTAGCCCAGGACGATGGGCCGCCCGGCCATCGGCGCATGCTGGATCGGCCCCGGACAGGGGGTGATCGGGACAGGCACGACTGCGAACCGTTCTGCAGGCATATGGGGCAGGACCTGCTGGGCAATCCGCCGCCCCTCCTCGCTTACACTGATCACGCCGTCCAGCCATGTCCGCCGCGGCGCGAGCTGCTCCGGCAAGGTCACCGCCGGTGCCGTGAATCACCAGGAGCCTCCGGGCCGCACAATCATGTTCGCAGAGGTAGGCCCGCATCGGGATAATGGTGTGGTAAATGTTGACCAGCGGTTGCGGCACCTGGCGCAGGAACCGGAGTGCCTTTGTCAGGCCGTGGATGGTGGCCCAGCGGCTCAGTGGCAGGAAATGCACGCGGGGCAGCGGTTCCGCAGGGGCCGCTTCCTGCGTGATCACGAACCTGGAGGTCAGGCCCCATTCCGAGTCCCGCTCGTGGTGTTGGCGCAGGACGGCCTGGACGCCCCCGAGGGTGCGGAAACCCGAGAAAAAGTGGGCCACGTCCAACCCTGGCGAAGTCATGGAACTGGTAGCGGGCGAGGCGGGGCTCATGTTACGCACGGACGGCTCAGCAGCGACTCGTATACGCGCTTCAATTGCTCGCCTACCTCCAGCCAGGTCAACGGCTTGGGCGGAGGGTTGAGCATTGGCGCTGCTGCGTAGAAGGCGCGTAGCACCTCAGCCGTTCGGCTGGCACGGAAGCTGACTGGGCAGTACGACGCGCTTTGGCCCAAGACCGTTCTGGCCCAGGGCAAATCACTGAGCAGGACAGGACAACCGCAGGCGGCGGCTTCGAGCACCGAAAGGCTCAAGCTCTCCATGGCGCTCAACAGCACGAAACCCCGCGCCGTGCCATAGATTTCCGCCAGCCTGGACCGGTCGCCAATGGGTCCCTCGTAGCGGAGCACTTTAGAATGCTCTCGCGCCAATTTGAGGAAGCGCACAAAGTAAGGCTCCTTGTCCGAATACGGTTTACCGATGACCCAAAGCGGGCGTTTCGGCTCGCACGGCGGCTTGCGCCAGTTCGAGCACGCGCTTGCGCTCGGTGATGGTGGCAGTGCAGACCAGCCAGGGGCCGCGCTGCGCGGGCTGCGAGTTCAGGAACACGTCTTCCACGCCGTTCGGCACCACGTGGGTCTTTTCGGGCAGCGCGCCGAATACGTCGACCATCAGCCGCGCCTCCCATGATGGTCAACGCCACGCAGGCGTCCGCCAGACGGTATGCGTCCCAACTGATAGGCTGTGGTGACTGCGCTGGGCAGGGCCAGGGACATCGCGCGGATCGTGAGGCGGTGAAGCTGTCAGGTGCCAGCTTGCACGCGACCCCTGTTCGGTCAGCAAGTCCGTCAGGACGACCTTCATTCCCTTCTGCTGCGCCATCGCGGAGCAGAGGCGTGGCCATACGACCGAAGAAATGCAGGATGTCGCCGCGTTGGTCTGCGTCCCACCAACGCAAGAAGTCGGTTTCTACTCCCAGCTTGCCGAGCGCCTCTGAGGTCTGGAGGATCTGAGTCTGCAAGCCGCCATGGGTAAGCGAGAAGGGCTTCAGTGTGTAGAAAAGCACCTTCATCCTGCGTAAGACGTCTTGAGGGCGGTTGCCGAAAGACCCATCGGCGCAGGTTAGCAGCGCCGTCCCGCGGCGCAAAGGCATACTTCAATCGGACCGGCAATTCCCATTATGCGGAGTGGCCCACTTTGTCTATCACTTTGTCCATCACTTTGTCCTGCACTTAAACCATTGGGGATAAAGGACAAAGTGATGGACAAAGTGGAGGACAAAGTGGCCGCTTCCGCGTAATGAGCCATAATGAGAATTGCTTCAATCGGACCGGCAATTCCCAGGGGTGCATCAAGCTCGGGTGCCACGCCACACTTTGTCCTTCACTTTCTTCCCACCTCTGTCTCCGCGCCCGGCCGTTTGGACTTTTCACTTCCGCAGTTTGGAATGCCCGGCTAGCTTGCTGGCGATGTCAATTGCCGGACCGCCGAGTCGCCTGAGAGTCGCTTTCCTGACCACCGATAACCGCTGGTTCCTTAACGACTATGCCAACCCCGTGCCGCACTTTGGACCGGCACCCGAGGCTACGCTGATGGGGTTGGCGACGCGGCCCGACCTCGAGGTCCACATCGTGTCCTGCACACGGCGGCCCGTGGCGGCGCCAGAGCAATTAAGCGAGAACACCTGGTTTCATAGCCTGCACGTGCCCAAGCTGGGGTGGATGCGCACGGCCTACCAGGGCTGTATTCGAGCGACGCGAAAGAAGCTACGGGAACTCCGGCCCGATGTTGTGCATGGCCAAGGGACAGAATCCGACAATGCCATCTGTGCGGTGCTCTCGGGCTACCCCAACGTGCTGACGATCCATGGGAATATGCGGCGGATTACCAGGCTGATGAAGCGGCCCGTGTTTTCATACGACTGGCTCGCCGCACGGCTGGAGGCATGGACGATTCCGCGTTCGCAAGGAGTCGTCTGCATTACGCGTCATGCGCAGCAGGAGGTGCGGGACCTGGCCCGGCGCACGTGGGTGGTGCCTAATGCGGTGCACTCCTCGTTCTTCGACGTCAGCGCCAGCCCTGACCCTACGGCGCCGCCGCAGATTGTATGCGTTGCGCGTGTGTGCGCGCTCAAGAACCAGAACGCCCTCATCCGCTCGCTGGAGGCACTGGCGCGTAAACAGCGGTTCGCACTCATCTTCGCGGGGCAGGTCAGCACGCTCGATCCCTACGGCCAGGAGTTTCTGAAACTGGTTGAAGCGCGGCCCTGGTGTAAGTGGGTTGGCCACGCCAGCCGCAGCCAGCTCCAGTCGCTGCTGGGGCGGGCCACACTCCTGGTGTTGAATTCGCTCGAGGAAAACTGCCCAATGGTGATCCTGGAGGCCATGGCGGCGGGCGTGCCAGTCGTTGCGGCAGGCGTTGGCGGGGTGTCGGACCTCGTTACGCCGGGAGAGACCGGCCTTCTGTGCAAACCTGGCGAGGCAAGCGACATGCCGGCTCAGATCGAAAAGGCGCTCGCCAATCCTGTGTCCATGCGCGAAATGGCCTGCTGCGCCAAACAGGTCGCCCTGGACCGCTATCATCCTGAAGTTATTGCGCGCCGGCACGTAGAGATTTACCGCGAGATCCTGGCCCATTCAGAGACGCCCTGAATCTGCCGCGGTCTCGGCGCCTCTCGTCCTGGTGCTCGTGCTCGTTCTCGAAATCAGCCGGAATCGAGCACGAGGACGAGATGCGGACCGGCCCTAAGTAACTGCCATTCACCCTAAAGGGTGGACACCCAACGGCGCGCCAAGGTCTCTTGGACGTGCCCGGCGGCCGGGCTGCCCCTCCGTGGCTGCTTGACGGGAATGACCCTGATCTTAACATCAGGGTATGCGCGAAACGGTCACCTTTCGGTCCAAGCGGCAACTGCAGGCCGCCTTTGGCAATCGCAGCGAGAAGCTCAACGAGTTAGTGGAAGGCGAACTGTCGCTCGCGCCGGCCCCCGAGTGGCGGAGGGCTTGAAACGGCCAGGACCTGCTGCCCCGCCCAAGGCTTACGCACTATGCCTCAGACCCGAATGGCATTTGCTCCGGGAGAATTCCCCGCGGGGTCGTGTCAGACCGCCGCCTCATGACTGAGCGCGCATATCGAATCGGCGTCCTGGGCTCGGGCAAGGGCTCGAACTTTGTCGCTATCGCCCAGGCGTGCGCCGAGGGAAGAGTGCCTGCCCAAATCGCGCTGGTGCTGAGCGACGTGTCGGAGGCAGGCATACTGGACCGGGCGCGCGAGCGGAACATCCCGGCGCAATACCTTTCGCCGGGTGGATTCCGCACGAAGCTGGACCCGGAGGCGGAGCAGGCTTACATCGCCGCGCTCCAGAAGGCGGAGGTGGACCTGGTCGTGTTGGCGGGGTTTATGCGCGTCCTGAAGGCCGGGTTCTTGAGCGCTTTCGCGGGACGAATCATCAATATCCATCCTTCCCTGCTGCCCGCCTTCCCGGGCCTGGAGGCTTGGAAACAGGCGCTGAATTACGGCGTGAAGGTCACGGGCTGCACGGTCCATTTCGTGGATGCCAGCGTGGATGGCGGGCCGATTATCGGGCAGGAGGCGGTGCCCGTGCTGGATGATGACACGCCGGAAACGCTGCATCAGCGCATCCATGCCGCCGAACACCGGTTATACCCACATTGCGTCGCCGCGCTGGCCCGGGGCGAGCTCCGCGTGCAGGGGCGGCGGGTGATTGGGCACAAGGCGGGCCCGCGCATACCCGGCGCGTGAGAGCACGCGGCCTACAGGAGCCGGGGCGGACGCCTGTAGGCGGCGGGCGCCAGGGCTATTTGTTCTGGCGTTTGGCGGTCGTGGTGGGTGCCGGGGGAGAAGAGGACGCGGTTGCCTGACCACCTGCGGGCAGCGCGGCAAATCCTTTGGCCACCAGTTCCGCCGCTTTGGCATCGCGCACCTTCAGGCTGATGCTGTCGAGCACGACCACAATGACGCGCTGGCCGTGGCGGGCCGCGGTGACGGCGATCGAGTAGCCGGATTGCGCAATGTAGCCGGTCTTGAGCCCGTCACAGCCTTCGACGTGGCCCAGCAGGTGGTTGTGCGTGCGCATCTGGATCGTCTTTCCGGGGACGTTCGGCCGGAAGGGGTGCTCGCGCGTGGAGGTGTAGCGCAGGGTGTCAGGGTGCTTGAGCAGCTCACGGCAAAGCAGCGACAGGTCACGGGCGGTCGTCACGTCGTGCTCCTGCCCTTTGCCGGGCGGCAGGCCGTGGACCGAGTGGAATACGGTATTGTTCATGCCCAGTTCCCTGGCGCGCCGGTTCATCAGGTCTACGAAGGCGTCCGTGCTGCCGGCGACCTTTTCCGCCAGGGCCACCGCGGCGTCGTTGGCGGATTGGACCATGAGAGCGTAGAGCATCTCGTCCAGCGGTGAAGGACTCCTTGTCGGCCAGCCATACCCGCGAGCCGCCGGTGTGGGAGGCCTTCGGCGCTCACCGGCACCTGGTCCTGGAGCGAAAGCTGCTTCTGCTCGATCTTCTCCAGGATGATGAGCAGGTCCATGAGCTTGAGGACGCTGGCCGGATAGCCTTTGGCGTCGGCCTGGTTCTCGAACAGGACCTTGCCGGTCGCGGCGTCCACGACAATGGCCCCCAGCCAGGGATTACGGGCAATGGACTTGCGGCCGGTTGACTTGCTGGCAGTGGCTTTACTTTTGGTCGCAGCGGCGGCGGCCAACGGTTGCCCAGCCCAGGCCAGGAGTAACAGTCCGAGGATCAAGATGTTTAGTCGCTTCATGTCGTCTAACGTTTTTGCAGCCTCAGCTTCTGAATGGGAGAGGCGGCGGTCAAGAAGGAACCTGTCAAAGAGGATGTTGGGAACGCTAATCTGCGCTAATAAACGCTAATAGAACTAACCCGTGAGAGGTTACGTGCCGAGATGAGGCGTGGTCGAACAGCTCAGGCGGAATGAGGGGGTGGTCTGATTAGCGTTAATTAGCGAAGATCAGCGTTTCTCCGGCTCGTTGGGGTGTTCGGCCCCGGATTAACGAACCCGTCACCCATGCTGCGGATGGCGGACCCGCCCTGCCAACGGGGCGAAATGGCCAGGCTATCGGCAGCTTAGCGGGACTTGCGGGCCAGCCGCCACATGAGCCCCAGGCCGCCCAACCCCAGCAACGCCAAGGCGCTGGGCTCCGGGACCGGCGTGGTCCACGGGATCAGGTCCTGGGTGAAGCTGTAGTCCGTGGACGAGGCAAAGCTGAGGGTGTAAAGCAGGTCCAGCGAGCCTCCGTTGGGAACCGGCGTCCCCGCCGAGAACCAGAGCGTCCCCAGGTATTGGCCGCCGGACTGCAACGCCGGGGCATCCACACGGTACACGAACCAATCGTCCGTTGGAGTGTTGCTTGCCGTCGGCCCGGGGGTGGTGAACGAGAAAGGCTGGTCCATGGTGACGTTCACTTGGTAACCCTGCCAGGGATTGGCCGTTGCGTTAGTCACCGAGCCGGTTATCGTTAAGTCCGGGTCCGATGGATCGGAGGTCTGGATCGAGCCGATCATCCGCGCGCTCGAATACTGGGCGCCGGCGATGGACAAGGTGCTCCCCTGGAAGCTGGAGCTGTAGCCTTGGAAGCTTTGCGAACCCACAGGCGTCAACGACGCACTGAGGACGCCAGCATTGCTGACAAGGCAGGAAACAGAGGCCGCGACAAGCGACACGAGGATAGCATTCACTTTCATAGTAACCCTTTCTATAGCCACTGGGGCTGCAACGTTTGTTTGAGAACTGCTACTGCCGCGGAGTTAACGCTATCTGACGTATGCTGTCAACCAGTGTTTTGACTTTTTTATCCTGGGGGGTGTGAGACAGAATTCTTCCCGCCGAGGAGTCCGGCACCGCGTAGCGGTGTGTTGAAGGTAGCCGTGTGGCTTCAGCCCACGGGAGCCGAGCCGCCGAGCCGTCGCGTCGCGTAGCGACGCCCGAACCGGGGCTGCACAGGCCTGGTTCAGGCGTCGCTACGCGACGCGACGGCTTCGTCGGCTCGCTCCCGTGGGCTGAAGCCACACGGCTACCTTCAGGCCATCGCTACGCGATCAAAGCCCGGAGGGCATCCCCTAGGTACCTAGACATGGATACGTGAGTGTTCGGTGGAAAATGGCGCTCGGGAAGAATTCTGTCTCACGCTCTATCCTGGGCCACAGGAACCCTAAAGGGCACCCTAAAGGGTGGACACCAACCCCGCGCCTGTGCAGCTCAGCGTTTGGGCAAGCCCAATTGCGGCGGGGTCTGGCGAGTAATGCCAAAGATGAAAGCCTGGCCTTCGTGGAAGCGCTCGCGCAGCTCGAAGTTCTCGAAGGCGACGCCGCCGGGAATGGGCTGGCGCGTCTGCCAGTAGGTATACCGGGCGTTGACCGCGGCGCTTAGGTCCTTGCCCACGGTTTCGCGCGGTTTCTTCCAGTATTGGGTCACCTTGCAGCCGCCGTAATGCCACGCCTGCCGCCCCGGGAACGGGTAGACCGCTGCCGGATTGTCCTCGTCCGTGGTTACCGCCACCAGCACGTCGCCTGACGCGGTGCGCGCGAGATGCTCGAGGGCATAGACGCGGTGAGGGGCAAAACCCTCTCCTTTGTGGTCTGGATAGAGCTGGAGGCTGCTGGCGACCTCGTCCTTCAGCCAAAGGAGCCGGGTGCGAGCCAGGTTGCCCATGGTAGCGGTGAGGATGCAGTAGTCGAGCGGGGCACTATCCGGCTCGGCATGGACAGCAAGCTGGACTTGATCCGGCGCGTCGCTGCGTTGCGAGATCACCAGGCGCACACGCGCGCCGTTATCGAACGGCTCGACCCGCACGGTGACGTCGAGTTGCTCGACGCCCGACGAGGGCCGCCAAAGCCGGCCGGGCACCAGCGGCGGTTGGTTGGTCACCTGGGTCACGCTGTCACCGACTGCCCACAAGCGTTTGCCGCGGGTCTGATCCAGCGCGCTCATCTCCAGTTCGCTGTATCCGCGGCTCCCCCGGACGATGGGCTCGATCGCGATAAAGTTGACCAGGGCGTAGCCGCCGTCAGGCAGGATCGGGTAGCCCACGCGAATGAGCCCGCGGGGGCCGCTTGCCGCGCTAAAGCCGCCGGGCGGGATTGCCCAGAGCAAACCGCCGCGCACACCCCACATCGGCTGGTTCGTATTCAGGCCGGCCTGCACCCAGTCTGCCGCCTGGGCTGTGGCGGCATCTGCGCAGCGCCAGAGAAGGGTCGACTGTGCAAAGCGCAAGACCCGCCAATCCCGGGAGCTTTAGCTGTAACCGTGAGCGCAAGTGCGAGATCTATTTGAACAGGTGCGGCAGGAAGGTCGTGAGCGGCGGGAAGTAGGTGATCAGCAGCACGCCGACGATCATCAGCAGCAGCATCGGCATCGTGGCGCGGGTGACCTCGGCCATGGGCTTGTTGAAGCGGTAAGAGGAGAGCAACAGGTTCAAGCCGACCGGCGGGCAGAGGAAGCCCAGCTCCATGTTGGCGAGGAAAATGATGCCGAGGTGAATGGGGTCCAGCCCGAACGCCACGCCCAGCGGCACCAGGAGCGGCACCACGACGATGATGGCCGCGTAGATTTCCACCAGCCCGCCCACGAAGAGCAGCACGACGTTTAAGCCCAGCAGGAACAGCCATTTCGAGCGCCACCATGCGCGTGGCCCATTCGACCATCCTGTCGGGCAACTGCGCGTCCACCAGGTAATGCGTGAAGCCCAGCGCCACGCCCAGGATCAGCAACACGCCGCCGACGAGCAATCCGCATTGGGTGATCACGCGCGGCAGGTCCTTGAAGGGATGCAGGTCGCGGTGAATGACCGTGGTGACCAGCAGCGCGTAGGTGGCAGTGACCGCGGCGGCTTCGACCGTGGTCGGCACGTAGAAGAGGGAACCGATGGCCACCACCGGGATCAGCATTTCCCACTTGGCGTCCCAGAGCGCGGCGCCGGCCTCGGACCAATGGAACCGGGGGCGGTCGGCGGCTTCTTTAGGCCCCTTGCGAATTCCCCACCAGGCGGTCAGGGCGACCAGCAGGATGCCGGGGCCAATGCCGCCGAGGAACATCTCCTTCATGGTCAGATCGGCGTGGGCGCTGTGGTTGGCGACGATCGTGTAGAGGATCAAGGGCAGGCAGGGCGGAAACAACATGCCGAGGGAGCCGGCGCCGGTCAGCAAGCCGAGCGCGTTGCGTTCGGAATACCGCGCGGCCAGCAGGACGGGCATCAGCACGCCGCCCAGCGCGAGGATCGTGACGCCCGACGCGCCGGTGAACGAGGTAAAGAAGGCGCATACCAGGGCGGTAACAATGGCCGGCCCGCCGCGGAATTGGCCGACCAGCGCCTGGAACACCCGCACCAGCCGTTTGGAGGCCCCGCCCTCGGCCAGGAAATAGCCCGCGAGCGTGAAGATGGGAATGCTGGGCAGCATGTTGTTGGTGGTCAGGCTGTAGTGCTTGAGCGGCACCGCCTGGATGGGCAGGTCGTGGCCCCAAAACAGGATCAGCGCGGCGCCGCCGAGGGCGGTGAAGACTGGCGCGCCCAGCAGCGTCGCCAGCGCCCAGCGCCACCAGCGCCGGGACCATCAGCCGGTCTGGAGAGCCCGGCGCCCACAAGCGCCAGGCCGACCGCCGGCAGCAGCCAGCCCGAGGGTCAGGCCCCGGCCAAGGTATTTGTCCGAGGCGTGCCAGATCAGCCGCAACAGGATCAGCCCGAAGCCGATGGGCAGGATAAGCTGGATGACCCAAACCGGGATTCCGTAGACGAGGGTCTTGCCCAGCGGCCTCATCTCCAGCACGTATTGGAGGCTGGCCAGGAAGAGGAAGAAGGTGATCGCCGCCGCCACGCCGCTGCTGAAGATTTGCGCCGCCGTCCTGGCGCGCCCGTGAAGGAGGGTCTGCACCGGCGAGAGCGCGAGGAGCCGCTTGTCGCGGGCTGCGATGGCCCCGCCCAGCATCCCGACGATCAACGTCAGGTGCTGCACGATGGCGCTGGACCCCGAGATGCCGGTCTTGAAGACATTGCGCAGGATGATCTCCGTCACGGGCAGCAGCAGCATGGCCACCAGCGGCACCACCAGGAGGAGGTTCTCAGACTGGCGAGCAAGCGCTGCCAGCGCGCGAGGGCCGTTGGCTCGGGCGAACCAGCGGGAGCGGAATCGGAACTGGAAATTGCCAATTGCAAAGTTACGATTGGCAATTGCCAATTAGCGCACGTGTCAGTGCCGCTTTGCGTCTTTTAAATGTCTTCTGCATGGTTACGGCTTAGCCGCGCGGCTGCGCGATACTCCTTGATAAAGCGTTGCGCCTCGTCGAACAGGTCTGCGGGGACGATCTTGCCCCGGATCCGGTCCTGCATCTTGTCCACCATCGCGCGCCATTCGGCTTCCACTTCGGGGGTGACCTTCTGGACCACCAGCCCGCGTTTGACCAGGGCGGCCACGGCGGCATCGTTCTCCGCCCGGCCGGCCGCGGTGACCTGCTGCCCGGTTTCCGCTGCGATCTTCAGGAACGTGTCGCGCACGCCGGCCGGGACGCGGTCCCAGGCCTTCTTTTGCACGACTGCTGCGCCGACCAGGGGACCCCACTTCAGGTCGAGCATGTACTTGGCCTGGCTGTCCAACTGTGCCGCCAGCGCGAAGATCGGCACCGTCGGCACCGCGCTGATCGTGCCGGACAACAGGCCCTGCGGGATGCCCGTGGCGTCCAGGGACACGGGCTGAAACCCGTTCGCCTTCCATAAATCATACGCTGCGGCGCTGTCCGAACCGGAGTACAGCTTCAGCTTCCGCAGGTCGTCCGGGTGCAGGATCGGCGACTTGGAGAAGAAGCGCACCCAGCCGGAGTCGCACCAGAACAGGACGACGTATCCCTTGGCCAGCAGCCGCGCGTCGAGTTGCGGGCGCAGTTTCTCGGTGACGTAGTCCAGCTCATCCAGGTTGCGGAAGAACAGCGGCATCACTTGCGTGGCCAGCGCGCCGGTGTCAATTTCCGCCAGCCCGCCGGTCGTGAGCAAACCGGCGTCCAGGTTGCCGGTTTGCATCAGGCCTACCATGTCGGCCTCGCTCCCCTGCGTGCCGCCGGGGAAGATGACCAGTTGCACGGCGCCGTCCGAAGCCTTGCGCCACTTCTCGCCCATGGCCTGGAGGGCTTTGTGGTAGGAGGTGCCCGCCGGCGCCAGCGTGCCGAGCTTGAGGCGGATGGTGCCTGCGGCAGCGTGGACGGCAGGTGCAGCCATGGCCAGCGCCAGGAGCAAACCACAGATGAACACAGATGGACACAGATGCACGAAACGCCCGCGATGCCTGTGCAGCGCACGGGCCGGCAATGGATCAGGATTGGGGTCGTATCTGTGTCTATCTGTGTTCATCGGTGGTAGCATTATTTGTAGTTCCGCCGGAGGGTGCGGCGCGCAGGAAGAGCTGGTCGGTGCGCGAGAGCAGCCATTTGGCCCGGCGCTGCATCACGAGGTTGGCCAGGCGCCACTCCGGCTTCTGGTCGGGATTGATCGCCAGCGCCTGGTGCAGCAGGGACTCGAACTGCTTCAGGTCCTGCTTCTGCACGCACACCGCCTCGGCGAAGGAAACCATCGGCCCGGCCTGCTGCCCGCCGCTCAGCGCCAGCGCTCGCTCGAAATGCTGCCGCGAGCGGGCGGCGGGGTCTCCCGTGCCTCCCGGACGGCTCATTTCGTAAGTGATGAAGTAGGTGTGGATGGCGCCGTAGTCGAAGGCTTCGTCCAACGCCAGCGCGCGGTCCATCATCGCCTCGACCATCGGCATCTCGGCGAGCAGATCGGGATTGTCCTTCGACAGCGAGATGGCCGCCGCCCAGGACAGGGCCGTCCAGTAGAGCAAAGGCACGTCCTTGCGCGTGGTCACGCTGACGGCGGTTTTCGGGTCGCGCCCGGAGCGCCTGCTCGAAGCCCTTGTGTTTGACTTCCAGGCCGCGCAGGCCATAGCGGTGCGCCCGCAAATACAAGCGCCGGGCACGCCCTCTCATTTCCTCGGCCGCCGCCAGGTCCTTGTCCTCCGTTTCATCGGCGTCCTCCTGCACAAACGCGTAGCTGTATTCAGTGAAACCGCTGGTGGCGGCCAGCAACAGCCCCTCGTGGCGCGGGTTTTCACTCAGCAAGGCTTCCATCAGCTTGAGGCTGAACGGCACCGCGGCCTTGACCAGCTCCGGGTCATCATCGGAGGCAAAGGTCGTTCCGCTGCCGGCCAGCGCATTGCCGACCTGGTTGACGGCCATGCGCTTGATCGGAGCAGCCCGAGCCAACCACGGCCAGGCACAGCATCGTCAGACACAGGAGCCTATTTGTCGTCGTCAGGGACATTCTCACGTGTTCCGGCGGGTATTTATGCCATCCCCGTCCCGGACTGCCAATTGCTAAAATGACCAGATAGCCAACCGGGACAGGGCGAGTGACAAAGTAGCGCAGATTTGGAATCTGCCGTATCGCCGATTTGTAATCGGCAGGCCACCGGAGGCTTGTAGGGCTTCCGAGGGTGCGCGCACCCCGCAGAATACAATTCTGCGATACGGCAGATCCCAAATCTACGCTACTTTGTCACTGGCCCTGCCAACCGGGATCTGGCTTGCACGGCAAGGGTATCGCGGGGCCACTAACCCGGTGTGTCCGTCAGCCAGAGCACGGTGTATTGACCATGGACTGCTCCAGGTTTCTCGCAGGAAAGCATTGGACAGAATGGCGAGTGTGGTGTAGTTAATTTGAAATACAACCCAGGTCCATACTTATGCTCAACACTGCCTATCTCTATAGTCGTACAGGTCGTGTGCAGAAACACCTGCAGACGATCACTCCCAAGTTAGTCCTATTCGTCGCGTGCTGCGTGGCAGCATCGCGGTTGTACGCACAGCCGGTCCCCTTTGATGACCGGCGCTTTTGGATGCCAGATGGCCCGGTCAATGCCATACTGCCGGTCGGCAATACGGTTTATCTCGCGGGCGACTTTTCCTACATCGGCCCGCGTACCGGGCCCGCCGCCCTGTTTGACCCGGCAACGGGGAATCTGCTGGCCTCGCCGCCGCGTATCAGCAACACGATCAAGGCAATAGTTCCCGATGGTTCCGGCGGCTGGTTCATCGGGGGAAACTTCACCAACATCGGCACGGTCGTGATCACGAATGTCGCCCACCTGAACGCGGACCTCTCGGTGGATACCCATTGGAACGCTCGTCTGATTGGCACTACCGTTAATGCTTTGGGCCTGAATAGCGGCACGCTGTATGTGGGGGGAACATTCACACGGGTCGGCGGCCAGTTGATAGCCGGCCTTGTAGGCCTGATCCTCCAGCAACGCCGCAGTCCAGTGGAACCCCCAGATTTCGTTCGGGACCGTAAACGCCATGCAGATCACCAACGGGCTGGTTTATATTGGGGGACAGTTCAGCAGCGTTGGCAACTCGAATCGCCAAAACCTGGCAGCGATCTCGATCTCGAGCGTTCTGGCCAACACGTGGGATCCCGAAGCGGACGCGGCCGTCCTGGCACTTCAAATCTCGGGCACTACGGTCTACGTCGGGGGCCAATTCCAAAACGTGAACGTGACTTCCGCGTCAAAACCGCGAAGTCGGCTGGCCGCTTTGGATGCCACCACGGGTGCCGCCACGACCTGGAATCCTAATCCCAACGGGATTGTCCGTGCCATTGCCGTCGGCCCCAGCACAGGTGTACGTGGGAGGCGACTTCACGACCATGGGGATCTCGAGCCGGCTAGGTTTTGCCGCGCTCAGCCCCAGCGGCGCCGGCGCGGCCCAGCCATTGAATCTGCAACTGCAAACCTCTGCCACGGCGAGCATCGTTCGTTCGATCGTCCTGGCCGGGACTTCCCTCTATGTGGGTGGCCAGTTCACCAACGCGCTGGGCGCACCCCACACCATCGTCGTGGGCCTGAATACTGCCACTAGTCTGAGTCTGCCCGTGCCGCTCGGCTCGTCGTTCAACGGGGCGGCTGGCAACGCTTTCGGGGCCAATGCGATAGCCCTCGCCAACGGGCAGGTTTTCGCCGGGGGTGACTTTCAGTCTATGGGCGGTGTTGGGCGCCAGCGCGCTGCGGCGCTAGCCATAGACACCGGAGCCGCGCTAAGCTGGGCTCCGGGTTTTGACGCGCCGGTGATGAGCTTGGCGTACGGCGCGAATACCATCTTCGTCGGCGGGAGTTTCACCAACGTCATCTCGCCCACCAGAACGAATCTGGTCCATAGCCTCGCGGCGGTGGACCCGGTGATCGGCGCCAACAACGCGACGTTTTCATTCCTTGCGACGAATGGCTTTCAGCCGGTGATCGTCAATACATTGGCCTTCGGGTCCAATGTTCTTTACGTCGGAGGCGCGTTTACGGTGGTGGGAAGCCAGGCGCGCCGGTTCGTGGCGGGGGTGGACCCGGTCACCGCTACGCCCGGGCCCTTCAATGCGAATCTCGCGGGCGGTTTCAATGGAGTGGTTTCGCTGGCGATTGGCGGCGGCACTAACCTGTACATGGCGGGCGACTTTACCTCCGTGAACGGCCAGTCAATTTCACGGTTGGCAGCGGTGACGATCGCCAACAGCACCCCCGTCAACTGGACTCCGAGCCCCAACCAGGCCGTCAATGTTCTTACGGCCACCGCGGATAGCCTCTATGCCGGCGGTAATTTCACCTCGATCGCCGGGCTTGGCTTGAAGAATTTCATCGGCTTTAGCCTTTTGGATAATTCACCGGTGCTTGATGCCGCGCTGTCCAGCCCCAGCGGCGTCACTGCGATCGGAGCGACGACCACGGTAGTCTACATCGGGGGCAGCTTCGCCGGCATGGCTGGCAACAGCGTGCAGAACCTGGGTTGTATGGGGTCGGCGTTGATTAGCTCGCTTGGCTACGATTGGAATCCTTCCCCGGATGTGGCGCCCAGCACTATCGTGCTCACGGACGATTATGCTTTCGTGGGTGGAGACGTTCCGATACTCTCGGGCAAAGCCCCACCAATCAGCCGGACGGCTACTTTGCCGCGTTCCAGCGCTCGCCGCAGACAACCGTGTCCAGGTCAGGTTCAAACGCCCAGATCGTTACGACCACGGGTGACCGAACGGACGCGGTCCTGCAGGCCACTCCCAGTCTTACCAGCCCGGTCGTCTGGACCGACATTGATACCAACACGAATCCCGGCTTTGTGTGGACCACCTCGGTTCCGGCCACATCGCCTCAACAGTATTTCCGCGTGGTTGCCAGGTAGCTAGAGACCGCGAGCTGCGGATGATCGAGTTGAAGCAGGAGGTCAACGAGCTGTGCGCCAGGCTGGGCCAGCCGGCGCGCTATCGCACCCCGCGCGAGAGTGAGCCGCTGAGCTCAGGCGCTGGCTGATGCCGGGCCAGTTGAATTCGACCGCCGGCAGCTATTCCGCGCCTAAGGTCTCGGCATGGCCGGGACGAAAGTGCCCTTGTTTGCCGCCCACCATTGCTCCCAACGAGTCGGTTCGGTCTGCGGGATGTCCTGACCCGAGATGGAGCGCAGCAGGGCGAAGGCGCGGTTTGAAACAACCGAGTTGGTATCCCGGAGCAGCGGCAGGGTTGAGGCGACCGCCTCGGGTCTGGGTGCGGGATCGCGGCGCGGTTGCCCCACATCTTGGTGGCACGGGGAGTGCGCATAACCGTCTAACGCAAAAACTCACTGGCGCCGGGCCGCTGACGTCCGATATGCAAACAGAATGCCGTCCCGGCGTCCAGTGAAGTGATCGGGTTGGGCGTTCTCATCGAGGCGGTGGGGCGTGCCGCAAGACCAGCCCATTTCCCATGCAGACGTAACCGTGGAACTTGCACCGGAAGAAGACGCGATTGGAGTCACCCCAGCGCCCGCCCCCTTCGACGATTCCGTAGCTGCTATTCTCAGGGCCAAACTTCGCCCACTCGGCAACGGATGGCCGGCCAGGATCGCCAGGGCACAGCATCATCTTCGGCGTTACCAACTCCGTGGAGAAGCAGAGCCAGTTTGTGGGGGCGGCTCCGCTATGGTCCGTGCTCCAGACGGTGGCTGCGTAACCCATGGACTTCATATTCGCCAGGCAGTTACGGGCCATGAGCCCGCGCTTCAAGGAAGGCAGCGCGCAGCAAGTCGCTGCAACCAGCCCAGCGACTACCAAGATTGCGATCACGCGGCGACGCATAAGGGTGAAGCCCAACTATTTGTTTATCCGGAAAGATTTCGGCCTAAGCAGATATTGGTCGAGAAACGCGGAATTACTTGCCTTGACTTTGACCATGGCGCAGGATTAGGCCCGTGGAGTACCACGGGCAAGAAAAAAGAGCGCGCGCTCCGAGTGGCGGCGGCCCAGGCAAGGGGCCAGAGCTCGCTGATTCCCAACCCCAACCTTACGCTCATGGACCAGGTCCGCAAGGTGTTGCGGATCAAGGACTATGCCACCCGGACCGAGCAGGCTTATTGCGACTGGATTCGGCGCTATATCAAGTTCCACGGGATGCGCTCCCAGCGGTTGAGGGTTGAGAGTTGAGTGACCGAGCGGGTCGTCCTGGTTCTCGCGCTTGTCCTCGGCCCCGGAGTTCGGGCACGAGATCGAGGACGAGCCCGACAACGAGGACGCGGACGAAAGCTGGCCGACACGTTTAATCGCGCCCCCAATTCAAGCTTGACTGGATGCCCCGTACGCTGACCAACTTCACCGCGGGCCGCGCACCGTTCTTCTGCTTCACAAACCACTCATCCCCAATGCGGCATTCGGGCCTGCTGCGGCTGGGCCAGCCGCGCTCCGCCATAATGAGACTTCCCCGAACAAGCTCGCGCATTGCGCCCTTGAACCTCCCTTTTCGTAAGTTGTTGATAATCAATATGCGCACTTTGAGGTTCATGGGCAGAATTGCTGCTATCGGTTCCGCTCTCCTTGACACTCTTTGCGCGCATGCGCCACAGTTGAACGAATGGAACATCGGCACGAGCTAATTCAATAGCGGCCAAAGCCTGTGCTGTGGTCAGACTTCCGGCGTCGAACCGGCGGGAGGCGCCGCCAGAAGATTTGGCCCAGGCCTAAGATCTCGGAGTCGCAGTAATCGCCCGGACGCAACGCCTTTAGCTAAAGCCGCTTGCCAAGCCGAAAAACCTATTGATGAAGCGAAGGACTTTCCTTAAGAACTGCGCCGGGCTGGCGGGCGGCGTAGCCTGCGCCCAGGCGTGGGCCGCGGCCGCGCAGGCGCAAGCGGCCGAAGCCAGCCAGTCCGGCGGCGCCATCGTGCTCGACCCAAAGCCGCTGTTCGACATCTCGCCCTGGCTTTACATGCAGTTCATGGAGCCGCTGGGGGTCACCGATTCGTCGGTCGAGGCGGCGTGGGACTACAATCGTGACGACTGGCGGAGCGACTTCATTGCCACGACTCAGGACCTCGCGCCCGGCGTCCTCCGCTTCGGCGGGCTGTTCAGCCGTTACTACAAGTGGCGCGAAGGAGTCGGCCCGCCGGACAAGCGGCCCTGGATGCGCAACTACGTTTGGGGCGGCAAGGAGACCAACCGCGTCGGCACGCATGAGTTTGTGGACCTGTGCCGCCGGGTCGGCGCCGAACCGCTCTACTGCGTGAACTTCCTCAGCGACGGCGAGAAGCGCTACGCCACGACGCGCGAGGGCAACCGCACGGGCGACGCGCGTGAGGCCGCTGATTGGGTCTCTTACGCCAACGACCCCGACAACGCCGAACGCAAGGCCCACGGCGTGCCCAGCCCTTACGGCATTAAGCTATGGCAGCTCGGCAACGAGACCTCCTACGGCGGGCGCAATACCTTCTCCAAAGAGCAGTCCATCAACGCCACGATCGAGTTCGCCCTGGCGATGCGCCAGCGCGACCCCTCCATCCAGCTCATCGGCTGGGGCGATAGCGGCTGGGCCGAAGACCTGGTGGACCGGGCTGGAGAGCACCTCGATTACGTGGCCGTGCACATGATGGGCCAGACGCCTCTGCGGAAGGATACCAGTGCTTCGCGGTTTGAAGTACCAGGCGGCACCGGAGGTGGCGTGGGCCGAGCTGATGCAGATGGTCCACGAGCGGGTCGAAAAGAAGCTACTGGCATTGGAAGCCGCACTGGCCGGGCGCAAATCCAGGGCCGGGATTGCCGTGACGGAAGGCCACCTGAGCCTGGCGCCGCACAACGCCAACCCTATTCTTTCCGAGTGGCTCACCGGGGTCTACCACGCCCGTGTGCTGAACCTGTATCAGCGGCATGGCGCGACGGTGAGGATTGCCACGGCCGCCGACTTCAATGGCACGCGCTGGACTACAAACGCGCTCATCCACCAGGTGCCGGCAGGCGTCAGCTACTTGATGCCCGCCGGCGCCGTAGCGCGCCTGTTCAAGCGGCACAACGGCAAGCAGGGCATCACGGTCAAAGCGCAGCCGTCGGACCTGGACGTGGCCGCCAGCCGCACGGGCGACAAGTTCTTCCTGCACGTGGCCAACATGAACTATTCCCGCTCGGTCGAGGCCACGCTCGCCGTCGAGGGCCGGGCGCTAACCGGCGGGCGGGTGCTCGAAATCGCGCCAGAAGACCCGCGCCAGGAGGTCAGCCCGCTGAACCCGGACGTGTTCAAACCGCGGGAGCATGCGCTCGCGCCCGCCCCTGTGGTCAAATGGCGGTTCCCGGCACGCTCGGTCAGCGCCGTTGAACTGGAGGCCTACGCGTCGTGATCCTTTAGGTTAGTCGTGCCCGGTTGGTGGGCAGAAGCGAAGGCGGCAAATGGGTGGCGTGTGATAATCTTCGAGGGCAAAACTGGCGGCGGCGACAGCACCTCGGCAGAGCCTCATCATGCTCCGCAAAACTGAGGGCTTGAGTGGCAGATGCACAGGTAGTAATTTCCTACCGTGACTGTGGTTCACATGAGTGAGAAGGGGCAGATCGTGGTGCCCAAGGAAATTCGTGACCAACGCGGATACGGGCAGGGGTCTGTATTTGCCGTCACTCGAGACCGAGCAGGGCGACTTGATTTTGCGGCCCATGCGGACGGAGCCAAAGATGGACCTGGTTGACCATCTCTTGCGCTTCAAGGGCCTCGATATTCCGGAGATGCACTTCCACTCACCGCCACGCGTATGACGTGGCTGATTGACACCAACGTCGTATCCGAGATTTCCAAGCCTGACCCCGACCCAAATTGCGTGGCCTGGCTCAAAGCGCACCGCGGGCAATGCAAGCTCTCGACGATCACGGTTGCGGAATTGCGTTACGGCATTGAGCGAATGCCCGACGGCAAGCGTAAAGCCGCAGCGGAGAGCGGTCTTTAGCTTTCTTTGCGAGGATTACGCGGGCAGGTTCCTGGAGTTCGACGGCCCGTCCGCAGCCGAGTGGGGCCGTTATGCTGCCGAGCTCGAAGCCGACCGCGGACCGGAGTGGTGGAGGCATTTCGATCTGCGGGACACGCAGATCGGAGCGATTGCTCGGGAATACGGCCTGACTATCGCTACCCGCAACGTGCGGCATTTTCCGTTTTGCCAGACCGAGAATCCTTTTCAGCCGAACGCCGCGGCCGCTGAGTCGGCCATGTGAGCGGCAGTGCCGCAGCGGTTGCTCGCACAAGCGGAGGATCATGCACAGGGTTGTGTTGGATGGACAAAAGGTGTCAGTAAAAAGTGGCAGTCAACGATAATGTGCACTTCTCGAACCCCAGGCAGGGCGGCTGACAAAGTGATGAGGAAACCGCTGTAGGCATGGGGTGTTGAGCGATTCTGCTGGCGCCGTTGTCGGCTTTCTGCTGAACTGGGGGCATGTCAGTTCATCTTTTCGACGGTGCTCTTGCTGGGCTCCTGCCGAAGCGCCTCTGCTGGCCGGTGTGAACCTACGGCTTATCGAGGACTCCGAGCGGGAGCGCTTTGATGAGGAGTTGGTCACCAAGCATTATCTCAAGAACGCCAACGCGGTTGGGCGAGTGCTGCGGTATGTCGCCGAATATCGGGGCCAGTGGGTGGCGCTGCTGGTCTTCAGTTCGCCGGCTTTTCATATCAAGCTGCGGGATCAGTGGTTGCACTGGTCGCCGCGCCAGGTCAAAGAGCGGCGGCATCTCATCGCGCAGAACGCCCGGTTTCTGGTGCTGGCCGCTCCGGGTCAGTGGCCCAATCTGGCCTCGCGGGTCTTGAAGCTGGTCTGTGAGCGGTTGGCCCAGGATTGGCAGGAGCACTTTGGTTACCCGGTGCAGGTGGTGGAAACCTTTGTCGATCCGCAACGGTTTCGGGGCACCTGTTACAAAGCGGCCGGTTGGCAACAGTTGGGGCCGACCCAAGGCTATGAACGGGACTGGCAGGACTTTTACACCGACACCCAGCATCCCAAGCAACTGTGGGTACGGCCCTTGGGAGAGGGGGCCTTGGAGCAAGTCCGGGCGCCGGAGTTGCCGCCGGCCTTGGCCGACCCGCAAGGTCCCTTGCCGCCGGCCTGTCCGGTCGCCCACCGGCCGGTTGGACTCGCTGTGGGAGTGCTTTCATCAAGCAAATGACCGATCCGCGCAATCCCCGGGGAGTGCGCCACAAGCTGGCCGGTTTCCTCACCCTCATCGCCTTGGCGGTGGTCGCCGGCTGCAAAGGACCGCACGCCATTGCCGAATTTGCCCAGAGCCTCAATCATGCCCAACGCCGCCGCCTGCGCTGCCGCCCGCGCCCGGGCCGGCCCGGAGAGTATGACGTGCCCTGCGAGCGAACCTTCCGACGGTTGCTCAAAAAGGTCGATGCCGAACAACTCAAAGACGTGCTGGTGCGGCTGGATGGAAGCCGAGGATCCGGCTCCGCTCCAGAGTCGTGCATGTGGACGGCAAGGTGGTCAAAAACGCCCAACCGGCTCCGCCCCGTTCCCCCGCCCAGCAGGCCGAGCCGCTTCGCTGGCCGAGCCCTGTGAAATCCCGCGCCGAACTGCAAAAGCCCAAGGCCGACAAGGCCCTGATGCTGGTCAACTTCCAGACCACCGAGCAGCGCCTGGTCGATCAGGTGGCGGTGCCCCGGGATACCAACGAAGAGGCGGCGGTGGCCGCCCATTTGCCCAAGATGGATTTGGCGGGGGTCTGTCTGACCGCCGATGCCGCTCACACCACCAAAGCCAACTGCCGCCAACTGACCCAGGGCAACGGCGCGGAGTTCTTCCTCTTCTTAAAAGCCAACCAGCCTTTGGCGCTGGCCAAAGCCGAGCAACTGCTGCCCGGCGCCCTTCCCCCCTCAGGCCACCACGGTGGACAAAGACCACGGACGCATTGAAACGCGTGAACTCTGGTGCGTCCCCACCGACCCCAAGACCATGGGCTTAGCCGGCGTGGCTCAGGTCGTGCGCATCCACTGCCACACCCAAGAGGTGCGCCAAGGCAAGGTGATCAAAGAAACCGACGACACCCGCTTTGCCGTGACCTCCTATTGGCCCGAGGAGGCCATCCCGCAACGCTTACTGGAACTGGCTCGCGACCACTGGAGCATCGAAAACGGGCAGCACTATCGCCGGGATCGCACCCAGGACGAGGACCGCTGCCCGGTGCGTGACACCACCGCGGCGCGCAATCTTTCCCTGTTCCGGTCTTTGGCCATTTTTCTGTTCAAGGGCAATCCCAGGGCCAAAGGCGGCAAAAACTCGCTGCCCGACTTTGAGCGCCACGTTCACCGCAAACCTTGGGGGCTGATCCGCCGCTTCACCCAACGCCGGCATGAAGAGTAAGCCCGATCAGCCAACCGCTATCCCAGCGCGGCGCTCTCCTGCGCTGACCCTCGGGCTTTGCCTCGCCCCCCACCTCCGAGCCTCTCGAACAGCTCTACCACCTCCCAGCTGATCCCAACTGGGCTGGCAGGGCGCCAAGGGCCACCGAACAACTAGGCGTCTGGCTCGCTAAACACCCGCTGCGCAGCAACGACTTTGTCAATCGCCCTGTCCGCTTCGCCGCCGAGCTGGGCTGCCCGATGGTGGATACCGTGGACGGCGCGTTCGAGATCCCCGGCCTCACGCGCAAGGAGGTCTTCCGCATCACCTGCGACAACTACCGCCAGTGCCTCTCCTGGGCCGAGGACTACAAGGTCGTCATCAACGTCGAGCCGCACGGCCCCTACACCAACGACATCGAGTTCATGCAGGACCTCTTCAAGCATTTCGACTCCGAATACCTGCGCTGCAACTTCGACACCGGCAACACCTTCATCGCCGGCCACGACCCGCTGGATTACCTCAAAGCGTTGCGCAAGTACGTCACCCACTGCCACATCAAGGACGTCAGCCCGGCGCTGGCGGCGGCCGTGCGCGGCGAGGAGACCGGCATCGGCAGCTCCGAGGTCCCCGTCGGCGGCGGCGTCAACGCCGACAACATCCGCGCCTGCATGGCCTACCTGCACCAGCACCGCTGGGACGGCGTCGTCTCCCTCGAATGCAGCGGCACGGACGAGAACACGCGCAAGAGCGTGGAGTGGATGCGCGGCGTGGTGAAGGGGTTGGGGAAAGCGTGCGAAGCGTTGGAGCGTTGAAGCGTGAAACTTGTTGCAGTGCCTTGACTGCGCTGGGCTGAGGAACACGATTCGCGCTAGGCTCCACCGTCAAGCGGACCCCCCTGAAATCGGCGCTTGATGCAGGTCAACGCGCTAGCTCCTTGGGGGAGTATCTTGGGCTAATGGAAGCAAGCTGACGTTACGACGCAGCCGATGCCGGCCCAGACCAGGCACGGCAAGCCGTTCCACCAATCGGGCAACGCGGGCAGACGAATCGGGCGGTTGCCGTTATTGCTGTTCGGCATCGCCAGCCTGGTGGCGGGCGTGTGGGGCGGGCTGGTGCGGCTGCCGCTCAACCTGCCGCTGCCGGGCGGCAATGCCAACTGGCTCACGTTCCACGGGCCGCTGATGGTGTGCGGGTTCCTGGGGACGGTGATTGGGCTGGAGCGCGCCGTCGGGCTGCGCGCGTGGTGGGCTTACTCCGCCCCGCTGCTCGTCGGGGCGGGCGCAGTCATGGTGATTGCGGGACGGATGGGGCACGCACCGGTCACGCTGATCACGCTGGGCAGCATCGGCTTTTGGCTGGTCACGCTCTGGATCGTCCGGCTTCAGCGGGCCAACTTCACCGTCGTCATCTCTGCCGGCGCGCTGGCTTGGGTGGTCGGGAACGTCCTGTGGCGGGCCGGCTGGGGATTCAACCGCGTTGTGCCGTGGTGGATCGCGTTCCTCGGCGCTCACGATCGTCGGCGAGCGGCTGGAATTGAGCCGGTTTCAGAAGCCGTCCAAGTGGTCGGGGCCGCTGCTCTACGCCGCCCTCGGCCTGTTCTGCGCCGGGGTCGTGCTGACCGCGATTGTGCAGGTGCCAGGGGAGAGATTGACCGGGCTAGGGCTGCTGGCCTTGGCCGCTTGGTTGTGGCGCTTCGACGTCGCCCGGCGCACGGTCAGGCAGCCCGGCTTGCCGCGCTTTATGGCGAGCTGTCTGTTGGTGGGCTACGTGTGGCTCGTGATCGCGGGTGCTTTCATGATCGCGTTCTCTCCGCTCGAATCGGGTTTGCGCTACGACGCCGTGCTGCACTCGTTCTTCCTGGGCTTCATCTTCTCGATGATCTTCGGCCATGCGCCGGTGATCTTCCCTGCGGTGCTGGTGACCCAACCGTTGTTCCGGCGCTGGTTCTACTCGCACGTGGTGCTGCTGCACGCAGCGCTGCTCCTCCGCATCGGGGGCGACATCGCCACATGGCTCCCGGGGCGGCAATGGGGCGGGATTATGGGCGCCGTGGCGATTGCCCTGTTCCTGGTGAACACGGTTGCGAGTCTCGCCTTGCCTGCGAGACGTGTGACGAGTGCCGTATGATTGGATTGCCTCCGGCGCCAAGGATGTTCACTTACGCAGGGCTGACTGGGCGACACGCAATCTCTCCGCTCGCCGTCGGCTGACCCGGAATTCTGAGTACCGGGGCCAAAGATACTCCAACAACTGTTCGGGTGTGAGTGGGCGACCTCCTATGGACGCCTCCAGCAACCTGAAAAGCTCCCTCTTGGCCTGAGCTTTTTGCGCATGCGCGCAATGATCCAGCTCCCACCAGGCTTCGAGAATCTCCTCAATCTGCCGGTTGCGGCTCATTGAAGAGCTTGTCCACCAACTCCTTTACTGCCGGCGTATTCTCCGGGGCGTGTTGACAGCGGAAGCTCAGCCGAACCGAATCAACCGCGGCTTCAAAATCGCTCAGGCTGACCCCGGACGGAAATTGCGAGATGCCGGCCTTTCTGGCCCTGAGCAGGATTCGCTCGCCTTCCGCAATCATGGCGCTCAGGATCACGCGATGTTCTCCCAGTGCGTTCTCATAATCCCCTTTTTCCAGCAGAGCTTCCTCCTGCTGCCGGAAAATGTCGGCCTGAGTTAACCAGAGCGTGGCGTCCTTGGCCAGCGCGACCGCCTTCGGCACGCCCGCCACCCTATCCATCCACTCGAAAGCCTGCTTGAAACGATAGGTAGGAAAGATCTCGAGCACCTCTGCGGCTTCCGTTGAACTCATGAAGACAGCCTGCCACTAGCCCGGCCGCAGGTCAAGGCTCGCCTGGGTCGGGTTGGCTCACTGTTACTCGCCACGTGTCACCCTTACTTGCCCCTTGTCATTTTCCACTGGTCACTCTCCCAGGTTCCGCCTCAGCAGCGCGTTCAGCTTGACGGGGGAAAGCACGATGAGCGCCTTGCCTTTCGCACCAACCAGCTTCTGCTCGCGGAACTTGGCCAGCGTGCGCGAGAAGGTCTCGCTGACGGTGCCGAACTCGGCGGCCAGCACGCGCTTGGTCATGGTGAGTTGGATTTCCACCGGCCGGTCGCTCGCCGGGTCGGGGCAGCGCTTGACCAGCCAGTTGGCCAGGCGCGTCTCGACGTCTCGAATGGTGAGATCTTCGAGTTGTGAAACCAGCGTGCGCAGGTGACTGCTCGTCGAGCCCAGCATGCGCAACGCCAGCTCGGGTTGGCGCTTCACCAGCTCGAGCATGCCCGCCTTCTGCACCAGCAGGACCTGAGACGGCTCCACGGCCCGAGCGTCGGCGGGGTAACCCATCGCGGAGGCGAGCGCCACTTCGGCGAATGATTCGCCGGCGCGGAAGATGTGGATGATCTGCTCCTTCCCGGTGGCGCTGACGCGCTCGACGCTGACCGCGCCGCGTTGCACGACGTAGAACCCCAGCGCCGGGTCGCCTTCGCGGAACAGGTAGTCCCCTTTGTCGAGCGCCTTCACGGTGCAGACCGCTGCCACGCTCTCCAGGTCTTCGGGCGGAAGGCCGGCGAACAGCCGGCATCCCCTCAGGGCGTGCGCGATGGCGATAGACTTTAGCTCATTCGGTGCATTCATGTTGTTACGATCAAGCTTCTTTGCCCGCCCGCTGGGAGTTTTTGCGCAGCCAGTCGG
Organism: uncultured Alphaproteobacteria bacterium; assembly: GCA_963760435.1. Lineage (GTDB taxonomy): Bacteria > Pseudomonadota > Alphaproteobacteria > Rhizobiales > Xanthobacteraceae > JAFAXD01. Next base: position 454,604 of record CAVXDE010000043.1, read on the forward strand.
CGTAGCCAGGTTCGTCCAGCTCACGCGCCGCCAGCGCCAGTGTCATCAGTGTGGCCTCTGCTTCAGGCGCGGTGAAGCGCTTTCCATTCAGTTCCAGGAACAGCACCGCTACGGTGAAGCCTATCCGCTTATTGCACAGGGACAAAGCGATGGACAAAGTGCCGGACGAAGTGGCCCCCTGCCTCACCGGCTCTCCTCCCCCTGCACCCACTGGATGGCGTGCAGCATCAGCTTCCGTGGAGGTCTTCAGGTCCAGCTTCTCTTTGATCCGGTTGCGGAAGGAGTTCACGGTGGCAACCGTCACGTTCAGCTCGGCGGCGATCTGGCGCGTGCCCTTGCCCTGGCCCAGCATGCGGAAGACCTCCAGCTCGCGGTCGCTCAGCGTCTCGATGGGCGTGGGGCGGCTGCTCAGGCGCGCCGTGCATGAAACGCGAGACCAGCGAGCTGGCCAGCTTTTCGCTCAGGTGCATGTCTCCGCGCCAGCACCTTGCGGATGGCGCGTCTTGACGGTCTTGGCCGGCTCCTGCTTCATCACGTAGCCCATCGCGCCCGGCGCGCAGCGCTCGTTCCGCATACAGCGACTCGTCGTGCATCGAGACGACCAGCACCGGCAGGTCCGCGTGCTGGCTCTTGAGCGCCTTGATCAGATCAATGCCGCTCGCTCCAGCCAGGGATATATCCACAATCACCAGGTCCGGGTGCGTTTCGTTGATAGCTTGCAGCGCCTCGTTGGCCGCCGCCGCGTCGCCGCATACCATCAGGTCCGGCTCGCGGTCAATCAGTTGGCGCAAGCCCGTCGCGGAACATGGCGTGGTCATCCACGAGGAAGATGCGGCTCTTGCGGCCGGCCGGGCTTGCGCCGGCGGCGGCTGGGCCGGACCGGGCTCCGGCGGCGGGTCTCGTTATTGCTGTCCGTGTTCATGTTCGTATCATAGCTCCCCTGGGGCCGGATAAAACACGCACGTGACTTGCGTGCCTTGTCCGGGCTTGCTTTTCAAGTCCAAAGTGGCCCCGATCACCCGCGCGCGATACCGCATAATGCGGATGCCCATGCCCGCTGCCGCCGTGCCGCCGGACAGCTCGAAACCCGGCCCGTCGTCCTGGACGGTCAGAGGCAAACCGTTCGCTGGCGCGGCTCAGAGCGATGAGCACGTTGGCGGCCTTGCCGTGTTTGGCTGCGTTCAACACGGCCTCCTGCGCAATGTAATACAGGTGCAGCGCCACCCCGTTCTCCATCGCCGGCAGCTCGCCGTCGCATGGCGAAGCGGCAGGTGATTCGATACAGGTTGCTGGCGTTGCCGGCCAGTTCTTCCAGCGCCGAGACCAGCCCGTTTTCCTCCAGGCGCACGGGGAACAGCCCGCGCGCCACGCCCGCGGGTCTGGTCGATGGCCTCATTGACCAGGCCGGCCGATCGCTCGGCCTCGGCGGATTCGGGCATCGCCCTTCTCCTGCAGCTGGTCGGCCAGCATGTCCGTCCGGTAGGCGATCGCCGCCAGTTGCTGGCACACGCCGTCGTGCAGATCGTGCCCGATCCGCCGCTGCTCGCGGTTGCTGATTTCCAGGATCTCCCGCTCCAACCGCTTGCGCTCGGTGATGTCGCGCGCGATGCCCTCGACCTCGACCTGCTTCCCCGCCCTGCTCGACCATGCGCGTGCTGATCTCCAGCTTCACCCGCTGGCCGGCGCGCGTTGAGGAAGTCCCACTCCGCCGGCGGCGATTCCGCGCCCTTCGACCACCTGGGCGAGCCATTGGCCGCGGCCGCGCGCTGTTCTTCGACCATCAGGTCCACCAGGTTCTGGACAGGATCTCGTCGCGCGGGCGCTGCAGCAGCCGCTCGCCGGCCTTGTTGATGGACGTGATCCGGCCCGCCAGGTCGTGCGTGAACACCATGTCATTGGCATTCTCGAACAGCTCGACGTAGCGCTCCTTAAGCGCGGCCTCGGTCTGCAGCTTCTGGCGGATGATGCGCGTCTGCTTGCTGCACGCGCCGGCGCAGCACCACCACCCAGGCAAAGGCCAGCAGCACCACGCCGCTCAAGCATGCCGAAGGCCACCGAGCAGCCGCTGCCAGCGTCCACCAGGGCGGGCGCTGGAGCACGAAAATGTCGCCCGCCGAACGCAAGCAGGACGCGGAAGGATTTGGCCCGCCACGCCTCGCCCGCAAACCACTCGCTGCCCTTCTCGATCAGGCAGACGCCGGTGACGGCGACCTTGCTGCCGTTCTGCAAATAGGCGAAGTCCGACGCCGCGCGTCTTGCGCTCCAGGTAGGCCGGGAAGATGAAACCGCCGGACTCCAGCACCAGGAACTCCTCGCGGCTCTTGCGCGCGCGCTCCAGCGACCGTGGCCTCGATGCGCACGAGGCGGCAGTCGTGCGTGCCCTTCAGCGCTTCATCGGCCGTCACCTCGTCCGGCACCGGCACCGGGCCCGGAGCCGGTCTTGCGGAAGACGGCGTCCCGCAGCATCGGCGTGTATTCCCCTTGCGCCGGGAAGCCCAGCACTTCCACCCGATCGCCGGGCAGCAGCGGGCCGGCTTGCTGCGTCTCGACATACAGGCCCTCCGTCTCGTCCTCGATGTACAGGGCGCTGTCGTTCTGCCGGTAGATCACCGTGCCGAGCGACTTTCACCCGGTGCCCGTAGGTGCCCTCGGGCGCGAATTGCAGCAGGCTGCCGATGGTCTGCGCCGGGACGGCAAACGGGTCCGGCGACGCCGGGCGCTCGCACCTGCAGGTCCTCCGGCCGGGGCACCAGCAGCCGGATGCCGAACAACTGCCGCCGCTGGTTGAACTGCGTGCAGCACACCCCGCGCACCTTGATGGTGCTGTCGGTCAGCGCCGCGCTGTCCTTGACCGGCAACTGCGCCCGCCACCGCGGTCAGCCGCCCACCGCCGGTGGCCATCTCGATCAGGAAGAACTTGCTGCGCTCATCGAACCGCGCCGAGCGCACCACGCCCTCGATCTCCACGAACTGGCTGTCCTCGCGCCCGCTGATCAGTTGCTCATAGGACACCGGCTTGCGCCGCCGGGAACTTGCCCTCGCCCAGAATCTCGATCTGCCGCGCCTCCACCACCGGCGCAAATTCGCCCTGGCCCGTCAGCCCTTCGTATCTCCACCAACTGGCCCGTCGCCAGGTTCGTCAGCTCCTGCGGCGTCTGTGGGATAGAAGTAAATGCCGGCCGTGTCGTCCTGCACGAACCGGAACGCCGCGGTGGGCACCCGCTGGTCGAAGAACGTCACCGTGCCACTTGCAGGTGCACCGGGTAGTGCCGGTCCGCCTCGGCTGGGACTGAGCCGCCGGATCTCCTCCGCCGTCCATAGTTCCGGCAACGGCGCATTCTGCGCCGCCAACCCATGGCTTACGCCCAACGACAGCAGCCCAATCACTGCAAGCCGTCGCCCGCTCGTCTGTGATGCGTGCTTCAAGGGCAGGTATTACGCTATGCGCCCCAGATTGTAATGCAAAGCAGTACGTCAGCCAAGCAGGCTCGAACCTCCTGCCTCGCCAAAACCCCATCGTCCGCACCAGCTTCCCCGCGAGCCTTGGTGGGCTTGAACAAGTGTCCATCTCCAGGGCCGCTATGGTTGAAGGCCCGCCAGACCCGGGTGCCGCTGGGTGCCCTTGACGCTGGGCCATTCTTGTGCGAGTGAGGCCGAATGTCTTTGTTGACTGTATTCCGTGAACTCGGGCGAGCCGGCGACCTGCGCGGGGCTATGGCTCTGCGCGTTTGCCTCCTGGGGTCGCTCCTAGTGAACCTTTGCTGTTCTTGTCGCACGCAGATGCCTGCGCCGCCCGCGGAAACTGCCACCCTCAGCCGGCGAATTCCCCTGACCGGCAAAGCAGTACAAGTGGACTTCTATCTGCCCAAAGGCGTGCGAACCGCGCCGGTCGTGGTCATCGCGCATGGCTTTACCCGGAGCCGGTTGAACATGGCAGGCTGGGGCGAATTGCTGGCCCGGAACGGCTTTATCGTAGCAATACCGGACCTGCCGAAGGCTCGCGAACACTCGGCAGAACGCTCGGGCCATCCGCGAGTTACTCGACTCCATCAACCGGGGCAAGGTCATCAGCGAGCCACCGGCAGCCGGGGGCGCCGCGCTCATCGGCTACTCCATGGGTGGGATTGTCGGCATTGCTGGCTGCGTCCGATAATCCCGATGTGCTTTGCTGGATAGGGCTCGACCCGGTAAACGCCGGCCGTAAGGGCAGCAAAGCCGCCGCAAGTCTCACGATCCCCTGCGCCGTGTTGAGAGCGGAACCGGCCGCGTGGAATATGCATGGGAACGCACGCCAGCTCGCGAAGCGCCTTCCGGGCCCTTTCGTCACCCTGAAGATCAAACACGCCCGGCATTCGGACCCCGAGGCCCCCACCGACTCGATGGTGGAAATGCTCTGCGGGAAGAGTGATCAGCAGCGGCACAAGACTTTCGAACGCTATACGCTGGCTACCCTTCGGACCGTGTTCTTCGGTGATCCTGCTTCCCTCGGCCATCCTTAGAGCGGCCTCTACGGATTGCGCCGTTGCAGAGGTGGCCTCGCGTAAGCTCGAGGACTTCCCCGCCCAGAACTGGGTCAACTGAAGCAAGGCCGGTAGCTTCTTTGGTGGGGAAGCCGTTGCCTTGGCACACGCGTATCATTCCGGCTAAAGGCCAGCACGCTGGCTTAGGTATTGACCAGCAGAACGATGCGTCGTCCTTTGACGGCACGGACTACATGGCTGTTGGCAATGGGAACGGAACAAGCTATTCAGTGGGCTTCTTCCAGACCGTTGCGGCGACGCCCGGAGTGGCGTACGAGCTGACGGCGGACAGCGGCGCGCAGGCCTGGTGGCAGCCCGAAGGCGAGATGCGGCTGATCTTTCTCGATGCCAGTAACAACGTCCTGGCACAGAATACGCAGGTAACCGTTGACCCGACTTCCTGGACCGCAAACGACCAGGGCCAGGCCTGGAGCCTGTTCTCGCTGACCGCAACCGCGCCCGCGAACACCACCCAGGCCAAGGTGAACCGTGGACTGTGGGTCGCCGCCCCCGTTCGACCGCTCACCCCTCAACCTGAATTCCTCATTCCACTATATATAGGTCCACGGAATCTGTTACTTGAGGCTACAGATAGCCAGCAATAATGTCCACCCGCCACCAGCCGCGTTGCTCTGCCGAGGGCACCTCTCCTTACTGGTACGTATCCACGATAGGTCTCACCTATATGGGTGGAAGACCCCCTTCCCAAAAAGCGGAAGACCCCCTTCCGCTAAGCGGACCCCATTTGGCACCCACCCTGTCGTTTCCTCGGCGCCCGATCGCATCCCCTGGCCCGAAACCCACCCAACGAGCACAACCGTTGCAAACTGAAGCCCGGAACACCAAAAAACCTCAGGAGAACCGCCCCAGCAATACGACCTTTGGCCGCCCAGCCTTTCGGTTCACGCTTATGGCGGGAAGCCGCGGCTTCCCGATTTGGGAAGCCGCTTCCAAAGCTTGGGTGATATGCGTCGCAATGCCCTGTAAACCAACCAGTTCCCGCCTGCATTCCTCCGCAGCTTGTGGACCGTGGACCGTGGACTGTGGGCAGGCGCCGTGCGGTGCGGGGTGGAAGAAGTGGCGGCGCGGGGCCTGCCTGTGCCTTTTACCCCAAGTGTCCAAGCGGGGAGATTAATATCACCGCCCTGCTTTACTCGGCGTCCTGCGCATCCCCGGCCCGAAACCCACCGACGCGGCCAACCGTTGGGGGTATGAGTATTGTCAACGGGGCGCCCTGGAACACTCAGGACGCAGTTGCAGAACGGACGGAAGCGGTGTCACCTTAAGGACCTGTTGGTCAGCTAACCCGCAGGTGGGCTTTCGGGAGATGCTCGTCGTATCGCATTAGGAGTCACTCTCCGTTTCTGTGAATGAGCACCGGCGCAAAGCACCTACATGGGGACCGCCCCGCATACCTGAGTGCATGTAAGCGCCTGACCCGTTTCCGTCCGCCTGCATAACCGTTAGGAGATAACATGAATGATAAAGTAAAACTTGTCGAGCGGGTGATCGGCTTTGACGCTCACCCGGACAGTTTCACCGCGGCGATCCTGCGGGGCCCTACGCCCGCCGCCGCCGTGGTGGAAAAAGTATTCAACAAAGTGCCGATGGCGCAGCTGCCGAGCTGGGCGCAGAAGCACACCACCGCCCAGGATCTGATCGTGCTGGAGGCTTCGGGCAACAGCTTCCAGGTGGTGCGCACGCTGGCCGCCATCGGGCGCGAGGCCAAGGTCCTGGAGAGCTGCCAGATGGGCAAGCTCAAGGAGGCGCACGCCAACAATGACAAGATCAGCGCCGTGCGCATCGGCAAGGCCTACCTGGCCGGCACGGCCAAAGAGGTCTGGGTGCCCGATCCCAAGACCCAGAACTCCTGACATAGGGCTCTTGAAAATGTCCCCTTTTTCGTCATGACGGCTCCTGGATCGCATAGTGGAGGCGCAAGGATGAGCCGGGGAAGAGGGTCTTTTTTCGATTGAGTTCTGCGCACAGCGCCGCGATTGCACGTGTGCGGTGTGGCGAACTCTGCGGGGCAAGTGTGAGGTGTAGTTCCCGTTTGGTGACTTTCAAATCTGCCGCACTGGACAGAGCCGCCTGAATTAATGTCCTGCCCTCGTCATCGGCTCGCTGGTAGTGCGGCGCAACCAACCTCAGCAGATCACTTTCCGCTTGGTATGCCACCATTTTGATCAGGTTGGTCAGGTGCTTTCGTTCTGGGGCCAGTTTGACGACCGGCTTGTCGGTCACTTTCTGTACCGGAACCCGCCGTGGCACCGCCGCCCGACGTTTCTCCAGTTGCAGCACCTGCTGCCAGGCCGCCCAGATCTTCTCGCCCAGCTTGCCGTAAGCGACTTTGAATCCGCGCATGGTCCGATGCTTCTGTTCCAGATTGTTCAGAGCCTCCAATCCATACTCGCTTTGCAGTCGATCCACCCGTGCCCAGGCTTGCCGTAGTTGGGCGTCCAGCGCCGCCCAGGCCGGGTTGGGAACTTCACGAGTTGGGTCATCGGGAACCGCGGCATACTCGGCCAGCGCATCCAGCGCGTATTCTTCGCGAAGATATTTGAAGAAGTTTTCCTGCCGCCACCGATCAAACATTCGATAGGCCACTTGAGCTGCCGCAAGATTGCGTCGCGTGGTCAGGATCGGCGTTTGATGTCCGTTTTCCATCCGGCGAGTGACCTGCCGCAACCGCAGCTTGCCTTTGAGCAGGCGCACCTCCTGATCGGCCAAAACATAGCAGACCTTGCGTCCGCCACACCGGGCGGTGTGCGGACTGAACCGCGACCGAGGGATCCGGGGATAAGAGCCCTTGCGATAGGTCAGCAGCTCGAACCCGGCCGCAATGATTTGTTGAAAGAGCTTCGGACTGAAGCCGCCGCGATCAAAGACGACCGTCACGCGTCGCTTGCCAACCAGTGTGCGGACTTGGCCGAGGATGCCCGGCAGCATCTTGACCAAGCCGGCGTTGGCTGCAGCGGTCACAACGAACAGCGGATCGCCGGAACTGTCATTGACCCAATAATCCGAGGTGGCCGGCATCGAGATGCGCATGCGGGCTACGTGCGCTTTGGGCAAGGCGTGCTGGCCGTGGTAAACCCGCACGTGGCCGTCGACGTAAAGAAAGCCCATTGCCGTGCCACGCAGTTGCACTCGTTGCTGGGCCAGAGCATCGCCAAACTGGGCAGCGCGTCCGGTGGCAGCCAGGCTCGCCAGTTTGCGCCGCAGCGTCTTAACCTCTGGAGCGCGGTCCAGTCCCAAGACACGCCCGAGGTTCTGAGGCGAATACTCCTTAAGATTTTCCGGGCGTTTGATCCGCCACAGTGCCATCAGCAACAGCGTGAGCAGACTGGTCCGCAATCCGTAGAAGCTCGGGCCGAGACTGCCGTAGATTTTCTGCGCGCATTCGAAAACACCACTGGCGACCAGCACCGGAAGAGCTAACAGAACACCGGCCCGCGGAACCGCCATCGCCGAACCGAACAGCGGGGGCGCATCCTCCAGCAATCCCAATCGGGCCAGCAGTCTGTCTGCAGAACGGTCACCCGGATCGGTGTCCTGGCTGGTGGGAGCACTCTGGGTCGCAACACCAAAAGCGGACAGGTTTGGGTCCGCAGCCTGCGAAACCGGGGGGTTGGCTTGAGCCGGGGGGTTCGATTCGACTGCGGGTGCCGTTTCAAACGTTAGTTGGCTTTCAGCCTCCGCTGGCTTCCAGCCCAAACGCCGCAGAAGCTTGCGAATGGCTTTCTCACTGACGCCAATGCGTCGGGCAATTTCACGCTGACCCACACCATTGGCTTTGAGTTTTTGAACAAGCTCTTCGCGCGCATCGGCCAGACGCGCACGTCCTCGTGGATATCCGTCCCCGCGCCCCAAAGCAGCCAAGCCGCCAGACTCAAAACGGCGCTGATGCCGCCGCACTGTGCGCGCAGAGCATGCAAAGGCTAGGGCGATCTCGATTTGATTGGCCCAGCCTTGCTCTACCAAGCTGACCATAGCATGAGCTTCAGCCATGCGGTCGTTGGAGGCGTACTGCGCCAGAACCATTCCTGAAACGATCACTACGCAATGGCCGTCCTGGGTTCTGAGTAAACACCGCTCATTGATGACACGCAAAAAATCCGGGTTGCGAGCATCTGGAAATAGATCGTCGTTCTGGGCTGCCGGCATATCGCCCCAGGATACCGGCATTCAAAAAAGCGGACAGGTTTGGGTCCGCACCCCTCCACGGTCACATCTGCAAAAAAGTCCCGAAAAACGTGAAGAACCATGAGCCCTATGTCAGGAGTTCTGGGACTCAGGAGCGACGGGACTTGTTTCACGCTCATCGCAAAACCGTCAAGCGGACCACCCAAATGAGTGCGCGGATCCGTTCCTATCTCAGCGATAACGGGGTGCGACTCAAGAAGCAAACGCGCCTGACGCAAGTCGGGCCGGTCGAGCAGCAGTTGCAAAAGGCCCGCTCCTGGTCGGCACGGCAGTGGCAGGTCATTGAGGGGCTGTTGTTGGAGTTACGCCATGCCGACCAACAGCGCCGACATTGGCGCAGCCTCATCGCCCAGGAGGTGCTTCAGGATCCGACCCTGCTGGAGCTGGTCCGTCTGGGCGGAGTGCGCGAGATGGTGGCCTTCGCTCTGGGGGCTTTCATCGGTGATATCAAGCGCTTCAGCCATCCCAAGCGGCTGGTCAAATACGTCGGGCTCAATCCCGCCTTTGACGACAGCGGCGAGCAAACCTGGAGCGGAGGCATCGGGGGGCACGGCAACCAGCACCTGCGCTGCCTGCTGATCGAGGGAGCCCAGGCCATCCTGCGTGGCGGCAAGACTCCCTTAGCCCAGTGG
>CAVXDE010000044.1:0-40802 GCA_963760435.1 uncultured Alphaproteobacteria bacterium
GTTAACATCGACACCTGCCGGATCGATTTACCGCGTTGTTTCGGCTGTCGGATGCACAAGAAATTTTGCATGTGGCGGCGGGACGCCATTTTTCCGGCTTTATTACAGCGTCAACAAAGTGTTACAAAGATACGATTTGCGTTTCACGCAGTCGGAGACAGCCATGTGGGTTAAGGGGGTAGGGACTGTCGCATTCGTCCTTTTGGGTCTGTTTGCGAGCGTTAACGTTAAAGCTCAGACTTCAACAACACCGTACACCGTCAACGGCCTGCAACTCGGGGCCCGGCTCGCGCCGAACGGCGGCGCCTATCGGGACTATAATTGCACCCCCAGTTCGGCGTTTGCCGCATTGACCTGGTGTTCCCGATCCGCAGCGGAAAAGGGAAGCTACGGCCAGAAAAGCGCATCCTATTCGCTGCTGCGCACGACCGACGGCACCATCGTCTATGCCAACCGGGCAACGGACCTCACTTCATTCGGCCAGGACGCGGCGAAAAAGGAACTACAAAAACTGGCGCAGCGTTATGGCACGCCGCGCATCATCGATATGCCGCACAAGCCGAAGTCGGATCAGGGCATGATCGCGTCCTGGGGCGATGTTGTTCTTGAACCGCTCGACGCGGCCAGCATGAGCCAGCTCGCGCTGGGCAAGAGCCCGAACAAAGGTTTGATCATCGACTTCCTCGGCAACTTCCGCCGATCGGCACAACTGGGATTGCCGGTCTACAGGATGACCGGGGGTGCCGGCTTCGTGTGGGCGGCGAGCTTCAATAAAAAGGGCGCGGGGACATTGCGCTTTGCCGCTGTCAATCCATCGGCATTGTCCGCTCCGGTGAGTGCTCCGCCGCCTGTGGCTGCGGAGCCTGCCGCGCAACCGACTGAAAAGAAAGCCCAGGCCGAGCCGCAGATGTCAGCTCAGCCCGAGGTTCAACCTGAGGCGCAGCCGGAGCCGCCGCCACAGGCTCAAGTGCAGTCGCGGGCACCGGTTCAGCCTGAGCCTCAACTGCAGTCCCAGGCCCCGGCCCAGCCTCAGCCTCAGATACAGTCGCAAGTGGCGGCGCCAGAGCCGACCCCGGCCGCGCCAGTCGCTCTGGAAGCCGTGCCGGATGCGAAGCTCGCTGAATTGAACCAAACAATCGATAGACTGAAATGGCAGCTGGCGAGTTACGCGAAGGACGTGATCCAGCTCGAGAAGGAAAAGGGAGAGGCGCAGCAGGCGCTGCCGCAACTTCACCAAGCCCTGAACGATGCGGATACCGCGCGACAACAGGCGCAAGCTGCGGCCGTTGCTTTAAAGGGGCAGCTTGATGCGGCCATTCGCAGGTCGAACAATCTTGCCTATGCGATGCTCGCCGGCCTCGTCGTGGTCCTGCTCACCTATGGGGCGGTTTTCGCGGGCAAGTGGAGGCAAATGTGGTTGGCTCGGCGCGAGCTCAATCAGAAGCCGCCAAAGCTGACGCAACAGACCGCTCCGGCTGCCGTTAGCGCGGCAGGCCTGCTCTCCGAATTGGAGCAGCACGTCGCCAACATCAATGCCGAACCCCGCGCGGCGGCGCCCACCGTGGTGCCCGATCAGGACCCAGCACCGGCGCCCGAGGAAACTCCGCGGTGGCGCGGGCGGAGACGCCTGCTTCGTAATCGCTCGGTCGACGTGCATCGGGTTTGCATCACGTCCTGGTTGGGGCACGCACACAACAGGCATGCCCGCGGACGGCTGTTTCCGCCGCCATGGTCTGCGCTAACGTCGCGCGAGATCGCGTAGCGCAACGGAGATCCGACATGGAAGAGCTGGGCCTCGGACGGCAGTCCGCCGGGCAAACCTTGGACGACCGCACGCCGGTCGCCTGGCGGGACCTGCGCGACTGGCTCAAGCTCGTGGAGCAGGCTGGCCAGCTCAAGCGTATCGATGCGCCGGTCGATCCCGACGAGGAACTCGGCGCGATCACATTCATGGCCGGCCGCAATACCGACGCGCCGGCGCTGCTGTTCGACAATCTGGTCGGCAATCGAGACGGACGCGCGCGTCCTTTCGAACATGCTCGGCGCCAGCAAGGAGCGCTACGCCATTGCGGTCGGTCTCGATCCGGACGCCAGCACATCCGACCTGATCATGGCGTCACGCGACTTGATGAAGCGACGGCTTGCGCCCAAGCGCATCGCTAAGAGTGACGCGCCGGTGAATGAAATCGTGGAGCAGGGCGATGAGATTGACGTCACCCAGTTTCCCAGCCCGAAGTTCTGGCCGGGCGACGGCGGGCGCTACATCGGCACCGGCGACATCACCTTCACACGGGATCCGGAGTCCGGGCGCATCAATGTCGGCGTCTATCGGCAGATGGTGCACGGGCCGGCGCGCATCGGGCTCTACTGTTCGCCCGGAAAGCATGGCCGGCTTGATCGCGAAGCCTGGTGGGCGCGCGGCAAGCCGTGCGAAGTGGTCGCCGCCTATGGCATCGATCCGGTCCTGTTCATGGTCGGCGCCCAGGTGTTCAGCGCCGATCAATCGGAGCTCGACGTTGCCGGCGGCCTCATGGGTCGGCCGGTCGAATTGACGGAAGCGGAGCATGTCAGCTTGCCGATTCCGGCCAATGCCGAGCTGGTGATCGAAGGCCTGCTGCACGAGGGCGATACCGAGATGGAAGGTCCGCTCGGCGAGTTCACCGGGTATTACGGCGGCGAGCGCGCGAAGCAGCCGGTGATCGAGGTCAAGGCCGTTCATCGCCGCAAATCGCCGATCATCACCGCGGCGCTGATGGCGACCTATCCGTCCTGCGAGATCGGCGCCTATTACGCGATCATGCGTTCGGCCCGCATTCTCGATGACCTGCAGCGCATCGGCGTTCCCGGCGTCGTGTCGGCTTATTCGCATCCGGCCGCGGCATCGGGCTGGGGCATGGTGATCGTCTCGCTCAAACAACAATATGCCGGTCACGCCGCCCAGGTGCTGGCCTTGACGGCCCAATGTCCGGCGGCGGCCTACTACACCAAGTGGGTGGTCGCCGTGGATGAGGACGTCGATCCGACCGATTTCAACCAAGTCATGTGGGCGCTGAGCTCCCGCTGCAATCCGAGCGAGGATATGGATTTTCAGCGCAACACCTGGTCGACCGGGCTTGACCCCAGCCAATATCCGCCTGAGGTTCGGCCATACGGATCAAAGGTGTTGATCAACGCCTGCAAGCCGCATCGCTCCATCAAACAATTCCCACGCTCGACCCTGCTGCGCGAAGAGACCTACAAGCGCGTCGCCGCTCGCTGGTCGGAGCTTGGGTTTGACACGCCGGCGCCGAAACTCGGCGTGTTCCACAAGGATTGAAAACGACATGGGTGCATTCCAGATCGATCCGCTCGCGGCTGCGGCGTCATCGTTGACAATCGGTGGTTGGTTCCGCACGCAAGCGCGTTTGTTCGCGGATTCCGTCGCCCTGCAACAGGGGGAGCAGCAACTCACCTATCGTCAGCTCAACGAACGCGTGAACCGGCTGGCGCAGTGGTTTCTTGCTCAGGGGCTGCGCCACAATGATTGCATTGCGCTCCTGTCCGAGAACCGGCTGGAATACATCGAAGTTGAGCTCGCTGCGGCGAGGCTTGGGATCGTAACCGCTTGCCAGAACTGGCGCCAGGCGGACCCCGAGCTCGCGCATTGCCTGCAGGTTGTTTCGCCCAAGCTCGTCATTGCATCGGAGCGTCATGCGCCGGCGCTCGCGCGCGTCGATCACGGCGCCAAGCAGATACTCCTGCTCGGTGAGCAATACGAGCGGGCGCTGGCTCAAGCGAGCGCCGACGAGCCGCCAGACCTTGCGCACCCCGAAGACGGATTGATCGTGCTCTATACCAGCGGCACGACCGGCTTGCCGAAGGGCGCCGTGATCAGCCATCGCGCCATGGTGGCGCGCGTCGATGATCAATTGGCTCGACCGGCCCCTGGAGCAGGACGATGCTTATCTGGCCTTTGGCCCGATGTTTCACATGGGGTCGACGGATTACGTCTACACGACGCTGCTGCGCGGCGGCAAAGTCTTCGTCATTGACGGGTTTCAGGATGCCGAGATCGCGCGGATTATCGCCACCGAAAAGCTAGGCTGGCTGCACGTCAACTCGGCCATGGTCGACCGCCTGATGCAACAGATGCAGAAGGACGGAACCCGGGTCAAAGGCATGAAGGTCGTCGGTGTCATGGCTGACCTCATCCCGCGCCATCAAATCGCCGAGCTGACCACGCTCCTCGGCGCCCCGTACGCGAACACGTTTGGATCCACGGAGACTGGATCGGTCCCGGCGAGTAAAGGGCTCATCCCGGTCGGTGTGGTCCCGGACCGGCTCTCCAAGGTGCAGAGTTCGTTCTGCGAGGTGCGCCTCGTCGACGAGGACGACCGCGATGTGCCCGATGGCGAGCCGGGCGAGGTGGCGGTGCGCGGCCCAAGCATGTTCAGCGGCTACTGGGGGGCGCACGAGATCAACAAAGAAGTGTTCCGCGGCGGATTTTTCCACATGGGCGACGTGATGCGGCGCAATCCCGACGGCACGCTCGATTTCGTCGATCGCCGCAAGTACATGATCAAGTCGGGTGGTGAGAACATCTACCCGGCGGAAATCGAGCAGGTGCTGCTGGCGTCACCGAAGATCGACAATGCGGTCGTCGTGCGCCGGCCCGACGCCAAGTGGGGCGAGGTGCCGGTGGCGTTTGTGGTCGCGCGCGATCAGCAGCTAACCGCGGCCGAGGTGGTCGCCATGTGCCGCGGGCGCATCGCCGGCTACAAGGTCCCCAAGGACGTCAGGTTTGTCGCCGACGCCGACCTCCCACGCAGCACCAGCGGCAAGGTGAAGCGGCATGAGTTGGAGCAGTTGTTGATTGAGGAATTGACGCCCGCGGGCAACTCGTAGGGTGGATGCGCAGCAATTTTCAGCCCTCGTCCTGAGGGCCTGGTCGCGTTAGCGACCAGGCGTCTCGAAGGACGGCCGCAATACGTAGGCACTCGCCCAATCTTGTGCCAGTCGCTTCGAGACGTTCGCGACGCACGCGCGCGATGCTCCACAGGCTGAGGCTCTCAGGTGATCCGCAACCAACGCCAGTACACGAAGCGGGCTGCCCGAGCCTTGTTTGATCTTCAGCGGCGCGGCGAACACCACGGCTCCGGTTGCCGGCAGCTGATCGAGATTGCACAGGCACTGCAACCCATACCGTCCGCGTCCCAGGATCAGCGTGTGCGCCGGATTGGGCGGATTGAACTTGCGACCCTGGCCGGCGTCGATGTTGATCGATTCCACCCCGAAGCCATGCATGTCGCGCTCGTCGAGTAGGAACTTCACGGCCTCCGGCGAAGGGCCCGGGGTATGCGCGCCATCGGCACGGCGGTTGGGGTAGGCATCGCCCGGATGCAGCTTCGGCCAGTCGGTACGCAACAGGACCCAGCTGCGCGGCGGAATGCGTCCATGCTCGCGTTCCCAGGCCTCGATGCGCGGGACGGTCAGCACGAAATCTTCGTTCTCGGTGGCTTCGCGCGAGCAGTCGATCACGCACGCGCCGGCGATGAAATCGCGCGGCGCGATCGTGTCGACGGAATTGTTGGGCCGGTCGCGCCCGGTGACCCAGTGGATCGGCGCGTCGAAATGGGTGCCGGTGTGCTCGCTGCAGCTGAAATTGTTCCAGTACCATTCGCCCCCGCCGCGCGCGTCGTAGCGGGAGATCTCTTCGATCCGGAACGGCGCGCATTGTCCGAACTGCGGCGGCAGGATCAGGGTCGGGAAATCCGGCGACAGCGTCTGCGTCAGATCGATGACGCGAACGCGCTGGCTGGCGATGTCTTGGGCGAGGTCGGCGAGATTGCTCATGACACGGATCCTGCGGAACGTGAAGCTGGGCGCCGTTGACGCACGGTAACACGCTCTCTAGTCTATTGCGTTTCACAAATGAAGGCAGGGATGGTCATGTCGGTTATCCGGCGCATGTCGTCAGCATTGGTCGCGGTCCTTGCGTTGCTTGCGACGTCGCTTCCGACGCTGGCCCAGGAAAAGATCCGGCTTGGTCTCATCCCGATCTCGGAAGCGCTCGGCGCCGTGGTCGCGGACCGGGAAGGTTTCTTCAAAGCCGAGGACCTTGCGGTTGACATCACCAAATTCGAAAGCGGCGCGACGGCCGTACCGGTTCTGCAATCGGGCCGGCTCGACGTCGCGCTGAGCAACAC
This sequence comes from uncultured Alphaproteobacteria bacterium, assembly GCA_963760435.1. Classification (GTDB taxonomy): domain Bacteria; phylum Pseudomonadota; class Alphaproteobacteria; order Rhizobiales; family Xanthobacteraceae; genus JAFAXD01. The sequence continues at coordinate 6,186 of CAVXDE010000044.1, forward strand.
GGTCTCCACCTTGCAGGCGATCGGGCAGGGGCTCGACGCGATCGTGCTGGCACCGGGCGCGGTGGTGCGCAGTGCTCCGCCCGACACCACGACGGCGCTGATCGCGCTCAAGGACAACATCAAGTCGATCAAGGATCTCGAAGGCAAGCGTATCGCGGTGAACGTGATCAATAGCTCGGCCTGGCTGCACGCGGTCGCGGCTCTCGATCAGCACGGTGTTGATTGGCGCAAGGTGCGTTTCGTTGAAGTGCCGTTCCCCCAGATGAACGATCCGCTGCTTAACGGACAAGTTGACGCGGTCGTTCAGGTTGATCCGTTCCGCTCAGCCCTGATGGCCACCGGCAAGGCCGAGATCCTGAGCTGGACTTACGTCGAGACGGCGCCCGGAACGGACATCACCCAATACATCGCACTTGGACCCTGGGTACAGAAAAATCACGACACGGCCGTGAAGTTCGCGCGGGCCGTGATGAAGGGCTCGCAATTCGCCGGCACGAATGAAGCGGCGACGCGCGACATCAATCTGGCCTGGACGGGCCTCAATCCCGCATTCAAGGATAAGGTGCTGCTGCCGCAGCTCGGTACCAGCGTCAATGTTGCAGCGATGGCGAAAACCATGGAGCTGATGCAGAAGTTCGGTTTGCTCAAGGACCCAATTGACATCTCGAAACGCGTCCTGGCGGTGCCCTGAACCCCGCATGGCGAATTCCACACGGCCGTTTCTGAGCCTTCGCGGGATACGCAAGACATTCGCGGCCGCGGGAGGGACGACCATTGCACTCAACGGCGTCGACCTCGAGATCGAGCGCGGCAGCTTTGTGTCCGTGATCGGATCGTCCGGTTGTGGCAAGTCGACCTTGCTGCAAATCATGGCTGGGCTGATCGAGCCGACGTCCGGCAATGTGATGATCGAGGGATGCAAGGTCGACGGGCCACCGCGCAACGTGATCTATGTATTTCAGCAATACACGCGCTCGCTATTCCCCTGGAAGACCGTGGAGCGCAACGTCGCGTTCGGGTTGGAAAATCGCGAGCAGCTGTCCAAAGAGGCGATCGCGGCGCGTACGCAGGAATACATTTCGCTCGTGAAGCTCACGGGGTTTGAGCGGCATTATCCCTGGCAACTCTCGGGCGGCATGCAGCAGCGCGTGGCTATCGCACGCGCGCTTGCCTGCCGGCCGGACGTGTTGCTCATGGACGAGCCGTTCAGCGCCGTCGATGCGCTGACACGAGTCGGCTTGCAGGAACTCGTGCGCAGCCTGTGGCGCGAGCTCGGCATCACAGTCGTATTCGTGACCCACGACGTTGACGAAGGCGTCTATCTCTCGACCCGCGTGGTTGCGCTGGGCCGCCCGCCCGCGACCGTCGCCATCGACCTGCCGATCGAGCTGCCGCACCCGCGCGATCAGATCGCAACGCGCGCCCTGCCGGAATATCTCGACTATCGGGGGCGCCTGCTCGCGCAGCTTTTTGCCGAAGAAGGACTGGCGGCGAGGGGCGCCGCATGAGCCCTGTTATCGAAACGGAAGCAGCGCGACTGCCGGCGACGGCGCCGCCAAAGCCTGGGCGGCGTGTTTCGCTGATCTGGAAGACACGCTGGTTCGGTGTCGGATTCATCGTGTTGTTGCTGGCGTTGTGGGAGATCGCAGCCGCGAGCGGAGCGGTGCCTTCGATGAGCTTCCCGCGCATGAGCGCGGTGATGGTGACGTGGTGGGAGCTGATCGTCTCCGGGGAACTTCTGGGTGAGCTGGTCCCCAGCCTGTGGCGCATGTTTGCCGGCTACTTCGTCGGCGTGGCGCTCGGCGTGGTGCTGGGCTTGCTGATGGGCTACTTCCGCTTCTTCTACAGCCTGCTCGAGCCGATCACCGAGGTGCTGCGGCCGATTCCGAGCCCGGCCTATCTGCCGATCGTCATCTTGTTTCTCGGCATCGACGACGAGATGAAGATCTTCATGATCGCGTTTGCGTCGCTGTTCCCCGTATTGCTCAACACCTACAGCGGCGTGCGCAGTGTCGATCCTATTCAGCTGCAGACCGCGCGCACGTTTGGCGTGACTGGCTGGAAGCTCCTGTGGCAGATCGTGCTGCCGTCGGCCGCTCCTTACATTTTCACCGGCATGCGCGTCAGCCTGGCGGTTGCGCTGATCGTAATGGTGATCAGCGAGATGGTCGCGGCGTCGAGCGGCATCGGCTACTTCATCTTGAGCGCGCAGCGCGGCTTCAAGATCCGCGAGATGTTTGCCGGCGTGCTGACGCTCGCCATCGTCGGCTACGTGCTCAATCGGCTGTTCGTTGCGATCGAGAACAGGGTTCTGGCTTGGCACTATGGCTACACGGTGCAGCAGCGCAATTAAAACCCGGACCCTCGTCCTGAGGAGCTTGGTTCCGCCAGGAACCAAGCGTCTCGAAGGACGGCCACAACGAAGGCCTGCATTCTTGGCCATCCTTCGAGACGCACGCGAGCTTGAGCGCACGTGCTCCTCAGGATGAGGTCCGAGAATCTAGGTCAGGCCGTCAACAAACTCAGGCACGAAACCATCACCACGGCGATGGATCGCGGCCACGTGCGGAGCGCCGAAATGCGCCGGCATCAGCAGCGCGCGCTCCTCGGCGCAATATCCGAGAACGCGGGCGCGCGTGGCGCGCGCCTGCTCGGGCATCTCGCAAAACCCGGAGTTCAAGTGCGGCGCATAGACCTGGAGCGGGTGGTGCAAGGCGTCGCCGCAGAACAGGGCGCGGTCACCGCCGTCTGTGAGTTTCAGAACGACATGACCGACAGTGTGGCCCGGAGCCGGCTCGATCAGCAGCCCGTCATCGATTGCGTGCGCGCCGTCGATCAGCTGGGCCTGGCCGTGCTCGATGACCGGCAGCACGCTATCGCGATAGGCGTTGCTGCGCTGGAGGTCGGCATCGGCCTTCGGATTGCGGCGTGGATCGCCGTACTCGTTCTCGGCGCGCGAAATCAGATACCTGGCGTTGGGGAAGGTCGGAACCCACTCGCCGTCCTTGCGCACCGTGTTCCAACCAACGTGATCGGTATGCAGGTGCGTGCACAGCACGATGTCGATCTCTTCCGGCGCGGCGCCGGCGGCGCGCAGCCGTGCCAGAAAAGGCGTATCGAGCTGATGAAACCGTGCAAACCCGGGCCGGTCCTTGTGATTGCCAGCGCAGCAGTCGAGCAGAATGGTGTGGTGCTCGGTCCGGATAAGCCAGGAATGGATGCTGGTGATGATGCGATCGGCCTGCGGGTCGTAGTGATTGGGAACGAGCCAGCCGCGATGCTCATCGAGCATCGCATGATCCAATCCGGCGATGAATTTCTCCGGCGGAAGCGAGGCAAACCCGACCTGCTCCTCGACCCGGGTGACGCTCACTTGGCCGATCATCCAGGTCGTCACGACATCACCCCGCGGCGCTGATGTTGGCTTGAATAGCAAAATCCCGAGCGCGTACAAGCCACGCCATCCTGGCGGCGACGTCGATCAAATGCTACCGGGCGAAGCGGTTTGCGACGTGGCGGTCGGGGGAATGCATTTCCGGCGGGCGTCCGTGGCCGAGCTTGCGCGAGATCTGCTGGGCAGCATTCCTGAGCGCAGTGACTTCCGCCGGCTTGGGCCGCTCGGGAAGAAATTGAATCGACCCGACCATGGCGAGCGCTCCGACGCAGGTGTCGTTGTTGTCGAAGATCGGCGCCGCGACCGCATTGAGTCCGAGCATCGTCTCTTCCGGGGCGGACGCGTAGCCCCGTTTCGTGACTTCGAGCAGTATTTTCTCGATCCGCTCGATTGAGGTGATCGTCTTTGTGGTGAATGTTTCGAGCGGGCGCGCCAGCACACGTTGTTGGAACGGATGCGGCGCAAAGGCCAGCAACACCCGGCCTTGCGCAGAGGCGTGGAACGGCAACTCGCTGCCGGGACGGACGCCGATTTCGATCGGCGACAGACTTGAGAGTTTCGCCAGCACGAGCGCACCGCGCGGTGTCATCTCGGAAAGCACGACGCTGTGGCCGACCCCATCGCGCAGCTCGCGCATCGGGCCTTCCGCCAGCTGAATGAGATCCGTATCGGGCGCAAGCCGAGCGAGCAGGCGGCTCTTGGGACCGATCGTGTAACGGCTCGTCGCCGGGTTCTGGGCGAGATAGCCGCGCTCGACCAGCGTGTACAAATGCCGATGCACGGATCCCTTGGCGATGTGGAGCCGCGTCGCGATCTGCGTCACCCCCAGCTCTTCGTCGGCAAATCCGACGGCCTCGAGAATATCGAGGGCGAGGTTCACCGACCGTACCCCTGCCGAACCCACATCGGCCATCGCCTTGATGCTCCCAAATGTGACCGCGGTGTTCGCGATTACAGAACAGCATATTCCATATCGAAACGTGAATAAAGTCCGGTCTTGGCGCCTAGGGCTAACAATGGCGTTGCGGTCTATTGACCGGGATTTGCCACTTCAGTAATCTATTTGGAACAGTGTTTCGTTGTCGCGAACAAGATCGAGTCAGGGATGAATACAGCTCAGGACCCAATCATCGAGCAACGCGTCGACCGTCTGCTGCAGGGCGCGATTGATCCACATGTGCACAGCGGTCCTTCGATTGCGCCGCGCTCGCTCGATCATCTCGAACTGCTCCAGCAAGCCTCGGCCGCCGGCTTTGCGGCGGTGGTGACTAAGGATCACGACTACAGCGGTGTCATGACCGCGGCGCTGATCAAGAAGCACTTTCCCGAACTGAAAACGAAGATCTACTCCAGCATCGTGCTCAACAACGTGGTGGGCGGGTTCAACCCGTACGCGGTTGAGCATACCGCCGCCATGGGCGGCAAGCTGGTATGGTTTCCGACACTCGCGGCGGAAAATCATCTGCGCTGGCAGGCGCAGGCGAAGTGGACGCATCCAGCCTCGACCGAAAAGATGCGCCCGGCCGTCGGCATACCGGTGCTCAACAGCGACAAGAGCGTTCGCGACGACGTCAAGGAAGTGCTCGACGTCATCGCCAAGAACGACATGGTCCTGGCGAGTGGCCATCTGCACGTGAGCGAAACCTGGCTGGTGTTCGAGGAAGCCAAGCGCCGGGGCGTCGGCCGCATGGTTCTCACCCATCCTGAAGACATCGTCGATGCGAGCCTGAACGACGTCAAAGGACTCGCGTCGTTCGGCGCCTTTGTCGAACATTCGCTCTGCATGTTCCTGGAGGGCTCGAAGTTCAAGATCGCCGGACCTGAGGACCTGCAGCGGCATATCGAGGCTGCCGGCGTGGGGCAGACGGTGTTTTGCTCGGATCTCGGGCAGGTCGGGACGTTCAGCCCGCTCGAAGGATTTCGCCGCGGCATCAAGATGTGCATCGATCTCGGCTACAGCGACGACGAGATCCGGCAGATGGTGTCGCTCAATGCGGCCCGCATGCTGGGCATCGAGGCGGACGTCAAGTTGCACTGACCAAAGCTGCCAGTGAACCAATCGTGTGGGAGGCCATTAATGTATGACGTAACCGATCCGCGTGCCGCGTTGGCGAGTGCACCCGCACCGAAGGCGGCTCCAGGCGGTCCTTTCGGGCAAGCCGAGTACCTGCGCTTCTACAAGGAGCCGCCGCAGGAGCAGGGCGCCTTTGGCAAGACCTGGTATGGGCGCGGACAGAATTTCATTCTGGCCTATTCGGAGCTGAACAAAGACGCCGTGCTGGTGCGCGACGCGCAGCCGGACGAGTACGTCGTGCTTATTCCCGATGCCGAGACCGTTCTGGAGATCACCACCAAGGACGGGTCGAAACAAGTGGATGGTGGCTCGCTCGCGTTCGTGCCGCCCGGGCATTCGAGCCTGCGGGTGATCGAGCCGGGCCGCATCGTGCGGCTGTTCACCACGCGCTCGGCCGATCTCGCCAACAAGTGCGCAAACAGCACCTCCTACGCGGCAGCCAAGCCCTATATAGCGCCGGTTGAGCCATGGCCCGAGCCGAAGGGCGGCTACAAGCTCCGCGTCTACAGTCTCGACGTGCCGTCCGAGAAGGGCCGCTTCGGCCGCATCTGGCGCTGCACCACCTTCATGGTGAACTATCTGGACGCCTACCAGGGCCCGCGCGACGCCAGCAAGCTGTCGCCACACCATCACGATGATTTCGAGCAGTGTTCGCTCGCATTGGAAGGCGAGTTCATGCACCATCTGCGCTGGCCGTGGACGATCAACAAGAATTTCTGGCGCAAAGACGATCACGAGCTGTGCGGCACACCGTCGATCGCGGTGATCCCGCCGCCGTCGATCCATACAACCGAAGCCGTGGGCAAGGGGAAGAATCAGCTGGTCGATATCTTCTGTCCGCCGCGGATGGACTTTTCGCAGAAAGCCGGATGGGTGCTCAACGCCGACGACTATCCGATGCCTTAGGCCGCGCGTCTAAGTACCAAACATAGCGTCTGGGAGGACACATGATGAAAATGCGCAGTGTGCTGGGCGTGGCCGCGGTGCTCGCCATCGCTCCGGCAAGCGGATCATGGGCGGAGGAGACTTACAAGATCGGTTCCTCGCTCGGTTTGACCGGCTATGGATCGCTGACTGACGGCCACTGGCGCGATGGCCTCGAGCTCGCCATCGCTGCCGTGAACGCCAAGGGCGGCGTCCTCGGCCGCAAGCTCGAGCTCGTCTACGAAGACAACAAATCAACCCCGCAGCAGGCGGTGGTGGTCTATCGCAAGATGATGTCCGAGGACAAAGTCGTGGCCTTCGACAGCGGTTGCATCTCAGCCGGCAATTTCGCTGCGGCGAGCTTCGTCACCAAAGCGAAGCTGCCGATGTTTCTCTGTTCAATCCTGCCGCGACTGCCGGATGAGCAGAAATGGGCCTTCAGTTACCTGCCGCCGCCGAAGTTCGAGATCGAGTCGCGTTACGAATACCTGAAGAACAAGACCGACATCCGCAAGATCGGCATCCTCGGCGATCCAAGCCCATACGGCATGCTGATGCGCAACATCGCCGTCGAAGAGGCGAAGAACTACGGACTCGAAGTCGCGGCCAACGAGTCCTACCAGCAGGATGACGCCGACTTCAGCGTCCAGATCGGCCGCATCAACACCGCGGGCGCCGGTGCGATCATCATGATCGGCCAGGGCAACGCGGTCATCACCACATCGAACAACATCAAACAGCTCGGCTTGACCAAGATGCTGCTGCTCGGCAGCATCCAGGAACGCGACCTCTTGGTCGAGGCCGGCCAGGTGCTGGGCGAGCAGTTCCTGTTTCCGTCGCCCATGATCCAATTGGCGGTCGACGATATCGGCATGATCACTGATCCGAAGGCGCGCGCCGCGGCGGAAGCCTTCCTCACGCCGCTGAAAGCGAAATTCGGCAACAAAGTCGACAGCTCGCAGGCCTCGCGGGCCTGGGATTCGCTCCAGATGATGGCGCAAGCGATGGAAGCGGCCAAAACCACCGAAGGCACGGCCGTCCGCGACGCGTTCGAGAAGATTGGCCCCTACGTGGGCGCCGGCGCACCTTATGACTTCTCGCCGGAACAGCACGTCGGCATTACCAAGAACCCCTACGTGATCGCCTACGTGAAGGACGGCAAGCTGGCCATCAAATATGACGGCCGATAGCCCTTCGCCGGCCCTGATCGAGGTCAATGGGCTTTCAGCGAGCTACGGCCATGTCGCGGCGCTGAAGCCCATCGATCTTCGCGTCGAGGAGGGCGAGTTCGTTACGGTGTTGGGGCCGAATGGCGCCGGCAAGACAACGCTGCTGCGAGCCATGTCCCGGCTCATTGCCAGCGATGGCAAGATCAAATTCAAGGGCCGGGACATTACAGGCGTCCCCACGCATCGTCTCGCCAAGCTCGGCATCATCATGGTGCAGGAGGGCCGCGGGCTGTTCGGCGAGATGACCGTGCAGGAAAATCTGCAGCTCGGCGCCTACGGCCTCGGTGGCTCAAGGGAGCAGATCGAGGGCCGCTTCGAGCAGGTGTTCAGGCTCTTCCCGAGGCTACGCGAGCGGGCCGGCCAGGTTGCCGCGTCGATGTCCGGCGGCGAACAACAGATGCTGGCCGTCGGGCGCGCCTTGATGGCGGGACCTAAATTACTGATGCTTGACGAGCCATCGCTCGGGCTCGCTCCCATGGTCGCGGCTGGGATTCTCGATACGCTGGGCGAGCTCAATCGCAGCGGTCTCGGCATTCTCCTCGTCGAGCAGAAAGCACCGCAGGCGCTCAAGCTTGCGCGGCGCGTCTACATTCTTTCCTCAGGCTACGTGCGGGCCGAGTTGCCGGCGCAGGACATCAAGTCCCATCATGACCTCGCGCGCTATTATTTCCACTAAGCTCGGCGACTACGGATATTTCGCGATCGCGCTCGCCGTCGCCATCGCGTTGCTGTTTGCATGGGTGTTCCTGAAAGGGGGATATCTTCTCACGGTCCTCCAGCTGGCGATGATCTACGGCGTGTTCTGCGTCGGGCTCAATTTTTTCATGGGCTACACCGGGCAGGCCTCCTTCGGTCAGAACGCATTCGCGGCGATCGGTGGTTACGGCAGCGCGATTCTCAGTGTGCAGTACGGTTGGGAACCGATCCTGGCGCTGGTGGTCTCGATGGCGGTCGCGGGCGTCGCGGCGGTGGTGGTGGGATATCCGACCCTGCGCTTGCGCGGCCACTATCTGGCGATGGCGACCTTTGCGCTCGGTCTCATCACCTATGACGTTTCGGTGCAATGGACCGACCTGACCCAAGGCTACATGGGTTATTCAGGCATTCCGCCGCTTGGCATCGGGCCATTCACCGTCGAAGACGATAGGCTCAAGCTTGTCTGCCTCGCGGTCATACTGGCGCTCGGGGTCTGGTTGTCCTCGCGCTTGCGCCATTCGCGCTTCGGCCGCGCCTTGCGCGCCATCTCCTCGACTGAGCTTGGCGCCGCCGCGCTTGGCATTCGCGTGCCACGCTACAAGTTGTTGGCGTTCATCATCGCAGCGCTTTACGCATCGGTCGCCGGTTCGCTATTCGCGCATACCGTCGGGTTCATCAGTCCCGAAGTGTTCGGGCTGCAGATGGTGGTCGTGACGTTCACCATGCTGTACGTCGGCGGCATCGGTACCGTGTTAGGTCCGGCGATCGGCGCCGTGATCGCCTCGCTCTTGCCCGAGGTGGTGCGCAGCACCGGGCGCTTCCAGGATATCGCCTATGCGGCGGTTCTGATCCTGATGTTGATCTTCGTGCCGAAAGGCCTGTCGACGCTTGGCAGCATCGGCCGCCGACGCATCCTCAAAGCGGATGCGGAGGGCTGAGCCATGGCGCTGCTGGAGGTCCGCGGCCTGACCAAACGTTTCGACGGATTGGTTGCGAACAGCGACATCGATCTTGACGTTCCCGAGGGCAGCCTGTTCGCCGTTATCGGCCCAAACGGCGCGGGCAAGACCACGTTCTTCAACATGATCTCGGGTTTCCTGCAGCCCACGTCGGGAACGATTGCGTTTGCCGGGACCCAGATCACGAACCTGCGGCAGGACAGGATTGCCGCCATGGGGCTGGTGCGAACCTTCCAACTCGTCCAACTGTTCGGCGGCATGTCGGTTGCCGAGAACGTCGAGGTCGGTTGCCACCTGGCGACAAAGGGCGGGATCGGGGCGGCGCTAGTCCGTCCTCCCTGGTTTCGCCATCAGGAAGCCGACGTGCGTTCCAAGGCGCTCGAGTTGCTCGAGTTTGTCGGCCTTGGTGCTCAAGCCGAGCAGGAAGCGACGCTGCTCCCCTACGGACAACAACGCCTGCTCGAGGTTGCCCGCGCCTTGGCGGCCAAGCCGCGCCTGCTCCTGCTTGATGAGCCGGCGGCCGGCCTCAATGCGCATGAGACCGAGGTCTTGGCGGACATCATCCAGCGCGTGAACCGGCAGAACATCACGGTGATCCTGATCGAGCACGATGTGGCGCTTGTCACCCGCATTGCGCACCGAATTGCGGTGCTTGATTTTGGTCGCAAGATCACCGAGGGCACGCCCGACGAGATCAAGCGTCACCCCGAGGTGATCGCCGCATACCTAGGCACGGAGGAGGCGGCTCATGCCTAACGGTTTCGAGCTGCTGCAGAGTTTGATCAACGGGCTTGGCGTCGGCCTCGTCTATGGCCTGATCGCCATCGGCTTTTGCGTGATCTACAACGCGAGCGGCATCGTCAACTTCGCCCAGGGCGTATTCGTGATGCTGGGCGGCATGTTCGCGCACACGCTGCTCACCCGCCTGGGCTTGCCGATGCTGGCGGCCGCGCTGATCAGCATCGTGCTTGTGGCCATGGTCGGGGTGCTGGTGCAGGTGCTGGTGATCAATCCGATGTGGCAAAGGAAAGCGCCGCTGTTTGCCATCATCCTGGCGACGCTCGCGGTGCAGTTGCTGATCGAGCAGATCGTAATCCTGACTCTGGGTGATCAGCCGCGCACCTATCCGGAGTTCACGCTCGGTGGACCGCTGAAGCTCGGTCCGATCGCCATCGGCTACCAGTTGTTCTGGATCCTGGGCTGTGGAGCCCTGATGGTCGTGGCGCTGCAACTCTTCTTCAATCGCACTCGGGTCGGCCGGGCGCTGCGCGCGTGCTCCCAGAACCGGGAGGCCGCTGCGTTGCTCGGCATACCGGTTGCCTCAATGCTGATGCTGTCTTTCGCGCTCAGCGCCGCGCTCGGTGCGGCTGCCGGCATCCTCATCACGCCGACGCAGTACACGGCCTATAGCGTCGATGGCCCGTTCGGCATCAATGGCTTCATCGCCGCGATCATCGGCGGCTTCGGCAGCGCGCCGGCGGCGCTGGTCGGCGGCACCTTGCTCGGCGTGGTTCAAGCCGGTGCCATCGTGTTCTTCGGTGCCGGCTATAAGAACGTGGTCGCGCTGACAATTCTCCTGATCGTGCTGCTGTTCTTCCCCAACGGCCTGTTCGGCGGATGGGGAAAGCGAGTCTGAGGGAAAAACGTGATGCACGCGCTCATCGTCTACGCACACCCAGAGCCGACGTCGTTCACGGCGGCGTTGAAGAACACGGCGGTCGATGCGCTACGCGGCGCCGGCCACAGCGTCGAAGTCTCCGATCTCTACGCGGAAGGTTTCAATCCGGTGGCGGGCCGGCACGACTTCGTCGAGGCCTTCGATCCGAACCGGTTCAACTATCAAGCCGAGCAAGGCCATGCGCATGCGACCCACGGCTTCGCGCCGGAGATTGCCCGTGAGCAGCAACGCTTTCTGAAGGCCGACCTGGTGATCTGGGTCTATCCGATCTGGTGGGGCGGCGTGCCAGCAATCCTCAAGGGATGGTTCGATCGCGTGCTCGCCTATGGTTTCGCGTACAGCGATGGGCGGCGCTATGATACGGGCTTCTTTCCCGACAAGCGCGGGATCCTGTGTTTGACGACCGGCGGCACGCAGGAACGGTTCTCACCCACCGGCGTCTATGGAAGCATCGATCAGGTCTTGTGGCCGGTGCAGCGCCTCATGCTCGAATATCTGGCGATGCAGGCGCTGGAGCCGTTCGTGGCCTACGGTACGCCGCGCGTCGATCAGCAAACCCGCGAAGGCTATTTGCAGGCGTGGCGGGCGCGGCTGTTGGACATTGCCAAGAACCAACGCCTCGCGGCGGAATAGACTTGATGTCGCCGCAAACGCGCACCACATCGGCCGCAGCATCGCGGGGGCGCGTAGACCACGAGAACAAGCATGAACGATGTGACGACGCCCGACGCGCGCGCCGCCCGTATCTCTTCCCAACATAGTTACAGCAAAGTCCCGGAGGTAACACTTGCCTTCTGGGTAATCAAAATTCTCGCAACGACGCTTGGCGAGACCGGCGGCGATACGGTTACGATGACCCTCGATTGGGGCTATCTCGCCGGGACGGCTCTGTTTCTCGGGTTATTGATCGTCCTGGTCATCGCCCAGATTCGGGCCACGGTATTTCATCCGTTGCTCTATTGGGCGACCATCGTGGCATCCACCACGTTCGGTACCACCATGGCCGACTTCGCCGACCGCTCGCTTGGGATCGGCTATACGGGTGGATCGACGTTGTTGTTGGTCTGCCTGCTCGTGGTCCTTGGCATCTGGTATTGGTCCGAGGGAACTATCTCGGTGAACACCGTGAATACGCCGAGAGTGGAGGCGTTCTATTGGGTCGCGATCACCTTTTCGCAGACCCTCGGAACGGCGCTCGGCGACTGGCTGGCTGACACCGGCGGTCTCGGCTACGAGCGTGGTGCGCTGGTGTTTGCTTGCGGCCTCGTGATTGTCTGTGGACTCTATTTCTTCACCAGCGCTTCGAGCGTGCTTCTGTTCTGGGCTGCATTCATTCTGACGCGGCCGCTCGGTGCGACCGTTGGCGACTTCCTGGACAAGCCGATCAGCGACGGCGGGCTCGCGCTGAGCCGGCCGCTTGCCTCAGCTGTTATCGCGGCATGCATTATTCTCTGCCTGATTGTTCTGCCGCAGCGCGCCGGCCGTCACCCGGGCGCGGCGTGACGCGGTTGTGTCCCGGACGCAGTGCGCTGCGCCCGGGATACAAGTTGCAAACCTAATTCGTCGTTGCCGGGTGTTCGACTTTCCAGGGGTCCTTCACCATGGGGATGGTGTCGATGTCGACATTGACGAGCTTGCCGTCGCGTTTCTCGACCCTGCGGATGTATACATTCTGGATGATATCCCGCTCGACGGGATCGATCATGATCGGGCCGCGTGGGCTGTCGAGCTTCTTGCCTTCCATGTATTTCACATACTGCATGCCGTCGGCATTGGGACCGAGTGCGGCGACGGCATCATAGATCAGGTGAGTGCCGTCCCATGCGGCGAGCGAGGCAATGTCCGGGATCGCGCTGTCCCCGAACATCTTGCGCAGCTGGTTCTTGAGCGTGATGTTTTCGGGGTTGTTGTTGGTCTCCGTATAGTGGAAGCCGGTGATTGTCCCGACCACGTCATCGGGGAGACTGGGAAGAAAGAGCTGCTGGGTCTCGCCGCTGCCCAGGAGCTGGATGCCGGCAGACTTGAGACCCCGCGAGACGTAGGCTTTCATGATGCCGATCGAGGGCGAGCCGGCGGGCTGAAACATGAACAGCGCATCGGGTTTGGCCCGCAGAACCTTTTCCATATATCCGCCAAAGTCCGTCTCCTGCTGCGGTGTGCGCTCGCTGCCGACAATCTCGCCGCCAAGCGCCTTGAAAGTCTTGATGAAGTACTCTTCGGCGTCATAGCCAGGCGCATAGTCGCTGACGACGGTGTAGACCTTGCGGATGCCGTTCTTGTAGGCCCACTGGGCCAGCGGAACCGTGATCTGCGGAATGGTCTGGCTCACCCGCACGATGTAGGGCGACAGCCGCGTGATCTTTGCGGTCGCCGCGTTCAAGTCGATCAACGGGATCTTGGCTTGCGTTGCTACATCTGCCGCAGCCATCGCATGCGGTGAGAGGTCAAACCCGGCCAGGAACTTGACGTGATCCTGCAGGACCAATGCTTCAGCCAGCTGACGTGCTTTGTCAGGTCCGCCGCTGGCGCTGTCGCGATAGATGAATTCGATCTGATGCATCTTGCCGTCAGGCCCTTTGACGGAATTGCCGTGCAGCGCCTGATAGGCCTCGATCGCCTGCTGGAACTGCGATCCCCACGTGGCAAATGCACCGGTGAAATCCGCGATAAGACCGATTTTCACCGTGTCGGCATTCGCTGACCCGACTGATAATGTGAGTATGGCCGCGGCGGCGGCACTGATGAGCCATCTCATGGCGTTCTCTCCCTGGCGATTATTATGTCTCGCGGAGGCCCGCCCGGATCCCGGGCATGGGCGCACGCGCAAGTATTCGCACACACGCCTTGATCACGCGTGGGTGCACAGAACCAGCCTATAGCCGGGCGCTACGAGCCGCAATCCCGGCGTGAGCCTCACCGCGGCCCGCGAGCGCTCCCTCTTTGCTCACGCGCGCCTTCAGGCTTTTGCCGCGCAATATCGCATTCGACTTGGTTGGAGAGGGCGATCCAACTATTCGCGGCATTGAGCAAAACGGTTCGTTGCAGTGCACTGCCCGCCGTTGCCGCAAGTTTGAAACATTGAGCGGCACGATCTCTACATTCCGATTGGTTAGTTGCCAATACTCTCTGCGCACGCCCGCGGACGCAGCCAAAACTTGCGTCAAAATGAAGCGGCCCCGGGTCTGAGGGGGCTATTCCCAGGTCCCGGAGCCGCCATGAGTTCGCGCTTTGACTTCGTGAAGCTAACACAAGCTTTGCAGAGCGTGAGCGAGTTGTTGGTACGACGACGTACTGCGATCGATCGGAAACGGTGGCGGCGCTATCTGCATTGACATCTGAGGACGGAACCTGCCGACAATTCCTTGCGGGTGCGGTCGGCGTAGCGAATCGGTCACAGCGGGCGCCGAGAAAAGATGAGAGGGTCGGTCGAGGAGGCAAGCCTGAAAGGAGTTTACCGATGAAACGCACGTTCGTGACAACCGCAGCAACCATGCTCCTGCTCGCAACATCCGCGGCCTTTGCGGCGGGACCCAATGACGGTCCGAAATATCCGACTACGACCAGAAATAAACAATATACCGATCAGCGGATCATGGATCACAACAACGCGGCGCCGCGCTATGCGGTAACCAGCAATCCAAACAATCAGTACACCGACAAGCGCATCATGGACCACCACAATGCCGCCCCGCGCTATTCGGTCACAGCATCTACGAACCAAAACGCCAATGCTGCGCGACGAGCAGGCCAGCGTACCCGCGTGGTTCGTCGAGCTTACCGCTACGGGCCGGTTGCAGCTCAGGCCAACGGAGCGTTTGGGTATCACGGCTAGGGGTACGTGATCGCCAGAGGTAGCCGGAGGGGCGTGATGGTTGATCCATCGCGCCCCTAAGCGCATGGGCGGCACCGTCGTAAGCGAGTTTCAAAGCTCCTTACCGAAATTTAATTGTTCAAAACCGAGGCTCTTTGTCAGGATAGCCGGGCAAACAAACAGAAAACGATGCGCAAAGTTCGCTTCCTACTGCTGGGCGCGGCCGCTGGTGCCGCACTGACATTCGCTACCGTCAATCACGATTCGGTGCTCGCTTTCGCGGGTGAGCTCGCTCGCGCATCCGGACAGGATACCGCGCATACCTACCGCGAGCTCCAGCTGTTCGGAAAAATCTACGATACGGTCCGAGCTGACTACGTCGACAAGCCGGATGATGGAAAGCTGATCGAGAGCGCCATCAACGGCATGGTGAGCTCGCTCGATCCGCATTCGAACTACATGGACGTGAAGAGCTTTCGCGACATGCAGGCGAGCACGAATGGCGAGTTCGGTGGCCTCGGCATCGAGGTCATGATGCAGGACGGGCAGCTCAAGGTCGTGTCGCCCATTGATCAGACGCCGGCGGCGCGTGCAGGCGTCCGGGCGAACGATCTGATCACGGCCATCGATGGCGAGCCGATCAAGGGGCTGACCTTGCAGCAGGCCGTTGAGAAGATACGTGGGCCGGTGAATACCAGCATTCGCGTGACCCTCACGCGCCAGGGCGAGGACAAGCCGATCGAGCTGCAGCTGACGCGAGAAGTCATTCAGGTGCGGTCGGTTACCTGGCGCGCCGAGGGCGACGACATCGGCTACATCCGCATCTCCCAGTTCAATGCGCATGCCGCTCCCGGCTTGAAGACGGCACTGCAGGAATTGTCGAAGCAAATCCCGAAGGACAAATTCAAGGGCTACATTCTTGACCTGCGCAACAATCCAGGCGGCCTGCTCAATCAAGCCGTGAAGGTCTCAAACACGTTCATCAGCGACGGTGAAATCGTCTCGACGCGCGGTCGCGACCCGGACGATGCGCAACGCTTCGATGCGGATCACTCGGCCACCGATCCGGCTGCTACCGGCCCGCTCATTGTCTTGGTGAATGGCGGGAGCGCGTCCGCGTCGGAGATCGTTGCCGGCGCGCTGCAAGATCACGCGCGTGCGACCATCCTCGGCACCCGGTCATTTGGGAAGGGTTCGGTGCAGACGATCATCGCGCTTCCGGGCGACCAGGGCGCGCTGCGCTTGACCACCGCGCGCTACTACACCCCATCGGGCCGTTCGATCCAGGCCCTCGGCATCACGCCGGACATCGAGGTGATGCAAGACGAGCCGAAGGATATGCAGGCGCAGGACGGGAAGTTCAGCGAATTCGAGTTTGCGCGGCCATTTGAAGGCGGCGCAAGGAAAAGAGATGGCGGGGTCACAAGCCTACGTGCCGAAGGATCCGAAGGACGACAAGGCGCTGCACGTCGCGGAGGACCTGTTGCGCGGCAAGGACGTGAACCCCGACGCATTGTCGGGAGCCGATGCAACTGCGTCCTCCGCATACCGGCCGTAGCGAATAGCCGCCGCATGGACACTTGACCGGTCCGCATGATACCGGCGAAGCGCCTTGGCGCGTCAGTCGATGAACTTTCAGGCTTTGAATCTCGACGCGGCAGTCGCATTATGCGGCGCATGATACGGACGCGCGAAAGATTGAGCGATCCGCCGGCGGGTCTGCCCACGTGGTTTACCTGGGACTATGATCTGGCTGAGCTGATCGCTGATGCGGTGGTGCATGCATCCGGCGTGCTGGCGGCCCTCATCGGCGCGGTGATGCTGGTCGCTTTGGTGGCTGCCGAGCGGTGTTGTGGGGGACAGCGCGGCAATTCTGGTTTATGTGATCGGGCTGGTGACGACGCTGGGCCTCTCCGCCACCTACAACCTGTGGCCGGTCTCGCCCGTGAAATGGATTCTGCGGCGCTTCGACCATTCGACAATCTATCTGTTCATCGCCGCGACCTACACCCCGTTTCTGCCACGCATCACGAGCGGTTTGTGGACTGTCGCCTGGCTCGCTTACATCTGGGGCTTTGCGCTTGCTGGAGCCGCGCTGAAGCTATTCTGGCCAGGTCGCCTGGAGCGGGTCGCGGTTGCTTTCTATGTTCTGCTCGGCTGGTCCGGTATGCTGTTGCTTGGGCGTTTGCCTTGGACCACGTTGCAGTTTCTGGTGCTGGGCGGCCTCTTGTATTCCGGCGGTATCGCCTTTCATCTCTGGGATCGACTGCGCTTCCAGAACGCGATCTGGCATTCGTTCGTCCTATTGGCCGCTGCCGCGCATTATTTCGCCGTGCTGACATGTATCGTCGAGGTTTAGTCGCGCGCTAATCCACGATGATTGTCGCCTTCATGCCCGCCCAATCGTGATCGGCGCATCGCGGAGCAAACAAGCCAGTCTTGTCGGCGATGAAATAGATGTCTGCCGTTTCGCCTGGTTTCACGTAGATCGAGCTCTTTCCGGCACCAAGCGCCTCCGGATTCCTGATTTCAACCGCGTTGAAAAAATCCGGTGCGGTGAAATCGTGTCCTTCTTTTCCGGCGTTGATCAGGTGCAGCTGGTAGGGGACCCCGGTGCGAAATCGCAGCTGATCAGGAGCGAACTCGTATTCGAGCATGCGCACGTCGACGCGTTCCGCGCGGCTCCAGTCGGCTGATGTGACCGCCGTGCCGCCGGAGGTAAGGGTGGCAGAGGCCAGCAATGCGCCAGCCAACCAGGTGATCCGGACTGCGCTCACGCCATAAGCTCGCATGCCAAGAATGACAAACCCGTCGCTTTGGCAGCAACGGGTTCGTCGACCAAAATGCCGTGGTTTACTTGGTCACCTGGCCGCGAATTTCGCCGCCTTTGTTGGCCGCGGTATGCACGTTGACGTACCATTTGCCGGCCAGCAGGTCGGCGGCTTGCGCGTCGGTCAGCGTCGCCGAGCCTTCGAACGGGCTCGTATTTGGCGTGATCGGGACGACAACGCCGCCGTTCTTGCCCGGCTCGCCTTCATGAAAATGCGCCGCGGTCGCCGGGCCGGTCAGACCCGAGTAGCTCCCTTTCCAGGACAGCTTCTTGCTCGTCGTGTCGTAGGTCGCCGTAAGCGTGCCCGTGCCACTGCTCTGTGTCGGCGGGACCTCGCTGGTCGCGTTCATCGCGGCCTTCAGGTTGACCACCTCCGCCTGCGCCGGCCACGCAAACACAACAGCCGTCGCGCCAGCCAACCCAATCAACGTGGACCGCAGACCGATGATATGCATCGTTTTTTCCTCCCGCTGGACTTCCGATAGCACTTTGCAAACACCCTAATCTCGCGTCTATTCCGTTGATCTGGCAATACCCTAGGAACGTAATGGCGCTCTCGGAAAAGTGGGTCGGCCGCAGTCTCGAGCGCTTCGAAGACGAAGCGCTGCTGGGCGGCCATGCCCGCTTCATCGATGACCTGGAGCCCGTGGCGGGCATCGCCCATGCGGCCATCCTGCGCAGCCCGCACGGCAGCGCCGATATTGTTCAACTCGACGTCGCGGCGGCCAAGGCGCTGCCCGGCGTCATCGGCGTACTGACGCCCGATGACGTGGTCGCGCTCGGAAATCCGATCGGCAACCTGCTGCCGGGGCCGGCCGGCAAGCTTCCTTACTATCCATGCGCCGTGGGTCGGGTGCGTTACTTCGGCGAGCCGGTTGCAGTCGTGGTCGCCGACGACCGTTATATCGCTGAGGATGCGCTGGACCTCATCGACGTGCGCTATGCGGCGCGGCCGGCGGTGGTTGAACCAACTGCCGCGATGGCGGCGGATGCGCCGATCGTGCACGACACCCTTGGCACCAACGTGGCGCATGAACGTGACTTTCGTTACGGCGATCCAGACAATGCGTTTGCCCAAGCCTACCGCGTCGTCTCACATACGGTTTCCTATCCACGCGTGAACTCGACGCCGATCGAGACCTATGGGGTGATCGCCGACTACGATGCGGGCGACCGCCGTTATACTGTTTGGTCGAATTTTCAGGGTCCCTATGCGCTGCACCCGATCATGTGCGGTGCGTTGCGCGTGCGCGGTCATGATCTGCGTCTGATCTCGGCTCCGTCGAGTGGCGGCAGCTTCGGCATCAAGCAGGGCGTGTTTCCCTACATGATCCTGATGGCGCTCGCGAGCCGCGCGTTTGGGCGCCCGGTGAAGTGGATCGAGGATCGGCTTGAGCACCTGGCCGGATCTTCGGCGTCCTCCGGGCGCATCAGCAAGATCGACGGCGCGTTCGATCGGGAGGGTATGTTGCTGGGTCTGCGTTTGGAGCAGACCGAAAACGTCGGCGCTTATGTACGTCCGCCGGAGCCCGCCGGGCTTTATCGGATGCACACGACCTTGAGCGGGCCCTACCGGGTGCGCCACATGGCCGTCCGCAACCGCGTCGTCCTCACCAATCAGGTGCCGAGCGGATTGAACCGCGGCTATGGCGGACCGCAATTCTATTTCCCGCTCGAGCGCATGATGGACAAGGCCGCGCGCGAGCTCGGCATCGATCCCGTGGAGCTGCGGCTGAAGAACGTGGTCCGTGCCGAGGAGTTCCCCTACGACACGCCGGCCGGCTCGCTGCTCGATAGCGGCGATTATCAGAAGAGCATCGAGCTCGCTTTGGACAAGGCCGGCTATCAGCAACTGTTGGCGCAGCGCGAGGCGGCGCGGCGGGCCGGCCGCAAATTCGGCATCGGCATGGCGCTCGGTGTCGAGACCTCCGCCTCCAACATGGCCTATGTGAACCTCGCGCTCACGCAGGCGCAGCGCGCCAAATCATTGCCTAAATCCGGCGCGGACGGACGCGCGCGCATCGTCATGGATCCACTCGGGTCGACGTCGGTCCACATCGACAGCATTCCCAACGGGCAGGGCCATCGCACCGTGGTGGCGCAGATCGTTGCCGACGAGTTGGGGCTCGACCCGAAAGACGTCACGGTGATCTCTGATCTGGATACATTTGGCGGCGCGTGGTCGATCACGTCGGGGAACTACTCCAACCGTTTCTCCACCGCGGTCACCTCAGCCGTCGCGCTCTCCGCCCGCAAAGCCGCAGGCAAACTGCGCGCCGCGGCGGCGCGTTCATTGGGCGTGGCGGCGGACGCGGTCGAGCTGGCGAACGGCATGGCGTCAGCGGTGGGCGGGCGCAATGAGCCGATCCCGATCCGCCGTCTCGCTGCCCAGCTTCACTGGGATACGGATAATTTTCCCGAGGGCGTCGACGGACCCATCTCCGAGCTGGCGGAGTTCACGCCGGCCGGGCTCGGCGTCGTCGGCAGCGATGATCGGATGCGCTCGTCGTTGACGTACAGCTTTCAGTGCGACCTTGCCGCCGTCGAGGTCGACGAGCAAACCGGGCACGTCACGATCAACAAATATGTGAGCGTGCATGACGCCGGTCATCTTCTCAACCCGGCGGTGGTCGAGGGACAGATCCAGGGCGGTTTCGCGCACGGTTTCGGCGCCGCCATGCTGGAGCGCGTGACCTACGCGCCGGACGGCACGCTGCTCTCAGGGACGTTTCAGGATTATCTCTGTCCGACGGCGCCGGAGATGCCGGAGCTTGTTGTTGCTCACGCGGCAAGCCCGAGCCCGCGCACCATCCATGGCGCCAAAGGCTTGGGCGACGGCTGCTCGATGATCACGCCGGCGACGCTCGCGAACGCCATCGCTGATGCAACCGGGCTCGATGACCTCGCGCCGCCGTTCCTCCCGGGCCGGCTCTGGGAAGCGCTGCACGGCGAGGATCCCGATGCGATGTTGCGTCAGCCTGCGGCGACCGCATCTCCTGGCGCGGGCGGCGCCCAAGGCGGGCGGCTTGAGCGGTCAGGATCAAATCGAGATTGCAGCGCCACCCCTGCAGGTGTGGGACGCGCTGCTCGACCCCGACACGCTCAAACGCATCATCCCGGGCTGCGAGAGCGTTGAGCTAAGCGGGGCTGACCTCTACCGCGCGCGCGTGCGCATCAGCGTCGCCGGCATCGGCGCGACCTATGAGGCGCAGATTCGCATCTCTGATCGCCAAGCTCCGGCGCGCCTGCGATTGTCGGGCAAAGCCGAGAGTAAGCTCGGGGGCGGCGAAGGCGAAGCCCATGTCACGCTCGCCGAGCACGATGGAATGACAAAGCTGAGCTACGTCTATCGGGCCAATGTGAGCGGCCGGCTGGCAAGCTTCGGGCATCGGATGTTGGATGGCGTGGTGCGTTTGCTGCT
The DNA here is from genome assembly GCA_963760435.1 of uncultured Alphaproteobacteria bacterium. Taxonomy (GTDB): domain Bacteria; phylum Pseudomonadota; class Alphaproteobacteria; order Rhizobiales; family Xanthobacteraceae; genus JAFAXD01. Next base: position 27,202 of record CAVXDE010000044.1, read on the forward strand.
TGCGACGTTCTTCGATCGGCTGCGCGCGGTATTGTCGGATGAAGCGCCGCCCGCGGGACTGCGAGGGCGATGGCGTGCGTGGCTTGAGTTGGTCCGGCGCACCCGGGGACGTAAATGAAGCCGGCGCGCTTCGCCTATGTGCACCCGGAGAGTGTGGCGGAGGCCCTGGCGACGGTGGCCGAACACGGCGAAGACGCGCGCGTCATTGCAGGCGGCCAATCGCTCGGCGCCATGCTCAACATGCGCCTGGTAACGCCGAAAGTATTGGTTGATATCAATGGCCTCGCAGACCTCGCGACCATCAAATCGGATGGCGGCGCGATCATCACGGGCGCTGTTGTGCGCCAGTCCGATGCGTTGGTCGACCCTCAGGTCAGGACACAGCTGCCGCTGCTGACGCAAGCACTTCCGTATGTCGGGCATTATCAGACCCGCAATCGCGGCACCCTTGGCGGATCGGTGGCGCACGCCGATCCGAGCGCCGAAATCACGCTCGTCCTGGCAACGCTTGCCGGCGAAATCGAACTCACATCCAGGCGCGGCCGGCGCCGGGTGCCTGCGAAGCAATTCTTACAATCCGCGCTGGTGACGGCGCGCCGTCCCGACGAGTTGATCACGTCGCTGCGCTGGCCAGTACGGCGGCCGACACAGCGCTTCGCATTTGCGGAGTTCGCCGTGCGCAGCGGCGACTATGCGATCGTCGCGGTCGCCTGCGTCCTAGATTTGCAAGAAGACGGCGCGGTGCGCAGCGTCCGCCTCGGTTTCGGCGGCGCGAGCGAGGTGCCCCAGATCGTCGACATGCCTGATCTCGACAAGCGGCTCGAGGCAGAACACCTACAAACAATCGCGCTCGATGCAGCGGCGTCCATTCAATGCCGTGCCGATCTCTTGGGTTCGGCGGCCTATCGGCGCCAGCTTGCCGGCGTGCTCGCTTCGCGCGCGATCGCATCGGCGCTGCATGCAGACCCTCATCCTGAGGAGCATGCGGGCGCAAGCCCGCGTGCGTCTCGAAGGATGGCAACAGGCGATGGCCCCTCATTGCGGCCGTCCTTCGAGACGCCTGGCCAAAGGCCAGGCTCCCCGGATCAAGTCCGGGGCAGGCTCTCAGGACGAGGCCCGGAGAGTGGGCGCGCGACCATCAACTTCACGCTCAACGGCCGGCGCGTAGCGGCGCAGGCCGAGCCGCGCATGCAGGTCGCGGACTTGCTGCGCCACGTTCTGCACCAGACCGGAACGCACGTTGGGTGCGAGCATGGTATCTGCGGCGCTTGCACCATACTGGTCGACGGTCGCGCCGTGCGTTCGTGTTTGCTGTTCGCCGCGCAGGTCGCGGGCGCATCGATCGTCACGGTGGAAGCCCTGGCGCAGCCCGGCGGCGAGCTCAATGACCTGCAGAAATCCTTCCGCCGTCACCATGCCTTGCAGTGCGGGTTCTGCACCGCCGGCATCCTTGTCTCCGCCACGCAGTTCCTCGCCGAGCATCCAGATCCGAGGGAGCATGAGATACGCGACATGCTCTCCGGTCATCTCTGCCGCTGCACCGGCTATCAGCCGATTGTTGACGCGATTCTCGCCACCGCGCGGGAGCGCAACGCTACAGGTTAAGCGGATTACTGCGAGCTCGGGAACAGCGAAATGCCGCCCAGCGGCCCAGCGCCGCGGCGTTGCTGCTCCTCCGCGGCGGCATCGGCGCGGGCTTTCTCGATTGCGGTACTGGCCTGCGCGACGGTCATTTCGCCGTTCTGCACTTTCTGGCCGATCTCGATGCGCTTGGCGATCAGTTTGTCCAGGACTTCCGGGTACGGCATCGTGGGCCGCAGGATGTTCCAAGCCTCGGTGTGGCACTTGGCGCGCGCCACCGCGACCTTGGCGTCATTCGGCGAATAGGTGACATCGCACTTGCGCGCGGCCGCGTAGGACTGGTCCTGCAACTGCTTGGCCTCGGCTTCGCCCATGGGGCCGCGCTGCCCGGCGCAGCCGGCGATCATCAGACCGAGTGCAACGAAAACAACAGCCCTGGCGCCCGCCTCATATCGGGGCAAGCGCAGGCCTGTATCTCCTCCCTGGCGAAGAGCGAGCTTTATTTGTTGTTGAGCCAGATCAGGCGCTCCTCTGCTTCTGTGCATCCCACCACGGGCACACGCCGGCATTGACCTGATAATTACCCTCGATCACCTGCACCGGTTGGCGCACGCCATCGCGGGCAAGCTGCATGCGTTTGTCGCGCGCCGCGTTGCGCTCGGCTTCCGGCAGCCAGCCGCGCTCATGGCCCCACAGGCTCGGGCCCTCGGTGCGCTCATAGGCTTGCCAGGTCTGCATGTCGATGGAGCGCGCGCCCCATCCATACTCGACCATGAATCCGGACGGCGTCCAGGTATAGAATGAGGTGATGAAGTCGCTGGTATGACGCCCGAGCGTGGTGGCGATCCGGCCGTCTTCCATCTGGGCGATGTCGAGCCCCTGGCCGACATCGTCGAAGGAATAGAGCTCCATCATGATGTGATGCACCGCGTTCTTGCCGGTCTTGATCAAGGCCAGGCTGTGATGGCGCGGGTTGACGTGCATGAAATAAGCGGAGAACGGCTTGGTGTAGAAATCGGTGAGCCGGAAGCCGAGCAGGTCGCGGTAGAACGGCAGCAGGGTCGCGATCGTCTCCTCGCTCTCGACGTTGAGCACCGCGTGCCCCAGCCCAAGCGGACCAGTTCGGAAGCCGGAAATGGACCGGCCCGGTCGGAACGCATCGGATGCGGTTTCAGCGCCGTAAAACAGCTCGAGCCGGTTGCCGTTCGGGTCATTGAGGACGATCAGGTCCTTGACGTGGCGCTCGTCAGCGAGCGCCCGGGAACCGTGCGCCACGCTGACGCCGGCCGCCTCGAGCTTGGCGCCCAGCGCATCGAGCGCCGCCGCCTCGGCGACCTCCCAACCGAAGAACGCAATGCCCTGGCCACCGGAACCATCCACAACGAGCCGCTGCTTGCGGTCATCCATGCGGAATGCGCAGGTCGAGCGGGTCTTGTCGATGCGCTGCAGCCCAAGCAGCCCGCCGCCATAGCGCGACCAGTCCTCGATCCCTTGGGCCCGCACCCCTACGTAGCCAAGGGCCTGAACCGTCATGACATTCCTCCAGATCGCACAACCCGCCGATGGCTAGATTGCTTAGGCCCATAGGGCCCGCCGGTCAAATAGGCGATCGCATCATGACAGCACTGTTGTCTTGACCGTCCGGACGTACCGCGTGACCCTCATCGAAGGTCATCCGCCAAAGAGCGGGGCTACTCGGGAAGGAACCGACCCATGGCTATGTCCACTGCGCAAGGCGCAGGGGCGGTACCCGTCATGTCCAGCGATCGCTGGACCGGATACAGCGCCACTGTGCTCGCGATCTGCATTCTTGGCTGGGCCTTCGACATCTACGAAGCCACCATCATGCAGCTCGTGACCCCGATCCTGATCAAGGAATGGGGGATCACGCCCGCCGTCATGGGTTTCGTGACCAGCGCCTCGCGCTGGATCGGGCTGATCGGCACGTTCGTGTTCCCGGTGTTTGCCGATCTTTACGGCCGCCGGCCGGCGCTGATCTGGGCGATCCTCGGCTATTCGGTCTTTACCGGGCTCACAGGCTTTTCCACCGGTTGGGTGACGCTGCTGATCTTCAGCTCGCTCACCCGCATCGCGCTTGCCGGCGAGAACCCGGTCGGCATGCTGATGGTCACCGAGACAGCGCCGACGCGCTGGCGCGGCACCGCGCTTGGTGGCCTCGTCGGCGGCTACCCGTTCGGCTACATGCTCTGTTCGCTGGCCGCCCTGATCGTGGTGCCGCTGTGGGGTTGGCGCTCGCTCTATTTCCTCGGCATTCTGCCGGCGCTGCTGGTCCTCTGGATCCGCATCGGCATCAAGGAAAGCCCGCGCTACGAGCACGTCACCACGCAGATGCTCAAGGAGGGGCTCAAGAAGCAGCTCGACATTTTCGCGCCGGGACGCGAATACCCGCGCGAGATGCTGATCGCGTCGCTCATCTACTTCTTCTATCTGTTCACCTGGCTCGGCTGGTCCGCCTGGATGCCCTTCTATCTCGCCAACGAGAAGCATCTCGGCTTTCAGACCATGAGCACCTACCTGTCGATCTGGATGTTCGTGGCGATCTTCGCCTACTGGTTCTGCGGCTGGCTGTGCGATCAGTTTGGTCGCCGTTGGGTGATCCCGGCCTTCGCGGTGCCGGGAAGTATCGCGCTCATCGCCATGGGTTATCTCGATGATGCCACGAGCCTGTTCTGGGTCGGTCTTGCGACCAACTTCCTGATCACCGGCAGCTTCGGCACCGGGCTCGGCTATACGGCTGAGGTGTTTCCGACCCAGATCCGCGGCACTGCGGTCGGTGCCTCGTTCACCTTCGGCCTGGGCCTGGCCTCGTTCGCACCGCTGATCATCGGCTGGATCGCGACGGCGTCCTCGGTCGCGGCAGGCCTGCCGCTGCTCGCGCTGTCCTTCTTCCTGATTGCGCCGTTGTTCATCTGGTTCGCCCCAGACATGACGCGAAAGGAGCTCACCGATTTCGTCGGGCAGAAGATTGGGTAAGCTCCAATCCTGAGCCTCGTCCCATTCAGGACGGGGTCTGAGGTTGGGGAGATCTCGTTGGGTCCACTGTCCGGAATCCGCATCGTCGAGCTGGCCGGCATCGGGCCGGGTCCGCTTGCCGCCATGGTGCTTGGCGATCTCGGCGCGGACGTCCTCCGCATCGATCGGATCAGCGGATCGTTCGTGTTGGACGTCGCGTCCAAATTCGCCGTGCACATGCGCAACCGCCGCTCCATCGCCATCGACCTGCGCAGACCGGAAGCCGCTGAGGTGGTGCTGCGCCTCGTCGCGAGGGCCGACGGCTTTATTGATCCGTTTCGGCCGGGCGTGGTGGAGCGCCTTGGCGTCGGCCCGGAGCCCTGTCTCAAGCGCAATCCGAAGCTCGTCTATGGCCGCATCACCGGGTGGGGGCAGGAGGGGCCGCTCGCCGACAAGGCTGGGCACGATATCAACTACATCGCGCTCGCCGGTGTGCTCGGTGCGATCGGCCGCAAGGGCGAGACACCGGTGCCCCCGCTCAATCTCGTTGCCGACTACGGCGGCGGCGGGATGCTGCTCGCAGTCGGTATGCTGGCCGGCCTGATCGAGAGCATGAAGTCCGGCCGCGGCCAGGTTGTTGACGCGGCGATGATTGACGGCGCGGCGCTGCTGCTCGGGATGATCACGGGATTGCGCGGCGCCGGTCTGTGGAGCGACGAACGCGGCACCAACCTGCTCGATTCCGGCGCGCATTTTTACGAGGTGTACGAGACCCGGGACGGCAAACACGTCGCCGTCGGGGCGATCGAGCCGCAGTTCTATGCGAACCTGATCCAGAAACTCGGACTTGTCGGCGAGGCGTTGCCGGCGCAGATGGACCGCGCGAGCTGGCCCTCGATGAAGGCGCGTTTTGCGGCGATCTTCAAGACGAAGACGCGCGACGAGTGGTGCGCGATCATGGACGAGGCCGACACTTGCGTGGCGCCGGTGCTCTCGATCGACGAAGCGCCGGTGCATCCGCATGCTCGGGCCCGCGCGGCATTCATCGACGTGGACGGTGCGATACAGCCAGCGCCGGCGCCGCGCTTTTCGCGCACGCCGTCGGGGGAGCCCGCGGTCGCGCCCAAGCCCGGCGCACATACGGATGAAGTGCTCACCGAAGCGAAATTCTCCGCCGATGAGATTGCCGCCTTGCGGTCCACCGGTGTGCTTGGGTGAACATGGCCCTCCTGGTTTTTGTCAAATGATGATGTCGCTGGTCTGACCTGTCGCGGATCGGTCAATTCGGGCTTGGTTCTGCCCGCGAGCTTGACGACAATACCGGCAAAACGACGCGGTCAGACCGGCTTAGGGAGGAAAAATCAACATGAAACACAGCACCAACCGGATTCTCACCAGCCATGCCGGCAGCCTGCCGCGCCCGCAAGCGCTGATCGAGGTGAACCAGGCCAAGCTCGAAGGCCGTGCGCTCGACGAGAGCACCTACGAGAGGCGCCTGCGTGACGCCGTGGCCGCTATCGCACGCAAACAGGCCGAGCTTGGGATCGACGTCATCAATGACGGCGAGTTCGGCAAGGTAACGCGTGGCGCGGTCGATTATGGCGCCTGGACCAGCTACGCCTGGTCGCGTCTCAAGGGTTGGGAACCGGGTGAGGAGCGCAAAATGCCGGCGCTCGCCGGCCGCCGCGACCGGCAGAAATTTGCTGAGTTCTATCGCGAGCACGACGCCAAGGAATTTCTCTCGTCCAGTCAGATGCTGGGCAGGCCGCCGGTGTTCACCGGACCGATTTCGTATGCCGGCCAGGCCATGGTGAAGCGCGACATCGACAATTTCAAAGCGGCGCTAGCAAACGTGAAAGCGGAGGAAGGTTTCATCACCTCGGTCGCGCCCGGCAGCTTCGCCCGCCGGCAGAACCAGTACTACAAGACCGACGAGGAGTTTCTGTTCGCGCTCGGCGACGCCATGCGCGAGGAATACAAGGCGATCATCGACGCCGGCCTGGTGCTGCAGCTCGATGATCCGGGCCTGCCGGATACCTGGGACTTGGCCAATCCCGAGCCGAAGGTCGACGAGTACAAGAAGTTCGCCATGGTGCGCATCGAGGCGCTCAATCACGCGCTGCGCGGATTGCCTGAGAACATGATCCGCTATCACATCTGCTGGGGCAGCTGGCACGGGCCGCACAGCACCGACCTGCCGCTCGCCAGCATCGTCGATGTGCTGCTCAAGGTGCACGCCGGCGCGTTCTCCATCGAGGCCGGCAATGTGCGCCATGAGCATGAATGGAAGGTCTGGCGCGACGTCAAGCTGCCCGAGGGCAAGATGCTCATTCCGGGTGTGGTGAGCCACGCCACCAATGTGTTGGAGCATCCGGAAGTGATTGCCGACCGGCTCGTTCGCTTTGCCAGCGTGGTTGGCCGCGAGAACGTCATCGCCGGCACCGATTGCGGGCTCGGCGGCCGCGTGCACGAAGACATCGCCTGGGCCAAGCTCGAAGCACTGGCGGAGGGCGCAAGGCTCGCCAGCAAGGAATTGTGGACGTAACTAGCAGGGCGCCCACACTTCGCTGGCCACCTCGATCACGAGCCGCAGCTTCGCCTCCTGATCGGCCGGTCTCAGCGGATTTCCTGAAGCCGCGCTGGCAAACCCGCATTGCGGGCTCAGCGCCAGGCGGTCGAGCGAGATGATCCGCGCTGCTTCATCGATGCGGCGGTGGAGGTCAGCCTTGCTCTCGAGCGCTGGTGTCTTGCTGGAGACCAGGCCCAGCACCACGCTCTTCTCGTGCGGTACATATTTGAGCGCGCCGAAATCGCCGGCACGCTCGCTATCGTATTCCAGGAACAGCGTATCGATCGCGATTTCGCCGAACACGCGCTCGGCGATGGCGTCATAGCCGCCGGCGCTCAGAAACTTGCCCCTGAAATTGCCGCGGCACATGTGCAGCCCAATCCGCATATCCGCTGGCCGGTCCGCGACGGCTGTATTGATCGCCTCGATATAAAGCCCAGCCAAACGATCCGGATCTTCGCCGCGCTCCGTTACGGCGCGGCGAATATCGGGATCGGCCAGCATGATCAACGCGACCTCATCAAATTGCACGTAGCGGCAGCCGAGCGCGGCGAGCTCCGCGAGCTCGGCGCGAAAGATCGCGGCGACATCGTCGAGCAGTTCTGCGACGTCGCTGTAGGCGGCGCGATCGTAGGCATCCGGGCCGCGCCAGAAATGGAACGTTGACGGCGTTGGCAGCGTGATCTTGGGAACGGCGCTGCGTACGGTCTTTGCCAGAATGGCATAATCAGTGGTCGCGATGCCACGGCGCCGGCGCAGCTTTCCGTCCACGTAGGGAGCGATGAACCCAAGCGTCTCGCCGCTCGCGTCGCGGAAAGAAAAACTCGCCGGGCGGACGGTCAATCCTTCGACGGCGTCAATCACCGGCGACCAGTAGGACGCGCGCCGGAATTCTCCGTCCGTCGCCAGGCCAAACCCGATGGTTTCCTGCATTTGCACGGCTCGTTCGCGATCGCAGCGTCCTGGATTGCGGTGAAGGCCGGCGCATCGATCTCGCCGTTGCTGAACTGCCGGAATGCCTGGCGCAGCTCCGGTGGGCGCAACAGGCTGCCGACGTGCTCGGCACGGAACGGAGGTTTCGTGCCCGTGCTCATGTCTTGCTCCGCTCATCGCGCACGCGCTTGGCCTTGAACTCGGTCTTCGGCAAGGTTCCGGGCGCGAGCACGTCAACCGCAACCTGCACTTCGCAGCGGGTGCGTACCTCGGAGGCTACGAGCCGCGCGACCTCGTGCGGTGTCTCGTGGTTCGCGTGCTCGAGCCGCACCGTCATCACGTCGAGCCCGTCCGGGTTGGTGGCCAGCACGATCTCGAACTCGTCGCCCGAGCCGGCCACCGCACGCACCGCTTCTTCCAACTGGGTCGGGAACATCTTGATGCCGCGCAGGTTGATCAGATCGTCGGCGCGTCCTGCAAACGAGCCGATCGCGCGCACATGCGTGCGCCCGCAGGTACAGCGCGTATGGTCGAGCACCGTATAGTCGCCGACCAGGAAGCGCAGCTGCGGCGATGACTCGGTGTTGAGGTTGGTGCACACCGTGAGTCCGCGTGTGCCGTCCGGCACCGGCTGGCGCGTCTGTGCATCAACAACTTCCCAGATCTGAACGTCCTCGAGCAGATGCGTCGCGACCGGTCCATTCCTCGCGGCTGCGAGGCTGCGCAGGAGAAGCCGCCGACGTGAGGCGAGGCTTCGGTACAGCCGTAGAACTCGACCAGCCGCGCGCCCCACAGATCCTGGATGCGCTCGCGCGTCGCCTTCACGCTCATGCCGGGCTCGCCGGCCACAAACAAGGTGCGCACCGCGGTCTTGCGCGGATCGGCGCCGAGGCTTTCGATCACCCGCCCGAGATGCAGCGCATAGGACGGCGTGAGCAGCAAGATGGTCGGCTGGTAGCGCAGCACGATGTTGGCGCGCGCCCGTGCATCCATGCCGCCGCCGGGAATCGTCGGCAGGCGCATCTTCTCCAGCGCATATTGCACGCCCCAGGCCCAAACGTGCGGACCGTAGCCGGTCACCATGAACACCGTGTCGCCCTTGCGGAAATCCATCGCGTGCAACGCACGCGCATTGGCCCAGGCGCCCATCTCGCGATCTACATGGCTGTAGCGAAACACGCGCGGCGTGCCCGTGGAGCCGGAAGACGCAAACATCATCCAGCCGCGCTCCGCCCACACCGCATCGCTCATTGCCGTGTAGGTGCCGTACGGCGGATTGGCGACCGCGTCCTCCGCCATCTCGGCTTTGTCGACGACGGGCCATTTGACGATCAGGTCGTCGACGGTGCGGATGTCATCAGGCACGAGGCCGAGCCGATCAAACCGGCGGCGATAGAACGCACTGTTCTCATATAGAAACGGTACGACAGCGGCGACCTTCGCGTCCTGAATTGCCCGCAACTCGTCGCGCGAAGCCGTGTCGAGCCGCGGCGACCAGTACTGCGGCGAGCCCGGTACATCGCGGTCCTCACGAAAATGCTCCAGCGTCTCGAGCCAGCGTGCGCGTGTTTTGTCGGCGCGCCCCTCCGCTGTGACAGCATTCATTTCCGTCCCCTGCGACATATCTATAGATCTATAGATTTTAAGACCGGACCGGCATGGAACACAAGCGGCGCAAAGATCAATGCAACCGCCAGCGGCCCGTGGGTGGACTTTATTCGCAATCACCGCGTGCGCCAGATAAACGTCTGTTCATGTTGATGAAAACGTCTCGATGCAAGAAACGATCAGGCCGCACTGGCGTTAGCCGTCGGGGAGCTTCAGACGTCTCTGGAGGAGGAAATGAAGTCAGTCAGAAGTCTCACGATGACGCTCTTGGCAACCGCGGCACTTGGATTGGGGTCGCTGCAAGTTGCTCAGGCGCAAGGTACCAACCAAGGCAGTAGTGGCCAAAGCCAGGCCGGGGCGCAGGCCCAGTCGCAAGGCCAAGCCGGCGCTGCCAAGCAGAGCACTGCCGCCAACCAGCAGGGCGCTGGCAAGGGGCAGCAAGGCGCTGCCAACGGTACGTCCGGCGGTGGCCAGCAGGCGTCGGGCGCCAACATGAATCGCTCAATGCAGATGGGCCGCGCGGGCGGAGCTGCGGCCGGTGGCGGTTCAACGAGTATAACCACGCAGCGCAGCGCGACAGTGCGCAACGGCCGTTCCTACGCGGTCTATGGTCATCCGTACAACCGGACGACGGTCATCCACCGCGGGCAGCCGGCGGATCGCTACGTGTACCTGCACGGGCGGCGTCACTACGGACCGTCCGACCGCTACGTGCTTCTCCATCGGAAGCACTACTACGGCTATGCGCCGGGTAGCAGCACGACCGTTATCAATCGCTATCACCGCGGCGGCTATGCGGTCGGCGGCGTGAGCGGCGGCGGAGCCCGTATCGGCTCGCAGACCACCACCACGACCACCCGTTCGGCGACGGGCGGGAACGTTGGTGTTCATGGGAACGGGGCGAGCGCGGCCAATATAAATCGCGCCGGCGGGTCCTCCAACCCGGGCAATGCTGGCGCGGCGGCGCAACAAGGCGGCCATAACGCGGGCGGTCAGGCGGCCAACAAGCCGTCGTCCGGCGGCGCTTCCAATGCGGCTGGGGCCGGTGCCAACAGCGCGCACTAACGACGCTCACTAATACTGGAAGGGAACTAATAGGGCCGCGTAAGCGGCCCTTTTTTTGCCTTCAGCGGTCAACCGTGGCGCGGATATAGGCCCACACCTCTTCGATCTGGTCAGGTTTCAGCACGCCGCGCCAGGGCGGCATGTCCTTCTTGCCGTTCAGCACCGAATTGACGAAGCGTTCGTGCTCGTTCGGGTGCAGACGGCGCAGGTCGAAGGTCACCCCACCGCTGGTGTTGTGCAGGGCCTCGCCATGGCAGCGCGAGCAATAGTCATCGTAGATCGCGGCGCCCGCTTCGGCCGCGGCGTGTTTTTCCTGGGCGAAGGCAGGTGTGATGCAGATGAAATGGCGGCATAGCAAGAATTCGTAGGGTGGGCATCGCGCTTACTCGGGTCTGGTGATCAAGAAGGGTGCTTGAGCGCGATGCCCACGCGGTCAGACTTACAGCGTGGGCACGGCGCCTGATAATATTGTGCGAACGGTTAGGTTCTCGATTGCGCCGTGCCCACCCTACCTCTCGAGACCTCCTCGATTAGTTGCTGGAGGCAGAGCGCTGCGGGAATTCCTCGAACAGCTTGAAGGTCCACACAGTGCCACCCGCCGGGACGTGCGCAAGGCGCGCGTCCTCGACGTGCATCGCGTAGACGCCGCCGATGCCGCTGTTGACGGTGATGTATTGCTTGCCGTCCTTCTCCCAGGTGATCGGCGAGCCGTTGATCGATGACGGGGTCTGGAACTGCCACAGCAGCTTGCCGGTGTCGGCATCAAACGCCATCACTTCCCCGGTCATCTGTCCGGTGATGACGAGACCGCCGTCGGTAACGAGGGTGCCGGCAAAGTTCGGCGTCTTGAACGGAACCTGCCATTTGACCTCGCCGGTCAGCGGATTGATGGCTTTCAGGCTGCCGCGCTTCTCCGGATCAAACACCAGCGGGAATTTGACGCCAAAGAACGGATCGCCCGGCTTCAGGTTGGCGATCTTGTCGGCTGGAAGCGTCTCGTAGTCCATGCCCATCTCGATCGCGTTGACATAGACGAGCCCGCGGGTCGGATCGAACGCCATCGGCGCCCAGTTCTTGCCACCGGTGACGGACGGATAGATCCGCGCCTTGCCGCCATGCTCGATGATGTTCTTGGTCTGCTCGCTCCATACCGGGCGGCCGGTTGCAAGATCGACCCGGTCGGCCCAGTTCACATCGACGAACTTGTTCGCGGCGATGAGCTTGCCGTTGGTGCGATCGATCACATAGAGGAAGCCGTTCCGGTTCCCCTGCATGACGACCTTGCGCGGGTTGCCGCTCGCGTCCTTGAGATCGGCGATGATCCATTCGTTGACGCCGTCGTAATCGAACGGGTCGTTCGGGCTCATCTGGTACTTCCAGACGACCTCACCGGTCTTCGGCCGTAGCGCCAGCACCGAGTTGGTGTTGAGGTTATCGCCCTTGCGCAGAATCGGGTTCCACGGCGCCGGATTGCCCACGCCCCAGTAAACGAGGTTGAGCTCGGGGTCATAGGTGCCGGTGACCCAGGTGCTGCCGCCCGCGCGCATGCTGTTGGCCGGCCAAGAATCGTAGCCCGGCTCGCCCTGAGCCGGGATCGTGTAGGTGCGCCACAACGATTTGCCGGTCTGCGCGTCGAACCCTTCCAGATAGCCGCGCACGCCGAACTCCGCGCCCGATACGCCGGCGATCACCACGCCGTCAGCGACCAGGGGCGCCACCGTCATCGAGTAGCCCTGGCTTGGATCGGAGGACTTGGTGCGCCAGACTTCCTTGCCGGACTTGAGGTCGAGCGCGATTACGTTGGCATCGAGTGTGGTGCGATAGAGCTTGCCGTCGAACATGGCGGCGCCGCGGTTGACGATCCCGCAGCACACGATGCGCGTCGTCTCCGGCGGATACTCGATCACGTTCTTCCAGATTTCCTTGCCGCTCAGGGCGTCGATGGCGACGGTCTTTTCATGATCGGTGATGTAGATCACCCCGTCCTTGACCAGCGGCTGTGCTTCGAGGCCGCGATTGTCGGCCATGCTGTAAGCCCAGGCCGGCACCAGCCGTTTGACGTTGTCGCGGTTGATCGAGGACAGCGGGCTATGGCGCTGGCCGCTATAACCCATGCCGTAGGTGAGGACGTCGCCGGGGGTTTTGGCGTCGTTCTTCAGATCATCGGCCGTCTGGGCGAAGGCCGTCATCGGCAACGCCACGCCGATCAGCGCCAATAGGCTCGCACGCAACATCTCTTCCTCCCTGTGTTCGTCGACGCGGGTCGTCGACTTATTTTTTTGCCGGTCGCTTTTACGAGTTGATGACGACCGCCCAACTCATTTTATGGTGTTTCTGTTCGATGCGTCTGGCAAGCTCCTTTTCTCGAAGGCGTGCCATGTCGGAGTGTTTGGTACCGCAGTATTGCTGATCAATAGTCCAGGGTATCGTTCGCTGCCGTCAGCAACAGCTCTGGTATACCAACGGATTTGCGTAGGATCGTACCGGGAAACGCTCTCTTAATGTATTTGCGTTTTTCTTGTTCAGAGCCGGAACCAAATCGAGGCAACTGAGTTACGGTCTATTGGGCGGGTGCTTCGCGGTTGGGAAGGGGTTCCGTGCAGCGCCCAGAGGAATGAATGGGGCCCACTACATGAGACATCCGGGTGGATTGCTGCGACGCGTCGGCTTCGTGGCCGCTGAGGTCGCGGTTGCTTTGGGGTTTATCGTCACCGTCGCGGCCATCGCCAAGTACGGCCTCTAGCAGGCGTGCTTCGCCATGCCATCGGGCCGCCCCCGTCGGCGGCAGCGTTCGTCGTGTCGGCTTTCGACCAGGTGCTCGCTCTCCGCATACCCTCTTTTGGCAGCACCTGAAGACTGAAGCCCGCTACTC
>CAVXDE010000045.1:0-14549 GCA_963760435.1 uncultured Alphaproteobacteria bacterium
GATGGCCTGCTGGCGCGGCTCGGCGACGTATCGGTGCCGGCCGTCGGCTTTGCAGTATGGATCGAGCGCCTCGCCGCGATCGGAGGCGAGCGATGAGTACGCTGGTGGTCGCGGTCCCCTCCAAGGGCCGATTGCAGGAAAACGCCGAAGCCTTTCTGGGACGCGCCGGCCTCAAGCTGGTGCAGCCGCGCGGTGCCCGTGAATATCGCGGCAGCATCGATGGCTATGAGGGGATCGAGGTCGCCTACCTCTCGGCCGCCGAGATCACCCAGCAGCTCGGCCAGGGCACCGTGCACTTCGGCATCACCGGTGAAGATCTGGTGCGCGAGATGATCCCGCAGGCAGATCGCAGGGTGGTGCTGATCGAAGGCCTCGGATTTGGTCACGCCAATGTCGTGGTCGCCGTGCCGCAGGCTTGGATCGACGTACGCAACATGGCCGATCTCGATGACGTCGCCACCGCGTTTCGTCACAAGCGCGACCGCCGCATGCGGGTCGCGACCAAATACGTCAATCTCACGCGTGATTTCTTCGCCGCGCATGGCGTTGCCGACTATCGCATTGTCGAGAGCCCCGGCGCGACCGAAGGCGCACCAGCTGCCGGCACGGCGGAGCTGATTGTCGATATCACGTCGACCGGCGCGACGCTTGCGGCGAACGGGCTCAAGGTCATCGAGGACGGCACGATCCTGCGCTCGCAGGCAAACCTGGTGGCTTCACGCGCCGCTGACTGGAACGATGAGGTGCGCGCCATTGCACGGGTGATGCTCGACCGCATCGCTGCTCATCTGCGCGCCCGCGCCTACCGGGAAGTGCGCACGCGGTTTCAGGGCTGTGACGAGACGCTGCTCGCCGCGGCGCGCAAGCGCTTCGGTGTCGAGAGCCCGTTCGGCGGACCGACCTCCTCGGGCATGCTCACCCTGCACTGCCCGCCAGGCGAGATCCACGCGCTGGCCGCGTTCCTGCGCGAGCACGGCGCCCAGGCCGTGGTGATTGCCGACATCGATTATGTGTTTACCGCCGAGAACGCGCTCTACACGCGGCTCGCCGACGCGATTGGATGACCGGATACGGATTGGCTCACGGAAGTGCCGCACCTGTATCCGTTCTCTGCTGTCCCTCATCCGTCGTCCGTTTTCTGAACACAACGAAATGCGACAGCGAGAAATTGAGCACGAAGCTCGCCCCGATCGCGATCACCTTGGCAATCGCGACCGGGACAAAAAACGATGCGATCCACAGCGTCGTCGTGTTGCCGATGAGCCCGGCGACCCCCGAGGCCACGAATGAGACATAGGCGCGCAGCGTCAGTCGCCGCCCGGACTCGGCCGCAAATGTGATCATGGAATTGAGCACGTAGGAGCCGGAGACGGCGACGCTCCAGGACAGGAGATTGGCCGGAATCAATGCAAGGTGCAGGAGCTTGTAGCCCACCATGAACACGCAAAAATCGACTGCGGTGTTGACGACCCCGACGAGCGCAAACGTGCTCGCCTTGCGCATGAATGCGAACCGTGTCCGCGCTGCGTCGATCAGCGGGCGCAGGAGCCGTGGGGTATGCGAGGTCGTAGCCATCGCGTTGGCATAACACGGCGACTGGGAAGCGCGTAGCGCCAGATCGGGAGGCCCGCCCGTCTGGGCAACCTGCAAACTCACCGGATAAATGATATGTGTATCAGCAACTTCGAAGGATGCGTCGATGGCTGGGCCAACCCCTGAGCAAGGAGGAGGAGCGCGAGCGCCGGATAGCGGCGCGCCGGCGGCGGGGTTGTCAATCGTGGTGCCCGTGTTCAACGAGGCAGGCGGCCTGGCAAGGCTGCATGACCGGCTGGCGGACTGCGCCCGCGCCATCACGGCCAGGCGCGGCCTTCGCTGCGAAATCGTCTACGTGGATGACGGCAGCACCGACGCCACGCATGCGGTCGCTGCTCGGCTACCGGCATCCGGTGTCGACGTGCAGGTCGTTTCGCTGTCGCGCAACTTCGGCAAAGAAGCCGCGCTGCTCGCCGGCCTCGATCATGCCCGCTTCGGCGCCGTCCTGTTTATCGACGGCGATGGCCAGCACCCGCCGGCGTTGATCGAGAGGCTGGTCGGTCATTGGCTCGACGACGGCTATGACGTGGTGTTTGCCGCCAAGGAGCATCGTGAGAACGAACCGCTCACCCGCCGCATCGGCGTCAAGGCCTTCTACTCCCTGATCAACTGGGGCGCGCGCCAGCGCATCCCGGAAGATGCGAGTGATTTTCGTCTGTTGTCCCCGCGCGCCGCAGCGGCGCTGCGGCAGATGCCGGAGCGCAACCGCTTCTTTAAAGGCTTGGCGAGCTTCATCGGCTTCCGGCAAAAACGGATCGACTACAGCCCCGACGCGCGGGCGCACGGCACCACGAGCTGGAATGCGCGCGCACTGCTCGGGCTCTCCGTCGAGGCACTGACGTCGTTCTCGGTCGCGCCGCTGCGGCTTGCGAGCCTGCTGGGCTTGCTGCTCGCGTTCACCGCGCTGGTGTTCGGCACCTGGATGCTGATCGAGGCAGTCGCGAACGAGCACCGGGTACCCGGCTATCCATCGCTGATCGTCGGGCTAATGGTGATCGGTGGCGTGCAGTTGTTGATGATCGGGATCATGGGCGAGTACATCGGAAAAATCCTCTCCGAAATCAAAGCACGTCCGGTCTATTTCGTGGCTGAGCATACGTTGCGCTCGGCCGCGGAAGCGGACGCCGAGACCGCGCGCTCGGCCGCGGAATAAGGGTATCAATGGCGGTTGAAGCGAAGCGCATCTGGGTCGTTGCTGATGACTACGGCATCGCGCGCGGGGTCAATGCCGCTATCCGCGATCTCCTGGCGCAAGGGGCGATCAATGCGACCTCCGTCATGGTCGTGGCGTCGGGATTTGATGAACGCGAGGCTGACGCGCTCGCCGTGCTGCGCGCGGTTTCCGGCATCGCGGTGGGATTGCACCTCACCCTGACGGCGCCGTTCCGACCGCTGGTCGCCGACTATGCGCCGACGCGCACGGGTTCGTTCCTGCCGCTCGGCGAGACGTTTGTGGCGGGGACGTTGGGGCGGATGCGCGCCGACGTGCTGGAAGCGGAGGCAGCGGCGCAGATTGCCCGCTTCGTCGAGGTGTTCGGTCGACCGCCCGATTACATCGATGGACATCAGCACGTGCACCTGTTTCCGCGCGTCGCCGACAGCGCGCTCGCCGCGGCACGGACCGGCGCCCCGGAGGCCTGGATCCGGCAGTGCGGGCGCGCCGTGCGCACCACGTCGGGAGCGAAAGCACTGGTGCTTGACCTGCTCAGCGCGCGCTTTCGCAAGCGAGCCGCCGCGGCCGGCCTGCGCACCAATCCGGGTTTTGCGGGAAGTTATGACTTCGGCACGCGCACGGATTTCGCCGCGTTGTTTGCAAGCTTTCTGCAGGGCTTGCCGGATGGCGGCGTCATCATGTGTCACCCTGGCCTGGTGGACGCAGAGCTTGCCCGCAACGACACGCTCACCAGCCCGCGCGAGCGCGAATATGCATTCCTCCAAAGCAGCGCTTACCGGGAGCTGATGGACCAGCACGGCTACGCGCTCGCCGCGCGATACAGCGCAAAATACTCGTCACGAAGCTAGGCTAAAAGTCGCGGCGAACTGGTGTCCTGGTCGGCCGCTCCCCATATCGCGGCTGGCTTGCAACGGAGGCAACCGCCATGACTCCCCAGGAACGCGACCTCGTCACCTCACTATTCGATCGTCTGGCTGGGCTTGAGGCCCAGCCGCGTGACCCGGAAGCGGAACGTCTGATGACCCAGGGTCTGAGCCGCGCGCCGCACGCGATCTATCCGCTGGTGCAAACTGTCCTGCTGCAGGAGGAGGCGCTCAAGCGCGCCAATGCACGGATCGAGGAGCTCGAGGCCAAGACCAGCCCGGAACCGCAAGTGCCGGCCGGGGGATTTCTAGACAACATGCGTGGTGCGCTGTTCGGGCGCGCTCCTGGCGGATCCGGTGATGCGCGCGGGTCGGTTCCTTCGGTCCGTCCCAGCGGGGTCTGGAACACCGGCCAGGCTGGTGCCGCCCCTCCGCAACCGCCGTATCAACAGGCCCCAGGCCCAGCCATGGCGGGACCGATGGGCGGTGGCTCGTTTCTCGGCACTGCGGCCGCAGCCGCGGTTGGAACAATTGGCGGCAGCCTTCTGTTCAACGGCATCCGCAATCTCATGGGCGGCGGTCACCCGGCGGCGTTCGGGAATTACAACGATCCCTTCGCGGCCGCAGCCTCACCGTGGTCGTCGGATACAACCGGCAGCGATCTCGCGCGCGGCGCCGGCGTGAATGACGTCAACGACGTCGCTACCGGCGACTTCGGCGGCAGCCGTTTTGCGGGTGACGACGCGGCACCTGGGTCGGGCGCATATGACGCCGCCGACGACGGCGACCAGCTCGCTGACGACGACGACTACGCTGATAGCGATTACGGCGACGACGGCACGACTGAGGCTTAATCTAGGGCGCAAATAAATACGCGAGCCGGCCCGGCGGAGGACAGGCTTCGGCCCGGTCCGCTAGCGGACAGACCCCGTTAAGTCGGGACAAAAATACCCCTCGCGTCCGGTAGGGAGGTCAAATCGGCGCACCAGCAAGAAATTGAAGTTTTCCGCCCCCGCCGCTTAGCTGGCAGGTGCGGCGCGCTCGGCACCCTTGACCGCGACATCGAACACCATCCCGGCGGGGCCAGGGCGCTGCGAAACGACGATGTCATCCTCGGGATCGACTCGGCCCATGTCGACGTCCCGGTCCGGCAGCACGGCAATCATCCGCGGTCCGATGCGCACGAACACGAAGCGGCCGTGCTCGGCCCCTTCCCTGGCCCACTTTTTGATCTGGGCGATGTAAGGGGCTTTGGTCCAGGCGTTGGGGAAATTGGGATCGACGCCGATCTGCAGGTGAACCCCGTTACGCTGCAGGTAGACGACAAACTTGGCCTTGTCGGGCTTCCACTCGGGGCCGAAGCGCGCGTCCTGCATCCACAGGCAGTAAAACGCCCGGCACGAGGCGGGACGGTCGGCGTAGATGACGCAGCCCTTGCCGGGCGCTGCATGCTGGCACCAGATGCCCGCAGGCTTGGCGAATTCCTCGATATGGGGAACCTTGCAGCACATCATGCAGGAGCCGCAGGCGCGGCCCGGCACTAATGCGGGCGCGGCGACGGTCTGCGGTAGCTGTCCGGCTTGATCCAACGCGCCCGCTCCAGGAGTCAGTAATCAGTAGTCAGTAATCAGAATTGCGGCGATCCAATGCCCAGCCGACAGACTCAGAGCCTCTGATTACTGATCACTGACCACTGATTCCTGGCTTTCAGGCCTTCGGTCCGCAGCGCACGAGGATCTGCGTGCCATAGCGGCCGGCGACTTCGGGATCGACCCACTTCAAGATCAGGACGCGCCCATCATAGGAAACGACCTCCCGATCATCGGGCCCACCCGGATCTGCGCCCGGACCGATGAAGGTCTTGCCTTCCTGGTTTGCCTTGATCTGCACCTCGACGATGTTGGGGCTATCGTGGGTGAGCATCATCACGCTGCCGCCATTACCGGCGCTGATGACATAGGGGATTTTGCATTGTCCCTTGGTGATGTTCTCGGTACGAGCCCGGTCCTCCTCACGGTGGTAAGCTCCCAGCCCCCAACGCCCGATTACGTCCGAGGCGGAAATGCTGGGTTTGGGCGGCGGGCCGGTCAAGCCCGGCGACGGCGGGCTTTGGGTGCCGGCGCATCCTGCGAGCGCGATCGCGGCGGAGACGATCAACGCCGAGGCGCGCGCAGACAGCCAAGCCATACGGAGATCTCCTACGAAGATTATCACTTTGCCGCGCGCCTCTCGGAGCGCAAGCCGCAATGCGTTTGTTGGTCCGTGAACCCCATCCACCCATCATCATGGCGAAGCAATTAAAATTTGCCAACAGCAGTCTGGCTTGACAGCCCTCCAGGCAAACCATATTTCCGCTGCGCTGGCACTCCTCCATTGCGAGTGCCAATTCCCCGTCCCAGCCCAGCGCCGCCCAAGCCGAAAGAGGTTCCCATGGCAAAGCTGAAGTTTCGCCCCCTGCATGACCGCGTCGTCGTCAAGCGCATCGATGCCGACGACAAGTCGAAGGGCGGCATCATCATCCCGGATACGGCCAAAGAGAAGCCGATGCAGGGCGAAGTGGTCGCCGTCGGTCCGGGCGGTCGCGACGAAGCCGGCAAGCTCGTCCCGATCGAGCTGAAGGCCGGCGACAAGGTACTGTTCGGCAAGTGGTCGGGCACCGAAGTGAAACTCGACGGCGAAGAACTCCTGATCATGAAGGAGTCCGACATCATGGGCGTGCTCGCCTGATAAACCCCGCGGAGATCCCCAATGGCTGCCAAAGAAGTTAGATTTTCGAGCGACGCCCGTGACCGAATGCTGCGCGGCGTCGACATCCTCGCCAGTGCGGTGCGCGTGACGCTCGGCCCGAAGGGCCGCAATGTCGTGCTGGACAAATCGTACGGTGCGCCGCGCATCACCAAGGACGGCGTGACCGTCGCCAAAGAGATCGAGCTCGAGGACAAGTTCGAAAACATGGGCGCCCAGATGGTGCGCGAGGTCGCCCAGAAGACCAACGACAACGCCGGCGACGGCACCACGACCGCGACCGTATTGGCGCATGCCATCGTGCGCGAAGGTGCCAAGGCGGTCGCCGCCGGCATGAACCCGATGGACCTCAAGCGCGGCATCGACACCGCCGTACAGGCCGTGATCAAGGACATCGAGAAGCGCGCCAAGAAGGTCGGCTCCTCGGCAGAGGTGGCTCAGGTCGGCACGATCTCGGCCAATGGCGACGCCACGATCGGCAAGATGATTGCCCAGGCCATGCAGAAGGTCGGCAACGAGGGCGTGATCACGGTCGAAGAAGCAAAGGCGCTCGAGACCGACGTCGAGATCGTCGAAGGCATGCAGTTCGATCGCGGCTATCTCTCGCCCTACTTCATCACCAATGCCGAAAAGATGGTGGCGGAGCTCGAGGACGTCTACGTGCTGCTGCACGAGAAGAAGCTCTCGGCGCTGCAGGCCATGCTGCCGGTGTTGGAAGCCGTCGTGCAGACCGGCAAGCCGCTGCTGATCGTGGCCGAAGATATCGAGGGCGAGGCGCTCGCCACGCTCGTCGTCAACAAGCTGCGCGGCGGCCTCAAGGTCGCCGCCGTCAAGGCGCCCGGCTTTGGCGATCGCCGCAAGGCCATGCTCGAGGACATCGCGATCCTCACCGGTGGCCAGCTGATCTCGGATGATCTCGGCATCAAGCTCGAGAGCGTGACCTTGCAGATGCTCGGCCGCGCCAAGAAGGTGATCATCGAGAAGGAGAAGACCACCCTCGTCGATGGCGCCGGCAAGAAGAAGGAGATCGAGGCTCGCGTTGGCCAGATCAAGGCGCAGATCGAGGAAACCACCTCGGACTATGACCGCGAGAAGCTCCAGGAGCGTCTCGCCAAGCTCGCCGGCGGCGTTGCGGTGATCCGCGTCGGCGGCGCGACCGAAGTCGAGGTGAAGGAAAAGAAGGACCGCGTCGATGACGCCCTCAACGCCACCCGCGCGGCGGTCGAGGAAGGCATCGTACCGGGCGGCGGTGTCGCGCTGCTGCGCGCCAAGAAGGCGGTCGGCAAGCTCACCAACGACAACCCCGACGTCCAGGCCGGCATCAACATCGTGCTCAAGGCGATCGAAGCGCCGCTGCGCCAGATCGCCGAGAACTCCGGCGTGGAAGGCTCGATCGTCGTCGGCAAGATCATGGAGTCCAAGTCCGAGACTTTCGGCTTCGACGCGCAGTCCGAGACCTATGTCGACCTCGTCGAGAAGGGCATCATCGACCCGGCCAAGGTCGTGCGCCGCGCCCTTCAGGACGCCGCATCGGTTGCCGGCCTGCTGGTAACCACCGAGGCCATGGTCGCCGAGGTGCCGAAGGAGCAACCGGCCATGCCGGCGATGCCCCCCGGCGGCGGCATGGGCGGCATGGGCTTCTAGTCCAGCCTCACCCCATTTTATCAGGGGACCACGAGGGCGCGGCGCAAGCCGCGCCCTTTTTATTGTGGACGCGAAATAACCGGCCCTCGCACGTGGTTGTTACCTTTCGGGACCTGCGCTGACCCTGCTTCTGGTCTGCAAATTGCTTGATCTCAGGGTGGCAGATCCTGGCTTGGGAGGAGCAAACATGACGGTTTCGGTTTCGCAATCCGCTGCGGCGAGCACCGCGACGACGTCCACGCGCTGGATCCAGCTTGGGCTCGGCCTGATCGCCATGATGTCGATCTCGAGCCCGCAATATGTGTGGACGCTGTTCACCAAGCCGCTGCAGGACCAGCTCGGGGCCAACCTTCCGGCCATTCAGGTCACTGTTTCGATCTTGATCGTGCTGCAGACGTGGCTGTCACCGGTGCAGGGTTTCCTGGTCGACCGGTTTGGTCCGCGCACCTTGATTGCGCTGGGCTGCGCGCTGTCAGGCGCCGGCTGGATCACGGCGGCGTACGCCACGACACTCATCCAGCTCTATTTGACTTATGGGCTTCTTTGCGGGATTGGCACCGGCATCGTCTATATCGGCGTCATCGGCTTGATGGTGCGCTGGTTCCCGGATCGGCGCGGCTTTGCGACCGGCATGGTGGCGGCCGGTTATGGGTTCGGCGCGATCCTCACCACCTTTCCGATCGACAACATGATCAGGAGCTCGGGCCATCAGAGCACGCTGATCGTATTCGGATGGATCTTCGGCATCGTCGGCGCCGCCGCCGCCCTGGCGATGCGCATGCCCAACGCGCAGGATTCGGTCCCTCCGCCCCCACCCATGGCTGCCGCCGCCAAGGACGTGGCGCCCGGCGAGATGCTGCGCACGGGCGTGTTCTGGCTCATGTTCGTGATGATGACCATGATGTCGACCGGCGGTCTCATGATCATCCTGCAGTTTGCGCCGTTCGCGCGCGATTTCGGCGTGGCCAACGTGATGGTGCTCGGCTTCGCCGCGCTGCCGCTCGCGCTCACCGTCGATCGCATCACCAACGGACTGACGCGGCCGTTCTTCGGTTGGGTCTCCGACCACATCGGCCGCGAGAACACGATGGCTCTCGCATTTCTGTTGGAAGCCGCTGCCGTCACTACGATGCTGCTGCTGCGCGAGAATGCGCTGCTGTTCGTGTTGCTCTCCGCGGTCGTGTTCTTCGGCTGGGGCGAGATCTTTTCGCTGTTTCCTTCGACCCTCACCGACACGTTCGGCACCAAGCACGCGACCACCAACTATGGCTTTCTCTACATGGCGCAGGGCATCGGCTCGGTGCTCGGAGGCCCCTTGGCGGCCTGGATGCACGACCTGACCGCCAGCTGGATCCCGGTGTTTGTCGTGATCATCACCATGGATGTGATCACCGGCGTCTTGGCGTTGATCGCGCTCAAACCCATGCGCCGCGCCTACAAGGCACGGGCATGAGGTGTCGTTGTTGATGAATTGGAGCGTGATGAAATCAAGTTCGAGCAGGTTTCCAGAACTCGTCATTGCGAGGAGCGAAGCGACGAAGCAATCCAGAGCCCAGTGTTGTGGCCCCTGGATTGCTTCGCTTCGCTCGCAATGACGATGTATTTGGCTGGTGTCTGGATTTAACCTCAACGCATCGTGGTTTAGGACACAGCACCCGTCGCATCGCGCCGCAGGACCATGCCGGGAAGCGCGCCGGTGTGAACGGCGTTCTCGACCACTGGAACGCCGTTGACCAATACGGTCGTGCGGCTGCCGCTCGGGTACTGGTGCGGGTCGGCGTAAGTCGCCCGCTCCTTGAAGTTGGCCGGATCAAACACTGTCACATCGGCGCGGTAGCCGGGCTTCAGCAGACCGCGATCGGCGAGCCGCAGCGCCCGCGCGGTGGCTCCGGTCATCTTGTGGATCGCGAGCTCGAGCGGCAGCACGGAAAGGTCGCGCACATAATGATCCAGGATGCGCGGAAAGGTGCCATAGAAGCGCGGGTGCGGATGACCCTGGCTGGTGATGCCGTGATCCGCCACACAGTTTCCGTCCGAGCCCACGAGTGCCAGCGACGAGCGCAGGATGTGCTGCACGTCGTCTTCTGAAATGGAGGTGACCAGCACGCGCGTAGCGGCTTTGTCCTCGATCAGATAATCGCAGATGACGTCGATCGGGTCCGCTTGGCGGTCGCGGGCGAGGTCGGCAATGGTGCGGCCGGCATGCTGCGGCAGGTGCGGAGAAATCGAAATCTGCAGGCAATCCCAGTCCGCGATCCGTCCCCAGTTGTTGAGTCCGTCGCGCGCGAGATCGGCACGGATCCGCGCACGCGTCTCGGGAAGGCGCAGGCGTTCCAGCATGGCCGGCACACCGCCGGCCTGCACCCATTGCGGCAGCAAATTCTTCAGCGGGTTGCTGCCGGCCGTGTATGGATAGGCGTCGCAATCAACATCAACACCGCGCGCTTTGGCGGCAGCGATCTTCGCCAGGGCGTGCGCGGCTCCCCCCCAATTGTCGACCCCCGAGCATTTGAAATGCACGATCTCGACATGGATCCCGCACGCCTGCGCAACCGCAATGGCCTCGTCCACTGCCGCGTGCACATTGTTTGCTTCATCACGAAGATGCGTGAAATAACCGGCATTGTGCCGCTTCACCACATGGCAGAGCGCGATCATTTCATCCGGCGCCGCATAGGAGCCTGGCGCGGTGAACAATCCTGATGAAAGGCCGAGCGCGCCGGCGCGCAGGCCGTCGTCCAACAACGCGCTCATCAGGTCGAACTCGGCAGACGTCGGCGCGCGCTGATCCATCCCCATCACCATCAGGCGCAGCGTATTGTGACCGACCAGCATGCCGGCGTTGACGGAAGTAGCCGGGAAGCTCGCGAGATATTCCGGAAAGCTCAGTTCGCGGAATTGCAGCCAGGGCGCGCTGGGCGACAGATACTCACGCAGCAGATCGACTTTACCGGGAAGCGCTGGCGCGACCGAAAACCCGCAATGCCCGATCACCTCCGTGGTCACGCCCTGGCGCACCTTGCTGTCCGCCGTCGGGTTGATCGGCAGCGTGAAATCGGAATGCGTCTTGATATCAATGAAGCCCGGCGCAACGGCGAGCCCAGACACGTCGATCGCGCGCTTGGCTGGACCAATCCCATCGCCCATCGCCACGATCCGGCCGTCCGCAATGGCGAGGTCACCGGATGTTCCAGGGCCGCCGCTGCCGTCGTAGAGCGTGCCGCCTTTCAACACCAAATCGAAAGTCATGATTGATCAATCGAGGTGGATGCCGGCGGCGCCGAGGAGGTCGTGCCAGCGCTTGGCTTCCGTATCGATATATCCTGCGGCTTCGGCCGCCGTGCTGCCAACAGCCACGTTGCCGAGGGACTCGAGTTTTTCGCTCACGTCGGGCGACTTCACCGCCGCTGCGATGGCCGCGCTCAGTTTGTCGACGACGTCCTGCGGCGTGCCACGCGGGGCAAGGATCGCGTACCACGCTTCCATGGCATAGCCTGGCACGCCGGCTTCAGCGATGGTCGGTGTATCGGGCCAACTCGCTGAGCGCGTGGCCGACGTGATCCCAAGGGCGAACACATCGCCGTGCGCCACGTGTTGTTTGGCGATGAGAGGGCTCAAGAATACGACCGGCACACGTCCGGTGAGCAGATCGGCGACTAGGTCGTTGGTCCCCTTGTAGGGGACTTTCCAGGTCCAAATCCGTCCGAGCTCATCCATAGAAGTTCGCGGATCCCTTGATTCGACGCGGGCTTACCCTAAATCTTGTCCAGACCCGTCCAAGCTCGTCCGCGCACATCGTCGGGACACTGGCTGGGACACCCCGACGAAAGCACACCGTCGCCATGGCGCGCAACACCCGCAGCAACAAGCTCGAGACCCGTACCACCCGGCTCCGATTGCCAGTCGCCAAGAAGCCAGTTTACGTCAAGATCGACCGCGGCGTCGCGCTGGGGTATCGCCGCAATGCGGGGGCCGGCACCTGGGTTGTCCGGGTGACCCGTGACGGCCGTGACTGGACCACCAAACTCGGTCCCGCCGACGACTACGAGGAGAACGGCTCGACCCTGACCTGGTGGACGGCACAGGCTCGAGCGCGCGATGTCGCTCTCGGGCAGTACGAGGCCGATACCTCGAAGCCGGTCACGGTGGCCGGCGCCCTCGACACCTATGAACTCGACCTCGAGACCCGCGGCGCGGACCCCCGCAACGCCGGTATGGTGCGCACCCAATTGCCGCCGGCCCTGGCCGCCAAGCAGGTAGCCCTGCTCACCGCGCGCGAGCTGCGCGCCTTCCGCGATGGTCTCCTCAAGGCTGGTCTTCGGCCGGCCAGCGTCACTCGGGTCGCGAAGGTCTTCAAGGCCGCCCTCAACCTCGCCGCCAGCCACGACCCGCGCATCACCAATTCAGCGGCCTGGCGCACCGGCCTCGCCGCGTTGCCTGACGGCGAGCGCGCGCGCAATGTGATCCTCCCCGAATCGGATGTCCGCTCCATTGTCGCTGCGGCTTGGGGCATCAATCCGGAAATCGGCCTGTTCGTCGAAACCGCGGCCGTCACCGGCGCGCGCCCGAGCCAACTCTGCCGGCTGAACGTCGAGGACCTCAAGGACGGCGAGAGCCCGCGGCTCAGCATGCCCTCGAGCAAGAAGGGTCGCGGGCAGAAGCGCATCACGCACGTTCCGGTACCGATTCCGGCTTCGCTGGCGGACAAGCTGAAGAGCAACCGGGCGGCGGACGAGCCGCTGCTGCTGCGTCGCGGAAAGCGCTGGGCGCGCGGAGATCACAACGATCTGGTCGGAGTGGCAGTCGTCAAAGCGAAGCCTCGATCCGACCATGGTGACGATCTACGCGCTGCGCCACTCCTCGATCGTCCGCCAGCTGCTGGCCGGCATTCCGATCCGGGTGGTCGCAATCAGCCACGACACCAGCGGTGGCAATGATCGAGCGGAACTATTCCGCGCATCTCGGCTCGCACACCGACGACCTGATGCGCGCGGGTGATGCTCGACCTTGGGGCGTAGGCGCGCGGTGCGCGAGTGTGCGACCTCGATGCGGCCTCGCCGCCAGGATGCGCAACGGCGAGGCGCGTAGACGGGTTTGGGTCGTTTCCGGGCCGGGCGGGGTCTGACGTCGAGCTGAGATAGTGCTCTCGTCACGTGACGGGAGTCTGAGTAGTTATGGGCCGTGCTCTGGCGCTCCACCGCTCCCGTCCGCCGTCCGCCCGACTTCATCGAGCCGTGACTGCCGACCAACGGCCACGCCCCACCGGGCCGCAGTGGGCCTACGAGATCAAGCACGACCTATCGCTTCATCTGCCGGCGCAACGACCAGGCGCGTGTTCTCGCTGACCATGGGCGTTAGCTGGCGCGGGCACCTAGCATTTGCCGGGCACAGTAAGCCGTCCGTCGGTCTCCAGCTGAATCTTAAGCGCCTTAGTCAAGAGGCCCGTGCTGTAGTAAGTCCCGACTGTGTAGCTGATCTCCACGATCTGTTGCGGCGTGAAGAACCGACTAAGCTCAGCGAATGTCGGATCATCTACGTTGCCACCGTGGGCCATTTGTTCGACATAGCCGAGCGCAGCGCGCTGCTTGTCGTCAAAGGACGTCGAGCCCGCCAGTTCGCGACGTCCGCTATCTGGTGATCGCTGTAACCGCACAGTTTCATGAATGGCGTATGCTGGTTTAATTCGTAGTCGGATCCCACAATCTGCGCCGTGCGGAAGATCACTAGCTCGATCAGGCTGCGCGGCGTGCTGGTCTCAAGACGGATCGTAGACGCCATAGCTCCGGATGCTTTTGCAAATTTGGGGGCATGGCCGGTTGTGAGGGTGAGATTAATAACAGCGCCGCCCATGGCGCGACGTTTGTCAAACATATCCTGCAAAATCGGATCAAGCGGCTGCGGCAGGGGCGGCAGCCGCGATACCTGCGCTTGCTCCTCTGCAAATGCGATCGAGTTAAATGCTAACGGCACCGCGATGACCAAGCTGAGCAGCATGAACACGGTGGCCTTCCGCTTGTACATGACTTAATCTCCGACTGTCCTGTAGGTCCCGATCAAATGCTTCGAAGGTGATGTATAGTGAGTATAACGTGCGCGGTCGCGTAGTCCCAGTGAGAGGCTCGCTGGGGGTAGGGCATAGTCGCCAAGCAGCGGGACCGGCCGAATTGATCGGGACGATCGCCGGACTGGATTAAGCTCAGAACCCGGACGCGCCAGCAGCGACGAGAGTAATCGAGGCATAACCCGCTTGCCTGCTCGTGCTATGATGATCCGTCACGGGGAGGAAACTCTCATGCTCATCGGGCGAATGAACCGCCGAGAGTTCATCGCTGGCTCGGCGACTGCAGCGATGTGGCCGAGCGCTTCTCCCGCTCAGACCTGGCCGACCCAGGTGGTGCGCATCATCTGCCCGATCGCGGCGGGTGGAGGGCTTGACGCGACCTCTCGTATTGTCGCGGCCCAGCTGTCTCAAATTTGGGGCCAGCAGGCCGTAGTCGAAAACAGGACCGGGGGAGGCGGGAACATCGCAG
>CAVXDE010000046.1:0-20523 GCA_963760435.1 uncultured Alphaproteobacteria bacterium
TCCCGTAGGGCGCGCCAATAATTTCAATGACTTAGCATCCGTCGTCCTATCCGTGTCCAAGGAATGTCCAATATCGGGGGGGCGACATGGAGCCTGCCGAAAAACTAAGATGCGATTTGTGTGGCGCCATCGCTGAGCTGGACGCGAGCGGTGAAGAAGTCACGCGCCCGAGATACAAGAGCGTTTGTCCCGAGATTCATAAGCACCTTCTCAGCGGCTCCGCAGAAAACATCGATTGTGCTCATTTCGGGCCGATCGTCA
Organism: uncultured Alphaproteobacteria bacterium; assembly: GCA_963760435.1. Classification (GTDB taxonomy): domain Bacteria; phylum Pseudomonadota; class Alphaproteobacteria; order Rhizobiales; family Xanthobacteraceae; genus JAFAXD01. Next base: position 262 of record CAVXDE010000046.1, read on the forward strand.
GGCGGGAAATTTATCGGCTGCAGCGAAGCAACAAGTCGGGGTCTTGAGGAGAAGTGATGCCCCGCTGGAAGTGACGCTGTTTGGGAAGCAAGGTCATCGCTATGGGACGATCGAAGCACGCGACGGCCGCGAGGCGGACCGCGAAGACTGCGGCGAAGTTCCAGCGTGATCCGTGCTCCGAAATGTCCCGGAGCCCCACAGCAAGCGAGCCAAATTCTTTAGGATTTACCAAGTAGTGGCGTGACCGTCGGCGCCTCCCGTAAGGCGCGTATTGGCTCGCCGAATGGTCACTTACGGCCCGACGCGAGTATCTGAGATGCAGCAGCCATGCGGATAAAAGCACCGAAAAGGCGAATATTGGAAAACCCATGGCGGGCCACAGCAGGCTTCGGACATCACGGTCCCTAAGGTTTTCATAAATGAAAAAGACGTCGCCCGCTGTTATCAAGAGGCTGACGACGAGCGCGGTGCATACTGCCACGTCGGTGGCGGGAAGGTATGGTGCGGAGGAGCGGGTTGGACGCCCCGGGCTAGCGATTCAGAACAGCGCTGATTCTCGCACTGATCTCACCTATCAGTGTTTCATGCCCCGGGATTGGCTTCTCGGTAATGTTCAAGCTGCCGCTCGGGAGCAATCTGACAAGAACCTGCCCAACAGCAGAGTGCCGAGCAATTCCGGATGTCTCTTCGGCTTTCGAGTGAGATACGTCTATTGTTCGAACGGCTCCCTGATGACCCTCATCCAGCCAAGGCACGTTTCGAAAACTAACCCCGAACCCGGTTTCCAGATCTGCGATCAACTTCGCGATCCGCTTATCGATCTCCCGGGTCCACATCTGGAACCTCCTTTCCGATAACTGCACAAATGGCCGCCCCGCGATTAGGGCTTTTGTTACACGGGCCAGTTCGTAGGCGCAGAATATGCAAAAGGCCTGCGCGGGATTGGCCGGCAAGCCTTGTTACATGGACTGCTGGCTCAAGGCCAGTTCCGTCCCTTGGTATAGCAACATTCTCATCGGTGTATGGTTCCGACAAGAGATCCGGTTCGCTCGCCAATCATCACGATTGGAAACGAACCGTGCGTTTGCCGCCAGGCGCCGACGAACACTTTCTCACTGTTTGATAACTATCTGTTGCAGCTCAGTATGAGACGTTCCAATTGCTCTGGAAACTCTCAGCTGTCGATGTGACGGATGCGGCCGCGGCATGGTATCTGGTAACGGTATGTGCGCCAGCGACAGAGACAGTCCCCAAAACGAGAGCGGCTGTGAGAATGCTCAAATACTTATTCATGATATATCCCTTGTTGTGAATCAGAGAGATGGTGCGCTGCAAACGAATAACAAGTACGTCCCTTCTCAACAGATCGTTATGCCACAGCGCGCGGGGGTAATCAGTTTTCCACCTGTGCGGTCTTGAGATTGATGACCGATAGGTATCGCATCGGTCATCAAACGGCAGATCGCCGGGCAGTGCTCTCGCCTGCGCCGTCTATCCGCGGCAAGGTCTTCGGGACGACATCGTCGGCAACATCGATGATCATCGCGAGCGCGACCGCCTGATCAGATCGGGACAAAGATGACACCGGCCAGACTAGTCGTTGTTCAAGCTCGCTAGTTTCTGTTGGTGCCGGTGGGCTTTCCGTTTCAGGTGGTGGCGTCGGTTTTGCCGGGTTTGTCGTATCTGCCGGCGCTTCGTCTTGTGACTGAGTTTGTGCATAGTGTGGGACGACCTTTCGTTGCTTGCGCCAAGACCCTACATGTTCCTGACCATGTATTCCCGGCCCTTCTTTTCAGCTTCGACCTGCTCTTTCTCGGCCTGAAAGTTTTTGAGTGACCCGTCCATCACGAACACTGTGGCAATCCACGAAACGACTAAGCCGACGAAAAACAATCCCAGCAACACGAGACTGCCAATGTCGGAGGACGTGTAATGCTCAATCAAAAAGGCGAAGAGAACGGCGCCGACCGTGCAAGAAATTACGAAGATGGCGTACAGAGCTAGACCTTTCATCGTATCTCCTCTCGTGTCAGTCGCCCTTTACCAGAAGCCTCGGAATTAGACCCCAGTTCCCGATGAACCTGAGCCGCCCGCAGTTGCCCTCAGTTCGCTTTCAATAAAGACCTGCTCATACGGCTCGGTCGGATTCAGCACGGAATACTCGAACACGCCGTCTCGCTCGGGCAATTGCTGTGTGATCACGTAGTTTGCGGAGGTCGGGACGTGTTGGGGCGCCGCGCTTTGTGGCTGTAGGTGCACGGCTTGCCCGACCGCAAACTTGTGTGGCATCGCATCCCTCGGTGTGATCCCCCCGAAAGGAGATATTGCACGGCGGTCGCGAAGGAATTTGTTCAATATCGCTCAAGGGCAACGACCAATTCCGGCTGCTCAGCCGTCCTCTTCCAGCCCTCGCTTAGTCCGAAATTACATGCGCCTCTAGGACATCGACGCTTTCAATGTAGCTCTTGCTCGACCAGCCCCTTGCATTTTTTTGCGCGCGAGCCAAATTGCCGGCCCATTCGGCACGGCTGTAGGCCTCGCGAGCGCTGAGGCCGTCCTGCGCCACACGGCCACGAAAGTGGATCACCACGCAATGCGTATAAAAGGTATTGCTCGAGCGCGTGTAGACGAGGCCGCGGCTGTCGGTCGCCTGAAAGTTGGGCATGCGATCCGAAATTCTCATGCATTGATGGCGATCGCGTGACGGGACACGACCTCTCGAACCTCGCCGATGTAATCGACGCTCCAGTGGGCTATCACGAGCACCGCATCTTAGTCGACAATTCCGACTGTTCCCTCGCAAGGTATGTTCGGGTCGTCAGAGGTTCGCGCCAAGCTAGACGAAAGCCGTGGGTCATGTTCCATCTGGTGATTTGGTGCTCGCGTGTCCCCCGGCACTCAGAGTGCCGATCAGATCAGCGTTCTTGCGCCGCCTGCAGTTGAACGGCTTGGTCACGGCCGGTCAGTGCCGGACGATCCGCCATAAGCGGCGCCTCGCTCGCGAAAAAGGCGCTCGGATGGATTCGATCCTCAGGGCCTAAGGGGGCTGTCGTGCCCGGCAACACGTGATTTTGCTCCAGCGCGAGCAGGAAACGCTTGCCCCATGCATGGACATCATTGTCTGAAATGGCTCGAAAGAGCGCCGCGTGGCGCTGACGGCGCTCCTCGATACTCATCGTGAGCGCGCGTTCGATGGCTGCGCCGACCGCTTCCGGGTCATATGGATTGACCAACAACGCGGCGTGGAATTCAGCGGCAGCCCCAGCGAAACGCGAGAGGATGAGCACGCCCGGATCGTTGGCATCCTGCGCCGCTACGAATTCCTTGGCGACCAGGTTCATGCCGTCACGCAGCGGCGTCACCAGCGCCATGCGAGCCGACCGGTAAAGGCCGGCCAGCACGGTCCGGCTGTAGGTCCAATTCACATAGCGAATGGGCGTCCACGACGCTTCCCCATAAGTGGCATTGATGCGCCCGGCTGCGGAACCGAGTTGACGCTCAATCTCCGTGTACTCGGCGATCTCCGAGCGACTCTTGGGCGTGATCTGCAGATAGGTGACCAGCCCGGCCCAATCCGGATAGGCTCGCAAGAAACGCTCGAATGCTTCCATTCGTAGTGGCAGGCCTTTCGAATAATCGAGCCGATCGACGCCGATCATCATGATATGGCCTGAAAGGCTTTCGAGCACATTCTTCACGAAAGGCGATTGCACGGCGCCCCGCGCCAGCCGATTGAATTCCGCCGTTTCGATGCTGATCGGGAAGGCCCCGATGCGCACGTGCCGATCCGCAGCTTCGAACGTGTGCGGATCGATTTTGATTGCCCGACATTCGTGCTCGAGATAGCGCGCAAAATGATCGGTATCGCTCTCAGTCTGAAAACCTACCAGATCGTAATGGACCATGGTTCCGATCAGACGTTCGTGGTTCGGAAGCGCTGTCAACATCTCGGTCGGCGGAAATGGAATATGAAGGAAAAATCCAATCCGGTTTCGATGTCCGCGTTCGCGTAATAGTTTGGCAAGCGGCATCAGGTGGTAATCGTGGACCCAGACAATATCATCAGGCCGAATGAATTTGTGCAGCTCGCTGGCGAAATGCTCGTTGACGCGCATGTAGCCGGAGAGATCGCGGCGGGAATATTCGGCGAGGTCGAGCCGGTAGTGCAGGATCGGCCACAACACCCGATTGGCAAAGCCGTTGTAGTATTCGTCGTAATCTACCTGCGTCAGATCGGTGACGATATAGGAAACGCCGCCGTGTCTTACCGTCGCGCTTAATTCAATTTCGTTCGTCGCGACGCGGCCGCTCCATCCGAACCAGATACCCGCATGGCGTTTCAAAACGGCCCGCATGGCCACTGCAAGGCCGCCTGCCTGGGCGTCGCGCGTTGGAAGCGCAACGCGATTGGAAACGACTATCAGTCGTGCCAATATCGGTCCTTCCAATTCCGCGACAGACGCACGCCGGACAAGATCAACCCTGCCATCGAATAGGCCTGTGGGAGATTACCGCATAGTGCGCCGCATTTTGGATCGACATCCTCTGACAGCAGACCGTGTCCCTAGGTGCGGGCATCAGGAGGACACTTGCATCAAGGTCGTCCGATTCAAGTGCAGCCGTGACTGCCCCTTGCGAAGCATCCAGGCGCGATAGACGCGATAGAGCAGTATGGCACGGATCGACCCTGCGGTGAACGACAGAACCGCGCCGGCCCAACTCGGTCGAGACCGAGCCGGGACTGGTTGGAACCAAAGTGTTCCCATTGATGGGAAAATTACTTCTGCTGTTGGCTTTTGCTTTGCGCTTGAGTCGAATGCTCATGCGCTGTCTTCGATTCGGACTGTGCGTTGCTGGCGTGCTGCTGGGCTTTTGTATGATCGCCCTTGGCATGCTGCTCGGCGGCGGTCCGATGAGACTTGGCAGCCTGATCGTGCTGATCAGCCGCCTTTTTGTGCATGTCTTGTGGCATGAAATCGCTCCATTGGGTTTGGGGTTGGCGTGGAAGTATGTCAGGAGTTCCAGCAGCGAACTCCTATCGCGACGTTCGCACCGCCGGAGTGCGGCGATGCCCTACGTGCTGCTCACGTTGCTGCTGTGGACAGTCGTTTTTTAGCAGCTGTGTGCGTTAGGCCTTAAGGCAGCTTGAGATGAGCTTGTCGCTATTGAGCGCGAGCCATCTTTCATTCTCGGCCAGCAATCGATCAGCTCGCCGAGCAAGTTCGCGCTCTGGAACAGTGGTCGAGCCACCATCAGACAGGTCATCTCCAGTGGCCTTTGGATGATATTGCTGAGTATGCGTAGATTGAGAGGTGAGCATGGGCGCACCCCTAGGCTTGCACGCTGGAGCACTTTTGCTCTCGGCCATCGAAACCTGTTGCATTTTCATGATTGCAAGGAGATGGCGATGAGCCGGGGATTTTACAAGGTCAAATGCTCAAATTGACAAGCTTTGTGTACGCAGGATCAGAAAATACCCGGTCCTTGTCGCTGAACAGCGCCACGTGCAGGTGTGTCAAAAGGACCGCGCGGAATTGCCGCGCGATGTGATAGCGTCGGTGCATCATCGGCCAAGAACCTGATCACAGGCGCCGGTGACTGAGAGTTCTATAGTGCTCCCGCCTGTCACAAAGGGGAGCATATATGCCCATATTGACGCCTTTGTCAGATCGGCCGGATTGCCCCAAGTGCGGCACGCACATGCTACTTGCTCGCATCGTGCCTGAAGGTGAGGGGAAGGATCTACGCACCTTCGAATGCCCCAAATGCGAGCACTCGGAAAGTATGGTGGTGAAATTCAGATCGGCGGCCTCGTCCTAGGCACGTGGCTGCAGTCTCGTCCTTCTCGCGAGTCGCTGAGGAGGTGGAGTTCTACGCCGCTATTGAGCCAACGCTTGTCGCTCTGCGCGATCAAACCGCGCTGCACGACCGGTATGAACGGCGGATCACGCGCTGGGAACATGTGCATGTGCTGGAGACCGTCCGAGCCTAAGAAAGCGAACCGAAAGCCAGCGCGAAAGGGAAGCCGTTGAGCGCGCACAAGTTCCATCTCGGTCAACGGGTCGAATATCGCCCGCCATCAGGGACTTCTGCATCGCATGGAACTCACGTCATCGTCGCGAAATTAGGCGAGCAAGGCGGCGAGTTCGAGTACTATATCCGAAGCGTGACCCAGGAGCAGGATGAGCGGATGGCTCGGGAAAGCGAACTCAACGCCGTCGGGGATAGGTCACCGTCATGAATGGGCGAGAAAGCGGGCGTGGAGTTCACCAATGGCGACTGGCCGGCGTGAAGCCGAGGGTGGACGGCAAATTTGTGGCTGATATCCCAAGCATCGAGCACGACTTTCGCCGGATTTTGAATTCGCGTCGGTCGAGGGTCGAAACGACCAAAATGGCTGAATGCCTTTTTCAGAAGATCAATGAGTTCTACGGCACGCTCAAAGACGAATCTGCCAAGATGAATTTTCGTGTTGACTACACGAGGCTCGCCGAAACGAGGTTCGGACTGCCGTCATCGCGTTCCGACACCACCAAGAGTCGATTGACCACTTTAATCTTCGATCACGCACGCAATCTGAAACGGGGCGACTAAGGAAAAGCTTACCGAGCTTGAAGATTTTTAGTCCCGACGACCAATTCCCGCCAACTCTAGGGCCAGCGCTGAGATCGGCGAGGAACAAGCACCGTGGGGCGATCGAAAATTGAATTACAATCCCTGATGGAAAAGGACCTTGGATTTGCGCAACTCGAACGTGAACGCGACGATGCTCCGCTGGCGCGTTGGTTATGTCGCAAGAAGGGCCAGCACCTTTGGAACCGTCGATGCGTCGGATGAGAAGTCCGCCATCGGGGCACTCATGAAAACCTTCCACGTCAGCCCGGCACGCCGGTTCAAGATCACGGCGACCAAGACGGACGCAAGCGACGAGTAGGCCCGCGTCATTCGGTCAGCCAGATAAACCAACATGGCTCATTTAACCCAGCGGAGCGGTCCGGCCGACGATTGGCGCAAAGTTGTCCAACCATTAGTTTGATACCTGTGACATAGGTCACGTCGGCGGCGCCGCCTAAGTGCCATCATACTGCCGGTAACTGCCCAGAACACCCCCGCCAACCTCAGGACATTCGCTGGGCGGAGCGCGATTAGAGCGCCTGCTCCCCTATTCATGCGGCCGTGCATATCCCCACCGTAGTCAAAACTGGAGTTTCGCAATGAAAGTATACGCGGGAATCACCTTGACTGTTTCGCTGCTTGCATCCGCCGCCGCTGCTCAGAACGCACCGCCCACCTATCAAGCGGACCCTGACACTTACAAGGTCATTTTCGAGGACGACAACTTCCGGGTTATTGCAGCGACCTGGAAGAAAGGCGCGACGGACAAGGCCCATTCTCATCTCTTGCCATACGTGTCCTATGCTCTGGATGAATGTAAGCTAAAGATACACAACCCCGACGGTACGACCAGGGATATCAATAATACGACCAGCGTGGCGAGGCCTGGCATAATCACGTCATCGCACAGCGCGGAAAATGTTGGAGATAGCGATTGCCACGCCATCTTCGTGGAACGCAAGTAGCTGAATCTAATCCTGTGATTTGAACTACATCTGAACGGCTGCCCAGAGGGGGTAGCTCAGCACCCGGAGGCGACGATGCGCATGATGCTCAAATTTGCTGTTCCGACTGAAAGAGGAAACGCAGCTTTCAAAGACGGATCGCTCGGAAAAAACATGGAATCGATTATGAGCAAGCTGAAACCCGAGGCTGCCTACTTTGGGATCCTCGATGGTAAGCGGCGCGGCGGCATTTTATTCTTTGAGATGGCTGACGCGTCACGGGTGGTGGAGGTGGTGGAACCTTTCTTTTTGAGTTTCGACGCCGAGGTCGAGCTTACTCCCGTCATGACCGCCGAAGACTTGCGCGAAGGTCTCTCCAATGCCGGGCCAAACTGATTCCCGGCAGGTCCAAGCACACAGAAATTAATCCAAACGGACGGGCGTGCTAGTCCACCCCAGTGGAGAGTTATCATGCACTTCTGCTTTACAGCGCATTACACACCGCAAGCTCTCACCGCCATCCTCGACGACCCGAAGATCAATCGGTACGAAGCAACCAAAAAAGTCGTCGAAGCAGGCGGCGGCCAGTTGATTTCGATGTACAGCACGATCGGGGACGGTCCGGGTGTATTGATTATAATCGATGTGCCTAATCCGGAAGTCGCTTACGCAATTACTGCTATCGCCTTTGCTGCTGGCACCGTGCACAATCCCAAGCTCACGCGATTAATGACACAGGAAGAAGTCGGAAAAGTTCGTCAGAAGGCACGTGAGCTTCGCGGCGCATATAAGGCGCCTGGGAAGTAATCCATGGAGGCGATCATGAAGATCAGATATAATAGGATTGTGCTATCAATCATCGCGGCTGCCGTCCTTGGCGCGGTAGCTTTCCAGGGGCTTCACGCGCAGACCAAGCCGCCTGTGTACGTCGTCAACGAGATTGACGTGACCGACTCGGCCGGTTTCCAGAAATATGCCGATGCGCAAGCGCAGTTGATTCAGAAGCACGGCGGCCGTTACATCATTCGAGGCGGAAAGGTCGTCACGACATTTGATGGGGAGCCGCCGAAACGGTTCACGATCTATGTTTTCGATAATGATGACGCTCTGCAGGCGTGGCGCAACGATCCGGCTGCCAAAGAGCTATTCGCAACTCGAAGTCAATACGGCAAGTTCCGTTCATTCGCCATCGAAGGTCTCTCAAAATAGTCCTGAGCACGACCATGAAACAATCGGGCTCGGCCTGGGATTCGCTGGTGCGGTCGCGCGAACCAGGCCGATCCTTTGTTGATGTGTTTGCATCGTCCGACGCATCGTATGAGGTGACTCGGAACAATGACGGCCGCTGCAATTCCGAAGTAGGACGGCGGCTCTTACCGGTGCGTGCGGCGTTGGTGACGTTATTGACTTCTTGAACACGAAAGTGACCGAGTCAAAGCGATGGTCACGGCGGCACGGACCGCACCTTGGTGCCTATAGTCGGCGTCGTGCATAGTGACGCTGGTCATCTCGTGTAGGTCTCGGCGTCCGCCCACCCTCCTGGCCGCAGGGACGCCACGACGCTGCACCGTCCTCCCGTGGCGGTGACGAAGTCGGCGGCTACCGCGCGGACGGCAGAATCGTGCCCCGGCGCGGCGCCAAAAAGTGGCATGCGTGTGGCTAAACGGCCATCCGTATGTATAGTGGCGTCCGATCCATGCTCGGGCGATTATTCACCTCGACCTCACCGCGCTGGACCCCCCCACCCCCCAATCCAGCGCGCTGGTTTCGAGCCCCGCCGCCCCCACGGCGGGGCTCTGCTTTTCGGCTGTGCCAACTACAGCCAGCCCGCGCGAGGAACCCTCTCCGCGACCGCATGACAGGCAGCGCTGTAAAGTTCGCCAATGGCCTAGGGACGGACCTCATCCTGGGCGCCCGGCTCCGACTGTGCGACCAGATCGGCGAGCCACCCTCGTGCCCGTTCGAGGTCTTGCCACGGCACATCCGTGAGCGGGAACTGGCAGCCCAGGACGACGGCCAGCACCGAGTTCAGGCGGGCGCTTTCGATCGGCTCGTAATGCGTCGGCAGCGGCCCATCCTTTAGCCCAGATGGCACGAACAGCATGCACTTGCCGTCGGCCTCCATGATGAATGGATCGCTGCCGGACAACGCCCTTCTTCGGGTTTCCATGCTCGCAGACGGAGCAGAATCAGCGAAGAACCCGAACCTGGGCTTGCGGTTCACTCAACCACGGATCACGAACTGACGGCTCGGAATTACCTTCTGGTTGCTCGCCCGATCGCACGAGATTCAAGCAGTCGAGCTAGCGGAATGCGCATGCTCATATTGCTCCTGCCAGCGCTGCGCTTCCTGCCAGGGGCGATCCTCCGGGATGTCGCACGCGACGCCGCGCTGGACAAAATCCAGCTGGCTTCCCTGACCGGGCAGCGGCTTACCCTCTTCCATATCACGCAGAAGACGTAACGCCAGACGCCGATAGAATATCACCGCCTTGTCGCTGATCCCGAGATGCTCTTCGCTGCGGTCATAGACGGGGCCCATGCTCTCCTGCATGGCAATGTCTTGCAGCGCGGCGCCATCGATCCCGGAAAAGTTCCGATGCATGCGCGCGCGATCCTGCAGATGCATGTTCTCGATATTCTGCGCCGGCCGATAATCGGGAGGCGAGGTGCGATGGCCCCAGTTGCGATAGGCCGCCGCTGCGTCGATCGGTTTGTGCGGATCGAAGTGAACATAAAAGGTGTAGCAGCTGTTGTCGTCGATCGGATGCCAAGCTTTGAAAAGCTGCATCTCATGTGGGCCAGATGCGATGTAGGAGTAGAACGGAGCACAATGCTCAAAGATACGGACGTATTTCATGTTGTGCGCCTGCGACCTGCGCACGGCAGCCACTCGGAACAAATAGGGAGTTTCCTCGCAGTGAATTTGCGGCGTGCTGTCGTTCATCAGCTGCAAGACTGAGTTCCACCCGGCGCCGCCCCAGCTTGCATTCTCTTCAACATCCAGATCCCGGTGCAGGAAGTTGGGATGAGCAGGATCAAGATCGCCCTCGTAGCCCTGCAGGTAGTTGGTTGCTTGATAGATCTTTGCGACGAGCAGATGCGGCGGTTTCAGATCAAGCCATGGGAAGCGCGGAAACAACGGCTTGAGCTCGGGCGGCCCCATGTAGGCCCAGATGATCCCACCAGCCTCATGCAGCGGATAGGACGGATGGCAGATCCGCTTCGCAAACGTGCTCTCCGGCGGCTCCGCCGGCGTTTCGACCACGCAACCCTGCGCGTTGATCTTCCATCCGTGATAGAGGCAGCGCAGCCCGCCGACTTCATTGCGCCCATAAGCGAGGGATGCGCCCCGGTGCGGGCAATGCTCCTTTACGAGACCGAGCGTGCCTTCCGGATCGCGAAAGGCGACCAGGTTTTCGCCAAGCAGTCGTACCCGTACCGGCGCCCCTCCGGTCTGCGGCAATTGCTCCGACATCACGGCTGGAATCCAATAGCGGCGCAGCAGGGCTCCCATCGGAGTCCCAGGACCCACCCGAGTGAGCGTCATGTAGTCGTCCTGAGCCGCCATCTCTGCGCCACTTGGATCAACAGGCACATCGCCTGTCGGTGCGAAAGGTGTACGAATCAGGGTTACAAATTTACTTGTGAAACGCAAGTTTCTGGGTCGCCGCTGCCCTGTGCCTGTGGGTCGGAAGGTGCGCCTCGAACAACTGCTGGAGACCAGGGTCTTGGACTTCGAGGGTGTGACGCTGGTCGCTTTCAGGCCCCATTATGCCCTGCGCAGCCCTCCGCGCCATGATACCAGCAGTATGCGAGGCAAGAACGAAGGATGACAAGGGGATTGGCATGAGGGCAAAGCTGCACGAGTTCGCCAAAGGCTGGATGGAGCTTGCGCGCAACCTGATCGTTGCCTCTGTGCTTCTCGCGCTGGCACGCCGCAGTCAGGATTGGCTGGTCACGCTATTTGCTTACGCGACCATACTGATCTTTGTCGGGCATTATTTGACCTATGTTCTCGATACGATCATGCAGATGGAGCTGCCGCGTTCCTGGCGACCCTATATCGGTAAATGGGTGCTCGGTTCGGCGTTCATGGCGATCGTGGTGATCGCCCTCGTCTATGCCGTGGTCGAGATCTTGTCCGGCCTGTTTGATGTCATCGTACCGCTGCACATTCCGGCGCGGTAACGGCGGCCTGCCCGGTGTGAGAAAAAAGCAACACCCGGAGAAGAATGCGACTCCCGTCGCCAGCCAACGGAACCGAGCCTGGTCCGAGCGCTTATTGCGGCAACTGGTGATGGCGGACAGGTGCGTGCCCGGCGGCCTTGTCATGCTGAGCGACGGGAAACCGGGGGGCGTTCTATTCCTGTCGCTCGCCACCCCCAAACAATCATGGTCTCACGGCTCGATCGGGGTCGCGATTTCCGGGTCATTTACCGGGAAGCGCGTTGCCGCCCATACCACCATATGAACTCCCACGACGATCGCGAGCGCCACCGCAATGGAGAAAATTGCATCTCTGAGAATAGTCATGGGCGGCTATAGGCAACCATCATGCCAAGCGGAAGTCGGCACGTGGCGGACGACAACCGTGCTCTTCAGGATTACCGTCCATCATCGTTTCCGATCACCCAGGAGAAGGACATGGGCTCCAGCATACTCACGCGTATCCTGATCAGCATCGCCGCATTGAGCACAGTTAGTACGCTGTCCGTTGTGGCGAACTCAAAAGAATACATCAAGGGCGACCGTCCGCAGCAGCGCGGCTATTCGGAAGCCGTCATCACCGAGGGTGGCAAAACCGTTTGGCTCGCCGGCCAGATCGCGCTCGTCGATGACAACGGCAAATCACTAGCCGGCGACTTCGAAGGCCAAGCTCGTCAGCTGTTCAAGAATCTCGATCGCACGCTACAGAAGGCCGGCGGCAAACTGAGCGACATGGTGCAAATGACGGTGTTCATCACCGATGTTCGCTACGGTGACCGCCTGACCGAAATCCGCCGCGAAGTGTTTGGCGACAACTTTCCGGGCAGTGCCCTGATAACGGTCACCGCCCTCGCCGTTCCCGAGGCCAAGATGGAAATTCAGGGCTATGCTGTGATCGGCGGAAAATAAACGAGCCCGCGCAACTATTCGCGCGTCGCGCCGTAGGCCACGTCACGTGCCGGAACAGTCGCCGCCCGACGCGTCCGTCGGCGGTGGATTTCGTCAATCAGCGGGAAGCCGAATACCAAAAAACCGAGGATCGAAAACAAAACCCACATCGTCATTGTCGTTCCTTCACAGTTGAACGCACACCCCCCAGTTCGTGCAGAAAAAACCCCGCCAGACTGCGGGGTGCAGCGCGCTACCTACCCTCTCGTGCAGCGAGGGTCAAGACCGAAACGGGAACGCGCACTGGTTCTTCCGTTGCTCTATCGTTGGAATGTGCGGATTAGCTGAGCTTTTTTAGGCATTTATCCGCAGACCAGCGCGAGAAAAAGGGGCTAAAATTTGTGCAAACAACTTGGGAGGATCACATGCCGTTCTACGTGCGCCTCGCAGCACTGAGCACCTTTGTGCTGCTCGCCTTCTCCCCTGCCCGCGCGCAAGACTATCCGGCGCGCGAGATTCATTCGATCGTAAATTTTCCGCCCGGCACCGGCATGGACATCATGAACCGCTGGTACGGCGCGAAGCTGAGCGAGTTGATCGGCAAGCCGGTGATTGTTGAGAACAAGCCGGGCGCCCTCGGCAACATCGCCAGCGAATATGTCGCTCGCTCCAAGCCGGACGGCTACACCATCATGATCACGCCCGCGAGCTCGACCTTGGCGACCGCGGTGTCAACCTTCAAGAAACTGCCGTTCGATCCGCTCAAGGATTTTGCTCCGGTTATGCTGATCTCGAAACTCGGCTTCGTGTTGGTGGTCGACGGCAAGAACCCGGTCAACAGCATTACCGAGCTGACCGCCGCGTTGAAACAAAAGCCCGGCAACGGCGCCTACGGCACCGGCGCCAACACCGGCATCGTGGCTGCCGAGCTCTACAAGGTCCGAACCGGACTTGAGAGCAATCAGGTGCTCTACAAGGGCATCTATGAAAACCTGCTCGACCTGTACGGCGGCCAGATCGACTTTGCGACGCTCGACCCGACGGCGGCATTCGAACCAATCCGCACCGGCAAGCTGAAGGCGCTGGCCGTCTCATCGGGCACGCGCCTGGGTTCCTTCCCCGATGTGCCGACCATGCAGGAAGCAGGAATTGCCGACTACGACATCAGTCCCTGGATTGGCCTTGTCGTGCCGGCCGGCACCCCGCAGCCGATCATCGACAAGCTTGCCGGCTGGCACCGGCAGATCAATTCCACCGAGGACGCCAAGAAAACGCTCCTGCAATTCGGCATGGACCCGCTCGACGGCGACGGCGCCGCCATGACGGCGCTCCTTAAGCGCGACATCGTGCGCTGGGGCGAGTTCGTCAAGCTCGCGAAGATCCAGCCGCAATGAGGCTCGACGCCTGAACCAGCTCCGCCTACCTGCTACCTGATTCCCGCGAGCGCGAGCAGAATCGCAAGCGACGCGACGATCAACACCAGGATGGTGCCGCTGGCGCCGAGCTGCCGTGGCGGCGAGTTCTTGAGGGTGCGGTTGAGGCCGATGGCGCTGGCAAGGCGCGCGAGCACCAGAACAACACCAAACACCTGCACGATCCAAGGACGCGTTCCGAGCACCTCCGCCAGCCCAATGAGGATCAACGCAAGCGGTGCCTGCTCGGCGAAGTTGGCATGCGCCCGGATCGCCTGGGCGAGCGCCGCAACGCCGCCGTCGGCAATTTCGACCTTGGCGCGCACGCGGTTGACGATGACGTTGATGGTGAGCGCCGCGCCCAGCAAACCAAGCAGCGCTGCGTATAGGGCCGTAATAGTCGGAACCGCGGCATTCATCGTAAGAGCTCCCTCGCCCGAGAATGGGAAGGCGTTCGCCTTCCCGAACACCCAGTCGAAGCAGGACATCGCTGATCGACAAGATCTCGTGTCGAAGGTCGAAATATTTTCCGCGCGTCAGTCGAGTTCGGCGAGCCGGCGCCGCATCAGCCGCCGTTCCGGTTCGAGCTTGGCGAGAGCGAGCGCTTCGCCATAAGCCGCTTTGGCTTCCGCGCGCCGCCCCAATTGATGCAGCAGATTGCCGCGCACCGCCGGCAGGAGATGATATCCATCCAGTTCGCCGCGCCCGATCAGCGCATCGATGAGATCGAGCGCATGCGCCGGGCCATCAACCATGGCGACGGCCGCGGCGTGGTTGAGCTCGACCACCGGCGAAGGCGCAAGCCGCATCAGCACTTCGTAGAGCCCGACGATCTGCGGCCAATCCGTATCTTCATGCCGGTGCGCCTGCGCATGCAATGCGGCAATGGCGGCTTGGACCGTATAGCTACTGGGCCGGCCCGGCGCGCGCAGGGCGCGCTCGACCAGTTCCAGTCCTTCTTCGATCTGCGCGCGGTCCCAGAGGCTGCGATCCTGATCCTCGAGCAGGATGATATCGCCTTCCGCACTCGCGCGCGCCGGCCGGCGCGCATCGTGCAACAACATGAGCGCCAAGAGGCCGGCGATCTCCGATGCGACCGGGCAGCAATTCATCCAGCAATCGCCCGAGGCGAATGGCTTCGCGTGAGACGTCTTCGCGCGTGAGCGTCTCGCCAGACGTACCCGCATAGCCCTCGGAGAAGACCAGATAGATCACGGCGAGCACGCCCTCGAGCCGCTCGTCGAGCCGGTCCGGATCCGGTGTCTCGTAGGGAATGCGCGCTCCGCGGATCTTGGCCTTGGCGCGCACCAGCCGTTGCGCCATCGCGTCTTCGCTCACCAGGAAGGCGCGCGCGACCGCTTCGGTGCTCAATCCGCACACCGCCCGCAAGGTCAGCGCAACGCGGGTCTCCATGTTGAGCGCCGGATGGCAGCAGATGAAAATCAGCCGCAGCATGTCATCGCTGAGGCTGTCGTCGTCAGGCTCGAGCGGCAGCACGTCGCCGGCAAGCGCGGCCTCGGCCTCAAGGTAAGGGCGCTTGGCGCGCAGCCGCATCTGCCGGCGGATGCGGTCGATCGCCTTATGGCGGCCGACATTCACCAGCCAGGCGCGCGGATTATCCGGAACCGTGCTCCATTGCTCGAGCGCGGCCGCAAATGCTTCCTGCAGCACTTCCTCGGCAAGCTCGAAATCGCCGACGAGGCGGATCAGGGTCGCGAGAACGCGACCCCCCTCGTGGCGGAACAAGTGCTCGATCTCCTCGCGGCGCATCCCTCGCTCGCGCCGGAGCGCGACCATCATGAATAGACCATGACCGGCCGGACTTCGATCGATCCGAACTTCGCCGACGGCACGCGTGCGGCGATTGCGGTCGCTTCGTCGAGGTCCTTGGCCTCGATCAGATAGTAGCCGCCCAACTGCTCGCGCGTCTCGGCAAATGGCCCGTCGGTGGTCATGGCCTTGCCGTTGCGGACGCGTACCGTCGTGGCGTTCGTGGTCGCCTGCAAGGCGTCGCCGCCCTTGAAGTTGCCGCTCTTGATGATCGACTGGGTGAACGTCTGATATTCGCCCATCATTTCCTTGCGCCCAGTGTCGCCCATCTTGGCGGCTTCGGCTTCGTTGGCGTAGATCAGCAGGAGGTATTGCATGCTGGGCTCCCTCTATTGGTTGGCATGATCAGCCTTCAGTCGATCGAGCGACCGCCGGATCGACATCGGCGACCAGATTTCCGGAAAAAATTAATAACCGCGCTTGCGGTCGATGAGATGTTCCAACGGGCGTCCGGCCTGGAACGCGCGGATGGCATCGCAGATATTGGGGACGAGCTCGCTGGCGTCGATCCGGCGCGCCACGTGCGGCGTGATGGTGATCTTGGGATGGCGCCAGAGCGGACTTTCCTTCGGCAGCGGCTCGACCGGAAACACGTCCAAGGTCGCGCCGGCCAGATGATCGGCGTCGAGCGCAGCCATCAGGTCGGCCTCGACCACATGTGCACCGCGCCCCAAGTTCACGACCGCCCCGCCCTTCGGCATCTGCGCGAACGCCTCCGGCGTTGAGAATGCCGCGCGTCTCGGGCGTGAGCGGCAACAGGTTCACCACGATCTCGCTGCGCGCCAGGAAGGCCGGCAACTGCTCGCGCCCGGCGAACGTCTCGATTCCATCGTGGGCGCGCGGCGAGCGCACCCAGCCCGCGACCGCAAAGCCGTGTGCGGCCAACGCCTTGGCGACCGGCAAGCCCGATCACGCCCAAGCCCATCACTCCGACTTTGCGCTCGCGCGCGCGCAGCCGCGGCAGCGAGATCCATTCACAGCGCTGTTGTGCCGCCCAGTAGGCCGGCAAGTGGCGGTGATGGCGCAGCACGTGCAGCAGCGCGGCTTCACTCATCATCTCGTCGCCGTCGGGATTGCCGGCGCGCACGATCGGCACATCGGGAAGCTCGGGATCGCTGAGCAGCACATCGGCGCCTGCGAGCAACGAGACGATCATCTTGAGATTGGGGAATGACTTGAGCTTGCCGCGCGGAAGCGTGGTCACCGCCGCGACCTCGATGTCCGCTTCGTTGCCGACCTCCGGCCAGATGCGCACATCGAGGTCCGGCATCTGCGCCGCAAACAATTTGCGCCATTCCGCCGGGGCGCCAAAAAAAGAGGTGAGAAGCAGTGCCATGGTACGTCATCTCCCGATCAATCCTCAGCCGACCGGCGTTGACGCAGGTCGGAGGCAGCGCGACATTGCCGCCGCCAAACGAGTAGGCGCGCAGCGGCAAGCAACCGCAATAGGGAGAGACGCAATGCTTGATCAAGTCAAAGACGCAGCACGCGAGATCGCCGACGTCCGCCGCAAGGTCGCCGCCATGGGACCGAACTTCGATGAGGAGATCCTGGAGCGACGCGCGCCCTCTATGCGCCACTGATCCGCAAGCCATCCGCAAGCGTGAAGGTTACGGCGGACGTGGCCTATGGCAGCGACCCGCGCCAGAAGCTCGACGTCTATCAACCCGCCGGCTCGGCCGAGCATGTGCTGGTCTACATTCCGGGCGGCGGGTTCGTCGGCGGCGACAAGAACCTCGACGGCGTCTTCTACGTCAATCTCGGCAACTACTTCGCCAGCCACGGCATCCTGACCATCGTCGCCAACTATCGCCTCGCTCCGGCGCATGCGTGGCCGGCGGGCGCACAGGATGTTGCCGGCGCGGTCGCCTGGGCACGCGCCAACGCCAAGAGCTATGGC
This sequence comes from uncultured Alphaproteobacteria bacterium, assembly GCA_963760435.1. Taxonomy (GTDB): domain Bacteria; phylum Pseudomonadota; class Alphaproteobacteria; order Rhizobiales; family Xanthobacteraceae; genus JAFAXD01. The sequence goes on from CAVXDE010000046.1 coordinate 18,060, forward strand.
GGCGATCCGACGCGCATCGTGTTGTTCGGCCAGTCGGCTGGCTCAACACACGCGGCGACCTATCTGTTCGATCCGAGCTTCCAGCCCTCCGGTCAGGCCGGTGTCGCCGCCGGCATCCTGATGAGCGGACCATATTCATTTCAGGGCGAGCTGCGGCCAAACCTGAAGGCCTATTTCGGCGATGATCCGAGCCGCTATGCGGAACGCTCGCCGTTGACCCACGTCGGCAAGAGCCGCACGCCGCTCCTGCTCTCGGTTGCCGAATATGACCCCGCGTTCCTGGCGATGCCGACCTACGAGCTCGCGCGCGTGGTCACGCTGCGGGACGGAAAAAGCCCAAGCGTCGCCTACTTCGCGGGCCACAATCACGTCTCGACCGTGATGAGCTTCGGCACCGCCCAGGATGATGTCGGCGCACGGGTGCGGGAGTTCATCGCTTCAGTCGGCTGACACGCAACAGACGGCACGATGATCCTCGAACCGTTCTACTCGACGGCGGCGCGCGCGCTCTCAGGAGCCGAGGACGAGCGCGTCCTGCTTGGCGATATCGGCGGCACCAACGCGCGTTTCGCGCTGTTTGCCGGCGGTGCGCTCGGTCCGGTCGAGCACTATCCGGTCGCGGCCTATGCCAATATCGCCGCGGCGATCACGGCGTTCCTGGCGCGGCAGGAGCAGCCTGAGACGATCACGTCCGCGGTGCTCGGCGTTGCCGGTCCGGTCGAGGAAGGCCGCACCGAGCTCGTCAACAGCGGCTGGGTGATCGACGCCGCCGCCCTGCGCACAGGCCTGGGCTTTCATCGCGTTGCCCTCATCAACGACTTCGAGGCGATCGCCTGGGCGCTGCTCAAGTTCACGCCGGACCACCTCAAGTCGATCGGGAGGGGAAGCGCGCAGCCCGGCCGCGTCATGGTGGCGCTCGGGCCGGGGACCGGGCTCGGTCTCGCCGCCATGCTGCCGGGCGAACCCAACCGGGTGATCGCGACCGAAGGCGGACACGCCAACCTCGCCGCGAGCTCCGAGCGCGAGGACGCGGTCCTCGCGCAGATGCGCCGCAAATTAGGGCGCGTCTCGGTCGAGCGCGCGATCTCGGGACCCGGTTTGCAGAACCTCTATGCGGCCATCGCCGAGCTCGACCACGTCAATGCGCCTGCCCGCAGCGCCGCCGAGATCAGCCAGGCCGCAATGGACGGAAGCTGTCCGGTGAGCAAGGCTGCACTCGATATGTTCTGCGCCATGCTCGGCACCGTCGCCGGCGACGCGGCGCTGCTGTTCCGGGCGCGCGGCGGCGTCTATCTCGCCGGCGGCATCCTGCCCCGCATCATCGACTACGTGGCGCAATCGGAGTTTCGCGCACGCTTCGAGGCCAAGGGCCGCATGCGCGGCTATCTCGAGACGATCCCGACCAGCATCATCATGCACACCGACCCGGCTTTCCTGGGCCTGGTCGCTGCGATCGAGAGCGAGCGCGCCGCTCCGCCCATCCAGGCCTAATGCAGGCTGGGGCCCTTCAGCAACCGGTTGCGGTCGGTTGAGGCAACGCGCGTCTCGAAGGTGCGTCCGTCGCGGTAGATCGTGAACGGCACCTCGACACCCGCGTTGCCGACTGACCAGATGCGCCGGAACAGGCCGCCGAGCGAATTGACCTTGGTGCCGGCGACGGCCACCACCATGTCGCCGACCCGCAAGTCGGCGCGCGCAGCGGGCCCGCTTTTGGCAAGTCCGGCAATCACCAGCTTGTCCTCGACCTCGGTGGCGTAAAGCCCGAGCCACGGCCGGGCGGACGATTGGCCCGGCCGATGGTGAGCAGGTCATTGAGGATCGGCTTGAGCAGGTCGACGGGCACGCTCATGTTGAGATGCGCCAGCACGCCCTGCCCTTGCGCCTGCTGCAGTTGCAGTGAGCCGATGCCGATCAGATCCCCGTTCGGCCCAACCAGCGCGGTGCCGCCCCAGTTGGGATGCGCCGGCGCGGTGAAGATCGCCTCGTCGAGCACGTATTCCCAATAACCGGCATATTCCTGCTTGCTGATGACCCGCGCCGCGAGCGAGTGCTTGCGCCCGCCGGCGCCCGCGACCACGACCGAATCACCGACCTTGACCGCGGCGGAGCTGCCGAGCGCCAGTGGCGGGATATCGAGCTTGGCGAGCGCCTGCACCAAGCCAAAGCCGGTCTCCTGGTCGTAGGCCAGGACCGTGCCTTGGACCGCGCGGCCATCGCTCAGCGTGAGCCAGATCGTCTCCGCTTCGGTGATCAGGTATCCGATTGTCAGCACGACGTTATTGCGGATGAGGACGCCATTGCCGGCCCGCTCCGTGCCGAGGATCTCGGCCGTGAAGGCATCGGCCGGGACCACGGCACTCAGCCCCACGGCCGCGCCCAGCGCGCGGTCGAGATCGAATGAATAGTCCTCGGGCTTTGGCTGCACCGAGCGCGGGAATTCCCAATTGCTCGCGGATGACATATT
>CAVXDE010000047.1:0-14334 GCA_963760435.1 uncultured Alphaproteobacteria bacterium
TTCGATTTGCTGCTTTGAGCTCTGCGCATTATCACGACCTGATCGGGATCCAGGGAGGAAAATACCATGCGGCCTTATGGCGTCGCGATAATTGCAGCGGTGGTTCTCGGTTGCGGCACAGCGTACGCAGAGATTGCGAACGACAAGGTGAAGATCGGCATCCTGACGGACCTGTCGGGTATGTACGAGGCCGGGGCAGGCAACGGTTCCGTGGAAGCCGCCAAGATGGCGGCCGAAGAGTTCGGCGGCAAAATCAACGGCAAGCCGATCGAGATTCTCGCGGGTGACCATCAGAATAAACCGGATCTCGGCGCCTCAATCGCGAACCGCTGGTTCGACGTCGACAAGGTGGACGCGATCGCCGAGCTCGTGAATTCGGCTGTCGCATTCGCCGTGCTCGACATCGCCAAGCAAAAGAACAAGGCGGTGCTGCTCGCCGGCGCCGGATCGGCCGATTTCACCGGCAAGGCCTGCGCGCCCGACAACAGCGTTCACTGGGTCTACAACTCTTATGAACTCGGCGCCGCCATCGGCGCCGCCGTTCCCCAGCTCGGCAAGAAATGGTTCTTGCTCAATGCCGATTACGCGTTCGGCGCCGCGATGGAAGCCGGCGTGCGGCGCGCGCTGGAGGCACAAGGTGCAACGGTCGTTGGCAGCCTGAAGCACCCTCTCGGGACCACCGACTTCTCCTCATACATCCTACAGGCCAAAGCCGCGAACCCGGACGTCGTCGCGCTCAACAGCGGTGGCCCTGACACAGACAACGCTATCAAGGCGGCTCGCGAGTTTGGCCTGAACGCCAAGCTGGTCGGGTTCGGGGTGGATCTGCCGTCCGGTATCAAGGGCATGGGCCTCGATACAGCGCAGGGCGTCTGGTACGTGACGCCGTGGGTGCAGCGCGATGATGCCGAGACGAAAGCGTGGGTCGACAAGTTCATGGCGGTGCGAAAGGTGCCCCCCGGCTCGTTCCAGGTCGGCGTCTACTCGGCGGTGAAGAACTATCTGAAAGCCGTGCAAGCCACCAACTCGACTGATCCGAAAGTGGTGATCGCGAAAATGCGCGAGACGCCGGTACGCGATGTGTTCACCGATGACGGCTATCTGCGTCCCGATGGGCGCATGGTGCACAGCGTCGCGCTCATGCAGATCAAGACGCCGGCCGAATCGAAGGGCGATTGGGATCTATCCAAAGTCATCGCCAAGCTTCCGGGCGACAAGGTGTTTCGTCCGCTTGGGGACGGTGGCTGTCCGGCGCTGGCGGGGAAATAAGTTAGTCCTCATGCCACCCGCAACGCAGCGCGATGCGTCGAGCGAAGTCACGCTGCGCATGGAGAACCTGACCAAGGAGTTCCGCGGCTTCACGGCTGTGCGGAACCTCAGCCTCGAGATTCATCGCGGCACCATTCACGCCCTGATTGGTCCCAATGGGGCGGGTAAGACCACGGTCTTCAATCTCGCCACCAAATTTCTCAACCCGACCAGCGGCCGGGTGTTCTTCAAAGGCGTCGACATCACGCCGATGCAGCCGGCCGACGTGGCCCGCCTCGGCATGGTGCGGTCGTTCCAGATCTCAGCCGTGTTCGCCAACCTCACAGTGCTTGAAAACGTGCGCGTAGCGTTGCAGCGCTTTCGCCCGGACGGGTTCTACTTCTGGCGCTCGGAGCGTGCCCTCGATGAACTCAATGACCGCGCTCGCGCCCTGCTCACGGAGGTCGGGCTTGAGTCCTTGGCCGAGCGCAAAGCGATCGAGCTCTCCTACGGGCGCCGGCGTGCGTTGGAGATCGCCACCACGCTCGCGCTCGACCCGGAGCTGATGTTGCTTGATGAGCCAATGTCGGGGCTGGGACAGGAAGACATCGGCCGCATCACAGAGCTGATCAGGAAGAGCGCGGCTTCACGTACAGTGTTGATGGTCGAGCACAATTTGTCGGTGGTCGCCGATCTGTCCGATCGCATCACCGTTTTGGCGCGGGGCGAGATCCTGGCCGACGGACCTTACAGCGAGGTCTCGCGCGATCCCGCGGTGGTCGAGGCCTATCTGGGATCAGACCATGACTGACAGCGCGCAACAGAACGGCTCCTGTCTGAAGATTGCCGACCTGCACGGGCTTTATGGCAATTCCCACGTGCTGCAAGGCGTGTCCTTGCAGGTGTCGCGCGGCGAGGTGGTCACCATCATCGGCCGTAACGGCGCCGGCAAGACGACGACCCTGCGCGCCATCATGGGCCTGCTTGATAAGCGCTCCGGCTCGATCAATGTGTGGGGGCGCGAGGTGATCGCCGATCCGCCCGAGCGTATTGCCAAGCTTGGCGTCGGTTATGTGCCGGAAGAGCGCGGGATCTACGCCACCCTCGATGTCACGGAAAACTTGCTGCTTCCGCCCCGGGTCGGCGAGGGGGGGATGACTCTGGAGGAAATCTTCAAGTTATTCCCGAACCTGCGCGAGCGGCGCCGCAGCCAAGGCACGCGGCTCTCGGGCGGCGAACAACAGATGCTTGCGATCGCGCGGGTGCTGCGCACCGGGGCGCGTCTGTTCCTGCTTGACGAGCCAACCGAAGGCCTTGCGCCCGTGATCGTGCAGCAGATCCGGCAGGCAGTCGAGCTGATGAAGCAGGATGGCTACACGATTTTGCTGGTCGAGCAGAACTTTCGCTTCGCCCAGCGATTGGCGGACCGGCACTATGTGATGGAACGCGGTCGAATCGTCGATATGATTGCCCGCGCCGACGTGGCAAGCCAAAGCGCGCGCATTCAGACCTATCTGGGGATCTGAGCGATGTCGTTTGAAATCCTGATGGGACAGATTGTCGTCGGCCTGATCAACGGCTCGTTCTATGCGCTGCTCAGTCTGGGATTTGCGGTGATCTTCGGGTTGCTCGGCATCATCAACGTGGCGCAGGGCACGTTCTACATGCTGGGCGCCTTCGGCTCCTGGATGCTGCTCAACTATGCGGGCATCGGCTATTGGCCGGCGCTGATTCTGTCGCCGCTCATCGCCGGTGCTGTGGGTATGGCACTGGAAAAGACCCTGATTGCACGGGTCTATAAGCTCGAGCACATCTACGGGCTGCTCCTCACCTACGGCCTGATGATGTTCATCCAGGGCATGTTCGTTTATTGGTTTGCGACGGCCGGACGGCCCTATCCGGTCCCGCTGGAGCTGCGTGGCGGTTTCGATCTCGGCATCCTGTTCCTGCCGAAATATCGCGGCTGGGTGGTCGTGGCGTCCGTCTTCTTCTGCTTTGCGACCTGGTTTGCGATCGAGAAGACCTCGCTCGGCCGCACGCTACGCGCCGCCACCGAAAATCCTCAGCTCACGCGCGCCTTCGGCATCAACGTGCCGGCGCTGCTCACGTTCGGCTTCGGCGCGGGCGTCGCGCTGGCCGGTTTTGCCGGTGTGCTGGCGGCGCCGATCTATTCGGTCAGCCCGCTGATGGGCGGCGAGCTGGTGATCACCGTGTTCGCGGTCGTGGTGGTCGGCGGCATGGGATCCATCCTGGGCGCCATCATCACCGGGCTTTCGCTCGGCGTGGTGGAAGGTCTCACCAAGGTCTTCTATCCGCCGGGTGCCAACATGGTGATCTTCGTGATCATGTTCATTGTGTTGTTGATCAAGCCCGCCGGGCTGTTCGGCCGCGAGCGATGAGATAGCAGGCCACATGAGCACAACGTCTGCAGATCCCGCCCACGCGCAGCCGGCCAGCACGAGGCCTTTAGCGAGCTTCGGCCTGCCGCCGATCGTGCTCTATGCCGTCGGGCTCGCGCTCCTGGTCGCGGGGCCGTTCTTCGTTTACCCGTTATTCCTCGCCAAGATCCTCTGCTTCTGCCTGTTTGCCTGCGCGTTCAATTTGCTCGGATCGGTCGGACTTTTGTCGTTCGGCCACGCCGCATTCTTCGGCGCCAGCGCGTATGTGGCGGGGCACGCGCTCAAGGTCTGGGGCTTGCCCTTCGAGCTCGCCGCGGTGGTCGGCACCGCGGCTGCGACCTTCCTGGGCGTCGTGTTCGGTTATGTGGCGATCCGCCGCCAGGGCCTCTACTTCGCCATGATCACGCTTGCGCTTGCGCAGATGATCTACTTCCTGGCCCTGCAGCTTCCCTTCACCCATGCGGAAGATGGACTGACGGGCGTTCCGCGCGGCCGCATCCTGGGGCTCTTCGATCTCAACAACCTCTATGTGCTCTACTACACCGCCGCAGCTGTCTTCGTTGCCGGCTATCTCCTGATCTACCGCATCAGCCATTCGACCTTTGGGCAGATCCTCAAAGCCATACGCGAAAAGGAGCCGCGCGCGATCTCGCTCGGCTACCGGGTCAATGATTACAAGTTGTTGGTGTTCGTGCTCTCCGCTGCGTTGGCCGGATTGGCCGGTGCCACCAAAACCATGGTGGTGCAGCTTGCCTCGCTGACCGACGTGCATTGGAGCACATCGGGCGACGTTATCCTGATGACGCTGCTGGGCGGTTCCGGCACCATGTTCGGGCCGGTGGTCGGCGCGGTGGTGGTCGAGATGCTCGAGTTCTATCTCGCCAACTCAGGCCTGCCAATCCAAGCTGTGATCGGGGCAATCTTTGTTGTTTGTATCTTGCTGTTCCGCCGCGGCATCGTCGGCGAGCTCTCGCACTTGCTCGACGGCAAGTCGAGCGGCAAGGCAGGTTAACTCAGCGCTTCCTGGGTTCGTGGGCCGAGATCATGGTCTCGCCCATGCGGACCAGGCGATCGCCGAGCCGATCGCGACCCATGCATTGCGCGGTGACGCGGGCGCCTTCCAGGAGCAGGAATAGCTCGTCTGCCAGCATGTCGGGCTCGTTCAGGCCGGCGGCGGCACAAAGTCCGATGAGCCGCTCGCGTTGCGCGCATTTGAATTCCTCGACGACGCGCCGCGCCGGGTGATCGGGCTCGGGCAGCTCCACCGCCGCATTGGCCAGGGCGCAGCCGCGGTCATCAGTAGCGCCGATATGCTCGACCATCTCGGTCAACCAGGCGCGCAGCTGGGCGCGCGGATCATTGGGAAAACGGGTCGCGCGCCGGTCCCAGGCGGCGTCGGCCTGCCCGGCAAGCCGCCGGAGGTATTCGGCGACGAGGTCGTCCTTGGAGTCGAAGTGCCGGTACAGCGTCATCTTGTTGGTGCCGGCGGCTTCCGCGATCGCATCGACCCCGACAGCGCGTATTCCATTACGGTAAAAAAGGTCGGCTGCAACCATTAGTATGCGCTCACGCGGGGGCGCCCTCTCGTCCCGGTCGATTTTCACGGCGGATCGCACGGTGCTCATTGGGGTTCCCTTGACATAGGTGTTACCGGTCAGTATCTATATGTGCGTTACCGGTCAGTACCACAAGTCGGCGGCATTGTCACGCCCCACTGGCCAAGAACATAAGATGAGAGAAGTGCCATGAAGCGCAAACTTTTTTGGAAGACCAAGATCATGTACGTCTTGCAGTTCGTTTTCGGCCTGGCCGCGCTTGCTGCCGGCGGTCTGAAGGTCGGCTCCCTAGATGTGGTGATCGATCAGCTTGATGTCATCGGGCCGCGGGAATGGCTTGGCATCATGGCGGGGTCGCTTGATGCGGGCTGGTCCCCGCCCCAGGGAAACTCGTCACTCGGCCTCGCGCTGTTCCAGGAGTACGAGCATGCGCGCATCGTCGCGAATGACAATGTGCGCGCCAATGAGGTCGCGAACGCGAGCTGACACAGTGCCTGAGCCCGACCAAACAAGTCGGGCTCGGCTCAGAAAGCCATCCAACTCGTTGAGGGATAGATCACCAGCGCGGCCGCGGCGAGCGCGATGCCATAAGGCACTCCACCATCCGGCTGATGCAGTCTCATCGCCTGGACGTGATCCGCGAGCCATGTGGGCAGCGGCATCCGGCGGAAGGCGAGAATCGCCAACGTAATGACGCCGCCCAGCAGCGAGCTCAACAGCGCGAAGTCTGCAAGCCGCTCCAACCCGAGCCACAGCGCCGCCACGGCGGCAAGCTTGGCGTCGCCGCCGCCGACAAGGCCACGCGCGAATAGCGCCAGTCCGGCCGCCAATACCCCAAGCCCAGCAAGCATGTGCCAGAGGACAGCTTGCGAAGTGAAGCCGCACGGCGTGGCCAGGATCAGAAATCCTGACGCCAGCGCCAGTGAGATCCGGTTGGAGATCGTCATCGTGAGGAGATCGCTCGAGGCGGCGAATGCCATGAGCGAGGGAAACAGCAACAGCCTGGCGGCTTCGACCAACATCACGAATCAGCAGGCTTAGCGGCCGGACTTGAGCATGTCCGAGAAGGCGCTCTTCAGTTGACCGCTCAGTGTATTGAGAATCGCAATGATGGCGACGGAGATGCCGGCGGCCACCAAGCCATATTCCACGGCGGTTGCCCCCAATTCGTCGCGGACGAAGCGCTGCAACAAACTCCACATGGCCTCACTCCTGCTCGCACGCAGCGATGTTCGGATTGGCGCGAGGCTAACGCGCAGCTGTTGCGCCGGAGTTAAGCGCACGGCTCGCTACGCCCTGCAGACGAGGCATCCAGTCAAAATGGTTAATGGACGACTAGCTCGCTTTTTTGAGCATGTCCTTCTTTACGCAATCGGTAGCTCGGTCGTGGACTTGATCTTTTCCATGGCAAAGCGCGATGTCACGTTCTTGAGCGGCACAGTCGCGATCAGGCGCTTGTAGAAAGCGTCATAGCCGGGGATGTCAGGAACGACGACGCGCAACATATAGTCGACGTCGCCGGCCATCCGGTAGAATTCCATCACCTCCGGCAGCGCCGCGACGACTTCGGCGAATCGCTTCAGCCAGTCCTCCGAATGATCGCCGGTCTCGATGGATACGAACACCGTGACGCCGAGCCCGAGCTTGTCCTGGTCGACGACCGCCACGCGCCGTTGAATGACCCCATCGGCCTCGAGTCGCTGGATGCGCTTCCAGCAGGGCGTGGATGACAACCCCACCCGATTGCCGATTTCGGCCACCGAGAGCGAGGCATCTTTTTGCAAGACGGCGAGAATTTTGCGGTCAATGGCGTCCATGCGTGGGACCTTGGTCGAGCCCAAACCGTTTGGCGACAGCGCGGGCGTTAGAACTATTTTCTACAATAGCCACTTTAAATCGCCTTGCATAGAAAATTCTACTAAATTCCTCTCAGAAAGGCCTCGACCTCCGCGCGTGTCAGGATGGTCGGGCTGCCGCCGAAGCGCATGCATCTCCCTCGCATCAAGTTTGCCAGGACGCGCTCGCCTCGACCTTGCCGTCGGGCGGGGGGAAATCCTTCACGCGAAACAGCTCGTCGAGCACCACGATGCCGGCGCACAGAATCCGACACCGCTTAGGCGGCGACATCGCCCTCCACCCAGGCGCGGATGATGTGATAGGCGATCGCGAACGGCGGTGGTGTACTTAAGCCCTCAGGATGCTGGCGAGCCAGCATGGCAGATGCTTCCTCGCGCGCAAACCAGCGCGCATCCTCGAGTTCGCTGTGATCGATCTTGATGTTGTTGGCTAACGCTTGGGCGTGGCAGCCGATCATCAACGACATCGGGAACGGCCAAGGCTGCGAGGCAAAATAAGTCACCGCCCCGCAGGGGATCCCGGCCTCCTCGAGGGTTTCTCGGCGCACCGCTTGCTCGATGGTTTCGCCCGGCTCCACAAATCCGGCGAGGCACGACCACATGCCGGCGCCGAAACGGCGCTGTCGGCCGAGCAAACAGTTGTTGCCGTCAATCGCCAACATGATGACGACCGGATCGGTGCGTGGAAAATGCTGCACCTTGCAGTTGGGGCAGTCGCGCCGCCAGCCGGCGTCGACAACGTTCGTCGGCGTGCCGCAATTCGAGCAGAAGCGATGGCGCGCATGCCAGGTCAGCAGCGCCTTGGCCTCTGCCAGCGCCGCCGCGTGCTCAGGCGCGACCAGCCCCTGGATCGCGATCGAGCGAAGATCGATCACCAGGAACTCGGGCCGGCTCTTGAGCGCCTCGGCTGCGCTCTGATCGATGCTGATGCCATAGCGCGGAGCGCTGTCGGCAAGGCCGAGCAAGACCGTTTCAGATGCAGGTGCGAGTGCGCGCGCATCGGCCAGCGGAAACAGCGGGTTCAAAACCTCGCCCTTGCGCAGCACGACGAGTTCGCCGCCGATCAGATAAGCGCCGGCCTCCGCAAGCGAGGCCAAAGACTCATCGCCGCGACGCTCGGTCGCGCGATCAAGGCGATTTGAAATGTAACCGAGAAGCGGCCTCGGCCCGAGGTCGTGCATCGAGATACTCCAGCGGGGCCGGAAACTCGCACGCCAGCCGTGGCGGCGCAACGGCGCGGCGATTCCAAATCACAGTCCGAGGTCTCGGCGAAGCACCGCGATGAATTGATCAAGCGCATCCGGCGCGTACTCGCGCGCAGGCCCGGCGCCCCAGATCGGTTTTGGCCAGGCGGCGTCACTGCGGCGCCTTGCAACAATATGGATGTGCAGTTGCGCCACCACGTTGCCGATCGCCGCAATATTGAGCTTGTCGCAGGCGGTCACAGCCTTGAGCGCCCGTCCGACCTGAGCGATCTCGCGCATGACCTGGGCCTGGTCGGCGTCGGGCAGATCTATCAGCTCGACCGCACCCGGCCGGCGCGGAACCAGAATCAGCCAGGGATAGCTGGCGTCGCGACTGACCAGCACGCGCGAGAGGGAAAGGTCGCCAACGGCGGCGGTATCGCGGGCGAGCTGCGGGTCGAGCTCCCAGTGCGGCGAAGTGGTCATTGGCATCCCCCAGGACATCATTCGCATCGGCGCGGCTTTGTCCACCGTACGGTGCCGCGCGACTTGCAATCCGCTGGCGGGCCGCTGATATAGGGGCGGGAGGTTGGCGGTGGACGAGCCACTCGCCAACCGGGTCAGGTCCGGAAGGAAGCAGCCCTAACGAGCTCCGGTTCGGGTCGCTCGTCAGCCTCCCACTGAATTCACGCGCTATTCGGATTGAGAGCCCGCGCGGCGGACACGATGAATGATGCCCCGCTTCCGATGCCAGTGCCTGGCGAGGGCTCCTATCGCGTGCTCGCCCGCAAGTATCGGCCGGCCAGTTTCGATGACCTGATCGGCCAGGACGCCATGGTGCGCACGCTCTCGAACGCATTCGAGACCGGGCGCATCCCGCAGGCTTGGATCCTCACCGGCGTGCGCGGCGTCGGCAAGACCACGACTGCGCGCATCCTGGCACGCGCCCTCAATTACGAGCTGCCCGACGGCAGCATCACGGCGCCGACGATCCGCATGCCGGCGATCGGGGTGCACTGCCAGGCCATTATCGAGAGCCGGCACGTGGACGTGCTGGAGATGGACGCGGCATCCCACAACAGCGTGGATGATGTCCGCCAGATCAACGATGCGATCCGCTACGCGCCGGCGTCCGCGCGCTACAAGGTCTACATCCTCGACGAAGTTCACATGCTCTCGGGCGCGGCCTTCAATGCTCTGTTGAAGACGCTCGAAGAGCCGCCGCCGCACGCCAAGTTCATCTTTGCCACGACCGAAATTCGCAAGGTCCCGATCACCATCCTGTCGCGCTGCCAGCGCTTTGACTTGCGTCGCGTCGAAGCCGATCGGCTGGTGAACCATCTTGAGGGCATTGCCGCGAAGGAAAGCGTCGTCGCTGAGCCGGAGGCCTTGGCTCTGATCGCCCGCGCCGCCGAAGGCTCGGTGCGCGATGCGCTCTCTTTGTTTGATCAGGCGATCGCGCACGCGGCCGGTCCGGTCCGCGCCGAGGACGTGCGGCAGATGCTGGGGCTTGCTGACCGCACGCGCGTCATCGACCTGTTTGACGCGTTGTTGCGCGGCGACGCGCCGGCGGCCTTGCGCGAGCTGCGCGACCAATACGACAGCGGCGCCGATCCGGCGGTGATTCTCGCCGATCTCGCCGAGTTCACCCACTTCGTCACGCGCGTGAAGCTCGTGCCGGCCGTGGCCGAGGATCGCTCGCTCGCCGAGGTGGAACGCACACGCGGGCGCGCCTTTGCGGCCGCGCTCTCGATGCGCGTCCTTTCGCGCACATGGCAGATGTTGTTCAAAGGCCTGCCCGAAGTGCAGACCGCGCCCAGGCCGATCGCCGCCGCCGAGATGGTGCTGGTGCGCATCGCCTATGCGGCGGACCTGCCGACGCCGGATGAAGTGATCCGCTCGCTCGATGCGGGCGGCGCGCCGGCGGGCCCAAGTGCCGGCACTTCCGCGGCGCCAACCTCTGCGCGCGGCGAAACACCGATTGCGACAGTGCGCAACGTCGCGCCTTCGGCTGCCGCGCCGCGCATGGAGACGGGTCGTCCCGAGGGCACGCGCGCGGAGGCCATGCGCGGCAGCCCGCGCGCCGCGCTCGCCTCAAGCCTCGCGGTCGATCGGATCGATTCCGCTCCGGCCGACCAAGGCGCCGAGCCGCTCGCGATCACCCGCTTTGAGGATATCGTTGCGCTGGCCGGACGCATGCGCGACTTGCAGACAAAGACTGCGCTGGAACGCGACCTGCGGCTTGTTCGTTGCGAGGACGGCCGGCTCGAGGTCGCGCTTGAGTCAAACGCCTCGAAGGCCTTGGTTGGCGAGCTCGGGCGCAAGCTGAGCCAATGGACCGGACGGCGCTGGATGGTCGTCGTTTCGGCCGAGCCGGGCCAGCCGACGATTCGTTCCCAGCAAGACGCCCGACGTGTCGCGCTTGAGAACGATGTGAGGTCGGATCCGTTAGTGCAGGCGGTGCTGGCGAAATACCCAGGCGCTGAAATTGTTGCAGTTCGCGCGCCTGACAGCACTGAGGCCGCCGATGCCGGCGACCTCGCGCCACTTGATGATGCGCCGTATGACGATGACGATTCTGAAGGGATGACCGATGCCTGATTTCATGGGCCTGATGAAGCAGGCCGCGGAACTGAAGAGCAAAGTCGAGGCGATGCAGGCCGAGCTCGACCACGTCGAGGTCGAAGGCACGGCGGGCGGCGGGCTCGTGACCGTGAAACTCACGGCCAAGAGCGAGTTGAAGAGCGTTCGCATTGATCCGTCGCTGATCAAGCCGGACGAGGCCGAGATCCTCGAGGATCTGATCGTCGCGGCGCATGCCGATGCACGCCGCAAGGCCGAGACGGTGCTGCAGGACAAGATGCAGAGCCTGACCGGCGGCTTGCCGCTGCCTCCGGGCCTGAAGCTGTTCTGATCTGATGCCGTCAGCGGTCGCCGGCCCCGAGATCGAGCGCCTGATCCAGCTGCTTGCGCGCTTGCCCGGTCTTGGCCCGCGTTCCGCGCGGCGCGCGGCTCTGCACCTCATCAAGAAGCGTGAGCAGCTGATGATGCCACTCGCGAGCGCGCTTGAGGCCGCGAGCGAGAAGATCACGGTGTGCCGCGTGTGCGGCAATATCGACAGCCAGAATCCCTGCACGGTATGCACTGATACGCGCCGCGACCCGTCCGTCATTGTGGTCGTGGCCGACGTCGCCGACCTGTGGGCGTTGGAGCGCGCCAATGCGGTGAGCGCGCGCTATCACGTGCTGGGCGGCACCCTGTCGCCGCTTGATGGCGTCGGGCCCGAAGACCTGATGATCGAGCAACTGGTGAACCGGGTGCATTCGGGTGATGTGAAGGAATTGATCCTGGCGCTGAGCGCGACGGTCGATGGCCAGACAACCGCGCATTACATTACTGACCTGGTGGCGAGCTCCGGCGTCAAGGTCACGCGGCTTGCCCATGGCGTGCCGGTCGGCGGCGAGCTCGATTATCTGGACGAAGGCACGCTCGCGGCAGCGATCAAGCAAAGATTGCCGCTGTAGGGTGGGCATCGCGCTCGCTCGGACTTGATGCTTTGCGTGACGCTTGCGCGCGATGCCCACGCTGTCGGATAGTGCGGACAGCGTGGGCACGGCGCTTGTGAGGTTAGCGCAAATGGTGAGACGCGCGATTGCGCCGTGCCCACCCTACGATTTGTTGTTGATCGCTGTCAGCCTCTCGAAATGCCCGGTGCGCTGTAGCCAGGCGAGCACCAGCAAGCCTGGTATCGCCGCAAGCGCGCAGATCGCGAAGAACCACACCCATCCCGTCGCCTCGGCAATGAACCCCGCGCCGGCGGACAGATAGGTTCGCCCGACCGCGGCAAGGGCGGTCAGCAGTGCGTACTGCGTCGCCGTGTGCAGCGGGTTCTGGCACAGCGCGGAGAGATAGGCGACGAAAATCACGGTGCCGATGGCGCTGGTGAAATTCTCCAGCGTGATGGCAAAGGTGAGCCAGCCGAGATCATGGCCGACCATCGCCTGCCAGGAGAAGGCCAGGTTGGCGAGCGCCTGCAGGATGCCGCCGATCCATAGGCTTGTCGCCAACGGAAATGCGCGCGCCACGTAGCCGCCCGCAAACCCGCCCAGCAGAAGCGCGATCAGTCCGACGCCTTTGATGATGGCGGCGTATTCCTCGCGCGAAAATCCAAGCTCCTTGACGAACGGCGGCGTCATCACGCCAGCGAGCGCATCGGTGAACTTGAACAGCACGACGAAGACCAACACCACGATGGCGATCAGGAGGCCTTCGCGGAAGAAAAAATCCTGGAACGCGCCGACCACGGTGTGCCCGAGCCGGCGCACCGCGCCGCTCCACCCACTATGGTGCTCGGCAGCTGCGGATTTGTTGGGCTCCGTCGCGATAAACGTGGTCGCAACGCCGACCAGCACCAGCGCCGCCATGACGGCGTAGCTTCCGTTCCAGGCGCCGCGCAACGCAAAACCGAAATGTTGGAACAGGGTCACCAGAAACAGCGCGCCGGCGCCCGACACCAGCATCCCGACCCGATAGGCGGCGACGTAGGACGCCATGCCAGCCGCTTGCTCATCCTCGTTCAGGCTTTCGATGCGGAAAGCATCGATGACGATGTCCTGTGTGGATGACGCGGCAGCAACAAACAACGCGCCCAGCGCGACCAGCCATGGCGCTGTCGCTGGGTCGCAGCTGCCGACGAACAGGATCGCGGCGATCAGCAACAGCTGTGAGAACAGCAGCCAGCCGCGCCGCCGTCCGAGCCATTTGGATAACACCGGTACATCGATCGCATCGACAAGCGGCGCCCACAGGAACTTGATGGTGTAGGGCGTGCCGACCAGCGCGAACAGGCCAATGGTTTTGAGATCAACACCCGCTTCCGCGGTCCAGAACAACAATGTCGACCCGGACAGTGCCAACGGCAGGCCAGCGGAAAACCCAAGAAACAGCACAATGAGGACGCGGCGCTGCGTATAAACCGCAAGGGTTTCGGTGAAGGATGCGGGAGCGCGCTGGATTTCGGCCGGTGCGGTCATATGGCAGCGTTACTCGGCGGCGCCAAGCTTGCCAACGGGAGTGGGGATCACGGTCGCGGTTCGCTCGCCCTCACCGAAATCGAGTTCCTCGATGGCCGCCGCCCGGCGCTCAACCTTTTCGGCCGATATCAGGATATGCCGCAGATCTTCGCCGGACTGGGTGAAGTGCTGTTGCAGCTTGAGCACCCGTTCACGCATTCGGCCGACGTCGTTGATCATGTGCGCGACCTCGTGGCGAATGCGATCCGCGGCGGCGCGCATCCGGGCATCCTTGTGGATCTGCTGCATCACCTGGATAGCTAGCATCAATAATGATGGCGAGACGATGATGACGCGCGAGCGATATGACTTCTGCACCACGTCGTCGAAGGTGTCGTGCAACTCGGAATAGACCGACTCGGCTGGCACGAACATCAGCGCCAGATCCTGGGTTTCCCCGGGAATCAAATACTTGCCGGCGATGTCGGCGACGTGGCGCAATATATCCTGCCGCAGGCGCTGAGCCGCCACTCGGCGCTGGTCATCGGTTTTGGCGTCGCGGTGCGCCGTCACCGCCTCGAGCGGGAACTTGGCGTCGATCACCAGCGGCGGCTGGTCCGGCATGAAGACCACGCAATCCGGCCGGGTGTTGTTGGAGAGCGTGAACTGGAACTGGAAGCTGCCTTTGGGCAGCCCGTCCTGGACGATCGCCTCCATGCGGGCCTGCCCAAACGCGCCGCGTGCCTGTTTGTTGGAGAGGACATCGCGCAGCGAGGTCACCTGAGAGGAGAGCTCGTTGAGGTTCTTCTGCGCATTGTCGATCAGGGCGAGGCGCTCGTGCAGGTGTTGCAGCCGCTCGACGGTCTGCTTGGTGGTTGCCTCCATCGATTGGCCGATCCGGCCGGAGACCGCATCGAGCCGTTCGTTGACCAGCCGCGCGAGGTCCGACTGGCGCGCCGCGAGGCCTTCACCCATGGTTTGCAGCCGGCCGACCGTTTCAGCCTGCACGCGCGCCATCTCGGCAAGACGCAGCTCGAGATCCTCGGTGCGTTGCGCCGCGTCTTCGGCCTCGCGCGTGC
>CAVXDE010000048.1:0-116764 GCA_963760435.1 uncultured Alphaproteobacteria bacterium
CGCCGCAACGGCGGCGGCATGTCGGTCCCTAATCTGGGACCCTCCAGGCCCAGCCGCCTCGAGATGATATCCGAGATTCTCAAGCTCAACAAGGACCAGAAGAAAGAGGTCAAGTCCATCATGGACGAAGGCCAGAAGCAGGCGCTGCCCCTGCAGTCGGAACTGAAGAAGAACCGCGAGCAGATCGCCGAAGCAGTAGCTTCCGGGAAGAACCAGGACGAGATCGGTCCGGCCTTGAAAACTTACGCGGAGACCGAAGCCCGCATGGCGCGCCTCGAACTGGAAGCCTTCGTTAAGGTTTACAAGCTGCTCGACGGCGAACAGAGGCCCCGGAGCAGCGGCGTGTTTCAGATGATCGCTGGTATTTTCTCCGGCAAGAACTGGAACGAATCGTAACAGAGCCGCGACCGTTAGGCAGCGGGCGATTCGCCTATACCCACAGCAGCGGCTGGCGCACCGGAAAATTGCGCAGCACCTCTTCGACCGTCGGATCCGCATCCAGCTTCTTCCACAGCGCGAGGTACTCCGGCTTGTCCAGCGCCAGCCCGGCGAACAGCAGGCTCGGCTGGCGCACGGGCCACTCCTTGTCATACATGACGTCGGGCGGGAGCGGCCATTTCTTCTTGTCGAGGATGTACGGAAACATGTAGGCCATCGCCTTCGCCATGCCGCGCCCGTCGGGCAGTTGCCACTTCCACAGGTCGTCCACCCTTCGTCGTCAGCGTCTGCACCAGGATCGCCATCGCATCCAGGTTGAACAGCGAATAGCCGTACGGCTTGGTGCGGCCAGTTCCAGCGGAAAGCTGCCATCCGCGGCCTCCTGGTTCGGAATGCAGAACCGTCTTGTAGCGGTTGCGGCAGTACTCCATCCGCTCGCGATTGCCGGTGAGCTGCGCGAACGCCGCCACCTGCGTCGCCCAGCAGGTGCCGTGGTTGTTTTTGGCGTCGCGCTCGGCGATGCCGTAGGGGTGCGTCGTCATCCACGTCGATGTATGCCGCGAACCACTCCTTGACGCCGTCGAGATCGGCGGCGGTCCAGGTCGAGTCTGCCACGCGGCGCGCGCGACTTCCACCAGGTGCAGCGTGTCGATGATGCCGGTGCCCGCGCCCCGTGAAGCGTCCCTGAATGGCCTGCGCGTATTGCAGGTTCGGATTCATGCGCGTCGCGTCGTCGACGAACCAGGCGCGCAGGTGCTCCGCGGCGTGGTCGGCATACCGGCGGTCTCGTGGTGATCTTGTACGCCGCGGCCAGCGCCGGCACCGATCAGGCTGAGCCGGATCATGGCCTTCCGGTGCTCGACGAAGTTATCGGGATTGGTCATCCCGTCGCGCTGGATGTACGGGCCGTCGGGATTCTTGGGGTCGGGCCACCAGTAGTCGCCCTCGGAGAAGAAATCGTGCTTGCCGCCGGCGCTCCGCGGCGAACCGGCGGCGGTCACGGTTACCGGCTCTTCTTTGAGGTACGGTCGGCGGCCTTGAGCACGCGCGGCCGCTCGATTGCAGTGAGGTCGAACTTCCCGGCGGCCCTCCCTGCCCGTGGCAGCGAAAAAACGACAGCCGTCCCGAGAAATTCCCTCCGCCTCATCACCGGTCAGCGCGTTCGCGCAGTCATCAGCGTGCGATACGGCTTTCCGACTTCCTGCGCGTCCACCACGGCCACCGCCGCCACGTGCACGATGTCGTTCACTTCCGAGCCGCGCTGCAGCACGTGGACCGGCTTCGAAAGCCCCGTGAGCAGCGGCCCGATCAGCTCCGCGCCGCCGATCCGCTGCAGCAGCTTGTAGGCAATGTTGCCGGCTTCCAGGTTCGGGAAGATCAGCACGTTGGCGCCGCCCTTGAGGGTGCTGAACGGGTAGGTCTCCTCGATGATCTGCGGCACCACGGCCGTATCGGCCTGCATCTCGCCGTCGATCATCAGGCCGGGCGCGCGCTGCCGGACGAGCTCCACCGCGTGCCGGACCTTCTCCGCCAGCGGATGCCGCGTGCTGCCGAAATTGGAGAACGAGAGCATGGCCACGCGCGGCTCCTGGTTGAAGCGGCGCGCCTTTTCCGCCGCCATGATGGCGATCTCGGCCAGATCTTCGGCGGTCGGCTCGATGTTCACCGTCGCATCGGCCAGGAAGTAGATGTCGCCCTTGCGCGGTGATCAGCACGTAGACGCCCGCGACGCCGGCGCAGTTCCGGCCGCACGTCGATCACCTGGAGCGCCGGCCGGATGGTGTCGGGATAGTGCGTGGTGAGCCCGCCGATCAGGGCGTCGGCGTCGCCCAGGCGCACCATCACGCTGCCGAAGGTGTGGGGTTCAGAAGCGCCTGCTGCGGCCTCGTTGCGGGTCACGCCCTTGCGCTGGCGCAGGCTGTAAAACTCCTCCGCGTATTCTGTCCAGGCGCGGGAAGTTTCGCCGGCTCGATGATCTGAATGCCGTTCGAGGTGCAGACGCAACTCGGCGATCTTGGCCCGGATATCGTCTCCTCGTGCCCAGCAGGATCGGGATGGCGATCTTTTCGTCGATCAGGATCTGGCAGGCGCGCAGAATCTTGCCTTCTTCGCCTTCCGTGAAGACGACGCGCTTGGGCTGCTTCTGCGCCTTGTGGATCATGCTCGCGCATCACTCACGTTGGCCTTGCCCAGGCGGCGCTCCAGTTGCTTCGCGGTACTGCGTCGATATCGACCGGCTGCTGCGCCACGCCGCGTCTCCATGGCGGCCTGCGCCACCGCGGAGGCTTCCCAGATGAGCACGCGCGGATCGAACGGTTTCGGGATGATGTACTCGCGGCCGAACTCCAGGCGCTCCACGCCGTAGGCGCGCAGCACGGAATCGGGCACGTCTTCCTTGGCCAAGGACGGCCAGCGCGCGGGTGGCGGCCAGTTTCATCTCGTCGTTGATCGTGGTGGCGCGCACATCCAGCGCGCCGCGGAAGATGAACGGGAAGCCGAGGACGTTGTTCACCTGGTTCGGAAAATCGGAGCGGCCCGTGGCCACGATCGCGTCCGGACGCGCGTCGCACGCGCGACGTCGTAGGCGATTTCGGGATCCGGGTTCGCCAGCGCGAAGATCGATCGGGTTGCGGCGCCATCCCCAGCACCATCTCGGCGTGACGCAACTGCCGCGCTCGAAAGCCCGAAGAACACGTCCGCGCCGACCAGGGCCTCGGCCAGGGTGCGGGCGCTCGGTCTTCGACGGCGAAACGCGCCTTGTAGGGGTTCATGCCCTCGGTGCGGCCTTCGTAGATCACGCCCTTGGTGTCGCACATCGACGATGTTCTCGCGGCCGCACGCCCAGCTTGACGTAGTGCTCGGCGCAGGAGATCGCGCTGGCGCCCGCGCCGTTGAACACCACTTTGACCTCGCTCGATCTTCTTGCCCGTCGAGTTCCAGCGCGTTCAGCAGGCCGGCGCCGGAGATGATGGCGGTGCCGTGCTGATCGTCGTGGAACACCGGGATCTTCATGGTCTTGCGCAGCTCTTCCTCGATGATAGAAGCACTCCGGCGCCTTGATGTCTTCCAGGTTGATGCCGCCGAAGGTCGGCTCGAGCAATCTGGCAGGTGCGGATGACTTCCTCGGGTCTTCGGTGTCGAGCTCGATATCGAACACGTCGATATCGGCAAAGCGCTTGAACAGGACCCCCTTGCCTTCCATCACCGGCTTGCCCGCCAGCGCGCCGATGTTGCCCAGGCCCAGCACCGCGGTGCCGTTGCTGACGACGGCCACCAGGTTGCCCTTGGCGGTGTACTTGTAGGCGAGGCTCGGATCGCGCTCGATTTCCAGGCACGGCACGGCCACGCCGGGCGTGTAGGCCAGGCTCAGATCGCGCTGGGTGCGGCAGGGCTTGGTGGGAGTGACCGACACTTTGCCCGCGGGCGATGAGGAATGGTATTCCAGGGCATCTTCCGGACGGATCTTCATATGCGCTCTCTTTCAAGACCAGGATATCCGATTGGCGGAATTTCGGAGTCAAGCTCCGTTTTAACACGCCGCGCGACATCACCGGTAAAGCCGGCGGTACACATCCGCATTGCGCAGCACGGCCTGGACGTAATCGCGGGTTTCCGTAAAAGGAATCGTTTCGACGAACTCCGCCGGCTCCCGGTATGTGTTCCAGGCGATCCATTCGGCGGCGCGGTTCGGGCCTGCGTTGTACGCCGCGAGTGTCTGCTCCACCTTGCCGTTGTTCTGGTCCAGCATGGAACGCAGCACGGAAGAGCCGATGTTGAGGTTGACCGCGGGCTGGAGCAGAGACCGGTTGCTGAACCGCCGGACGCCCGCCTTCCGCGCAAACAGCTTGCCAGTGGATGGCCGGACCTGTGTCAGGCCATACGCGTTGGCGTGGGAAATGGCATTCGGGTCGAATTCCGATTCCTGCCGGATGAGCCCCGCCAGAAGGAACGGGTCGATGCGCTGCTGGCGGGCATACCGCTCCAGATCCCTGCGGTAGGGCAGCGGGAAAAGCAACTCCCACAATTTTCGCGGCGCCCGGTCGAGCGGCATCCGGAGATAGTCGGAAGCCATCGCCTTCATGATTCGCACGCCTTGGGCCGGCGCGTCGGCATTCGACGCCATCTCCAGTCCCAGAAGCACCGGCTGGCCGTCGTCGCGCAAGCCAAAGCGAAGTTCCCCGTCGGCCAGGTCGCTCAGCCCGGCGGTGCGCAGCAGGCGGGAGCGGTCGATCCGCACGGTGGTCGCACGGGTCGGGGCAGCCGGCAATGCGGCGGGCCCGGGAAATCGAATGCCCGCGGCGAACTGCTCGGCTTCGGGCGACGACCCGGCCGACGCCACGTCCGGATTCTGTAGCCGTTCCCGCGCGAGCATCCCGTAGTACGTATTGGGGAACGCGGCCTCCAGCCGCCGGTAGAAAGCTCGTGCGGCGCCATACTCCCCGCGGCGTTCCGATTGGCGGCTAAGAAAATACAGAGCCGCCGGTGCGGTGGCATGGGCCGGATACCGGACCAGGTGCTCGCGAAGCAGATCCTCCGCGTTCCGTTCACCCTGCATGTAGGCGTGGAATGTGATCTTCCAATGGCACAGCCCGGCCGTGGAGGACTCGGGAAAATCCTCGTAGACTGCCCGATACAGCGGCAGATAGGCATCCGGCTGGTTGACGATCAGGAACCGCCCGGCGGCGGACGCCAGCGCTCTCAACCGCCAGTTCGATTTCGGATAGCGGTGCCCGAGTTCTTCCAGCGCCGACTGAATCCCAGCATCGTTCGCGGCGCGCCGGCTGCACTCCTCCAGGTAGTACAGGCGCTCGGCGTCGGCCTCCGGGTCGAGGCTGTCCAGCCCTCGCAGGTACTGCGTGGCGGTGGTCAACTTCCCGCCGAGCAGTTCCGCCGCGCCCACCCTGACCCGTGCCTGGTCGCGCTCCACGCCCGACAGTTCGCCCGGCAGGGCAGCGTACTCGGCGCGGGCGCGGTCGTATTCGCGCGCTTCCATGAGGCGTCCCGCCCGCCGTAACAAATCCGCCGCCGCCGGAGCCGAATACGCCGAACCCATCGAACTCTTGAGAGCCGCCAGCGCGGCGATGGCCCGGTCCGATGCCGGACCCACCGCGCGGTCGCAGTAAATTTTCTGGTAATACTCGGTGGCGTGCGGAAGGTCGTTCGCCGCCTGATAGGCGCCGGCGAGCGCGAGGTCGCCATCCGGCTGCGGCAGGTCCGCATAGTGTTCGCGCAAAAACCGGACTGCCTCGAGGGGCTGCGCGCCGAGCGCCCGCCCTTCCAGCAGCCAGGACCGGGCAGCCATCGGAGACCTGGGTGTCCCGGCCCGCACGGCGTCCAGGTCGCGATGCACGTCCGCCGGATTGTTGGTCTCGGCCAGCGCGGCCGCCAGGTAATATTGCGTGTAATCCGCGATCAGCGGGAGCTTTCCATTCACTTGCTTGAGCTGCGCGATGGCACCGGGATAGTCCTTCTGTTCGTACGCGGCCACTCCCAGTGCGAGCCGCGCCAGCAGCCCGGTTCTGTCCTTACTATGGGCCGCGGCATAGGATGCGACCGCCGCGCGGTGTGCGGGCGTCGGCGATTGCCGCAACGCGCGCACCATGGCTGCAAGATTCGTGGGAGCGGCGGGTTTCGCCGGTGCGCGGCGCTTCGCGGGCGCGGGGGCCGCGGCAACCGCGAGTGCCGCCAGGCCTGCTGCGAACAGAACCTTAAACCAGGGGACCAGGGTATTCCTTGCCGAGTAATTCCGGATCATCGTTGGCCAGCGTGCGGACGAGTTCGAGATGGAGGTAATCCACCATGCTGGGCAGGCCGCAAAGAAAAGTCGCTGAAATTCGCCGCGCGAGCGGTCGATCTTCCTGCGAAAAGCCCCGTAAAGGTCGCGATCGGCACGGCCCGACTGCACCGCCTCGGGCTCGTGCAACCGCAGTTCCGCGACCTGGACCCTGGCGAACCGCTGGGCCCGCAGATGCACCTGTTGTTCCTCGCTGGACAGGCTGTCCCATGAAGACTTCGGCTTCGCCGCGGGAGGTTCGATCTGCACGAGCGGCGCCGGCGGGGGTTGTTCCAGACTGCTGCGAATCGCCGATGCCAGTTGTGCCAGGATCTCCAGCGCCGAACCTTGCACATCGCCCCATACATAAAGGATGGGCCCGCGACACGCTCCCGGACCATCACGGGAAAAACCGAGACGCGGCTATCCTGCGGGTGCGCCAGAAGATCGATCATCTGCTGCGACACTTCGCCCGGAATGGCGGCCGCGATCGCACCGGCTCGCGCGTTTCCACCGCGCCGGCAAGGGCAGCGGCAGACGCCAGCGGGATGCGCAGCCGGGAAAACTTCTCCACCGTCTCTTCCGCCGCGCCCCGCATCCTGACTCCTGCCGCGGCTTCCGCTTCGATTCCAAACAAAGCCGCTCCCGCCGCGAAGCAGCAGGATGCGTCCACGAGCGTGGCATCGAGTTCTTCCGCGTCCGGAGCCAGCCGCATGCGCCGCACGGCCTGGTTCAACTGGTCGGCCAACTCTTGCCGGACCCGCTCGCGAGTTTGCGCAAACAGGGCCTCCACTTCAGTCGACAGTTGCTGGAGACGGTCTTCAAACAGCCGGCGCAGAGCTGTCAGGGGCGCGCTGGATGCCATTTCTGTTCATATTCTAACAGGTACCGTCCGCCAACCCCGAGCCCTCGCGCTTAGAATTCGATATATGGAATCGCTGAGGAATCGGACAGCCGTGGTTACCGGCGGCACACGCGGAATCGGGCGCGCCATCGCGGAACGGCTTCTGCGCGAAGGCGTGCGCGTCGCGATCTGCGGCCGCACGGAAGAGTCCACCCGCCGTGCGGGGCAGGAACTCACGGCGCACGGGACTGTACTCGGCCATGCAGCGGATGTCACCGACATCGAGCAGGTCCGCCGCTTCTTTGCCGCCGTCGACCGCGAGTTCGGCGGCTTCGACATCCTGGTGAACAACGCCGGCGCGGGGTTGTTCCGAAAGGTCGCGGAAATGACGCTGGAAGAGTGGCGCATCAACATCGACCTGAACCTGAACGCACCTTTCTACTGCTCGCACGAGGCGCTGGCCCGGTTTCAGAAGCGCGGCGGCGGGTTTATCGTGAACATTTCCAGCCTGGCGGCAAAGAACGCATTCAGCGGCGGCGCCGGGTACAACGCCTCCAAGTTAGGCTTGAACGGATTCAGCGAGGCCTGATGCTGGATCACCGCCACGACAACGTCCGCGTGAGCTACATTCTGCCGGGCAGCGTCGATACGGGATTCGTGCGGGCGGGCCTGTCCGATCGCTCCGGAGACACCGGTTGGATGATTGCGCCGGAAGATGTCGCAGAAGCAGTAGCATGGTGCTGCAAATGCCGGCCCGCACCATGGTTAGCCGGGTGGAGATGCGGCCCTCGGGCCGCGGAAATTGCGACGGAGGTATAGCGAATATCGAGCGTGGCTCCGGCGCAATGTCGGCGGGCGCCTGAGCTGTGGACACGCCAGCTTGCACATCTACACGGGTCGAAATGACCCTGATGGGACTTGGAATCGAGAGGGGGAGGGCGCATATGGGGCGGCTATCAAACAGCTGGACCCGTCGCAGACCGGGTACGACGCGGAGAAACTGGAATCGGATCTGCGCAAGCGGATCGTCGGCCAGGACGAGGCGATCCAGCAGATCGTCAACATCTATCAGACGCACCTTGCCGGGCATGACCAGCCCCGGGCGGCCGATCGGCAACTTTCTGTTCCTGGGCCCGACCGGCTCCGGAAAGACCCGCATGGTCGAAGCGACCGCGGAAAGCCTGGTGGGCGACGCCCGCGCGGTCATCAAGATCGATTGCGCCGAGTTCCAGCACAGCCACGAGATCGCCAAGCTGATCGGCTCGCCTCCGGGATATCTGGGGCATCGCGAAACGCATCCGCTGCTGAGCCAGGAAGTGCTGAACCAGTATCACACCGAGAACGTGAAGCTCAGCTTCGTGCTGTTCGACGAAATCGAAAAGGCCAGCGACGCGCTGTGGAACCTGCTGCTGGGCATTCTGGACAAAGCCACGCTGACGCTGGGCGACAACCGCCGCGTGGATTTCTCCCGCGCCATGATCTTCATGACCAGCAACCTGGGCGCGGCGGAGATGAGCTCGATGCTGCGCCCGAACCTGGGATTCGCCGCCTGTGAAGCCGAACGCACAGCGGGCCGCAGGCGATGGTGGACGAGAAACTGAACGGACAAGATTGCCGCGCGCCGGCATGGAAGCCGCGCGCCGCAAGTTCACGCCGGAGTTCATGAACCGGATCGACAAGACCGTGGTCTTCCAGCCGCTGGGCGAACGCGAGCTGCGGAAGATCCTCGACATCGAACTGAACATGGTGCAGCAGCGCATCTTCACGCTCGGCCAACGGCGCGCCCTTCGTCTTCTCGCTGACCGACGGCGCGCGGACTTCCTGCTGCGCGAAGGCACGGACATGAAGTACGGCGCGCGGCACCTGAAGCGCGCCATCGACCGGCACCTGGTGCAGCCGCTCTCCAACCTGATCGCCACCGAGCAGGTGCGCGGCGGCGACTTGATCCGGGTGGATTTCGACGACGACTGAACCGGCTGACGTTCTTCAAGGAAGCCGAGGACATGCCGGCCTACGCCATGGTGCAGATGGTGGATACGTCCATCTCCACCGGTCGGCGCATATTCGGCCAACACTGCGCGGAACAGCCACGCGCGGCAAATGCCAGAAGTACCCGCAGGTAAACTCGAGTGCGTGGCGGGACGCCCCGTTTCCGCCACGCACGCTTTGGTACAATTCGGCTGCTAGTGAAACCAGCCGAGCAGCAGATACCCGCCTCATGCGGGCGATGTTCCACACGGTCGCCCCCCGATACGATTTCATTACCCGCGCATTTCTACGGCATGGACAAGCGGTGGAAGAAGCTCGGCGTCGCGCGCGCGCAGCTTCCCGAAATCCGACGGTGCTCGATCTCGCATCCGGAACCGGCGATTTTTCCAGCTTGTAGGCCAGGTTTACCCGGGCGCGCGGGCGGTGCGGTCGATCTCACCCACCGTATGCTGTAACTCGCACGGCAGCAGGGCGTCGAGCGCGCGGTCTGCGCCGATGCCGGCAAACTGCCCTTCGCAGACGCCGCCTTCGATTCGGTCTTCATCGGTTACGGGCTCCGGAACTTTCCCGACCTCGATGCGACCCTCGGCGAAATTGCCCGGGTCACCCGCCCGGGAGGGCTGCTGGTCAGCCTGGATTTCTTTCTCCCGGCCAATCCACTGGCGCGAAGACTTTACCTGGGTTATCTGTATGCGCAGGGCACGTTCTGGGGCTTCGTGCTGCACCGGCGCCCGCGAATCTATACCTACATTCCGGACTCCCTGAGTTGTTCGTGTCGATCGAAGAGTTCTCGTCGCGGCTGCGCTCGCTCGGGTACAGGCAACTGGGAGGTACGGCAGTTACATCCTGGGCGGGATCGGACTCCACTGGGCAGCCAAGGGTCAAAACGGTAACCCATTCGTTATGAAAGAGAAGCTGCGGGGGCGCGATTTTCGCTTCATCGCCGTCTGCGCGTTGCTGCTGGGCCGGACGGTTTGGCTTCCGTACCGAATTTCCACCGTGCTTTCCCCGAGGCCTCCATTTATTTCCGCGTCAACCGCGACGCAGGTGAAGCTGGTAATTCCTCTGTCGCGCCAGTCATCTAGCACTCATCTCCACAGGCCCTTGAATCAGAGGCTCTGATCGCTCCCCGACCCAGCCGACGGATGGAATTTGCGTCGCTCTCTAATCCGTCATGATATTGGCACATAATAGCACACAGACGAGAATCAGAAAAAGAGCTCGATGTTGAAAAACGGACACCCATGAGCCGTACTTACCTCCATCATCTTATTATTGTCGGATCGTCGGTTGATGTTAAGAAGAGCCTACCGAGCGAGCTACACCGCTGGAATTCCTCACAGCCGAACAGGATCGGCGAAGCAGCCTGGACAAGCGTCACGTCAATATCAGCTGGGTTAATGGTCATCAGATTATGGCCCTTCGCGCCGGGTTTGACCTGCTTGTCATTGTGCTGATCGTTATCTAATCGCGATCCGCACAAGACACTGCTAGGTGACGGCATAGACGGGATCGGTGAGCATGTGATGAAGCGCGGGATAAAGGCGGTTGCTACCGAACACGTCGAAAATCATTCCGCACCGCGTCGACGGCGTGGGCGAGGGCACGCCCCGCAAGGCGCGACTGAGCCATTACATAGTGTTTCTCGGTTGTGCCAAACGAAGCGTGACCGAGAAGATCCTTTGCGCCTCTCACATTGACCGGATCCTGGCTCGACCAGAAGCTGGCAGCAGCATGACGAAATCGATGCAGATTGACCCCAAATCCGAAAGCCTTTTTGGTGCGCTTGTGCACAGCCAGATAGATACCGTTAGCGCACATCGGCCGGCTCTTATTCGACGGCCAGAGACCGTCGTGCTTATCAGCACCTGGAATGTGGTCTCGAAATCGCTCCAGATACAAATCTATACGCGACGACATTTCTCGGGACAACGGAAAGTCGAGCGCCCGACGAGTTTTGGTATCCGCAGCAGGTATGTCGAGCGCCCATAGATCTTCAGTTTTGACGAGGTGTTGGCCGATACGCAGGGCTGTGAGCGTGCGGCTGCGCAATGGGATGAGCGCCAGGAGAGCAATGACCAGACCATCGCGGTACTGAAAAGCGTGCGCCTTCCGTATGCGTCCCGCGGTATCGGCCTCAGCAACGGCCCGACTTATCAGGTAGCTTCCGATTTGGTTCCAGGCTTCGAAATCGGCGCGACTGCGCCAAATCGTGTGTGAGGCAAACAGAACATGGTCCTCGCGTTCGGGTCCGCGCAGTAGGTGAGCATCTCGCCGGCTACGGCTGCTTTGGCAAACCGTGCGAGCAAGGCCTTTTCTTCGGCCAACGTCATATTCTCATGTTGCGTCCACCATTCGGCTTGGGCTTGACGCCTTGATGCCGCCGTGGCCATAAGCCATGTGCGCGCGGTTCACCGTGCTCAGCGATACGCCCATCGCAGCCGCGATCGCCGGCTGCGTCATCCCGCTTTCACGCAACAGCATCATTTGGATGCGTTGGCGCTGCGGCACCGGTATCTTCCAGCGCAGCGCCGTTCTCAACCGCCGCACCTCGTCCTTGCTGCTTCGACCATCTGTTGCCCCGAATCAGCCCAGATGGCGAGCGAATCACACCTCAGCGAAGAAAAACAAGCTGGCCGCCTTGATTGCCAGAAAACTCTCGATTCAGGCCGTTATGGAGTTGGTATCAGATGGTTGTGGCTGACAGGCGGTTTGGAGGATTGAGAAACGTCAAGCCGTTTGCGGCAGCACCACCTATTAAAGTGAGAACGAGACCGGTGATCGTAAGCCAAGTCATCCGGGAACTTTCATAGGCTTTCATCGCGCTGGAGAAGCCGGGTGATAATCCAAATACCCCCGCGGCCCGACGAGTACATGTTGCCCAGAGTGTTGACCTTCATGCCGTCGGTCATTCCGGGCGCAATGTCGGCGCTCATATGTCCCGCGCGGCTGCCGTTCGCGTAAAAATATATTTCGTCGGGTGAGAACGCGAGGCCGTTGGTGGTGGGAATATCATCGGTCAACCGCATGACTTTGCCGCTCTTCACCATGTAAACCGCCTGGTAAGGCAGGCCCATGCTCGGGTCTTGTCGCCTTGCCGCAGGGCACCGAACATGTCGGTGAAGTAAACGGCGCCGCCCTTCTTGACCACCACGTCATTGTTGCCGTTGAAGCGCTTGCCGTCGTACCTGTCGGCAAGAACCGTGCGTTTGCCATTCGGCTCGATCCGATCGATCCAGCGGCCAGCGAAGGTCGCGATGACGAGCCGGCCTTGCGGGTCGAGTGCCAGACCGTTGGAGCCATTCACGTACAATTTCGCGAATGCTGGATCGTTGGGGTCCTTGCCATTGTTGAAGTCGAAACCGACGCGCCAGATACCAGGTTTGGTGTAACCGCTATGATCCAGATAAACCGAGGCTTCCCCGCCCGGTGTCAGCTTGGAGATCACGTTCGCGCGAATGTCGCTGAACAGCAGGTAGCCCGCCTTGCCCTTCTGCACCCAAACGCCTCGGTGAAGCCAAAGCCGCGTTTGACGACCTCCACCTTCGCGTCCGGATCGATTTAATTTGTCGAGAGCGGGATCGAGTTTTGCCACATCCCGCCAAGCGCCGCCGTCGCGTACACGCAACTCGCGAAGCCGACAGACCGATGACTTGCATCGAATACATTGTGGGCCTCCCTCCGTAGCCTTATGGTTCTACAATAGCTTAGCTCCGCGTCGGAGCCCAATATCTTAGCTGGTCAGCGATGGTATAAGGCGGAGGGGATGCGAGAGTCAAAACGTGGGAGGATCAAATGCTGAGCCGCCGTAATCTGCTCCGCTCAGCCGCTGTGTTGGCCTCGGGCATGGCCCCTTTATCAGCGCGCGCCGCTGCCGAGGCGGACAACTATCCCGAAGGCCCGATCAAATCGATCTGCCCGTTCGGGCCGGGGTCAGGCGCCGATACCAAGGTCAGATTTTATTCCAACAAGCTCTCGCAGGTCACCGGTAAACCGGTCATCGTCGAGAACAGGCCAGGCGCGCTGGGCAACATCGCAACCGAGGCCGTAGCCCGCGCCAAGCCGGACGGCTACACGATCTACATTGCGCCGGGCAGCTCGACACTGGCCGCGGCGCCCTGTCTATTCAAGAAGCTCGGCTACGACCCGATCAATGATTTCGAGCACATCACCACGCTCAGCGCCTCCGCCTTTGCGCTTGTCGTTCCGGGTAGCAGTCCGTTCAAATCGGTGCCCGAACTCACGGATTATCTGACGGAGAAGGGCGATGCAGCTTCCTATGGATCGATTGCGCCGCCCAGCCTGGTCGCCGCGGAGATCTACAAACAGGCGTTCGGGCTCAAGACCGTGGAGGTCAAATACAAGGAGCAGGGCCCACTGCTCAACGATCTGTTCAGCGGTCAGCTTGTATTCTTCTTCAGCGATCTCACCACCATCCATGGTCAGTTGAAGGAGGGCCGCATCCGTCCGCTTGCGGTGACGTCAGCCAAGCGGCTGAATTCGGCGCCGGACATCCCGGGCGCCGAGGAGGCCGGCATTTCCGGTATGGACGTGATCACTTGGTGGTCGGTGCACGTCCCGGCCAAGACTCCCAAGCCGATCTGCAACAATCTCGAAGCTTGGTTCAATACAATCGCGGTCGCACCGGACGTGGTGGCGTTCAACGCCGCAGTCGCCTCCGACGTCCTCCCCGGCAACTCACAATTCCTCAAGGAGTTGTTGTTGAAACAGACCGTGGCCTGGCGCGACTACGCGCGGCTGGCGCACCTCGAGCCGGAGTAGAGCACTGTAGCATTTGCTCGAGCCCTACTGCGGGTTCGGCAGCCGCTCGATCGAACTCTGGAGTCAAACAACTTGCGATCAAGTGATGTTGCTGCGAGCGGCTGAGGTTAATTCAGCTCAAAAGCTATCAAGCCATAGCTTTGGTGTCCAGGCATTGCTTGGGCGCGCTCGCGTTTGTTTGAGCTCCTACCTGAACTGGATCAGAGTAAGGGCAATAAAGATCAGTGAGGTTGGAGGGCCCGGTATCCCCCGAGTTCGACCCTATTCTGAGCACAGCAGCGCGCATTGCTCCTATCGCAAGCACCTCATACTCACGGGTGCGAGCAGCATGATCGGGTGCAATCGAGATTATCTCCGGGCCCGGCTTGGTCGCATGTAAGGCAAGTGAGTGATACGGACAGGCAAGTTGCGGATCACTTGCAAATAGGCTGGCTCGACCGGATCTTCAGCCGTCCATCGCGTCCCGACAAATTGGTCCACAACGGCCACCCGCGCCGCCGTAACCTGGGCGACCGCGGACTCGTGCTGTGAAGAACCGGCATAGGCCCGAGGTAAGACCGGCACAAGGTTGTTTGCTAGCGCTAATCGCACGTACGCCTCAATAAGTTGAGGAAGCAGTGCAGAACTGAGACTGGGCGGCGAGATTCGCCTGTTTCGGTTGTCTAACCGGTCTCAGTCGATAACAAATGAGTCTTTGGTCGGGACATCCTCCGCGGAAGAATAATGACCGAGCGTATTGAACCAGCTGATTACGATCACCTGATCGTTTCGCGTAGAGAGGATCGCCCAATCGACCGATAAGATCAGCAGCCTCCACAAGTCTCGGCTCCAGATCTCCACCAGAGCCATTACGATCCCGAGGTGGTGGGAAGCGGGTAGCCTCAATCGCATTTGCCACCCTTTTTGCATCAATGCCTGGAGATTTACCTAACCGCTCCAAAACGAACATCTTGACGATCGACATGATATGGCGCGAGAGCTTCATCGGATGCACCTCGCGGCAAGCTCACTGTACTACCGGTTTCGTCGATAACAAAAATCGTTGTCGTATCGCCTCGCAATGCACCCCGGACGTATCCGATATCGTGGAGCAAACACGCGACCGGCTCGACCGCCTCCGAAAGCCCGGCCTGGGCTCGCCATGCCAAATCCGAGACCTGCTCTCCGCGTCGCTCTGCGTTTTCCGTTTTCACCGTACGCGCGCGCGTATGCAGTAGAACAGGAAAAACCGTCACGAAGCGTCAACTCGGGGCAGTCGCTGGTGAGGCTTAGAAAGCGCGGGTCTCGGAGTGCCCGACCTAAGCACTGATTCACGTGTCGAACTATCCAGGCGCGATCAATCACTGCCAAACAGCTCGTCCGTCGCGGTGACCAGGCCCACATCCGGGTTCTTTGCGCAGTATTCGCCGATCTTCTTGGCGTTGCCGACGAACCGCTCTTTATCGATGATGGGTGGTGCGCTTGCATCCTGATAGTAGCCGTCGAGCCATGCCAGCACGATGCCGACGGTGTCCTTGTCGGCGTTGACGAACTGACTGCATTTCCATGTTGCGATATTGATCACGTCGGCACAACTGGCGCCGATCCCGAGCAGGGTGCTTGCGAGCAGCGAAGCGGCAAAAAAAGCTTTCATAGCCTCTCCCTCCAAGCAGGTCGATCTGCCTTGCGTTCGGTCGTGGCAGGCCCGTCGCGGTCAGTGCTTCCCCTTAGTCCTGATTTTGATCAGCTGATGTGAGCAAGCTCACACTGCTTCGATTTTTACTTTGAGCCGACCAAACTGGTGGTTGCGCGCGCGTTCATGAGCGCCTAACGAGTGAGCCGAGCGACGCTGCGCACAAAGTCCTCGGGGCAATGAACCGGCAGCCCGGCAGCCACGGTGCGGATCATACCCCCGCCCGGCCCGCCGGTGACGCTCGGCAACATGCGCGAGATGGGCGATGATGACGGTTACGCCATTTTGAGGTGTTTGTTGGGTTAGTGATAATTGCGCGCTCATCATGATCGCTCTGGCGGTGAGGCGACGGCACGACTGATGAAGCCCAATTCGAGCGCGACCCGGCGGATCGCCAAGGGCTGGAATTCAGACCCAAATCAACATTCAGCAGGTTCCGCAGCGGCGGCAAGCGACGCGGAGGCACGAAGCACGCGGTTAACCGCCATAAAACCCCAGGCCGAGGCCACGGGGTTGTAGTCGAGGACAGCTTGCCCGGCATTTGTCACCGTAATCAACACATTTCTCAGACTGACAGGGTGTTCTTCGACATAGCCGAGTTCCAGGAGGCGCTGATGGCCGGGGCTACGCTGCCCGCCATTTATGATGCGCGTGCGTTCGCCATAGTAGTGCAGCAACTCGGAGTCGGTCATATTCTTCACCGGTCGGGCTGAATGGCTTCTCGGTAGACTTTTGGTTTCTGGTGGTGAATAAACCATTAAGTCCAAGCACCCAGCCGCCCCCCCCAATGACGGCTCGAAGATGAAGCCTGCGGAAAATTATCGTCGCTTAGCCGAAGAGGAAGCGTCGCTTGCCGGAGAGGCCTTTTCCAATGAAAGCAGGGCACAGCATTATGCGATGGCCGCCTATTACACTCGGTTGGCGGACGCGAAAGAAAGGCTAGCGATAACGACGGAAGTCGGGACCGGAGAGGCCGGCAGCGAGGATCCCGCGCCGCTCACAAAATGAACGCTGCACGTGCCGGCAAAGAAAAGCTGAGGATAACGACGAAACTGAGGTTACCGACCATGCCCAGAATCTGACCAAAATTTAAGCTCTCAGTAACTCGATCGTAGGACGATTGGGGACGATCGCCACCGATGAGTGGGGGGGCTGCTCGCATGGACACGCCATCATACGTCAACATCCTGTTTCGCATTTGCAGGCCACGACCGGCAAAGAAGTAAAGCGGCGGTCGCCACAGCGGGTGGGGCTACCGAAAACTGATATGGTCGGACCGCCCCGCCAATACCGCGAACGGCTTGCTCAAGTTGAGCGAGACTTTGCAAGCATCAAGTGGGTCGCCCACGTGCAACCTACCTGCGAAAGCTGATGTTTTTTCCGGGCGCGGCGGTCTGACCGGCGTCAACAAATTTCCTTGCAACACACGCCGCCAGCCGGCTGTCTTTTCGACACCGCCGCCTTTGAAACCGTCGCGCAGACCTAACGACGTGTTGAAAGGCACGCTGCTGAAATCGCTCTAAATCAGCACATCGCCGATACCTAGGCAACCCGCCACGAATGGTTTAATCCCAATGTCCTCGCCACCGTGATATGCCCTTGCCCGATCAATCCAAGTGGTCAACCAAACGCCGGTATCGACGCGGTCGCGGCGCGGCCTTGAAATGTTGATGGTACAAGCCCGGCGTCACGCCGCGTTCGCCGTTCAACGCAAGCGACGGGAATTTTTCCAACACGATGTTTCGGAATTCAACAAATTGGGTCTCAGTCGGCAGGATTTCGGGGGGCGGCTGGGGAGATGCGCGCTGAATAATGCTGACCGAAGGCCGTTCACGCGCCGGCGGTGCCGGCGTCGGCTGTGGGTCGAGCCTAGCGACGCGCCGGGTGAGAGCTTCAACTTGGTTTTCAAGTTCGGCGATGCGATCTAGCTGTGTAGTCATCCAGATCCTCGCTTGTTTGTCTGTTAAATTGCTCACGGGCCGCGGCAACAGCGATGCAAAACACCGTGCCGCGGACCGCAAGACGGCCGAGGAGCCCGGTCCGCCAGCGGAGTCTTCGGACTGGTGAGGTCCGAGGTGCCGCTGCCACCGAAGAGAGCCCGCGGGCCGCGAGAAGTTGTTGGGGTTGTTCATCGACAGCACGATCGCGATGCCGCCTATGATCAGGAGCTTGCCGTAGCGCTGCCAGGGCGAATCCGTGTTGGCGGGGGCGATCGATCACGTCCACATGCTCGCCCGGCCCTCACGTAAGTCGAGCAGGTTCCGGGCCCCGATAGTCCATTGTTCGTGATTCAATACCGCACGTCGGTTCAGCCCGCGCCACCCTCTAGGAAAAACATCCATAAGAACATCGATTTAGGGGAAAAAGCTGGCCGGCGCCGATGCAAACACGACAATAAATCACAGGTGGACAGTGGGCGCTGTTATCTGGCCGAACGCGATCACCTGCGCCTGGATCACGCCGCCCGGCTATTGACACCAAACCGGACGGAAGAAAACTCAAAGCTTGCCGTCGCGCTTTGCTTGAACGTTTTCAAAGCGCGCGAGAAATTCCTCAGGAGAGAGCTTGATACCCTGCTTCTGCGGTGGCGCGGTGACCGGATCGGCATCGGCCGGCCGCCCAGCCCGCGCGACCGCAGCGATGATCCGCGCTGGCGTCGCGACGAAGCTATCCAGCTCGCCCGCGAGGGGGTCGAGTTGATCGCGGGTTTTCAACAACTGGCCGTGCTGGCGGCGCTCGCGCTCAGCCAGTTGACCCTGCTTCTCGATTAGTTCGCCGACGTCGCCACGCACAGCCGGCGAAACGGACCGGACAAAGTCGAGCTTGAGTGTGGGATTTGCGCGTGTCGGTCAGTATCCCAAGTCGAAAAGACTATGAATGTCGCGCCAAAGTATCAGGCAATTTCTGGCCTCGTGTGCTCCGCCAGGAAACATTGATCTGCTTGTGAACCCGGTCGCCGCTCTGACGCGATTTTTAATCTGAGCTAAGGAAGGGGTACACACGTCAGGCCCTCACAGCCATCCGCGCTCGCCGAATGTAGCAAGATCAATTCCAGGCGGTGCATACCATCCCGCCGAGCCGTAGCGAGCGCCAAGTTTCAGAGCGACCTTCGCCTTCGCACAATGCCGAGCTATTTACGGCGCAATGCACTTGCATAATCCCGGTCCTACCCGCCACCCGCCCGGCTTCATGGCGCCCCTGCCTACCGAGTAATGGCCGCACGGCGCCGTCGGGAGCCCCCGACTAAAACGCGTTTTGGTGACGCAGGTCACACCGCTTTGACCGGTGTCATGGCAGGTGTGCTGTGGGATAGCCCCACGGTCGGGGGGTACAAACGCTCCGCTCCGCAATGCGGTGCCGCGGGTGCTTCCTCGCGGTGATTTTCACTACTGTCATGTTCATCGGACACGCGGCCGGACAAACGCTGCAATGTCCAGTGACGCCTGCCGCACGCACTCCTCATTCCCCTGTCTCTGCAGAGCAGACGCAAACGGCCCGATCCGCTCTCCAGACCCCAATTCGGAAAACGATCCCGGTCGGCGGATGGAAAGGTGCCAATTCCCTACGGAAGCCATCGATGCCGCACCTTGTCACATCGCTATGGGCGAAGCCGCCGATGAGATTTTAGGTCGGCCGGCATTCCCATCTTTCAAAGCGCGGATTGAAGTGGATCTCATCGTGCTTTCTGTGTCCGAGCTTGGCTTGGGCGACCAAGCTCCTCTCGCTGAAATCTATACCCGGGCGACTGCGCTTGGATTTGCATTATGCCCTGCCGAGGTTGGCCCTGAGCTGCGGCTAAGTTATCTCGATCAGCCGGTCTTTTACATATCGGGATGAAACCTGTCGCGCGATATGGCGGGGAATTGATAGACTTTAGGGTCGGCAATGGGGGAGCCGGGCTAGGGCTTTATGGTGGCCACGCAAGTCCGGATGTGATGATGCCGGGTGAAGTCCGATTTGTCTTTGTCCGGCCGACCGTTATGAGTCATTCCGACGACTTGGCAAAACGATAAATGCGCGACCAACTCCGACACAGCCTGGGCGTGCTAATGATACCCCTTCACGGGGAGGAAATTTGATGCTCGTCAGGGGAACGAACCGGCGCGCCTTGATCGCGGGGCTCGGCAGCGCAGTGGCGGCATGGCCGGTGCTGGCTCTGGGGCAGCAGCCTGACCGCTCCAAGCGAATTGGGGTGCTCATGGATACGGATGAAAATGATCCATTCGCCCAGGCGCGTCTGACTAAGCTGCGCGAACGGTTAAAAGAGCTTGGCTGGACAGAAGGGCAAAACTTTCGGTTAGATATTCGCTGGGGCTCCGGTAGCACTGCTCAATTCCTGCGGCTTGCGGCAGAGTTGGTTTCACTTGCACCTGATGTCCTTGTCGCTCCAACCACCTCAACGGTGGCGGCATTGCAACGGGCGACCCCCACTATACCCATAGTGTTCACCGGGGTGATCGATCCCGTCGGTGCAGGAATTGTGGAGAGCCTGGCACATCCGGGCGGTAACGCCACGGGATTTATCGGCTTCGAATATACGATTGGGGCGAAATGGCTTGAGTTGCTCAAAGAGATCGCGCCTCACGTGACCAGGGTGGCGGTGCTACGCGACCCCTCGATTGCTGCGGGAATTGGCCAGTTTGCTGCAATTCAGGCGACTGGAGAAACAGCTATCAACTTGAGCGTGATCCCATCCCAGGATGCTGGAAAGATTGAACAAGGGATCGCAGCTTTCGCCAGAAGTCCCAGTGGGGGAGCTCATCGTGACCGCAAGCCCCTTCGAAGCAAACCATCCTGATTTAGTTGCCGGACTAGCTGTACGGCACAAACTTCCTGCGGTCTTTCCGTTTAGTTATTTCGTCGCAGCGGGGGGACTGATGTCCTATGGCCCGGACCTCGTGGGCCTGTCTCGTCAAGCGGCTGATTATATTGATCGCATTCTCAGAGGCGAGAAGCCTGCCGATCTCCCAGTGCACGCACCAATCAGATACGACCTGTCAATCAATCTGAAGACTGCAAAGGCACTCGATCTGAGCGTGCCCTCCACGTTGCTCGCCCGCGCCGACGAGGTCATCGAATGAGTGCGCCAGGCAAAGCTGGTGCGATCCAGCCGGTGGAAGTCCGGCCCAAGTAAGGAGTAGCGTCCGCTTGGTAGCGAGTGTTGCGTGGCCACTGGCGACAGTGGTTGCGAAGCGTACACAGCGATTGCATGGGGTGTGGGATTGAGCCACGAAAGATCAGACATCGCAGGGGCCGAGGGTTTTCATTCGCTCGAAGGCAACATGTGCGGCACCGTTATGCGAGGTGCTGACGCCCTGCCGGGGTCTAAGGCCACATCACGTGCAAAGGGATCGCATCGGAACCTGGGAGATCTCGGGTTTGGCCATCGGTGTCGAGTCGGTGCCGAGTACAGTGGTCCGCATCGGGAAGGCGAGGAGCCGAAGCCGATGATGCACGGACCCGAGAAGTCGGACCTCGTCATAGTAGCTGTGAAGCCGGCGAACAAAGCGGAGCGACCGCAGCGGAGTTGGTGGAGCGAAGGGCGGGGACCAAGGGGAATGCGGACCAGCAAAGCACGTACTGGACTCAGAGCCAGGCACGCGTGTCAAAGGCGCTGGAGCGCATACGGCAGCGGTTGCCGTCACACACCCGAGGCAGGAGCCGTATGCGGGAAAGCCGCACGTACGGATCTGGGCGGGGGGCGCGATGAAACACACGTCCCTACCGCTAAAGCGGCGCGAGTTCATCGCGGGGCTCGGCGGCGCGGTGGCGTGGCCAGGGGTCATGCTCGCCGGACAATCCGCAATGCCTCTTATTGGATTTCTAAGTAGCCGTTCGAGACTTCGGGCGAACTGGCCGGCGCTTTGTCTAGTTTGGGAACGTGGAGACTGTTTGCAGTAGTCGATTAGCGCGTCAGCAAGCAATTCGGCGGTCTGGTTGCCGTGGACCGCGTCGACTTCACTGTGAACGCGGGCGAAGATTCTGGGGTTGATCGGCC
This sequence comes from uncultured Alphaproteobacteria bacterium, assembly GCA_963760435.1. Taxonomy (GTDB): domain Bacteria; phylum Pseudomonadota; class Alphaproteobacteria; order Rhizobiales; family Xanthobacteraceae; genus JAFAXD01. The sequence goes on from CAVXDE010000048.1 coordinate 21,497, forward strand.
CGAACGGCGCGGGCAAGAGCACAATCTTCAACATCATTTCTGGTGTCATGCGTCCCTCGGCGGGTCGCGTCATCTTCGCCACCACCGAGCTAACCGCGCTGCCAGCGCGCAAGCTGGCGGCGCTCGGAGTGGCGCGCACTTTCCAGCACATCAAGCTGAGGCCGAACATGACCGTCGTCGACAACGTTATGCTGGGCGCCTATTGCCGCACCCGATCGGGCTTCGTGGCGGGCAGCTTGCGGCTCGACCGCCGCGAGGAAACGGAGCTTCGGGCGGAAGCGATGCGTCAGCTTGGCCGGGTGGGCCTCGGCCGGAAGGCGAACGACCTAGCTGGTAATCTGCCACTCGGCCAGCAGCGCGTCCTCGAAGTCGCACGGGCGCTGGCATCAGATCCAATGTTGGTGATGCTCGACGAACCTGCGGCTGGGCTGCGGCAATTCGAGGAGCAATGCCGGACGCTGCTCAATTCATTGCGTGCATCCGGCCTGTCGCTGCTGCTCGTCGAGCACGACATGGATTTCGTCATGGGACTGGTCGACCGAATTGTCATGGTCGATTTCGGCAGGAAGCTCGCGGAAGGCCAGGCACAGGCCATTCGGGACAATCCTGCTGTGCAGGAGGCGTCTCTAGGAGCGTCACGTGAACCCGATCCTGAGTGTGCGTGACCTGAATGTCAGCTACGGGAAATCTCGGCGGTGCGCAATGTCAGTTTCGATATATTGCCGGGGACGATGGTTGCCATCATTGGCGCCAACGGCGCCGGCAAGACAACGCTGCTGAACGCACTTGCCGGGCTGCTGCCGGCCCATGGGGAGATCATATACGACGGCGAGTCTCTCGTCGGTCGAGACATCGAAGAGCGCGTGGAGAATGGGCTTTGCCTGGTACCCGAGAGGCGCGAACTATTCAGCACAATGTCCGTTGAGGACAATCTGCGACTGGGCGCCTACGCTCGGCCGCACGACCATTTGGCGTATCGTAATCGTCTCACGACGTCTATCAGCTGCTTTCCGCGTTTGGCGGAACGAACACGAAATCGAAGGAGGCGGGATAGAGCCGACGACCGGCTCAGGCGCGCCGGTGAAGGCGGGCGAGTTCATCCTCGGCTATGTCGATGAGATCGGCGAACTGGTTCCATTGCCAAAGCCGGCCGCGACATTCGGCGGGCGACGCGAAAACACCATGCAGCCGAGTTGCCACTACGGCACCAATTCGGCCGGCAAGATTATTGCTGGTCGTGGATCTCTGGTTGATGGCATCTGGACCGAGCCGTGCACATGTTGTGCCTCTCAAGCTAAGGCGTGGTTTGCACAAGAGACCGTACTGAGAAACAAGCCGAAGCAAGTATGATTGCTACTTGACCATCCGCTTTCGTAGGCTTCCAGACGGGCTATAAGCGTCACCTGTGCGATTTGCTGTCAGAACGCGGCAGCATGCCCAGCGCCAGAGCGCATAAGCGGTGCTGTGGGGCGAAGCTTGGCGCCGGGAGCGCGGTGGTACGGCAGTCTCTTGCTCAGAAGCAGAATTTCCGGTGAGAAAGCGCGACTCGAAACGAGAAACCGTCACCGAACGGCGGGTTATCGGATCGCAAGGATGAACCCGTAGTGAGGATGTTGGCACCGGTTCTCACGCCGCATGGCTTGCTGATGCTCGCGCAATCGTTGGAAGCGGAGGGGGAAGCGCTGGCTTTGGAGCCCGAGCGCGGCTTGCGGTTGGAGAAGGCGTTTGCCCGCGGCGCCGGGCACGGACTGCTGCTCCTGGGCGCTGATGAGGTCGGCACAACTCTTTCTCCAACCCTGTCCTATTGGCGGAAATTGGGGGGGCGCTACATGACTGCGTTGTGCGCCCTTCCCGGCATCGGCGAGCGAAGCAAGCCGCCGGTGCCGATCCCCGCCGACGGCGAGTTGGACACGATGGCCGCGGCCGTTCCGCCGATGATTGGCGCGGAATACGTGACCACGGAAGTCCTGGTCAATCTATGGCGCGGCATCGATTCGGCCTTCGATGCCGAGTTAGCGCAATCCAAGCTCACAGTGCAGGAGTTCCTCAAGCGCCGTCATCCGGCCTGGAACTTAGTGGGGCGTGTTCATTTCAACCTTGCGGAGAATCGGAAAGACGAGGACGCCCCATTCGCGTTTCTTGCAACCTACACGACGCGGCTTTCAGCCGAGGCCAGGCCGCAGCATCTGCCGCTCGGCAAGGCATTGCAGGAGTACTCGGGCGCGAGAAACCGCGAGCGCCTGCTATCGCTCCTGATGCCCGTCCAGCGGGCCGCCGAGCATTGCGCCTGGTTGAAGGCGATGGTCGATGCGGGCGAAATTTTTCACCCGCTACGCTGGAGCCCACAACAGGCGGTGGAATTCCTGCGGGACGTTCCCGCGCTCGAAAGCGCCGGCGTGGTCGTGCGCATGCCGGCAAGCTGGCGCATGAATCGTCCAGCACGCCCGCAGGTGAAGGCAACGGTCGGCGGCAATGCCCCCTCGCATCTCGGGATGGATGCGCTGCTCGACTTTCGGATGGAGGTGACGCTCGACGGTGAAAACCTCACGGCGGCCGAGATCAAGCGCCTCCTGGCGCATTCCGACGGGTTGGCCTTGATCCGCGGCAAGTGGGTCGAGGTCGATCATGAACGACTGAGCAGGACACTCGAGCAATTCGAGGTCATCGAGCGCCGCGCCGTCACCGATGGGCTGTCGTTCGGCGAGGCGATGCGCATGCTGGCCGGGGCCGGCCTTGCCGGGGATGGGGATGCCGGGCAGGCCGACGTCGCCTGGAGCGACACCGTGGCCGGTCCCTGGCTGGCGGAAACGCTCGCGGCTTTGCGCCATCCCGATCGGCTCTCGCGTGCCGACCCCGGCCGTTCCCTTCAGGGCACTCTCCGGCCGTATCAGCGGGCGGGCGTCGAATGGCTTCATCTGCTCGCACAGCTAAAACTTGGGGCGTGCCTCGCGGACGACATGGGGCTTGGCAAGACCATCCAGGTGTTGTCGCTGCTGCTGGTGTTGAAGCACGAGGCCGGGGAGAAGCGGAAGCCCTGCCTGCTCGTGGCGCCGGCTTCGCTGCTCGCCAACTGGACGGCGGAGATTGCCCGATTTGCGCCAAGCCTCCAGGTCGTTGTCGCCCATCCATCAGCGGCGTCCTCCGAGAAGCCGACCACGGAGGGTGCGGACAATCTGGCGGATGTCGACCTGGTCATTACAAGCTACGGCTTCCTGACCCGCCTGCCGTGGCTCGGAGCGACAGCGTGGCGACTGGCGGTGCTTGATGAGGCGCAGGCCATCAAGAATCCTGCTGCCAAGCAGACCAGAACGGTCAAGCAGCTCCGCGCCGAAACTCGCATTGCTCTGACCGGCACGCCGATCGAGAATCGGCTGGGCGACCTGTGGTCGATCTTCGACTTCATCAATCCCGGACTGTTGGGATCGTCAAAGGAGTTTTCGTCATTCGTCAAGCGCCTCGGCGACCGGCCGCAAAATCCTTATGGCCCGCTCCGCGATCTGGTGCGCCCCTATATTTTGCGACGTATGAAGACCGACAAGAGGATCATTGCGGACTTGCCCGACAAGACCGAGGTGAAGACGTTCTGCCCCTTAAGCCGCAAGCAGGCGGCGCTGTACCAGCAGGCGGTGGACGACCTCGCCGGCCAGCTCGAAGACGTCGATGGGATGAAGCGTAGGGGCATCGTCCTCGCTTTCCTCATGCGGTTGAAGCAGATCTGCAATCATCCCTCGCAATGGCTCGGCGACGGCGCCTGGGCCGAGCAGGACAGCGGCAAGCTCGGGCGATTGCGCGACATCGCGGAGGTGGTCAGCGCCCGGCAGGAGAAGGCGCTCGTCTTCACCCAGTTCAAGGAGATGACCGCGCCACTGGCGGCGTTCCTGGCCTCGGTGTTCGGTCGGGCCGGTCTCGTCCTGCACGGCGAGACTGAGGTCAGAAAGCGCAAGGATCTGGTGCGTCAGTTCCAGGAGGATGAACGCGTCCCGTTCTTCGTGCTCTCCGTTAAAGCCGGCGGCACCGGCCTCAACCTCACCGCCGCCTCCCATGTCATCCATTTCGACCGCTGGTGGAATCCCGCTGTGGAGAACCAGGCCACCGACCGCGCCTTCCGAATCGGACAGAACAAGAATGTGCTCGTGCACAAGTTCGTCTGCCGCGGCACTGTAGAGGACAGGATCGACCAAATGATCGAGTCCAAGCAGGAATTGGCTGGGGATTTTCTCAGCGGCGGTGCTGACATTGTGCTGACCGAGATGAAGGATGAGGAGTTGCTGAGTCTCGTGGCTCTCGACCTGGGCGCTGCGATGAAGGAGGGCTGATGGATGAGCTACTACTTCGCATGGCAACCCTATGTTTCGGTGGCCGAAAAACGCCGCCGGGCGGAGCGCGAGGTGGCCAAGCTGAAGAAGCGGGGACAAGCCATCGCTCCGGTGCGGATCGAGGGCCGTAAGATTGCCAAGAGTTTTTGGGGCCAGTCGTGGTGCACCAACCTCGAACGCTACAGCGACTTCGAGAACCGCCTACCGCGCGGACGCACCTACGTCCGCAATGGTTCCGTTATCGACCTGCAAATCGCCAAGGGCGAGGTCGCAGCGATGGTCGCCGGCTCCGATCTCTATAAGATCAAGATCGCCATCGCGCCAGTCAAGAACGCGCGCTGGAAAGCAATCTGTCGCGATTGTGCAGGATCGATCAATTCGCTGGTCGAGCTACTGCAGGGTCGCTTAGCCAAGGGCGTCATGGATCGGGTGTGCCGGGAGGGCGACGGCCTGTTTCCGTCGCCGGGCGAGATCAAGCTCAACTGCAGCTGTCCGGACGGGGCCGGCATGTGCAAGCACGTTGCGGCGGTTCTTTATGGAGTGGGCGCCAGGCTCGACGAAGAGCCTCAGTTTCTTTTCGTGCTGCGCGGCGTGGATGAAAACGAACTGATCGGCAGAGCCGGACAGGATCTTCCGCTGTCGAAGACGACGCCTGGTGCTGCGAAAGTGCTTGACGATAGTGACGTCGCGGCCCTGTTCGGGATCGAGATCGCCGAGACTGCCAGCGCGGATATCCCCACCGCCCGCAAGCAGCCCGGGCGGTTCAAGACCGTGAAAGGGAGCAAGTCTGCCGAGACGAAGACCCCGCCCGCAAAGAAAAACAAGTCACCAGGCACGTCCCGGCCCAAGCCCGAACCTAAATGGGTACACGCGTCGACGCGCCTTGAACCTCGGCGCTTGCCGCAGGCCCCGGCCATTGTCGAACCGGTCTCAGTCATTAACAACCGAGTCTCGGGTCGATTTCAGGATGCAAAAATGGAAATTGGAAAAATCCGAACTGAGACTGCGAGGCGAAATTCGCCTGTTTCGACTCGAAAAACCGCAAAGTCAGAGCCCTGAGACCGAGTTGAGGCAAGCTAACGCGCGGAATTTCGGCCCTTTTCCGTGACATCACCCAATGCCGGAAAATAGCAGGTCTGCGTGGCTGGGGTGGCAGGATTCGAACTTGGAAAGGACAATTTCCGTCGGAACTGCAGGATTGAACCTGCAACTCCAGTGTCCCGAAGGTGGAGCAGAGAATCGGCGAGCGTAGTCTCCGGCTGCGCCTTGGCCCCTCCGAAAGGGACACTTCTGGGACACCCACGTTCTTCGTCCTGGCTAATACATTGCAAAATCGAAAGATCTTGTTTTTAGGCGGCCTTTACTCTAGGCCCTTGTAGGGCACATGCACCACATCGATCTTGGCGCTTTGCAGCAGCCGTTCGCCGCTCATGTGGGTCCCGGTGCCGACGCCGGCGGAGCCGAAGTTGAGCGCACCCGGCTTTGCCCGCGCGGTGGCAACGAGGTCATCGAGCGTGTGCCAAGGTTTGTCCGGGGACACGACCAACACGCCGGCGCTGGTGCCGAGCGCGACGACGGCGCGCAGATCGGTGCCGACATTGTAGGGCAGGTTTTGAACGATGAATGGCGCGACCGTGTGCGCGGACGAATTGGCGAGGATCGTGTAACCGTCAGGCTCGGCCGTGACGACCGCGCCGACGCCGATCGCGCCGCCTGCGCCGCCGCGGTTCTCCACCACGATCGGCTGCCCAAGCTCGGCGGAGAGCGGCTCGAATACCGCGCGTGGAACGATGTCGGTGGCGCTCCCGGCGCTGAACGGGATGAAGGCACGGATCGGCTTGGCCGGCCAAGTTTGTGCCGCGGCCGGGTGGACGGCGGCGATCAGCACAATGGCGAGTGTCGTGCTTATTTTGAGGTTCATGATCCCTCCTGCCGTCCGGCGCCGTGACATGGCATGATGGGCTCAAACGACTGGCCCAACAACATACAAAAACCATACCGAGGAGACCCCGGAATGCGCCAAATCCGGCTCGCGCTTGTCCTGGCGGTTGGCGCTGCCGTCGCCTGTCAGGCTTTTTCGCCCGCGCTTGCGCAGGAGCGTTATCCAACCCGGACGGTGCGGATCATCGTCTCGGTGCCGGCGGCCTCGTCGCCCGACATCCGGGCGCGCATTCTTGCCGATGAGCTCAGCAAGGATTGGGGTGAGCCCGTCGTGGCGGAAAATCGTCCAGGCGGTGGCGGCATTATCGGCGCACAGGTCGTGGCATCAGCGCCGGCCGATGGGTACACGCTGCTCGCGGCATCAGCTTCGAGCTTCACCATTCTTCCGGTGCAGCTGGAAAAGCCACCCATCGATGTCAATCGCGATCTGCTGCCCGTTGCGCTGATCGGCAGCGAAGGGATGCTGTTTGCGGTCGCGCCCAAACTCGGCGTCAACTCGCTGTCAGAGTTCATCGCGCTGGCGAAACAACGCCCTTACGAGCTTCTGATTGGCACGAATCCGGCGGGGTCGTTGCCGCATCTCGCGGCGCGGCTTCTCGTCAAGCTCACGGATGCGCCGGTCACCGTTGTGCCGTCGAGTGGAGGAACAAATGACGCCATCAAAGAAATCATTGCTGGCCGGAGCCATGCGGTGATCGATTCGCAGCCGAGCTTGCGCGGCGCGGTCGAGGCCGGCGAGCTCAAGGTATTGGCGACGATGTTGCCGCAGCGGCTGTCGGCACGACCCGATATTCCGGCCGCCGTGGAGACGGTTCCGGGACTGACCGCGATTGGCTGGCAGGCGATTGCCGTGCGTTCAGGAACTCCGCCTGCAATTGTTGCTGCGCTCACCGACGCGATCCGCACCGCCATGGCGAAACCGGAGACGCGTGCACGCCTCGAGCAGATCGGCAGCCCGTTCGATCCGCTGTTCGGCGATGATGTGGTTCGCTTTGTTCAGCGCGATCAGGAACTCTGGTGGCCGATCGTGAAGGAGACTCTGCCGAAGTAAGACGAGCTCTTGGGAGGAAAATCATCCGCCGCCGAGCGCTACCCGACTGTCGCGGCGATGCGTAACCCGCTTGCGCGGGCCGTCATCATGATCACGGCCCGCGGCCACCGGTATCGGATCGCTGGGCGGAGCGGCCGTGGGGTTGCCTTCGAGCGTGAACACGACCTGTCCGATCTCATCGATGATGTGATGAAGGTTGTGCATGAATTCCTCCCACACCTCCGGGCCGCCGAGAACCGCAATGCACCCTTGACTGCCGGGGGTGCGCCGCGCGGAATGCAGCTCGAGCGAGGTGCGGACCCGGTTGACGCGCGGGTCGTAGGCCTCTCCGTCCTCGGATTGACCTTGTTGTTTGATCATCCATCGCGGACCGATGCGATGTGGATCATCATTGCTGCCCCGGAAGGCGCCGAGTTCATAGGTGCCAAAAGGAGCGCTGCCGCGACCGAATCCCGGCCGGTCGCGAATTCGTAGCTTCCCAGAAGCGCACCTGTGATTGGATCCCGAAGTATAATGGTTCCGGTGTTGCGGTATTCGCGATCCCGCTCGTTCAATTTGACGGCGACAGTCCCATCTGCCGCCTGGCTCACACAAGCAGACATCATCGTGGCGGCGCATAGCGCCGCGGCGATCCAATATCGCATCAGGTCTCCCTATTAGATTGGCGTTACTTTGATTTGATGCGGTAGCGCAATTCGCGACGCACCCCGAGGTGCCACGCCGTCCGAAATCATCGGATTGAAAGGGTCCCGCGTGCTTTATTGAGCACAATTGGTTCCGTGTTGCAGTGGCCAAATTGCCACAGGCAATTGCGTAATGATTTCGAAACACGGTGTGAATGCAATCGCCACATTTTAGCCTTCAATCACCAAGGCTGAAATATCCGGCGGACCGAAGCGATCTCGCGCAATCGATGCGAGCCTCTTCGCCAGTGATCAAACAATCTGCAAATAATTTGCTCGTGTACCGGGCCGCCTCGACCGCGTTACTCCGGCCCGGGTCGCGGAAAAGCGTGCTCGATCAGTTGTTGCTGGACGGCGGCGAGGTGCGCGCGCATGGCTTGCTCGGCCGAGGTTGGATTGCGCTCGCAGACGGCCGCGGCGATCTTGCGGTGGCCGGCCGCATAGCGCGCCTGGTTGTTGATGCAATGCGCGGTCTCGCGCCCGTGCCGCCACGAGCGGTCGGATGCGACATGTAGGACGGCCTCGAAGATCGCAGCCAGCAATGGATTGCGCGCCGCGATCGCGATGCGGCGGTGGAATGCGGCGTCGGCTTTCTCGTATGAAATCGGATCCTTGGCGTCGCGGCTCGCTTCCGCAGCTTCGAACAACTTGTCGAAATCCGCTTGCGTTGCGCGCAGCGCGGCAAGCCGGGCCAGGGCCGGCTCGATCGCCATGCGTGCCTCCAGCGTATCGACCGGGTTGGTGAGTTGCGCCAGCAAGTCGCCCAAATCGAGCGTGCCTGTGCGTGCATCGCAGATCAACGTGCCGTTGCCCTGCTGGCGGCTGATGCGGCCCTCGGCCTCCAGCACATCGAGCGCGTGCCGGATCGCGCGGCGGCTGACCCCGATGCGGTCGGCCAGCACGCGTTCCGGCGGGCAGCCGTCCGCCGATTTGTACGTCGTCGACGTCCAGCAGCGCACGCAGCTCCGTGAGCGCCATTTCCTTGGCCCGCGCAGGCGACAGCGTGGCGTCGATCAATTTGGTTCCACTCGGGCTGACAAGTTCGATGCTCACGTTGTGGCCTCCTGCTGCCTCGATATGCGGCGGCTGTTTACGACATCGTCAGTCAGCCAACTCCTAGCACTGTCTGTCGGACCAATAAAGCAATTGGTGCGGAACGGCTCGTTGACCGACGAACCAATTATGTTAGCGTCGATGCGATGGTTCATACCTTCCGTCATGGAGTCTCCCGATGCCTTCCTCGTCCGCCAGCACAGTCCGGCGCCTGCCGAACCGCGATACCGCGCTGAAGGCTCTCTACGACGACCTTTCCGCCAAGCACATGTTTCCGTTCTGGGCGACGTCCACGGACGTGGAGCACGATGAGGTCAGGCAATTATTGGCGACGGCCAAAGCCGTCCCGTATCTGTGGCGGTGCGCCGAAGATATCGAGCCGATCCTCAGTCAGGCGGTCGAACTCATCACCATGGACGATTCCGAGCGCCGCTCGGTCGTCCTGGTGAATCCGGGCCTCGCGCCGCGCCGCGCCACTGTAAGCACCATGTACACCGCCTACCGGCTCAACGATGCCAACGAGATCATGCCGCCGCACACGCATTCGCCGAGCGCGATCCGCTTCGGCCTTAACGGCAAGGGCAACTTCACCGGCGTCGACGGCGAGAACATCGTGTTCGGACCTGGCGACATGGTGCTGACGCCGAACGACACCTGGCACAATCACGGTACGGTCGGCAACGAGCAGGCACTCAATCTGTCGGTTCTCGATCTGCCGCTGGTCGAGACGCTGAACGCCATTCACTTCGACCACGACTACAAGGAAGAGGAGAACGGCAAGCTCGTCTCGAAGAAGAGCAGACCGCGCGCTTTCCCAGCGACTATTCGCAGCTCATCTACGGCTATGGCGGCCTGCTGCCGCGCTTTGCGGGCACCAAGTCGCGCGGCGCCGGCCATTCCTCGCCGATGTTCGTCTATCGCTGGGAGATGGTGCGCGAGCATTCTCGACGCAAAGGACCGCGACGGCGACGCCCATGACGGGCTGATGGTCGAGTACATTGATCCGACGACCGGTCAGCCGGTTTTCAAGACCATGACCTTCTTTGCGCAGATGCTGCACCCGGGTGCAGAAGACGCTGCCGGTGCGAAGGACGGCGAGCCTGCTGGTGTCCCGTTCGAGGGCACCGGCTATTCGGTCGTCGATGGAAGCGTTACGACTGGAAGGAAGTTCGACACGCTCGCCATACCGGGCGGTTCCTGGTTCGAACACCACAACGAGCTCCGCCGAAGGAGCCGTTGTTCCTGTTCGTCGCCAGCGACGAGCCGACATTGAAGAAACTCGACCTGTACAAGAAGTGGGGCAAGGACGGCCGCCGGCGTCGCCGGCCGCATCGAATAGCGTCAAACGACCGCTGGGTAGCCGCCCGGCGGTCTTAGGTCTATTTTCGGATTTGTCTATTCGATCATCGGCTTCGCCAGCGTTGTCCGGAACCAGGTGGCCTTGCGTCAGCCGAGAGTCACCGCGCACAGACCAACACCACGCTCTTGTCCCACATCGATTGTCCGGGCGGCGGACAGGTTTGGGTCGATGGCAAGACCCTTTATGTCGGCCACATGCGGCCGACCTCCGGCACAACCATCGTCGATATCGCCGATCCGCGCCGCCGCGCGTCATCGCGCAGAATCGACGGTGCCGCGACGGCTGGCATTCGCACAAGGTGCGGGTCGCGCAGCGGCATCATGGTCGTCAATCAGGAGCAATTCGGCAAGTGTCGCCGAACCGAGGTCGGCGGCGGCATCGACATTTACGATGTCGCCAAGCCGACACGCCCGAAGCTGATCAGCGAATGGCGGACCGATCGGCGGCGGCGTGCACCGTTTCGATTTCGACGGCCGCTACGCCTACATCTCGCCGACCGCCGAAGGTTATATCGGCAATATCGTCATGATCCTCGATCTCGCCGATCCGGTCGCAGCCGGTCGAGGTCGGCCGCTGGTGGATTCCCGGCCAGTGGCAGGCGGGCGGCGAGGAATATCCGTGGGCACGATTGGGTGTCGCCGCGCTGCCATCACCCGCTGCGCCACGGTGACCGCTCTATGTGAGTTATTGGCACCACGGTTTCGTTATTCTCGACATTTCCGATATGTCGAAGCCGACGCTGGTGTCGCAGTACAACACCAGCCCGACCTTTCCGCATCCGACCCACACCTGCCTGGTGATGCCGAAGCCGCTCAAGGGCCGCAACGTCATGGTGGTCGCGGACGAGGATGTCGCCAAGCTGTGGCCCGCCCCGCCGTCGTTCGCCTGGGTTTATCGACATCACGAACGAGCAGCTGCCGGTCCCGATCTCGACGTTCCAGGTGCCGGGGCTCGATCCGGACGGTGCTCCACAGCCGCCGATGACGGGCTGTCATCAGCCGTCGGAGCGTTTTGCGGGCACCGTCATTCCGTTCGCGTGGTTCGCTCAAGGGCTTCGCCTGGTCGATTTGCCGATCCGTTCGCTCCGCAAGGAGGTTGGATACTTCGTGCCCAGGCCGCGCGCCGGCGCCGATCCGGCCGTCATCGAACGACGTGACCATCGACGATCGCGGGCTGATCTATCTCGTCGATCGCGTCAACGGCGTCGACATGATCGAGGCGTCGGTTTTCGGCTAGGTCCAGAAGCGAGCGACACGAGCATGAGCGACAGGCGCAACGACGTCTATCCGATCGGCAAGAAAAACCCGAACCTGCCGTTTCATCCGGCGGTGCGCGCCGGCGACTTCATTTTCGTGTCCGGCCAGGTGGCGAAGGACGCCAACGGCAACATGATTTCCGGCACCATCGAGGAGGAGACTGCCGGACGATTGAATCCATCAAGCGCATCCTCGCTGAGGAGGGCGCGACGCTCGCCGACGTGGTGCGGGTGACGACATATCTCGAGGATGCGCGCGATTTCGGCCGCTACAACAAGGTGTTTGCCGAGCATTTCAAGGATGCGGTGCTGGCGCGCACCACCGTCGAGGCGCGCGCGGTGATCAACACCAAGATCGAGATGGACGCGATCGCCTACAAGCCGAGGCGAGGTCATGACCGATGACTACGGCTCTCTCCATGGTGCAACCTTCGGACGACTGCCGTCGATGCCGCGGCGACGGTCGAGCGCCGCAACGCCGCATGTCGATGCCCGCGACATCGCGGTGGATTTCTACCCGGACGGCCGCCGCCAGCGCGTGCTCGAGAAGATCAATTTGGCGGTGCCGAAGGGCAGCTTCGTTTCGCTGATCGGTCCGTCCGGATGCGGCAAGAGCACGCTCTTGAAGGTACTGGCCGGCCTGATTCGTCCGACCGAAGGGCGCGTGGCGGTCGACGGCATCATCGCCGCGGGAAGCCGCCAAGCGACGCATCATCGGCCTCGTCTTCCAGGACGCGACGCTGCTTGCCGTGGAAGAACGCCATCGAGAATGCCGCCTTTTTGCTGATGACCGCGGATGATTCGATCAATAAAGCGCGATGCTTTCGCGCGGGCGGCGGCGATGCTCAAGCTCGTCGGCCTGGAAGGCGCGGAGCGAAAGATGCCCTCGCAACTCTCGGGCGGCATGCGCCAGCGCGTGGCGATCGCCCGCGCGCTCGCGCTCGACCCGCAGGTTTTGCTCATGGACGAGCCGTTCGGCGCACTCGACGCTATCACCCGCGAGGAAATGAGCCGATTGCCTGCTCGATATCTGGGAGCGCACCGGCAAGACCATCGTGCTGGTGACCCATTCGATCGACGAGGCGGTGTTTCTGTCGCGCGAGGTGCACGTGATGGGAACCGGGCCGGCGCGCATCATCGAGACGCTGCCGATCGCGCTGCCGCATCCGCGCACCGAGGACAGTTTCGCCGATCCGGCGTTCAAGACCGCGCGAACAGCGGCTGCGCAGTCTTCTGATCGAGAGCCATCAGCGGAGGCGCCGCATGAGCGCCGCGCCGACGCCATGGAAGCCGTTCGAGCGCCCGCGGCCCGTTCCGGAAGCGGCTGCCGATTGGGTGCTAGCGCTCGCTCTGCTGGGCGGCTGTCGTCGTCGTCTGGGAGCTCGCGATCCGCCTGTTCCACGTCTCGACCTTCGTGCTGCCGGCGCCAACCGCCATCGTTCGTGTCGCTGATCGCGAACCGGGCGCAACTTGCCGGCGCCGCGGAAGCGACCGCGCTCGAGGTTCTGTTCGGCTTCGCGTTCGCCGCCATTACCGGCATTGTTGTGGCCTTGGTCATCGTGCGCTTCGAACGGTTCGGCCGCGCGCTCTATCCGCTGATCGTTCTGTTCCAGAATGTGCCCAAGGTCGCGCTGGCGCCGATTTTCATTCTCTGGTTCGGCTACGACTCTGGCGCCGAAGATAGTGCTGATCGTCGTCATCGCATTCTTCCCGGTCGCGATCGACATGCTGGCCGGGCTGCAATCGGTCGAGCCGTCCTTCGTGTCGCTGATGCAATCGGTCGGCGCCAGCCAGAGCAAGATCCTGCTGCGCGTGCGTATCCCGCACTCGCTGCCGCATCTGATGGCCGGTCTCAAGGTGGCGATCACTTTCAGCGTGATCGGCGCCATTGTCGGCGAATTCGCCGGCGCCAACCAGCGGCCTCGGCTATGTGATCCAGTTTGCCTCGACCCACTCGACACGCCGCTGATCTTCGCGGCGCTCGTTGTCGTCTCCGTGCTGGGTCTCGCCTTCTACTACATCGTCGAACTTGCGGAACGGTCGTCTGGTGCCGTGGGCGCCGAAATTCGATCCGCGCAACTTCGCGCAAACTGATAGTCAAAAGAGACGCAGCTGAGTCATGCGTCAAAGCCGAGTATCTCGCTGCGCCATCGTTGCGCACCGCGATCCTGGCAGCTCGCGGCGTTCGCCGCCGACAAGGTGAGCGTGCAGCTCGACTGGGTGGTGCGCGGCAATCACGCGATGTTCTTCGTCGCGAAGGAAAAGGGCTATTTCGCCAAGCAGGGCATCGACGTCACCGCGATCCACCGCGGCACGGGTTCGCCGAACGCCATGCGGCTCGTCGGCAACGGCAATGCCGAGTTCGGCTTCGGCGATTTGCCGACGCTGGCGGTCGCCCGCTCGCAGGACGTGCCGGTCGTGGCGCTCGCGGCGGTCAACCAGAACAGCCCGCTCGCCATGCTGGCGCTCGCCAAGCAAGCATCAAGCTCACCAAGCCGCAGGATCTCAAGGGCCTCAACGTCGGCGTGCAGCCGTCCGGCTCGACCTATGTGTTCCTTAAGGCGTTGCTCACGGCCAACGGCATGACGCTGAACGACATCAAGCAGAGCACCGTCACGCCGCCCTACGAGAACTATCTGTTGCTCGGCCGCGTCGATGCGGTCCCCGGCTATCTCGACGCCGAGGTGCCGGAGCTCGAAGCGAAAGCCGGCGGACCCGGGTCGCTCTCGATCATGCAAGGCTCGGATTTCGGCTACACGGTCTACGGCTCGGGCCTGTTCACCTCGGAGAAGATGATCGCCGAGCACGGCGATCTCGTGCAGCGCTTCGTCAACGCCTACATGCAGGCCTTCGCTGACGTCATCAAGAACCCGCGAGGAGGCGGCCGACATCATCGTCGAGGCGAACCCGGAATATGCGGCGAAGAAGGACGTGCTGGTGAAGCAGATTGAGGCCGACATTAAGCATACGTTCTTCAGCCGCGATACCAAGACGAACGGCATCGGCTGGATGACGAAGGACAAGTGGGAGAAGACCGTCAAGATCCTGGTCGATCAGGGCGCCATGAAGAAGACGATCGATGCTCGACGCGCCTTCACCGACAAGTTCCTAAGCGGCGCGAAGTCCGCTGAAGCAGTAGACATCAAACATACCGGGAGAACACATCATGATCCGCCTACTCGGCCGCCAGACGTCTGGAAACGTCCAGAAGGTCATCTTCATGCTCGAGGAGCTCGGCCTGCAATATGTTCGCGAGGACTATGGCCGGCAGTTCAACAACACGAATACCGATGCCTATCGCAAGCTCAATCCGAATATGAAGGTACCGACCTGGTCGACGGCGATCTGGTGGTGTGGGAATCGCACACGATCCTGCGCTACTTCGCCGCGCGCATAAGCCGGCGATGACCGGCGGAACGCCCGCGGAAAAGACCTATGTCGAACGCTGGATGGACTGGCTGCTCGCCTCGCTCAATACGCCTTATGTCGCCGTGTTCAAGGACGCCAAGAAGCCGGCGGCCGAGCGCGAGCGCCGATTTCGCGGCGCAAAGCGCCGATCTGGTCGCTCAGCTGAAGATCCTCGACGGTCACTCGCCGGAAAGTCGTGGTTCGCGCTCAATCGTCTGACCCTCGCGGATATCGCACTGGCGCCAATCGTGCAAGCGTTGCCTCGAATTTCCGATCGAGAAGCCGGCATTTGCCGAGCTCAGCGCTGGCAGAAGGCGATCGACGCGCGTCCGGCCTTTGCCGTTGCCACCGGCGCCAAGCCCAGCGCGCTGACGACCGCGGCGTGAATGGAACGGCGGCGTATTCTACGCCGCCGGGATCCGCGCCGCGAGTGGCGTCAAATCCAGTCATGCCGCGATCTCAACAGGCCTTCGACTACATCATCGTCGGCGCCGGCTCGGCCGGCTGCACGCTCGCCAACCGTTTGACCGCGGACGGCCGGACGCGCGTGCTTCTGCTCGAAGCGGGCGGCTGGGACCGCCACCCGTTCGTCAAGCTGCCGCTCGGCTGGGGCAAGGTGCTGCTCAACCGCATGTACGACTGGGGCTATGACGCCGAGCCGGAGGCGACGATGGGCGGGCCGCCGCATCGAAGTCGCGCGCGGCAAGGTCGTCGGCGGATCGTCGTCCATCAATGCGATGGCCTATGTGCGGGGCAATCGCGGCGATTACGACCGCTGGGCGTCGCACGGCCTGCCGGCTGGTCGTATGAGAAGGTGCTGTCCGTATTTTCGCCGGCAGGAGAGCTGGGAGGGCGGCGCGACGCCTATCGCGGCGGCGACGGACCCATGGCGACGCGCAAGTCGCGCTATCAGGACCCGCTGGTCGATGCTTATCTCTAGGCCGCGCAGGAGCAGGGCTACGCACTCAACGACGATTATAATGGCGCGCGGCAGGACGGTTTTCGCGC
This sequence comes from uncultured Alphaproteobacteria bacterium, assembly GCA_963760435.1. Lineage (GTDB taxonomy): Bacteria > Pseudomonadota > Alphaproteobacteria > Rhizobiales > Xanthobacteraceae > JAFAXD01. Next base: position 37,572 of record CAVXDE010000048.1, read on the forward strand.
GGATGCAGATGACGATCCGCAACGGCCGTCGCGAGAGCGCGGCGACCGCTTATCTGCATCCGGTCCTGGCGCGCGACAATCTGACGGTGCAGGTCAACTGCCACGTGACGCACATTGTGATCGAAGGCGCTCGCGCGGTCGGCGTTGAGTGATCTCAAGGACCGGGCGCCGCGCGGCGGCGGACCGCGAGGTCGATTCTCTGCGGCGGCGCGATCAACTCGCCGCAACTGCTGATGCTGTCGGGCATCGGCGATGCTGACGAGCTGTCGGCGCACGCCATTGCGGTGAAAGCGGCCTTGCCGGGCGTCGGCAAGAACCTGCAGGATCATGTCGCGGCGCTGCTGATCTACGGCCGCCGCGACGAGAGCCCGTTGCTGCAACATGCGGCTGACCGGCTAGTTGTCGGGTTGGCGCAAGGCCTTGTGCGCGGCACCGGCTTCGCGACCGATTTGCCGGGCGGCATCACCGGCTTCGTCAAGAGCGATCCGGAGCAACCTGATTCCGGATATCCAGCTTCTGTTCATTGCCGGGTCTCTGGCAGCCACGCCTTATATGCCGCCGTTCAGCAAGCCTTTTGTCGACAGTTTTGCCTGCCGGATCGTGCTGCTGCGGCCGACGAGCCGTGGCGCGGTGACGCTCGCATCCGCCGATCCGACGGCGCATCCGAAAATCCGCCAGAACCTGCTCTCGAACGAGGACGACTGGAGCAAGCTAAGCGCCGGCATACGTATCTTTCGTGAGTTGGCGCAGATGCCAAATCTTTCGCCGCACATCGCGCGCGAAATCGGGCCTGGTGCGGCCATCACGACAGAGAATGAGCTCGAGCGCTATGTACGCCAGACGGCGGTTACGGCGCATCACCCGTGCGGGACCTGCCGCATGGGCGGTCCGGACGATGAGGGGGCGGTCGTCGAACTCGGAACTGCGGGTGCGGGGAGTTGAAGCGTTGCGCGTGGTCGATGCGTCGGTCTTCCCCGATCTGGTCGGGGGCAACATCAACGCACCGGTCATCATGATCGCTGAGAAGGCCAGTGATCTTATTCGCAACAGCCACGCAGGTTCAATCAGCAAGTCCTGGCAGCGCAGAGAGCAAAGCGCTTGACCCTTTGCGCGCGCGTCACTCGCGGCACACCGATGGTTTGCACAGCCTTCGCTTTTTTTGTTTGACGCTGGAGACGGTCGCCGCAACGGGATCTGCGGACAAACACGTCAGTAGTAGAAGCGCTGAGCAACTGCGCAGCAACCAAGCCGCCAGGCAAGATGAGGCGCGAGAAGCGAAACGCTGCACTGCGATGTGACCAACATCACATATGAAAATCAGTGCAGCCGGATAGGCTCACTCCCCCTGGGGTACTGATATCCGTTCTGGAGAGCTGATGAAAACGCCGGCGGAGAAATTCGGCGGAGGCCCGATCGTCATCGCAGAGTACAATTCGGCATGGCCGATGATGTTCGAACGGGAAGGGGAAGTGGTACGGCAGGCGCTCGGAAAGCTCGTGCTTGAGATCGAGCATATCGGCAGCACCGCTATCCCAGGGTTGCCGGCAAAGCCCATCATCGATCTGCTCGTTGGCATTCGCAGCTTGGCGGAAGCGCGGTCACGCGCAGTCGAGCCGCTTGTTCAACGCGGCTATGTATACATCCCGGAATATGAGCCGTGGTTGCCCGACGAACTGTTTTTTCGCAAAGGCGTCCCCGGTCCGTGGACGCATCACGTGCATGTCATGGAGCCGGGCAATCCGCGCTGGGACGATCACTTGCGATTCCGCGACCACCTCCGCGGCCACCCAGCCACGGCCGCAGCCTACGCGGATCTCAAGAAAACGCTGGCGCGACAGTTCGGAGAAGACATTGGGGCTTATCGGGATGGCAAGAATGACTTCGTCCGTGACGTGTTGGCACGCGCCCGCGACGGGCAGTAACGGCGGAACTACGCGACCTTGACGCTCAGGAGCAGCAGCCCGAGCGCTCGCAGGTCGCTGTCGTTGCGGTCAGCCTGCTTTGTGACGCGGCGGGAATCCAACGTCACGGCGCTGACCAGCGGTGCGCAGTCGGAATCCACGGATGGCAGATCCAGCTCCACGGTGCAGATGCTGCCATTCTCCTGCACGCGCGCGGGGACTTTTTGCTCCTCAACCAGTACGTCGACCTGTTCGACCTTCTTGGACTTCAGAAACTCGACCCGCACGGCGCGCCGTACGTCGCGCCGGATCGGCAGGTAGATCATCGCTTTGCTGTGCGGCCCGCTCCACCGCACCCAGCGATCGCCGTGCAGTTCGGGCGGATACCAGCCTGAGCCGAGGAACGGACGCCCGAGGTCGAGGTCCAGCGGCCCGGATGATTGGGTCAGGATGCCCTTCTCGAACATCTCGGAAAAGATCTTCGCGCGATCCGCTTGCGCGAAGGCTCTGCGCCGCATGGTGTCATAGAGCTTGATATCATCCGCCAGGAAACTGCGGACATGCGCAATATCCTTCTCATCAAGATCGCGCGGCAGGTGCTCGTCGGTTGCGCGGTTGAGCTCCGGCATGACTTCGGGCGGCGCAAAGCCGAACTGCGCGCACATCGCCCACAGCGAGTCCTTGAAGTGGTCCATCAGACCGACGAAGTCGTACCCCTCCAGGGTCTGCAGGGCTTTCTGCAAACTCGAGGGCCATCGCAGCGAGCCCATTTCGACAAACCGGTTCTCGGCGATTTGCCGGCGCGCCTGCGCCAGCATCTCTTCGATCGGCACGTCGCAGGAGAGCAGCGTGGTCTGCGCGTTCTGCAGCCCCAGCATCAGCTCATCGTCGTAGATCGCTTCCCGCAGCGTGCGGCCTTTGAACCGCTCATGCATGGGATGGAATGACGGGTCGCGCATCAGGTGCCGGATCGTCGATATGGTCCGGCCGACCGGACTGCGCAGGAACGTGGCGGTGCGGACGCCTGCGGGAAGATAATCCTTCAGGTTGGCCGAGAGATGCCCGTAGAACAATCGAAAGCCGGCAAGGGCTGGCTGGTCGTATTCGGCCAACGCCCGCCAGTCCTCCGCGGGGCAGCGATCTGCGTCAGGATATTGGTCAGCCAGAAAGCTCCGCAGGCTCATCCCGCCGGTTTTCGGGATGTGGTAAAAATACACGGACGGCCGCAAGGCCGGATTCACAAATTGATTGGGCATGGAAATCAAACCTCGAGGCCCGAACCGGTGTTCAGGGAAGTGCGACTATCACTCAGATCCAATTCGGAAATTTCTCGTTAGCGGAGATTAAGGTGGGGCTCGACGGCAAACTTATAAGAAATTTATGCGGAATGTGAAGCTTCCATGTCGCGAGATTCACACGTTTTCCGAGCATGAACGCTGGATTGCGCATGGGGCATGGATGCAGTCAGGTTTGACTCAAGCGCACGCCCACGCCAAAGTGGCGCTGTATCCGCTGGGGGTGGTGGGGACTTGGAGCGGGGGCTTCTCGTTTCTATGGCGGTCTGCGTTGCGGGGTTCCCATCTGGGAGGTCCGTGATGCCTCGGTTGCGTGCACGCGTTTGGGTCGCCGCCGGTTTCTCCTCAGCGCTGGTAGAGCCATCCTGACGGCCGCTGCCATCAGCGCGCCGTAACTGGATGGTTGTGGTTGTTCGGGGTCATGCCGATTTACATCGGGGTGGGGGACACGACATGGGCGACATTTTCCGCCGCTTTCTTCTGGAATACGCGGAGTATCACCGCGACGAGCGCAATTGCCTGATGCATCTCATCGGCAATCCGATCCTGGCAGTCGCGGCGTTTCTTCCCTTCAGCCTGCTGCCGGTCACGGTGTTCGGCTTTCACACCAACGCGGCCGCGGTGCTGGTCATACCGGCGCTTCTGTTTTGGATGGCGCTCGATCTGACCATCGGGCTGGCGATCGCCGCCACCGCGGTTCCACTGCTCCTGGTGGCCGCCCTGATCGCGGCGCACGTGAGTGTGGCCTGGGTCTGGAGCATCGCCATCGGCCTCTTCGTGTTTGGCTGGGCGCTGCAGGTGTTCGGCCACAAATACTTCGAAGGTGGCTGGCCGGCGCTGCTCGATAACCCGCTGCACATGCTCATGAGCCCAATGTTCGTCTTCGCCAAGATGTACGTTGCGCTTGGGCTGCGGCCGGATCTCGTGCCGATCGTCCGGCCGGCGGCGCTGCAGGGCCGACATCCGTGAGGCAGGCGCTCGTCACGGGCGGCAGCGGCTTCATCGGACAACATCTCGTCGCACTCCTCGCACGAGATCGCCGCGTGCGCATTCTCGACCTCCGGCCGCCGGCGTGGACGCCGGCGGGGACGCAATACGTCAAGGGCTCGGTGCTCGATCCGGCGGTCGTTCGTGATGCGCTCGATGACGTGGACGAGGTCTATCACCTCGCCGGCCTGCCGGGCATGTGGATGCCGTGCAAGGACGACTTCCATGCCGTCAATTGCCGCGGCACCGAGATCGTGATCGACGCTGCGCGCGCCCGCGGCGTTGGCCGATTCCTGCACTGCTCGACCGAGTCGATCCTGTTTGGTCCGGCAAGCTCGGACGAAATTCTCACCGAACAGGCCAAGGTCGGGCAGCACGACATGGCCGGCACTTACACGCGCTCGAAACTGGGCGCCGAGCAGGCGGCGCTGGCCGCCGCCCGCAGCGGATTTCCCGTGGTCATCGCCAATCCGACGATGCCGATCGGGCCACATCACGGAAATCTCACGCCGCCCGCCGTCATGTTGCAGCATTTCGCCCGCCGGCGGATGCAGATCTATCTTGATTTCGTGTTGAACCTGGTGGACGTACGCGACGTCGCGGCGGGCTTGCGCCTCGTCATGGAGCGGGGTCAGGTGGGCGAGCGCTATATCCTTGGCGGCGAGCCGATCTCGCTGCAGCGGCTGCTTGAGTTGGTGAGAACGGTGCGCGGGCGCAAGGCGATTCACGTTCCAATCCCCGCCGGGTTTGCCCACATGACGGCGGCGATCATGGAGTTCCTGGCGGATCATGTGACCCGCCGGCCACCGGCCGCCACCGTGGAAGCCATCCGCATCGCCGTGCGGGCCAAGGCGCTGTCGAGCGGAAAATCGCAGCGCGAGCTCGGCTATACGCCGCGCCCGATCGAGCCCACGTTGCGGGAGGCGATCGAAGGAATTCCGAGTGCATCGCGGTGGGGGCTTGCCGAGTTGCGCGACGCGTTGCTCCGCCGCCCAGTGCAGGAAGCGTCAGGATCATGATGGGACGTCCAAGCGCCATACTGGAGATCATCTGGATTGTCTGGCTCTGCAGCTGGGTCGCGGCTTCGTTCTGGTCGGGCCGCACCCAGAGCTGGATCGGCGCGCGGGATACCTGGACCTACCGCGCCGTCATGATCGTCGGCGGCATCCTGCTGGTCCCGATCACCGCGCAAGTGCTGGGCGAGCCGCAGCTCTGGCCCGTCGGCTACGGCGTGGCCTACGTGCTCGCGGCCATCATGATCGCTGGCCTCTGTTTCACCTGGTGGGGGCGCATCTATCTCGGGCGGCTATGGTCGAGCGAGATCACCCGCAAGGAAGGCCATCATATTGTTGATACCGGGCCGTACGGCATCGTGCGCCATCCGATCTACACCGGCCTGATCGTCGGGCTGCTGGCGACGGCGGTTGCAGAGGCGACCGTCACCGGAGTGATCGGCGCCGCGCTCGTCATCTTCGGGATCTATCTCAAGGCAAGCTCCGAGGAGCGCTTTTTGCGCGTCGAGCTTGGTCCCGATGCCTACGACTCCTACCGCCGCCGGGTGCCGATGCTTATTCCGTTCTTGAAGTTCGGCTAGCGGCGTCGTTGCGAGGAGCGAAGCGAAGCAATCCAGAGCGGCGACTCAGCGCCTGGATTGCTTCGCTTCGCTCGCAATGACGAAGTCCATGTGTGTGACGTTAACGTTGGGCGGCGCGCTTCTTGCCCGAGATCTTCATGCTTGTCTGGATCGCGCGGGGAGCGAGGTGGCGCGGCACGACGATTTGCGTGCCGATCGCGATCGGTGTTCCGTCCGGCAAATGATTGGCCTGGGTCAGCGCCCAGAGCGGAACGTGATAGGCAGCTGCGAGCGTTTCCAATGAGTTGCCGGAACGCGCCGTAACCGGCCTGCCGCTGTCCCAAAGGTCGATTGCTGAATCGGCCGGAACCACATAGTGGATCGGCAAGGATTGGCCTTCAACCTTGGCCGGAGTGTCCGCGAGCTCGAGGATCTTGTTCATCACCTGATCTTGGATCTCGCCGTTTTTCTCCATGTTCACGTGCGAGATCTCGTCGTGTTTGACGAGATCGAAGGTCGCGACATGGCCACGGAAGCCCGGCGCAGGCACGGCGTCGAAGCCGCCCAGCAGACTGTTCGACTGGTAGATGTCGATGTAGCGCTGGACGTTGAGCGGCACTTTGTGGGCGATGCGATTGGGCTCGGTGGTCACGAGCAGGCTGACCGGGATGTGCTCGGCCTGGAGCATCTCGGCGAAACTGATCGCGCACGCGCCGCCCATGGAATGGCCGATCAGCACGATCAGCGCCGGGTTAAGGCGATACTCGGCGATCGCGTCCTTGGCGATCTGCGGACAGACGACGGCCTCGTTGACCGTCGCCTCGAATCCGGCCTTCTCGATGCGATCGGCGAGATCGTCGGTGCCGCGCGAGAAGATCATGCCGGCAAAGCCGCGGAACAGATAGGCGCGCGGTTTCAGCGCGGTGTCGGCATCGCCCGCGGCCGCCTGATCAGGCGTGCCCCACGCGAGCCCGCCCGACAGAATCGCTGCGATCAGACAGATCTGTGTTGGCTTGATCATGATGTCCGGAAACTGCGCCCACCCCACCAACGCGTCAGGCATTGTTGCCCGTAGAGAGTGGCCGAATTCCGGAGACAATAAGGCGCCGCGCGCGCCTTATGCATACCTGTTAGTGCGTGGCTGTTTCAACCGTGCCGACGCGCACCCGTGCGGGATTCGCATGCGCCTGGACCGTGGTCGGCTGCGCGAACGGCCGCGGTGCCGGGCTGCGGGCCGCGGCCATGATCTCTTTGATCACGCGGTCCTGGACCCCCGGGTCCTTGTCGATGTTGAAGTGCCCAACGCCGGGGTTCCCGCCGAGCGAAATATTCTGCAGGTTACCGGTGAAATCCCGGCCCTTGTCGACCAGCGTCCCCATTCCGCCCGGAGCGTAAAAGTTGAGGTAGCGCTCGACATGACCGGCCGCAAACGCGCGCGTGGTCGGATCAAGCGCAATGGCGAGCTTGACCGGGACGCCCATCTCGCCCAGTCGCGCGGCGACCGCCGTCACCGCGGTGGCGCCGGAAGAGTGGCCGACGATGATGATGTTCTGAACCTGGCCGCTCCGGTACTCGGCCGCGGCTTCGTTCACGATCGCATCCCAAGCTATGTAGTTCTCGACGCTGGCGTTGATGCCCATCCGCTGCAAGCGGGCGCCCATCTGGTCCATGCCCAGCGAAAAGACGTTGGCGAACCCGCGCATCAGGAACACATGCGTGCGCGCTCCGGACTGGCCCTGTGCGGCGCCGGCGCTGATCGACAGCCCGAGCAGCAGCAGCGACATCGCCGCAACCCGCAGCACCTCGAGGGATCGGCGGCGCTGGGGGAAGGTGGTTGTTGTTCAGTGCAAACACGGTCATACCCCGCCAAATTGCGCCTATAGCCGGTAGCCGGTGACGATAATCGGAGGGGTCGCGCCGGACTAGTGCACGGCGGCAACAGTCGTTTTGAATTTGCATCCGAGACCGGGCGTGACCGCTATTTTCACAATTCCGCCCGGCTGTTGCCTGCGGGGTACATCTTGTTTCCCGCGATTGCTGCCTAATTTCTGTTCGCCTAGGCGCGGGCGGGCGAAGCGGAAATTGCTGGTTGGCATCGCCGTTTTGCCGGCATTGCCTCGCGCGCATGAAAACGGATTTCAGTGGATTACTGGGCGCCAATGGCGTATAGGTCCGCCGGTGTCCCGAAAGCTCATCACCGTGGCGGAGACGCCACTCTTCATCCATCAGGCAGAAGAGATTTGGGATGGTGCCGAGCGCGAAGCTTTCGTGAGTTTCATTGCCGGAGATCCGCAAGCGGGCGACGTAATTCCCGACACCGGCGGCGTGCGCAAGGTCCGCTGGACTCGCGGCGGCACAGGCAAACGCGGAGGCACGCGCGTGATCTATTATTATCACGACGCGCAGCGTCCGCTCTATTTGCTGATGGTCTATGCCAAGGCGCGTCGGGAGGATCTCACACCGGACGAGAAGCGGCAGGTTCGCAGACTCGCCGCTATTCTCAAAGGCAAATCGAGATGAGGTGCCAGATGGGCAGGTTTGCAGCAGAACTGATCGAAAGCATGAAGCAGGCGACCGATCACGCCAAAGGCCGCAAGGTGCGGGGGATGCGGGTGACAACAGTTGAGGTTCCCGATGTGAAGGCTATTCGGCGCTCGCTCCGCATGTCGCAGCATCGCTTTGCCGCGACGTTTCGCATTCCGCTGCCGACGTTGAAGAATTGGGAGCAGGGGCGCAGGCTTCCCGACGCGCCGGCGGCAGCTTATCTGCTTGCTATCAAACGGCGGCCTAAGGAAGTGATGGAGGCGGTTGCAAGCTAGGTCGTCGAGCCATTAACGGTAATTTTCGCGGATCAGTTTCCCAACGCAATCCCCGTGCGTTCCACCACGGGTCGCCACTTGTTGATCTCATTCTCAATTCGATTGCGCAGCATCTCCGGCGTTCCGCCCAGCGGCCGCATTGTTTGCTGCGCGAGGGCCTGCTTGGCCGCGTCGGTCTTCAGCCAGTCATTGACGACCATGTTGAGCTTGGTCACGAGGTCCGGTGGCAGACCGGCCGGTCCGAGCAAAGCGACGAACGAGGATGCTTCGTAGTTTGCGATTCCCTGCTCGGCGATCGTCGGCACATCCGGCAGGTCAGGCAGTCGTTGCGCGGTCGTTACCGCGATGGCGCGAATGGTTCCAGCCTGGACCTGCGGGATGTAGCTCGGGGCAAAGTCGAAGGCGACGTCGACCATGCCGGCCATCAGATCCTTGGTGACTGGCGCCGAGCCCTGGTACGGGATCGAGTTGAATGTGCGGCCCTCCATGCTGGCGAGGAGCTCGCTCGCCATGTGGCCCATGCCGCCGGTGCCGGCATGGCCGAAGTTGAGCTTGCCCGGGTTTGCCTTGTCGTAGGCGAGCAACTCCGCAATGTTGTGGATGGGTAGCTTCGGATTGACGGCGACCAGCAGCGGGACGTCGGCCACGAGGGCGATCGGCGTGAGCTCTTTCAGCGGATCGACTGGCGGATGCTTGAAGATCAGCACATTGGTCGCGACCGGCGCGGAGGTCGAGAACAGGAGCGTGTAGCCGTCCGGCGGCGATTTGGCGACCTGGACGACGCCGAGATTGCCGGTTGCGCCGGGCTTGTTCTCGATCACGAACGCGCCGTTGAACTGCGCACGCATCTGCTCCGCCATCAGCCGTGCAACGATGTCAGTGCTGCCGCCGGCGGGAAACGGAACGATGATCGTCACGGTGCGTGACGGCCATGGTTGCGCGGCGGCTGGTGCGACTGCAAACAACAACATGAGGGCGGCGAGCAGTCGTATCCGGACCGCAGCCCGCAAGCGGGGAGAGGTAAGCATCCACGGCCTTCGAAATATGACGCACATCACGACACCTCGCGCGGGTCGCGATAATCCGCTGCGTTGAACAGCCAGTTCTTGGCGATGAAGTCGCGGCGGGGCGGAGCGAAAATGTCGATCAGCAAGTGGTGCCCCGGACCCACGCCTTCCGTGGTGTGAATGAGCTCCGGTGGGATCACCAGGACCGATGGCGAGGGGGCGAGTTTGTGCACGTCGTCGCGCCATTCGTCGGCATTCTTGCCCCAAGGCACGCGCAGGTGATGCAGAAAATCGCCCGCGACGGCGAGCGAGGCCTGTTCGAAATCCGCATGCGCGTGCGGGCTCAGCGTCTTGCGATCGCGCGGGCCGTCGTAGTCGACCCAGTTGATGCTCATGGTCGCGCTCTGCAGCATCTTCAGGCGCGGGTTGTCGGCGGGTGCCTTGAACGTGTCGATCTCGAAGACGCGAATCTCAACCGCACCATTGGCGCGCAGCCAGGCGGGGCCGACCGGCGCGACACGCGGATCTGGCGTCTGGTAGGATGCGGCGTTGCGCGCGGGCTGCGGGTCCTTGCGGTTGGTCGAGAGGATGCAGCCACAACCGCTCTCGCGCAGCTTGAGCTCATAGCTCCCCGCCGGCACCACACTGACGCTGCGCCGCGGCGCGTTCGCACCGCGACCGGAACCGGAGATGTCGCCGGCGGCGTCGAACATGAGGACCATGGTTTCTTCGCCGCTCGCAAAGCCGAGTGTTGACCCGGCGTCGGCCTGGAACCAGTCGATCGCAAAGTTCTGCGCAACGACGCAATGGCGCGTGTGCGGACCGTCCTCATTCAACAATACGAGATCGGCGTCGCGTTTGAGATGGCTGACCTTGTCGAGCATGGCAGTCCCCACAGGATATTACTCGCCGACGCGCCGGAATGGCGCCGGCATTTCGAATATCTCGCCGGGCGGCGCATATTGAATTCCGCCAAGTCGCGTCAACGGTTGCGCCTTGATGGTGTCGAAGCGCCCGGTCGCGGTGAGATATTCATCGCGAATGTGCAACCCGATCACGCGACCGAACACGACGTTGCTGCTGGTGTCGCCCGGCTGCTCCGGCGCGATCTCAACGATCCGCAACAGCCGGCATTCAAGATTGGCGGGCGAGGCGGCGACACGCGGCGGTTTCACGTTGACGCACGCGGCCTTCTCCAGCTTGGCGATCAGGAACTCGTCCACGTCCGGCGGCGCCGGGGTCGAGCTGGCGTTGACCGCCTCGCGCAAATCGAAGGTCGCGAGGTTGAACACGAACTCGCCGGTCGCGCGCACGTTGGCGAGCGTATCCTTCTCGGCGCGATCGCCGGGCGTGTTGCAGGAAAACAAAATCACCGGCGGCGCGGTCGAGACGATGTTGAAATGCGAGAAGGGCGCGAGGTTGACGTGGCCCTCCGGGCTTTGGCTGCTGATCCAGCCGATCGGGCGCGGCGCAACGATCGCATTGAAGATCGCGCGGTTGAGCTTGGTCGCCGTTCTTGGGTCGACGAACATCATCAACCCGTCGTCGGCGTGTCGTCGCGGAACAACGGTTTGATGATGCGCGATTTGTAGCGCCAGCGCCCGTCGGGCCCGCGCAAGATGTAGTCATGGACATCCGCCATCATGATCGCCGGCTTCGACGGCAGGACCGGCTGCCCGTCAGCGGCGAACAGGCTGAGGATCCACACCGCCGTCACATGGTTGCGGTTGTGAATGGTGATCTTGTGGTTACTGATGAGATGGCGGGCGACGCGGTCGCCGCGGCTCTCACGTGATTCATAGAATTCCTTGATAGCGGCGCGGCCGGTGCGGGTCTTCAGGCTCGTCGTGTAGCTTCCATCCTCGGTATAATAGTCGTGCGCGTTCTTGCCCCAGTTCGTATCGACGTCATGCCAGTAGTCGATCGAAAGCTCCTCGATCTCGCGAATGATCTGCAACCGCTCGAGCGCATCCATGTCGGTCCGGCCTTGATATTTCGGTGCCGGAAAATAGAAGGCCGGCACCGTTCGATCAATCTTGTGCGGCGTGCGCCAACTTGCGAAATTTCAACGTTCCGCTGTACGAAACGCGCCGCCTTTCCTCCTGCATGAGTGCCGCTGATGCCCGCCGTTGATTGCCACGCCCATGTCTTCGACCTGAAGCGGTTTCCGCCCCCCGACAGCCGCGGGTTCGACATCGCGCCCAACGAGCACGGAACCGTCGAGGATTACGTCGCGGTTCTCGATGCGCATGGCATGAGCCACGCCTTGCTGGTCAATCCGCTCGGCGGTTACGGGCTCGACAACCGCTACATGCTTGCGGCCATGGCCGAGCACCCCGGCCGGTTCAAGGGAGTTTCGCTGCTGTCGCCGCAGGCGACTGATCACGATATCAAGACGTTGGTCGATGGCGGTGTCGTCGGGATCAGGTTCAATCTGAATTTTGAGAAGAGTCCGTCGTTGTACGGCAAGGCCGGCGAACGGGCGCTGGCGATCGCGCGCGACGTCGGCTGGCTGGTGCAGGTCCATTACGAGGGCGAGACGATCGTCGCCGCTTTGCCGATCCTGCTCGCGTCACGCCTGACCATCGTGGTCGATCATTTCGGTCGGCCGGAACTGGCGCATGGCGTTCAGCAGCCCGGCTTCCAGGCACTGCTCGAGCTTGGGCGCCACGACGCCGTGGTGAAGCTCTCGGCCGGCTTCCGCATGTCGGCGGAGCGGCCGACTTACCGGGACCTTGATCCGTTCGCCGGAGAGCTGTTGCGCGTCTTCGGTATCGATCGCTGCGTCTGGGGCTCGGACTGGCCGTTCCTGCGCGCGCCCGCGCGCCTGGACTACGGGCCGCAACTTGCGGCGTTGGCCCGCTGGGTTCCGGATGCGGCCGATCGCGAGCGCATTCTGTGGCGCAATCCGTCGCGCATATTTGGGTTCAAGGAGACGTAATCAGGTACGTGTCCCGGATGCGGTGCAGCACGTAGCTCTTGCGAAGTGGTGCACTGCTGATCCGGGACAGCCAAAAGCATTATCGTTCTTGGCGGTCCCGGGTCTGCAGCGCATCACTTCGTGCTGCGCTGCGCCCGGGACACGTGCATACTGCTTCAGCCACAGCGCTGGACCGACATGACCTTCCACGGTGTCTTCCCTTACCTGGTGTCGCCTGTTGATCAGGACGGCCGCGTGCTCACCGATGTGCTGACCAGCTTGGTCAACGACCTGATCGCTGCAGGCGTGCATGGCCTGACCCCGCTGGGCTCGACAGGCGAGTTTGCCTACCTCAATCACGAACAGAAAACCGCCGTTGTGCGCACCACGATCGAGGCCGCCGCCGGGCGCGTGCCGGTGATCGCCGGGGTTGCCGCAACCGCGACCGCTGACGCGATCAAACAGGCCGTGACCTGGGAACGGCTCGGCGCTGACGGCATTCTGGCGATCCTGGAATCCTACTTTCCGCTGCGCGACGCGCAGGTCGAGAGCTACTTCCGGGCCATCGCGGACGCCGTTTCGGTGCCCGTCGTGCTCTACACCAATCCGCAGTTTCAACGCAGCGACCTCTCGCTCGACGTGATCGAACGGCTCAGCACGCATGCGCGCATCCGCTACATCAAGGATGCCTCGACCAACACCGGGCGGCTGCTGTCGATCATCAACCGCTGTGAGGGCCGGCTCGCGGTGTTCTCTGCATCCGCGCACATCCCGGCCTGCGTCATGCTGATCGGCGGGGTCGGCTGGATGGCTGGACCCGCCTGCCTGATCCCGCGCCAGAGCGTGCGGCTCTATGAACTCTGTCGCGCCGGGACGTGGGGCGAGGCGATGGCGCTGCAGCGGCGGTTGTGGCAGGTCAACGAGATCTTTGCGCGCTTCAACCTCGCCGCCTGCATCAAAGCCGGGCTCGAAGCGCAAGGCTACCCGGTGGGCGCGCCGCTGCCGCCGCAGCTGCCGCTCGGCGCAGAGGAGCGGCGCGTGGTCGAAGCGGCGCTGGCCGAGGTGGCGGAATTAGCCGTGCCGGCCCCCACCATTTGAGCCGCACCAATTTTTGCGACCTGGCGCTGGCGAGCACCGGGCCGATGCTTAGATTCAGTGCTGGGCCGCTACCAGGAGGCCACCGTGCTCTCGTCCGTCGCCGAAATTATTCGCGACCTGCTCATCTTCGTCGTGGCGATGACCGCGCTGCTGATCGTGCTGCTGGTCGTGGTCTCGAGGCTGCCCGACACGAATCCGCTCAAGCGCCTGCTCACTGCGCTCAGCTATCGGTTGGGAGCGACGGTGGCGGCGGGGGCGGTGGCGATTCCGATCGAGCCGATCCCGGGGATCGACGCCCTTTATGATGTCGGCGTTCCGATCGCGCTGATCTGGTACTGGTACACGTTCTTCCGCGACGCCTATCGGGCGCATTCCAATCCGTCGCGGCCCGATCAGCAACGGCCGCTGCGTACGCTTGAGGAGGAGCCGCGCGTGCGCTCGCACCCAAACAATCAGCGGACCGGATAAACGCACAGCATCGCCGTCTTGACCTCTCCCCGCAAGCGGGGAGAGGTAAACGCGATAGATCCGCCAACGCGGCAGTTATCACTGCTCCCACGGGTCGAACACCTCTGATTCCTTCACGTCGATCTTCTTGGCATCGCGGATGAACTGGTCGACGGCGCTGATCGGCGTCTTATCCGGATTGGCCTTGCAGAAGTCGTACACCAGCTTGATCATCTTCGTGTCGGTCGCGGTGTCGAGATTGATGTAGTTGGTGTATTCGTTGAGCAAATAGATGTTGGCTGCGCTCAAGTAGCCCTGGATCCAATAGAACAACAGGGCGTTGGGCAGGTTGTTGAGCCCCTCGCTCGGCTTCATGTCGTTGACGAGCTTGCCGCAGTTCGACAGGCCGACCCCCTTGGTGACCAGGGGCTCCGCATGCGCCGCGGGCACGGCGGCGCTGAGGACGAATACAAGCGTTGCGGTGCAGAGGCGTCGCATGGGGTTCTCCTTGAGCGCAGCATGAGCGCCGGGGCAGGTACCTCCATACTACGTCATGACCGCAGGCTTCTTCTACGGCAGTGCCAGCAGGGCCGACGCGACGGCGAGCATCACCAGCGCGGAGAGCGCCAGGGACCAATGCACGCCGATCAGGCTGCCGACGAGCCCGACCGAGACCCCGCTGAAGGCGCGCAAACCCAGGCTCGCCATATTGAACAAGCCGATGACGCGGCCGCGCATGGTCGCCGGCGCGTGCACCTGCACGAGTGTCTGCGCCATGGCGTTGAAGGAGAGCTCGCAGAAGCCCGCCGCGAACAGGAACGCCAGCGCGACCGGGTAGCTCGGCGCGAACGCGAAGGCGGTGAGCGCGCCGCACCAGAGCATCGCCAGGATGATCGCCGTGCGCGGATTGGGTGGTAGCCAGCCGCGCCCTTCCAGCGCGAAACCGGCGAGCATCGCGCCGGCCGCGTCGGCGGCCAGCAGCATGCTGTAGGAGACGCCGGGATCGCCGTGCCCGAGGTCCTGGGCGAAGCCGGGCATCTGTGCGCTGTAGGCATTGCCGACGAAAAATGATGAGAGTCCCGCCAGCAAGGTCATCGAGATGATGACCGGATGCTCGGCGATATCGCGGATGGTGTGGACGATGTCGGCAAAGCCGCGCACGGCGCGGTGCGGCCGGGGCGCGTCCTTGCGGAAGCGCGGCCCGTAGGGCGCCTTGATGAGCCACAGCACCAGCGGCAGGTAGAACACCGTGTTGAGCAGGATGCCGTGCGCGGGGCCGAGCGCGAGCATGATGACGCCGCCCATGGCCGGGCCGACCAGCACGCCGACATAGCGCGCCGTTGCATTGAGCCGCACCGCGCTCATGAGGTCGGCCGGGCCGACGATGTCATAGAGCAGGAGCTGGTTCGGCGTCTGCCACAGCACGCCGGCGCAGCCATGGATCACCAGCAGCACCATCGCGTGCCACACCTGCAAGGGTGCCGGTGACGAAGAAATACCCCCAGCCGAGCGAGGCCAGGATGAACAGCCCCATGCCGCATTGAATGAGGCGGCGCGGGTCGAACCGGTCCGCCAGCGCGCCGGCGGCGACCGAGAACATCAGGAACGGCAGCCAGTGCGACAGCACCGCAAACCCGGCCAGCGCCGGCGAGTGGAACTTCTGGTAGAGCATCCAATAGCTGATCACGTGCTCGATATTGTCGGCCATCATCGCCAGCACGTAGGTCGTGAACTGGATCTGAAAGCCGCGATAGCGGAACGCCGGGAACGCGCGGTGCGCGGTGGCCGAGGCGCTGCCCGGCGTGGAACTCATGTCGTTCATCAACAAAATACCAGTGAATTGAACGGAAGCGCTTCAGGGCGCGACCGCTGACCAAAACCGTTCGAGGAGGAAGAAGACCCGCACCGGGCAGCCGCAGATCGCTGATTGTCCGCGGTGGACGCGATGTACGTGGGCGCTAACACGCGGGCTTGAGGCGGGTCAACCTAGCCGGAGGAATTGCTGATCCGCGCCCGGATGCATGGCTGGAGTTAGAACAACTCGAATGAGGCCTGGATCAAAAATCAGGGTGATGCGGAAGATGCCGCGAGGGTGATTGCGGGCACTTTCCGGCGGTCCTGTGGCAAACGCGCCGCGCTATTTCCGCGAAGATTTGTGCTTGGCCGTTGTTGGACGGGGCCGCCCCGGTTTCGTTTCCTTCCGGACAGCAGCTTTTGTCCGAGCAGCGGCCCGTGCCGGTTTTTTCGAAGTTCGGCCAGCCGGGGAACTCTTGGTTCCTGTGCGGGTCTTGGGTTGAGCAGGGTGTTTGGCGCTCGGCTGCGGTGAGCCGGACGACGCTCCTCGCTGTGTGTTCTGGGCGGGAATTGGCGTGTTCATCCAGAAAGCGAGTTCCTGGGCGCGCGAGCCGCCGGGCTTCCAGCCGTCGAGCGGCTTGTAGATCTGATCGGGATCGCCACCGTTCGCCAGATAGGCGCGCCAGGAATAGTGGTCGTAGACCCCGTTGATATGCAGCGCATAGGCTTGTGCCAACTGGGTGTTCCCGCGCACGATCACGAGGTTCTCGTCGTTTTTCCCGGACGCGGAATCCGAGAAATTGTGCGAGCCGGTGATCACGGCGCAATTGTTGGAAAATGGATCGACCACGATCACTTTCGAGTGCACGATCGCCATCAAATGGGCGGCATGTATCTCCTTGACGTTGAATTCGGTCTCCGCCCAGGACGGTCGATCTTCGTCGCTGACGCCGGCCGGAAGCTCGACGTCGTCGTGAAACGCCTGTGCCGGGGCACCCGACTTGACGACTTGCCCACCCACGGTGCCGATATCGCCGGTTTTTGACGCCGTTACGGTGGAGACGACGCCGCGAACATAGATATTGTTTTGCTGCACGCGATCGAGCAGGGCTTCCAACAACGGTGATTGGCCCGGCATGAACATGAGGAACAAGACGCCCTGCTGCGCGCCGGCGATGAGATCGAGGACCGGTTTGAATTCAGCCTCGCCGTTGGTCGCCGCAAAGTAGAGCGAAATATTGTTGTGGTCGGTTGGTTTGGAGTTTGTCGCCTTCAAGCTCGCCGGCATGTCATCGCCCGCTGCAACGAGCTTGCCCCATTGGTCCAGATAGCGGCCGGCAATCTGCGCGTCCTCGACGATCAGCACGTTGTTCAATTGCGTGCACAGGCCGGTCGTCGTCCAGTTCGTGCTTCCCGTCAGCACGCGGCCGGCGTTCCTGCCCGATGCATCGCTTTCGACGACGAACTTGTTGTGCACGCTTGGCGACGATCGGCCGTGATGCGACAAATCACGATGCTTTACCTCGAGTTTGGCCGCGGCAAGCTCCTGCGCGACCCAGGGCTCGGTCGCACTGCCATTGCCCAGAAGCACATGGCCGCGGCCGCCGAAGGGTTTGAGCGCCTCCACGAGCTCCCGGTCGTTCATTTCGTAGATTGCCGCGTGGATGGAACTGCCGCGGCGATCCGCGTCGTGCAGGAAACGGAGAATTTCATGCAGCGCATCACCTGCCAGATAGAGGCGGGCCTGAAACCCCGGAGTCTTGAGGTTGTTCAGAAAGTCGTGCAGCGATTTGTCAGAGACGTCGCCGTTGACGAACCGGCTGACGATCTGGGACATGAGTGTCCCGCGATTGAAATAGGCCTCCAATCCCCCGCCGGCATCCCCCGCAGCAACAACGGGTGCCGTCCAGGCCGATGCGGACGGCGCATCCGGTGTGAAGGCGCCTTTGCCGGCCGCTTTCATCGCCGTGACGCGGTAGGAGACGCTGTCGGTTGCGACCGCGCCGTGGTCGGTCCAGATGCATCGGCGGATTGGCGAGGCTGCGGACGAGACGCCGGTCGGCTGCACCGGCCCTTGTCCGGGCTGCGGTGGAATGCGGTTGGCAATGATGGTCACTTGCTGCGTCGTGTCGTTGCGCCGCTCAAGCTGGAATCCGACCCAATTGGTGGACCAGCTATCCGGCTGCCAAGCAATCAGAACATCGTCCGCGTTGGCGTAAGCTTTTACGGATATGGTCATGATCCCCCTCGCATATCTGAACGATAACTGAGGTAGCGGGTTGCGCCTGACACGCGCGCTTCTCTAGATCAGACAGACTGTCGCTACAGATAGATAAATCCTGGCGAGACGCGGCGCAGTGATGTTGCTCACACAGAATGATGACGATCAGATCACAAACGACGTGGGTGGGGCGGATTGAATCAACCTCACGGTATCTGCTGGTAGGTCGCTGGCCACGCCAGAGCGAATATGGCGCTACAGACGATCCCGCTCGCGCTGGATCGCGAGCGAGCGTGCGCTAGGCCGCGACGCTCGTCCGCGGCTTGCGCGCTGACCTCGCTGCGGTCTCGCTGCCGAGCGAGGCGACGATAAAATCGATGAATGTCCGCACCTTCGCCGGCACGTGATTGCGCGACACATAATAGACGTAGAGCGGGAAGCGTTCGTCCGACCAGTCCGGGAACAGTGTGATCAGATCGCCGTGCTTGACGTGATGCGCGAGACCGAGATCGATCACCTGCGCAATACCGAACCCGGCGAGGCATGCGCCGAGTTTGGTTCCGGAATCGGTGACGGTCAGCCGGCCGTTGACGCTGACGCCAACGCATTGGCTGCCGCGCCGGAACTCCCAATCGAATGGGCGCCCGGTCGCAGGGTCGATGGCGAGGATACATTGATGCGCATCGCTCGCCAGATCTTGCGGCTGGGCCGGCCGCCCGTGCCGCTCGATGTAGGCCGGCGCCGCAACCGTCAGAATCCGTGCATCGAACAGGCGCCGCGCGATCAGCGCTGATGGTGCCGGTTCGCCAAAGCGGACTGCGAGGTCGAACCCATCGCTGACCAGATCCCCGATCCGGTCGCGGGTTTCGATGCGCAGCTCCAGTCCCGGGTGCTGCAGCAGGAACGCGGCGAGCTTGGGGGCCAGGACCATGCGCGAGAACAGCGGGTCGACGTTGACCCGCAATCGGCCGTGCACCGCGTCGCGCGATTTCGTGGCCTCCGCCGCAGCCTCGCTGATCCCGCGAGATGACCGGCGACCCGTTCGTGCAGCGCGTGGCCCTCATCGGTGAGCTCGACCGCGCGGCTGGTGCGGTGCACCAGCCTGGTGCCCAGGCGCGCCTCGAGCTTGGCGATCGCCTTGCTGACGCCGGATTGCGTCATGCCCAGCCGTGCGGCGGCGCGGCCGAAGCTCTTGGCGTCGGCAATGGCCGCGAGGACCGTGAGCCCGCCGACGAGTTGACTGTCGATATCGTCCATCGTCGATGCCTCCGGGTCATCCAAGCAATGACAGCCCGGTGCTAGCACCCAGCCGCCACGTGGGCCATATCGCCGCTGCGCACTGCCCCATAACGGAGACTTGGCATGGACCAGATCCACACCATCGCGTCGGCGATCAACGGCTATTTCGATTTGATGTATGACGCGGACGATAACAAATTCCCCGAGGTCTTCCATGATGCTTGCCTGATCCACGGCCTGCGCGAGGGACAGCTCGCGGCGTGGTCGGCGGCGGAGTTTCGTGACGTGATGCGCAACCGGCCGTCGCCGGCAGCGATGAAATCACCGCGCGAGCAGGAGATCATCAGCATCGAACAGACGGTGCCCGATCTGGCGATCGCCAAAGTCCGCGTGCGGATCGGGCAGACCGGATTTGTCGATCATCTTATTTTCCACCGCGTCGACGGAAAATGGCTGGTGACATCGAAGGCCTTCCACGTGGCGCGGATATTCCCGTCCGGATCATGATCCCGCGTTGGACAATAGCGGCGTCTACTTCACGGCCTCGGCTTCAAACGACCCATTGTCCGGCCCGCCCGCCTTGCGAGTTGTTGTTGCTTTGGCGAGTTCCTGCACCTTGGCGCGGATCGGCGCGAACGGGCCCAGCTTGTGCTGGGCCGAGCTGAAGCCGTCGGCATAGGGGCCATAGGGTGTATCGACCGGCTTTTCCAACCGGATCGGAAAGTCGTTCTCGAGATTGGCCTTGTGCGGCCGGTCCTGGCTGGTGATGTAGCCGGCGACGTCGTAGGCGTCGTCGTCGCTCAGCACCGGCGCATCGAACGTCGTGCCGAAGGGCATGTTGTGCCTGGCGTAGGCCGCGGCGGTGAGCACGCGGGTCATGCCGGCGCCGTCGTTGAAGCTGTCCGGCCCCCACAGCGGCGGGATCTGATAGCCGGCCCCGCTCGCGGCGCGCTGGCCAGACCCGTCCGCGCCGTGGCAGGCCGCACACGTATCCGCGTAGACCTGTGCGCCGCGGGCCGGGTCGGCCGCCCGCGGCGGCTCCTTGATGCGCATGGTGCCGGCGCCGATCAGCGTGGCGCCCGCGGGAATCCCGCCTGACAGCCAGCGCATATAGGCCAGCATGGCAACCATTTCGCGGCTGTCGGACGGCCAGAGCGCGGCCGTTCATGCTGCGCTCCATGCAGCCGTTGATGCGGACTTCGAGCGTGTCGACCGCGCCCTCGCGCCCGCGATACTGGGGGAACTGGCCCCAGATGCCGGTGAGCGGCATGGCGTAGGGCCGCGTGCCCGCGTCCAGGTGGCAGCTCTGGCAGTTGAGATTGTTGCCGGTGAACCGCTTGGCCGGATCCGCCGCCGTGGGGCCGATCTGGTTTGCGGTGTCGCTGATCAGAGCGTGGCCGTACTTGACGAGCTTGCCGAACGGGTCATCGCCGACCGAGGCGATATCGGGCGCGGTCCATTTGGTGAGATCGACTTTGGCGGTGTCCGCGGCGAAGGCAGCGGGCGCCGTCATCAACTTGGCGCCGATCAGTGTGACGACGACCGAAACGAGCACAGCGAATTTCATTGCTGACCCTTGGGACATGCCGGTTGGACGGTTGCCTCAAAGTGTGGCAGAAAATCATACCTGCAAGCAATCTGCGCCGCTTCGCTTCATGATCATTCGTCGGCGAAGGCCAAGAGCGCTCTGGTCCCGCGGCGTGCGCGTGCGGCCGGAAACCCGATGTTTCTATTGCTGGTCCTTGGGCGGCATGCGCGGTGGCAGGAGCGGCGTAAACACCACGCCGTCGCCGGCGCTGGGCGCCGCCATCAATCCTCCTCCCGTCGAGGGATCGCCGCCGGACGTGTCGATCACGACATTCGGCGTGATGTACGCTCTGACGGCTTCGATGAGGCCGCCTTCGCCGGTGCCAAAATCGGCGGCGCGGCCGCCCTGGGGACGCCCGGCGGCGATTTCGCTCTTCGCCTTGTCGGTCCTTTCGGCGAGCGCGTCGCTGTAGGGGATGCGGTAGGCCCTCGGGATGCCGCTCGGCCGATTGCCATCGTCGAGCGCCTCGACCCACAGGTAGATCGAGCCTGGATCGCCTTCAACCGAATGCGGCTCGACGATGCGCGCCTGCAGCAGCTTGAAGGTGGCCGGCAGCCGGTCAACGCTGGCCCAGCCCAGCAATCCGCGCGTGCCGATGAAGCTTGCGATGTAGAACGCGCTCGTCACCACGATGACAACCGCCTTGGCCGGCCAGGGCAGGCGCGCATAGATCAGGACGATCAGCAACAGCGCACCGATCAGCGCGTAGCTGACGGACAGAGTCAGGACCACCGTTTGCAGGCTATTCACGGCGCGGCATCCTGACACCTGTTTTCGGATCCATATCGGCGCCGTTCCTATTCGCGCTACGGAACGTCTCCAGCAGCGATTTCTGCCGCTGCTGCACGTCGATCACCTTGCCCTCGGGGTTGAGCCAGAAGCGCACGGCGGTCTTTTCCTCGCCGGTGTGATCGAGCGTCAATTTGTTGTCGAAGATCACCTGCGCGGTCGGATTGAGTTTCTGGACCTTGATGTTCACCGACACAGGCTCGCCGGTCGTCGCCTGAAAATGCGAGACGTTGACCGTATATTCGCCGGGCACGATGCCGCGCACCGTGACGATCTCTTCCCGAATGGGCGACGGGATCTTCTTGCCGTTGACGAGGACGAAATCGTTCGCGCCGCCGCGATCGTCGCGGTCGAGCGTGAGAAAGCCGGCTTCGCGATGGCGATACCAGGCGATGTTGCCGGCAGGATCCTGTACGAACAGATCGATGTCGTCCGGATGATTGTCCGGCCAGTCCATGGTGATCAGGAATTCGGCCTTGGAGTCGATCTTGCCGTCCTTTGAATCCGGCGACACCGCGAGCAGCGCAATGAAGAACAGGAAGGCAATGACCTGCAAGGCTTTGAACAACATCACGCCGAGCGGATCGAAGGCCTCCTCGCGCGGATAGAGACCGAACTCATCCATCATGCTGGCGTTCCAAGACCGGAATGACGTGCGTTTCGGTCAACATGACGGTGTCGGAAAACACCCGCTGGGTCGCGGCATCCAGCATGTAGTATTGGATCCGCACCAGGATGGAGCCGATCAGGCCTGCCAGCGTCGTGTACATGGCGACGGCCATGCCGTCGCTCATCAACCCCATCGACGATCTCATGGCGACCTTGTCGGCCGCGTCGAGCGTGGCGATCGGCGCCAGCATGATGATGAAGCCGATGATGGTGCCAAGGAGGCCGAGCTTCATCAGCGTGTCGGACAGGAATGCGCCGAACCCGTTGGAACCGCGCAGCCGATCGGCGAGCGAGCGCAACAACAAGGTCTGGTCGATGCGGCCGGCGGCCTGCGCCTTGGCCTTCGCCACCAGGCTGCGGATGTGATCCGTCACGAGTCCGGGCGGCAGCATGCGCGCATCAGCCTCGAGCGCCCCGGCGCCGTGCGGAGCGGACAAGATCGCACGGTCGCGCCTTGCGACCTCGGCTTCACGGGCGATCGCCCGCGTCCGCCAGAAGCAGTGAGCGCAGGTGATGACGTAGAGGACGGCAATCAGGCTCGAGATGTAGGTGCGATCCGAGACCACCATCAGGTGGAGCAGGCCGTATCGCCACAGCACGACGACGGCGAATATGGAAAGGCCGGTGAAGACCATCCACAGCAGCAGGGCGCTTCGTTCCGGGGGCTCCTGAGCGGGCAAAGCGGCCTCGCACGTGACTGACAGAACTCATGCTGCTCCATCTCCATAGACGGCAGGCTCGTTCGAGGCGCGCCTGTCGGGCCGCCGCTCTGGATTGCTTCGTCGCTTCGCTCCTCGCAATGACGAGTCCTAACCGACGAGCCCGAAGTGGCCGGCCCATTGCGAGCTCCGACGACGAAGCAATCCAGCCGGACGGTGTTTGATTAGATCAGAGCCTCCGGCCTCGGGCCGCAGAGATATGCCCGTGGTCTATCGGGAAATTTTCCCGATCTACGCCGGCCGCCATCTTGCAATTGGCAACGAATGGCGGTGTTGTTAACCTCATCCGCTCATCGCGGGGGTGATCGCATGCGCCTCGTGCTTCAGCTTGTCGCCCGTTTGCTGGTCGTCGTCGTCTTATGTTTCGGCGCGGCGACAGTCTGGGCAACCATCGACGCCTATCGCAGCGTCGATCGCGCAACAGCCGCATCCGCCGAACGTGTCTCGCAACGCCTGGAGGGGCTCTTCTGGCACGAGTTGTTGTTGCGCAGCAGCCGAATGGCCGAACACCTCCTGCCCGTACCGGAATGGCGCAACACCGAAACGATGAAGCTCATTTCGCCGGGAGTTTGCGTCCAGTTTGAGCCGAGCAGCGACTTCGAGAAGCCACTCTGCGGCCAGAACGTGGGGACCGGACGAGCTCCGCCGCAATGGTTCGCCGCCGCGATGCAAACGTTCCTTGGCAGTCACGCCGCCGTGGCCCGCCCCATCACCGCCCGCACGACGACCGCCGGCACGGTCTTGGCGCTGGCCAGATCCGGACGCTGCGATCCGGCTCGCCTGGGGGCAGGTTCTCGATAGTCTCGGCGTCGCCTTGCTGATGGCGCTGGCCATCGCGCTGCTTGCGTCGCTCACAATTGCGCACACCCTGGCACCGGCGAGATCGATTGTTGCCGCCCTGCAGGGCATGGCGCACGGCCGATACCGAACATCGCTCCCGCGCTTCCGCTCGATGGAGCTCGCCATGATCGGGCAGGCCGTCAGCGATCTCGGAGACCGCCTGGCGCAGGCCATGGGAGAACGGGCCGTCCTGACCCAGGCGTCTTCTTGAAATTCGCGACGACGAGCGGCGAACCCTTGCCCGCGAATTGCATGATGAGTTCGGACAGAACCTGTCGGCGATCCTCGCCTTCGCCAACACGATCGAAGCGGCCGCGGCCAAGGATCAGGACCGGAGCTCTGTGGCGCAGGATGCGCGGATGATTTCGCAAGCCACGCTGCGGATCATGGCCTGCTTGCGCGGCACCCTGAACCGCTTGCGCCATCCGCTCGCTCAGGAACTCGGACTTGAGGCGAGCCTCATCAGTTTGGTCGACAGCTGGCGCTCGCAGACCGCGACGCAGCCGACGATACGGCTCGACCTGCAGGGCGATCTTGCTGATGTGCGCGGCACCATCGCCACCACAGCCTACCGCGTTGCTCAGGAATGCCTGACCAACTCGTTGCGCCACAGCGCCGCGCGCGAGATTCGAGCTGCGGATCGAACGACGCGCGGGCGCGGAAAATGCGCTTCTGATCTGCGTCGAGGATGACGGCGGCGGCGATGCCACGCAGGTGGCAAAGTCTGCCGGCTTCGGCCTCGCTGGACTCCGCGAGCGGGTCGCCGCGGTTGGCGGCTCGCTCTCAATCGCGCCGGCAACGCATGGTCTCAGCGTCGCCGCGACGATCCCGCTCGCCGCGTGACGCTGGTGCTGGCATGACGGCTGTGCAGGCGGACGGCATCTCGATCCTGCTGGTCGACGACCACCCGATCGTCCGGCAAGGCTACCGGCGCGTGCTGGAAAATCAGAGCGACTTTCGCGTGGTCGCGGAAGCGGACAACGCCGCGAGCGCCTATGGGGCCTTCAAAACCTATGCCCCGGATGTCGTGGTGATGGACATATCGATGCCGGGACCAAGCGGCCTCGAGGCGATCCGCAACATCCGCTCGCGCAGCCCGCGCGCGCGCATTCTGGTGTTCAGCATGCACAGCGAAGCGGTGCTGGTGAAGGGCGCGTTCAACGCCGGCGCCAGCGGCTACGTCACCAAGAGCACCGAACCGGCCGTGCTGGTGCAGGCGATCCGTTCGGTCGCGCGCGGCGAACACGCAATGAGCGATGACGTCGCCCAGGTCCTGGCGTTCGAAAGCCTGAGCCCGTCCGGATCGATCCTCGACCAATTGGGCGAACGCGAAATCGAGATCCTCCGGCAGCTGGCCGGCGGCTCAACCACGGAGCAGATCGCCGCAAATCTCAACATCAGCATCAAGACCGTTCAGAACTATCATTATCTGATCAAGACCAAGACCGGCATGCGAACGGACGCCCAGCTCGTCCGGCTCGCCGCCGAGTGCGGGCTGACCAGCCTCTAGCTGGAACAATGTTTTGATCCGGCCGCCTGGCAACAATCCTCTCCCGTGTCTAGCATGCGTCGGAGAACATGGAGGCTTCGATGACCTCAAGCTTCAACGTCCACGATGCGTCCGGCTATGAGCAACTTATGGGCCGCTGGAGCAAAAAGCTCGCGCCAGTGTTCATAGACTTCGCGGGGCTCGCCGACGGCGAAAATATTCTAGATGTCGGCTGCGGCACCGGCAGTCTGACTTTCGCGCTGACCAAGTTCGCTGATCTCGGCCAGATCACCGCCATCGACTATTCGCCGGTCTTCGTGGAGGCGGCCAATCAGCGGAATACCGATCCACGCATTACGATTCAGCAAGCGGATGCGTGCGCATTGCCATTTGCCGACGACACCTTCGACCGCGCATTGGCACTGCTCGTGCTCCACTTTGTGCCGGACGCCGGCAAGGCCGTGGCCGAAATGCGCCGCGTCGTGCGGCCGGGCGGCGTCGTTGCAGCCGTCGTGTGGGACCATCTTGGCGGCATGTCCGGCATGCGCATGATGGTCGACACGGTCGCGGCGCTCAGCGAGGGCGGGCGCAAGCTACGTAACCGCTATTGCTTCCAGCCGATGATGCAGCCGGGAGAAATGAAGCAGACGTTTGTCAACCAGGGGCTCGTGGACGTTGCGCAAACTGAGCTGATGGTCCGCATGGACTATCAGAACTTCGACGACTATTGGGCGCCGATTGCCGCAGGCGAAGGACCGCTGGGAAAATTTATGACGACGCTTGAAGCAGCGGAGCGGGCGCGCACTGATGCCGCGGTGCGCGACGCCTACGAGGCCGGTCGCCCCGACGGACCGAGGTCGTTTGCAAATGTCGCCTGGGCCTGCCGGGGCATCGTCCCCTGACCAAGGGCCGAAGAATGGTCTCTACACGGAGGCCATTGTCTGCGGTCCCAGCAACCTGTCCCTAATTTCCGTGTCTCACCGCAGGGGTGCAGTTCGCTACTCTGTTATCTAATCAAGGCCAAGACCGGCATGCGAACGGACGCCCAGCTCGTCCGCCTTGCTGCGGAGTGTGGGTTGACGAGCCTGTAGCTGCGGCGGGTTGAAGCGAGTTGCAAGCGCCTCGCCAACTTGGCTTGCCTATATCTCAAAATTGAGATATAGGCGGGCGTGCCCTGGCGCGTCGATATCCTCAACGAAACTGTTGCTGCGGAGATCGCTGCCTTGCCGGCGGACATGCAGGCGCGGTTTCTTCGGCTTGCGGAGCGCATCGCGTCGGTCGGACTTGAAAGCCTGAGCGAACCGCATGTCAGGCATCTTGAGGGGAAGCTGTGGGAGTTGCGGCTGACCGGCCGCGATGGAATTGCTCGCGCCCTTTATGTCACGGCGATCGGCCGAAGAGTCGTGGTGGTTCGCGCGTTCGTGAAAAAGACGCAAAAGACCCCGCGCTCCGACATCGAGCTCGCCCTACAGCGAGCGAAGGAGGTGACATGACAATCCCGTTCGAGAGGCTCAAGGCTCGTCTGCTGGCAAACCCGAAAGTCAAGGCTGAATATGATGCACTCGCTCCGGAATTTGAGATTGCCGCCGAATTGCTGAGAGCCCGGTTGCGGGCAGGCTTGTCGCAAGCCGAACTGGCCGCCCGGATGGGCACCAGCCAGTCCACGATTGCCCGACTTGAAAGCGGTCAAACACTCCCGAGCACCAAGACACTGTTACGATACGCCGAGGCGACCGGCAGCAAGTTCCACGTGCGGCTGTCGGCGGCTTGATGCGGCCCTTGCGCGTTCGTTGAATATCCCTCGGAGACGACATGATCCATCGCCAGCGGCATGCCCTTCAATCACTCGTGCTGGCGCTCGCCGGTGCACTCCTGTCCACCGCTGGCGCCGATGCCCAGAACGGACCGATCAAGATCCTGGTCGGGCTGCCGCCGGGCGGTGCGGTCGATATCGGCGCGCGGATCGTCGGTGAGAAGATCGCCGTCAGTCTCGGCCAGCCGGTCGTGGTCGAGAACCGTCCGGGGGCGTCCACCCGCATCGCCGTGCAGGCGCTCAAGGCCTCCGAGCCCAACGGCCAGACCCTGCTGGTCGCCCCGGACGCGATCGTCACCCTGTTTCCGCATGTGTTTCGCGAGGTCGGGTATGATCCGGTCAAGGATCTCACGCCGATCTCCCAGGTGCTGTGGTGGAGCTTTGGCTTCGCGGTGCCGGCGGAGTCGCCGGCAAAAACCTTTGCCGAATTCGTGGCCCTGGCGAAGTCCGATCCCAAGTACGCCATGTTCGCCTCGCCCTCGACCGGCAGCGGCCAGCATGTGCTCGGCCTGCAACTCGGCGGCCTGATCGGCGTGAAACTCGAACACGTGTGGTTCAAGGGCGCGGCCGACGCCATGAATGCGCTGCTCGGTAACAGTGTTCCGGCGACGATCCTGACGCTCGGCGAGCTCACCAACCTGCATCAGGCCGGCAAGGCACGCATCCTTGCGACCTTCACCAAAACGCGCACCGCGGACCTGCCCGATGTGCCGACGTTCACCGAGCTCGGCTATCCGGCCATGCAGGCGGACGGCGCGGTTGCCATGTTCGGCCCGGCCGGAATGGATCCGACCCTCACCGAGCGCATCAGCAAGGCGGTGCGCGACGCTTTGGATGACCCGGACGTCAAGGCGCGGATTCTCAAAATGGGCATGGAGCCCAAGGGCAGCACGCCGCAGGAGCTCGCCGCCTACGATCGCGCCGCGCTCGCGAGCTGGGGCAATGTGGTCAAGGCTTCGGGGTACGTTCCAGAATGAGGGGAAGGTTCGGCAAGTCTACTGCGACCCTGCTTCGTGCGAAGGAGCTGTGTCCGGTCGAGCGTACAAATTAGGGTTGGAGCGGACCAATCGGATAGACGCCCAGACGTTGGTTCGCGATCACGAGAAAATCACGGAAAGGTCTCGGCCCGCGATATTTGATGCGGTTAACCATAGCCCCCGATAGGGAATGCGCGCCTCATATCGTAGAAGACCACTATGATATTCGAAGCTGACCCCGAGCAGATCACACAAAAAGCATTGATTGATGCCGCGCTCGTGCGAGTCGAGCGGGCTAAGGACCAATTCCTAAAAAGAAGCAAGAAGGATCGAGAGCAAGCTCTGAAAGAGTCTCGAACCAAGCAAATTTTTCACTATCGCGAGTTGCTCAGATTGTTGGCAGACGCGGAGTGGGAGGCTGAGTGTCCCGCTTGTACTGGAAAGGCCTTCATCGCTGGAATGAAGGTTGAGGAAGTCATCGCAGACGAGGATTTGGAAGAAGAGACGGTCGAAAAGTATTACATAGGCGAAGAATTTCGGTGCCCGGTCTGCGACCTGCATCTCGCCAGTCAAGCAGAAATCGAAGCAACCGCCTTGATGTCGAGCACACTGAAAGCGAAGTACGTGAACGGCGGTATGAGCAAGAATACAATAACGAATAGCAACAATTCCACTCCGACCGCATTTTCCTCACTAATTCCATTGCTAAAAAGGATTTCCTTGCCCCGATTGTCTTTCGCGCCCCGTGAAGCTCCGGCGCCGAGAAAAAGACCAGCCCTTCCCTCTGCCACTGCAGCGATCAGATCGTCAGGCAACGCCATCTCTCGGCTCCAGAGAAAAGCGGATCGTCTTTACGCGCCCACTTGTCGAGAATGACTGTTTATCCTCTGTGATTTAAGCCGTCTTACGTACTCGTGAATACGCCTTAGTAGGCAAGAGTCGCTAATTCAACCAGAAATGAGGTTGCTGTGTGGGTTATCCCCTCGAATTCGAACGAACGATTTTGCCGGTTGTTCCAAAGATGTTGAACAATCGATCTGACTTGAGGGCGCGGGTTATGACTGAACTTTAAGGTTGTTTGTCTTATCGGAAGTTTATCCCCGGCTCCAAGGCTAAGCGCTAACCACGCTCGTCACACGTCGGAGATCTAGTTGATCGTGATGCTTCAGTGATCCGACCGTGATACAAACATCCTACGCTCGCTCACCGAACTGATGCAAAAAAAGCCGCTTGCACGGCCGGCAGCTGGGGGAACATCTTATGTAGGCTACGCACCGGGATCGGTGTGAGTCCGGTCGTGCCTGCTATCGCAGCTGCCGAGGCCTGGACATTTATCTTTGTATCGATGGAGAGCTACAGTGGACCTCGATAGTTTTGGCAAATTTCTTGGTAAGGTGTTGCCGCGATTAAGCAATCGAATCCAACTGTCTGGACTGGCAATCGGCGTTGTTGTCGCGTTGTTAGTACAAATAATCACCCCAGGCAATGCGAAAGCGATTTTAAGCGCAGGAGGTATCGGAGTTTCTTTGATAATCTTCGGTCAGCTGTTTCATTTCCTCGATGCCTTTAGGGCAAAAGATCGACCAGTAGTGTTTCTTGGGGCATTTCTCATTTTCTGTATTTTTACGGGATCGATGGTTGTTCTAACGGCATATTTCGTCAACCAAGAGCTATCCCCGTCGGTCAGCATCGATCGCACAGCGGATTTTCGGGGGAGCGGTTGTGATCGCGATGGCAAGAAGAAGGATGTTGCATTTCTGACTGATACTTACGCTCTGTCAGGCTCGCCGCAATTGCCTGCATACTACGTTGCGACAGCTGAAGCTTACCCGGCCAAACAGTTCGCCTGTTTGATCTGAATTCAGGAAGTGACGAGCCGATGCCACCAACCGAGACAAACGCGCCGGATGGGAACCTGATCATTTATCATTGGCGAGTTCCAGTTGTGAACGGAACCGCGAAGGTCAAATATGAATGGACGGGTGCACACCCCAGGTCGCAAGAAGGTCTTGCATTTCGGTCGATATATAAAATCAAAGATATCTCCGCGAGATATCTGCTGCCTCCCAACATATCCGTTCAAAACGTCAAATATGCGCCAAGCGCCAATACCTGTTTCCAAAAACCTCCTAATGAAATTGAGTGTCCCGACCTCAACACTATGGATCGTGTTACGATGGCATGGGATTGGTCGATGTGGAGCAGTTGCACACAATAGGCAACTGCTCCAGTGCATCTAATCAGCGAGGACGCTAACCACAGTGTGCCATTTCCGGATCTCCGCGCTCAACATGAACCTGCATTCCGACGGTGAACGAAAGCTGGTTAGTACATCCACAGTGAGCCATGGCTTTCTCCCCGCCGCTGTTACAAACATATGTTAGACTAACTAGCATTGCCAGGACATGGAGGCCCCATTACAAGTGTCTAGGGAATTGGTCCTAGGCGGCTAGACATGTCCAATTGCCCGTTTATCACCCCCTCTCCAACCTCCCATCCGGCGCATTCCCCCGCAGCGTCGCCTGAACTGCCTCGCGCAGCACCCCGTGTTCGCTCTTGTCCCACTTGGCGACGTAAATGTCGGCCAGCAGCCGCGCCGATTTCCCAAACACCACGATGCGATCACCGACGCTGATCGCCTCCTCGAGTTGGTGCGTGATCAGGATGGCCGTGCTGCCGCATTCGCGAGCCGAGCGCCAAGAACGTCTCGCGCAGTTCCGCCGCGGTCACTTCGTCGAGGCGGCCGAAGGCTTCGTCGGCGAGCAGGATGTCGGGCTGCAGCACGAAGGCGCGGGCGATGGCGACACGCTGGCGCATGCCGCTGGAGAGCTCGTGCGGATAGGCGTTGGTGAAGTTCTCCAACCCCAGCCGCTTGAGCCAGTGCATGGAGCGCTCGCGCTGCAGGTGCTCGCCAATGCGCATCAGCTCCAGCGGCAGACGCACATTGTCGTAGCTCGACCGCCTTGGGAGGCAGACGGCTTCCGTGCGCATCCATCTACAAAATTTCGACAACCTGCGAGGTCGCATTCCGTCGGTCAGGCTGCCTTCGGCTTGTTTACGGTCTCGATGCGATCGAGGATCTTGCCGAGATCGCGCTTCGCGATCTGAACGTCATAGTCGTTCTGCAGGTTAAGCCAAAGCTGCGCTGTTGTACCGAGCGCCTTGGCGAGCCGAAGCGCGGTATCGGCGGTAATGCCGGTCTGTTCGCTGGCGATCCGTTCGATCCGTGTGCGAGGCAACCCGCAGGCCTTGGCAAGGGCGCCCGCCGACATTTTCAGTGGGACCAGAAACTCCTCCCGCAGAACCTCACCGGGATGCATGGGCTTGAGCTTCTTCGCCATTGTCGCGTTCTTTTGCTGTCAAATGGAATGGATCAACGAATGATACGGCGTTCGTGCTTCAGCCTCGCATCCGGTCCATCGCCCAGCAGCGACGATCGTCGTGTCAGTCGCCTGATCCGCAAATTGCTAAAGGCTGCGGTCATGGAAGAAGGGCAAGTGATCGCCACCCGTCCCTGCCGCAATCCCCGTTTCTAGAACCCTTTTCAGGCGCTTATGCGGCTCTGGGACGAAGCGTGGGAATGCCGCTCACATCCTCTTCGCGTTCCGCGTGCCAGGTATCGTAAGCTGCCTGCATACGTACCCAGACCCCGGCGCCGTCACCAAACAACTTGCCGAGTCGAACCGCAACCGCCGGAGAGACCGGCTTGCGCTCGCGCAAAATGTCGTAGAGATGTTGCCGTGAAATGCCGAGAAGCTGCGCAATCTCGGCTTTGGTCTTGCCGGTCGCCGGGATCACGTCCTCTCTCAGCAAAGCACCAGGATGGGTCGGGCAGCGATCTGAATTGCGTTTGGCGCCATGGATCATGATTGTCTGTCCTCAGTGATATTGTTCGAAGTCAACCCGGCAGGCATCGCTCTCCTCGAATTCAAACGTGATGCACCACGGCCCATTCACATGGACCGAATAACGTACTCCGACCCATTTTTATCCCGCCCATTTCTACCCGCATCTCTCGCGTGCCCACAGCCTTGCGCCTTTGACGTGATACGGCATACCAGTATAGGATGCGAAACGACGAATTCGAATGGGATGATCGGAAGGCAAAGCGGAACGAGCGCCAGCACGGCGTGACCTTCGAGCTGGCGCGGCTGATATTCGATGACCCCAACGCGATCGATCGGCTGGATCTCGATGAGCCCAGCGAGGACAGGGAGCTGATCACTGGCCTCGTCGGTGACGTGCTCCTCACGGTGTGTTTTGTCGAGCGAGGTCACCGCAAACGCATCATCTCGGCCCGGAAGGCAACGAACCGTGAGCAGATCGACTACAACCAAGCCAACTCCCCGTCGCCGAACGGCGATCGATGAGGGAGCGCACGGCATGACCCCCGAGAGCTGGGCTCGCCTGCGCGCCAAGACCAACGATCAGGTGCTGGCCGAGGCAAGGGCCGACCCCACTGCATTGCCGGCTGAGGACCGCAGGGGCCGGCTTGGACGGGTGGCCCGCGTTTCGCAGGCGAAGCGCATTCGCTGGGCGCTCAAGATGTCGCAAGTGGATTTCGCCAAGACCTTTCGCATCCCGCTCGGGACGCTGCGCGATTGGGAGCAACACCGCCGCGATCCGGACCAGGCGGCCCAAGCGTACCTTGAGGTCATTGCGCGTGAGCCCGACGCGGTTCGCCGCGCGCTCGCCCGCGCGGCGAAGGCGGCGTAACAGCTTCATCTGCCGGTCCGCCCAATGACGCCGGAGCGTATCGCACAGTAATCAATTCGTAGGTTCACTCCGACCCCAATTCCGCGTTCACTGCCGCTGCCTGACGCTAATCTGATCTATGTGAATGCCGGCATGGTGGCACTTCCGACGCAATGGCTTGAAGCTTTGCGGCCGGGTGGACGGGTGATCTTCCCTTGGCAGGCCAACCAAGGCACCGGGCTTGCCCTCATCGTGACACGTTCGGAAAGCGGCTACACAGCCAGATCAGTGATACCAGCATGTTTTATTCTTTGCATTGGCGCAGCGGATCGCGGCCTTTGCGTCAAAGCCCCAAGCGCTGCGGAGGCCTGGTCTGTCCGTAGCGTTTGGTTGACGCGAGATCGTTCGCTCGATGAAACCGCCGTAGTGATCTACGACGACCTATGGTTCTCACGTGCTAGCGGAATCGAAGAAATTAGATTGTCGCGGTAATCCTGCCTTGGATAGACTAGGCCACGAGCGGACCTCTATGTATCGTGCTTGGCACCCTGCAGTCTTGTCGTAATTTATTTCCAGATTCGGAAATGACAGACGACGATAAACCCAAAATGCCAACGGCCTACGATCTGTACCCGCTTGGCCCCAAGCCACTCCATCCATTGGAGCAGATCGCACTCGTTTTGTTTGTGACGCTGCTTGGGTTGACGGCCTTCGCGGTTGCCTGGCTAATCGGTAACCTCTTCGTTTAGGTCTGGGCTAAGCCGCGAGTAGCCATGGCCAATCCGCTAGCATTTTTCAAAATAGCTTTCAGAGCGCTCAAAGGAATCTTCACCGGAGAGATCCTTTGCCAGGAGGACATCGAAATTGGAGGAGGACTCAATAAGGTCTCTCTGCTGCTGAAGCGAGACAGACGCTTGCGTAGCCAATACGTTGTTTTCGTTGGCAATCGGAGGTGGTACAAGCTTTATTGAGCTCCAAGAGCTCGATCATTTCATTGAAGCAGCCGATGCGATTCGCGCGGCGCAAACGTTCGCCATAGACACATCTCCACACGCAGTACCTAAACTGGGGCAACTCACGGATATGATCACGATGGGAGAGGTCCTACGCCGAATCGATACCCCAACGATGGGTGGCGAGCTCATGATGTCTCTGCAACTGAAACGTGACCGCGCGACCTTGCATGAATATGTTGTTCTCGGGACAATCGCTTTGGGCTGGTGGCTAATATTATCCTTTCGAATTGGCTGAGTTTCATCGTTTCGTGGCATCTGCCAAGAGGATTCGGGCTGCGGCGGATTAAGAGTGTCTTGGTGATGTTCCCCGCTCCAGCCTCCCATCCGGCGCATTGCTCTGCAGCGTCGCCTGGATCGCCTCGCGCAGCACGGCGTATTCGCTCTTGTCCCACTTCGCCACATGAATATCGGCCAAAAGCCGCGCCGCTTTGCCAAACACGACGATCCGATCGCCGACGCTGATCGCCTCCTCGAGCTGGTGCGTGATCAGGATGGCGGTGCTGCCGCATTCGCGCGCCAGCGCCAGGAAGGTTTCGCGCAGCTCCGCGGCGGTCACCTCGTCGAGGTGGCCGAAGGCCTCGTCGGCGAGCAGGATGTCGGGCTGCAGCACGAAGGCGCGGGCGATGGCGACGCGCTGGCGCATGCCGCCAGAGAGCTCGTGCGGATAGGCGTTGGTGAAGTTCTCCAACCCGAGCCGCTTGAGCCAGTGCATGGAGCGCTGGCGTTGCACGTCTTCGGGGACGCGCATCAGCTCCAGCGGCAGGCGCACGTTGTCGTAGCTTGAGCGCCACGGCAGCAGCCGGTCCTGCTGGAACACCGTCGCCATGCGGCCGCGGAAATAATCGAAGTCCGCGTAGGGCGTCTTGCCGCCGATGTCGATTGCGCCCTCGCTCGGGTGTTCGAGCCCGATCATCAGATCGAAGAACGTCGACTTGCCGCAGCCGGTCTGGCCGACGATGGCGACCACCTCGCGCGGCGCGATGTCGAGATCGAGCTTGTCGATGGCGACCACGGTTTGGCCGGTGGTTGCCTGGCGGAACACCTTGCGCAGGCCGCGCACGGCGATTGGGGCGGGGCCGCTCGTGGGCGGGGGTGCATATGGCACAGCGATGCGGCTCATCTACCCTGCCCACAAGGGGGAGGGTAAGAGCCGCGCCGCCCTCGCTCCAAATAAAGCGCCAGATCCGAAAGCCCTGCGATCATGCGCGCCACCGCAGGACGCGGCGCTCGAAGCGCGCGACGATCGCCTCGAGCACGAACAGGAGCGCGACCAGCACCAAGGTCCAGGCAAAGACGTCGGCGACGGAGAATAGCTCCTGTGCCACCGCGAGCTGATGGCCGATGCCGGTGACCGCGCCGACCAGCTCGGCGATGGTGACGACGCGGATGGCGAGGCTGAAGTTGATCTTCCAGCTGGTGATCAGGCTCGGCAGGATCGCCGGCAGCATCAGCTTGATGAAAAATTGCGACGCCGTGGGCCGGAACGAGCGCATCATGCCGCGCAGCTCCTTCGGCACGCCGCGCATGGCGTCGAGCGCGTCGACCAGGAATACCGGGCCGCACACGGCGATCAGCACGAAGGCGATGCGAAACTCGACGCCGCGAAACCACAGCACTGCAAACAGGATCCAGGAGACGACCGGCACCGCCATGAAGAGCCGCACCATCGGATGCAGATAGTTCTCCAGGCTGTGCGAGCGGTACATCGCCATGGCGAGGGCGACGCCGAGCACGAAGGAGAGGATCAGCGCGCCGATGACGCGGGCGAGCGTCACCAATACGTCGATGGGGGTGATCTTGATCAGGCTCGCCCAGATCTTGGCAAAGCCCGGGATCGCGAACGCCGGGATGCCGAGCGCCGGCGCGAAGTAGGACAGCGTCTGCCAGAGCACGCAGAACACGGCGATGGAGACGAGCGTCTGGCGTGGAAATCCCGCGGTCAGCTCGGCCGCGCGAGCCTCGTCATGGGACATAAATGATCTTCTCGTCCGGCATCTTGTCGTAGAAGCCGGCCTTCACGGCGCGCTCCATCATGTCGGTGATGGATTTGCGGACCTTCGGGTCCCACGCGTTCTCGACCACCATGTCGAGCCGCTTGCTGGCGACCGCGGCGGTGAGGATGCCCGGCGGCAGCTTGACGGTGTCGACGGCGATCTGATCGGCCGCGGCGGTGTCGTTGCGCAGTACGCCGGCGACGTCCTTGAGCGCGGCGAGCAGCATCTGCGGCGCGTTCGGCACGCGGGCGATGGTCTCGGCGCGGATCGCCGGCACGATCTCCCAGCCGTCCTCGCCGGTGATCTCCTTCCAGCCTTCGGCGCCGTTGAAGATGACGTGCCAGCTCGGGTTCTGCTTGACGATGATGCTCGCCAGCGGCTCGATCACCAGCGCGGCTTCGACGCGGTCGGCCTCGAGCTGGGCGCGGGCGACGGCGAAGTTGGCGTTGACGACGGTGATGTCCTTGCCGAGGTCGATCCCCTTGGCGTTGGTGTAGATCTTCAGCACCTGATACTGCGAGCCGCCCATGTCGGCGGCGAGCTGCTTGCCCTTGAGGTCGGCGAGCGACTTGATCTTGTCGTCCCTGGCAAAGACCACGAGGTCGGCGAGCGTGAAGCCGGTGCCGAAGATGCGCAGCGGCACGCCTTCCTGATAGAGCTTCTGCAAGATCGTCGGCCCGCCGATCAGCACCTCGGTCTCAGCCGTTGAGAAGCCGGCGTAGAACGCCGAGATCGACGGATAGGCGTGAATGTCGAGCTCGAAGCCGTTCTTGGTGTCGAGTCCGCGCGCCTTCATGATGTTCCACACGATCGGGTTGAATACCGGCAAGGTCAGGCTCGATACGGCAATCTTCGGCTTGGCCTGGGCGCGGGCGGCTGGCGCGCCGGCGCTGGTGAGTGCGAGTGCTGCGGCGGCCGCGGCGAAACGGCGTCGGGTGAGTTTCAGCATTCAATTCCCCCTGTCGGTTCTTTTTAGGTGCGGAACGTCGGGTACGACCTTTCGATCCGCAGGTGCCCAATTAAGCAAATCTCTCGCCGTGTTGCCATTGTGCAATACCCTCTGAACAAAAACGACCTCAACCATTGCATCGCTCTGGACGCGAGCTTCCAGTGCGCCCACCAGTGCGTTGGGTGGGGTGAATCATGAAGCGGCTATTGCTGGGCAGCATTGTGCTGTGCGGGCTCGGAGCGGCGAGCATCGCGCACGCGGCAGACAGAGCTTTGCCGGCCGCCCCCGTGGCGGCGCTGCCGGCGGCTTGGACCTGGCAGGGATTTTACTTCGGTCTGCATGCCGGCACATCGATCGCCAACACGTCTTTCACCGATCCCTTCGGCACGTCGATGTTCGGCGACAGGGTCGCCTCGCCTGGTTTTCTGGGTGGCGGCCAGGTCGGCTACAATTGGGTGGTCGCACCCGGCTGGATCGTGGGCGTCGAGGGCGATGGCAGCCTGCTGAGCTCCGACGGGACCAATACCTGCCTGCAATTTTCGCCGAACTTCGTCGGATCGACCTGCAAGGTAGATCCGCGAGCGTTGGGCACGTTGACGGGCCGCGCCGGGTTCACGATCGGACCGGCGGGTCGCACGCTCCTCTACGGCAAGGCCGGTTTGGCTGTCGTTGACGATGCGGTCGCCGTGCAAGGCAACAACAATTTTGGCCTCACACCTTCGGCAACCAACAAAAACTACGCGCAATGGGGTTGGACGCTGGGAGCTGGCGTTGAACAGGCGCTGACACCGGCCTGGTCGCTCAAGCTCGAATACGATTACATGCAGTTCGCCAATCACGGCGTTGCGACGCCGGCGAGCAACGTCGTCGATCCGAACACCGGTGATTTTGATGACGTCGGACCCAGCGCATCGACCGCACAGCAAGCAATCCACGCGTTCAAGATCGGCATGAACTATCATTGGGGCGCGGATCCGGGGGCAGGCTGGTCAGTCCCCGCCGTGGCCCCGGCCTACCCGGTCAAAGCGCTCTACAAGGCGCCGCCGCCTGTTTGGTTCGCCGGCTGGGAGGGCGAGATCGGCGGACGCTATTGGGTCAGCTCAGGCAAGTTTCAATGGGACAACTTTTCCTCGCCGGACGTCAGGATATCACGCCTGACCTATGACAAGCTGAACGGTCAGTCGGGCGAAGTCTTCGGCCGCGTGGACACACCCTTCAACGTTTTCGTCAAGGGCTTCGTCGGCAGCGGCTCGATCACCAGTGGGCGCATGAACGACGAGGACTGGGGCCTGCACGAACCCGGTGATCCGATCTACACCGGCTACACCAACACGCTGTCAGATCCGGTCAAGGGCCCGATCAGCTACTTCACGGGCGACCTCGGCTACGACCTGCAGCGAGGCCCGGGCTACAAGGCGGGCCCGTTCGTCGGGTACAACTACTTCAAGGAAACAGCGAACGCCTTCAATTGCCAGCAGATGGCGAACGCAGCGTCGGGGATTTGCGCCCCGGCTGTTGCGCCTGGCACGCTCACCATTACCGAGACTGCACGGTGGCAGTCGCTGCGCGTCGGCTATGCGGCCGAAACCATGTTGGTGGACCGCGTGAAAATCAGCGGCGACGTTGCCTACTTGCCCTACGTCGCGTTCGAAGGCCGGGACGACCACTGGCTGCGCGCTACTCCCACCAACTTCCTGCAACGGTCTCAAGCTGGGCAAGGCGTGCAGACGGAGGTGATCTTGTCCTATCTGGTCACGCCAAATTTCAGCCTCGGCGTTGGCGGTCGCTATTGGGCAATGTGGACGGCGGGGGGCAGCTTCGTGTGCAACGGTTGCACCGGGATCAGCGTGACGCTCCCTCCGGTTCCTTCCAAGAACAACACCGAACGGTTCGGCATGTTCTTCCAGGGGTCGTATCTGTTCGATACGTCGGGAGTGGCCGCAGCCGGAAAGTAGCTGCGTCGTTCGACAAGTTGGTCAGCGCCGCAAAATCAGCCCTTCGGTGGGCTGGCGCTGCTCCCATCCGGCGCGCTCGAGCTCGGGGCGCTCGTCGTCAGCCAGCGGGTAGCCAAGGCAGAAGTATCCGATCAGGCGCCACGCGTCCGGCACGTCGAGGATCTTGTTGATGTGCGCCGGCGTGAGAATCGACACCCAGCCCATGCCGATGCCTTGCGCGCGCGCGGCGAGCCATAGGGTGCAGATGGCGGCGACGACGGAGTACGCGAGCATTTCCGGCATGGTCCGCCGGCCGAGGCCGTGTCCAACATCGGTTGCGGGATCCGCGAAGACGGCCAGCTGACACGGCGCTTCGCGCAGGCCGGCGAGTTTGAGCTTGAGATATTGGGCCGCCCGTTCGTCCGAATAGGATTTCAGCGCATCGCGGTTGCAAGCGCTGAAATCGTCAAGCACGGCGCGCCGCCGCGCGGGATCGTCAACCACGACAAAGCGCCACGGCTGGCTCAACCCGACCGACGGCGCAAGACAGGCCAGCGCGATGAGCCGTTCGACAGCGCCATCCGGCAGCGGGTCGGTCCGAAAATGACGAACGTCTCGCCGCCAGATCAGGAGATCGCGCAGCTGATCCCGGAATGCGTCATCGAATTGCATGGAGGCCCCAATCCTCGCCTCCCCATGGTCGGCGCTTGCGCCATATCGCACATAATGGATGATAACGTCATCCCGTCGCGGACGACCCAAGCTTTGCCGTGACTGCTACCTCGGGCTCAGCCTTGGCCACCACCTCTGCAGCTCCACTACATGCTCGATGAGCCGCCTTGTCAGCAGCGATTTGGCATCGGTGCTGAGATCACTGCGGGCGACCACCTGGCAAACCGTTGCGCACAGCTTGTCATAATAGGCCGGCCAATCATCGGTTTCGTGACTGATCACACATTCGGTGATCCGCGCAAACAACGTGCGCGACAATTGCTCCAATGAATCATCGGCTGCGGAGACCTGCCGATGTGGCATGCATTGTTTCAGCCGCTGATCCTGTCCTGGATAGCAGCGCGACGTCGTGCAGATTGTCGGCCAAGCGCGTTCCCCCCGATCACCCCACGCTAACAAATCACCACATGTTTTCTAAAATGGGGCTGAGATGAAAAATACTTGGACTGTTGCAACAATCACACGGTCCAAGCACCAGACCACGGCGATCCTCACGTTACCGAGTTTATGGATGGAAATGCCGCATTGACGGGAACCTTTGTTCGGTAAACGCATTGTTACGTCGGGCAGGCGATAGTGGGGGCATTCATGCAAAATCGGTATCTCGGTCTTCGGAGTCTTTGGTCCGTCGCGGGACAGTTCACGCTGATAACCGCGCTCGTCATGACCGTGGCGATGATTGCCAAATACGGCCTCTGATCACCCACCAGCCTGAAATCCGGCGTCGCCCCAGCCCAGCTGCGCGGGCCAGGCGACAGGAGCGACCAATGACCAACGATGCAATCGCGGCGTCACTTGATGGTGGAGCGTTTTCACTCGCGCGCCAAACCGACCATATCCTGAGCGAGCTTCGTAACCTGCTGCAGCGCGCCGCCAGCGCGCTCGAGGCTCCCGATCACCTCAACGGGCAGGAGCGCTCGCAGCTTATCGAAGAGCTCTTTGCTGCGACCCTCGAAGACGAGCCTTAGGCGCGGCAGCCGTCCTCGCCCGACAGCTTGCGTCGTCTGCTGGCGGAGCCAGCCGAAGCTGCGCAGCAGTGAAGGTTGGTGCCCCTGGCCGGACTCGAACCAGCACGATGTTGCCACCACCTGATTTTGAGTCAGGCGCGTCTACCAATTCCGCCACAGGGGCCGCGCGCGGACTATAGCGGCGGCCGGGCACGGGTCAACGCGGGAGCGGTTTCCTGAGGACATCGCGAGGTGGCGGCTGCGCCGAGTGACGCGGCACGAAACACGTGACAGAAGGGACCAATTCGGACATTTTCCGCTCGCTTTCTCTCCGGTCGCTTTTCGTCGCGTGTGCAGCACTTCCTTTCATCCATGTTTCCCGTGATTTCCGCCGCCTCGTTTTCGCGAGCCGACCTGCCGGTGGACACGGACTGGACGGAACACGCGCCATTCATCTTTTGGCTGTGCGAAACCTTGAGACCCCGCCTGTTCGTGGAACTGGGCACGCACCGGGGACATTCCTTTTTCGTATTCTGCCAAGCGATGCAGCGTCTGTCGCCTGAGGGACGCTGTCGGGCGCTCGATCTCTGGACGGGCGACGATCTGACGGGCGCCAGCGGCGACACCGTGTTCCGGGCGGTCGAACGGTACAGCCTGGAACGATTCGCCGCCAATGCGGTGCTGATGCGCGGGCGGATCGACGAAAGCCTGATGACGTTCCCCGATGGGTCGATCGACCTGTTGCACATCAACGGCTCGGTGATTTCCCCGGCTTTACTGCCCCAGTTCGATAGCTGGGCCCCGAAGCTCAGCCCGAATGCCGCCGTCCTTTTGCACGACGTGGCGACGCCGTCGTCCCCGCTGAGACCGCTGTTCGACCGCCTAGCGGCGAGTTTTCCGGCCTTCCTCTTTCCTCACGGCCGCGGGCTTGGCCTGGTGGTGCCCGGCGCGGCAGTTGCGCCCGGCTTGCAGCCTCTGTTTTCGGCGGATTCGAACACCGCCGTGCAAATCAGGCAGGCGTACGCGGTCCTCGGCGTCGCCGTCAGGGACCATGTGCGCTGCCCAGTGTTGGAAAAGCAGGTGGACGAACGCTCGCGGATCATCGCCGAGAAGGAAACCGCCGTCGCCGAGGCGCTCTTTGACATGCGCGTGGCGAAGGAAAAGGCGAGCTTGGCGCTTGCCGATGCCGCTCGGGCGAAAAGCGCGTTGGACGCGATACTCGCCTCGAATGCCTGGAAGATCACCTGGCCCATCCGCCGCTTTGGCGCGAGCCTGTCGCCTCCGGTGCGGCTGTTGCTGCTGCGCACGGCTAAATTGGCGTGGTGGACTTTGACGCTGCAACTGCCGCGGCGCCTCAGGGCGCTTATCCGCCGGCGCCAGGAGCACGCCCGACCGGCCACAGCCCAATCCGATCTGCCGCCGGCTCGATCCGGCCCGCCATTCGCCCCAATCAACATCGCTACAGTGGAGACCCCCCTCGTCTCGGTCGTCATTCCAGCCTACGGCAAATTTCCCTACACATATGATTGCATACAATCCATTGCTGCCAGCCCGCCCCATCGCCCGTTCGAGGTCATCATCGTCGATGACTGTTCGGATGCGGAAACCGTCGGCCATTACGGCGTGTTTTCGGGGGCCGTGCGCGTCATCCGCAACGACGTCAACAGCGGTTTCATCGCCAGTTGCAACCGCGGGGCCGCCGCCGCCCGAGGCCGCTATCTACATTTCGTCAACAACGACACGCTGGTGATGGAAGGTTGGCTCGAC
Source organism: uncultured Alphaproteobacteria bacterium (assembly GCA_963760435.1). Classification (GTDB taxonomy): domain Bacteria; phylum Pseudomonadota; class Alphaproteobacteria; order Rhizobiales; family Xanthobacteraceae; genus JAFAXD01. The sequence goes on from CAVXDE010000048.1 coordinate 79,791, forward strand.
ACGCTCGTCGACAGCTTCGAAACCGTGGACAATGTCGGGATCGTCGGCTCGAAGCTCTTGTGCGCGGACGGACGGCTTCAGGAGGTTGGCGGCATCCTGTGGAGAGACGCCAGCGGCTACAACTGGGGCAGGGGCGAAGACCCCGACGATCCCCGTTTCTGCTTTCTCCGGGATGCGGACTGGGTCTCAGGGGCTTCACTGATGATCCCCAAGGACCTGTTCGACGCGCTTGGCGGCTTCGATTCTCTGTATTCTCCGGCCTATTACGAGGACACCGACCTCGCTTTCCGAGTCCGGGCCGCGGGCCGGCGGGTGGTGGTCCAACCCGCGTCGAAGATTGTTCACCTCGAGGGGATCAGTAGCGGGCGGGATGTCACGGGAACAGGCGCCAAGCGCTATCAGGCGATCAACGCCAAGACGTTCTACGACCGCTGGTGCCGGGTCCTCGAAGCCCATCGCCTCCCCGGCGAGCAAATCGCCGAAGAAGCGGAACGCTTGGTCAAACGCCGTGCCCTGTTCATCGACTTCAAGGCGCCGACTCCCGACCGCGACGCCGGATCAAATGCCGCCCTCTCCCACATCATCGCCCTGCAGCAGTTGGGTTACAAAGTCGTTTTCGTACCGAGCAACTTGCTGAAGCTCGAGCCTTATACGGCGAACCTGCAAAAGATCGGGGTCGAATGCCTGCATGCGCCCTATATCGGCTCGGTAGAGGAGGTGTTCCGCCGCAAAGGACCGGCATTCGACCTGGTCTACCTGCATCGCTTCGACACCGCTGACCAATTCACCGAGGCCGCCCGCCGCGCGTGCCCGGATTGCCGCATCGTTTACAGTGTTGCGGATCTCCATTTCCTGCGCATGTACCGTCAGATGGACATCCTGGCCGACCCTTCCAGCCACGCGGCGGCCGCCATGCAAGAGCGCCGCGAGCTCGCCGCGATGCTGCAAGTGGATCACGTGATCGTCCATTCTCCTTACGAAGCGACGCTGCTCGGCCGCGCCCTGCCGACAGTCCCGGTTTCCGTCGTCCCCTGGGCGGTACGGGCGGATCCCGTCGCCGACGCTTTCGCCGTCCGCTCCGGCTTCGCCTTCGTCGGCGGATTTCGTCACGACCCCAACGTCGATGCGGCCCAGGTTCTCGCCCGATCGATCATGCCGCTTCTGCGCGAGCGAAACTTCGGCGGCACTGCTTTCATCGTCGGCAGCCATCTGCCGGCAGACGTGGCGGCGCTGTCCACCGAGGATTTTCGCATCGTCGGCTTCATCCCCAGGCTGATCGACGTCCTCGGCCGCGTCCGCCTGACGGTGGCGCCGCTGCGCTACGGCGCCGGCATCAAGGGGAAGGTGTTGGACAGTTTTGCCTTGGGCCTGCCCTGCGTGATGAGCGAAGTGGCGGCCGAGGGTCTGGAGCTTCCGAAGCCGCTGGACTGGCTCGTGGCGGAATTGGATGCCGATTTTGCTGAGAAGATCATCCGCCTGCACGAAGATGAAGCGCTAAACGGGGACATGGCGGCGGCCGGACTGGCTTACATCGGGGCGCGCTACAGCGCGGCGGCCGTCATGTCGGCCCTTGCTGGTGCAGTGGAGAAACAAACGCGGACGCCAGCGGCCTGGCTCTCTCACCCTAGGAACGGCGGTTCCGGACAGCTTCGGAAAACAGTGTTCTCGTCGACTGTATTGGGCCGAGAACGAAATCGGCAATGCGCTGCGCGCAGGTCAGCAGCCCATCTTCTGATCGCCAATTATTTTAGTTCGCCCTTGAGTTGTCCTCGGCGCGCCGCTACCACAATCGTTTTGGGGCCTACGCGGCGGATCCTAAGATGCGGATACCGCGCGAGGATCGGGGGCTTACGGTAAGTGACGTTCTTCGGTGCGGCTGTTGTTTCGTCTGGTGAGGGCACCGGAGCGGATGGGCCGCGTCCGCGCATTTCGCTGCTGATGGCCGTTCACAACCGACTGGATTTGACTTCGCGCCTGTCTCGCCAGCGTGTTCGCGCACGCCGACCCGACAATTCCAATCGAAATCATCGTTGTCGATGATTGCTCGACTGACGGCACGGTGGACTATCTCGAAACGCTCGGCGAGCCGGTTCGCGTCCTGCGAAATTCATCGCGCGGCTGCTTTGGGCAGAACATGAACAAGGCGGCCCAGGCCGCACATGCGCCTTATCTCGTGCTGTTGAATAACGACACGGAGGTCACACCCGGCTGGTTGCGCCCGCTGCTCGACGCTGTCTTGTGCGATTCGCGGATCGGCGTCGTCGGCAACCGCCATCTTTATCCGGAAACAGGCACAATCAACCACGCCGGTGTGGCATTCGATGATCACGGTCGTCCGGTCCACCTCTACCCCGACAAGCCGGCGGATTTTCCCCCGGCGAATGTCAGCCGCGATGTTCAAGCCGTTACTGGCGCCTGTTGGCTTGTCCCGCGCGCGGTTTTTGAAAGGTTGGGCGGCTTCGATCCGCAGTTCAGGAATGGGCACGAGGACATAGATTTCTGTCTGCGTGCGGCCGAGCAAGGCTACAAGATTTGCTACGTCGCCGAGAGCGTGATCTACCACCACATCGGATCGAGCTCGGGCCGCTTCGATAACGAGAGCGAAAACGAACGATATTTCTCAAGCAAGTGGCAAGGTCGCATAAGACCGGATTTGAATGAGTTTTTTGCGCGCGACGGTCAACTGGCCGCGCCCGACTGGTCGCGCCCCTTGCCGGGCGCGCCGGCGCTTTCAATCGGTCGCGCCGATGTGCATTTCGCGATCCCGCTCGAATTCTTCGGTTCGTTCTGTTGGGTCACAAGTCAGCTTGCTTTGGCTTGCGAGCGCGCCGGAATGCGCGTGTCGATGCTCAACGGCCCGATCGACCGGAGCATCGAGGAGGCGGCGCACGCGAGATTGCGACAAATGATGGAGCGTCCGGCCAGCGCACGGGCGCAGGTGAAATGGACGCACTTTTGGGCGCCTTACGCCGACCAGGAATTGGGCGGGCGCATCAACGCGGAAATCTTTTGCACCAACTATCGCTACGGGCCACGGCCGCCGCAGGATCTGGACCAGTGGATGCGGCATGTGGCGCTGAACGACAATCGCAAGCTCGCGGCCAGCCAGTATTGCCTTGATGCGCTCACGGAACTGGGTGTGCCCGCGAAGCGGTGTCGAGTGGTGCCCTACGGCTACTCGCCCGAGATTTTGCAAGAGACCGGTGCCGATGACTCCTATCGTCGCCACGGCTTCGTATTCCTCGCCCTTACCAACGGTCACGATCCGCTGCGCTACGGCACCGACATCCTGCTGGCAGCGTTCACCAGGGCCTTTGCCGGACGACGTGACGTGGTGCTGGTGCTGAAGGACTACGGTGGGGCCGCCCGGGAGCCGCTGCGGGGTTGGTTGCGCCAGATCAAAGATCCCCCGCGGGTGATTCATGTGCCGGCGTTCACCTCGAAGTCGGACCTGATCCGACTCTATCGCGGCGCTGATGCATTCGTTGCGCCATTCCGCGGCGAAGGCTTTGCGCTCAAGCTGCTCGATGCCTGCGCGGTGGGCCTGCCGATCTTGGCTCCGGTGTATGGTGGGCCCGCCGACTACCTCGACCCGGACGCAATCATCCCCTTGCGCTTCCGCGAGGTTGCGGTCGGCGAGTGCCACGAACGCAGGGAAACGATCGTACCCGCATTCGCCCGCTGGGCCGAGGTCGACGTCGACGACCTGGCGCGTGCATTGCTTGACGCAAAGGAGCAGGGCCCGCGGCTGCGCCAACGAGCCGTATCTGGGCGCGAACGGGTACTTGCTGAATTCTCATGGGGGCGCGCGGCGGAAAAATTGGCGACGGCACTGGACGACTTTGAAGGCGAGCGACTCGCAACGATCCGCGCACGCAATTTCTCGGCCAGGCCCGATGTTGCGATCTCGGTGATCATCCCGACGCGCGATCGCCCGGCGCAACTGGCCCGGACCCTGGCCGCTTATGAGCGCCAAACTTTGCCGGCCGGCCAGGCGGAAATCATCGTCTCCGACGACGCATCGGACTACGACATCGAGGACCATGTCGCGCCTTTCCGCGAGCGGCTCAACCTGCGGATCATCAAGCATTCAATCCATTCGGGGGCAGGGGGCGCGCGCAACGCGGCGATACCGCTTGCGCGCGGCGAGCTGCTGCTGTTTGCGGGCGACGATATTCTGCCCAACCCCGATTTTCTCGCAACCCACATTGCGGCGCATCGCAAGCGGGATAATCCCAGGCTCGCCGTGCTGGGCCGGGTCGTTTGGCACCCGGACGTGCCTGTGTCGCGGCTGATGCGTTACGTCACCGGGGAGGGGGGCATCAATTCGCTTACCAACACCTCAAGCCCGGAGATTTTGTCGATTACGGCTATTTCTACACGGCAAATATCTCCCTGCCGCGTCGCCTGCTTGAGCGTCAGGAACAGTTGTTCAACCCCAAGTTCACCGGATACGGCTTCGAAGATATCGAACTGGGCTTGCGGCTGGCGCGCGATGGAATGCGCCTGCTGTACGTTCCGGAAGCGGCAGCGAGGCGGTTGCGGGTGACCAGCGACGAGGCGATCTTCAGCCGCCAGTACGCGGTCGGACGTGCGCTCATAACGTATGCAATGCTGCACCCGCGCCGGGTCTCCGCCCAACATGTTCTGATCATGAAGTGGCTCGAGCTCTATCAGCACCAGCTGGCCGAGGCGCCGGAATTCGCTGCGATCAAGCAGCAACTGGCGCTGGCCGGCGAAGCCATCGCGGCGTCGTTGGAGAGCATGGCGGCGGCCGCGACGGCGCTATCCCGGCTCGGGCCCTCCCTGACATTTCCGACGGACTGGTCCACGCGCCTGATTGGGTCCGCGGGAGCGCGCGAAAGCGCGGCGTTGCAGCATCTCGATAGCATGCGCCTGCACTTGGCCGAACAAGACGGGATGGCCGACGCATGGCTCGGTGTTCCGCGTGGGGCGGTCAACCCGGCTCGCGACCTGCTGCGCGTGCTGTTCTTCGGCACCGGTAGGTTCGCTTCCGGTCCGTCAGGCGAGGCGACGGACCTACCGGTGTCTCGATCGCGGCTCTATGCGCTGGTGCATCGCACGCGGCATCACCCCTTGCTGAGCGACTGGGGCGATCGCCTGTTGCGCATGCCGGGTGCCGTACCGGTGATCGAAAGCGGGATACGCCTACTGCGGCGGCTCCCGTGAGTGAGCGTCCCCAAAGGCTCCACAACGGGAAGGGTAAGCACGCTCACGCTCTTGTGGCGGCGACCCGCCTTCCAAGCCCGCCGCGTTTGCTTTAAGCCTCTCGCCGCAATCACTTAATGCCGGGAGGGTGCCATTTCCTCAGCCGCGACCACTCATTCGACCGTGCCGGCGACGCGTTCGCCGCTGTTCCTCGCCGCCTTCGCGATCGCGCTCGTCGGCATCGCGACCCTGCTCGGCGCCTATTTCTTCCAGTTTGTGGTCGGGCTCGCGCCGTGTCCGCTCTGCCTGGAGCAGCGCATCCCCTATTACTTCGCCATTCCGCTCGCGATTTTGGTGGCAGCTCGGGGCCGCCCGGGGCGCCTCGCCGAAGCTGATCCGCGGCGGGCTCGCGACGCTCGCCGCCATTATGATCCTCAGCATTGCGCTCGGCGCCTACCACGCCGGGGTGGAATGGAAATTCTGGGCCGGCCCCACCGACTGCACCGGCCCGATCAACGACTTCGGCTCGGCCGGCAACCTGCTCAAGCAGATGCAGACGACGAGCGTCGTGCGCTGCGACGAGGCGGCGTGGCGGCTCTTCGGCCTCTCGCTCGCCGGATACAATGTCCTGATCTCGGCCGCGCTTGTCGTGATCGCACTCGGCGCGGTGTACCAGAACCTGCGCCAGGAAAAGGCTTGAGGAGCGCGCGACGCCGCACGCGGGTTTGCTACACTGGCCGCCGGGAGGAACGGTCCATGGCGTGGCGATCTTTGCTGTCCGCAATTCTGTTGCTGGCGCTAGCCGGCCGAGCCTCGGCGCAATCGCCCAAGGTCTGGCGGCACGGCGTGATCGAGCCGAAGAGCGACGCCGGGTTCGTCATGACCGCGAGTCGGCGCAATTTTGGCGACAGGTTCGGCCTCAAGCTCGAGACCTTGTCGCTCAAGAACGGCCAGATCGCTCTCAAGGCGCTCCTGGCCGGCGAACTCGACAGCGCCGAGACCGGGGCCGGCGAAGCGATCATCGCCGCTTCCGCGGGTGCTGACGTGAAGATCATCGGCTGCAACTGGCCCGGGTTGCCGCATGCGGTGTTCGTCAAATCCGATATCGCCGACGTGCAGGGGCTCAAGGGCAAGGCCATCGCCGCATCCGCCCCCGGCTCGCTCCCCGACCTGCTGATCCGCTCGCTGTTGGAAAAATCCTCGATCCCCATGGCCGACGTGCGAATTGCGAGCCTTGGCGGCGATCTCGACCGCTACAAGGCGCTCACCGCCGGGGTGGTCGATGCGGCGGTGATCTCATCGGAATATGTCCCGATCGCCCCGAAGAGTGTGCGGCTCATGCTCGCCGGCCGGGACGTCATTCCTAACTTCATGCGGCTCTGTATCGCCGTGGCCGGCAAGACCGCGCGGGAGCGCCCGGATGAGGCGGCGCGATTCCTGGCCGCGGAGATCGCGGCTGCCCGCTACGCCGTCTCGCACCGGGACGAGACGGTCGCGCTGACCCGCGAGGTCACCGGGATGAAGCCGGACGACCCGCGGCCGGAATTCGTGTTCGACGAGACTGTGAAGCAACGCGATTTTGACCCGGACGTGCCGATCCCCATGAACAAGCTTGCCTGGATGCTGGAGCAGCTGACCAAGACCGGCAATGTTCGGCACCCGCTCGATCTCGCCAAGCTGGTCGATCCGCAGATTCGCACCAAAGGGTTGGCCCTGGCTGGCAACTGAGGCGGTTCACCGAGAAAACCGCCTGACTGGCCGGTTGTTCATGTCAAGTCGTACAACCAAATCGTTTTTAGCGTTCCTGGTTGTCGAAAATTTCTTTTAGAATTCAGTATGATAGATTGAAAGCGACGAAATGTGACCCCCGTCACTCCGCCGTCGCCACTGACCCCCTATAAGGTTAAGCAATGACGTTAGGCCGCTCCCGCACGGGGGCGTGGGATAGGGGAGAAGTTCCAATGTTGACCCGCAAGGCGGAGTCCTCGGGCGCGTGCGCGCGCAGGGGCCTCCTGGAGCAGCTTGCGGAGGCGCTTTACGAAGCAAGCCTTCGCCACACGCTCAAGTCCATCAAGACACACTGAGAGTTTCCTGGCTTCGCGGCCGCCCACCCCGCGGCCGTTGAAGAGTGGAGTCCCCCCCATCACTCCACGCATGTCGCCCTCGACCTCGCCCCAAGGTCGGGGGCGACTTTATTTTGGGGGGCTGCTTCAATCGAATTGCAGAGCAGCGCCACTCTCAGCTGCGCCGACCTGTGTGTTACTCTCAGCATCGAGAGTCATCAGGGAGGTCACCAATGAAGCTCGTCCAAGGCGACGAAGTCCCGCTCCTGCGCGGCCTGGAATATCGCGGCGGTATGTTCCACTCGCGTCGGGTGCTCGAGGGCGAAGCGGGGAATATCGATAATTTCCAGCTCTCCATTGGTGTGTCGCAGGGCGATTTCTACTCGCCGCGCCACCACCACAACTTCGAGCAGATCCGCGTCGGCCTGGAAGGCACGCTGGATTTCGATCGCGACGGCAAGATGTCGCCGGGCGTGGTCGGATACTTTCCGGAAGGCGTCTATTACGGGCCGCAGTCGCAGGACGCCAACGCGGTCGCGAGCGCGGCGGTGCTGCAGTTCGGCGGGGCGAGCGGCAGCGGCTATCTCTCCAATGCCGAAGTCCGCGCCGGCATGGAGGAGCTCAAACAGCACGGTGAGTTCAAGAACGGCGTCTATCACCGGCGCGTGCCATTCCACGGCAAGAAGAATGCCGACGGATACCAGGCGATCTGGGAGCATCGGCACCAGCGGCCGATGGTCTATCCGGCGCCACGTTACACCAAGCCGGTGTTCATGAACGCCAGTCATTATGAGTGGGTCCCGGTCGAGGGCGCGCCCGGCGTGTTTGAGAAGCTGCTCGGCGTGTTTACCGAGCGGCGCACGCAGGCGGGCTTCCTGAAACTTTCACCCGGCGCGAGCCACACGGTCAAAGGGCGCAGCGTCTATCTGGCGCTGAGCGGCAGCGGCGACATCGACGGCGAGCCGATGCGCAAGCTCACGGCGCTCTACCTGGTGCTCGGTGAGAGCGCGACCATCACGGCGCGCGAGCAAACCGAGCTGATGCATTTCGGCTTGCCGAACCTCGCCGGCTTGCGCATGCCGGCGCATGACGAACTCCCGGCGCAGGCCGCGGAGTAGCCGTCATGGCAACGTTCGTGTTGGTACACGGCGCCTGGCACGGCGGCTGGTGCTACACCCGCGTGGCAAAGTTGCTGCGCAGCGCCGGTCATGAGGTCTATACGCCGACCCACACCGGTGTCGGCGAGCGCTCGCATCTGGCCGACTATCACATCACGCTGTCGACGCACGTGCACGACGTCGCCAATGTGATCGAATATGAGAACCTCTCCGACGTCATCCTGTGCGGCCACTCCTACGGCGGCATGGTGATCAGCGGGGTGGCGGCGTCGCTCGGCGAGCGCATCAAGAGCCTGGTCTATCTCGACGCGTTCGTGCCGGAGGAGGGTCAATCGCTGTTCGACCTGGTGGGCCCGGACCGGGTCAATCAGTTCCTGACACTGGCTCGCACCGGCGGCGGACGGCTGCCGCCGATCCCGGCGGCCGCGTTCAACGTCAACCCGAAGGATGCGGCGTGGGTGGACAAGACTTGCGTGCCGCAGTCGCTGCTGACGTTCACCGAAGGCGTTCGCTTCAGCGGCAAGGAAGCGATGGTAAAGAACCGCACCTACATTCTGGCGACCGGCTACGACATGGGTGTGTTCAACCGCTTCCATGATCAATTGAAGAATGATGCGAAATGGAAGGTCGTCACCGTGCCGTGCGGCCACGATGTGATGCTCGATCAGCCCGAGGCGCTGGCGAAGTTGTTGTTGGAAGAGGTGGGGCGGTAGGGCAGAACCTATCAGCTTCGTCATTGCGAGCGAAGCGAAGCAATCCAGCGCTGAGACGCTGCACTGGATTGCTTCGTCGCTGCGCTCCTCGCAATGACGCTTTTGTCCTACACCGTCGTCACGATCCCGCGCTCCACCAACGTGGCGAGCACCTCGGCGGCGAGCTCGTCGGGCTGGCGGCCGAGCGTGTGCAGGTGGACTTCCGGCTGCGGCGGCGCCTGATAGGGCGCATCGACGCCGGTGAAGTTCTTGAGCTTGCCGGCTTTGGCCTTCGCGTAGAGGCCCTTCGGGTCGCGCTGCATGCAGTCTTCGATCGGTGTATCAACGAATACCTCGATGAACTCGCCCGGCGCCACCATGCCGCGCACCAGGTCGCGCTCGGCCTGATAGGGCGAGATGAACGAGCACAGCACGATCAGTCCGCTTTCGACCATCAGCTTGGCGACCTCGCCGGCACGGCGGATATTCTCCACCCGGTCGGCCTCGGTGAAGCCGAGGTCGCGGTTGAGCCCGTGGCGGACGTTGTCGCCGTCGAGCAGCATGGTGTGATGGCCGGCCTGATGCAGCCGCTGCTCGACGATATTGGCGATGGTCGATTTGCCGGCGCCCGAGAGGCCGGTGAACCAGAGGATCGCCGGCTTCTGCCGCTTGAGCGCCGCGCGCTCGGCCTTGCCGATCAGCAGCGGCTGCCAGTGGATATTGGTGCCGCGCCGCAGCCCGAACGCGATCATGCCGGCGCCGACGGTGCGGTTGGTGAAGCGATCGATGATGATGAAGGCGCCGGTGCGGCGGTTCTCGGCGTAAGGGTCGAATGCGATCGGCGTGGCGGTTGAGAGATTGCAGAAGGCGATGTCGTTGAGGTGGAGCGTCGTCGCGGCGAGGTGATCGCGGGTGTTGACGTCAATGTTGTATTTGATCGCGGTGATCGAGACCGGCACCGTCTTGGTGCCGGCGCGCAGCAGATAGGAACGGCCCGGCAGCAGCGGCTCCTCATCCATCCACAGAAGATGCGCGGCGAACTGATCGGAGACCTCGGGGCGTGCGCCGGGTTCGACCAAAACGTCGCCGCGGGCGATGTCGAGTTCATCGGCAAGCGTCAGCGTCACCGCGTCACCGGCCTGCGCTTCCTCGGGCGCGCCGTCATAGGTCACGATCTCGGCGATGTGCGACGTGCGCCCGGAAGCGGCGACCACAATGGCATCGCCCTTGTGGATGCGTCCCGTTGCAACAGTGCCCGCATAGCCGCGGAAGTCGAGGTTGGGCCGGTTCACCCATTGCACCTGGAAGCGGAACGGCTTGGCGAGATCGTCGCTCGCCACGTCGACGGTCTCGAGATGCTCGAGCAACGTCGGTCCGCGAAACCACGGCGTGTTGCCGGAGAGCTCGATCACGTTGTCGCCGTAGCGGGCCGAGATCGGGATCGGCACGACCGAGGTGAAGCCAAGCTGGGAGGCGAAGGCGAGGTAGTCGCCGACGATGCGGGCGAAGACGTCGTGCTGATAGTTGACGAGATCGATCTTGTTCACCGCAATGACGACGTGGCGCATGCCCAGCAGCGAACAGATGAACGAGTGCCGCCGGGTCTGCGTGAGCACGCCTTTGCGGGCATCGATCAGGATCACGGCAAGCTGCGCGTTCGAGGCGCCGGTCGCCATGTTGCGCGTGTATTGTTCGTGCCCCGGCGTGTCGGCGACGATGAAGGCGCGGCGCGCTGTGGCAAAGAAGCGGTAGGCGACGTCGATGGTGATGCCCTGTTCGCGCTCGGCCTCAAGCCCGTCGAGCAGCAGCGCGAAGTCGATCTCCTCGCCGGTCGTTCCGTGCCGTCGCGAATCCTTGGTCAGGGCCGAAAGCTGATCCTCGAAGATCAGCTTGGAATCGTGCAGCAGGCGTCCGATCAGGGTCGACTTGCCGTCGTCAACCGAGCCGCAGGTGATGAAGCGCAGCAGGTCCTTGGTGCCGGCGTTCGGCATCTCATGTTGTAGGAGGGTCATCAGAAATAGCCCTCGCGCTTCTTCTTCTCCATCGAGCCGGCCTCGTCCGTATCGATGAGCCGGCCCTGGCGCTCGGAAACGGTAGCGGCGCGCATCTCGGCGACGATGTCTTCGAGCGTTGTCGCGCCGGACTCGATCGCGCCGGTGAGCGGATAGCAGCCGAGCGTGCGGAAGCGCACCAGCTGCATCTGCGGCGTCTCGCCGGGCTCGAGCGGCATGCGCTCGTCATCGACCATGATCCAGGTGCCGGCGCGCCACACCACCGGGCGCTCCTTGGCGAAGTAGAGCGGCACCACCGGGATGCTCTCGATCATGATGTAGGTGCCAGATGTCGAGCTCGGTCCAGTTCGACAGCGGAAAGACGCGGATCGATTCGCCCGGCCGGATCCGCGTGTTGAACAGGTTCCACAGTTCCGGGCGCTGGTTGCGCGGATCCCAGGCATGCGCCTGCGAGCGGAACGAGAAGATGCGCTCCTTGGCGCGGCTCTTCTCCTCGTCGCGGCGCGCGCCGCCGAAGGCGGCATCGAAGCTGATATTTGTCGAGCGCCTGCTTGAGCGCCTCGGTCTTCATCACGTGGGTGTGCAGCTGCGAGCCGGAGGCGAACGGGTTGATGCCGCTTGGCCACGCCCTCCTGGTTGATGTGCACGAGGAGCTTGAGCGTCGAGCCGCTGCGCGGTCTCGTCGCGAAACGCGATCATCTCGCGGAACTTCCAGGTGGTGTCGACGTGCAGCAGCGGAAACGGCAGCGGGCTCGGGTAGAACGCCTTGATGGCAAGGTGGAGCATCACGCTCGAGTCCTTGCCGATGGAATAGAGCATCACCGGATTGCGGAACTCGGCCGCGACCTCGCGGATGATCTCGATCGATTCCGCTTCGAGGCGACGCAGATGGCCGGGCAGGGTCTGCTTGGCTGCTGCGGCGGTATGCACTGTTGTTTCTTTCATCGCGTCCGCACGTTTATCAGCTCACACGATTTAACCATCATTGGCGGCATCCGGCAGGGGCGCCTGGCCCCAGGCGACGAACCCGTCGTTGCGAAAGCCGGCGCTGGCCTTGCCATAGCGCAGCGGCGCGCCGTCGGTTCCAACCACACAACCACCGGCCGCGAGCAGCACCGCCTGGCCAGCGGCCGTGTCCCATTCCATGGTCGGCGCGAGCCGTGGGTACACGTCGGCCTCGCCCTGCGCAATGACACAGAACTTGAGCGAGGAGCCGGCATTCCGGTGCGAGGCGATCGGCAGGCGCTTGAGGAAGGCCTCGGTTTGCGGGTCGAGGTGCGAGCGACTGGCGACCGCGCTCAGGCCCGCTTGCGGGTAGGGCCTCGTCGCAATCGGCTTGAGCTCGGCGAGCGGAGGCAATGCGCGCGCCCGGGCTCAGCGTGGCGTGAAACGCGTCAGCTCCGGCGATGTACATCGCCTCGCAGGCCGGTGCGTAGACGCAGCCGATGGTCGGCTGGCCGTTTTCGATCAGGGCGATGTTGACCGTGAACTCGCCGTTGCGGCTGATGAACTCGCGCGTGCCGTCGAGCGGATCGACAAGCAGAAACCGGTCGGGGGCTTGGCGACATTGCTGCGGATCGAACGACTCTTCGGCGATCAGCGGCACCTCGGGGAGGATCTCGCGGAGGCGCGCGCGGATCAGGCGTTCCGATTCCCGGTCGGCGTCGCTCACCGGCGAGCCGTCGGCCTTTGTGTCGATGCGCGGCGCACCTGCATAAATGGCCATGATGAGCTTGCCGGCCTCCGACGCGATTGCGCCAAAACGTCCTGCAAGCTCGTTGCGGGTCTGAGCATCCATGATCAATGACAGCCGAAGTGTTTGCGTAAGCCGCTGTTGTTCTCTTACGCCGACATGCTCAAGTCTGCCAACGGCGCGGAGGTCAGGCTCTCGCCCATCACCGGCCGCACCGCTTCGCCGCCGCGCCACACGATACCATCCACGAATTTGGCGACGAACTCGGTCGCGGGCCGCTGCAGAATCTCGCGCGGCGTGCCGATCTGTTCGATGCGGCCTTCGTTGAGGATCGCGACCCGGTGGGCGAGCTCGAAGGCTTCATCCTGATCATGGGTGACGAACAGGGTCGTGTGCCCGAGCCGGGTGTGCAGCTCGCGCAGCCATTGGCGCAGCTCCTTGCGGACCTTGGCATCGAGCGCGCCGAACGGCTCGTCGAGCAGCAGTACTTGCGGCTCGATCGCCAGCGCGCGCGCCAGCGCGACCCGCTGCCGCTGTCCGCCGGAGAGCTGGCTCGGGTAGCGCGTCTCAAAGCCGGCGAGCTGTACGAGTTCAAGAAGTTCGCGGGCGCGCCGCTTGATCTCCTCGGCTGGGGGACGGGTGTGCCGCGGACGCACCCGCAATCCGAACGCGACGTTGTCGAGTACGCTCATGTGCCGGAACAACGCGTAGTGCTGAAATACAAAACCAATGCGGCGGTCGCGCAGCGATAGCGTGGACACGTCGACGTCGCCGAACAGCACGCGCCCGCGCTCGGGTTGTTCCAATCCGGCGACGACGCGCAGCAGCGTGGTCTTGCCTGATCCGGAGGGGCCGAGCAGCGCGACCAGCTCACCGGTCTCGACCTTGAGCGACACGCCGCGCAGCGCCGGATAGGCGCCAAAATCCTTTTCGATGCGTTCAACAACAACTGGGACCGTCATGATATCTCTCGCTTCTCAAGCGCCGGCGGCCAGCTCATCGGCGTAACGCCATTCAAGCAAAGACTTGAGTGCCAGCGTCACCAGCGCGAGCAAAGCGAGCAGCGAGGCGACCGCGAAGGCGGCGACGAAATTATACTCATTGTAGAGGATCTCGACCTGCAGCGGCATGGTGTCGGTGAGCCCGCGAATGTGTCCCGACACCACGGCCACCGCGCCGAACTCGCCCATGGCGCGGGCGTTGCAGAGGAGCACACCGTAGAGCAGGCCCCATTTGATGTTGGGCAGCGTGACCATGAAGAACGTGCGCCATCCGGATGCGCCGAGTGACAACGCCGCCTCTTCTTCCTGGGTTCCCTGCGCCTGCATCAGCGGGATGAGCTCGCGGGCGATGAACGGGAAGGTGACGAACAGGGTTGCAAGCAGAATGCCCGGGATCGCAAAAATGATCTGGATGTTGTGCGCTGCGAGCCAGGGTCCGAAATAACCGTGGCTGCCAAACAATAAGATGAAGGTGAGGCCGGCGACGACGGGCGAGACCGAGAACGGCAGGTCGATGAAGGTCAACAGCGCGCTTTTGCCGGGGAACTCGAACTTGGCAACCGCCCAGGCGGCGGCGCAGCCGACCACGATGTTGAACGCCACCGCCGCAGCGGCGACGCGCAGCGTGAGCCAGATCGCCTCGAGGGTGTCGGGATCGGTGAGGGCGGCCCAGTAGGCGCCCACGCCGCGCCGGAACGCCTCGATGAAGATCGTCGCGGCGGGGAGGACGACGATCAGCGCCAGCAATCCGACGGCGAGGACGATCAGGATTGCCTTGGTGGGCCCGCTCTCGCTGCTCACCGGCGTATAGACGGTGCGCGACGGGACCAGGATGATGTCGCTGCGCTTAAGCATAGCCGAGCCTCGTGCGGGCGCGCGATGCGATGACATTGATCGCCAGCAGGAATGCGAACGCAGCCGCGAGAATGACCGTGGCGATCACGGTCGCGCCCGCATAGTCGAACTCCTCCAGGCGCACGACGATGAGCAGCGGCGCGATCTCGGAAACGCCCGGCATGTTGCCGGCGATGAAGATCACCGAGCCGTATTCACCGAGTGCCCGGGCGAAGGCGAGCGCGAAGCCCGTGAGCAGGGCCGGGATCGCGGCCGGCAGCACCACGGTAAAGACCGTACGGGCGCGGCTCGCGCCGAGGAGCGCGGCCGCCTCCTCGGTTTCCTTCTCGAACTCGGCGATGACCGGCTGCAGGGTTCGCACCACGAACGGCAGGCCGATAAAAATCAGCGCCAGCACGATCCCGGCCGGCGTGTAGGCGATCTTGATGCCGAGCGGTTCGAACAGCGAACCGATGATCCCGTTAGGCGCGTAGATTGCCGTCAGCGAGATTCCCGCGACCGCGGTCGGCAGCGCGACCGGCAGGTCGACGAGACCGTTGACCAGTCCACGCCCCGGGAAGCGATAGCGCACCAGCACCCAGGCGAGGAGGAGCCCGAGCGCGGCATCGATCAACGCGGCGAGAAGCGAGGCGCCGAATGAGAGGCGCAGCGCAGCAAGCGTGCGCTCTGTGGTGGCGATGCGCCAGAAGTCGGCCGCGCCGATGCCCGCAGCCCGCAAAATCAGCGCGGCGAGTGGAATGAGGACGATCAGGCAAAGCGCCGTCAGCGTGACGCCCAGCGCCAGCGGGAAGCCGGGGATGGCGCCGTGTTCGCGGCGCAGGGTCAAGGCGTAAGCGGACATCGCTATTTCTTGCCGTACAGCTGATCGAAGGTTCCGCCGTCGGCGAAATGCTGGCTCTGGGCGTGGGCCCAGCCTCCGAATTGGCCATCGATGGTCACGAGTTCAATCTTCGGGAACTGGGCGCGATCCGCCTCGCTCGCGTATTCGGGCGAAGCGGGGCGGAAGTGATGCTTGGCAATGATCGCTTGGGCGGCGGGGGTGTAGAGGAACCGCAGATACGCCTCGGCGACGTCCTTTGTTCCATGCGGGCCGGCATTGCCCTCGACCACCGCCACCGGCGGCTCCGCTAAAATGGAGAGCGATGGGGTGACGATGTCGAACCTGTCCTTGCCGAATTCATCGCGCGCCAGGAACGCTTCGTTCTCCCAGGCGATCAGAACATCGCCGAGGCCGCGCTGCGCAAACGTCGTGGTGGCGCCGCGCGCGCCGGTATCGAGCACCGGCACGTTCTTGAACAGGGCGCGCATGTAGTCGGCGACCTTCGCCTCGTCGCCGAAGGTCTTCTGCGCCCAGGCCCAGGCCGCGAGATAGTTCCAGCGCGCGCCGCCGGAGGTCTTCGGGTTGGGCGTGATGACGGACATGCCGGGCTTGATGAGGTCGCCCCAGTCGCGGATGCCCTTGGGGTTGCCGGCGCGCACCAGGAACACGATGGTGGAGGTGTAGGGCGAGCTGTTGTTGGGCAGCCGCTTTTGCCAATCGGCAGGGATCTTGCCGGTGCGGCTTGCAATTGCGTCGATGTCGGCGGCGAGCGCCAAGGTGACGACGTCGGCCGGAAGCCCGTCGATGACGGCGCGGGCTTGGGCTCCAGAGCCGCCGTGCGACATGCGGATGTCGCTGACCGCGTGCCCCTGCTTGCGCCAGTCGGCGATGAACGCCGCGTTGAGGTCCTTGTAGAGCTCGCGGGTCGGATCATAGGAGACATTGAGCAAGGTCTGGGCTTGCACCGGGATCGTGCCCAGGAGCGCAAGCGCCAAAGCAGCGACAACCAACCACGTTCCGAGCCTATGACGACCAAATTTTTCCACGTGCAGGTGTCCCGGTAAATGAATTTAGTTGATTGAATTTATAGATTAATTGCGCCGCCTGCCGCTGTCAAACGGGGCGGCCAGGGTCCGCGGATGGCCCCTTGTCGCGCTGACCGAGCCCTTGCCGGCCCTTGGCAAGGACCTTTATGACCGGGCGGGCTGGGCGCGAGGTTCGGGGCAAGAATGGGCTGGGACAATCCTTCCGGGAACAGGCAGCTCGCGGGCCTGGCCGATTGCCTGGCGATCGCGCTGGCGGCGTCACTGCCCTGGTCCACCTCGGCGACCTCCATCTTGGGGTGGATCTGGCTGGTCGTGGTGCTGCTCAGCCTCGATTGGCCGACCCTGGCCGCAACGCTTCGGCGCCCAGCCGGTGCGCTGCCGCTGGCCCTCTTCTGGCTCGGGCTGATCGGGATGGCGTGGGCGCACCTACCCTGGGTGGACCGCTACTACGGCTTTGATTCATTTGAGAAACTGTTTGCGGTCCCGGTGTTGCTCGCCCAGTTCCAACGATCGTCGCGGGGCTACCAGGTGCTCGCGGCGTTTCTCATCTCGGCGACCGTGTTGCTGGCCGTGTCCTGGCTGGCGGCGTTCTGGATCCTGCCGCCGAGGCCGAACAAGGACATCGGGGTGTTCGTCAAGGATCGCATCACCCAGGGCACCGAATTCACCCTCTGCGTCCTGTTCCTGCTCGAACTGGCAGCGCCAGCCTGGCGCCAGGGCAAACGCATGATGTCGCTGGCGGCCTGCGTCCTCGCCGGCGTTTTCTTTCTCAACATCGTGTTCGTGACCGTGAGCCGGACTTCGCTCGTCACGGTCCCGGTCCTGTTGCTGATCTTTGGTGCGCGGCATTTTCGTCCGCGACAGCTCGCGGTATTCATCATTGTTGTCGTCATGGCGGGCGGGCTGGCTGCGGCCTTGTCTCCGCACTTGCGCGAGCGGGTGATGCAGATCCCGGTCGAGATTGCGACTTTCGACCCCCACGGCCACGACACCTCGGCGGGCGCACGCATCGCGTTCTGGCGGACCTCGTTTGAGATCATGAGCAGCGCGCCGCTGCTGGGTCATGGGACCGGGTCGATCAATGCGGAATTCAGCGAAGCTGCCGGGCGGCCGAGCAACGCCACCAACCCACATAACCAGACGCTGACCGTCGGCATCCAGCTCGGGATCGTCGGCATCGTCATATTGATTGCGATGTGGATCGCGCACCTGCGCCTATTCCTGACGCCGGGAATTGCCGCCGGACTGGGGCTCGCCATCGTCGTCGAGAATGTGGTTGGGTCGCTGTTCAACTCGCAGCTGTTCGATTTCACGCAAGGGTGGATCTACGTCGTCGGTGCCGGCGTTGCGGGCGGCGTGGTGCTGGGCCGAAGCCGCACGCGCGCCGCCGAATCAACTTGATGCAAAACGCCGCGACAAGCGCTCGGTTACGACGCTGATGGAGTTCACGAACCACGCCGGCGGCTCGATCAGCAATCCACGGTGGATCGCGAAGAAACCTAATCCGAACACTGCGAAAACGGCGATGTACTGCAGGCTGAGCATGATGGGCGAACGGCTCCCGCCGACGATGCTGACGAAGCCGACAAGGCGTAGCGCGGCAACGCCGACAATTGCGGAAACCATCGCCATCGCGCGGTTCTGCCGCGTGGTTCGCGGCGCGCCAAGATAGACGTAGGCAATGACGACGAACGCCAGGGGATAGAGCGGCGTCACAATGCGGTCATGCAGCTCGGCCCGGAACTCATTCGGCTCTTTCTGGAAGACGGGATCGTCGGGGTCCGGCGAGAAGAGCTCCCAGGAGTAGCGTTCGCGCGCCGGGTAGGTCAGCGTGTGGTCATTATGGGAGAAGTTCGACAGATCGAATGCGTACGTGTCGAAATTGACGATGGTCGGATCGCGGTCATTTGCGCGTCGCCGTTGGATGCTGCCGTCCTTCAAGATCAGGAAGGAATTGCCGCCCGCTTCAACGATCTGCCCTTGCTCCGCAAGCAAGGTCATCCCTTCCTGGGGATTGCGATGATCATCCACAAAAATTCCAACCAGGACCCCGTTGGGCTGCCGCTCGCGAATGTGGAACAGCAAGCCACGTTCCAGCGTGAGAAAGCGGCCCGGCTGCACGATATTGGCGACGACGTCGGCCCGTACTTCCGTTGCCCAACGGCGCAGGGTGCGCAGGCACTCCGGCGAGAGGTAAGCGCTCACGAACAGAACGAAGACGGAAACCACTATGCCCGTCGAGAAGAAGGCTCTGAACAGCAGCCATGGCGACATGCCGGCGGCGTTCATGACGATGATTTCGGAATCGCTGGCGAGCTTGTTGAGGGTCTGGGCGACGGCGAGCACGAACGCGACAGGTGCAATCACCAGCACGAGCTGCGGGATGACGAGGCTCGTGATCGCGATGAAGGTCAGGATGGTCTGACCCTGGCTGGTCATCAGGTCGATATCGCGCAACGCGTAGCTGACCCAGATGATGGCGGTCAGGCTCGCCAGCACGATGCCGAACGCTCCGAGCGTCGTGCGAAAGATGTAGCGTCCGATTGATCCCATGCCGTGTTCGACTTCGGCCGACTCCCCCGTTGACCCCTGCTCCTCCGGCGCGACGAAACACCTGTCAAGGCGCCCCATTATCGGAAGCCATCGAGACAATATCATGGTCCTCACGATCATTCGTTTGGGGCAGCCCGTTAGTTGGCGCCGAAAACACTCGCGGGCGGCAATAGCGTACGGCTATTTGATAAAATGCATCGGAATAGGGCAGTCTGACCAAATATGCGGCAGCGCGCTCATCGCTCGGGTAATTCAAAATACCACGCGCAGACTGAGCAGAATCGAATTTGACGAGGACTTTTGCATCCGCGAACAAAGGTCACGCTTGCGGTGCAGGCTTGATTCTCACGCAAGTTACTGAATCACAAGCGAAATTCTGGCAGACCGAAGTAGGCTAAGGGGCCCTGTGTTCCGATGATCGAGGCCATGGAGCGCCGGGTGCCTGGTGATCGGTGGCGGCCGCGGTGCGCCGACGTGCGTGCGGGGCTCCGGGCTCTCGTCCCCGCGCTGAGGCAGCGGCTTCCGAGGGTGCGCGCGATTGACGGCACCCGCCCCGCTTCCTATGGTCCCGGCAAATTTCCGAACATGTCCCGTATGCGGGCAAACGAAAGGTTTAGGTCATGAAGGTCCGCAACTCGCTCAAATCCCTACGTGGGCGCCATCGCAACAATCGCATCATCCGCCGCAAGGGGCGCGTCTACGTCATCAACAAGACGCAGCGTCGCTTCAAAGCTCGCCAGGGCTGATTGCCCCTCACGCCGGTTTGACGGCCTGGAACTTGCTTGGCGGCATGGTCGTTCTAAACTGCACCTATGCGCCTGACGCCATCTATCCTGATCGCCGCGGTCGCCCTGGGGGCTCGGTTTTGCGGACCCCACTGGGGCGCAGAACCGCCCTGGCACCCCGCTTGTCCAGCCGCCGGCCCATGTGCCCCAACCTCAGCAAGGCGACCACGCGCGCAATCTCGAGTTTCTGCTCGGGGCTCTCAAGGTCGCGCCCGATGAGATGAGCGCGAAGGCAATCGAGGATCGCATCTGGGCCTTATGGCAGGCGTCCGGGAGCGACACCGTCGATCTCTTGATGACGCGCGTCAAGCAGGCAAGCGATGCGGGAAATTACGACCTGGCCCTGAGGCTGCTTGATGCCATCATTGAGATTCGGCCGCAATTTGTCGAAGCTTGGAACCGGCGCGCCACGATCTTTTTCTTGAAAAAGGACTACAGCGACTCGCTCTCCGATATCGAGCACGTTCTGGCGAAGGAGCCCCGCCATTTCGGCGCGCTCGCCGGGCTCGGTACAATTCTGGAGGAGGTCGGTGACGACAAGCACGCGCTTGAGGCTTATCGAAAAGCGCTGGCGGTACATCCGCATCTCAAAGGGTGTGGAGGAGCATGTGAAGATCTTGACCGACAAAGTCGAGGGCCGGGATATCTGATCATAATCGGCCGCGTTATTTGAAATTATTACTACCTTCCAAGAGTTCTGCTTGACGAATGTTTGCTCTTTGATACTGCGCATGGAAAAATCGACGCTTGGACCGCGCCGGGGTCTAAGCGCTCGTACCAGTAACTCGTTGGAAGGGATTTGGTGGCACGACAACCTTTAACGGGAGCTCTAACCCTTCTTGACCGTGACCAGCCCTCTTGACGCCGACATCGACGCGACCAGCCCGAAATATTTGCGCGATAGGTACGCGATCGTTGGTGTTGGGGAAACGCCCTACATGCGCGGCTCTGGGATCAGCACGCGCGCGCTCGGCACCTGGGCGGTGCGCAACGCCATTGCCGATGCGGGACTGACCCCCGCAGATGTCGACGGCATGCTGGCTTATCACTTCCTGCTCGGTGACTCGACCTACGTGCCGTTTGTTGCCGGCGATCTCGGGATCCGGCTCAACGTCCAGCTCGACGTGCAGGGCGGCGGCGCCTCGACGGAAGCGCTCGTCGGCGTTGCCATGGGGTTGATCGAAGCCGGGATGTGCAAGGTCGTGGTGATCTATCGCGCCGTCAACGGCTACTCGCAGGTGCGTGCCGGCGGCTCGGGCGCGCGCGCGACGGCGCCCATAAGCAACGAGACGCTGCATTCGCGCGCCTACGGGATGCACAGCGCCGGGAACCAGTTCGCCTTCACCTTCATGCGGCACATGTACGATTACGGCACGCGACCCGAGCAGGTCGCGGCGGTGCGCGTTGCGCATAGCGAGCACGCATCCAATAATCCGAAGGCGCTTTACAAACAGCGCGTGACCGTCGAGGACGTGCTCAATAGCCGCATGATCTGCACGCCGCTGCACCTGCTCGATTGCTGCGTCGAGACCGACAATGGCACGGCGATCATCGTCACCAGCGCGGAACGCGCACGCAATTGCCGCCATGTTCCGGTGCTGATCCGCAGTGTCGTCGGTCGCTGCTGCAAGCCGCGCCTTGACATGCATTACCAGCATGGGCCGGTTTCGACGACGGCCGGGGTCTATGGGCGCGAGATCCTGTGGCCCAATGCCGGGGTCGGTCCGGATGAGATCGACCTCACCAGCTCTTATGACGCGTTCACCTTCACAGCGATGCTTCAGTTCGAGGACTACGGCTTCTGCCAGAAGGGAGCCGGCGGAGACTATGTCAGCAACGGCACGATCAAACTGGGGGGACGGCGGCCTAACAACACCAGCGGCGGTCAGCTGTGCGAGGGCTATACCCACGGACTCAATCTGGTGATCGAGACCGTACGCCAGCTTCGGCATGATGCCGACGATTCCTGTCCGGTCGGTCCTGATGGCAAACGGCAGCACACTTTCAATTATGCGGAAGGCGGGTGTCGGCAGGCGCAGAACCCTGAGCTTGCTGCCAACCTGGGCTGGGCCTATCCGAGCATCGGATCGGCGATGGTGTTGCGGCGCGGATGAGTTTCAGATGACGGTCGAAGCCGAATATCTGGGGATGCGGCTCGAGCTCGCGGAGCAGGACGTCGAGAACACCACCTACTTCAAATTCTGCGCGGCGCGCGAGTTTCGCCTTCAGGCTTGTCAGGCGTGTGGATTGATCCGATATCCGCCGGGCACGGCCTGTCCGTGGTGCGCATGCCGGGAAGCGGATTGGGTTCCGGTGGAGGGGCGCGGCGGGGTGCATTCCTACACCTGCGTTCATCATGCCATTCAACCGGCGTTCAAGCAATTCGCGCCGTACCTGGTCCTGCTGGTTGATCTGGACACCCAGAAGGGCAAACCCACCGCGCACGAGGCGTTACGCGTCGTCGGCAATCTCACCACACCCGATGGCACGTTGGCGGCGCCCGACTTGGTCGCGAAAGTCGGCATCGGCACTCGGGTGCGCATGGTGTTTCGAGACCTTGCGCCCGGATTGAGCCTGCCGCAATGGACGATCGATGAGATGGCCGCGCAGCCCATACCGTGGCGATACCCGGGCTGACGTCTACTCCATCTTCAAACCCGTTGCTTTCGCCAATGCCGTCCATCGGGCGAGATCCGTTTTGATCAGTTCGGTCACGGTGGCGGGAGAGCCGGGAAACATCTCATAGCCGTTGCTGCGGAAGGTCGCTTCTACCTCGGGATCGGCCAGCGCCTTTTGTAGCTCGGTTTCCAGCCGGTCGGTGATCGGCTTTGGCGTTCCGGCGGGCGCGAAGACCGCCGTCCAGGTGAACACCGCGAGATCGGGCATGCCGGCTTCGGCGACGGTGGATACGTTCGGCAGCTCCGGGACGCGCTGCTCGGACGTGACTGCCAGCGGCTTGATCTTGCCCTGCTGCACCCAGGGCAGCAGCGGCGCGATGGCGTCCGAATAGAGATCGATGCGCCCGGCGACGTAATCGGTGATCGCCGGGCCACCGCCCTTGTACGGAACATGGACGATGTCGACGCCCTGATTGAGTTTGAACAATTCGCCGAACAGGTGCGTGGAGGTGCCAACCCCAGGCGATGCAAAGGTCAGTTTTCCGGGATTGGCCTTGGCGTAACTCACGACATCGGCGAGCGAGTTCACCGGCAGGCCGGAATAAGCGGTCATTAGGAAGTGGAAGCGCACGGCGCTGCCGATCGGAACAAAGGAGCGCAGCGGGTCATAGGTGAGGTTTTGATAGAGCACCGGCGCGATGGTGAACTGGGTCGCGTAGCCGAAGATCAGGGTGTAGCCATCGGGCTCGGCGCGCGCCACGCTGCCGGCGCCGATTGTGCCGGCGGCGCCGCCGATGTTCTCGATGACGATCTGCTGACCCATGCTGTCGCCCATCTTCTTGGCGAGCACCCGCGCCAGCACATCGGATGTTCCGCCCGCCGGATAGGGCACAACCATGCGAATGAATCGACTCGGATAGGTGTCCGCCCGAGCCGGCAGATTCGACAGCAGTGCCGATAGGACGAGGACCAGCAGCGACGCCAATCTCATACGCTCTCTCCAAATCGTAAGTGTGGACTTCATTGCCTGGTCGCGCCGCGCAGCCCAGCTTGCTCCAGCAGGGGCAAGACTCGTTCCACAAAGAACGGCAGCTCGTCGTTGAAGTTCACGAACGACACCGTCACGCCGGCAAGACCGAGTTTATGCATGGCGATCATTTCGTCAGCGATCCGCTCCGGCGTTCCGACCAACGGATAGCTGCCGGTGCCGCCGGCATATCTCCTGCGCTCCAGCTGCATGACGTCCGGTTCGACTGCGCCATAATGCGCCTCTTTCATCCGCTGGTGGAACGTCACGGCGTCCGCGTCGGCATTCTCCTCGGCATAGAACCGGTAGTACTGGTGGGCTTCCGCTTCGGTCTCGCGACAGACCACGTGCGTGGTGGTCAACACGCCAACCTCACGCCCGGCTTCGCGCGCATAGCCCTCGATCTCGGCGATGTGCGGTTTGACCGTTTCAAAGCTGCGAAATGTCGTGAACAGGAAGTCACTGGTCTTCGCCGCGAAGCGCCGGCCGGCCGGCGAGAATGCCGCCGATAAAGTCACGGGGCGGGGTTGTTGCACCGGCGCCGGCGCGCCGATGACTTGTTTGAGATCATAAAACTTGCCCTGATAGTCGAACGGGACCTCACTCTCGTAGATGCGTGTCAGAATTGCGTACCATTCGTGCCCTTGGGCGTAGCGGTCATCGTGCTCTGACTGGTGATGGCCGAACATGTCGAACTCGGCCTGATTCCAACCGCAGACGATATTGAGGCCGGCACGGCCGCGGCTCACGTGGTCGACGGTCATCAGCGCCTTGGCGGCAAACACCGGGTGCACCAGCGGCACGTGCACCGTCGCGAAGATCGCGATGTTGCGCGTAACGGCGGCAAGCGCGGCGGCGTGCGTGAGCGTCTCGAACGAAGCCGCTCGCACATTCGTTTCGCCCCCGTAGCCTTTCCAGCGCGCAATCGGCAGGATGAATTCGAGCCCGGCTGCATCGGCTTTCTGTACGGCTCGCTCGATCTCGCCCCAGTCTGCGCGCCAGCGGTTGGCAACCTTGGTGAACGCGGTGCCACCATCTGCATTGATCGAGAACAGGCCCAGCTTGAATCGGTTCACGTTTCGCATCGTATTCATGGTACGGACCGCCATCCTCCACCCAGGCCATCCTCCACCCAGCTGGGCCTCGCAGGACCTCAGTTAGGGTAGCAAAAAACGTCAGGTCGACAACATGGGTGCATTCCAGATCGATCCGCTCGCGGCTGCGGAGTCATCGTGACAATCGGTGGTTGGTCCCGCACGCAAACGCGGTTGTTCCGTCGCCTCCAGCAAGCCCCTGAAAGAGTTTGTTCTGAGGTGATTTTCTTGATGTTTGCGAGTGCAAAAAGAGGGTCGATAAGCCGCGATCGGCGCTGCCGTTCCGCGCGGCCGAAAGCATCGACCACCGCGCGCGGGCTGCGCGTGGTGATGACGACAACGTCGGAGGTGCCGATACGGCGTGCGGTGTCCTGCGCTAGGAAGTGCGAGTGCATTTCGGTGCGCCGCGCGAGAGCGCTGTCCTGCATGTACATGGGCACGCGACCGTGCTCAGGCAGCCAGCGCCCGTTCCTGTTCGACTTTCCATCATTCGCCCGTATAGGTTCGCGGGTCACCGGGTGTGCGCAATCTGTATAGCGATTGGCGCCTCATAAGGTGGCCACGCTTACGTGTTTGGTTGGTCGAAGGCGGGCAATTTCATCTTCATGAGAGAAAAGTCAGCGTCGATACCGGGCATTCCGCCCGCGGCGCACTCGACGGTGGGGAGGCTCCGCCCGTTAGCTTGCGGCAGATGCCACGGCTTTATATTGCTAATCCGATGTACCTGAGCATTAACACTCTTGGCTTCGGTCAATGCTTCGACAACCTTGGCTAAGAACTCCGTGTAGATTTCCCGCAGCTTGGCGGCGGCAGCGGCATGTTTGGGGATTAGCGCATCGAAGCTGCGGCCAATTCGGCGTATTGTTCTTGCGCCGCGACTTGCCGATGACGTTCTTGCAATCGCGGCAGCATGGTCTTGAGCCGCTCGGCTGCGAAGCTGGCATTCTCCATGGCCCTGCCGCGCGGCCTGCGGATCGGGCGTCGAGGGGGCGCTTTCGGCCTGGGCGACTTCTCAGCCTCGTCGACAGCGGACTCGGTCTCGGCAATCAGCCCTGCAAGCCCGTTCGAGGTGTTGCTCCTGCTGCTGATCGCGGTGGTGATCTCACTCTCAATCGTCACCCTGGCCGTGGGCAGCCTGCCCCGTCACGCGGGCTCGCATGCTAGTGGCCGCGCACCAATCGCCGCGCCCAAGGCCGGAGGTCATATCGCATTGTTTTTCTTGAGCTTCTCGATCAGCGCGTTCCACATCGCGTCCGAATCATATCCGGCCTTGCGGACGCTGTCGGCCCATTCCTGTTTGATGGGCACGACCGCAGCACGCACCGCGGTCATGAACTGATCTGATGGTTTATAGATTACATGCCCGGATTTTGCTGCGAGCTTGCCGCGTCCTTCCGCTTCCATGTTGTTCCAGGCGGATGCGAAGCGTCCCGACCACTCAGGTGTGCAATGCGCGTCGATGACCTTCTTCTGATTGGGCGAGAGCTTGTCGTACGCGGCCTTGTTGAAGATCAGTTCAAACCCATTGCCCGAGAATGGTGCGTCCATGTGGTAGGTCAAGATATTGTCGATCCCGAAAATGATGAGCGACTGCCACGGGAACAGGATCGAGTTGGCGACGCCCTTCTCGATAGCATCCCGCGCTTCCGGCGCCGGCACCGGAACGATGACAGAGCCTAAGGTTGACGCGTAGCGCGCCTGCGTCGCGTTGGCTGTCCGCATCTTCAACCCTTTGAAATCATCAATCGATTTGATCTCGCGCTTGGAGTGGATCACCGATGGATAGAGGGTGTGCAACAGACACACCTTGACGTCCTTCATTTCCTTCTCGGCGAGCGGCCGATACCATTCGTCGAACGCAAGCGTTGCGCCCGCCGGATCCGAATAGAGCCACGGCATCTCCAAGGCCTGCGCTAGCGGAAAGCGACCCGGTTGCAGCCCCGCATTGACCCAGGTGATGTCGGCGACGCCATCGCGCGCCATATCGTAGTGATCAATTGCCTTGCCGAGTTGCTGAGATGGAAACACCTGGATCTTGATCGACCCGCCACTATCCTTTTCAATCGCACTGACCCACTCAGGGACAGCGATCTGCGACATCGGATGCTGCGGCGGCGACCAGTGACTGAGGCGCAATGTCACCGGCGTGTCCTGAGCCGATCCTGGGCCGCAAGCGAGCGCGAGCAGCAAACCGGCCGCCATCGTCATGAGCGCGCGTCGCCCGTTCGTCTGCTGCATGATTTCCTCCCGTGATCTTGTTCGAGTTTGTTATCAACTCGTTAACGCGCCGGGGATGGTCGGCGCCGGCTTCACCTCGATGATCTTGCGCAAGGAATCAAGCGCGCCGCCAACCTGGAATTGCTTGCGGTCCGGGTCGTTCGCCCTAAGCTTCGGCGCTTCCGGATAGTCCTTGAGCGTCTGCCGAACCGAAGCAATTGCCGCGTGGACGACTTTATCATCGCCGATGTGATTGGCGAGCAGGAGCGCAAATGCCGCCAGCGCCGTGTGCGCGGCTCGCTCATCAAGTCCGTCCCCAAGCGAGATGATCGCCTCATAGACGTCATCGGGCGCCGAGAACTGCAGATCGGTGCGCAGCGGGGTCATCGGATCCTCCATCTATCGTCCAAGCGCACGCTGCACAGCGGCCCGCACAGTATCCGCGGTCCAGGCGCGCCAACGCGCGCATACATGTTGATCGGGACGAAACAGATAGGCCGCGCCGGGGCTGAGGTCGTAGCGCTTGCGGATGAGTCCGCCGCGATCGTGAAGTGTGGGAATCCGGCCGGCGCCGTGCCCCACCCGGCTCAGTACCATGAGCGACTCGACAGGTGTCGCGTCGGACGCCAAGCGCTCGAGCGCCACAATCGTTTCGGCATCGAGCTGATCGCGATCCTGCGCATAGACCATCAGAGTAAAGGCGCCAGTCAAATACTCGATTAGCCAGCCATTCTCGCCAGCGGGCGCATCGATCGCGGCGTTTCCAGGCGTCAGCGGCGTATCCCATGCATCCCCGTCAGGTGTGAGCAGCCAGGACCCGCGCAGGTTCGGTGCGACTGAGAGCCGTCCCGTGTTGATCAGCACCTTCGCAAAGGGGTGGCGCGGAGCCAGCGCCAACACCGCATTGCGGACCGCGAGCGAATGCGCGCTTGATGGGTTGAGAAACTCCGCAGCACGGCGCGAGAGTTGCATGTTCTCATCGGCAACTGGCGCCCGCTCGTCGTGGTAGCTGTCGATCAGACGTGCGCTCGCCTTGCCTTGAACCACATGCGCGAGCTTCCACACCAAATTGTCGACATCCTGGATTGCCGAATTTCCGCCGCGTCCGCCGCCAAATGGCGAGAGCTGGTGGGCGGCGTCGCCGGCAAACAGGACGCGTCCGGCGCGAAAATTCGGCACTCGCCGGACTTCGAATGAGTAGATGCTGGCGAACTGCGTCTCAAACGGCACGTCCGGGCCGAACATGGTCTCCAGCCGCTTGTTGACCTTCTCAGGCTTGGATTCCTCAGCCGGATCGTCCTTGGGGCCGAGCTGCCAGTCGATCCGCCAAATCGAATCCGGCTGCTGGTGCATAAGCGAGATGTTGCTCTTGTCGAATGTGGGGTCGAACCAGAACATGCGCTGGGGCGGGAAGTTGAACACCATCTTCACATCGCAGATCACGAAATTCTCCACGTACTTGTCGCCTTCGAATGGCACGCCGAGCAGCCGGCGCACGGCCGAGCGCACCCCATCGCAGGCGATCACCCAATCGGCGGTCAGGGCGTAGCAGCCTTCGGGCGTCTCCACATCGAGCCGAACGCGATCGCCGTCCTGCGCGATGTCGACCACACGGCTCGACCAGCGCAGATCCACATGGGGGAATTCGCCTGCGCGCTCGACCAGCATCGATTCAACGTAGTACTGGGGCAGACACAGGAAGGCTTGATATTTTTCCTCGCCTTCCGGCGACAGATCGAAGGAATATAGCAGTTTGTCCTGGATCAGCGTATTGCCCTTGGACCAGGAAATACCTTTTGGCAGCATGCGCTCGGCTATTCCGAGACGAGTTGCGATCTCCATGGTGCGCTTGCCCTGCGCAATCGACCGGCTCCCGAGGCTGACCGTGTTGTTGTCGTCAAGCAGCACACAGGCAATCCCGCGCACGCCAAAGTCGACGGCTGCCGTAAGCCCAGCGAGCCCGCCTCCGACAATTACGATTTGTTGATGGCCAACCCGGTTTTCCAACAGTTCTTGTGGGGTGCGAAACGGAAAGCTGGGGTACTGGAAATTTCCCGATCTCAGGGCACCATCGGGACGCTTGCGCAGGCCGGCAATTTCGGCGCGATGTTCCGTATAACTCGCGTCCTCCGCCATTCGTTCGGATCCCCGTACCGCTCGCATAAACGAGTTTAGCAACGCAAATTCGGAAGCGTCCAGCGCCGGGAGCGAGAAGCGCGTCACTGACGCGTGTGACAATCCGAATCGGAAAAGAAGACTCGAACAGGCTCCGTTGGGGGCCGTGGACGTGCTACATCAATTAAAGATCTCTCAGCTCGTCGCGGCCAGACTCGTCATGGCTCGTCCCAGCTATCTCGCTGAGCTTAGGAAGGCAACATTGTGCGTTGGTTGTCGGGATCGCTGGGAATGGTCCAAAGCTGACGAAGGATAGGTCGTCGGGGTACAGGTGCGCATGCGGGTTGGGTTCATTGGACTTGGAGCGATTGGCTGGCCAATGGCAGGCACGCTGGTCAAGGGCGGGCACGATGTCCTTGCATTCGACATCGATCGCGAGCGGCTCAACCGGTTCGCTACGCAATTCGCCTGCCCGGTCGCATCCACGCTCGCTGCCGTCGCAGAGCGCGACTTTATCATCACCATGTTGCCGACGGGCGAGATCGTGCGCTCGGTGTTATTGCATCACGAGAATGCATCGTTTCGCAGGGCCGTACGACCCGGAACGCTGGTGATCGACATGGGCTCATCCGACCCGCGCGGCACACAGGCGCTCGGGGCTGAGCTTCGTAAACTCGGCGTCGAGCTTGTTGATGCGCCGGTATCGAAGCGCGCGGCCGTGTTCACCACGACCGGCACGCCTGTCGCCCGCGGCACCACGATCCCCATGGTGATCATGATCGGTGGTGATCCGGGATCTGTCGCGCGCGCCAAGCCCTTGCTCGCCGATATCGGAGACACCCTGTTCGAGACCGGGTTGCTGGGGTCCGCCCACGCCCTCAAGGCGCTCAACAATTACGCCTCAGCCGCTTCCCACGTCGCGCTTGCGGAAGCCCTTTTGGCCGGGCAGCGCTTCGGCCTCGATGCCAAAGTGATGATCGATGTGATCAACGTGTCCACCGGCCGCAGCTTTGTATCCGAGATTTTGTATGCGAAGCAGATCGAGAACCCGGACTTCCGTGCCGGGTTCTCAATTGGGCTGTTCGCCAAGGATGTCAGGCAGGCAGCAGATCTTGCTGCAGCAGTGGGGCTCAATGCCCCCATGGCACGGCTCACGAGCGAGCGCTGGGCATTGGCGCGCGACAAACTCGGCGGCACTGCCGACCTCACGGCCGCCACCCCGGCGTGGGATGAGAATTTGTAAAGCGCAGCATTCACCCCCGCAACCTGCAGGGCGAATTCGCTGCCGAGGTGGCGCCTTTGCAGTTCACGGCCCTTGCGGGACATCTGCTCCGCGGCTCGTGCTGGAACCCAGCAGGTTCCGCGCGAGATTGTTGTGAATTGCGGTTGCTGCAATACTCGCGTGGCCGACCGCAACCGGGAGCCGGATGCGCTCAGGCACCGCGAAGATCCCGCACGAACATCCGCTCCACTTGCTCTCTTGGTACGTTGAACTGTTTGATGGCGACTTAGTAGGCCTCGCCGTGATAGGCAGCCTCGGCAATCCCAAGCTCTTCCTGGCGTCCATAGTCCCGACGGATCTTCACTCGCCATTTGCGTTTAGGCTGATTTCAGCACCAACCTTTCCTCACTGGGAGCTTGCTGTGTAGTCCTGGCCCGATTGGGGGCCCAGTTCAACCTGCTGCCGGACATAGCATGATGAGCCCTGCAGGGGACGGATGCACCCTAGCCCCGGCCTTCGACGGCTTTCTGTTTGGCGCGATAGGCACGGGCGAGCACACGTGCTCCCACTGACTTGAGCCTAATTGGTGTCAGCGATCATCCCGCCGCGGCCATGCCCATATAAACAACCGGTTCTGCTGTTCGATCGGTATGTTGAACTGCTTGATCGCAGCAATGTAAGCTTGGCGGTGGTTCGGCGCCTCTATGGCCCCAAGCTCCTCCGCATTTGGTCAGGCATCGTTCCTAACCTTCGTCACCGCAAACTTTCTCCGCAGCTGTCCTAATGCTTTTCCTCGGGCTTTGGCGGTGGTGCATGGCGACGGCCCAATTCCACCGCAAGGCCGTTAGCGGCAGTGTAGAGCTTGTCGAGCGGATGGGCATTGCAGTAGTTGTCGATCCAATCCGTAAGGCCAGCCCAATCTTCTCCTTTCAGGAGATCAGGAATGTCTGGAGCATCGATATCGGGGCCGACCAGGTTGGCTTCCGATAAATAGCCAGCAACCCATTGTTCCATAAGCATTTGATCTACATTGTGCATCTTACGTGCTTGGATCCATGCGCCACATGAGGACAATCCATGGCCTAATCCATATCTGACTTCGGCGCGGGCGCTCAGAGTTGTGGCGAGTACGATAACGCTATTGATCAGTATTCGTTTGAACACGGTACCTCCAAAGGCCGTAACTGGAGCTACTTGATCGCGCAAGCCCAACGCGCCAGATCAATCTACTCCAGTCGTCTCGCCTATGCCCTTTTCGACTAAATTGTGTCTCATGGCACCACCATTGTCTGCAACTATGTCAAGCTTATCGGCGAGCCGTCTTTCATCGCGGGGCTCGGGAGCGCGACGGCATGGCCCGTGGTGGCGCGGGAGCAAACGAGCTTGGTGACGCGATCGCCGAGTTCGAGGGGCCGTTTTTATGGCAACAGACCCACCAAACGAGTGGCCAATAAGATAAACCTCGTCCGCGTTTGCGGGCAGGGCACCTCAACGAGGCGCGCTTGATCGTCTAGCGTCTGAGTTTTCGTGAGCTTCCGGCTGAACCAAGCTTATTCTTTTGCGATAGTGTGGTCGGTCACGGGCGGCCGATGATCAAGCCTAGAGTATCCGACAAATTTGATTGTGAAGGTGAGACTTAATCCTAATGCTGTGGTTCCGACCGTGCACGACGGTCCCATCATTATCGAATCCACTGTTATTTGTGAGTACATCGACGACGAATGGCCGACCCCGCCCTTGAAACCGGTCAACACTTTTGGTCGGGCGCAAATGCGTCTGTGGACCAAGCAACTTGACGAAGGTTTACATGCGGCCGTCGGGTCGCCCTCGTTCGCCGTCGCGTTCCGTCATCAATGGCTCGCACGCTCGAGCGATGAGCGCAGCAAATGGCTGTCTGGAATTCCGCAACAAGATCCTCCCCTAACCGGACCTCGTCGACAAACCTTGGGACTTCCGAGATGTGCCGATACTGTTGCAAAAGTCGTTTTGCACTGGGGGTCGGAAATTCTGCGGGCTGCCGGTGCGACTTTCGTGTAAAAATGCGGGAGGCCTCATCCCCTCACGTGAAACCCACCAGCGACTTCGCCAATACGAGTGAGGCTATACGAATTGGCGATTGCTTCTTGTTTGATAGTTTCGCGAAAACTTCGTCACCGTGCAATTTTCGACTTTTGCAACAATATCTGCCACAACCGGACTCTTGCGCCGCCGCAAAAGGCCTCCTCATTCTTTATTGGATGACCTCGTCCGAGGAGGGGAGCAGCGGCGAATTGTCACGTGCGAACCCGGCGTTGGTGACTTGTAGCATTGTAGTCGGCCCGTGTTTATGAATATCGGGCATCATTCGAGCTATTCGGCGACAGTTCGCGCCCCCCCCCGCCGATATTCTGGATTTCTGCAATCGACTGAAATTCCGAAAGATATTCCTGTCGAATTTCTGGGCCAACCAGCGCACGATCCGCGCATTCATTAACAATTTCGCAACATAGCCTTTCGCGACTGTTAGATGCAGATTGTCAACGCCATAGCTGTCTTCGACCGACTTGATCTGGCTTTGCAAGCTCGCCAGCTCTCGTTCCATCCGCACAATCTGGTCAGACGTCACTGTGCTAGCACCACCAAGCTTTTTCTTCCCTAGCTTAATAAGTTGCTTTTCAGGCGTGGCGGCTAATAGCGCATAGGCAAAGACGGTTGAGAAATTTCCCTGTCCAATCATCAGTTCAGCTGCTTCAACCTGTCTCATCGGTGTCATTTGGCGAAGAATGTCAAAGACCTTCATCGGGCAGGGTCTGTCTTTCAGCAACTCCGAAGCTTCCGGACAAATGCCGTCGAGAAGTCTAAAACGGCGGCGAATAGCCACGACATCGAGGTCTAGTGCTTCCGCGATGCGTTCCTCAGGCACCCCACGATCAACAGCACGCACAATCATTCGGTGTTCTTGAACAGCTGCTATTTTGTTAATGCGTTTATTGTAAGTGTAAGCCTCATCATCCGTAGAAATGAGACACTCAACTTCAGTGACGTTCAAGTCCCTCAGCGCCTCAATTCGCAAATGTCCGTCCAATAGGAGATATACGCCGGGGCGCTTGCGATCTGGCGTCACAACAGGGGACTTAACAAGACCAATAGTGCGAACTGAGCTAATGATTTGGGCGTATTTCTTGCCACTCTTGAGGCCCGGCCGCAGTAACTTGAGAGCAACTATCTGGTCGATGTTTAAATGAACGGTGTTTTGTTCGAACGCGACTTTAACAAGGTTGCTACGGATACTAGCTTCGCTATTCATTCCAATTGCTCCCCACCAATGCGAGCAGTCAGCGCGCGGGGCATAGTGTCAAGATGCTCGGCGCGCAAAAGTGTCGTGAATTGCTCGTCAGCCAAAAGCTCTCTAAGGGCTTCAACAAGGAACAACAACTTAGCCTGCGTATAATTCGATTTCTTGACAAGGAGGCGCTGTTTCTCTGCCTCTCGTTGATACAGCCGCATCAAATCCGTACTGGTGATCTTCCGCGGTGGGCGATTACGACCTAGTTTAAACTCTATGATGGCTTTACTCTGCTTTGCCCGGTTTTCTAATAACCGACGAACAGCCGCAAGCTTTTTTCCTTTGATTTGACCTGACGAATAAGCGTCCATCAAGACGTCTTGCACTTCGGCGTTGTCTGCACGAGCTATATCAACAGCAAACCTAATTGGGATAAGTCCGGATTCGACGGCCCTGAGTAACCGTTCCTCTCCTCGCTCTAGAAGATTTATGATCATGTTGGCCCAGCTGGTCGTCATACCAACCTTTTGTCCGATCTCAGTATCGGAATAACCGCGATTATGCAGACTGCGAATTTCCTGCAATAAGTCAATAGGACGATGCTGCCGGCGTGCAATATTCTCGACAAGGCTCATGACCAGACAATCTCCCTCGGGAGCGTCGATCACGATTGCGGGAATTTCTGTCTCGCCGAGAATACGAAAGGCTTCGAGGCGTCCTTGGCCGCAAACGAGATTATATCCAGCGAACCCAGTGCCTGTCCTGGGAATGCAACGGTAATGGGCCGCTTGAGACCAATGTTGGCGATGTTGTCAATGATCTCGCGATGCTGATGCCTATTACGGGCTCGGGGATTAAGCACATTGATCTCATCGATTGGGATCATTTCGAACTTCCGCGGGGTCCGAGCCCTTGTATCAGTCATCACGCAGCCTCGATGATGGAAACCGGTCGAACAAAGTCATAAAGAGTTCTCAAGGCAGCTCCCGAAACGATAGCCGTCCACGGCGAGGCCGTTATCTTCAACGAGCTTGAGTTTCGTGCTGGCGATATCAATGGCCGGCAGCAGGTAGTAATCGAGCGTCGCGTGATTCTGCGCGTCCATGCGCACAGCAACCGTGATGTCGGACCGAAGACCGGTATCGAACCGCAATCGCCAGCGATACGAACCCGCCTGCGTCTGGCGACATCGCACTATTATGACAGACAGACTAATTTCTCCATTGATCGTGAAAAGATCAGTCACGGAATTTTGCACGAGGTTACAGCCCGTGGATCGAAACCCATCGATGACGTTCGAGATAACCTTTGGATATAGCAAGCGCAGCGCTCGATTGATCTCGATATAACGATAGTCACGGCGCGGCACGTATCCAACAAGCTGGTACGCTCGAAGAAGGCTGCCAAACCGCGATCGGTAAGCGCTGCTGGAAGGCATCCCTTCTGCTTCGTCGATGATAAGTCCCGACAGGAGACCATTGCGCTCGCGCAAGTCGCACAATGCTTCAAGCAGCTCGGCGTCTGACAACCGAAACGATCTTGCTTTTATAATTGCATGCGCCGCGTCAAATAGAGGTCGATCTATGAGCGCCGGAAATGCCCCGTCCGACCGAATTGACATGCTAGGCTGGTTTCGGACGCGCTGCTTCTTGAGTTTGAATGAGGCACGATTTCAGACATTGTTACCGATGTATTTTTCGTTGATCAGCAGTTGGTGGACTGTTCCGCGTGTCCACTGCTGACCTAGTTCTCTTGTAATGCCGCGACTATTCAGATCATCGGCGATCTGACGCTCGGAAAGGCCATCATGGACAAAGCTGCGGTAAATGTTTCGTACGACCTCGACTTCGGCCTCGGGTCCGGTGGTGAGAATAATTCGATCTGTTTGAATACTTTTGTGTTCGCCGTGGATTAATTCGCCCTTTGGACTTCCTGATTGATCGATCAAGACGCGCCGCAGTCCGTAACCGGGTGCGCCACCCTGGCGGAAGCCCAATTCAATCGGCCGACATTGGCCAGCGAACACCTTTGCAGACAGCTCGCGGCTATATTCGCCGGCCATCGCACGTTTAACGCCTTTAATGATTGTCGAGACGGGACTTCCGTTATTTTCGAACTGCTCGGCACAATATTGAACGGCAATGCCGGCGCGCTTGCAGATATATTCATAATATGCGCTTTCGTCTGCGTCCTGAAATCGTCCCCAGCGACTGACATCGTAGACCAGGATGGTTTCAAAACCCGCGCTGCCGGTTTGAACATCGTTGATTAATTTCTTGAGCATCGCGCCCATCGATGCGCAATCCGCTTTTACCCGCATCAGCATAAGTCTTTACGATTTCGATGCCGTGCGAAAAGGCATATCGACGGATTTCGTCCGACTGGTTTTCTGTTGAGTATCTTTGATGCTCCGTTGACATCCGGACATATTCTGCGGCCCGGCCCATACTCCTGCCGTCACCATCACCGCTGCGATCCCGATTTTCTGGCCCACCACTACTTCATTCCAAACGAGTTTATGATCGAGGAAATGAACTCGATCGCCCCGATGGAGCGAACGGTTCGAAAACGCCGGCCGGCTGCGCCTCAACCACAGAATAGATGTGGGGAAGTTGAAAGATGTTGCCGAAAACGGGCAAGAAGTTACATAGTAGATCACGGGCGTCCGGTACTGACGACGGCCCATTCGAAGAGGCGATTGCTATCGCATTAAAAAGCGAACTCGGACTAACCCATCAAGCGGTAAAAACAGTAATGGTCTGGACCGGGGCAAGCGAGAGGACCGTAAAGCACTGGTTCGCGGAACGCACGGTCCAGCGGGCAACACCTCATCGACCTAGCACGGCACTCGGACGCGGTATTGAACTACTTTCTCTTCGGCCTCGGATCGACCATTCCTCATACCGGGCATTGAGCTTCTGCGCATCCGAACACGGCTTTTGAACTTGGTCGAAGTTATCGACCGGTGCAGGCAGAAATAGCAGCTAAGAGTTCAATCCTCGGGCCGTGTCGCTCTAGCATGCTCAGCCGACAGAGACGGCGCTCCGAAGCTGCGTTGGCCGATGTACGAGTTGCACGAGGAACGAGCATACCCCGCGGCGCGAACGGCACCTGCCATTGATCCTACCTATTTTGGGTAATATCGGTCGAGCGAGAAGCGTGATCCTAGCGCAAGTGAGAATTTTCGCTGTCTTGTCGACCGGGGCCGCCACTAGCGAACTGTAGTAGATCCAACTTGATCGTTTGACGTCCGCTTCGGGTCATGAACGTCGTTTTCGGCGAGTGCGCGCGAGGTCCGCTTTGCCCCCAATACCTGCCGTGACAGCGGACATTGCTGATGGGTAGAAAAGTGCCATAAGCTGAACTCATGCACCGCAGCAAAAAAATATCCTCATTCGATTACTTCGTCGGCGCGGGCGAGCAGCGACGGCGGCACGGTGAGGCCGAGTGCCTTGGCGGTCGTGAGATTGGGGACAAGATCGAATTTGGTCGGCTGCTCGACCGGAATGTCGGCCGGCTTCGCCCCGTGCA
The DNA here is from genome assembly GCA_963760435.1 of uncultured Alphaproteobacteria bacterium. Lineage (GTDB taxonomy): Bacteria > Pseudomonadota > Alphaproteobacteria > Rhizobiales > Xanthobacteraceae > JAFAXD01. Next base: position 116,687 of record CAVXDE010000048.1, read on the forward strand.
GAATTCTTGTCGGCGAACTCAGCGGCGCGACGGTACAGGTCGGGCAGGTTTGGTCCATAGGACATCAGGCATCCCGCT
>CAVXDE010000049.1:0-72196 GCA_963760435.1 uncultured Alphaproteobacteria bacterium
CCATCCTCACGCGAATTCCTTCCTGGCGGCGAGCACCTCGTCGCGCAGCAGGTCCCAGATGCGGTTGCGGTACTCCATGTAGATCGCGCTCTTCTTCACCTCGATCGCGCGTGGGCGCGGCAACTCGATCGCGACGTCGGCCTTGGTGCGCCCGGGGCGCGCCGTGAACACGACCACGCGGTCGGCCAGATAGATCGCCTCCTCGATGTCGTGGGTAATGAAGATCACCGTCTTGCGCGCTTCGTACCAAAGCGTCTGCAATTCTTCCTGCATCAGCTCGCGGTTCTGCGCATCGAGCGCGCCGAACGGCTCGTCCATCAGCAAAATGCGCGGGTCGAAGGCCAAGGTGCGAGCAATGGCGACGCGCTGCTTCATGCCGCCGGAGAGCTCGGCCGGATAGTGATCGCGAAATTGCGAGAGCCCGACTTTGGCGAGCAGCTTCTCCGCAATGGCGCGCTGCTCGGCGCGGCTCTTGCCCTGCACCTCGAGGCCCCAGGTAATGTTGCCAAACACGGTGCGCCACGGGTAGAGCGCGAATTCCTGGAACACCATGCCGCGGTCGGGACCGGGCCCGGTCACCGGGCGGCCATCAAACAATAACGCGCCGTCGCTGATTGGCTCAAACCCGCCCAGCATGTGCAGGAACGTACTCTTGCCGCAGCCAGACGGTCCGACAATGGCGATGAACTCGCCATCGGCGACGGAAAGGTCGAAACCGCGCAGCGCCTCGACCTCCTTGCCGGCTCGGGTGAACCGCTTGCCGAGCCCGCGCGCCTGAATGATCGGCGCTGGCATCAATGTCCTGGAAGATAGGACGGATCAACGACGGCCTTGAGGTCGGCCGGCTTCTCCTGGAAACCGGAGGAGACCAGCACGTCCTGTTGTTTGCTCATGTTCTCGATGTTCGGGCGCAGACCGGGGTCGCGCACATAGTCCGGCACGTTGAAATAGACCTGCGGCGGCAAGCCCACGAGCTTGGCATCAAGCAAAGCCTGGCGCGCCTCTTTGAGGTGCGACTGATAATAAGCGGTGACCGCGACAAGGTCGGACAAGAAAGCCTTCACCGCCGCCGGGTGCTCCTTGAGGAACGAAGGCCGCGCGATCAGCACAATGAGCTCCTCGTCGAACGGCATGCCGGTCTTGGAGGTGAACAGCGCCTTGAGATCGCCCTGGGCGATTGCGCCCATGGCGAAGGCATCGACCGCACCACCGGCGGCGATGCGGCCGGCGCGCACCGCGTCCGGGACCTGCGGGAAGGGCACGACCGCAAAGGTCACGTCCTTGTCGGGATCAAGCCCGCCGCTTTTCAGCCCTTGCCGCGCCCACAGCTCCACGGCGCTGCGATAACCGACGATGCCGATCGTGCCGCCCTTGAGATCGGCGATTGTTTTCGGTCCGTCTGCCTTGACCAGGAACTTGGTGTTGGCGCCGTTCTGGGATTCGCGGCTGAGCGTGGCGATGATCTTGAGATCGATGCCGGCCGCCGCTGCGGCGAGCGCCGAATTGCCGGAGACAGTGGCAAAGTCGATTTGGCCGCCCTCGAACGCCTTGTAGGCAGCCTCGGAGGCTCGCATCTGCGACCACTCGATCTTGTAGGCCTTGTTCAGATTGGGGGCGAGCTCAGGCTTCGCGAGCATCAGCCAGAGGTTATCTTCGGCCGCGGTCTGGCGGGAAAAGCGCAGGGTCGGCACGTCCTCGGCACGCGCCGTGCCGATGCTGGCCGCGGCCGCCGCGATCAAGAGCACGGCGATTGATTGAAGCGATGCTCGCATGACGTGTTCCCCTGTGCTGCACCCCGCCCCTGCTATCCCTACTACGCGGCTTCCGCCGCCGCCAAGCGCATAAAACCTGCAAGGATTGACGATATCACTGGCAGACGTCCATGGTTCCACCGCATCAAACAGAGGATCTGCGATGACTCCCGAGGAGAAACTCAAAGCGCTCGGCCTCACCTTGCCGGCCGTGCGCACGCCGCCCGCCAACTTCGTGCCCTTCAAGCTCGACGGCAAGACGATCTACATATCCGGCCAGGGCCCGACGAGACCGGACGGCACTTATTACGTCGGCAAAGTCGGACGCGACGTCACCTGGCAGGAAGCCTACGAGCACGCCAAGATCGTCGGCCTGTTCCTGCTCGCGGTGGCCAAAGCGGCGGCCGGCGACTTGTCGCGCGTCGAGACTTTGAAGCTCCTCGGCATGGTCAACGCAATGCCGGACTTCGGCGATTCACCCAAGGTGATCAACGGCTGCTCGGATTTGCTGGTCGAGGTCCTGGGCGAACGCGGACGGCATGCGCGCTCCGCGGTCGGCATGGGCACCCTGCCGAACGGCATGACAGTCGAGATCGAAGCCGTGATGCGGATTGTCGATTGACGTTAGGGCGCAACGCCATCGCCCATCACCCGAGGTTGAGCTCCTTGAAGAAGTCATTACCCTTGTCGTCGATGACGATGAAGGCGGGGAAGTTCTCAACCTCGATGCGCCAGATCGCTTCCATGCCGAGCTCGGGATATTCGACCACCTCGACCTTCTTGATGCAGTGCTCGGCGAGATTGGCCGCGGTCCCGCCGATCGAGGCGAGATAGAAGCCGCCGTGCTTCTTGCAGGCCTCGCGCACCGCGCTCGAGCGGTTGCCCTTGGCAACCGTGATGAGCGAGCCGCCGGCCGCCTGGAAATCGTCGACGAATGAATCCATGCGGCCGGCCGTGGTCGGGCCGAACGCGCCGGATGCGTAGCCCTCCGGTGTCTTCGCCGGCCCCGCATAGTAGATCGGGTGGTTCTTGAAATAGTCAGGGAGCCCCTGCCCGGCTTCGAGCCGCGCGCGCAGCTTGGCGTGTGCAGAATCGCGCGCGACGATCATCGGTCCGCTCAATGCGAGCCGCGTCTTGATGGGGTAACGCGACAGCGTCGCCTGGATATCCCGCATCGGCCGGTTGAGATCGATTTCGACAACATCGCCGCCGAGCCTCTCGGCGTCGATCTCCGGCAGATATTGCGCGGGATGGTGCTCGAGCTCCTCGAGGAAAATGCCGTCGCGGGTGATCTTGCCGAGCGCCTGGCGGTCGGCCGAGCAGGATACGCCGAGGCCGATCGGCAGCGACGCGCCGTGCCGCGGCAGCCGGATCACGCGCACGTCATGGCAGAAATACTTGCCGCCGAACTGGGCGCCGACACCCAGCGACTGAGTCATCTTGTGCACCTCCCGCTCCATCTCGAGGTCGCGGAAGGCGTGGCCGTCCTCGGAGCCCTGCGTCGGCAGGCCATCGAGATAACGGCAGGAGGCGAGCTTGACGGTCTTCATGGTGAGCTCGGCCGAAGTGCCGCCGATGACGATCGCCAGGTGATAGGGCGGACAGGCGGCGGTGCCGAGCGTGAGCACCTTCTCCTTCAGAAACGCGAGCATGCGTTCGCGCGTGAGGATCGACGGCGTTGCCTGGAACAGGAACGATTTGTTGGCCGAGCCGCCGCCCTTGGCGACGAACATGAACTTGTAGGCATCCTCGCCCTCGGCATAGATCTCGACCTGCGCCGGCATGTTGGTGCGGGTGTTCTTCTCCTCGAACATGGAGATCGGAGCGACCTGGGAATAGCGCAGATTGCGCTTGAGGTAGGCGTCGCGCGCGCCCTGGGCGAGCGCCCCCTCGTCCTCGCCGTCGGTCCAGACGAGACGCCCCTTCTTGCCCATGATGATGGCGGTGCCGGTGTCCTGGCACATGGGCAGCACGCCGCCGGCGGCGATGTTGGCGTTCTTGAGAAAATCGTAGGCGACGAACTTGTCGTTGTCGGAGGCTTCCGGATCGTCGAGGATCGCACGCAGCTGCTTGAGGTGGCCGGGCCGCAGCAGGTGGTTGATATCGGTGAAGGCCGCCTCGGCAAGCGCCCGCAACGCCTCGCGCTCGACGACAAGCACGTCGCGCCCCAACACTTTCTCGACGCGAATGCCATCGGTCCCAAGCTTGCGATAGGGCGCATTGTCGGGCCCAAGCGGAAACATCGGCGTGTGCCGATAGGGCGGGATGATTTGGGCGGGCGCGTTCATGGCGGACTCCGTCGGGTCTGCTGGGACAGTTGCGGTTTTGTACGTCAGGCAGAATGCCGCCGCCAGCCTCGCCTAGATCCTCAGCCCTCGTCCTGAGGGCCTGGTCGCGTGAGCGACCAGGCGTCTCGAAGGACGGCCACAAGCGAGGCTGTCGCCCTTGGCCATCCTTCGAGACGCACGCGAGCTTGCGCTCGCGCGCTCCTCAGGATGAGGGCTGAGAAAGGGCAGAGCCCGCATGATCGAGTGGCCGTTGCAGCGCTCGGCGCTTTGGGCGAGAATCCCTCCGGGGCGTGAAATGATTTCCTGGGAGGCGCTGATGCCGACACGATCGCTCGCTTTGGCGGCCGCCATGCTGGTTCCTTTGGCTCTGCCGGCTTTGGCGCAGCAGCCGGGCGCGGACTTTCCGGAGGGTGCCGGAAAGCAGGTGGTGCTCGAGACCTGTGGCGGTTGTCACGACATCAACCGGCTCAAGATCGGCTACACGCCCGAGGGCTGGCACACCGTGATGCGCATGATGCAGAACATGGAAGCGCCAATCCCGGCAGATCAGGTCGAGACCGTCACCCAGTATCTGATCAAGGCCTTCCCGGAGCGCCCGCGTCCGGCTGCGAAGATCATCGACGGCCCGGTGCAGGTTTCGATCAAGCAGTGGCCGGTCGCCACGCCGGGCTCGCGCCCGCATGATCCGCGCGCCACCCGGGACGGCTCCATCTGGTACACCGGACAGCTCGCCGGCGTGCTCGGCCGGCTCGATCCGGACACGGGCCAGATCAAGGAGTTCCAGCTCAAGACGCCGCACACCGGACCGCACGGTCTTGCCGAGGACAAGGACGGCAACATCTGGTTCACCGGCAACCGCATCGGCATCATCGGCAAGCTTGATCCGAAGACCGGCGAGGTCACCGAATTTCCCCTGCCCGATCCGCAAGCCGGCGACCCGCATACGCTCAACATCGACCAGAGCGGGATCCTGTGGTTCACGGTACAAGCCGGCAACCGCGTCGGTCGCCTCGATCCGAAGACCGGCGAGATCAAGCTGTTCACGCCACCGACCGCGAACGCCCGCCCCTACGGCATCATGATCAACTCCAAGGGCATTCCGGTGTTCGTCGAGTTCGGCACCAACAAGGTGGCGACCATCGACCCGCAAACCTACGCCATCAAGGAGTACACGCTGCCGAATGCGGCCGCGCGCCCGCGCCGCCTCGCCATCACCCCGGATGACATTGTCTGGTACACGGACTTTGCCCGCGGCTACCTGGGCCGGCTCGATCTCGCGACTGGCGAGGTCAAGGAATGGCTCTCGCCGAGCGGGCCGAAATCCGAGCCCTACGGCATCGTTTGGACCAAAGGCGCGCTCTGGTACAACGAGTCCGGCGCCAAGCCGAACACGATCGTTCGCTTCGACCCCAAGACCGAGGCGTTCCAGAGCTGGGCGATCCCGGGTGGCGGCGACATCGTGCGCAACATGGATGTCACCCGCGACGGCAACCCGGTCACCGCCAACAGCCTGGTGAACGAAGTCGGGTTGGTTGAGGTGAGGTAGTTTTTCAGGAGACGGGGCAACTCGTCCGCTCCGTCGCCGCTTATCAGGAAAACAGCCGATCCGAAGCAAGGCGCGCTCCGTCACGCATGCTACGAAGCTTTGCCCACACCACATCCTCGGCCACACGACCCCATCCGGCCGACGTATCAAATCCGCAATCGGTTCCCGCTTGGACACGCGACGGGTCGCCGATGACCGCTGCGACCCGCTCGATGCGATCTGCCACCACCTCTGGATGTTCGACAAAGTTGGTCAGACTGTCGATGACGCCAGCAACCAGAACCTGATCGTCTTTAAGCGGATGCTTCGCGAAGCAGCGAAACTCGTGGGCGTGCCGCGGATTGGCGAACGGCAATACGAAGCCGCCAACATTGGCCTGCTGCAGGGCGGGGAGAATGTCTTCGAGCGGGACGTCGCAATCGTGCGGCGACTCGGAATTCCCCCAGCACACGTGCAGGCGGACACGATCGCGTGGAACGTTTGCCAGCGCCTTATTGATCGTCGCAACGACTTGCTCGACGAACGCGACGAATTCGGAGACCGGGCGGTCCTTGTAGGTAATGTGCCGCTCGAGCGCGAGATCCGGCGCGTCAACCTGCAGCAGAAATCCGTGCTTGACGATCGCTTCGTATTCCACTGCAAGCGCCCGTCCGAGCGCCGCGAGATAGTTGCTCAGCGTGTCGTAATGCTCGTTTCGCACCGCCATGGCGAGGATTCCGGGAGACGGCGCGCACATGAACGCTTCGACAAAGACGCCTGGATTCTCATTCAGGACGGTTTCAAAGTGGCGGCATTCATCGTTGATTGCGCGATCATCGAGATAGCGCACCTCGCCGATCGCCTTGGGCAACCCGCCCAACGCGGAGACCTGGGTTCGGCTCGCATGCTGCTCCGCCCACATGCGCTTGAAGTCCGGATAGCGCTCGACGTCTGCGCGTGACGGCCGCTCCCAGCTGCCGCCAAGGCCGGACAATCGCCCCTTGAGATAAAGAAAGAAGGAATCCCGCTGTTGCTCGCCGTTGTTGCCGATGTCGATACCGGCGTCGCGCTGCTTGCGCACGACGGCCCGCACCGCTTGCTGCCCGGCCCGGTCGATTTCCGCCACATCGACCGCGTCGCCGCGGGCGCGCGCGGCGTAGAGCAGCGTCAAATCGCGCGGCCGCGGCAGGCTCCCGGTGTGGGTCGTCAATATCCTGGAATTGCTGCGTTGCATGGGTTTTCTCACCTCGACATGTGGTGGGGCAGCCAAAGGGCGAGGTCGGGCCACAGGATGACCAGTGCAAGCACCGCGAACATCGCCAGGTGAAACGGGATAGTACCGAGAATGACCTCACTCAGTTTGCCATCCCAGATACTCTGAATGACAAACAGGTTGATGCCGATGGGTGGGGAGATCTGCCCAAGCTCGACAAAGAGGACCAGAACAACGCCAAACAGGAGCGGATCGATGCCGTAGCTCGGCAAGACCGGGAAGATCAACGGCACCGTAATGACGATCATCCCCAGGCTTTCGATCAGGCAGCCGAGCACGGTGTAGAGAATGAGAAGAGCCAAAAAGAACTCAAGCCGGCTCAACTGCAGGCCAACGATGAATGCCGTTACCTTCTCACCTACGCCGGCGAAGCTGATCGCATAGGAGAAAATATACGCCGTAAAGATGATGAACAGGATATTTCCGGAGAACCGGATCGTGCTGTACATCGCGCCGATCACGCCGCTAAGCGTCAGGTCGCCGAACGTCGCGCCAAGAATGATCGCCAAAATGCATCCGATCGTCGCGCCCTCGGTCGTGGTCACCAAGCCCGCGTAGATCCCGCCGAGCGTACCGGCAATCAGGATGCCGAACGGGAGGACATCAACCAATGCGGCGACCAGTTCGTGCAGCGAGCGCGGCCCGGATTCCCGCGGCGCGACGGCAGGCCAGTTCACGGCATGGAACCCGATATAGGTCATGAAAGCCGCCGTCATGATCAGTCCCGGCACGACACCTGCCATGAACAATTTCGGAACCGATGTTTCCGTGAAGGTCCCGTAGACGATCATCCCGAAGCTCGGGGGCAGCAGAATTCCGAGCGTGCCGCCGGCGGCGAGTGAGCCCGCCGCCAGTCGCCGGTCGTATTTGCGCGAAATGAGTTGAGGCAGGGCGACGCCGCCAATCGACGCCGCGGTCGCGATGCTCGACCCGCTTACCGAGGCGAAGATCGCGCATCCCGCAATATTGGTCTGCAGCAGACCGCCCGGAAGCCGGGCAACGAGCTTGGCGAGCCCCGCATAGATGCGGTTGCTGAGCCCGCTGACACGCAGAATTTCGGCCATCAGCATGAACAACGGGACGCAGGTCAGCACAAAACTGTTCATGCTTCCCCAGCTGACGAGCCCCAGGCTGTTGAGGCTTGGCAAGCCGCCTTGCAGCAGCAGATAAAAAACGGCGGGTACGGCGATGGCAAAAGGGACGGCCATTCCACACGTCAGCAGGACAAGAAAGACGGCAAACGTGATGATGATCTGAAATTCGGGGCTCACGGCGGGCTCCCCTCGCCCGACCAGGTCGCTTTCAAGGTTGCGATATCGGCCGCCAGCGAGCGCAGCATCGAAAAGCATAAGGCCACCGCACCGATCACCATCGCCATGCGCGGGATCCAGAGCGGCGTCGCCAGATAGGTCGGCGCCTGATCGCCGAATTCGTGTGAAAAAATCTCGAATTTGACGAGCTGCCACAGCAGCAGCACACAGAACGCCAGGGACAAACCGTCAAAGATGACATGCGAGACCGCGCGCCCAAGCGGCGACAAACGGGACTGCACCAACTCAACATGGTGGAAGCTGTCGTTGACCTGACAAACGGACAGGCTGAGAAAGGTGATCACCACCAGCATGTAGCCGCCCAGTTCGTCCGAAATTTCGAACGAAAAATTGAGCAGTGACCGCGTCAGGATGTCGGTGCCGATCACAATCAGCATGACGACCAGCGCCGCCACGCACGCCAGCTTGCAGAAACGCTCGACGATCGTTTCGGGGAGCTTTCGCGTGGACGGACTGCCGATAAGGCGGCGATGTTCTGGAGTCACCTTGGAGCCTGAGAACTATCGCCCGAGAGCGGTACGGGTCTTGGCCAGCGCCTCGATGACGTCCGGCCCGCGCGACTTTGCCCACTCCTCCCAATACGGTTTCATGGTGTCGATCGCACGCGCGATTTCTTCCGGCTTGGCCTTGGTGAATGTGTACCCCATGCCGGACAGGATCTGGACCGATTCGGCTTCCTCCTTCTGCATCGTGTCCTGATCCCAACGCGCCGATTGTTGGGCGACATCGCGGAGCTTGGCCTGCAGATCGGGAGACAACTTGTTGTACGCTTCGGTGTTGGCAATGAAATAGGAATTGTTGACGTTGATGATCAGGACGTATCCATATTTGAGCAGGTCTTTCCACAGCACCGCGCCGACCCCGGCGGTGAAGATGCCGTCCACCACGCCACGGTCGAGCGCCGATGGGACCTCCGGCGCGCTCATCGTGATCGACGTTCCGCCAAACCGCCGCACGAATTCCCCCTGCTCCGGCTGAGCGACGCGCAGCTTCATGCCCTTGATGTCGTCGAGCGATTCAAGCTTCTTGCGCCCCCAGATGAACTGCAGCGGGTAAGTGTAGGACGCGAGGACCGTTGAGCCCTTCTGCCCGAACGCCTTATCGATATAAGGTTTGAGCACCGCATCTGCTTTGGCGAAGTCTTCGTAGGACTGAATGAGCATTGGCAGGCGCGGAATGCCGGCGACCTGAATGTTTCCCGAATTGAACAGATCATCGGCGATCTGGACGACATTTGAGCCCACAGCCTGGGTAATGTTGCTCGGATTGATCTGCAGCGTGCCAGCGAGATGCAGCCTGACCTTGAGCGCGCCGTTGGTCGCTTTCTCAATCTCCTCGGTAAACAACTTCGCGCCGCGCGACGTCGCGAAATTGGGCGCCGACTGATGCATATAGAAATTCCATTCATCGGCAGCGGACGCGCCTCTGCCGGAGATGGCGGCGAGCGTCAGTGACGCAACGAGAGCTATGGGAAGCGTACGGGCCGACGTCCCCGAGGGGCGCTCGAGCATGACAATCCTCCCATGGGCCGGGTCCGTGCGTGGTGACCGCCGAGACCTGCTGCGCTCAGTTTTCGATCGAGTGCTTTTTCAAAAAGATAGCCTATGAACGCCCCGGTTGACTGTCAACGTGGATACGCGCAGCCACAGCGGATTACACTTCGCCCGGACCAAAATAGGCTTCGATCCGGTATCCGTCCGGATCGATGACAAAGGCCGCGTAGTAATCCGGATCATATATCGGCCGCGGACCGGGCCGCCCGTTGTCGCGCCCACCACAGCGCAGCGACGCGGCATGAAAGGCGTCGACCGCCGCTGCGCTCGGTGCCGCAAAGCAAATGTGCAATCCGGATTTTTCGTCCGGCGCGACCGGACGTTCGGCGAGCATCACATAAAATGCGATCGTGTCCGCTCCGTAGGCGTAGCCGGTGGCCGTCCTCATCGCTCGCATGCACCGGTATCCGAGCGGCGCGAGAGCGGCGTCGTAGAAGCGCTTGCTTCGGTCGAGGTCGCTGACCCCGATCGAGATATGAACGATCATGTCTGGGCTCCATGCCGAGGCACCAGGTCATACGGTAAAAATAGAAGACGTCTCAATCGATCCGTATCCAGCCGATCTGTTGACCTGTTGACTTTCCAATAATAACATGTATTATTCATTTAGTTATTTTTTTCGGCGGAGAGGCGCGGTTTGCTACGCCGCCATCGGCGCCCCTCCCCTTCGGCGATTGGAAAGTCGAAGTAGAGGTGACGAGATTGAAGGGTGGCCCGGCACTCAGTTTGCACCGGGCATTGACGCATGTCTGCGTCGGGCTTTTTGATAGTTGAATCAGATTGAAGCCCGGATGAGCGACGCGAAATCCGGGATGAGAGTCAGCTCGGATTTCATCCGCACTACGCACCGTCATCTATGTCATGTATGCGGGAAATGTCATCTATGAGAGCGACGTCATGTATGCGTGCGGCCATCCTTCGAGACGCCCTCGCTGCGCGAGGGCCCTCAGGATGAGGGCTGAGATTTGCTGAAGCGCCGCAACCAACCGCAGCCCTCATCCTGAGGAGCCTGGACCCGCAAGGGGCCAGGCGTCTCGAAGGATGGCAGCACACGTCATCAATGGAAACAAACGTCATCTATGCGGGAGACCTTCATCTATGCGTTGAAAGGAAACATAACCGCAAGTGCGGATCAAATCGTGGCCCAGGATGATGGATTCCGGGCCCCGGCCTTCGGCCGGCCCGGAATGACCCGCCGCGATGCGAACCGCATCTATGTGAGGAAACGTCATCTATGAGGAAAAGGACATCTATGCGGGGCACGTCATCTATGCGGGCCCGCGCCGGTGCCGGCGCCATTGCAAAATCAGTATCCCGAGGTGGTCGGCATCACCACAAGGTCGCGGATGCAGATTGATTGCGGCAGCTTGTAGCAAAACAGGATGATCTCGGCGATGCGCTCCGGCGCGATGAACTCCGGGTTGCCGAGCATTTTGCAATAGTCCTCGAACGAGATCCCCATGGTCTCGTGAATATTGGTCTTCACCAGACCGGGCGCGAGATTGATGACGCGTATGTTGTTCTTGGCCTGGCCTTGCTGCAGGGATTCCGAGAGCGAGCGCACCGCCGCCTTGGCGGCATGATACGTCTCCCCCGAGGGCCCGGGCCGGCGGTCACCGATCGAGCTGACGTTGACGATGGTGCCGCGCTTGCGCTCGATCATGCCCGGCAACACGGCGCGCACGCCGTGCAGGACGCCTTTGAGCAGCACATCGGTCTCATAATCGAGGTCATCAATGGCACGTTTGCTGATATCGCCGATGTGGATGAAGCCAGCGTTATTGACGAGGCAATCGACCGGCCCGAACTCGGCCTCCGCGTCCTCGATTGCGCCTGCGAGCGCCGCATAATCGGTGACGTCCGCCGCGGCGAAGCGATGCGGACGATTAGCGAGCTCCGCAATCGCTTCCGCGTGCCGGGCGATCAGCAGCAGCGGGTGACCTTCCGCCGCGAACGCCAGCGCGAGCGCGCGGCCGATGCCATGGGTCGCGCCGGTGATGACGATCAGCGGTGCGGCCATATGTGCCTCACAGGTCACAATGGCAGGTTGTCGTGTTTCTTGACCGGCATTTCCATCTTCTTCTCGCGCAGCATGGCGAGCGCGCGGCACAGCCGCCGTCGCGTCGTGTTCGGCATGATCACTTCGTCGATATAGCCGCGCTCGGCGGCGACGAAGGGCGAGAGGAAGCGGTCCTCGTATTCGCGGGTGCGCGCCGCGATCTTCTCGGGGTCGCCGATATCGGCGCGGAAGATGATCTCGACCGCGCCCTTGGCGCCCATGACGGCGATCTGCGCGGATGGCCAGGCGTAGTTCACGTCGGCGCCGATGTGCTTGCTGGCCATCACGTCATAGGCGCCGCCGAACGCCTTCCTGGTGATGACGGTCACGAGCGGCACCGTTGCCTGCGAATAGGCGAACAGGAGCTTGGCGCCGTGCTTGATGAGACCGCCATATTCCTGGTCGGTGCCGGGCAGGAATCCCGGTACATCGACGAAGGTGATGATCGGAATATCGAACGCGTCGCAGAAGCGCACGAACCGCGCCGCCTTGCGCGAGGCGTCGCTGTCGAGCACGCCGGCGAGCACCATCGGCTGGTTGGCGACGAAGCCGACCGTGCGCCCGGCCATGCGCCCGAACCCGATGACGATGTTGCGGGCAAAGGCCGGCGACAGCTCGAAGAAATCGCCTTCGTCGGCGACCTTCACGATCAGCTCGCGGATGTCGTACGGCTTGTTGGGGTTCTCCGGCACCAAGGTGTCGAGCGAGCGTTCCTCGCGCTCGATGTCATCATAGGTCGGCCATTCCGGCACGCCGGACGCGCTGTTCGCGGGCAGGAAATCGATCAGCCGGCGCATCTGCAGCAGCGTCTCGAGATCGTTCTCGAAGGCGCCGTCGGCGATCGACGATTTAGTGGCGTGCACCGAGGCACCGCCCAGCTCCTCGGCGGTCACCACCTCGTTGGTCACGGTCTTCACGACGTCCGGGCCGGTGACGAACATGTAGCTCGTGTCCTTCACCATGAAGATGAAGTCGGTCATCGCCGGCGAATAAACGTCGCCGCCCGCGCACGGCCCCATGATCACGGAAATCTGCGGGATCACCCCGGAGGCGAGCACGTTTCGTTTGAACACCTCGCCGTAGCCGCCGAGCGCCGCCACGCCCTCCTGGATGCGGGCGCCGCCGGCGTCGAACAGACCGATGATCGGCGCGCGCGCCTTCACGGCCATATCCTGGATCTTGATGATCTTCAGGGCGTGGGTTTCCGACAGCGAACCGCCGAACACGGTGAAGTCCTTGGCGAAGACGAAGACGGTGCGGCCGTTGACCGTGCCCCAGCCCGTGACCACGCCGTCGCCCGGGATCTTGGGCTGCTTGTCCATGCCGAACTCGGTCGCGCGGTGCTCGACGAACATGTCGAACTCCTCGAACGAGTCCTTGTCCAGCAGAAGGTCGATGCGCTCGCGCGCGGTGAGTTTGCCGCGCTTGTGCTGCGCTTCGATGCGCGCCTTGCCGCCGCCGAGCCTGGCATTGCCGCGGCGCTGCTCGAGTTTTTCCAGGATGTCTTTCATGGCCCTGCCGTGATGAGACCGGCAGGATTGGGATAGCAGGAATTGTGCCGCTTACAAAACCTTCTGGGGCCCGAGATCAGGTCAGCGCCAGAACCGTCGCAGCGGCCTTCATCTCGCTCAGCCGCTGCTCGCGCCGCTCAAGCGCAAGCGTGTCGCGCCCCCAGAGTTCCATGTTCCAATCTTCATCAACATGCGCCGCTGTCCACGCGGCGTCGGGACTGATCGCGTCGCGGGCGAGCGCGAGCGCGATCAGGGCGGAGCCCGTCAGGGTGGTGAGGCTATGCACCGCGCCAAGGCGCCAGGGGTCGCGCGGGATTGCGGCGGCCGCGGCTTTGATCGATTCAAGCGGTTGGGCCACATGGATCACACCTTCCACCAATTCGAAGCGCGCGCCCAGCGCGGTGCGCGCCCATGCCACGATCGGATCCCAGAGCTCGCCTTGACGCGTCACCAGGCGCTCCGGGCCGTCGGCGCGATAAAATAGGAGATCACTGCCAAGATATTTCTCAACCTCGGCCGCAACCGCGCTCGCGGAGGCTGCAACCCCATCGATGATGCTGTTGGTTAATCGGGTGAGCGGCATGCGGGCCGGATCGATCACCGTCTGTTGATCCTGCCATTCCGCGGCGACGGCATCGGCGAGAGCCTGGTTCGGCAGGATCAGCGGCTGGCGGGCTGGCGTGCGGACGACCTTACCGTCAAGGAGGACCGCGTATCCGCCACCCTCCGGCCTGCTCGCCGCAGCGTCGTAGAAGCGCTGGCGCAGATTGGGCCGCATGTTGCGGCGCGCCGCCTCCATCGGATCAAGCGGCTGATTGACAAACAGGTCTTCAAGGATCTCACGCATCTCGCATCAGCGTCCTGCAGCGCACCAAATTATTTGCCTTGGAAACCGGCACTCCGCAACCCTGAGCAACACATAGGCAATTGGCGCGTTTCATGCACGAGCAGCGCGAGGTTTTTCCGCAATGCAGCAGCACTTGTCACAGGGGCAGTGGCGTTATGCGACGGAAGTGGTGGCATTCACGGGTGTTGTCCACTATAAAAAATGGCGGATTCGGCGCCACAAGCCGACCGGGGGAAGGGTTTTGCAACGGGTTCACCGATGATCTGGCGCACAGCCAATATCGGGACGATGGGGCGCCTGCACGAGGAGTAGATGCAATCAACTGACATCGGGGCGCCGGACTACTTCCACAAGGTCGTTGACTGCCAATGGGCCTGCCCGGCGCACACGCCTGTTCCTGAGTACATCAGACTGATCGCCGCCGGTCGCTACAGCGACGCCTACATGATCAATTGGCGATCCAATGTGTTCCCTGGAATTCTCGGGCGCACCTGCGATCGGCCCTGCGAGCCGGCCTGCCGGCGCGGCCGTGTGGAAAAGGATCCGGTCGCGATCTGCCGCCTCAAGCGCGTCGCCGCCGATTTTAAGGACGACATCCGCGGGCGCTTGCCAAAACCCGTCGCACGCCGGAATGGCAGGCGCATCGCCCTGGTCGGCGGCGGTCCGGCGTCGCTGACCGTCGCCCGCGATCTCGCACCACTTGGCTATCACTGCGTTGTGTTCGACCAGGATCCCAAGGCCGGCGGGATGATGCGCACGCAGATCCCGAAGTTTCGCCTGCCCTGACGCGGTCATCGACGAAGAGTGCGATTACATTCTCAACCTCGGGATTGAGTTTGTTGGTGGCCGACGCATCGACAGCATGAAGGCGCTGCTGGCCGAGAACTTCGACGCGATCTTCGTCGGATCGGGCGCACCGCGCGGGCGCGAGCTGGACATTCCCGGGCGCCAGGAAGCCGCCAAGAACATCCATATCGGCATCGATTGGCTATCTTCGGTTTCGTTTGGTCACATCGACAAGATCGGCAAGCGGGTGATCGTGCTCGGCGGCGGCAACACCGCCATGGACTGCTGTCGCTCCTCGCGCCGCCTCGGCGGCGAGGACGTCAAAGTGATCGTGCGCTCCGGGTTCGAGGAGATGAAGGCGTCGCCCTGGGAAAAGGAAGACGCCATGCACGAAGGCATTCCGATTCTCAACTATCTCGTGCCGAAGGAATTCACGCACCAGAACGGCCGTCTCACCGGCGTGGTGTTTGAAAAGGTCAAGGCCGAATACGACGACAAAGGTCGCCGCAAGCTGGTGCCGACCGGCGAGCCGGATGAGCACATCGCTTGCGACGACGTGCTGGTCGCAGTCGGCCAGGAAAACGCGTTCCCGTGGATCGAACGCGATATCGGTCTCGAGTTCGACAAATGGGACATGCCCAAGGTCGATCCGAAGACCATGGCATCGACCAACCCGAAGATTTTCTTCGGCGGTGACGCGGCGTTCGGGCCCAAGAACATCATCTGGGCGGTGGCGCACGGCCATGAAGCCGCGCTGTCGATCGACAAGTTCTGCTCCGGTGAGGACATCAACGACCGGCCAGCTGCCCATGGTCGAGATCGTCAGCCAGAAGATGGGCATCCACGAGTGGAGCTACGATAACGACATCTCGGCCGACAAACGCTATCGGGTGCCGCTGCGCGACAAGGTCGTGGCGCTACGCGATATCAAGGCCGAGGTCGAGCTTGGATACGACGTCGAGCTTGCGCTGAAGGAAGCGGAGCGCTGCCTCAACTGCGACGTCCAGACGGTGTTCACCGGCTCGCTCTGCATCGAATGCGACGCCTGCGTCGATATCTGTCCGATGGACTGCATCACCTTCACCGAGAACGGCGACGAGGCCGAGCTGCGGACCAGGCTGAAGGCGCCATCGAGGAATGTCAGCCAGGATCTCTATGTCGCGGACGGATTGAAAACCGGCCGCGTCATGGTGAAGGACGAGGACGTGTGCCTGCACTGCGGGTTGTGCGCCGAGCGCTGCCCGACCGGCGCCTGGGACATGCAGAAATATCTGATTGACATGACACAAGCGGAAGACCGATGCCGAGCGCCAGCCCGATCAGCAGCGTAAACGATTTCGTCATTCGTTTCGCCAACGTCAACGGTTCCGGTTCGGCCAGCGCCAACGAGCTGTTTGCCCGCGCCATCCTGCGCATGGGCGTGCCGGTCAGCCCGCGCAATATCTTCCCGTCCAACATTCAGGGGTTGCCGACCTGGTACGAGGTGCGCGTCACCGAGGCCGGACACCTGGGCGCGCGCGGCGGCATCGACATGATGGTGGCGATGAACCCGCAGACCTTCGACCGGGACGTCGCCTCGATCGAGCCCGGCGGGTATCTGCTCTACGACTCGACCAAGCCGATCCCGATGGCGCGCTTTCGCGAGGACATCACCGTCATCGGCGTGCCGCTCACCGCGATCTGCAATCGGACCTATACCGACCCGCGCCAACGCCAGCTGTTCAAGAACATCATCTATATCGGCGTGCTGTCGGCGCTGCTCGAGATGGATGTGCCGGGGATCGAGAAGCTGCTCGGCGAGCAATACAAGGGCAAGGAGAAACTGCTTCAGCCCAACATCCACGCGCTGCATCTCGGCCGCGACTGGGCGCTGGAAAATCTCAAGTGCCCGATCGGACTGCGGCTCAAGCCGGCCAACGCCGTTGGTGACCGCATCTTCGTCGAGGGCAACGCGGCGGCAGCGCTAGGTGCGGTCTATGGCGGCGCTACGGTTTGCGCCTGGTATCCGATCACGCCATCCTCGTCGCTGGCGGAAGCCTTTACGCGTTACTGCTCGCGCTTGCGGGTCGATGCCGACAGCAAGAAGAGCAAATACGCAATCGTGCAGGCGGAGGACGAGCTCGCGTCGATCGGCCTTGTGATCGGCGCGGCCTGGAATGGCGCGCGCGCGTTCACCGCGACCTCCGGGCCGGGCATCTCGTTGATGCAGGAGTTCGTCGGGCTCGCCTATTTTGCCGAGATCCCGGCCGTCATCTTCGACGTGCAACGCGCCGGCCCCTCGACCGGGATGCCGACCCGCACACAGCAGTCGGACCTTTTGAGCGCCGCCTACGCGTCGCACGGCGACACCAAGCACATATTGTTGTTGCCGGAGGATCCGACCGAGACCTTTGAATTCGCCGCCGACGCCTTCGATCTTGCCGATCGGTTGCAGACGCCGGTGTTCGTCATGATGGATCTCGATATCGGCATGAACCATCGACTGTGCCGCCCGTTCGCGTGGGATGACCAGCGCCGCTATGACCGCGGCAAGGTGATGAACGCGCCCGATCTCGAGGCCGGCAAGGAGTTCGGGCGTTACCTCGATGTCGAGGGCGACGGCATTCCGTTTCGCACCTATCCGGGCACGCACCCGTCCAAGGGCTCGTTCTTCACCCGCGGCACGTCGCGCGACCGCTATGCGCGCTACACCGAGGAAGGCGGCGCCTACGCAGACAACATGCAGCGGCTGTTGCGCAAGTTCGACACCGCCAAGGACTTGGTGCCGCGCCCGCTTGCAGGCGAACGCCGACAAGCCAACGAAGTTCGGGGTGATCTACTACGGCTCGACCTCGCCGGCGATGGATGAGGCAATCCATCTCCTGCACGCGAAGGGTCATGTGCTCGACCGCATGCGGGTGCGGGCATTTCCGTTCCATTCCAGCGTGACCAGCTTCCTCGCCGATCATGATTTCGTATTCGTGGTCGAGCAGAACCGCGACGCGCAGCTGCGCACGATGATCGTGAATGAATGCGGTGTCGATCCGGTGCGGCTGGTGCCGATCCTGCACTACGACGGCACGCCGATTACGGCGCGCTTCATTTCGCAGTCGATCGGCGAGCACCTGACGGCCCTGAACGTCACGCCGCTGCGCAAGGTGGTGTCATGACCTACATCGCAAAGCCGAAATTCCATCACCCGGGCCTGCCGACGAACGAGCTTGGCTATACGCACCGCGACTATGAGGGCAAGATTTCGACCCTGTGCGCCGGCTGCGGGCACGACTTCAATCACCGCGTCGATCATCGAAGTCATGTTTCGAGCTGTCGATCGAGCCGCACCGGGTGGCGAAGATTTCCGGCATTGGCTGCTCGTCGAAGACACCGGACTATTTCCTCGGCAATTCGCACGGCTTCAACTCCGTGCACGGCCGCATGCCGTCGGTGCTCACCGGCGCCAATCTCGCCAACCGCGAGTTGATCTATCTCGGCGTGTCCGGCGACGGCGACTCCGCCTCGATCGGGTTCGGCCAGTTCGCGCACGCGATCCGCCGCGGCGTCAACATGGTCTACATCGTCGAGAACAACGGCGTGTACGGCCTCACCAAAGGCCAGTTCTCCGCCACCGCGGATCGCGGCTCGAAATCGAAACGCGGCGTCGTCAACACCGACAGCTCGATCGACCTCGTCGCCATCGCGTTGCAGCTCGGCGCGACCTACGTGGCGCGCAGCTTCTCCGGCGACAAGCGCCAGTTGGTGCCGTTGATCAAGGGCGCGATCGAGCATCAGGGCGCCGCTTTCCTCGATGTGATCTCGCCGTGCGTGGCATTCAACAATCACGTCGGCTCGACCAAGAGCTTCGATTACGTGCGTGAGCATAACGAAGCGGTGAACCGCCTCGACGTGATCACCGGCCGCGCGCCGATCAAGATCGACTACGAGCCCGGCAAGGTCGAGGTGGTCGAGCAGCACGACGGCACCAAGCTCGCCTTGCGCAAGCTCAACGACGAATATGACCCGCACGACCGGCTGGCGGCGATGAATTTCCTCCAGCAGCACGCGGCGAAGGGGCAGGTCGTTACCGGATTGCTGTATGTCGATACAGAGCCCGAGGACCTGCACGCGCATCTCAACACGGTCGAAGCCCCGCTCAACACGCTGAGCGAGCGCGAGCTTTGCCCGGGCGCTGGCGTGCTGGAGAAGATCAACGCCGGGCTGCGGTAGGTACGCGCCTCCGGCTCTCCCGGCGCTCCGTAAAGTTTCCCCATTGCTCACGTGATTCCTTGGCACGGCCTTTGCGAGCCGCATCGGCGTGCCTACATTCGCGTCGTTAGCTCGTCACTGCGAATTGGGAATGTGAGTCCGTGATGGCTGCCACTTCGGAAACCTCGGTGCCCCGTTCGTCCCGACCCAAGCGCCGCTGGCGATTGCGAGCCCATCTTTGGCGCCTGGTGTTGATCTTCTCATTTCTGTTTATCAGCAATCGGTTTGTTCTCTCGCTTGTCGGAGTGTTCAACCGCTTGTTCCCGGTGATCAAGGTCGTCTTTTTGGCCTATCCGGCCTCGGAGGAGATGTTCCGCCGGTACACGTATTTTGGCGTGGGCGAGTGGGCGCGCTGGCGACCGGCGCTGATCGGCGTGTTCGATCAGCAAGGGTCGTGGGGCTTGATGTTCGCCATCACGGCGACCGAAAAAGATTTTGAGCGACGGGAAGCCGCCCCACGTTTGCAGCGGCTCTACTGCGCGCATGGAAGCACTCCGGAAGGCGGTCGGCGCGGAGGAGGTGCGCTTTGCCGGCGTGCTGCCTGGACGGCTGTCCGCGCATGGTGTGACGACCTCGGAGGCAGAAGTCGATGCCGCAATGGCAGCGGCAATGCGCGGAGAAGCGATGGTCCGGGCGCAGGAGAAGATCGATGCTGACGCACCGGTCATCGTGCTCGATGCCAACAGCTTCATCGGCCAGCGGTTGCTGCGCGAGCTTGCCGGGCGGAACGTTTATCCGGTGGACAGCAACCGGCTCGGCCCCGGTGCGGCGAACAGAGAGGCCTGGCCGGCGCACCTGTCCGGCAAGCCGGCATTGCTGATGAACGTATCCCGATCGCGTACGCCGGCCGCATATCTCGACCTGTTGTGGGATTCAATCGTGGTTCTCAACGAGGCCTATCCGGAGCCGCCGCGATCGGTGCTGGACAAGTTTGCCACCCGGGCGTGCAGATTCTACCACTTGGCCGGAGCGGCCGGAAAAGCCTATCCGGATTTCCCATGGCCCTATACCGATGCCGTGCCGTGCTGCGCGGCGCGCATCGGACAAGACACAGAATTGGTCTTGCGCAAGCTGACCTGACGACGTCGACTTTCTGTTCGCTGGCCGCACCAACAAACTCAGGGGTCGAGACGTCCGCGCAACTCCTCAAACGGGAGCATCACTCGCGCCCGATAGGCGAGACGCGACGCAAGGCGCTGATACCAAGCCTCGACGTTGGGTATAGAGGGTCGCTCGATATCGAGCTCAAAATAACGATAGAGGGCGGTTCCCACCGGGATGTCCGCCAAACTGACAGCGCTTCCGCACAAATACGGTTGCTCTGACAGGGTGCTGTCCAGCAACCGAAAGTGATGAGCGCAGCGGGCGACCTTGGCGCGAATGGCCTCCCTGTTCCGAGCATGCTCAGGTGTGCGATAAAACGCCCAGAACACGCCAAGCAGGAAGTCGGGCTGCAGGGTCGTCTGCGCCCAATCCATCCACGGCTCGACGCGGGCGCGGTCGCCCGGATCCTCGGACCAGAATTGATGTTTGCCGTAACGCGCCGCCAAGTAACGCAAGATCGCGTGCGACTCCCAGACGACCGTGCCGTCGTCATCGATGACTGGAACGCGCCCGTGCGGGTTCATCGCCAAGAACTGCGGCGTGTCGAGACCTCCGAACGAGCCGCCCGCTGGGATGTGCTTGTAGTTGAGACCCAGTTCGTCGGCGAGCCACAGCACCTTCTGGGTGTTGAAGGAGCTGGGGCGTCCCCAGATCGTCAACATGTCAACCTTCCGGCGCCTCAACGATCGGGTCATACCGCGTCGTGTCAAACCCAAGCAGATTGAACGACTGCTGCATATGCGGCGGCAGCGGCGCCGTCACATCGATGACCCCGCCGCGCGGATGCGGCACGGCGATGCGGCGCGCCAGCAAGTGCAGGCGATCTTGCAGGCCGCCCGGCAGCTCCCAGTTTTCTATCTTGAGGTATTTCTGATCGCCGATGATGGGGTGGCCGATATGCGCCATGTGGGCGCGCAGCTGGTGGGTGCGGCCGGTGACCGGCTTGAGCGACACGAAGGCGAGTTGTTGGGCCGCGGTGTCCACGACCGCGTAGTACGTCACCGCGTGGCTCGCCCCCTCCTCGCCATGGCGCGCAATGCGCATGACGGACTCGTCCTCGCGTTCGTCCTTGGCAAGAAACGTGGATATGCGGCCTTGCTTGGGCTTGGGCACCCCGGCGACCACGGCCCAGTAGATCTTCCGCGCCGCCCGGGAGCGAAAGGTCTTGGCCAACGCCGAGGCGGCAAAGCGCGTCTTGGCGACCAGCAGGCAGCCCGAGGTATCGCGGTCGAGCCGATGCACCAGGCGCGGGCGCTGATCGTGGGTGTCGCGCAGGCTCTCGAGCAGACTGTCGACGTGGCGCGTCATGCCGGATCCGCCCTGCACGGCAAGGCCCATGGGCTTGTCGAGCACGAGCACATCATCGTCTTCGTAAAGCGTGATGGATTTCAGAAACGCGCGCGTCTTCGCGTCAGCGCTGTCTTCGCGGGCTGGCCGCGCCTCAAGCCGCAACGGCGGGATTCGGACCGATTGGCCAGCCGCGAGGCGGTCCTTGCCGTCGACCCGTTTGCCGTCGACGCGCAGCTCGCCCTTTCGGATGACGCGCTGGATATGTGAGAACGAGAGCCCGGGAAACTTCGCCTCGAGAAAGCGGTCAACCCGCATTCCTGCTTCGTCCGCAGAGACCGGGACGGTTTGCACCTTCGTCGGCATCTCGGTAACGGCTGGCGGCGCAGCCTGAGGCTCGGAACGCGTTGGGGTCTGGGGATTGGATGGCGGCCGGCGCCGCTTTGGGCCCTGGAATGCAGGGCGACGAGGCCCGGCCGATGTGCCGCGCCCAAACGGGCGCTGCCCCGGTCCGCGTGCGCCGTGGCGTTGCTTTTGCTGTTTCATAGCCGGCACGGGTAGCGGAAAAAAAGCCGACCGTCACCTGCTGGTCTTCGGAATCCCGAAATCTCGATGACCCGTCCGAAAGGCTAGGTCGTTGCGACGGACCTGTTTTGCTAGGATATCAACCGCCACACGGGACGGTCAGCACCGATGCGAACGGCGCTCTATCAGCTTGGCGAAGACTTTCTGTCGACGCTCGTCTTTCTGACTGTCTATTTCATCAGCGGTGAGCTCTATCTGGCAATCGCGATCGCCATCGCGGTCGGCATCGGCCAATTCGTGCTGCTCAAGCGGCGCGGGCGCACCCCGGACATCATGGCGTGGCTCAGTCTGGTGATGGTGATCGCACTCGGCGGCGCATCGCTGATGACGAACGACAGCCGCTTCATCATGGCCAAGCCAAGCGTGGTTCACTTCGCGGTAGGCTTCGTGATGCTGCGCCGCGGCTGGCTCGCGCGCTACATGCCCGAA
The DNA here is from genome assembly GCA_963760435.1 of uncultured Alphaproteobacteria bacterium. Taxonomy (GTDB): domain Bacteria; phylum Pseudomonadota; class Alphaproteobacteria; order Rhizobiales; family Xanthobacteraceae; genus JAFAXD01. Next base: position 22,572 of record CAVXDE010000049.1, read on the forward strand.
TTTGTCAAACAAAACGTGCCCGAGAACGTGCTGGTCGGATCCGGCTACGCATGGGCGGCGCTGATGTTTGCCCTCGGACTGATCAATCTCTATGTCGCCAACCGATACAGCATCGACGTCTGGGCCTGGTTCATTTCCGTCTATGCGGTCGGCGCGAAGGTGGTGGCGTTCTTAATCCAGTACGCGGTTTTCCAAGTGCTGATCCGCCGCAAGCTGCGGCTCACCAAGTCAACCGCCGCCCCGCTCCCGCCGTAGCTTGGCCCAGTAATCCAGCCGTTTCCTGATCTCGCGCTCGAACCCGCGATCGGGCGGATTGTAGAATGTTTGACGCCCGAGCGCCTCCGGGAAGTAGTCCTGACCGGAGAAGGCATCCGGCGCGACGTGATCATAGTCATAGCCGGTCCCGTAGCCTTCTTCCTTCATCAACCGGGTCGGTGCGTTGAGGATGTGTTTGGGCGGCAGCAGCGACCCGGCGTCTTTCGCCGTGCGCTTGGCAGCACCGAAGGCCATATAGGCGGCGTTCGATTTGGGCGCGGTTGCGACGTAGATCACCGCCTCGGCGATAGCGAGCTCCCCCTCCGGGCTGCCGAGAAAGTCGTAGGCATCTTTTGCCGCGTTGGCGATCACGAGTGCCTGCGGATCAGCAAGACCGATGTCCTCGACCGCCATGCGCACGACCCGGCGCGCGAGGTAGAGCGGATCCTCGCCGGCATCGAGCATGCGCGCCAGGTAGTAGAGCGCCGCATCCGGATCGGACCCGCGCACGGATTTATGCAGCGCCGAGATCAGGTTGTAGTGTCCGTCCTGCGCCTTGTCGTAGATCGGCGCGCGCCGCTGGACGATGTCCTGCAACGCCGCCGCACCAAACACCTCGCCGCCGCGCGCGGCGCGCCAGACCTCTTCTGCCAACGTCAGCGATGCACGCCCATCGCCGTCCGCCATGCGGATCAGAGTCGCGCGCGCCTCCGGGTCGAGCGGCAACGGCTTGCCTTCGATCGCCTCAGCCCGCGCCATCAGCTTTTCCAGCGCGCTTGCGTCCAGCGACTTAAATACCAGAACGCGGGCGCGCGAGAGCATCGGCGCAATCAGCTCAAAGGACGGGTTCTCGGTGGTGGCGCCGACGAGCACGATCGGTGCCGTCCTCCATGACCGGGAGAAACGAATCCTGCTGGGCGCGATTGAAGCGATGGATCTCGTCAACAAACAGCAGCGTCCCCTGCCCGACCTCGCGCCGGGCGCGCGCAGCGTCAAACACTTTCTTCAGATCAGCAACGCCGGAGAAGATCGCCGAGATCTGCTCGAATTGCAGCTCGGTGGCGTCGGCGAGAAGCCGGGCCACGGTCGTCTTGCCGGTGCCGGGCGGCCCCCAGAAGATCAGCGAGCCGAGCGTACGCGTCTCCAGCATGCGGGTGAGCACGCCGTCAGGGCCCAGCAGATGGTCTTGGCCGACAACTTCGTCGAGGCGGCTGGGACGTAGCTTATCGGCGAGCGGGCGCGGCGCGGCGCGCTCGAGCCCCGCCGCGGAAAACAGACTTGCCCCTCGCGATTTCGGCCGAGAGGTCATCGCTTTGATCTTTCTCCGCCATCAACAATCTGACAGCGGCGCAAATTCACCCGCCGAACACGACCGACATCTGCTGGCCGTTGCGGGACACGCTGATACGCCACATCGGGCTTGGCGCTTTCGTCGCCCGATCGAGATCGCTCGTATGCATGATATTGTTGCCGTTGACGTTCAACACAATATCCCCTCGCTGAAACCCGAGGCTCTGCGCGATCGAACCGTCAGCAATGTCGACAATGACCACGCCGTCGGTCGAGGGATCGAGCTTGAGCTCCTCGGCGAGCGCGCGGTGACACTTTGGCGACCTTGGCTCCGAGGAAGGGCGAACGCGACTGGATCACGAGCTCTTCGCGCGGCGCGTCCGGTGCGCTCTGCAGCGCAATGGTCACCTTGGTTTCCCGCCCGCCGCGCAGTACCGCGATCTGGGTCTGACCGCCCAGCGGCTTGGTGGCGAAGCGATAGTCGAAGGCGTTGGGATCCTCGACTGGTTGCGTATCGACCGCCGTGATCAGGTCACCGGTGCGCAAGCCGGCGCGTGCGGCCGGGCTGCCGTTGATGATGCTGGCAACGAGCGCGCCGGCCGGGCGTTTGAGACCGAGGCTGTCGGCAATCTCCGACGTCACCACCTGCAGCTTGGCGCCGAGCCACGGCCGGCGCACGACGCTGCCGCCGCCCTTGGCCGATGCGATCACGACCCGCACCATGTTCACAGGGATCGCGAAGCCGATGCCCTGCGAGCCACCGGAACGCGAATAGATCGCCGTGTTGATGCCGACCAGGCGGCCGCCGAGGTCGACCAGCGCGCCACCGGAATTTCCCGGGTTGATCGCCGCATCGGTCTGAATGAAGAACTGATAATCCGTGATCCCAACCTGCGTGCGCGCGACGGCTGATACGATGCCGTGCGTCACGGTCTGGCCGACGGCGAAGGGATTGCCGAGCGCGAGCACGACATCACCAACTTGAAGCGCATCGGAGTCGCCAAGCTCAATTGCCGGGAAGCGTTCGCTGTCCTTCAGGCGCAGCACGGCAAGATCGGAGCGCGCGTCACGCAACACGACCTCGGCAGCGATCTCGCGCTTGTCGGCCAGTGAGACCTTCACCTCGTCGGCACCTTCGATGACGTGGTGGTTGGTCACGACCAGGCCGGACGGGTCGACGATCACCCCGGAGCCGAGCGAGCGCTGCACCTGCGGACCATCAGAACCGCCAAAGAACCGGCGAAACAGCGGGTCTTCGAACAGCGGATTGCGGTTGCTGACCGTCTTGGCGGCGTAGACGTTGACCACCGAAGGCGCCACCCGCTTCACCACTGGGGCGTACGACAGGGTCAGTTGGGTCGGCGATGCCGGGACGACCCGATCCTCGGCCGAAACAGGACTAACCAACGAGACGGCAACGAGCGGCAGGAAGGCAATCACCAAGGCGCGTGAAGCAAGGGACATCGGCTGATCCCGGTTGAGAAGGATGGCTATATACCGGCCCGATCTGGCCAATTGAAAGGCAAACGGCCCCCCCGCAACCGCCTCAGTTGACAACAAAAAGGGGGCCAAAGGCCCCCTGGAACTGCCGCTATCCCGCCCGATCAGGCCGCGGACGCCTCGGTTTGCGCACCCTGCACAGGCCCCGAATCCACACCCTTGGCGTCAACATCGCGGTCGACGAATTCGATGACGGCGACCGGCGCCGAATCTCCGTAACGAAAGCCAGCCTTGAGGACGCGGGTATAGCCACCGGCGCGATCCTTGTAGCGGGGTCCGAGGACCGCAAACAACTTCTTGACCATGGCGACGTCGCGGATTTCCGCGATCGCCTGCCGGCGCGCGTGCAGGTCGCCGCGCTTGCCCAATGTGACGAGCTTCTCGACGATCGGCCGCAGGTCCTTGGCCTTGGGCAAGGTGGTGGTGATCTGCTCATGCTTGATCAGCGCTGCCGCCATGTTGGCGAACATGGCGCGACGATGCTCCGCCGTGCGGTTGAGCTTGCGATGGGCGTTACCGTGACGCATTTGGTTGAACTCCAGACGACGGAGCAACAGATGGGGCGGACCAACAAATCAGTGTGCGTCGTCCGCCCTCTGTCCTCCGATCAATAATGATCTTCGAAGCGCTTGGCGAGCTCGTCGATGTTCTCGGGCGGCCAGCCGGGCACTTCCATGCCGAGGTGCAGGCCCATCTGGGCGAGCACTTCCTTGATCTCGTTGAGCGACTTGCGCCCGAAGTTGGGCGTTCGCAGCATCTCGGCCTCGGACTTCTGCACCAGGTCGCCGATGTAGACGATGTTGTCGTTCTTCAGACAGTTGGCCGAGCGCACGGAGAGCTCAAGCTCATCCACCTTCTTGAGGAAGGCCGGATTGAACGCCAGATCCGGGATTGCTTCGGCGGCGCTGATCTCTTTGTGCGGCTCAACGAAGTTGACAAAGACGTTGAGCTGATCCTGCAGGATGCGCGCCGCGTAGGCGAGCGCGTCTTCGGGCGTCACCGCACCGTTGGTCTCGATTTGCATGGTCAGCTTGTCGTAGTCGAGGATCTGACCTTCGCGAGTATTCTCGACCCGATACGAGACTTTCTTGACCGGTGAATAGAGGCTGTCGACCGGGATCAATCCGATAGGCGCATCCTCAGGGCGGTTGCGGTCGGCGGCCACATAGCCCTTGCCCGTGTTGACTGTGAACTCCATGCGGATTTCCGCACCCTCGTCGAGGTGGCAAATCACCAGCTCCGGATTGAGCACGACGATGTCGCCGACAGTTTGAATATCGGCCGCGGTGACAACCGCCGGGCCCTGCTTCTTCACCACCATGCGCTTGGGCCCTTCGCCCTGCATCTTGATGGCAATGTCTTTGATGTTAAGGACGATGTCGGTCACGTCCTCGCGCACGCCGGCGATGGAAGAAAACTCATGTAGAACGCCGTCAATGTGTACCGACTGCACGCTTGCGCCCTGCAGTGACGAGAGCAGGATGCGCCGCAGCGCGTTGCCGAGCGTGAGCCCAAACCCGCGTTCCAGAGGTTCCGCCACAACGGTGGCGATCCGCTTGGGGTCTGAACCGGGTGTTACCTGCAGTTTGTTCGGACGGATCAGTTCTTGCCAATTCTTTTGAATCGTCACGGTCATCACCTAGAGCCCTCGCGGCTCGATCACGGGACCACGCCGCTCCGTGGAGATCAGCGGCAGCGGAGGCCTGCGCGCCATCCGCCGGAAAATACTCTCAAACACGCCGACGCTTCCGCGGCCGGCAACCATTATGCGGAATCGGCGTCACGTCGCGGATCGACGTGACCATGAACCCGGCCGACTGCAACGCACGCAACGCCGATTCGCGCCCTGAGCCGGGACCCGCGACCTCGACTTCGAGTGTGCGCATGCCATGTTCCTGCGCCTTGCGGGCCGCATCCTCGCCGGCGACCTGCGCCGCATAAGGGGTGGACTTGCGCGATCCTTTGAAGCCCATGGTCCCCGCGGAGGACCACGCGATGGTGTTGCCCTGGGCGTCGGTGATCGTGATCATGGTGTTGTTGAACGTGGCGTTCACGTGCGCGACGCCTGACGCGATGTTCTTTTTTTCGCGTCGGCGGACGCGGGTCGCTTCTTTGCCCATACTGATCCTCGTTGTACCCGTTCGCTCCGGGAGCCGTCAGGCTTTTGACTCGCGTTATTTCTTCTTGCCGGCGATCGCCTTGGCCGGCCCCTTACGGGTGCGCGCGTTCGTGTGCGTGCGCTGGCCGCGAACAGGAAGACCGCGGCGGTGGCGCAACCCGCGATAGCACCCGAGATCCATCAGCCGCTTGATGTTCATGGACACTTCGCGGCGCAGGTCACCTTCTACGACGAAGTCGCGGTCGATCACCTCGCGGATTTGCAACACTTCCTGGTCACTGAGTTGGGACACCCGACGCGCCTGGTCGATATGCACCTTCTCCATGATGTCCTGGGCCGTCTTGGGCCCGATTCCGTGGATGTATTGAAGCGCGATGACGACACGCTTGTTGGTCGGTATGTTCACACCGGCGATACGGGCCAAGTCTCTTCACTCCTGTCGCCGACCGGACCTGCCGGTTGGTCTAAATGGTTGTAAAAACTTGATAAACGCGCACACGTCGCCCTCCCCTTTCCGGGGCCGGCACCGTTGCAGCGTCTTTCGCATACTGGGTGGGGGCTATGTACGGATTCCACCTCGGCTCGTCAACGGTTTATCGGCGTTTTTCCGCTGATTTTCAGGCTTTCACAGGGTCGGGCTCATTGCCTTCTTTTGCTGCCGCACCAAAGGGTTCACAACTCTCAGCCCGGCAAAGCGGTTGAAATCGCGGTCGGCTGACCATAGCTCGCGCACCCCGTGCTGCTGGCAAAGAGCGGCAATACGGGCATCGTGGAGTTGAGGGCCTTCGATACGCGCCGCCACGAGAAGCGATCGCAAAGTGGACCAATGGGCATCCAACTCGGCCAGAAGGACGAGCGTCGGGAGATTCGAGCCAGGCGTCCACTTGATCGAGGGCTTGGGTCAGAGGTGTGGGCGGCGAGTAGATACGCGGGTGAGTCACGATTGCTAGGAATTCGTGCACGCACGGCCACGGAATGGACCAAGTTGATGCCCCTTCGGCCAACGTCGTCAGCAGTTCACAGGCCGCTTCGTGAAAACGCAAATCCTCCCGGTGCGCATAAACAAGGACGTTCGTATCGACAGCAATCACCCTCCACGTCCCTCATAACTCAGCTCACGAAGCTTGTTCCACGAGGCATCGCGAAGCTCAGCTCGCACGCCATCACCCCTGAAGCTCGCTCGGCGCAGCTTGAAACGCACCTTCGGGTCAGTGTCGGCAACGACGCGACGCAGCCCCCGCTCCACGAGCGTTCGCAGCGTCACGCCTTCGCGCGCAGCGACTTTTCGGACCTCGCGCAGCAACGTATCTGAAATTTCGATAGTCGTTTTCATAATCTGTATAGATGGGTAGGGCGATATGGGCACCCATATAATCGTTTGGAAAGAGTACGGCAAGTAGAGCGTTCGCGTAGCTACAAACAACCAAACCTCGGTTGACGGCGCCGCATCAATCTGGATCACCGCCATGTAGGGCGGCTCCCCATCCTCGTGGGCAAGCCCAAGCAGAATCCGCCGGCCGACGGCGGTTGCTTTGTGCCGGCCGCCCCGCTGGGTGGACGCCATCGCATCCTGCATTGGGTGCCCCGGCAGGCAGCATTCGCACATTGCGCGCGACGACCAGCTCGGGATCGCCACCATCGGTCTGCGCATGTGCCGCGCTCAGACCAATAAGCCGGCCGCCGCGAGACAACCGAGCGGATCAATCACATCGGAGAGGGCTAGCGGTGTTCGGCCGCGTGTTGGGGGAGGGCTTTGTGAGGTTCAGCAGCAGCCAACACGCGTTCGATCGCGTTCGCGACATCATCGATTTCGGCCATGCCGTCGACCGAATGCAATGTGCCCTTGCGCGCATAAAACGCGATCAACGGGGCGGTTTGTGCCCGATAGGCCTCGAGCCGTTTATGCAACGCCTCGGCATTGTCATCGGCGCGCAGGGGCTCGCCCCGGGCCGTCATGTCGGCGATGCGTTTCTCGACGCGCTTGAGCAGAATGCCCTCGTCGACCTTCAATTCAATGACTGCATCGAGGTCGAGCGCTCGCTGGTGCAGCATGTGGTCGAGCGCCTCGGCCTGCGGCACGGTGCGCGGGAATCCGTCGAGAATGAATCCCTTCTTGGCGTCGGGTTGAGCGATGCGATCCGCCACGATGGCGACCACAATATCATCAGGCACCAGCTCGCCACGCGCCATAATGTCCTTGGCGCGCTGGCCGACGGGTGTACCCGCCGCGACCGCAGCCCGCAGCATGTCACCAGTAGAGAGTTGAACGATACCGAATTTGTCGACCAGATGCTTAGCTTGCGTACCCTTTCCGGCCCCCGGCGGACCAAGCAGGATCAGCCTCATCTGCGTCTCCCCCTTAATTTCGATTTTTTGATCAATCCTTCGTACTGATGCGCGAGCAGATAGCCCTGAACCTGGGCCACGGTATCCATGGTGACGCTGACCACGATCAGCAGCGACGTGCCGCCGAAATAGAATGGCACCGCGGCGTAGGAGATCAAGATCTCTGGAATGAGACAGACCAGCGCCAGGTAACCCGCGCCGATGACCGTGATGCGCGAGAGCACGTAGTCGATATATTCAGCCGTGCGTTCGCCAGGACGGATCCCTGGGATGAAACCGCCGTGCTTTTTGAGGTTCTCGGCCGTCTCGGTCGGGTTGAACACAACTGCGGTATAGAAGAATGCGAAAAAGATGATCAACCCGACATAGAGGACCAGAAACAGCGGCCGGCCGTGGCTGAGCTGCGTGGTAATCGTCGTCATCCAGTCCGGGAGTTGACCGGCATTAAAGTTGGCCACCGTGGTCGGCAGCAACAGCAATGACGATGCGAAAATCGGCGGGATAACACCTGACGTGTTGAGCTTGAGCGGCAGGTGCGAGGACTGTCCCTCGAACATGCGGTTGCCGACCTGTCGCTTGGGATACTGAATGAGCAGCCGGCGCTGGGCTCGCTCCATGAACACGATGAACATGATCACGGCGACCGCCATCACGATGACCACCAGGATAAGGCCGGTGGAGAGCGCGCCCTGCCGCCCCAACTCGAGCATGTTGTAGAGGGCAGTCGGGAGCTCAGCGACGATGCCGGACAGGATGATCAATGAAATGCCGTTGCCGATGCCGCGGGAAGTGACCTGCTCACCGAGCCACATCAGGAACACGGTGCCGCCGGTGAGCGTGATGACGGTGGAGAGCCGAAAGAACATGCCCGGATCAGTAACCGCCTGGCCGGCGCTCTCGAGACCGACCGCGATCCCATAGGCCTGAAATGCCGCCAGCACGACCGTGAGGTAACGGGTGTACTGGTTCATCAGCTTGCGGCCCTGCTCGCCCTCTTTCTTGAGCTGCTCAAGCGATTTCGAAACCGTCGTCATCAGCTGGATGATGATGGACGCCGAGATATACGGCATGATGTTCAAGGCGAAGATCGCCATGCGGTGAATGCCACCGCCCGAGAACATGTTGAACATGCCGAGGATGCCGCCGGACTGCGTGCGGAAAATCTGCTCCCACGCCGCCGGATCAATGCCCGGGAGCGGGATATACGTGCCGAGCCGATAAACCAGCAGCGCACCGAGCGTGAACCAGATGCGGGCCTTCAGCTCCTGGGCTTTGGCGAGAGCCGAAAAGTTGAGATTGGCTGCCAGTTGTTCCGCTGCCGAGACCATGCCCTTGGCTCCGATCTGCGCTTTACGCGCTTACTTGCCTGACCCCATAGCGCGGCAAGGTGATCACCATATAGGAATCACTCCGGGCTTTTGCCCTTCTCGGGCTTGCCACCCTTGCCGGACGTCTGGGACTTTTTGTCGCCCTTCGCCGCGGCTTCCTGAGCCGCCGGTTTCTTCCCCTCGGCAGATGCTTTGGATTTCTCGCCTTTCGGCTTCTCGGCCGGCGCCGCGGCGGGCTCGCCCTTCGGCTTTTCGCCGCGTGCTTCCGCCAAGAGACGCTGCGCGTTCTTGCCCTTGGGCTCCGCCGGCGCCTCCGGCTTTTTCGCCAGCACACGGACGGTGCCGCCGAGCTTCTCGACCGCTGCGATGGCTGATTTTGAAGCACCGTAGACGACAAAGCTCACCTTGGTCTTGAGCTCGCCGTCACCGAGCAGCCGCACGCCATCGTGCGCGCGGCGCAGCACGCCGGCGTTTACGAGAAGCGCGGCGTCCACCTCGGCCCCGTCCTCCACACGCAAGTGACCAGAGTCGATCGCGGCCTGAACCCGGCCCAGATTGACCTCATTCAGCTTCTTGGCGAAAATGTTGTTGAAGCCGCGCTTCGGCAAGCGCCGATGCAGCGGCATCTGGCCGCCTTCGAAGCCCTTGATGCGCACGCCGGAGCGGGCGGTCTGACCCTTGCCGCCGCGGCCACCGGTCTTACCAACGCCGGATCCAATGCCTCGGCCGATGCGCTGACGCGATTTGCGCGCCCCCGGCCGATCGGCAATCTGGTTCAGCTTCATCGCAATCTCCTTGACCTTTCCGCCTCGCGCACAGGTGCGCGCGCCGGCGGCCCGTTATTCAATTCACTTGTTGTCGAGCACCCGCACCAAATGCGCGACCTTGCTGACCATTCCGCGCACCGCCGGCGTATCGGGGAGTTCCGACACGCGGCCGATCCGGTTGAGCCTGAGCCCAATCAACGTCTCGCGCTGCGTATGTTCGCGTCGGATCGGGCTTCCGACCTGTTCGACCTTGATGGTCTTGCTTGCCTTGCTCATGAGCACTCTCGCAATCACTCAGTGGCGGCGGCCTGCTCGCCGTCGGTATCGCGGCGACGCGCCTGCAGTGCGGAAACCTTGATATTGCGGCGGCCGGCAACGGAACGCGGGCTGTCCTGATGCTTGAGTGCATCGAAGGTCGCCCGAACCATGTTGTAGGGGTTCGATGACCCGATGGACTTGGCCACCACATCCTGCATGCCGAGCGTCTCGAACACGGCGCGCATCGGCCCACCCGCGATGATACCGGTGCCGGGAGGCGCCGCCCGCAGGAAGACTTTGCCCGCCCCATGGCGACCGAGGACATCATGGTGCAGCGTGCGGCCCTCACGCAACGGCACCCGCATCAAGTTGCGCTTGGCCGAGTCGGTCGCCTTGCGAATTGCTTCCGGGACTTCACGCGCTTTGCCGTGACCGAAACCGACCCGCCCCTTCTGATCGCCGACGACCACCAGCGCAGCAAAGCCGAAGCGCCGGCCGCCCTTCACCACTTTGGCGACCCGGTTGATGTGGACCAGCTTGTCGGTGAACTCGCTGTCCCGCTCTTCCGGCCTCCGGTCCTTTTCGCGCTCGCGTGCTGCACGTGCCATTGGTCAATCCTGTCCGATCATCTCTGCAAGGGTCCTCGACCCTGAGCAGACTCTTGTTTTGCGCATGTCCTCTTCGGAAAACCGGTAGCCACTTTTCCGGGACATGCGCCTAGAATTTCAATCCGCCCTCGCGCGCCGCGTCAGCCAAAGCCTTGACGCGCCCATGAAATTGATAGCTGCCACGGTCGAAGACGATATCCGTGATGCCTTTAGATGCAGCGCGCTCGGCAAGCAGCTTTCCCACCGCCTTGGCAGCCTCGATGTCCGCCCCGGTCTTCAGCCCACCGCGCATGTCCTTTTCGATCGATGACGCCGAGACGAGCGTCTCGCCTTTGAGGTCATCGATGACCTGCGCATAGATATGCTTCGAGGAACGGAACACCGACAGCCGCACGCGGCCGCTCGTGACCTTCCTGATCGTGCCACGCACGCGACTTTTGCGCCGCGTTGCCTGCTTTCTTGGATCGGCCATCGCCGGGCTCCTACTTCTTCTTGCCTTCCTTGCGGAAGATGAACTCACCAGCGTACTTCACGCCCTTGCCCTTGTAGGGCTCGGGCTTGCGGAACCCGCGAATTTCGGCCGCGACCTGGCCGACCTTCTGTTTGTCGATCCCGGTCACCACCACTTCGGTGGGCTTGGGCGTGGCAATCGAGATGCCTTCGGGAATCGGGTAGATCACATCGTGGCTGTAGCCGAGCGCGATTTGCAGGTTCTTGCCCTGCACCGCAGCGCGATAGCCGACGCCGCTGATCTCGAGCTTGCTTTCGAAGCCTTTGGTGACTCCGGTCATCAGGTTGGCGACCAGCGTGCGGGAAGTTCCCCACATCGCGCGTGCGCGATCGGTCTGCGTTCGCGGATCGACCTTCACGCTGCTCTTGTCCATCTTCGCCGTGACGTCGTCGGGCAAGACGACCTGCAAGGCCCCCTTGGGGCCCTTCACCTTCACGGTCTGGCCTTCCACTGCTGCGGTGACCCCCGACGGGATCGGCACCGCTCTCTTGCCAATGCGTGACATGTCCGTTCTCGCCTAGAACACCGTAAAGAGGATTTCGCCGCCGACATTGGCATCGCGCGCCTCATGGTCGGCCATCACGCCTTTCGGCGTCGACACGACCGCAACTCCAAGACCGTTGTTGATGCGCGGCAAATTCTTCACCGACGCATAGACGCGGCGGCCCGGCTTCGACACGCGCTCGATTTCACGGATCACCGGCGACCCGTCGAAATACTTGAGCTCGATCTCAAGCTCAGAGCGCCCGTCACTATGCTGAACGCTGGCATAGCCTCGGATATACCCTTCGCTCTTGAGCACATCGAGGACGCGCACGCGCAAGCTCGACCCCGGGGTCGACACCTTCGACTTATTGCGCGCCTGCGCATTGCGGATACGCGTGATCAAATCACCGATCGGATCGGTCACAGCCATGCGCGCCTCCTCACCAGCTCGACTTGACGAGGCCCGGGATCAACCCGCGGGCACCGAGCTCGCGCAGCGCAATCCGGCTGAGCTTGAGCTTGCGATAATAGGCGCGTGGCCGGCCGGTCACTTCGCAGCGGTTGCGGATCCGGGTCGCCGACGAGTTGCGCGGCAATTGGGCGAGCTTGAGCGACGCGGCAAAGCGCTCTTCCATCGGCTTGGTCTTGTCGCCGATGATCGCCTTCAGTCGTGAACGACGGCCGCCCAACGACTTGGCCATCTTGCGCCGACGCGCATTCTTCTCAACCGAACTCTTCTTCGCCATCCAGGTCTCCTAGGTTTCCGCGTCTGAGGAAGCCAAGCTCCTCACTGCCGGAACGGGAAATTGAAAGCCGTCAACAGCGCCCGCGCCTCATCGTCGGTGCGTGCCGTCGTGCATACGGTGATGTCCATGCCCCAGATATCGGTCACCTTGTCGTAATCGATCTCGGGAAAAACGATGTGCTCACGAATGCCGAGCGTGTAGTTGCCACGCCCGTCGAAGCTCTTCGGATTGAGCCCGCGGAAGTCGCGCACGCGCGGCAGCGCGATGGTGATCAGTCGGTCGAGGAACTCGTACATGCGCGCCTTGCGCAGCGTCACCTTGCAGCCGATCGACTGACCTTCGCGCAATTTGTAGGTCGCAATCGACTTTCGCGCCGACGTGATCACCGGCCTCTGACCGGTAATCAGTGCAAGATCGGCGGCCGCATTCTCGACCTTCTTGCGATCATTCACCGCCTCGCCAATGCCCATGTTGACGACGACCTTGTCGAGCGTCGGCACCTGCATGACGTTCCCGTAGCCGAACTGCTCCGTGAGCTTCGACCGAACAACGCGGTCGTACTGGTCCTTCAGACGTGGTTGCAACTCAGCCATCGATCTCGGCTCCTGAACGCTTGGCGACGCGCACCTTCTTGCCGTCGGTCAGAACTTTGAAGCCGATCCGAGTCGGCTTGCCGTCCTTGGGGTCCGCATAGGCAATGTTGGACAGGTGGATCGGCGCTTCCTTGGAGATGATGCCGCCATCCTGTTGCGCAGATTGTTTCTGATGGCGCTTGACCAGGTTGACGCCGCGCACCAGCGCGCGCCCCTCGGTCGGACGCACCTCGATCACCTCTCCGGTGCGACCGCGGTCACGGCCCGTGAGCACCACGACTTTGTCCCCCTTCTTGATCTTGGCCGCCATCACAACACCTCCGGGGCGAGCGAGATGATCTTCATATGATTCTTCGCGCGCAGTTCGCGCGGCACCGGTCCGAAGATGCGCGTGCCCACCGGCTCCATCTGCGGATTGATGAGCACGGCTGCGTTGCGATCAAAGCGAATGATCGAGCCATCCGGGCGCCGGATATCTTTGGCCACCCGCACCACCACGGCTTTCATCACGTCGCCCTTCTTCACCCGCCCGCGCGGGATCGCTTCCTTGACCGATACGACGATGACGTCGCCAACAGTCGCATACTTGCGCTTTGAGCCGCCCAGCACCTTGATGCACATGACGCGGCGCGCGCCGGAATTGTCCGCCACGTCGAGATTGGTCTGCATCTGGATCATCGGGGCCCTCGTATAATTCCTGAATTACGCGCGCAACGCGCGCTTATTGCGCTTTCTTTTCGCCCCGCACCACAGTCCAGCGCTTAAGCTTGGACAGCGGACGGTGCTCCTCGATCCAAACGATGTCGCCGACCGAATACTCGTTCTGCTCATCGTGGGCGTAGTACTTCTTGGCCTGGCGAACGGTCTTCTTCAGCACCGGGTGGGTGAAGCGGCGCTCGACGCGCACGACGATCGTCTTTTTCTGCGTGTCGCTGACCACCGTGCCTTGCAGCATGCGCTTGGGCATCAAACTCTCCTTACTTCGCCTGCGCGCGCTTCTGATGCGCGATCGTCTTGATACGGGCGATATCGCGGCGCACGACGCGCACGCGTGAACTGTTCTCTAGCTGACCGGTGGCGCGCTGGAAGCGCAGGTTGAACTGCTCCTTCTTGAGCTTCAAAAGCTCATCGTCGAGCTGGTCCACCGTCATGGCGCGAACGTCATCGGGCTTTATCATGGCGCTACTCCGCAATGCGCTGAACGAAGCGCGTCTTGATCGGCAGCTTGGCGGCAGCAAGCGTCAGGGCCTCGCGCGCGATCTGCTGGCTCACGCCGTCCACCTCGAACAGGATGCGGCCAGGCTTGACGCGCGCGACCCAAAACTCGGGCGCGCCCTTGCCGGATCCCATGCGAACCTCGAGCGGCTTCTTCGACACCGGCACATCCGGATACATTCTGATCCACACGCGGCCGGCACGCTTCATGTGCCGCGTCAGTGCGCGTCGCGCCGCCTCGATCTGGCGCGCGGTGATCCGGTCCGGCTCCATCGCTTTGAGGCCATACTCGCCAAAATCCAGGTTGGTCGCACTCGTCGCAACGCCCTTGATCCGGCCTTTATGCGCCTTGCGAAATTTGGTGCGCGACGGTTGCAGCATGGCACGCTCTCTTTCTTGACTTCAGTCTCGCCCGATCGCTCAGGCGTCGCGACGAGGACGGCCGGCTTCGGCCTCGGCCATCCGCTTGTCTTGCGCCATCGGATCATGCTCGAGGATCTCGCCCTTGAAGATCCAGACCTTCACGCCGCAGGTCCCGTAAGTGGTGAATGCAGTGGCGGTGCCATAGTCCACGTCGGCGCGCAGCGTGTGCAGAGGGACGCGACCCTCGCGATACCATTCCATGCGCGCGATTTCGGCGCCGCCCAGCCGCCCCGAACAGTTGATGCGGATGCCCTCGGCGCCAAGACGCATGGCCGACTGCACGGCCCGCTTCATGGCGCGGCGAAACGCGACGCGGCGCTCCAGCTGCTGGGCAATCGACTCGGCGACGAGGCGCGCATCGAGCTCCGGTTTGCGGATTTCGATGATGTTGAGCACCACGTCGGAGTCCGTCATCTTCGCGACGCTGCGGCGCAGCTTCTCGATGTCGGCGCCCTTCTTGCCGATGACGACGCCGGGACGCGCCGAATGGATGGTGACGCGGCACTTCTTATGCGGGCGCTCGATGACGATCTTCGACACCGCCGCCTGCTTGAGTTGCTGCTGCAGTTCCTTACGGATCTGCATGTCTTCATGCAGCAGCTTGCCATACTCGCCCTTGCCGGCGAACCAGCGCGAGTCCCAGGTACGGTTGATGCCGAGCCGCAGCCCGACCGGATTGACTTTCTGACCCATCGGTCCTCCTCAAGCGCCCGCGGAAATGACGGCCACGCCGCCATCCAACACAGCGCCAAATACCCTTGTCATGCCGCCGCCTCGACCTGCCGCACCACAATGGTGAGGTGCGAGAACGGCTTGGTGATCCGTCCGGCACGTCCGCGAGCGCGCGCATGGAAGCGCTTGATCACCAGCGACTTGCCGACATGTGCCTCGGCGACGATGAGATCGTCGACGTCGAGGTCGTGATTGTTTTCCGCGTTCGCGATGGCCGATTCCAGGCACTTGCGCACATCCTTGGCAATGCGCTTGCGCGAGAACTCGAGGTCGGCGAGCGCACTCCCGACCTTCTTGCCGCGAATGAGCGCCGCCACGAGGTTGAGCTTGCGCGGGCTCACCCGGATCGTCCGCATGACCGCCTGCGCTTCCGTATCGGACAGCGTGCGCGGATGTTTTTTCTTGCTCATCGCCCTCGCCTCAGCTCTTACCCGCGCCAGCCGAAGCGCCAGTCGAGCGCTTCGCCTTGCGATCGGAGGCGTGACCGAAGAACGTCCGGGTCGGGGCGAACTCGCCGAACTTGTGCCCGACCATTTCCTCGGTCACCATCACCGGCAGATGCTTGTGGCCGTTGTAGACCCCGAAGGTGAGGCCAACGAACTGCGGCAGGATCGTCGAGCGACGACTCCAGATCTTGATCACGTCATGCCGACCCGACGAGCGCGCAGCCTCCGCCTTCTTGAGCAGATAGCCGTCTACGAACGGGCCCTTCCATACCGAGCGCGACATGTTGGTCCTCAGCTCTTCTTCTTGCGAGCGTGGCGGCTCGACACGATGAATTTGTTGGTCGACTTGTTGTTGCGGGTCTTCTTGCCCTTGGTCGGGAAGCCCCACGGCGTGACTGGATGGCGTCCGCCGGAGGTGCGGCCTTCGCCGCCGCCGTGCGGATGGTCGACCGGGTTCATGGCGACGCCGCGGTTGTGCGGCCGCCGTCCCATCCAGCGCGTGCGGCCGGCCTTGCCGATCGAAACGTTCATGTTGTCCGGATTGGACACCGCCCCGACCGTCGCCATGCAGCGGCCGTGCACCAGCCGCTGCTCGCCGGAATTGAGCCGCAGGATGACGTAATCCTGATCACGCCCGACGATCTGGGTATAGGTGCCCGCCGAGCGCGCCAGCTGGCCACCCTTGCCGATCTTGAGCTCCACATTGTGCACGATGGTGCCGACCGGCATGTTGCCGAGCGGCATCGCATTGCCCGGCTTCACGTCGACATGCTCGCCCGCGACGACGGTGTCACCCTCGCCGAGGCGCTGCGGCGCCAGGATGTAGGACAGCTCCCCGTCCTCGTACTTGATCAGCGCGATGAAACCGGTGCGATTAGGATCATATTCGATCCGCTCCACCTTCGCGGGCTGATCAAACTTCTGACGCTTGAAATCAACGAGACGCAGCGCCTTCTTGTGGCCGCCGCCGCGAAAGCGCACGGTGATGCGCCCGTTATTGTTGCGGCCGCCACTCGAAATCTTGCCCTCGGTCAAGCGCTTGACCGGCTTGCCCTGATAGAGGGCCGAGCGGTCGACAAGCACCAGCTGGCGCTGGCCCGGAGTCGTCGGCTTGAAGCTCTTGAGTGCCATGGTGGTGCCTTACAATCCCGTGGTCACGTCGATCCGGTGCCCCTCCTCGAGGGTCACGATCGCGTTCTTGACATCCGATTGCACGCCGCGGGTGCCGCGGAACGCCTTGACCTTGCCCTTACGCACCAACGTATTGACGGCCTTTACCTTCACGTCGAACAGCTTCTCGACGGCCTCCTTGATCTGTGGCTTGGTCGCATTGCGGGCAACACGGAACATCACCTGGTTCTGCTCCGACGCAGCCGTAGCCTTCTCGGTGATGACCGGGGCAAGAATGACGTCGTAATGGCGCGGATCGGTTACGCTCATTTGAATCGCGCCTCCAGCGCTTCGACCGCGGCCTTGGTCAGCACCAGCTTGGAGCGCCGCAGAATGTCGTAGACATTCACACCCTGCACCGGCAGCACGTCGATGTCGGGAATGTTGCGCGCCGCCAGCCGGAAATTGCTGTCGATCTCGGTCCCGTCCACGAACAACGCGTTGTCGATGCCGAGCTTCTCGAGCTGCTCGCGCAAGGCCTTGGTCTTGGGATCCTTCGCGGCAACCGCGTCAACAACAATGATCCCGCCGTCGCGCGCCTTGGCGGAGAGCGCGTGACGCAAAGCGAGCGCGCGCACCTTCTTCGGCAAGTCGGTGGCGTGGCTGCGCGGGGTCGGCCCAAACGAGCGGCCACCGCCGCGGAACAGGTTCGCGCGGGCGGAGCCATGGCGGGCGCCGCCGGTGCCCTTCTGTTTGTACATCTTCTTGCCGGTGCGCATGATCTCGGCCCGGTTCTTCACGTCATGCGTACCGGCGCGGCGCTTGGCGAGCTGCCAAAGCACGTAGCGCTGGATGAGATCCTGACGCGGGTCCAGGCCGAAAATATCGTCCGACACCGTGATCGAGCCGGCCGTCTCACCGGCGAGCGTTGTGACCGTCAGTTCCATGTCACGCGCCTTCCTGGGTTTGCTCGGCGGGAGCCTCGGCGCTCGCGGCTGCCGGCTTGTCCTCGGCGGGTGCGCGGAATTTTCCCGGCTTAGGCGCTTCCTTCGGCAGGGCCTTCTTGACCGCATCGCGCATCATGATCCAGCCGCCCTTTGCGCCCGGCACCGCGCCCTCGACCAAGATGAGTCCGCGCTCGACGTCGGTCTGCACCACGCGCAGATTGAGCGTGGTGACGCGCTCGACGCCCATCTGCCCCGGCATCTTCTTGTTCTTAAAGGTCTTGCCGGGATCCTGACGGCCGCCGGTCGAACCGATCGAGCGGTGCGAGATCGAGACACCGTGCGAGGCACGCAAGCCGCCGAAATTCCAGCGCTTCATACCACCGGCATAGCCCTTGCCGATCGACGTTCCGGTCACATCAACAAATTGACCGACGACGAAATGATCAGCAGTGATCTCCGCCCCGACCGGGATGATGCCATCCTCGCTCACGCGAAACTCAACGAGCTTGCGTTTAGGCTCGACCTTCGCGATCGCGAAGTTGCCGCGTTCAGCCTTGCTGACACTGCGCACCTTGCGACTGCCCGCCCCGAGCTGGAGCGCCACGTAGCCGTTCTTGTCTGTCGTACGGTGGCCGACGACCTGACACTGGTCGAGCCGCAGCACGGTGACGGGCAGATGCTCGCCGGCCTCGGTGAAGAGGCGCGTCATACCGATTTTCTGTGCGATCACGCCGGAGCGCATCGTCGTCCTCCACCCTTACAGCTTGATCTCGACGTCGACGCCTGCCGCGAGATCGAGCTTCATCAGCGCATCGACCGTCTGCGGCGTCGGGTCGACGATGTCGAGCAGACGCTTGTGGGTACGCATCTCGAACTGCTCGCGGCTCTTCTTGTCGATGTGCGGCGAACGGTTCACGGTGAATTTCTCGATTTTCGTCGGCAGCGGAATTGGCCCGCGAACTTGCGCGCCGGTACGCTTGGCCGTCGCCACTATCTCGCGCGTCGAGGCGTCCAGGATGCGATGGTCGTACGCCTTGAGCCGGATGCGGATATTCTGGCCGTTCATAATTGTCTCCGACAACGGACGACGGACGACAGACAGAGGAAGTGACGAACATCAAAAGCCGTCAGCCTCGATTATGTCTGTCTGCCCTCCGTCCTGTTCTGTGCTTGTTTTCCGTCGTCTGTCGCTTGTTACTCGATGATGCTGGCAACCACGCCAGCGCCTACGGTGCGGCCACCCTCGCGAATGGCAAACCGCAGCTTCTCCTCCATCGCGATCGGCACGATCAGCTCGATGGTCATCGCGATGTTATCCCCCGGCATCACCATCTCCGTGCCTTCCGGCAGATGCACGACGCCGGTCACGTCCGTGGTGCGGAAGTAGAACTGCGGGCGATAGTTGGTGAAGAACGGCGTGTGGCGCCCACCCTCTTCCTTGGTGAGGATGTAGGCCTCGGCCTTGAACTTGGTGTGCGGCTTCACCGAACCCGGCTTGCACAGCACCTGGCCGCGCTCGACTTCTTCACGCTTGGTGCCGCGCAGGAGGCAACCGACGTTATCGCCCGCCTCGCCCTGGTCGAGCAGCTTGCGAAACATTTCGACGCCCGTGACCGTGGTCTTGGTGGTCGGCTTGATGCCGACGATCTCGACTTCCTCGCCAACCTTGATGACGCCGCGCTCGATACGTCCGGTCACCACGGTGCCGCGGCCCGAGATCGAGAACACGTCTTCCACCGGCATCAGGAACGGCTGGTCCTTCGGACGCTCCGGCTGCGGGATATTCTCATCGACCGCTTTCATCAGTTCCAGGATCGCTTCCTTGCCGAGCTTCGGATCCTTGTCTTCGAGCGCCATCAGGGCCGAGCCCTTGATCACCGGGATCTTGTCGCCGGGGAAATTATACTTGGACAGGAGCTCGCGAACCTCGAGCTCGACGAGCTCGAGCAGCTCGGGATCGTCAACCATGTCGACTTTATTCATGAACACAACGAGCGCCGGGACGCCGACCTGGCGGGCGAGCAGAATGTGCTCGCGGGTCTGTGGCATCGGACCGTCGGCCGCGGAAACGACCAGGATCGCGCCGTCCATCTGCGCAGCGCCGGTGATCATGTTCTTCACATAGTCGGCGTGCCCGGGGCAGTCGACGTGCGCATAGTGCCGCTTGTCGGTCTCGTACTCGACGTGTGCGGTCGAGATGGTGATGCCGCGCGCCTTCTCTTCCGGCGCCTTGTCGATCTGATCATAGGCCGTGTAGTGGGCCTTGCCCTGCTCGGCCAGAATCTTGGTGATGGCCGCCGTCAGCGACGTCTTGCCATGATCGACATGGCCGATCGTGCCGATGTTGCAATGCGGCTTGTTGCGGTTAAATTTTTCCTTGGCCATCGGGTTCTCCTAACTTACCGACTCGGGGTTGATCGCCGGGTTCAGGCGTATTTCGCCTGAACCTCCTGAGCGACGTTCTGTGGCACCTGCTCGTAGTGATCGAACTGCATGGTGAAGGTGGCGCGGCCCTGGCTCATGGAGCGCAGGTTGTTGACGTATGAGAACATGTTGGCGAGCGGCACCATCGCGGTGATCACGTTGGCATTGCCGCGCATGTCCTGGCCCTGAATCTGGCCACGCCGGGAGTTGAGATCGCCAATCACCGAGCCGGTGTAGTCCTCGGGCGTGACGACCTCGACTTTCATGATCGGCTCGAGCAGCACCGAGCCGCCTTTTTGCAGAGCTTCGCGCAGCGCCGCGCGCGCCGCGATCTCGAACGCCAGTGCCGATGAATCGACGTCATGGTAGGCGCCGTCGATCAGCTCCACCTTCAAATCGACGACCGGGAAGCCGGCCAGCACACCCGATCCAAGGACCGATTCGAGGCCCTTCTCGACGCCCGGGATGTATTCCTTCGGCACCACGCCACCGACGATCTCGTTCTCAAACGTGAAACCGGAGGTCGGCTCGCCGGGCGCGACGTTGATTTTCACGCGTGCGAACTGGCCGGAACCGCCGGTCTGTTTCTTGTGCGTGTAATCAATCGTCACCGGGCGCGTAATCTTCTCGCGATAGGCGACCTGCGGCGCGCCGATATTTGCCTCAACCTTGTAGGTGCGCTTGAGGATGTCGACCTTGATGTCGAGGTGCAGCTCACCCATGCCCTTGATGATGGTCTGCCCGCTCTCCTGGTCGGTCGAAACCCGGAACGACGGATCCTCCGCCACGAGTTTCGCCAGGGCGGTGCCGAGCTTTTCCTGATCCGCCTTGGATTTCGGCTCGATCGCGATCTCGATGACCGGATCCGGGAATTCCATTTTTTCCAGGATCACGGGTTTCTGCGGATCGCACAGCGTGTCGCCGGTACGCACTTCCTTCAAGCCAGCCAACGCGACGATATCACCCGCAAAGGCTTCCTTGATGTCTTCACGGTTGTTGGCGTGCATCAGCAACATGCGGCCGATGCGCTCCTTGCGGTCCTTGGTCGAATTGAACACACCGGTGCCGCTCTGCAGCGTGCCGGAGTAGATCCGGCAGAACGTGATCGTGCCGACGAACGGATCGTCCATGATCTTGAACGCGAGCAGCGCCATCGGCTCTTTGTCATCCGCGTGACGGACGATCTCGTTGCCTTTGTCGTCGATGCCTTTGATTGGCGGAACGTCGATCGGTGACGGCAGATAATCGACAACGGCATCGAGCAGCGGCTGCACGCCTTTGTTCTTGAACGCCGAACCGCACAGGACCGGATAGAAGGCGCCGGTGATCGTCGCCTTGCGGATCAGCCGCTTGAGCGTTGCCTCGTCGGGCTCGTTGCCTTCGAGATAAGCGGTCATCGCATCGTCGTCGAGCTCGACCGCGGCCTCGATCATCTTCTCCCGATATTCTTTCGCCTGATCGAGCAGATCGGCCGGAATCTCGGTGTCGCTGTACTTCGCGCCGAGGGTCTCCTCGTCCCAGACGACAGCCTTCATGCGGACGAGATCGATCAAGCCCTTGAATTGGCTTTCAGCGCCGATCGGCAGCTGAATGGCAACCGGCTTCGCCCCCAGGCGATCGACGATATCGCTGAGGCAGCGGAAGAAGTCGGCGCCAATCTTGTCCATCTTGTTGGCGAAGACGATGCGCGGAACATGGTATTTGTCGCCTTGACGCCAGACCGTCTCGGTCTGCGGCTCGACGCCCTGGTTGGAATCAAGAACGCATACGGCGCCGTCGAGCACGCGCAACGAGCGCTCGACTTCGATCGTGAAGTCGACGTGCCCGGGCGTGTCGATGATGTTGAGCCGCTTGCCGTGCCAGATTGCGGTGGTCGCAGCGGACGTGATCGTGATGCCGCGTTCCTGCTCCTGCTCCATCCAGTCCATGGTGGCTGCGCCTTCATGGACTTCACCGATCTTATGGCTCTTGCCGGTGTAATAGAGGATGCGCTCGGTCGTCGTGGTCTTGCCAGCATCAATGTGAGCCATGATGCCGAAGTTGCGGTAGTCCTCGATCGGATGACTGCGGGGCATGAGGAAAATCCTTAAGCGTGCGACGCCTTACCAGCGGTAATGCGAGAACGCGCGGTTGGCCTCGGCCATGCGGTGCGTGTCCTCGCGCTTCTTGACGGCGTTCCCCCGATTGTTCGACGCATCGAGCAACTCGCCAGAGAGCCGCTCGGTCATGGTCTTTTCATTGCGGTCGCGGGCTGCAGCAATAAGCCAGCGAATGCCAAGCGCCTGCCGACGATCGGTGCGCACTTCGACCGGAACCTGATAGGTCGCACCGCCGACACGCCGCGACCGCACTTCGATCGAGGGCATCACATTGTCGAGCGCCTGCTGGAACACCGTGATCGGGCTCTGCCGGGTCTTGCCTTCAATCAATTCGAACGCGCCGTAGACGATGTTCTCGGCGACCGACTTCTTGCCTTCGTACATGACTGAGTTCATGAACTTGGTCACGACTTCATTCCCGAATTTCGGATCGGGCAGGATTTCGCGCTTCTCGGCACGGTGACGGCGGGACATCGATCAGGTCCTGGCTTTGTGATCTTTTGCTACTGCAGCCGGATCGAATCCGGCCTTTCTGTCTTTCGTAACGCGATACGGTCTCGGCTCACTTGGGTCGCTTGGCGCCGTACTTCGAGCGCCGCTGCTTGCGGTTCTTCACACCCTGGGTGTCAAGCACGCCACGCAGGATGTGGTAGCGCACACCGGGCAAGTCCTTGACGCGGCCGCCGCGGATCATCACGACCGAATGTTCCTGCAGGTTGTGGCCTTCGCCCGGGATATACCCGATGACCTCAAAGCCGTTGGTGAGGCGCACCTTCGCAACCTTGCGCAGCGCCGAATTCGGCTTCTTGGGCGTCGTCGTATAAACGCGCGTGCACACACCGCGCTTCTGCGGGCTCTGCTGCAGTGCCGGCACCTTCTTGCGCGCCTTTTGGATGAGCCGCGGTTTGCGGATCAACTGGTTGATCGTCGGCATGTCGCCTTCACCTCATTGGCCGCGCCTGTTAGCGCCGCCTTCTCCCAAACATGCGGGCCAGTCCAAGCAGGACTCGCGCGCAAAACGAAATCGCGCCATCCAGCTTGGATGACGCTTTCCTTGGCAGAGGATCGCGCAAAGAGCTGCGCGCGATCATGCACCCGAAGTTTCAACCCGCTAGGGTCACGAGCAGCGTCTGAGCTTCATTGGTCAGGCCCCATTGATCGAGGCTGCTGCCATCGTCCCCAAAGCTGGTTGGACCCGGCAACCGTCCGACAAAGCGAAGCTCACCGCCTGCCGAAAAAGTGCGGCGTATGTATCGGCGCGCTGCCGTGAAGTCAAGCCGAGAACCCGCGAAATTACGGCCGTTTTGGGCTTTTGCAGATTCCGCGCGGGCCAGCAGTGCTGGTAGAAGCATCCGTTCGGCCAAGCTTTTAAGGAGCCGGGGTTTCAATGGCAACGGCAGCGATTTGGTATGAGAGCGACGGCTATCGCCTCGAAGGGCGTCCACTCATGGGCCGCCGGGTCGCGGGCCAGGAATTTCTCAAGGCTTTTGCGCGCTTTGCCCGAACCGATCGGTTCACGGCGGTTGTTCGCGATCAGCAAAACGAAGGCGAGTTCCTGGCCACCGTGCGGAAGCTACGCCCCGAAATCCCGGCCACTGTGGTTACCCCGGAGGCCATGGGGGAACTCGCCGATGTTGGTTGTCTGTATTTTCCGGGCCCCCTCCCCAACGATCTCTCCTGGATGCGGCGCTACTTTGCGCCGCACACCTGGAGCCTGTGCGGGGTGACCCATACGGTCTCATCGCTGCGCGGCATGAAAATTGTCGCCGATTGGCCCCTTGCGGGGTTTGAGCCCTGGGACGCGATGGTCTGTACGTCGAAGGCGGTGAAGGACGCCGTCGAACGCATCCTCGATGCGCGGGTTGCGCAATTTCGCGAGCAACTCGGGGCTACGCGGGTCCCGCTCCCGCGCCTCCCGCTCATTCCCCTCGGGGTGGACTGTGATCGGCAGGCCGAAATCATGCACGGGCGGGACGCGGCTCGCGCCAGCTTGGGCATTGCCGATAATGAATTCGTCGTTCTCTTTGTTGGACGGCTTGCGTTCAACGCCAAAGCGCATCCGTTTCCGATGTATCTCGCCCTGCAGCGACTGGCCGCTCACCACAAGGTCGTCCTGGTTGAATGCGGTTGGGCGGACAATATCGGGGTGGGCAGGGCGTTCAACGAGGCACGCGCCAGGATCTGTCCGTCGGTGCGGTCAATCGTGCTTGATGGCAGGTCCGCGATAGAAGTGGCCCGGGCCTGGGCGTGCGCGGACTGCTTCTGCTCCCTTTCGGACAACATTCAGGAGAGCTTCGGATTGACCCCGATCGAAGCCATGGCATCGGGGCTGCCATGTATCGTCACCGATTGGGACGGCTATCGCGACACGGTTCGCGATGGGCTTGACGGCTTCAGGGTGCCAACGCTCGCGCCGCCTGCGGGGTTTGCAGCCGATCTTATCGTTCAACACGTGTTCGACGTAAGGCCGTACGGCACTTACATCGGGCACGCAGCGGCGATGACCGCTGTCGACTGCGAAGCGGCGACCGCGGCCTTCGAACGCGTGGCCGATAATCCCGAGTTGCGGCGGCAGCTGGGAGCCAGCGGGGCGCGGCGTGCGCGCGAAGCGTTCGATTGGTCAGTCGTCATTAGGGCCTATGAGACCCTATGGGAGGAGCTCGCGGAGATTCGCACCGCGGCGCTCAGACGACATCCTCTGCAAGCCAAGCCCGTGCGCTGGGCAGAGCATCTTGATCCGTTCGATCTGTTCGCAAGCTATCCCAGCGCCATCCTGCAATCAAAAATGCGCATCCGGCTCTTGCCCGATGCAGAGACCGATGCATTCGAGGAGCGTCTGTCGCTGTCGATTGTGATGAACGACGTCATGCGCGGTGACCCGCTTCCCGCCCTCAAGCAGTTACGTGACCGGCTGCGCACCGGTCCTTGCGAGGTCGAGACGTTTCTCGGTCACTACCGACCAGCCGACCGGACACGAGCGCTTCGCGGCTTGATGCTGATGGCCAAGTTCGGCCTGGTGGCAATCGACGAACCGTAATGAAAAGCAGCACACAAACGAGGAGCGGGGGGACACAAATCCCCCCGCTCCAGTGATTGGCTCGAAATCCTTGCCTGGTCTGCTATTCGGCGGCCGGCAATTGCGCGGCCTCGGTCTTGGGAGCCGCCTCCTCCTTCTCGCGCTCTTCGAGAATGAGCTGGTCACGTTTGGTTGCGATTTCACGCAGGTCGTTCATGACCGCACCGGTGCCGGCCGGGATCAGTCGGCCGACAATGACATTCTCCTTGAGCCCGTCGAGCGTATCCGCCTTGCCGCTGACGGCCGCTTCGGTCAACACCCGCGTGGTTTCCTGGAACGAGGCAGCGGAGATGAACGAACGTGTCTGCAGCGAGGCCTTGGTGATACCGAGCAGAACCGGGTGCGCTTGCGCCGGCTTCTTGCCTTCTTCACGCGCCTTGGCGTTGATCTCGTCGAACTCGACCTTGTCGACCTGCTCGCCTTGGATCAGATCGGTCTCGCCCGAATCGTCGATCTCGACCTTCTGCAGCATCTGGCGAACGATCACCTCGATGTGCTTGTCGTTGATCGCCACGCCCTGCAGCCGATAGACCTCCTGGATCTCGTTGACCAGATAGGCGGCGAGATCCTCGACGCCGCGAATGGCGAGGATGTCGTGAGGGGCCGGGTTGCCCTCGACGATGTAATCGCCCTTCTCGATGACGTCGCCATCCTGAAGGTGGATGTGCTTGCCCTTCGGGATGAGGTACTCACGCGCCTCCTCGTCCTTGTTGGTCGGCTCGATCGTGATCCGGCGCTTGTTCTTGTAGTCGCGCCCGAACCGAACCGTGCCGGCGATCTCCGCGATCACTGCTGATTCTTTCGGCCGCCGTGCCTCGAACAACTCGGCCACGCGCGGCAGACCACCGGTAATGTCACGGGTCTTGGCACCCTCGGTCGGAATACGGGCGATGACGTCGCCCGCCTTGATCTTGCCGCCCGGCTCGACCGAAAGGACCGCGTCGACCGCGAGCATGTAACGCGCATCACCGCCGCGGCTGAGCTTGAGCACCGCGCCGTCCGGCCCCTTGATCACAATGGCCGGCCGCAGGTCGGCCGCGCGGCTCGAGGTGCGCCAGTCGATCACGAGGCGCTTGGCAATGCCGGTGGATTCGTCGAGCGCCTCCGACATTGACTGGCCTTCGACCAGGTCCTCGAACCCGACCGTGCCTTCGACCTCGGTCATGATCGGCCGCGTGTACGGGTCCCATTCAGCGATGCGCTGGCCACGCTTGATCTGATCGCCCTCATCAACCTTGACCCGGGCGCCGTACTGGATGCGATGCAGCGCCCGCTCAGTCCCGTCCTGATCGACGACGACGATGACCATGTTGCGCGCCATGGCGATCGACTCGCCATCCGAGTTGCGCTGCACGGCCCTGTTGCGGATGCGGATCGTGCCATCGAAGTTCGACTCGATGAACGACTGCTCGGAAATCTGCGCCGCGCCGCCGATGTGGAACGTGCGCATGGTGAGCTGCGTCCCAGGCTCGCCGATCGACTGTGCGGCGATAACCCCGACAGCCTCTCCCATGTTCACGGGCGTGCCGCGCGCCAGGTCGCGTCCGTAGCACTTGCCACACACGCCGTTCGAAAACTCGCAGGTGAGCACCGAACGAATGCGCAATTCCTGGGTGCCGGCGTTGACGATTTCCTCGACCTGCTTCTCCTCGATCAGCGTGCCGTTCGCGACGATGACCTGGCCGGTTGCCGGATCGCGCACATCCTCGGCTGTGGTGCGTCCGAGAATGCGGGTTGCCAGTGACGCCACCACCTGGCCGGAGTCGATGATGGCGCGGACCTTGATTCCCATCGTGGTCCCGCAATCTTCGCCGGTGATGATGCAGTCCTGCGCCACGTCGACAAGGCGACGGGTCAGATAACCCGAGTTCGCGGTCTTGAGCGCGGTGTCCGCTAGGCCCTTGCGAGCGCCGTGCGTCGAGTTGAAGTACTCGAGCACCGAGAGCCCTTCCTTGAAGTTGGAGATGATCGGGCTCTCGATGATCTCGCCTGACGGCTTGGCCATCAGGCCGCGCATGCCGGCGAGCTGGCGCATCTGCGCGGGCGAACCGCGCGCACCGGAATGGGCCATCATGTAGATCGAATTGACCTGAGCATCGCGACCGTCCGCCCCCTTCTTGACGGACGAGATCTCCTTCATCATCGCTTCGGCGATCTCTTCGGTGCACTTCGACCAGGCGTCGACGACCTTGTTGTACTTCTCGCCTTGCGTGATCAGGCCCTCGTTGAACTGCTGCTCGAACTCCTTGGCCAGTTCGCGCGTGCGATCGACGATCTTCCACTTGGTATGCGGGACCACCATGTCGTCCTTGCCGAATGAGATACCGGCCTTGAAGGCGTGGTGGAAGCCGAGCGCCATGATGCGGTCGCAGAAGATCACGGTCTCCTTCTGGCCGCAGAAGCGGTAGACCGTGTCGATCATGTTGGAGATTTCACGTTTCGTCATCAGCTTGTTGACGACGTCGAACGAAATCTTTTTGTGCCGCGGCAGAACCTCGCCAAGCAGCACCCGGCCAGGCGTGGTGTCGTACCAACGGCGAACGAACTCGCCGTTCTCGTCAAGTCCCTCCCAGCGGAACTTGATCTTGGTGTGGAGGTCGATCGCCTTGGCGGCAAGCGCATGCTCGATCGATGACGTATCACCGAAAATGTGCGGGTGTTCAACCCCACCCTCGCGCACCAGCGACAGGTAATAGAGTCCGAGCACGATGTCCTGGCTCGGCACGATGATCGGCGAACCGTTGGCGGGGTGCAGGATGTTGTTGGTGGACATCATCAGCACGCGCGCCTCGAGCTGCGCCTCGAGCGACAGCGGCACGTGTACGGCCATCTGGTCACCGTCGAAGTCGGCGTTGAACGCCGCGCAAACGAGCGGGTGCAGCTGGATCGCCTTGCCTTCGATCAGCACAGGCTCGAATGCCTGAATGCCGAGCCGGTGCAGCGTCGGTGCGCGATTGAGCAGCACCGGGTGCTCGCGAATGACCTCGTCGAGGATATCCCAGACCTCGGATTTTTCTTTTTCGACGAGTTTCTTCGCCTGTTTGACCGTCGTCGACAGCCCTTTGGCATCAAGCCGTGAATAAATGAACGGCTTGAACAGCTCGAGCGCCATCTTCTTGGGCAGACCGCACTGATGCAGCTTGAGCTCGGGACCGACCACGATGACGGAACGGCCCGAATAGTCGACGCGCTTGCCGAGCAGGTTCTGACGGAACCGGCCCTGCTTGCCCTTGAGCATATCAGCGAGCGACTTGAGCGGCCGCTTGTTGGCGCCAGTGATCACGCGCCCACGGCGGCCGTTATCGAACAGCGCGTCGACCGCCTCCTGCAGCATCCGCTTCTCGTTGCGGATGATGATGTCGGGCGCACGCAGCTCGATGAGCCGTTTCAATCGGTTGTTGCGATTGATGACGCGGCGATAGAGATCGTTCAGGTCGGACGTGGCGAAGCGGCCGCCATCGAGCGGAACCAGCGGACGCAGATCCGGCGGAATCACCGGGATCTGGGTCAAGATCATCCACTCCGGCTTGTTGCGCGAGCCGACGAACGCCTCGATCAGCTTGAGCCGCTTGGCGAGCTTCTTCGGCTTCAGTTCGGATGTCGACTCCGCGATTTCCCTGCGCAGATCGGCCGCGAGCTTCTCCAAGTCGAGCGCCTTGAGCATCTCGCGGATGGCTTCGGCGCCGATCATGGCGGTGAAGGAGTCCGGCCCCAGATCGTCCTGTGCCTTGATGTATTCCTCCTCGCTGAGGAGCTGACGCTCCTTGAGCGCCGTGAGACCGGGCTCGAGCACGACGTAGTATTCGAAATAGAGGATGCGCTCGAGATCCTTCAGCGTCATGTCGAGCAGCAACCCGATGCGGCTCGGCAGCGACTTGAGGAACCAGATGTGTGCGACCGGGGCCGCGAGCTCGATGTGGCCCATGCGCTCGCGGCGCACGCGCGAGAGCGTGACCTCGACACCGCACTTCTCGCAGATGATGCCCTTGTACTTCATGCGCTTGTACTTGCCGCACAAGCACTCGTAATCCTTGATTGGTCCAAAGATGCGCGCGCAGAACAGGCCGTCACGCTCGGGCTTGAACGTGCGGTAGTTGATGGTCTCCGGCTTTTTGATCTCGCCGTATGACCAGGACAGAATTTTCTCCGGGCTCGCGATCGAAATCCGGATCTGGTCGAAGACCTGAGCCGGCGTCTGCGGGCTGAAGATGTTCATCACTTCTTGGTTCATCACTGTCTCCGTGGGGAGCTTGCCGGGGGTTCGTCACCGGCCACCGTCTTGATTTCTGTGCCGCGGCCAAAGCGCGTTGCCGGCCCCATCATGCTGGGGGCCGGCACCGACCGGCCGGGGAATACCCGGCTGCCGTCACTCCGCCGCCTCGCTGGTCGGCGTGTCGTTGGCGCGTTGCTGCTTGGAATTGTGCAGGTCGACATTGAGGCCGAGCGAGCGCATTTCCTTGACCAACACGTTGAACGATTCCGGAATACCGGCTTCGAACGTGTCGTCACCGCGCACGATCGCCTCGTACACCTTGGTGCGGCCGGCGACGTCATCCGACTTCACCGTCAGCATTTCCTGCAGCGTGTAGGCGGCCCCATAGGCTTCGAGCGCCCACACTTCCATTTCGCCAAAGCGCTGACCACCGAACTGGGCCTTGCCACCCAGCGGCTGCTGGGTCACGAGGCTGTACGGGCCGATCGAGCGCGCGTGGATCTTGTCGTCCACGAGGTGATGCAGCTTGAGCATATAGATGTAGCCCACCGTCACCTTGCGATCGAACGGCTCGCCCGTGCGCCCGTCGTGCAGCACGACTTGGCCCGAATGGTCGAGGCCCGCGAGATCGAGCATATGCTCGATATCCTTCTCCTTGGCGCCATCGAACACGGGGGTTGCAATCGGCACACCGTGGCGAAGGTTTTCGCCAAGCTCGACCAGTTCGTCCTCTTTCAGCGACTTGATCGTGTCGTCCTCGCCGTAGATCTTCTTCAGCGTCTCCTTGAGTGGTTTGGTGTCGTTGCGTCCAGCAAAATAGGCGTCAACCGCCTGGCCGATACGCTTACCAAGTCCGGCGCACGCCCAGCCCAGATGCGTCTCCAGAATTTGTCCGACATTCATACGGCTCGGCACCCCGAGCGGATTGAGCACGATGTCCACCGGCTGGCCATCACCCAAGAACGGCATGTCTTCCTGTGGCACGATACGCGACACCACGCCCTTGTTGCCGTGACGTCCGGCCATCTTGTCGCCGGGCTGGATCTTGCGCTTCACGGCGACGAAGACCTTCACCATCTTCATCACGCCCGGAGGCAACTCGTCGCCACGCTGCAGCTTCTCGACTTTGTCGAGGAAGCGCTGCTCGAGGCCCTTCTTCGACTCGTCGTACTGCTTACGCATGGCCTCGATCTCGGCCATCAGCTTGTCGTTGGGCGAGGCGAACTGCCACCACTGTGACCGCGGATACTCATCGAGCACCGCGCGGCTGATCTTGGTGTCCTTGCGGAAGCCCTTGGGGCCGGCGATCCCAACCCGCCCTTCCAGCATGTCGGCAAGACGACCATAGACGTTGCGATCAAGGATCGCCTGCTCGTCGTCGCGGTCCTTGGCGAGGCGCTCAATCTCCTCACGTTCGATCGCGAGCGCACGCTCGTCCTTCTCGATGCCGTGGCGATTGAACACGCGCACCTCGACGACCGTGCCCTGCACGCCCGGAGGCACCCGCAACGAGGTGTCGCGGACGTCCGAGGCCTTCTCGCCGAAGATCGCGCGCAGGAGCTTCTCCTCCGGCGTCATCGGGCTCTCACCCTTGGGGGTGATCTTGCCGCAGAGGATGTCGCCCGCGTGTACCTCGGCGCCGATATAGACGATGCCCGCCTCGTCGAGGTTCTTGAGTGCCTCTTCGGAGACGTTGGGAATATCGCGGGTAATTTCCTCAGGACCGAGCTTGGTGTCGCGTGCCATCACCTCGAATTCCTCGATGTGGATGGACGTGAACACGTCGTCCTTGACGATCCGCTCGGAGAGCAGGATCGAGTCCTCGAAGTTGTAACCGTTCCACGGCATGAACGCGACCAGCACGTTGCGGCCCAGCGCAAGCTCGCCCAGGTCCGTCGACGGCCCGTCAGCAATGATGTCGCCCTTGGCGACCTGGTCGCCGACTTTCACCAGCGGACGCTGGTTGATGCAGGTG
This sequence comes from uncultured Alphaproteobacteria bacterium, assembly GCA_963760435.1. GTDB lineage: Bacteria > Pseudomonadota > Alphaproteobacteria > Rhizobiales > Xanthobacteraceae > JAFAXD01. Next base: position 54,039 of record CAVXDE010000049.1, read on the forward strand.
TTCTGGTTGGAACGCTGGAACTTCTGCAGCCGATAGATATCGACGCCGGACTTGCCCGGATCGAGCTCCTCGGTTGCGCGCACCACGATACGGGTCGCATCGACCTGATCGATCACACCGGTGCGCCGGGCGGCGATTGCCGCACCGCTGTCGCGCGCGACCACGCCTTCCATGCCGGTGCCGACGAAGGGCGATTCCGCGCGCACCAACGGCACCGCCTGCCGCTGCATGTTCGAGCCCATGAGCGCGCGGTTGGCGTCGTCATTCTCCAGGAACGGAATGAGCGCCGCGGCGACCGACACGAGCTGCTTGGGCGACACGTCCATGTAGTCGACCTTGTCGGGCGCGACCATCTGCACGTCGCCGGCATGGCGGCACACGATCAGATCTTCCGTGAAGCGCCCGCGCGCATCGACCGACTGATTAGCCTGCGCCACGGAATAACGGCCCTCTTCCATGGCCGAGAGATAGGCCACCTCATCCGTGACACGGCCATCCTTCACCTTGCGGTACGGCGTCTCGACGAAGCCGTACTTGTTCACGCGCGCGTAGGTCGCGAGCGAATTGATCAGGCCGATATTCGGGCCTTCCGGCGTCTCGATCGGGCAGATCCGGCCGTAATGGGTCGGGTGCACGTCACGCACCTCGAAGCCGGCGCGCTCGCGCGTGAGGCCACCCGGCCCGAGCGCCGAGAGGCGCCGTTTGTGGGTGATCTCCGAGAGCGGATTCGTCTGATCCATGAATTGGGACAGCTGCGAGGAGCCGAAGAACTCGCGCACCGCCGCCGCCGCCGGTTTGGCGTTGATCAGATCCTGCGGCATCACCGTATCGATATCGACCGAGGACATGCGCTCCTTGATGGCGCGCTCCATGCGCAACAGGCCGATCCGATACTGGTTTTCCATGAGTTCGCCGACCGAGCGCACCCGGCGATTGCCGAGGTGGTCGATGTCGTCGATCTCGCCCTTGCCGTCGCGCAGATCGAGCAGCGTGCGGATCACGCCGATGATGTCGTCCTTGCGCAGGACACGCATGGTGTCCGGGCAGTCGAGATCAAGGCGCATGTTCATCTTCACGCGCCCCACGGCCGAGAGGTCGTAGCGCTCAGGATCGAAGAACAGCGACTGGAACATGGCCTGCGCGGTGTCGAGCGTCGGCGGCTCGCCAGGACGCATGACACGATAGATGTCGAACAGCGCGTCCTCGCGCGTCATGTTCTTGTCGCCGGCAAGCGTGTTGCGGATATAGGCACCGACGTTGACGTGGTCGATGTCGAGGACCGGGATTTCCTTGTAACCGGCCTCGTTCAGCGCCTTGAGCACCTTGTCGGTGATCTCGGTGCCGGCCTCGACGTAAATCTCGCCGGTCTTGGTGTTGACCAGGTCCTCGGCGATGTAGTGACCGATCAGTTCCTCGTCGGTCATGCGCAGCGCGCGCAAACCCTTCTCGGCGAGCTGACGTGCCTGACGGACGGTGATCTTCTTGCCGGCCTCGACCACGACCTTGTTGGTGTCGGCGTCGATCAGATCGTTGATCGCCTTGTAGCCGCGCAGGCGGTTGGCATCGAACGGAACCCGCCAGCCATCCTTGCTGCGCTTGTAGGTGATGTGCTTGTAGAACGTGTTGAGGATTTCCTCGCCGTCCATCCCGAGCGCGAACAGCAGCGACGTCACCGGAATCTTGCGGCGCCGGTCAATACGCGCGTGGACGATGTCCTTGGCATCGAACTCGATGTCGAGCCACGAACCGCGATATGGAATGATGCGGGCAGCAAACAAAAGCTTGCCGGATGAATGGGTCTTGCCCTTGTCGTGATCGAAGAACACACCGGGCGAGCGGTGCATCTGCGAGACGATAACCCGCTCGGTGCCGTTGACGATGAACGTGCCGTTGGACGTCATGAGCGGGATGTCGCCCATGTAGACGTCCTGCTCCTTGATGTCCTTCACGGAGCGCGCGCCGGTCTCTTCATCAATATCAAATACAATAAGTCGCAGCGTCACCTTGAGCGGTGCCGCATAGGTCATGCCGCGCTGACGGCACTCGTCCACGTCATATTTCGGCGCCTCGAACTCGTAGCGGACGAACTCGAGCTGTGCGGTATTGGAAAAGTCCGTGATCGGAAACACGGACTTGAACACCGCCTGCAGGCCCTCGTCGGGACGGCCGCCCGGCGGCTCCTTCACGAGCAGAAATTGGTCGTACGATGCCTTCTGCACCTCGATGAGGTTGGGCATCTCAGCGACTTCATGGATTTTTCCGAAGAACTTGCGAACGCGCTTGCGACCGGTGAACGTCTCTGCCATCGTGCTCTCTCGTTTCAACCGTCTGCCGGCCCTTCCGGCAACGGTGTCTCCCGGCCATGCGACCCGCTTATTCAGCGAGCGCCCGGGAGCTGCCGTGATCGGCGAACGTTCCCAAATTGAACTCCGCCGCAACAAACGGCCCGAATTGGGTTCGGGCCAAGTGATTCGGGACGTCGGTACACGACTATCCCAGATAAACCCAGTTACAGGCAGTCCCGAGGGATCGGTCCCTCGAAACTGCCCGTTAATCGCTCACAATTACTTGAGCTCGACCTTGGCACCCGCTTTTTCAAGCTGTGCCTTAACCTTCTCAGCCTCGTCCTTCGGCACACCCTCCTTGACTGGCTTGGGCGCGCCTTCGACGAGGTCCTTGGCCTCCTTCAGTCCGAGGCCTGTCAGCGCCCGGACTTCTTTGATCACCTCGATCTTCTTGTCGCCGGCCGCGGCCAGAACGACGGTGAACTCGGTCTTCTCCTCGGCCGGAGCGGCAGCGCCACCACCGGCGCCCGGAGCCGCAGCGACGGCAACCGCCGCAGCCGCCGACACGCCCCACTTCTCCTCGAGCAGCTTGGCGAGCTCGGCCGCCTCGAGCACGGTGAGGCTCGAGAGGTCATCAACAAGTTTCGACAGATCAGCCATTTCTACGTCCTTTGGGTTTGAACCTGGATATCTAAAGAGAGCCTCACGCGGATTCGCTCTTGGCAGCGTAGGCCTGAACCACCCGGGCGAGCTTCGCCGCCGGGGCATTGACGACCTGCGCAACCTTGGTTGCCGGTGCGACGATCAGGCCGACCAGCTTGGCGCGCAGTTCATCGAGTGACGGCAGCGAGGCGAGTGCCTTCACGCCGTCGGGGTTCAGGGCGGTCTTTCCCATGGCTCCGCCCAGGATCACGAACTTTTCGTTGGCCTTGGCGAAGTCGGAAGTGACCTTGGGCGCGGCAATCGGATCACCCGAATAGGCGATCACCGTCGGACCCTTGAGCAGGGTCGCGATGGAAGCCACGTCCGTACCTTCGAGCGCGATCTTGGCGAGACGGTTTTTTGCGACTTTCACGGACGCACCAGCCTGCCTCGCCTGCGAACGCAGGTTCTGCATCTGGGCAACCGTGAGACCCGCATAGTGAGCCACAACCACGACACTGGATGCCTTGAAGACATCGTTGAGCGTCGTGATGGACTCCTGCTTGGCCGCTCGATCCACTCTTTGCTCTTTCCGTTTGGCGGTCAAAGCGACCGCCGGTTGCGACATACCGCCCGTTCCGTCAGCGACGGATGAGGACAGCGCGAGATCCCGCATGGCGCGGGATTGATGCCTGTCCCCCGGCACGGCAGCGCCGCTCCAGGTCGTCGAGGTTCAAACCGTGGCGGACACCACTCGGGCCACCCGCTTTCGGTTCATTCCCCGTCTATGCAGGGGATTAAGCCGCTGGCCGGCACTGCCGACCGTCGGGCACCTGCAGTCTCGGACAGGTTTGGCTAAGCTCCTCAAATCCTTGCGGTTCTGCAGAAGCTTTGGCCGCACGCCTGCCGGCAAATCACGTTACCCTCTCGTTCCTTCAGATGAATCCCGCAGGGACGCCTAAAGGATCGAGCTCCGTAATCTGTGTTTTCCGAAAGACGCGCAAAAGCGCGCCGACAATCTAGGCCGGCGCGCCCCGTGGGCGGTATCTAGGACGAACCGGCCGCGTTGCCAAGAGGAGACTTGCCAAACGGGCGCACTTTTCCCGCCCGACATAACGGCTCGGGCGGGCTCTCCCCGACAAGAATGGTCAACGACCTTCAAGCAAACAGGGTCGAGGGCTCGACCTTCACGCCGGGTCCCATCGTCGACGAGATCGCGACGCGGTTGATGAAATGGCCTTTGGCGCCCGGGGGCTTGGCCTTTTGTACCGCGTCCGCAAAAGCCTTGATGTTCTCCACGAGCTTCTGCGCATCGAATGACGACTTGCCGACGCCGGCATGGACGATACCGGCCTTTTCGACCCGGAATTCGACCGAGCCGCCTTTCGCGCCCTTTACGGCACTCGTCACGTCCATCGTGACCGTACCGACTTTCGGATTCGGCATCAGGCCACGCGGACCCAGCACTTTGCCGAGCCGGCCGACCAGCGGCATGAGGTCCGGGGTGGCGATGCAGCGGTCAAAATCGATCTGGCCGCCATTGACCTTTTCCACCAGGTCTTCCGCCCCGACGACGTCGGCGCCAGCGGCCTTGGCCTCATCCGCCTTGGCGCCGCGCGCGAAAACAGCGACGCGTTGCGTGCGTCCCGACCCGTTGGGCAGATTGACGACGCCGCGGACCATCTGATCGGAATGACGCGGATCGACACCGAGATTCATCGCAATCTCGATCGTCTCATCGAATTTCGACGTCGCACGCTCCTTGACGAGCTTTACGGCTTCGTCGATTGGATAGAGCTTGGTGCGATCGACGCCCTCGCGGGCCTTCATCGTGCGTTTGCCGTGCGTGGACATGCCCCTTACTCCCTCACCTCGATGCCCATGGAGCGGGCAGACCCTTCGATCATGCGCATTGCTGCCTCGAGCGTGCTCGAGTTCAGGTCTTTCACCTTTTTCTCAGCAATCTCCTTCACCTGCTCTCTGGTGATGCTGCCGACTTTGTCGCGGCCGGGCGCCTTGGATCCGCTGTCGAGCTTCGCCGCCTTCTTGATGAAGTAGGAAACGGGCGGCGTGCGCATCTCGAAGGTAAACGAGCGGTCCTGGTAGATCGTAATCACGACCGGGATCGGCGAGCCTTTCTCCAGCTGCTGGGTCTGCGCATTGAACGACTTGCAGAACTCCATGATGTTGAGGCCGCGCTGGCCCAGCGCAGGGCCGATCGGCGGGGACGGATTGGCCGCCCCGGCCGGCACCTGTAGTTTGAGGAAGCCGGTAATTTTCTTTGCCATATCAACTCACTCCTGCTCATGTGCCGGACCAGCCGGCGCTTCAGGGACCGTGGTATGGATCGGGTCGGGCTGGCGGACCGCCGTCACCTTCCACGGGATTTGCGCACCACCATTCGAAAGGCGGGACAGCAAACAGATATCAGCTCTTTTCCACCTGACCAAATTCCAACTCGACTGGTGTAGCGCGTCCGAAGATCGACACCGCGACCTTGAGACGGGAACGTGCGTCGTCCACTTCCTCGACGATGCCATTGAACGATGCGAACGGGCCGTCGGACACCCGCACCTGCTCGCCGACTTCGAAGGAAACCGAAGGCTTGGGCCGTTCGATGCCTTCCTGCACCTGGTGCATGATGCGGGCCGCCTCTGCGTCCGAGATCGCCATCGGCTTGTTGTCGGCGCCCAGAAACCCCGTCACTTTCGGTGTGTTCTTGATGAGGTGAAAGGCCTCATCGGTCATGTCCATCCGCGCCAGCACGTAGCCCGGAAAGAACTTGCGCTCCGCATCAACCTTCTTGCCGCGACGAACCTCGGTCACCTTCTCGATCGGGACCAGAATCTCGTCGAACAGATCGGCCAGGCCGCGCTGTTTGGCTTGCTCGCGGATCGACTCCGCGACCTTTTTCTCGAAATTCGAATAGGCGTGAATGACGTACCAGCGCTTGGCCATGGGTTCGGTCCGCAGGGTTCAGCTTCCAACGCGGAGCACAAGGGTGATCAGGAACCGGATCAACTGGTCAGCGACCAGGAAGAAGATCGAAGCCGCAGTCACCATGATGAACACCATCAAGGTGGTGATCATGGTTTCGCGCCGGCTCGGCCACGTGACCTTTTGGGTCTCGGTGCGGACCTCCTGCAGGAACTTAAACGGACTGACCTTTGCCATCCTGGCTACCTACGGTGATTGGTTTGTTCCCAAATAGTTACGCGCGGCCCCACCGCGAAGAATGAGACCGATTGGCGGTTCCTTTTTGGGAGTATGTTCGCCGCGGAAGTCCGCTTACGGGCCGCGCACGATGGCGCGCTTAGTAATGCCCCCGACTGCAACCGTCAAGAGATAGAGTGGCCGCCTGGCAGGAGTGGAGGGACTCGAACCCCCAACCCCCGGTTTTGGAGACCGGTGCTCTGACCAATTGAGCTACACTCCTAGAAGCGGATGCAGCGGTCTATATAGCGGCGTCCGGTCCCGGTAAAGGTTGTGCCGGACCACAATCTTTGCGAGATTTATTTCGCAATATCACGCCGTGGTAGACGGGGCGGCAAGGCCGGCGTTTTGGGCACGCGAGTACGCCGTCCGCGCGTGCTCCTCGCGATCGCCTCGCACACGCCAGTGGCTGCCATTCCAAATTCGTCGTGCCCGATCCCCGCAGCTCCCACCCGCCTACCAGGGTTCGATTGTATGTGAGCTTCGCGGCCTGCGACGCACGTCCTATCTGTTTGAGCAACGCTGACCCGCGATTTGTCCTGGCAAATTGTGAGGCGACCGAATGGTTAATGGAAATTAACGTTAATAGTGCAAAACTACCGAAATACTCCTATTTCGAGTTTTTCACAGCAAATCGTGTGACAACGCTCAAGTAGGAAACACGCACTGCCGTCAGATAGTTGTGTCAGCGCCAACCAGCTCGCCGCCAAATCCAGAAAATGTTTGAAGGAACAAAGTAGTTAACACAATTTGTTGGACCCGCTTACGACGGTCGTGAAGCTGTCGATATTCGCGCCTTGCATACTTGTTTGTACGAGAGTGCTGTCCATATCCAGACATTTTCGCGCGTTCTTGCGTGACGATTTGTTGCTCGGCGCTTGACAATCGCGCGTTTTTGACCATCACATCCGCCGTACCTTCCTCAAATAGTTCTGAAACACGCTTGCGAATTGAGTGTTGTTTCATGCTAACAGGCAGGGCTGGTGTTAGGGAGATCTAACGATATGGCAAAGAAGGCGATGGCCAAGAAGACAACGCGAGCCAAGCGCAAGGCTTGGACCAAAGAGGACGTGTCCTCGCTCAAGACGCACTCTCGGCAAAAAACTCCGGTGGTGCAGATCGCTCGTGGGCTGAAACGTTCAGCTGGCGCGATTCGACAGAAGGCTCTGTCTCTCGGACTACCGATCGGACACCGCCGCTGATGATTTAGCGGGCGCGCAGCGTCGATCACCGATCGATGTCGGCGTGAGCGTCCGTCTGTTGCATAGATGAGACTCTTCGGGTCGTTCCGGAGAGAAATTTGAATTGCGGGCTAGAGCAGGATGACCTCTTCAGGTCGTCATCCTGCTCTATCGTTTTGGTAATATTGGGTCTTTGAGAGCGCTCGCCGTGCAAGCGCCGGCGCGTCAATCAGAAAATTGGAGCGGGTGAAGGGAATCGAACCCTCGTCATCAGCTTGGAAGGCTGTTGCTCTACCATTGAGCTACACCCGCGGAACCTGATCAAAGCCTTGATCAATATCGACCTGATCCTGCGGAGCAAAGGCGAACGCGCGCCCATCCGGCTCCCCAGTATGTGGGAACGAGTTCATGGCCCAGCCGGCATCCACCATAGGACGGATCGCCGAACGCATAGGCGGGACCAGCGAAGTTGTATCGTCGGCCGCGGTAGCCAAGGTGCCGAACCGCACTGATGTATTGCGCGTCATAGAATGGGTGGCTAGGGCGCCAGTGTACGTGCCGCCGGTAATGTGGGTAACGGCCATAGCCGTCGGCGTTGCCAGGCATGGGCAGCACGAACACACCGAGAAGCACCAACGCGGCCAAACGTTTCATGACAACCAAATACCTGTACTCGCCGAGCAATCCTCGCACCAAGTCGATATCACCCGAGGGATTCAGAAGTCCAGCGACAAGCTTACGCCGGGACCGGCATATCTCCGATGTCGGCTGGTGGGGGAAGTAGGACTCGAACCTACGAAGGCTAAGCCAGCGGATTTACAGTCCGCCCCCTTTGCCGCTCGGGACATTCCCCCTGCACCAAGTGCAGACGATCGCCGAAGGCGTCGCTTCCGGCGGACAGGTTATGGGTGACGCATCCAGTTGGTGTCAACCTTCGACCGGATATGTGACCGCTCAAATTGCCAATCGAGGTCGCGCGTGACAAGGATGGAACATGCGCAAGTCCCATTCAACGCGGCATAGTCCGCGCTCGTCGCGCCCGAATCAACCGCAACACCGGCATAGCGCGCCGGCACGCGACCGTGACGGACCGGTGATCCTTTATGGTTGGCATAGCGTGAAGGCCGCGATCGAGAACCCGGCGCGCAAACTGCACCGCCTGCTCGCCACGGAAAATGCAGCACGGCGCCTCGCCGAGGACGGCATTCAACTTCCGACCAACCTGGAGCTGGTACGTCCCGAAACAATCGTCGCGCGCCTGGGTCCGGAAGCCGTCCACCAGGGTCTGCTCGCTGAAGCCGACCCATTGCCGTCGCTTGATATCGACGAGCTCGATCCAAATCCGGTCGTGCTGGTGCTCGATCAGATTACGGACCCGCACAATGTCGGCGCCATTCTCCGCTCTGCGGCGGCATTTGGCGTGAGCGCCGTGGTGACCACTGCACGCCATAGCCCGGAGGCAACGGGTGTGCTCGCCAAAGCCGCTTCCGGCGCTCTCGAGTATGTGCCGATCGTCACGGTGCCCAACCTCGCCCGCGCCCTGGAGGTGCTCAAGCGCCGGAATGTGTTTGTGGTTGGACTTGACTCTTCGGGAGATGCCGATCTGGCACAGGCCGGCTTGCGCGCACCGCTCGCTCTCGTGTTAGGGGCGGAAGGGAAAGGCCTGCGCCAGCTGACGCGGACGACGTGTGACATCGTCGCGCGTCTTGATCTGCCAGGAAAACTCAAGAGCCTCAACGTGTCGAATGCGGCAGCGCTGGCCATGCACATCGCGACGAGCCGCATCGCGACCTAGCTCACAATGAGGAATCCTGCTGCGCCGCAGCAAACGCAGCGGTCGTATTCGACTTTCGATCTAAGACCAGTTGCGCACAGACACATACCGTCAACGCGATTAGCCTTCAGGTGGGGCGGTTCGAAAATATCGATGGGCTGTCCCGTATAACGTGGAGAGGGACCACCGCCCATGACTACAATCACCGCAAGCGACTATCGCGCAGGCGGGATGACATCCGAGGAACGGATGGTCATCTTCGCGTCGTCGTTGGGGACAGTGTTTGAATGGTATGACTTCTATATATACGGCACGCTCGCGCCGATTCTGGCAGCGCAGTTCTTTTCCGGCGTCAACCCGACCGCCGCATTCATCTTTACCTTGTTGGCATTCGCCGCTGGGTTTGCGGTCCGCCCCTTCGGCGCCCTGTTTTTCGGTCGCCTCGGTGACCTGATCGGCCGCAAATACACATTCCTGATCACCATGTCCCTGATGGGCGCCGGCACCTTCTTTATCGGCGTGCTTCCGTCTTACGCATCCGCCGGAATTATCGCGCCGGTCATCCTGATCGGCCTGCGCCTGTTCCAGGGCCTTGCGCTCGGCGGCGAATATGGTGGCGCGGCGATCTACGTCGCCGAGCACGCACCGAAGAACAAGCGCGGCTACTACACGTCCTGGATTCAGACGACGGCAACCGTCGGACTGTTCATGGCGCTGCTCCTGGTTCTCGGGATCCGCACCTCCCAGGGCGAACCGACCTTCGCGGCGTGGGGCTGGCGCATCCCGTTCCTGCTCTCCGCAGTTCTGCTCGCGGTCTCGATCTGGATCCGACTGAAGCTGAACGAGTTGCCGGTCTTCCTGAAAATGAAAGAGGAAGGCAAAGGTTCGAAGCGGCCTCTGACCGAAGCGTTCGGCAACTGGGCCAACGCCAAGATCGCGATCCTGGCGTTGCTCGGCGCCACGGCGGGCGAGGCGGTCGTGTGGTACGGGGGGCAGTTCTATGCACTGTTCTTCCTGACGCAAACGCTGAAAGTCCCGGCAGTCAATGCGCAGATCATGATTGCGCTCGGCCTCCTGTTTGGAACGCCGTTCTTCATCGTGTTTGGCGCGCTGTCGGACCGCATCGGGCGCAAGCCGATCATTCTGGCCGGCTTCGCTTTGGCTGTGTTGACATATTTTCCGATCTTCGGAGCACTCACGCACTTCGTGAACCCCAAACTCGAACATGCACTTGCGACCGCCCCTGTAACGGTCATAGCTGATCCAAACGAATGTTCGTTCCAATTCAACCCGGTCGGTACGGCCAAGTTCACCAGCTCGTGCGACATTGCGAAATCGGCCCTGGTCGCTCGCTCGGTCAACTATCAGAATGAAACGGCGCCCGCAGGGACGGTGGCGGTGGTCAAGGTCGGTGAGCAGGCGATCCCCGCCAATACGCCGGACTTCGCTAAGGTACTGGGCCAAGCAATCACTGCGCACGGCTACCCGGCGGGCGCAGATCCAAACGAAATCAGCTACGTGCCCGCGATCATCCTGCTCACGATCCTGGTGATCTATGTCACCCTGGTCTATGCGCCGATCGCGGCGTGGCTCGTCGAGTTGTTCCCCACTCGCATCCGTTACAGCGGCCTCTCTCTGCCCTATCACATTGGCAATGGCTGGTTCGGAGGCTTCCTGCCAGCCACCGCGTTCGCGATCGTGGCAGCAACCGGAAACATTTATTCCGGACTTTGGTATCCGATTGGCGTAGCCGCCATGAGCTTCGTGATCGGGCTTATCTTCCTGCCCGAAACCAAGGACGTGGACATCACTAAAATCTGATCAACGCAGTTTGCATCCTGTGCAGCCCCGCACTTCAGTGCGGGGCTTTTTTGTTGCGACTGCGAAAACGCTTGCCTGCCCGGCGCGTGCATGTTCCAAGTCAGCGAGGGGCCCAATCCACCTGCAGGAGCGCGTGATGAAAGAGACGGACGTCAAGAAGAAAGCGTTCGCCATGCCATTGACCAGTCCGGCTTATCCGATCGGGCCGTACCGGTTCTACCATCGCGAGTTTCTGATCATCACCTACCGGACCGACCCGCAGAAGCTGCGCGAGCTGGTGCCGGAGCCGCTGCAGGTCGAAGAGCCGCTGGTCAAATTCGAGTTCATCCGCATGCCGGATTCAACCGGATTCGGCGACTATACGGAAAGTGGCCAGGTCATCCCCGTCACACTGAACGGCAAAAAGGGCGGCTACAGCCATTGCATGTTTCTCAACGATCATCCGCCGATCGCCGGCGGGCGCGAGCTGTGGGGTTTTCCCAAGAAGCTCGCCCAGCCGACGTTGCGCGCCGAGATCGATACGCTGGTCGGCACGATCGACTACGGCCCGGTGCGGATTGCGACCGGTACGATGGGCTACAAACACAAAGCGGCCGACCTCGGTCCGGTGATGGCGTCGCTGCAGGCGCCGAACTTCCTGCTCAAGATCATCCCGCATGTCGACGGCACCCCGCGCATTTGCGAGATCGTCGAGTACTACCTGGAAGACATCGATCTCAAGGGCGCCTGGACCGGACCTGTCGCACTCAACCTCGCCTATCACGCCCTGGCGCCAGTGGCCGAGCTTCCGGTGCTTGAGGTCGTGTCCGGGATCCACATCATCGCCGACATCACGCTAGGACTGGGCAAGGTGGTGCACGACTATCTGGCCTGAGCGGCCCGGATGCGTCAGCATCACGTCAGCGATTCGCGATGCTGTGCGACGTCCGAGCCTGAAGGTGGACCATGCTGCACAAACCCCTTGCCGCTGCCGTTGTGGGCGCTGTCGCACTGACTAGCGCCCTGTGCGATCCCGCTGGGGCGGGCTCATGGCGCTACCGGCACGCAGCGCCCGCCGTCCTGACCCCCGGCTGGGGGTACTACAGCTTCCCATGGGGCTACTCGATACCGACGGCGCCCTATTCGCATCCGGCCATCATGAACTGCCTGCAGCGCCGTCCCGTGCCTCGACCCTGGGGCGTCGGCTGGCGCGAGTACTGGGCCTGTTAATGCAAACGGCTGAGGTTTGCACCGGCTCCCGCCTTGGCGCCCGTTGAGCCTCAGCGTCATTGCCCGAGCACGATCTCTGCCAGCGAGTCCTCGGCTTAGCGCACCGTCGGTTCGAGCACTACGCGCACGGCCACTCCATCTGTATGCGCTTCGTGCGAATCGACCGTTGCGCCGAATGCATGAGGTTCAAATCCATGCGCTCAAGGTTTTCGACGGCGCGCATAATGAATTTCTTGCGCATCGGCCGTAATCTTCAACAAAATGGCGATCAGGCCACAACCGAGGGATAGAAGCTTGATGGCTCTCATCGTTCGCCAACTATTATGTTTCGTTCGAAAGCTCTTTAAGGTACTCAAACCTGAAAGCGGTGAGGATCGGTTGGCGGATCAATCTCTTTGGACCGGTTTAAAAGGAAAATGACACGATGATGGACTTGGCTCAGCTAACTTCGTGGTGCAAAAAGCTGCGAGCCCTTCTGAAGCAACAACTCGACATGCTCGAATCTGGCCAAATGCGCACCATCGAAAAGCGAGGAACGGAAGCCGAAACCGATACAACAGCAGACACAGTCCAGCGGCTCATACGTCAGATCAACGAACTAAACGAACTACTTGCGGACGAGGATGAAGCCGAAACAGAGGAAAAGGCGAAAGGCCAGCTTCCGTCAGCGATTTGAGCATCAAAATGCCTATACAAAAGCAGCCGCCTGGTTCCCTTGATGACGCTTGGCAACATGCGCCCACTTTTCTGCCGGTTGCTAACCATCGATATGAGGGAGATCGAATTCTTTACGCCCAACAAGTAATCCGGCCAGATGGAACTTTCGTTCGGTACGAAGCAAACGGCATCGTGGGAATCGATGGCTCGCTACGCTGTGCAAATCATGATCAGTTTGAGGCGTTTAAGGACGCTTAAGCTTTCGATTGGACCCCACCCGTTGTGTCCCAGTAATTGAACCTCGACTACGTTGAGCAGCCATCGTTCCAGTGCCGCGCCAGATACTGTACGCGCGGGCGGCGGATCGACGTGCGCCCGTGCCGATTGGTCCGGGCGACCGGCCCGGGAGCGATCGCCATGGCGCGCTTGCCTTTTGGCGGACGTCCCACTTTCGCGTGAAACCCAATTTTGCTAACGCATTTGGTAACATGAGCCGGGTCACAAGGGAGGATTTGGGATGGCGAGCTTTGCTCAGGCGTTGCGCGAGTACTGTGCCGCTCGGGACCAATATGACGCGCTCGAAAACGCGCTCAAAAAGAAGAAAGGGGCGCCCGATGCCGACGTCGTTGACGCCAACACCCGGCGAACGAACGCGGCGTTTGACGCACTCATCCGCTCACCCGCGCGCTCGGTGCCGGCGGTCGTCAAAAAACTGGACGCTATCCTGCACCACATCGCGACCGCGGGCGAGCTGTGGGAAACGAAGCAGGTCATCGCCGCAATCCGCCGCGACCTTGCGAAACTCGAGGGAGAGACCGGTCTCGGCGCCCTAAGCCCGTCCCCTGGCTCTGGTGGCCGGTCCGCCGGCGGTCGCGCACGACCGGTTCGACAACAGCACGGCCGACTCGGCCTCTGATCGGCCGGTATGAACCGACCTATGCGCGGGGTTCTTGTGCACCTGTCCCCCACCCGCCCGGCTTCATCGAGTGGGGCTTTCCGATCAAAGGCCGCGTCCTACCGACCGGCCACAGCGATGCGTCCGCTGGTGTAAGCCGGTCACTGACCCTCATTTTCAACTGAAGGTAGGCTGGGCGAAGCACCGAGGGCGGTGCGGCTTCCTTGGCCAAAGGCGGCGGGATTGCCGAGCAATCCCCAGGTGCGCTCACGTTTTCGCAAGGCAGGCAGCAGTTGGCTGGATCGTAATAGCGCTGTTCGTGGCACACTCGTTGCCTGCTGGACCATGGCAACGATAGAGCCGATGGGGAGCGTTGTTTTCAAGTCAGTGACGGCGCCGGCCAAAAGCGGAGCTCTTGCCGTGGCCGCTTACTCAAACGGCCCCTCGGTAATAGTTATGAAATCGTACTCGTCGAAGGTCATGTAGTAGCGAGCTGCTTACCCCCTAGTTTCTCGAATATAGCGTGGTATGGTTACGTCGCCTGCTGAACTCCACTATTCAATTTCGAGCCAAAAAATGTCTAGCCTCGCTTGCTTTGTGGCGATCGGCTTAGTCCTCGGCTTTTTAGTACCCCTCAGCGCATTCGTATTGTTGTCGCTTTTGGCACTCGCGACGTACATTGCGTTTACTTCCGGCTTCAGTGAATTGGGTCCCGTCTACGATGCGATCTTTGCGTGGATTGCGTTACAAGTTGGCTATTTTTTAGCTGTGCTCATATACGTGGCGCGGCCACAGTTGCTGGAACCCGCTGCCAGGGAAACGCCTGTCGAACCAAACGTCGAGCAACAACAATCGCACGGCACTGCTCCGCGCGACTCCGATTCACCTCAGTCGCGGCAGGGGTAACAGTGAAAGTCAGGCACCGTCCCGGCCCCGCCATCGGTAAGATCACGGGAGCACGCCTCGATGTTCTAGGCATCTTTGGACTCACCACGGGCCCGCGTCTCGGCGAGGTTCTGGCGCTACGCGATCGCTGCCTCGATCTCGACCGCAAGCAGATCAAGGTGTCCGAAGCCCGCGAAGAAACGAAGGCGATCGGCAGTGTGTTCAAAGCACCCGAATCAATGGCCGGTCGGCACACCCTGACCCTGCAATCAGCAAGCGCCCGGGGCACGCCAAGCCGAGCATTACGCTCGCGATCTAAGCGCACATTTTCAAGCGTGACGACAGCAAGGCGGCGAAAGCAATCAACGCGGCGCTGAGTCCCCGCTGAACCGCTTGCACCGCGCGCGCTGGCTTGTATGGTGCCTGCGCTGAACCATCTATTGGGATGGCAATCGGGTGGCAAAGTTCACATTTGTTCTGGCTCGGTCGCCAGCTAAGTATGTGAATCTAAAAGGTCAGCCGGGTTAGCTCAGCGGTAGAGCAGCGGTTTTGTAATTCGGTTTCCGCGTTCCTTCCCGTTCTGTTCTGACCGCGCACGTACTGAATTATGAGGAATTTCCGGGGCCATCATCTTGCTGCCGCCCCATACCGGGCCGGTGCTACTGAGTTGGGTAGCAAAGCGGTAGCAAACTATTCCAGGTTTGTTCTATGGGGCCGCTCGGCGCCCTGGCGATGGGCCATCAGCAGCGTTCTAAGGGTGAGACTTTCGCGTCGTAGTTTCGCCGCAGAGACCGTACCAACCCGGAAACGGCACGAACGAAGCGCACGGGAATCTGAGCCCAGCTGCAAAGTCCAAACCGAAGCGAGCCCACGCTCTTTCGGCTTGTCCGTCGATGCCGGTTACTATGTCATAGCCGTATGGCCAAACCGTTGATCCCCACCACGACGCCAGAGCGCCTTGCGCCTCGCAAAGCGCCGCTGCCCTACAACCCGGAATGGCTGAACGCGCTCACTGATGCCGACAAGCAATCGCCCGAAATGCAGGAATTCTCGAGGCGGATGCTAAACAGTGGCGCCAGGTACGTCACTTGGCTGGCGTGGCACTATCAGGAGAAGAGCCTCTGGACACCGCCAATGGCGCCATGGCGATAGTTGGTTTCTATTGTTTTGAAATAGTCAAAGTCACTGAATGCAGGTTCATGTTGAAGGATTGTGATTAAAGCGCCACTCAATTGGACAAGCATCACCGGCCCAAGAAGTCCCGCCACCCGAGTGTCGTTACATACTCCGAGCTGCCGACACCTCCAGCATTCATTCGAGATCGAATTTGACTTGAAGTATTAGTCAATACTCGCGCTTGATTTCGAAGCGATTTCCGGCACTCCCAACTAATAGTGCGATGGTACCGCTGCCAAAGCCTGGCGGAACGTCGGAGACCGCCAGCGGCGACAACAGCATGGCGTCGCCACTGGCCTGCGTTTGTATACCTGCCAAAACGATGGCCTCGGTGACGACTCCAAGGGGCACTGACAACGTACGGGTTACCGCGGATGATCCGGGGGCCGTCACGTTAACGTCGAGCACCGAGTTACCCCACATGAAGGTGTCCCCACCTGAATGAATGCCAGGATGTGCGCCAAGGAGTTGGTCTTGAAGGATCCGACGCGCCGCTTCTTGGTGTATGGACTTGGCAAGGTCGGAGAGGTGGCCGATGTCGAGCACAGTTCGTCCACGACACCTGTGTCGGTCCGTTCGATGACGAACAGGTGGTACCAGGTCGAAGTGGCAAGCGAGGAGCCGGAGTCTAGACATCCATTGCTAGAACCGACCGACCACGAGGCATTTGCGTTCTTGGTCATCGCCGCGGTTCCCATGACCACGGTCGCGTCGTCCGAGGTTGCAACACCCGCTGTCGTATCAATGACCGTATTCGGTGAGGTGCCATCATTCGAGAGGGTGTTTCCGCTCAAGTATCCTTGCAGCACGCCGCACGAAAGCAGGTAGTTGAAATTTGCCATGACCTGATTTGCGTCCGCGGTCGTGCCGTTCGTTAAATTGTAAGGGAGCGACGCGCAGGCGGCGTTCGCGATTCCCGCGCTCGCAAGAAATAGTACGCACGCTGCGGCGATGTTTGCGATCCGCATTCTCGGCACTCCTAATGAACGCACGGTCTTACTTCAGTTAAATGACACCTTGCTAACGCGGCACCGCGATGTGCGCTCTGCATGCTAAACCTGATTGCATTTCCCGGATTTGTTGATAACGATTTTCTTCGCAACCCCGCTCTTCGCATCGCGCATGCCCGAAGGTGAGTTGCGTATCTATTGGAGCCGACTATGAGCCGAGCGATCGCTGTGGCCCTGGTGATTTTTGCTTTTTTCTTGCTGCCAACGAGCTCTGCTCGAGCTGCTAACGGATCGGTCGCTTATACGTATGATCCGCTTGGTCGGATAACGAGCGCGAGCTATGACACGGGTGTGATAATACTTTATACCTACGACGCGAACGGCAATCGTTTGTCTCAGGTGATTAACGTCAATACGACAACGCTCACCTGGACGGCGACGACCACGCCGTGCACCTCGAATTGTTGGGGCGCGGCCCTTTGGTGAGATGACATTTTCTCTCATGCCCTGAGGAGTTGGAATTTCATTGCGGAGGACCGCTATGGCAAGGTGGCCATTAGCTCTTGGAGTGCTTCTCGCGGCTTGCTTCGGATCCATCGCAGCCGCTCAGAGCGTCGCCAGCAGAACGGCGCCCGCCGGGATTTTCCACTAATCTGGCGCGGGCTTCTACTGTAGGCGATCTCAAGGCTCCAACCTTTGGCGCGCGATTGGACGCGCCGAAGCTTACGGCTCCGCAGCTAACCTCAGGCAGTGCGTCGAGAGCCGACAGAGCGCCCTCTAAGGCTCGATATTCCGTCGCATTTTGACCCTCCTTCGCCATCATGCAGCGGGGCGATTAGTCAACCTGCCCCCATCGCAGCGTTAGCCCTCGGCCTGAAATGCGACCCAGACCTCATCTTCGAGTGGGTCTACAACAACATTGAGTACGAGCCGCTTTATGGAAGTAATAAAGGCGCGTTGGGCACGCTTTTGGATCGACGCGGCGACGATGCTGATCAGGCCATTTTGCTGGTCGCGTTGTGGAATGCGGCCGGATATCCGAATACCGGATTTCTCAATGGCAATTTGACTTTAAGCGGTGCTCAAGCGTCGAATTGGCTGAATGTTGCAAACGATGCAGTCGCGATAGGAAACCTGCTCGGAGTTGGCGGAATTCCGATCGTGAGCATGACGCCTAACGGCGACGGCACGCTGAACTCTATCACGCTTTTACAATTCGCCGCGACGCTTCAGCTGGGCGGAACGACTTACGAATTTTTTCCAGCGCTTAAGCTCCACAACGTCACCCCGGGGATACCCAATCTCGCGAGTATTTTTAGGATATACCCAAACGCAATTTTTGTCGGACATTGGCGGGACGACAACGAGCTACTCGATTTCGAGCCTCTCGCGGGCCAATCTCCGCGCCGACCTGACTACGTATTCGTCGAACCTTTACAGCTACGTCGCCAACAATAATCGCACTTGGTC
>CAVXDE010000050.1:0-17462 GCA_963760435.1 uncultured Alphaproteobacteria bacterium
TGTCGGGTAACACAGCGAGCTCCCCCGGGAACGCAGGTTCTTGCAGAACCACGAGCCCTTCCCGTCATCCCAAATTCGGTTAGCATCAGTGTTGTCATGAAAGCACGTGTCACGGTCACGTTGAAATCCGGCATTCTCGACCCGCAGGGCAAGGCGATCGAAGGCGCGCTGAGGTCGCTTGGGATCGACGGAATTGCCAGCGTTCGGCAAGGCAAAGTGTTTGATATCGAGATTGCTGATGGCGACCGCGCCGGTGCCGAAACTGCGTTAAAGAAAGCGGCGGAAAAGCTGCTCGCCAACACCGTGATCGAGAATTACCGCGTCGAGGTATTGCCGTGACGCTCGGCACTGTCCTCGCAATGTCGCTGATCACCACCGCAATGCCCGTCGTGGAGGTCGCTGGCGGCACAGCCGCAGCCGGCCCGAGCGCGATGTTTGCGGAAGTGCCGTGGCCATTCCTGCTCGACCAGTGGGGCACGGGTCGCGCCTTCCACTGCGGCGCGTGCGGGACCGAGTTGGCGGTCTACGTCCGCGCCAAGGTGGGGTTCTGCAATTGCACCACGGGTGTTGCCGATGACATCGAGATCGACCGCGTCGCCGATTTCGATCTGTTTCCGGGGCCAGTCACGCCGCTTGCGCCCGGCTGGCCGGTCACGGTCAGCTGGATGAAAGGACGCGCACGGCCGTTCGTGGTCGATGGCCCGCACGGAGCGCGGAGCTATCTCCTCACCGTCGCCCTCTCCAACAAGTGTGACGGCGTGATTGCTACGGCGGCTTCCAAGGAGCCGATCACAGCCGATGCGGTGCAAGCCACTCTTGAGGAGTTGGCGAGCCCCGTCGTGTTGGATTTCGTGCGAGCGTCGACGGGGTTGCAATGAGGGCCTTTCCGTTGCGTCTGCTGTTGGCGATGGGGTTTGTCTCAGCGCTCTGCTCCGGCGCGGTTGCGCAAGGGGGCGCCGTCGCGCAGGAGGGCGCGGTCGCGCAGCAAGCCCGGCCGTGCCAGGTGGTCTCCGTCAAGGAGGCGGGCCTCCTGCTTGGATGCGCGGATCAACTCAAGGGCTTCCTGCTGACCTTCGAGGATGTGCGCCGGCAAGTTGCGAGCGAAGCCCAGGGGCGTTTCGTCTTTGCCTGTGTGCTGGGGCCGATGTGCGAAGACGAGCCCAATGTGGGGGGATTTTTCATCGATCCGGTCCGCTGGCGCGAGAGCGCCAAGGACGAGCCGGCGATGCTTGATATCCTGCAACAGTACGGCCTCGTGCCGGCAGCGGCCCGGGGAGCGGATCCCAATGCCAAGCCGCCGCCCGCCTGCGCGGTGTTTGATGTCCAGATTGGCGATCTGCCCGGACGGGCCGTTTGTTTCGACGTCGCTGATGGCAGTGCCGTGATCGTCATTGCCGGGGATGACCAGGTTGCTCTCGTACTGAGCATATTTCAGCGCAAGCGAACGCCCGGCGCGATGCGAGAAAAGGCAATGGACATGATCCCGCTGTTCCGGATGCAGCGCCCGACGGGCGACATCACGCTGTTGCGGTGGATACGATGAAAAGCGCTGTCATCGTCTTTCCGGGAATCAATCGCGAGCGCGATATGGCGCGCGCCCTCAGGTTGATCTCGGGGCGCGAGCCCAACATGGTTTGGCACGCCGACACGGCGCTGCCGCCGGGGACCGATCTGGTTATTATTCCAGGCGGCTTCTCATACGGCGACTATCTGCGCTGTGGCGCGATCGCGGCACGTGCGCCGATCATGGACGCGGTGCGCGCCCATGCGGCCGACGGCGGATTGCTGCTGGGCGTTTGCAACGGTTTTCAGATTCTCTGCGAAGCAGGCCTCCTGCCTGGCGTGCTGATGCGCAACAAGGCCCTGAAGTTTATCTCGCGCGATCTGTTCCTGCGGGTCGAGCGGTCCGACAGTCCGTTCACCCGCGGCTACAATGCCGGGCAGGTGATCCGGGTGCCGGTCGCCCATGGGGAAGGCAACTACGTTGCCGATGCCGAAACCCTAGCGCGCCTTGAGGATGACGGACGGGTGTTGTTTCGTTATGCCGCCCCGGACGGGAGCCTCGACCCCGCCTGGAACCTCAACGGGGCAAGCAATGCCATTGCCGGAATTGTCAGCGCGGGTGGCAACGTGCTCGGAATGATGCCGCATCCGGAGAATCACGTGGAGCCGGAAATGGGCTGCACCGACGGGCGTGGCCTTTTCGCCGGCCTTGTGGAGGCCCTCGACCGCGCCGCATAAGCGTCGACCGGCCCGGAAGCGTTGCCATCACCGGGCGCATGCTCTACCGGGTCACCCCTATGACACGGAACGAACCGCCGATCACGCCGCAGCTCGTCGCCGAGCACGGGCTAAAGCCCGACGAGTATGAGCGCATCGTCAAACTGATTGGGCGGGAGCCGAGCTTCACGGAGCTCGGGATTTTTTCCGCCATGTGGAATGAGCACTGCTCGTACAAATCCTCCAAGGTTCATCTGCGTACTTTGCCCACCCAGGCTCCGTGGGTGATCCAGGGGCCAGGTGAGAACGCCGGGGTGGTCGACATCGGCGATGGACTCGCGGTCGTGTTCAAGATGGAGAGCCACAACCACCCGAGCTTCATCGAGCCCTATCAGGGGGCGGCGACCGGTGTCGGCGGCATCCTGCGTGACGTGTTCACCATGGGTGCGCGTCCGATTGCGTGCCTTGACGCGCTTTCCTTCGGTGATCCAGCGCATCCGCGCACGCGCCATCTGGTCTCCGGCGTCGTCGCCGGTGTCGGGGGGTACGGCAACTCGTTCGGTGTGCCGACGGTTGGCGGGCAATTGCGGTTTCACGCGCGCTACGACGGCAATTGCCTGGTCAATGCCATGGCGGTCGGCATCGCCGCGGCGGACAAGATCTTCTACGCCAAGGCGACCGGTGTCGGCATGCCTATCGTGTACCTCGGTTCGAAGACCGGACGCGACGGCATCCACGGCGCCAGCATGGCGTCCGCCGAGTTCGACGACGACTCGGAGGCCAAGCGCCCGACCGTTCAGGTGGGGGATCCGTTCTCGGAAAAGCTGCTGCTGGAAGCCTGCTTGGAGATCATGGGCAAGGATTGCGTCATCGCGATCCAGGACATGGGAGCGGCTGGCCTCACCTGTTCGGCGGTGGAGATGGGCGCCAAGGGCGACCTCGGTGTCGACCTAAACCTCGACGCGGTGCCATGCCGCGAAGTGGGCATGAGCGCCTACGAAATGATGCTCTCCGAGAGCCAGGAGCGCATGCTCATGGTGCTGCGCCCGGAGAAGGAAGCCGAGGCTGAAGCGATTTTCCGCAAGTGGGGTCTCGATTTCGCGGTCGTGGGATTTACCACACCGAGCCAGCGTTTCGTGGTGCGCCATGGCGGCGAGGTGATGGCCGATTTGCCGATCAAAGAACTTGGTGATGAGGCGCCGGTCTATCGCCGGCCATTTGTTGATAGCGCGAAGCAGCCCGTCATTGCGGCAGAGGCCGTGCAGCCGCCGATGTCGAGCGCAGAGGCACTGCAAACGCTGATCGGCACGCCTGAGCTCTGTGCGAGACGCTGGGTGTGGGAGCAGTACGACCACGTCATTCTCGGCAATACCGTGCAGCGGCCTGGCGGCGATGCCGCGGTCGTGCGCGTGCTGGACGGACCGAAGGCACTGGCTCTCACCGCCGACGTGACGCCGCGCTATTGCGAGGCCGATCCGTTCGAGGGCGGCAAGCAGGCCGTCGCGGAGGCTTGGCGCAATATCACCGCGGTCGGCGGCAGGCCGCTCGCCGTCACCGACAACCTCAATTTCGGCAATCCCGAGCGCCCCGAGATCATGGGTCAACTGGTTGGCTGCATCCGCGGCATCGGCGAAGCCTGCCGCGCTCTCGAGTTCCCGGTGGTTTCCGGCAATGTGTCGCTCTACAACGAGACCAACGGGCGCGCGATTCTGCCGACGCCGACGATCGGCGCCGTTGGGCTCTTGGATGATTTCGTGCGCTCGGCCACGCTTTCATTCAAAGCGGCCGACGAAGCCATCCTGCTGATCGGCGAAGCGCAAGGCTGGCTCGGCCAGTCGCTCTATCTGCGTGAGCTTTGCGGGCGCGAGGAAGGGGCCCCGCCGCCTGTCGATCTCGACGCGGAACGCCGCAACGGCGATTTCGTGCGCATTCTCATTCACGAAAATATCGCGACTGCCGTGCATGACGTGTCCGACGGTGGGTTGCTGGTGGCAATCGCCGAGATGGCGATCGCGTCCGGGATTGGCGCGGTGCTCACGCCTGTGTCTGCGGACATTCCGGCGCACGCATTCTGGTTTGGCGAAGATCAAGCGCGCTATGTCGCGACTGTTCACACCGGCGCCGTCGATGCGATCATTGCGCGGGCGGGGATCGCGGGTGTCCCGGTTGGCCGCATCGGCACGACAGGAGGCGAGGCGCTCACCGTTCCGGGCGAGCAACCGCTGTCAGTCGAAGAATTGCGCGAGCGCTTTGAGGCCTGGCTACCGCGATACATGGCGGGAACGCTCGTTGATCCTTGAACCGGGACCAACAACTGGTTGGACCAACAACACGCGGACAACAGGGTTCACGGGGCTTGGGCAATGAACCCGTCTTGGCGAATGCGAACATGGCTCGCGCGACTCGCTGTGTGCGGGGTCGCCGGCGCTGCCTCGGCCCAGGATCTGAACTGGACATTGTGCCGCGGCGGGCAGGGGATCGCGCAAGAGGGACAGGTCGCCGGTTGCACCGCCGTCATTCAGTCACGACAGGAAAGCGCCAAGAACCGCGCCTATGCCTATTTCATCCGCGCCTATGTGTTCGCGGCACAGAGTGATGTCGATCGCGCAATTGCCGATCTCGATCAGGCCATCGCGCTCGACCCGAAACTTGCGGATGCATACGGCAATCGCGGCAATGCGTACCGGTCAAAGGGGGACATTGAGCGCGCAATTGCCGATTACACGCAGATGATCGCGGTCGCTCCGGATGATGCCAACGGCTACAACGATCGCGGCAATGCGTACAATGAAAGGGGGGAGTTCGATCGCGCCATTGCTGATCTCGATCTCGCGATCAAGATCGATCCCAAGTTCGCGTTTGCCTATTACAACCGTGGTATAGCGTACAACAATAAGGGCGATCAGGATCGCGCGATCGCCGACTATAGCGAAGCGATCAAGCTCAACCCCCGCGATGCATTCTACTTCAACAATCGCGGCAAGGCCTATGCCGACAAGAATGATTTCGAGCACGCATTGGCCGACTATGACCAGGCGATCATGCTTGATCCGAAGCTCGCCCTGGCGTTCTACAACCGCGCCACCGATCTGCGCAGCCGGGGACAGCTCGACCGCGCGCTCGCGGATTTCGACCGGGCAATCGAGCTCGATCCTAACTACGGAGCTGCTTACGGCAACCGGGCCCGGGTGTGGCGGGACAAGGGTGACATCGATCGTGCGCTTGCAGATTTCAACGAGTCATTGCGCCTGAACCCAAGCAACAAGCTCGACTATCTGGCGCGCGGGGATCTCTTTTTCGGCCGCGCGGATCATCAGCACGCGATCGCCGATTACAGCGAGGTGATCCGCATCGATCCGCGCCACGCCGGCGCCTTGAACAATCGCTGCCAAGCGCGCGCAATTGTCGGACAGTTGCAGGACGCGCTCGCCGACTGCAATGCGTCGCTCGCAATCCGACCGGGCGACGGTTATACCCTCGATAGCCGCGGCTTTACTTATCTGAAGCTTGGCGAACTCGATGCCGCCATCGCCGACTACGATGCCGCGCTCAAGATCAACGCGCGGCTTGCAAGTTCACTCTACGGGCGCGGGGTTGCCGAGCGCCGGAAGGGTGATGTGGTCGCCGCCGAACGTGACATCGCCGCCGCCACGGCGCTTTCCGCGAACATTGCCGAAGAATTCGTCAAGATGGCGCCATAAGCGCGTCCGCTTGCAAATCGCGCTTTCGAAAACCGCCGCCATGGCAAGCATCAGGAGGCATGCGGCGGCCGTTTCGGCCGCTGGGTCGGAACAGGAAGCCAATCACGAGCGAGCACCTTCTGCCCAAGCTC
Organism: uncultured Alphaproteobacteria bacterium; assembly: GCA_963760435.1. GTDB lineage: Bacteria > Pseudomonadota > Alphaproteobacteria > Rhizobiales > Xanthobacteraceae > JAFAXD01. The sequence goes on from CAVXDE010000050.1 coordinate 6,053, forward strand.
GTGATCGATGTTCGGCCTCCTCGCCTCCGAACACCGGGACTTCGAAGAAAGCGAACATTGCGTGCCCGGCTTCATGCAAGAATACGAAATAAGTTTGCCCGACAAGCGCATCTTCCGGCGTTACGTCGCTGCGCGTGGTCGTCTTGGGCGCGTTCTTCTTAATGAAATCGAGATACTCATAGCAGACGGTGATGACACCGCCATCGTACCAGGCATTGACCATGCCGCCGTCTTTCACCCGCAGGATCAGGTCGCGCGGCAACTTGAAGGGGCTGAGAATTGTCTGGATTCGCTCGAGCGCCCCGCGCTTCATGAGTAGATCATAAAGCGGCTTGTGCGCCGGGTCTGTCGGAGCCACGTAGTCGATCTTGATCCGGTTGCTTTGCGCCGCAGGGGAAGCATTGAGGCAGGCTGCATTTGTGCGACGGCAACGGCTGGCATCAGCCCGAAGAAGATGAGGCAGGCGAACAGCCGAATCAGCATGCTTGGTCTCCCGTCGCCCCCGATGCCGCTCGGGCGGCAGCTTCGCGCATCAACGTACCGAGCGGCATTTCCGTGGCAAGCGCACCAGGATTGATCACGCGTGAGCAGTTCACCGGCCGTCATCGGTGTGGTGGCGTGTGTTGCGCGTCGGTCGGGGAGTTTGAGATCACGAACGTCAGCCATCCGCTCCAGCCGTGGGCACGGTGGGCCCAATCGAAATCCTGATAGGCTTTCACGTTTACGTAGCCTTGCAGGTTGCCGAGCGGAATTACGTAACCCAGCTGCGGCCCCACGCCCAATACGCGCGTTTCGAAACAGCCGAGCACAGCGCCGGTCCCGGTATCGCAGGAGGCTTGATTATAGAAATAGCCCGCTGCGCCGAGTTCGATCTGTTTGGTCAGGAACTTGGACGCGCTCCAGTCCAAGTGCACGTCTACGCCGTTCTGGTACTGCGTCGACGGATTGATGAGATTGTACGTGAGGCCGAGCACGGCCGAAAATTCATAGCCGGTCTGCTCATTGAAGTAGGTGTAGCCGCCACCACCATCGATGGCGCCGTGCCCATACCCGATATTGGCCAGTTGCACCGGGCTATATAACCCGACCGGAATATCGCCGGTCATGTAGACCATGAAATTGTGCACGCCGAAGTTCCAGCGCAGCGAAGTCTGCGGCTCGAGATCGCCCAAACCGCTCACCGAGTCGGTCAAGGGGCCGCCAGCCGAGGGTGGCGAGCCCCCCATCGGGCCGATCAGCGTCTGGTCAACGGCCACCTTGTTGCGACCATACGGGATCAGCAGTCCGACCGAAAGCTGCCCACCGAACACGGGCGTCGCGAATACATAAGTGGGAATGCTCAACATCAGGTCCGTTTGCACGCCGAGGTGAAAGTCCAGAGTGGCCGGTAATTTGGTCAGGATGCCCGCTCTGGAAACCTGAATCGCGGTCGCGACATCGGCACCGGCCTTCACCGGTGAATGATAATAGACTTCCGCCAGGGAAAACCCCTGCGGCAGCGGTGCGGCCGCGAGCGCACCATAGGTACCGGGGACCCAAAAGCTGATGCCGGCCTCATCCGCGTCAGCACAAATCGCGCCCGCGGCGAGCACCACGACTATGACAACGAGTGTAACCACCGCGTGGCGCAGTGGCTGTTTGATTTCCCCAAGGGGCGGCATGACACTCCCCCCGATGCCAGATCACACGCCGATCCCGACCCCACATTATCTGAATTGGGTATATGCGCTCCGCGGAAATCGTCGAAGCGGTGGCGAAACTACGCCAGTGTCACCTCGCGAGCACAGTTTGAGATTGGCTGTAACTGGTGTGCGTCGGCGTGCCGACCGACGATCGGCGGCTGCTGCTCTGGGCGAAACAAAGGCAAACCCAAATTTACGCTCTCGATTCTGGTTTGAGCGCGGCCAGAAACTCAGGTTGCGGAATAAATAGCCCCTGGGCGCGGACCAGACCCTTGCCGATATCGCAAAGGAGGTCGCCCTTGCCGAACAGACTCTCGGCGCCTGGTTCGTCAAGCACGATTTGAGCGTTCGTGGAGTTGGCGACCTTGAGGCAGACTTTTAGAGGAAGGTTGGCCTTGATCAGTCCGGTCACAACGGTGCGGTCCGGCCGCTGAGTCGCCAGCACCAGATGAATGCCGGCCGCTCGGCCCTTCCCGGCAATCCGCGCAACCAGCGTTTCGAACTCTTTTTTCTCCTCACGCCCAGCGAGGATCAGGTCTGCAAACTCGTCGAAGATCAACACGAGGAAGGGGAGATCCGTCTTGCCCGATTTGAAGTGCTCACCCAAGTTGACGAAGCCGCCACGGGCGAGCAGTTGGTAACGAGCGTCCATTTCGGCGACCGCATCGCGCAGGATCGCCATGGCTTCTTGAAGCGTCGTAGCCACCGGACGCCAGAGATAGGGGCTGCCTTCGACACCCGCAAATGTCAGGATTTTCGGATCGATCAGCGCAATCTGCACCTGAGCAGGGGGACTGCGCAACGCCATGCTGGCGACGAGTGCCTTGAGCCACTCGCTTTTACCGCTGCCTGTGGAGCCGGCGACTAACGCATGGCAGGTGTTGGGATCGGCAAAGTCCGCCAGCACCGGGTCGCCTTCAACACCGATCCCGATTGGAAAAGCGACAATGCTCTTCAGCACATCGGTAAGACTCCCAGCGAGCGCCTCTCGCAACAAGCAAGGCCTCGGCTGGGGACGTGGCAGATCGAGAAAGACAAAACCTTTACCAGCCTTGATGAGCGGGGGCTCGGCAAGTGAGAGCGGGATCTGAAGGTCCTCGGCGCGATTGGAGAGCGAAGAGACTTTCACACCGGAGGCCGGAATGAGTCGCAGCCGCACCAATTGCGGACCCTCAACTGCGCCAGCGACCTCCACGCCAAGATTGAAGCCGCGGAAGGCTTCGACGACGGCTCGCCCGAGCGTACCAGCGTCCAGGTCGCCGGTCGCGGAGGCAGGACTTGGGGCGGCCGGTGCCCGCTTGCGCTGGACCGAAGTCTTGGGTTTGCCCACAAACATCTCATCGAGCACGGGCATGACAATTCCAGCAAAAATGTCGAACAGGTCGCTGCGGGAAACGTGCACTTCCCGGAAGGCCGGTAAATAGTATTCGAGCGTGCCGCAGAATTCGCACCCGGGGCGCCATATCGGCAACAGATGTGCGTAGATCGCAAGCTGAACGAGATCCGCTTTTTGCTCATGGCCTTGACTTAGCTTGTAATCGACGACCTCGAGATGGTGCTCGGGGTGGAAACGGATCGCGTCGACTCGGGCGCGCATGTCGACGACGTTGTCGCCGACCGGCACTGGAATGTGCGCGAGCTTCTCCTCGGCCCCTATGAACACGTCTTGCCAGTTCTCGAAGCGCGCAGTTCGGTGCTTCAGCTCTATGAGTCGCGCGCAGAGATTCCGCATCCGCTCGGTAAAGAACGCGGCCTCCTCGGCGCGGCCCTCGGCGAAGAGCTTGTCGGTCAGTGCCTGCAGCGAGGTCGCCCATAGGTGGTCGACAAGATCTTCGGTCGAGTCGATTTTCGCGGCAGCCCCAAGAACTTCTCGCGCGCGGTCAGCCAGCGGACCAGTTCCTCCGCCTCTTTGTGGAACCGTACGCTCAGCGCGCGCATGGTTCCGGCCGGCGCGAATGTACGGGTTGAGGGATTTTTGCCGGCGAGCCATTGCGCCCGCCAGTCCGCGTCGAGGACTGCGAACTTCAGCTGGGTCGCCGTTATAGTGTGATGCGCCATTGCAGGAAAATGGTCTGGGGACCGGGATGTGCTTTGAGATTCGGATGTGCTTCGACACTCCGCAGGAGAGGATCGCGCAGGGCCTCGCTCCCGAGCCGGCCGAGGACAGCCCGGATATCGATGATCCGCTGCTGCCGCACCATATCGAGGACGATGCGCAGCCCGCCGGCATCAAGCTCCACCGGATGCGGCGGCGGTTTCGGCTCATCATTCGTCGACGCCACGGTGTGGAGGAGGGGGCTGTTCTCGTTTCCCGCGTCATCGGCCGGCGGCCGGAAGGCGAGCTCTTTGAGGAAAACCGTGAAGCGCACCTGCAACCAGGCAAGAGTCTCGGGTCCTGAGTAGGCCAGGTTGCCCTGGAGCGCATTCGAATAGAGCTCGCGCGCAGCGTGGATCTCGCAGACCTCATCGAGCGTCAGCTCGCGAATCTGAAATCCTTCATGTTTCGCTGTATCCAGTCTCGGCTTTGCGGCTACCCAGGACGGGCGAGGAACGCGCGTCAGATCCGGCGTCCGGAAAACGTAGGACACATTTATCCGTTCGCTATGCTCACGCGCCAAGGTCAGAAATTCGTCGGCAATGGAACTCCACCGCTTCCAATGATCCCCACCTTCGAAAGCAAAGCACACGCGACGGTCGGGCCAAGCCCATTGTAACGAGAAGTAACGCCGGTTTGGCGGCCGTCCGATGGATACGCTTCCGAGCGCCTGACCGAGGTCTTTCACAAACCACATAAGCAAATCTTGATTGTAGCTCATCAGCGCTTGCTTGGACCGAACGTCATTGACCTCCAGTCGAAATAACTCGTCGAGTGTCTGTTTCGGCGCCGCAGGCTTGTCCGGTTCTGCAAGCAACTGAAACCGTTCGGCGGCGCGCGTCAGTAAAGCGCGAACCCCAAGCTCTGGAACCACCGGATTGAACGTCCGTTCGAGCCAGCCGTCAGCGAAGAAGCGGGCAATATCGTCACCGCTTAAGCCGTACTGTTTCAGACGCTCGGCGATCAGCTCGTGCGCGCCATCGATTCGTATGCCTTCAAGCTGGAGGCTCGAATCGATGCGATCGCGCTGGGGCGCAGCGATATGAGGCAATATTTCGGAAACCCAATTCTCCTGGTTGGCCGTGATGACCGTCAAGTGGTTGCGCAGATCCGCGTAGAGCTGCTCAATGCAGTTTCCGAGGGTTTTGATCAAAGCGGGATCATTTGCATAGAATTCAGTCTGATCGAAGCAAAACAGGAACGGGCGATAATAGGAGGCGAGCAGACACAGGCCCTGCAACCGACGAAAGCTGAGGTCATTGATCTCCTGAGGCGCGGCGTCCCCCCGTCCTTCGTTGTCGGCCGCGTCAAGCCCGAGCACCGCGACCTCATCGGGTTCAAGCGGTTCGGCGCGCAGCCACTTGCGCGCAGCGCTCCAGCTCTCGCCGTAGCGTTCAGCAAGTGCACAGGCTGCGAGAACCTTCAGCCAAGCCTTCTCGCGGCCACTTAGATCGATGTGGCGCCGATGCATGCGTTCACATAACCGGCCGATTGCCCTGGAATCGGCGATAAGCCCGCCGAGCCATTTGATTCGCGACCGCTTCTCCGTCTCAGCGAGATTGGCATTCTCGCCGAGCTTGCGCAGCACCGAAATGGTCTGAGTTGCGCCCGGACGGTCAGCGACACCGTCCTCGGCGAAATCGGCAACAACATGCGCTAGCGCGCCGATCGCCAGCGCTTCGAGCTGGCTCGCAGTACCAACTAGCTCGTTTTCCGCACGCTCCAGCTCTTGCAAGGTCAGCAGCAGGATCGAATGCCAGGCTTTATATGGATCCTGGAATGGCCGCAGGTACACCTTGGTGGCCCGCTGGCCGAGCTTGGCAAACAAACGTCCGAGCAGGTGCGACTTGCCATAGCCGCGATCGGGTGAGACGACGAGTTGGGCCCTCGCGGCTTGGGCCGGCCGGCTGCGCGGGGGAGCGTGGGTGTCGAGAGCCGAGAACTTCCGGACCAACGCGTCCAGCGCTGCGTCGTTGAGGCCTTGCACCGAGAACGATACCTCGCGCGGTTCCCGGATGACGTCGTCTTCGAACGGGTTAACTTGTACGTGCGCGTAGGGCGGAGTCATGGATCGTTCTTGACGACAACAGTTACAAAAGGCTCGGCAAAGCCCGGAACCCGGATTCCGGCATCGACCACTTCGGCCGGAAGCTCCGCCGAGGTCGTGTGATGCATGGTGATGCGCCCCGCCTTGGCCTCTTCGATGAGCAGCTGATGCAGGACGTCCTTCTGCACGTGCAACACTTTCATCAAATCGAATATCTTCACCGCGGAGAAGCCGCCCTGTTCGGCCTTGAGGCGGCGATAGGCGGGAAGCAGATCGTCCAAGGCAAGCGTTGATGTGACCGCTGCAGCAGTTCGCAGCGAGGTGGTCCCGACCGAAGGTGTTGCAGCCTCAAATCCGAAGTGCTCAGCGGCGACGTCCCGGTGAAGGTAGTACTTTGGCTTGCCGCATGCGAGTTCTACGATTGCCTGGCTCGCCACTGCGTGCTTGATCGCGTCAGGGAAAAAGCGCGCATTCATGCCCGTGATTTTCTTTTTCAAGCTCGCCTTCGACAAGAGCTTGACGCCGGACTGGAGCACGAGGCGTACCACTAGGTCACTAGCGGTCTCGATCGACGGGCCCCGTCCACTGGCGAAATAATACTGTGTGCCCTTATGTTTGACCGGCCCCCAGATCGCGCCTTCACGGAGGAGAGAGGCTAGCTTGTCTCGTAGGGCAGTGTCTTTATCCTTGCCCTTGGATCTTCCGACGAATGCGGTGCTGATAGCGGCCCACGTAAGGCCGGTGTCACCGGCGTCCGTGATTGCTGCAAGAAGGTCATCAAGCTTCGAAATCATGACGTCAGGCTTTATTACCGGGAATGTCCTGCTTGCCGCCTGAGTTCACCAATGAGCGCGGTCAGATCGCGGTCAGTCGGTGTCAAGCGAGCGGCCTGTTCGGCATATGTGAGAGCTGTCGCAAAGTCGTGGGCGGCGCGGCTATAGCTCACGAGAGCCAGTAAAGTGTCAAGATCATCCGGATGACGGCTGGCATTTTGTTTGAGCAGAGCCATGGCCTCGTCGGTGCGGCCGGCGGAATACAAGCCGACACCGTAGACGTAAGCATATCGGGCCCCGTCCGGCTTGAGCTCGGTCGCACGGCGCAGCTCCCCAAGCGCCTCGTCGCGTTGCTTGAGTCGCGTCAGGGCAAGCCCGAGCGCGTGATGCAGTCCAGCGTCTTGCGGTGACGCCGCAATGGCGGCGCGCAAGACGTGTTCGCCATCGGCGTCGCGTCCGAGCAGCCGGTAAAGCTCGGCAAGGCTGACGGCTGCGGGCGCGAACTGAGGACTGAGTCGGAGCGCAGCTCGGTATTCGGCCTCCGCCTCGGCATCGCGATGCTGGCGCACGAAAAAATTTCCGAGCGTTGCATGCGCCTCGGGACGATCCGCATTGGTACGCTGAGCCGTGACGAACTCTGCCGCGGCGTGCTCGAAGCGTTCGTGGTCGGCAGGCGGCAAGCGCGCGACTGGAATGTCCGCCAACAGTTCGATGGCGCGGAGGCGCACGCCGCGCACCGGATCGGACAACAGGGGAGCAACCAGCGACCAGGTTCGCTCGGGCGGCAGGTTGGCCAACATATCGAGCGCACCGATGCGTACCATCGGGTCGGGATCGGCGAGGCCGCTCCGCGCCAGCCGGAGCGTGTCGGGCGAACGTTGCGACGCAAGCTCGGTCAATGCGCCCGCGCGGGCGAATGCCGGCGTCGTGCCATTTGCGGCGACTGTCGCGAGCAGCAACGGCGCCTCCGGCGCGTTGGTCCAGGCCCCGTGAAACGCTGGCCCGTAAGTCTGGAGACCTTTCTCGTCCGGGCCGTGCCAAGCCTCGATCGCCGCAGAGGCCCATTGCGCGGATTTATCTGCGTGGCACGCGTTGCAGGCGTTCGGCGTGCCAAGCGCTTCGGACAGATCAGGCCGTGGCACCCGAAAGCTGTGATCGTGGCGTTGATCGACCACCATGTAGGTCCGCGCCGGCATGTGACACGAAACACACGTGACTGCCGGATCGCCCCCTGAATGGTGGTGATGTGTTGCCGCCGCGTAGGTCTCGCCCGCATGGCATTGCAGGCAAACGTTATCGCCTGTAGCGCGCAGCTTGGCGGCGTGCGGCTCATGGCAATCGCTGCAGGTAACGCCGGCCGCAAACATCCGGCTCTGCTTGAAGGAGCCGTAGTTGTAGACCTCATCCTGCATCTGCCCGTCGGCAAAATAGAGGCCGCGCGAGATTGGCACGACGAGGTGCGTATCGGACAGCCAGTGTCCCGGAACCCAGTCCTCGGAAAGAGCCGCGCGGCGCGCGTGACATAATCCGCAGGTCTCGACCTCCTTGCGCAACATCGCTGGCGCAATCCGCCGTTGCGGCTTGCCGGTGCGCGGGTCCGGCAGCCACGAAATGTCGGTGCGCTCATCGAACGTGACCGGAAGCCCTTTGCTGGGGTCATCGGATTTACGCAGTGGCCACCAGCTCTGCTGCGCGCGCGCCCAAGCGACATGGCGCGAACCCCGGCCGTGGCAAGCCTCACACCCAACGCTGATTTCGGCGAACTGCGTATCGTATGTGTCAGCCGCGGCGTTGTAGTTCTTGCGCACGCCGGTCGAATGACACTCGGCGCACATGAAGTTCCAGTTCTGGTTCAGCTTGGTCCAATGCAGGATATCGTCGTGAGCGACGGCCTGATCAGGATAGAGATGAAACCAGCGCTGGCCGCCTTTGTCCTTGGGCCGAGTGTCCCAGGCGAGTGAGAGCGCTTGGATGCGGCCATCCGGAAACGCGATGAGATATTGCTGCAGCGGATCGATGCCGAATGTGTATTTGACCTCGAATGTTGCAAGCTGTCCGTCCGCTCCGTCGGTCTCGACCAGGAATTTCTTGCCGTCGCGGAAGAAGCGCGAGCGCACGCCGTTATAGTCAAAGCTGGCATTATTGAAGTCGCCGAGCACCGTGCTGTCGGTGGCGTGATCCATGGCATGGCTGTGCTGCGAGCTGCGCCACAGCTCAGCTTCTCCAGGATGACATTGCGCGCAAGTCTCGCTGCCGACGAAACGCTCTGCTTCGCCGCGCTCCGCCGCCTGAGCACCCGGCGTCAGGTCGCGCCCATCCGGGCGCATCAACACGAAAGCGAGTATCAGCGCGGGGGCCAATACAAGGATTGCCATCGCGCGGGTGGGTGTGGGGGTCGGCATGCCTCTCGATGCTGCAGAAAAGCGAACCATTCGGATTCCGAGCTGGCGCAGAATGCCTGCCCGCCATATCGCCTCCATGCCGGCTTATCAAAGCGCATTTGCCGTGCGCGTCAATCCTGCTTGACCCACGCTGGCAACTGTCGCACCGTCACGCCTGTCCACGAACACTAGATCACTCCCGCTCGATCTCGATAACGGCCCTCGCAGGAGCAGCGCTATGGGATTGCGATTGATCAGACACTCCTTCGTCGTCTGTGGTCTTGCGTTGTCGGCCATGGTTTGTCCGAGTGCAGCGCCACACGCATTGGCTCAATCGCAGAGGGGGGCTCCGGCGGCCGCAAAGCCTCCATACAACATCATTTTTGTGATCTCCGACCAGGAGGCAGAGCATCTCCTGGTCACCAGCAACGATTATGAGCTTCCGGCCCGCGCCGAGCTGCAGCGCCGGGGCATCACCTTTCGCAATCACTACACCGCATCGGCCATGTGCACGCCGTCGCGGGCCGCCTTCTTCAGTGGTGAGCCGCCGCAGGTCAATGGCGTCTTCGATCAGATGGAGCTTGCCTATCAGCCGAGCCTGAACCCAGACCTGCCGAATATGGCCTCGGTGCTCAAGGGCCTCGGCTACACCACAGCCTACTTCGGCAAGTTCGAGTTGAACAAGGATCTGCTCGAGGTCAATCCCTCCGTCGGTTATCGCTCAGCGCTCGAACCCTACGGCATCGATTTTTTTAATTTCGACGGCGACAAATACGGCACCCAGGATCAGGGTTATCACGACGATCGCTATTTTGGCGGCGAGGCCGTGCGTTGGCTGCGGACCAACGCACATACCCTAAACCGCAAAGGCCAGGCGTTCTTTCTGGTGGCGAGCTTTCTCAACCCGCACGACATCATGTATGCCAACGCCAATCTTCCAGGGCAACCGGCTATTCAGAAGGCGATGAAGGATGATTTGCTGACCACTCCCCCCGGCGATACGATCTATCAGAAGAGCTGGAGCTTTACGCCGCCGCCCGGGTTGCAGGAATCGCTTAACGCCCACGGCATGCCAGGTGCATTGGCAGAGTATCAGAAGGGGTGGTCAGGCACGTTTGGGTATATTCCGACGGATCGTCCGGACATGTGGAGTTATTTTTACAACTATTACCTCAATCTGATCCGGGACAACGATCACGGTCTGCAGCTTCTCCTCAATGCGCTGGACCAATTGGATTTGTGGAAGAATACGATCGTTGTCGTAACGGCCGACCACGGCGAGATGGCGGGGTCGCATGGCGGGCTGCGCGGCAAGGGTCCGTTTGCGTACGAACTTAACTCGCACATCCCGCTATGGATCGTTCATCCCGACTATGCGGGCGGCAGGACGACGACGATGCTCACGAGCCACCTCGATCTGCTGCCGACGTTCGTCGGCATGACCGGCGTTCCGCAACCCCAGCGGCAGGCGGCCGTGAAAGGCCTGCCGGGGCACGACTTCTCCGCGCTGCTCGGCAATGCTCAGTCGGCGGACATCCACGCCAATCGCGACGGTGTGCTCTTCAACTACGTCGGCCTGCAGACCATCGACGGCAATTATCTGATTGATGCAAACAAAGACGTTTTCTTCGGCAAACCTTTTCCAACTCTGTTCGAAATGCACCCGAACCTCGACAAGCGCGGGTTCATGTCGTTTGCTTTTGATGGCCGCTACAAGTTTGCACGTTACTACGCGCCCGCCGCATTCAACACGCCGCAGACGCTCGACGAGATTTTCCAGTACAACGACGTGCAGCTGTTCGATCTGCGGGAGGATCCCGATGAGCTGCATAACCTTGCGCTCGATCGGGAGAAGAACAAGGACCTGATTCTGCGGATGAATGGCCTCCTGAATGAACTGATGGCGAAGGAGGTCGGCTCTCATAATAACGGAGATTTCTTGCCGACGGCTGTCCGTCCGCAGCACGCGGTCGACTTCGGCAAGCACTGAAGATGTTTGCGGCGGAAAGCGAGTCTGGTTTCTGCCGAAAAGGGGTATGATTGCTCGACTGCACGGAGGTGCGCCATGGCTATGGATGCCGGCGAAATCAAGCGACTGATCGAAGCGCGAATCCCCGACGCCCAGGCGACGATCCAGGACCTCGCGGGTGATGGCGACCACTACGCTGCCACGGTGATCGCCGAGTCGTTTTGCGGCAAGTCGCGCGTGCAGCAGCACCAGATCGTCTACGAGGCGCTCAAGGGCGAGATGGGGGCAAGCTGCACGCTCTCGCGCTCCAGACCGGAACGCCGCCGAACTGATCCAGATTGCATACAAGGTTGCTATTTATGCCTATAAAATAGGCATAGCGGCCGCCAGTATAGACCGCACCTTCGAAAATTCGCCCACTCAATCAATGGGATTGCGGCGGCTCTCCCCGGTGCATGGGTTC
>CAVXDE010000051.1:0-25468 GCA_963760435.1 uncultured Alphaproteobacteria bacterium
CTGGCAAAGGCATTGCGCATGGGCGCCGTGCCTTGGGCAGGTGCCGCCGCGTGCGGTCGGTTGACGCGATTGGTCGGGGCGTTGCGACACGTGTGGTTCTATCTCTGTTGTCGCGTGCGACCTCGAGGCATGTCATCAATTCGGTATACGTCGGTTCGACCGTGCCGGACTGCGCGGCGCCATCACACATGACACGATCTGAGGCATCGAATTGCGTCCATTGCTGCAGCAACTGCTGGCGGGCGCTGCGCTCGTCTTCCCTGCAGTTCTGCGCGTTGTCGGGCGCGGTTGTTTCCAGCACATGCGAGATCGACGCGGCCCCGCGACAGATGGCGTCGATGTTGTAGGTCGGCACACCAGCCTCGACAGACCGTGGATGGATTGAGCTTCGTCGGTCAGCTGCGTATGCGGCATCCGCCAACAACATGAAGAGAAGCGCTGCAAGCAGAAGCCAAAGAATAAGCTCTCGCAACGGACCGGGGCCCGCCTGTTGTCTGACGTGCATGCGCAGATTGGTGCTCGTGAGACTGTCATTGTTCAGTTGAAACGTTGAGATGCGTCGCATGGTCATGCTGGTCCACTCCTGCAAATCGGAGTGCCCAGATCACATGTTGCCAACTACAGCTGAATTTCAGTACGGGTGAGAATCGTTACATCGGTAGATTGCAAGCGGTTACGGGCTCGATCCGCGAAAGCTACGCTCGTAACCGAATTCATCGCCGTCGAAATCGGGCCGTAACGCCGCTCTTCAAGATTGTCCGTGCTCTTGTCTTCCCAGGAGCCCCGGTCCCGGCCGTCATCCGCCCCCGCCCCCAGCCCCGGCGGCCGGGACCCCTACGGAGAGCAATATGCCCATCGACTTCATGCTGATCATATGCGCGGCCGCAACGGTCATCCTCTGCGTGGTCTGCGCGGAAGTGTGAGCAAAAGAGCCCACGTGCTTAGTCAATGACCTGATCGGCCTGCGACAGAACCGAGGGTGGGAGATCGAGATTGAGGGCCCTTGCGGCCCTACGATTGACGACGAGCTCGAAGTTTGATGGCCGCACGACCGGTAGATCGACTGGCGTCGCCCCATGTAAAATTTTGCCCACATAGACGCCGACTTGGCGAAACCGCTCCGAGCTTTGGCCGTAACTGATCAAACCGCCGGCCTCGACAAAGTCGCGCACATCATAGACCGCGGCGAGCTTGCATTCCGCGGCGAGTGTAACAATCCGCTTGCGAGCACTGAGAAAAAACGCGTTGGTTGGAATAACGACGCCGTCCGGACGCCCCTCGGCCAACAATGCAAATGCTGAATCGAGTTCGCTCTCGCGGCTTGCTGTAGCGGTGACCAGCTCTCGTCTGATCGATTTCGCTACAGCCTGCGTGATCTGCACCAATCGATTGGCGTTCACACTGGCTGGATTTGTCAGCAGCGCAAACGATCTTCCGTTAGGAAACAGCGTGCGCAACAGACCGATCTGCCGCGCCACGAGGAAATCGGTGATTCCACTCACGCCCGTGAGATTTGCTTCGGGCCGGTCCCAGCTGGCGACGATGCCGAGCTCGGATGCGTCACCTCCGGTGAGAAACACGATGGGAATGGATTTTGTCAGCGCTTTCGCGGCCAGCGCAGCAGAAGCCCCATACAGCGTCGCCAAAACGGCCACTCGCAAGCTGATCAGTTCCGCGGCAAGCGGCGACAGCCGATCGTTGTGACCCTCCGCCCATCGGTATTCGACGGCGACATTCTGGCCTTCAATGTAACCCTGGTCGCCAAGTCCATCGCGAAAAGGCGCCACCAGCGACTGGGCATCTTGCGGCGAGCCGTTGATCAACGCGCCGACCAGCGGCATTGCCGGCTCCTGCGCCCATGAGCGCAGCGGCCACGTGGCCGCGCCCGCGACCGTCGCGATGAAGTGTCGTCGCGCAATCCGACCGATTGGCATGAGGTGTCGCGAAAACGGTGTTGGCGAACGGGAAACCGCCTTGCACTATAGAAAAGCAGGCACGCTTTCGCCATCGGGGTCCGCGGCGCGTCAGACCGTCGCAACCAAGGGCAGTGCGTCAGGAAAAAATGTCCCGCCCAGCAAAATCCCTCAAAACGGCTGGACCGGCAGTGTAAAGACGTAACCGACCCCGCGTTCGGTGCGGATGATTTGTGGCGCGCTTGGATCGATTTCAAGCTTACGGCGCAAGCGCAAAATTTGTACGTCGATGCTGCGGTCGAAGACGTCCTCGTGCACGCGGCTTGCTCGCATCAGGTGCTCGCGGCTCAACGGCCGCTGCGGCGCATCCACAAAAGCACTCAGCAACGCGTACTCACCCTTGGTGAGCATGACTGGACCGCCATGCGGATTGGTCAGGCGGCGCGCGCGGCGATCGAGTTCCCAGCCGCCGAACCGATAACGCCCCCGCTCCGGGTCCCGCTCTCCGGCAACCGGCTTCGCCTCCCGGCGCCGCAGCACCGCGCGAATGCGTGCGAGCAACTCGCGCAGTCCAAACGGCTTCGCCAGATAATCATCGGCCCCGAGCTCCAGGCCGAGCACAACGTCGATCTCGTCTCGGCGATGACCCGTCGTGATGATGACGGGCACGTCCGAACGGGATCGGATGTCGCGCAGCAAGTCGAGCCCGTCGTCATCGCCCAGACAGAGATCAAGCACGACCAGGCTGGGTTCGCCGGTCGCGAATTGTCGGGCCATCTCCTGCCGACCCTGCACCGGGACCGCACGTAAATTCTGCGCCGTCAAGTAATTCAGGATCATGTGGCGCATCTCGAAGTCATCATCGACAATCAGGATACGCCCCAGCCCGCTGGCATCGGCGCCGCTGCCCTCTCCGTGTCGGCTTGCTTGGTACCAAGCCGCACGGTCCACGGCTTCATTCATCCGAAGTAGCCTCCCGGGTGACCGTCTCGTGCAGCTGACCAACTCATCGTCAAATCCCCGCTGAGTTCTATCGAAATCTCTCCACGCATTCGTTCGGAAAAACCTTCACGTAGTCGCTCGCGGGCACAGGTCAAGCACTTGGCATGAACGCTTTGGTAGCAAAGACGTGATGAAGCAGCGCGATGGTCGATCAATGTTTAGAATTACTACAATCGTAACGCTCTTCCGGCGCGCTGATATGCTCGGGTAACAGGGTCTGCCGTATCCGTCTCCATTCTTGCGTGGAGATTCCAATGCGTAGCGCGAAGGCCCTACCAACGACTAGCCTCTTCCCCCGATACCGCACAATACATCTCAGCGACACTCAGGTTCCAATCAACGTATTGTTGATCAACACGTGATCGCGATGCTGTGGCACATCTGCTCAAGCAAAGCGACATCATCCCCCGACACCAACGTCTGGTACGGACTCCTCACGACGCGGATGGGACTAGCAGCGACACGCTTCTCGATCGCCCATGGTGGCTCTTGGGGCCGACTGCTTCTTGTTGTCCAGCTTGCCGTTCTGGTTTGCGGGTTGCCGGCGCGATCGTCCAATTCGGATGTGCCGAACGTTGTGCAGGTCGCGGGCGACGAACCGATAACGCCAATCCCACAGCCGCCCGCCGCAGATCCCCTCAAAGTTAAACTTGGCGAGCAGCTGTTCAACGACCCCCAGCTGTCGCGCGTGGGGACACGCGCATGCGTGTCTTGCCACGACACCCAGACCAACGGCGCGAAGCCGCCGGCGAGCAAACTTGCTCAAGACGGCCCAGAGTTCGAGCTTTTGATGCCCTCACGGTTTTCAATGCCACGCTCAATTTCCGACTGAACTGGGAAGGCAATTTTCGCACGCTCGAAGTCTCACACGCTCTCCTCGCTCGAAAGTTCGGCGGCTTGCAGTCCCCCGTCAATGACATCGTCACAAAACTCGCGGCCGATGCACGGACCAGGAGCGAGTTCATCGTTGCTTATGGCCACAATCCAGACCCGCCGAGCCTGTTGGACGCTATCACAGTCTATGAGCGCTCACTGCTTACGCCCGGGAGCCGTTTCGACCTGTGGCTCGTCGGCGATACGACGGCGCTTTCCGCACAGGAGCTCGCCGGGTACCAGTTGTTCAAGTCCTACGGCTGCGTGTCCTGTCACCAGGGTGTGAACGTTGGCGGCAATTTGTTCGAACGCCAAGGCATCTTCCATCCGTTGGTCGCGCGCAAGCCTGAGTTCGTTCGTGTTCCAAGCCTGCGCAACGTAGCGACCACGCCTCCCTATTTTCACGACGGTAGTGCACCGACGCTGGAAGA
Source organism: uncultured Alphaproteobacteria bacterium (assembly GCA_963760435.1). Classification (GTDB taxonomy): domain Bacteria; phylum Pseudomonadota; class Alphaproteobacteria; order Rhizobiales; family Xanthobacteraceae; genus JAFAXD01. Next base: position 4,220 of record CAVXDE010000051.1, read on the forward strand.
GGCCGTGCGCAGGATGGCCTTCGCGCAGCTCAACCGCACCATGCCGGAACGTGACATTGCGGCGGTCACGGCGTTTCTACGCACGCTGACCGGCAACTACCACGGCCATCGCATCGGAGATGCGCCGTGAGAGTGAAGTTTGCGGTACTGGTTATACCGCTGCTTTTGTTGTTCCTGTTCACCTGGCTTTCGTTGCGCGGGATGAACCCGGAAGCAGAGGAGTTCGATCGCGCGCTCTCCACCCTGAACGGCTTCGTTGTGGCAGCGAGCGCGCTGCAGCGAGATGTCCTCGCCGCTCGCGCCGGGCTGTTGCGCAACTATGATTCCATTGTGCGCGAAAGCAACGAATTGTCTGAGGCACTGGACCAGCTGCGCGAGCTGACCCGTGCAGATCCACCCATCGGATCAGCGATAAGACCTCTAGGTGATTTGCTGGACCAGCAAGAGCACCTGACGGAACAATTCAAGACCGACAACGCCCTGCTACAGAATTCTCTTTCCTACTTCGAGCTGTTCAGCAACCGGCTCACGGCGGCAGATAGAGCCGGGCCTCTAGCGCCAAGGGTCACCATGCTATCGGCTGCCATGCTGCGTCTCGCGCTCGATACGTCACCCGCCACGGCGGGCGAAGTGGAACAGCAGTTGGATGCGCTTGCCGCAGAACGCGTATCCGACGGCGATGGCGCTGCCACGCAAGCTCTGCTCGCGCATGGGCACTTGCTGCGCAAGCTTCTGCCGCAGACGGACGCAACACTCAAAGCCTTGTTTGCGCTGCCGATCAAGCAGGAACAGCGGGCGCTGCGGGCGGTGGTTCTCGAGCACCAGCTTGCATCCCGCAACGCGGCCCGCCGGTTCCGCGTGTTGCTCTATGCCGGTTCGGTTGTCCTGGTCGGAATTCTGATCGGATTTGGCTTGCAACTGCGGGAGCGTGCCCGGGCGCTGCGGCACCGCGCCGCTTTGGAGCATGTGATCACCGGCATCTCGACACGCTTTATCAATGCCAAGCCGCATGAAATCCTGACGCATGTGGAAACCGCGCTTGCCGAGCTGGGCCAATTTTTTAGTGCCGATCGGGTATATATTTTGCTGATCGATTCGCCGTCGCGTGCAATCAAATGGCATCGCGACGGAACAACATATCCAGCGGACTGGCTACAGCGCGCCAATGGGGCTCTATCGGCTTTCTCCGGTGCAATGCGTGGGATCGTGTACGTTTCCGACGTCAACCATCTCCCGGCCAGCCCGCTGCGGGACGCGCTCTTGAACTGTCGAATCCGCAGCTGGATGTGCACCTCGAATTTCCTTGACGAGAACCGCGTCGATGCCGGCGCTATCCTGGGTTTCGATCTGATACGCGCGAAGAGCTTTACGAGAGTGTCGGCACGGACCCTGCTGCCCATGGCGCTTCACGCTATTGCCAGCGCGATCGAACGACAAAGGTTGGAGCAAGACAGAACGCGATTGGAGCAGGGCCTGCAACAGGCGCGCCGGATGGAAACGGTCGGGGCCCTGACCAGCGGCATTGCACATAATTTCAATAACATCGTGGGCGCTATCCTGGGGCACGCGGAAATGGCCGAGGCGTTGGTCGGGAGCAAGAAGCCACTGAACAATATCACCGCGATCCGCCGGGCCGCAGAGCGTGCCCGCGATCTTATTGACCAGTTGCTGACGTACGGACGCCGACGTGAAGCACGCCGCCAGCCGGTGAATATCGGCTTGCTCATGACAGAAGCCGAAACACTGCTTCGGCCGGCGCTACCGGACACAATCGAACTGTTGATCAACGACGCAGCCAAAACGGCGATCATTTCCGGAGAACCGGCGCAGTTGCAGCAGGTGATCATCAACCTCTGTAACAACGCCGCACAGGCGACATCGGGGCACGGACGCATCGAGGTCAGCGCCGAGCTGCGCGTGGTTGCACGGCAGGCCCTCTCGCACGGCGAGTTCGCCGAAGGCCGCTATGTCGTCATCACGGTGAGCGACAACGGGCGCGGCATGGACGAGATCACCTTGGGGAAGGTATTCGAGCCGTTCTTTACGACGCGCGCGGCCGGGAACGGATTAGGACTGGCGACGGTGCGCGAGATCGTCCGGGAGCACGGCGGCGCGCTGAATGTGCGCACGCAGCCCGGTGCCGGTAGCACGTTTGAAGCTTGGCTGCCGTGTACAGTGGCGCCAGAAGTCGCGAAGCCGACCGCCGCGCCCGCCCTGCCGCTCGGGAACGGTCAGACCATCTTACTGCTCGATCACGATCGCGAACGGCTGCTCAAGAACGAGGAAATCTTGGCCGCACTCGGCTATGAGCCGGTTGGCTTTTCCCGTCCCGAGGACGCTCTGGCCGCATGCCGCGAAGCACAGCATCGGTTCGATGTCGCGGTGCTGACTGTCCGCGGCGCTGCAAAATTGGTTACGGTCGCCAACGCGCTGCGGCGGGTGACAGCTGAACTACCCATCGTGCTCGCTGTGCCAACGTCAGATCACACCAATGCCGATGCGCTCGCTGAGGCACGGATCACCGAGGTCGTGCGCAATCCGCTGGCCGCCATCGAACTTGCGGCAGCGCTCGCCCGCTGCCGCGACGCCGTCTCATACCGGCTGCATCAAACAATCGATTGAGAAAACGCCTGCTGCATCGGCCTCCACCGAGCGCAGCGGGAGGCGGACGTCCCCGCCCGATGTTGAACTGCGTTTCTACCTTCGTGCCGTACCAGGCTCCGCCATCCTGCCCGCATTGAGAATTTATGTGGAGGAAACCCTTCCGCCTCGCACCCGTTCCTTTATGAGATCGCCGTCGAAAACAAATCGGCCGGGGAAACACCCGGCCAATTTTCGCGTCAACAGTACTCCATGCGGGGCGCGTGGACTCAGGCTTTCCCCGATCCCAGCTCCGCGAGCGCCCGACGGATCGTATCGACCAGAGACAACATCGTGTAGGGCTTGGGCAGCCAAGCCAGCGGAGCGGCGGGCTCTGCGCGGCCGCGTGTTGCCGGATCGTGATACGCTGTTGCAAAAATGCAGCGGATGCCCTGCTTGCGAAACAGTTCCAGCGCGGCATCGACCCCGTCGCGTTTGCCCGCTAGCCGAATATCCATAATCACGAGTATTGGAACTTTTTCGAGCGCCAGCTCGACCGCCTCCTCGGCTGAAACCGCAACGCCGGCGATCTCGAAACCAGCGTCGGCGAGCGCCGCTTCAATCTCCATGGAGACCAGGAAATCATCCTCGACAATGAGGATTGGTCCCGTCGTGGCGATCTGCTTGGTGGATCCGGCGGACTCGCCTTGGGCGAATACCGCACGTGGGCCCGCATTCGGGGATACCCACGCAACCGTGTCCGAGTTGTCAGCCGTTGGCGCGGTGTGCACAATCATGATCCTGAGAAAAATGTACGCTGCAGCGTGTCACCGAAGTCCTCACAACATCAAAGCGCCCGCCGATTTGGCGGGCCAAACCCCGAACCAAGCGAAGTCCGGACGCGCGCTCGCGAACCGTTTCCAGATCAAATCCCGGCCCGTCATCTTCAACGTACAGCTGAAGTGAATCACCGTCGTTTGTCAATCCGACGCGGATAACGCCTTCCAAACGTCCGCCGAGCCCGTGTTTCACCGCATTGGTGAGCAGTTCGTTGATGATCAATGCGAGCGGCATCGCCACGTCATTGGACAGAACTCCGGAGCACGCTTCGGCAACGACCTGTACGTCGGGTGCGAACGCCTGGCGGGCGGTCTGACACACCGCATCGAGCAACTCTTCGACGCTGAACCGTGTCGTGTCTGATGTGCTGTAGAGCACGCGCTGCGCCGCCGCCATCGCGGCAATCCGCCCGGATGCATCGCGCAGAACCTGGCGCGCCTCCGCGCTGTGCGTTTGTTTCGCGGCCGAGAACAACAGCGACTGCAGCATCTGCATGTTGTTCTTGACCCGGTGATTGAGCTCGTTGAGGAGGATGCGTTGCTGGGTTTCGGCCTGCTTGCGCTCGCTGATGTCGACCAGCATGTTGATGGCGCCCACGACCCGTCCTTTCGCGTCCCGCAACGGCGTCGGGTATGGAATGAACGGAACGCGCGAGCCATCAGGACGTTCAGCAATTGCCTCGGCATTGCGGATTGCACGCCCCTCCTTCAGCGCCACCGCCATCGGACACTGCTCGTGCGGGAGCGGCGTTCCGTCCGGCCGATACAGTTTCCAGGTCACGCACCACTCGTCGCTTCCGAGCGTTGGGACGCGTCCGGCGAGATCGACCGCAGCCTGATTGTAGTACGTGATCTTACCCTCGGCGTCAGTCGTATAGATGGCAGCCGGGATCGCGGACAGCAGTTCCTGCAGGTGCCGTTCGTTGTCCCGCAGTTTTGCGTCGGCCAGTTTCCGATCGGTGATGTCGCGAGCGATTTTCGAGGCACCCACGATGTTTCCCTGGTTGTCGCGCATCGGCGACACCGTCAGCGAAACGTCGATGAGGCTGCCATCCTTCCGCTGCCGCACCGTTTCGTAGTGTTCAACGCGCTCGCCGCGGCGGATCCGGGCCAGGATTTCCGGCTCCTCGTTGATCCGATCCGGCGGAATCAAAATCGTGATCGAACGACCGATCACTTCATTCGCCGCATATCCAAAAATGCGCTCTGCCCCTTGGTTCCAAGTCGTGATGATGCCGTTCAGATCCTTGCTGACGATTGCATCGTCGGACGAGGTCACGATGGACACGAGCTGCTGCGCAGCGCTCTCGGCACGGCGGCGAGCTGCCTCGACGCGTATGCGTTCGATGCCAAAACCGAGTTGGCGAGCGATGGTCAGCGCCACATCCAGCTCGGGATCACTGAACACGTGCGGACTGTCGTAATAGACCATAAACTTGCCGAGTAGCTTGCCGCTCTCAAACACCGGGATGAACGCGAGCGCACCGATCCGTTCGGCTTTCACGGTTTGCTTGAGAGCTTCCGGGAGGTCTGCCTTATCCACGTCATCGATGCAGACCGGCTGCGGATCGCTCGCGTCCGCGCTCCACGGTGAGTGACCCTCGACAGCACGTCGGTAGGCGTCGGACAGTGCGCGCCACGCAACGAACCGCATGACCCCCGTTTGGTCGAGCAGCAGGATCGATGCGCGGTCGCAATGTAAGGCGCGCAGGATCGCATCGAGCGCCGGCTCGTACACGCCCTCGAGTGAGCGCGCGTGCTGCAGCTGCCGGGTGAATTCGTACAGGGCTCCCTGTTCGTCCATTCGCCGCGCGAGCGCTTCCTCGGCGCGCTTACGGTCGGTGATGTCCTGTTGGGTGCGCACGGCGTAGAGAAATCGGCCCTCTGCATCGCAGACACTGGTCGAGGTGATAGACGCCCAAAAAGACCCGCCGCCTTTTCGCCGGATGCGCTTCTCGCTGGTGTATCGCTGGACTTCTCCAGCGACCTGCTGGCGAAATTGCACGCGGTCGGCCTCAACCTCCTCCGCGAACCTGGGTTCAAAGATCGAGCATCCGACCAACTCCTCGGCCGCATAGCCCATCAAGGCAGCCAGTTCCTGGTTCACCCAGAGGAGCGTTCCGTCGGCGCCCACTTCGGCGACCCCAATCCCAATGTGGTCGTAGACCGCGGCCAGGACGGCCCCTTCCCGTGTTGCGGATTGTGCATCGGCACGTCGGACCGAAAGTGGAACGACCCCGCCCCTCTGTCGTGCCGCCAATTCCTCGATGCTCATTCCCGGAACCTCAGATGGAGGCGGGTGCAAAGATACCGCGCCCGAGACGCCTGGATCTAGACTTTCCCGGAACCCCCAATGCGAAAGCGGTATGAAAGTTCCTTCCTCGCTGTTTTGCGGCCGCGCGACATGTGCTCTTACCCAAATTTAATTCTCCCATTCATCCCAGTTTCGTGCAATCGGGTGTTAGTCTTCGCAACCAACACTTCCAGACGCCGCATCTTTCAATGTCTGAACTGAGCAAACCAAGCCGGGCTCGTAGCGGGTTCTTCGGCACTACGCTCTCGATCGCGGAGGCGTTGATCATCGCCGCGGTGATTCGCACGTTGCTGTTTCAGCCGTTCGACATCCCGTCGGGCTCGATGGAGCCGACCCTGCTGGTGGGTGACTATCTGTTTGTTTCGAAATACAGCTACGGTTACTCGCATTATTCGATCCCGTTTTCTCCGCCGCTGTTCTCAGGGCGCCTATTTGCGTTCCACCGACCGCAGCGCGGCGACGTCGCGGTGTTCCGTTTGCCAACCGATACAAGTGTGGATTACATCAAGCGCGTCATCGGATTGCCGGGCGATCGCATTCAGCTCATCAATGGCGTCGTGAATATCAATGGGGTTGCGGTCGAGCGGCAGCGCGCGGCCGACTTCGTTGGCCCCAATCCATGCGAACCGGCTTCACCGAGCGCTCCCGAAGTGCGAGTTCCGCAGTGGCGCGAGACGCTGCCCAACGGAGTTTCCTACAACACCCTGAACTGCCGTTCGTTCTCCGGGCTTTCCCGACAATACCGGCGTCTATACGGTCCCCCCCGACCATTATTTCATGATGGGAGACAACCGCGAGAACTCCCAGGACAGCCGATTTCCCGAGGTCGGGTACGTGCCGCTCGACAACATGATCGGCCCGGCGCAAATCATCTTCTTCTCGCTCGCAGACGAAACCCCCGCTTGGCAATTCTGGCGCTGGCCCTGGGAGGTCAGATGGTCGCGCCTGCTCACGACTGTTCGCTGACGACCTTAACGAATCGGAACCGTGCGCATGGACGCGCATTGGTCCGGGACGTTCGGCGTTCCAAACCTGACACGGGTCGGCATGCAATCCACCGCTATCTCGGATCGCCTCCGCGCGCCACAAACGAACACACGCGCGTGAACTCGCCACACTCGTGGACGAATACGAGACCGCACTGCCCGCGGAAGGCTGGCCCAACTAGGTGCTCAGCAATCATGACCGGCCGCGCGCACCGGCGCGGCGTCCGCCCGTTGCTCGACTTCGTGCCGAACCACACGTCAATCGCGATCCCGAGCGCGCGCCGATGCGGTAGGACTCAGGGCCGAAGGCCGGATTTACCACGGGCGAGCCGTGGCTCCCGCTCGGGACTGAAGTTGCGAAGCGCAACGTCGCGCGCTTGCAACACAACCAGGAATCAATCCTCTGGCTCTATCGCCGACTGCTGGAGCTGCGACACAAACATGCCGCCCTTCCGGCGGGCGAGTATCACCCGTTGCGAAGCGTCAATCAAATCCTCCGATTCGAGTGCCTGTGCGGGGAGAGCGAGTTATTGATCGCGCTCAACATGAGCTCAGAGCCACGGCGGCTCGAAACCGCGCATACCAATCAGATCCTACTATCGACCTATCTCGATCGCGACGGATGCTGCGAAACCAGCATCATGCTGCGCACGAACGAAGGGCTTATCCTCGGCTCCTCACCCTAAACAATGAGCCGCCGGAAATGCGTAGAGGCGTCCGCTTCCCAGCAAATGGGCCGTAAAGCCGAGCGTTGCAAAAACTTTCGTAAACGCACGGTCCAGAATGTTGAGCCCGCCCGTGTAGGCGCCGAAGGCGGGCATCACCACACAGTCCGGGCTGGCCGCGAAGCAGCGCCGCACCACGACGTGGCCGCGCCAGCGCACGCGCGCGCGGGGATGCAGATGACCGGCAATTTCGCCGGCCTCGCCGGTGGGCTCATGCCGGAACACGAGCCCATCCATAGCAAGCTCCCGAGCAAAAGTGCCATCGATCGCGAGCGGCTCGGGATCGTGATTGCCGGCAATCCAGATCCAGTCGCGCCCACGCTGCAATGAGTCGAGCGTCTCGCGATCAGGTGCAGTCATGCGCGCGCTGCCGCTGCGGTCATGAAAGCTGTCGCCCAACGCGATCACCCGCTGCGGCGCGTAGCGGGTGATGAGCTTTGACAAATTGTGCAGCGTTGCTCCGCTGTCGTAGGGCGGCAGCAGCAGACCGCGCCGGGCGAAGCTCGAGCCTTTCTCCAGGTGCAGGTCGGCAACGACCAGCATCTGCTGTTCCGGCCAGTAAAGCGCTCCGACCGGATCAGCAATGAAAGTAACATTGTGGATCGTGATCGTATGGACGGTGCCCTCGATCATCGTTGCATCGCCTCCCGCACCAGACGAGCCTCGGCCTCCGCGAGCAAAACCTCGGAGGCTTCGCCGGCCACGCGCTCGGTGCCGATCTCCAGCAGCGCCGGCACCGCCAGCGGCGAGACCCGGTCGAGCGATTTATGCACGATTCGCCCACGGATGCGCGAGAGCATGGCGCCGAGCCGGCGGATATCCAGCGCCTCGGTCGCGGCATCCTGGCGGGCGGCCCGCAACAGCACGTGGTCGGCCTGATGCCGGCGCAGCACGTCGTAGACCAGGTCGGTCGAGATGGTCATCTGCCGGCGCGACTTCTCCTCGCCCGGGAAGCGCCGTTCGATGAGGCCGGCGATGATCGCGCAATTGTGGAATGTACGTTTCATCAGCGCAGACTCATCGAGCCAAGCTTCGAGCTCATCACCCAGCATGTCCTCGTCAAACAAAGCGTCGAGCGAAAGCTCTCCTTGCCGGATGGCAAGCGCCGGATCACCCAGCCCCCACACTGCCAGCGCGTATTCGTTGGCCACGAAGCCGAGCGGGCGCAGGCGCGCGCGCTCGAGCCGGCGCGTGAGCAGCATGCCAAGCGTCTGGTGCGCGAGCCGGCCTTCAAACGGATAGCACACCAGATAGTTCTTATCGGCACGCGGGAAGGTTTCGACCAGCAGGTCGCGCGCGCCCGGCACGATCGAGCGCCATTGCTGAATGTCGAGCCACTCGCGCACTTCATCTGGCAGGACGCGCCAGTGCGCCGGCTCGGCCAACAACTGGCGCACGCGTTCGGCCAGATAGGTCGAGAGCGGGAACTTGCCGCCCTCATAGCTCGGGATCTTCGGGTCCTGCCCACTTGCGCGCGAGACGTAGATCTCGTCACCGACGAGCCCCTCGTAGCGCAGGATCTCGCCGGAGAACACGAACGTGTCGCCCGGCGCCAGCGACTCGACGAAATATTCCTCGACCTGACCGAGCAGCTTGCCGCCGCGCGCAATCGGCCCGGAATACCCGTGCCGCGACTCGCGCGCCCGCACCAGCCGCACTTTCAACATGTCGGCTTCGACAATGGTGCCGACGTTCATGCGGTAGCGCTGCGCCACGCGCGGATGCGTGATGCGCCACATCCCGTCCTGGCTCTGCCGGATCTTGGCAAAGCGCTCGTAGGACTTGAGTGCGTAGCCGCCCGTCGCAACGAAATCGACGGCGTCGTCGAAGTCCTTGCGCGTGAGCGCATGGTACGGTGCGGCTTGACGCACCTCGGCATAGAGATCCTCGGCGCGAAAGGGCTCGCCGCAGGCGCAGCCGAGGATATGTTGCGCCAGCACGTCGAGCGCTCCGGTGCGCAGCGGCGGCGTGTCCTGCGCATTGGCAGCGACCGCCTCGATCGCCGCCGTGCATTCCAACACCTCGAAGCGATTGGCCGGCACCAGGACGCCGCGCGAGGCTTCATCCATGCGGTGATTGGCGCGGCCGATCCGCTGCAACAGCCGGCTTGAACCCTTCGGGGCGCCGACGTTGATCACGAGATCGATGTCGCCCCAGTCGACGCCGAGATCGAGCGAGGAGGTGCACACCACCGCGCGCAGCCGGCCTTGCGCCATCGCGCCCTCAACTTTGCGACGCTGCGCCACGTCGAGCGATCCGTGATGCAGCGCGATCGCCAGGCCGTCGTCGTTGATGCGCCACAGTTCCTGAAAGATCAGCTCGGCCTGCATGCGGGTATTCACAAACACAAGCGTCGTGGTGTTGCGGCGAATGAGGTCATAAATCCGCTGCAGCGCGTGGCGCGCCGAATGACCCGCCCATGGCAGGCGCGCATCGGTCTCAAGCATCCCGATGTCGGGCGCCGCCCCGCCGTGCGCCACGATGAGCTCTGCTTCCGCCACCCCGTCCGCCGGCTGCGGCACCAGATAGCGGCAAAGCTCGGCCGGATGTGCCACTGTTGCGGAGAGGCCGATGCTGGTCATCTGCGGGGCGAGGCGAAACAATCGCGCGAGGCCCAGACTGAGGAGATCGCCGCGCTTGGAGAGAACCAGCGAATGCAGTTCATCGAGCACGATCCGGCGGAGCGAGCCAAACAAATAGGGCGCATCGGCGCTGGCGAGCAGCAATGCGACCTGCTCTGGTGTCGTGAGCAAGATGTCGGGCGGATCGCGGCGCTGGCGCTGACGTTTCGACACGGGCGTGTCGCCGGTGCGCGTCTCAATCCGGATCGGCAGTTTCATGTCCGCGACCGGCGTTTCCAGGTTGCGCGCGATATCGACGGCCAATGCTTTGAGCGGCGAGATATAGAGCGTGTGCAGCCCGTCACTCCGGCGCACCCCACGGCCGGTCGAGACCAGCTTGCGATTGGCGGAGCCGGGCCGATCAACCGAAGCGCTCAGTTCAACGAGCGTCGGCAGGAACCCGGCGAGCGTCTTGCCGCCGCCGGTCGGAGCGATCAGTAGTGCCGAACGACCTGCTTGCGCCGCGACCAACAACTCGAGCTGATGCGCGCGCGGCGCCCACCCGCGCGACGCAAACCAGCGCGCGAATACGTCAGGTAGTTCGGGGCTGGAGATACCGCCACGGCGGACCGACATCGCTACGCCGCCGCGACGACGATCAGCGCCGGCACCGGGTTGCCGCCCTCGGTGCGGATCGCCGCGTGCTCAATTGATTGCAGCGTGAGGCCCGCCGCCGTAATCGCATCACGCACATGGTCCTCGCCATGGGCATAGCGCAGCTTCTCGCCCAAGACAGCGCCTGCCCCCGCATGGGTCTCGACCGTAAAGCCGACGAGTGCGCCGGCGGATAGGATCGGCGCGACTGCTGCAAAGATCGGGGCGAGATCGCCAAAATAGGGACAGACATCGGCGGCCAACACCAGATCGTAGGTCGAGCCCGAAGCGCACTGAGCGGCCAGGAATGCGGAGGCGTCGCCGACCTCCAGCTCGTCATAGACCTGCTTCTGGCGCGCCTGCTCAATCATCCCTGAGGACGCGTCGACACCGGCCAACCAATCGCAGAACGGCCGCACCACCACTCCGGCAAGCCCCGTCCCGCAGCCAAGATCAAGCGCCCGCCCAAACCGCATCGGCCGAGCGCTGACTTCACAGACCCGTCCGAGCGCAGCGAGCAACAAACCCGGCCCACGGTAGGCGAGGTTCTCCAGCGCCCTATCGAAACGCGCCGCATATTGATCAAACAACGTGCGGACATAGCCGGCTGACATCGCGGCCGCAGCGGGCGAACCCAATCGCGCCAGACGCAGCGCCGCACCGTGCACATCATCCGGATCGGCGGCTTGGGCGTGCGCAAACGCCTCGCGTGCGCCGGCCGGATCGCCCAATGCTTCGCGCAAGTCGCCGAGCGCAAACCACCCGGAGGCAAACTGCGGCGCGATCTCCACTGCCTGGGCCAAGAGGTCGGCGGCGCCTTCCCGGTCGCCGCGCGCGGCGAGCGCCATGGCAAAGCCATAGCGGCGATCCGCAAGCAGATCGCCCGAGGAACGCATGGCTCGGTTTGCTGCTTCCATGGCCGGTCCTATGGCATATCTAGACGGGATGCGCCCGCAAGACCTGCTCGTCCCGACCCCGGCCGGACTTTGCTGCCCACCTGGCGGCTTTCATATCGATCCGGTGCGCCCGGTCGACAAGGCGATCATCAGCCACGGCCATTCCGATCACGCACGCCCCGGTCATGGCGCGGTGCTGGCGACGCAGGAAACTTTGGAGCTGATGCGGCTGCGCTATGGCGACGCGTTCGCCGGCAGCACACAAGCCGTCCGTTATGGCGAGCCGATCACCTTGGATGGCATGACCGTGACGCTGCATCCCGCGGGCCACGTGCTCGGCTCGGCCCAGATCGCGGTGACCGCCAATGGCCTCCGCATGGTCGCCTCGGGCGACTACAAGGATGCTCTCGACCCGACCTGCGCGCCGTTCGAGTTGGTCCGCTGCGATGTGTTCATCACGGAGGCGACGTTCGGGCTTCCGGTATTTCACCACGGCGACGCGACAGCCGAGATCAACAAATTGTTGCACTCGGTCGCGCTCTTTCCCGAGCGCGCGCACCTGGTCGGTGCCTACTCGCTTGGTAAAGCGCAGCGCGTGCTCGCGCTGCTGCGCGCCGCCGGCTACGATAAGCCGATTTATCTGCACGGTGCCCTCGACTTCATCACCCGGTATTACGCGCAAACGATTGCGCTGGGCGGCCTGCGCAATGTGCGCGGCAGCCCCAAGCCGGATCTCGCCGGAGCGATCGCCCTGTGCCCGCCGTCCGCGCTGAAAGACCTGTGGACCCGCCGCTTCCCAGACCCATTGACGGCATTTGCGTCTGGTTGGATGCGCGTGCGCGCCCGGGCGCGCCAGCACGGGGTCGAGCTGCCGCTGGTCATTTCCGATCATGCCGATTGGGCTGGCCTCACCCGCACGATTGCGGCGACCGGCGCATCCGAAGTCTGGGTCACGCACGGCGCCGAGGACGCCCTCGTCCACTGGTGCGGCCTGCAGGGGCTTGCCGCGCGTCCGCTGCGCATCGTCGGCTACGGCGAAGAGGACGAGCCGGACGGCGCGGGTGCTCCGGAGGCGAGCGCATGAACCGCTTCGCCGAACTGCTCGACCGCCTCGCTTTCGAGCCGAGCCGGAATGGCAAGCTGCGGCTGATGCTTGAATATTTCCGCAGCGTGCCCGATCCGGAGCGCGGCTTCGCGCTGGCCGCTCTCACGGGCGCGCTCTCGTTCCAGCACGCCAAGGCCGGGCTGATCCGCGCGCTGATCAGCGAACGCGCCGACCCGGTGCTGTTTGATCTCTCCTACGATTTCGTCGGCGACCTCTCCGAGACGGTTGCGCTGATGTGGCCGATCCCGCTTCACGCCGCGCAACACCACGCCGAATCCCCGACGCTCGCCGCCGTCGTGAAGACGCTCTCGACCCTGGGCAAGGCCGAGTTACCGGCGCAGCTTGCCCGCTGGCTCGATCATCTGGATGAGACTGGCCGCTGGGCATTGCTAAAACTCGTCACCGGAGCGATGCGCATCGGCGTCTCCGCACGTCTTGCCAAAACCGCGGTGGCGATGCTCGGTGACAAGGAGCCCGACGAAATCGAATTACTGTGGCCCGGGTTGGCGCCACCTTACCTCGATCTGTTTGCCTGGATTGAAGGCCGCGCCGGTAAGCCGACGACCGGCGACCCAGTGCCATTCCGGCCGGTGATGCTGTCGCACGCCATCGAGGAGACGGACTTCGCGGCACTCGACCCGGCGCAGTATTACGCCGAATGGAAATGGGACGGCATCCGTGTGCAGGCCGTTGCGGCGGCGCGCCCAAACGGCACGCGCATCACGCGGCTCTACTCGCGCACCGGCGAGGACATTTCCGCAAGTTTCCCGGATCTCGCCGACGCGCTTACCTTCGACGGCGCGATCGACGGCGAGTTGCTGATCATGCGCGAGGGCCGCGTGCAGTCGTTCAATGTGTTGCAGCAACGGCTCAATCGCAAAACCGTTACCCCGAAGCTGCTCAGCGAATTTCCCGCGCATCTGCGCGCTTACGATCTGTTGGTCGAGGGCGATGAAGATTTGCGCGAGCAGCCGCTGAGCCTGCGGCGCGCGCGGCTCGAGGCGCTGATCGGGAGGGTCGGCAAGCCGCGCATCGATCTCTCGCCGCAGATTGCGTTCGACGACGGGGCCGCCCTCGCGCGGGCCCGCGCCGATCCGGCGAGCGCCGGTGCGGGTCCGGATGCGGATGCGATCGAAGGCGTGATGCTCAAACGGCGGGACTCGGCCTATCTGCCTGGTCGCCCGAAAGGGCTGTGGTGGAAATGGAAGCGCGATCCATTCGTCGTCGATGCGGTGCTGATGTATGCACAACGCGGGCACGGCAAGCGCTCGTCCTACTATTCGGACTACACGTTCGGGGTCTGGACCGCAGGCGAGAACGGCGACGAGTTGGTGCCCGTCGGCAAGGCCTATTTCGGCTTCACCGACGCCGAGCTCCTCGAGATCGACCGCTTCGTGCGCCGAAACACGATTGAGCGGTTCGGACCGGTACGCGAGGTCGTGCATGAGCGCGAGCAGGGGCTTGTGTTCGAAGTCGCCTTCGAGGGCCTGCAGCGCTCGACGCGACACAAATCCGGCCTGGCGATGCGCTTCCCGCGTATCAGCCGGCTGCGCTGGGACAAGCCGCCGCGCGACGCCGATCGGTTGGAGACCCTTGAAGCAATCCTAGCGAAATTGGAACGCGCTTCGCCGGCCCTCATTTCGGCCAGGGCTCGCCCGTAAGCGCTGCCGCGTCGATGCCGACGAGATCGGCCAACAACTCGCTGCGGCTCGCCTCCAGCGCCCGCAGCATTTCGGCTTTGATCTCGGGGAGGAGCCCGAGCCCGCGGAAAACCAGCGCGGAATAGAGCTGCACGAGGGAACAACCAGCGCGCAGCTTGGCAACCGCCGCTGCGCCTGAGTCGATCCCACCAGCGCCGATCAGCGGAAACGCGCTCTCGGCCCGCACATAAGTCTCGGCCAGCATGCGGGTCGCGAGACGGAACAGCGGCCGGCCCGAGAGCCCGCCCGCCTCCCGCGCCTTGGTGTCACGCAGGCCCGGCGGCCGCGACACCGTGGTATTGGCGACGATCATCCCATCGACCCGCCGCCGGCGCGCGACAGCGACGACGTCATCAAGCTCGGACAACGTAAGATCCGGCGCGATCTTGAGCAGCACCGGCGTGGCGCCGGCATTGAGCGACACGCGCTCGCGCGCAGCGACCACGCGGGCGAGCAGATCATCAAGGGCGTGCGCCTGTTGCAGGTCGCGCAGCCCCAGTGTGTTGGGAGAGGACACGTTCACCGTGAAATAGCTCGCGACCGGAGCGAACATCTCGATCAGGCGCACATAGTCGGCGCCGCGGTCGGCCGTGTCGCGATTGGCGCCGATATTCACCCCGATAATGCCGCCACTGTTGGCCCGAGCGACAAGGCGGGCGAGCACGGCTTTGCCGCCCGGGCTATTGAACCCGAACCGATTGATGATGGCTTCGTCAGCGTCGAGGCGAAACAGGCGCGGACGCGGGTTGCCGGCTTGCGGGCGCAACGTAACGGTGCCGATTTCGGCAAAGCCGAAGCCAAGCCGGAGGAGCGCGTCTGGCACGTCGGCGCTCTTGTCGAAGCCGGCCGCGATGCCGATCGGATTGCGAAAATTCAGTCCGAACGCCCGCACCGCAAGTCGCGCATCGTCGCTCGGCTGCCGGATCCGCGGGGCCAATCTCAGCGCCCGGATGGTCAGCGCGTGGGCGTCTTCAGGCTCGAAGGCGCGCAGCAAAGGCCGGGCAACGAGGTCGAAGAACCCGATCACGGCACACTCCTCGAATACGGCAGACACCTAATCAACGGGCACGGGATCATTCAAGACGACCTCGATAGCAAAGTCATGTGGTCGTGTTGACACTGTGCCATCAAACGGCAGCCGATAAGTCACCAGAGCACTGGACATCGTCATTGTCAGGTTATAATTCCTAATTAGATAATCTCCCAAAGAGCTCTCCGATCATGTTGACCCACGCGCAAATCTGGGCGGCCATCGACCGGCTTGCCGCACGCGCCGGACTATCTGCGTCCGGGCTCGCCAAGCGCGCCGGGCTTGATCCCACCACCTTCAACAAGTCGAAGCGGATCACGCGCGAGGGCCGCGAACGCTGGCCCTCGACTGAGTCGGTTGCGAAGTCGCTTGCCGCGACCGGCGTGTCGCTGGACGATTTCGTCGGTCTGATCAGCGAGCGCACCAGCGAGGCGGCACGCACGCTCCCGGTACTGGCCCTTGCACTGGCCACCGGAGCCGGCCATTTCGACCAGCGCGGACAACCGCTGGGCCAGGATTGGGAGCAAGTCGCGCTTCCGATGCTGACCGATACCAGCGCCTACGCGCTCAGGGTCGCCGGCGAGGAATTGGCACCGACCTATCGGGACGGCGCCATCCTGGTGATCTCGCCGGTATTACCCCCGCGCCGCGGCGACCGCGTGGTGCTGATGACCCGCGCCGGGGAGCTTATGCTGGCCGAGCTTCGCAATTCACCCGGAACCTCGATCGATGTGCGGCCCCTCGTCGCCGGCCAAGCCGATCGCGCACTTGCGGCTGATGACGTCGCCTGGATGGCGCGGATCGTCTGGGCCAGCCAATGATCGGAGTTGTTAAAAGGGGCAGAGAGGACAACAGCCCCACGCCGTTGCCCTCCCTGCTGTTCCCCCCACCAATCCGCACGAGTGGTGGTCAACTCCCCACGAGCAAGGCCCCGGCCTTGTGCGGAATCTCAATGTCGATCTCGAGCGTCGAGACGGTGTCGCCGCGGTCCATCTTGATGGCGACGCTGTCGCGGTCGATCGTGATGTGGCGCGCGATCACGGCGACGATTTCTTCGCGCAGCACGGCGAGCAGATCGGAATAGCCACGGTTGGCGCGCTCATAGGCGAGCAGGACTTGCAGCCGCTCCCGCGCCACCGGCGCCGACCCGCGCCGGCGCAAAAAATCGAGCAGGCTCATGCGGCCCTCCGTCCAAACAGGCGATTCAACAGGCGCTTGCGGTCGCCGGGGATCGCCATGGGCACGCTCTCGCCCTTGAGCCGGCGGGCGGCGTCAAGGTAGGCGCGGGCCGGACCACTCACCGGGTCGCTGAGTGTGACCGGAGAGCCGATGTTGGAGGCGCGCAGCACTTCCTGGCTTTCGGGGACGATGCCAAGCAGCGGCGTCGACAGGATCTCCAGCACATCCTCGATGGTCAGCATTTCGCCGCGCGCGGCGCGCGCCGGATCGTAGCGGGTGATCAGGATGTGTTTGTCGATGCGCTGGCCCTTTTCGGCCTTCTCGGTCTTGGAATCGAGCAGCCCGATGATGCGGTCGGAGTCGCGGACCGAGGAGACTTCCGGGTTGGTGACGATGACCGCGGTGTCGGCGAACCGCATGGCGAGTGTCGCGCCGCGCTCGATCCCGGCCGGGCTGTCGCAGATCACCCAGTCATAGCTGTCGCGCAGCTCGGCAATGACGCGCGCGACGCCTTCCTCCGTCAGCGCGTCCTTGTCTCGGGTTTGGGAAGCCGGCAACAGCCACAGCGTCTCGATGCGTTTGTCCTTGATCATCGCCTGCGGAAGCTTGGCAACGCCCTGGACAACGTTGATCAGGTCGTAGACCACGCGCCGCTCGGCCCCCATCACCAGATCGAGGTTGCGCAAACCGACGTCGAAATCGATCAAAACGACCTTCTGCCCTGTCTGCGCCAGCGCGGCGCCGAGAGCCGCGGTGGTGGTCGTCTTGCCGACCCCGCCCTTGCCCGATGTGACGACGACGACCTTTGCTGCCATTTCCACTACCTCCTGAATTTCACTCCGCCGCCGCGACTTTCAGCACGTCGCCGTCGAGCCAGGCCTGGATCGGCCGGTTGCGCAGGCCGGCATCGATGTCCTCGGTGGTGCGGTAATAGCCGTCGATCGCCAGCAGCTCGGCTTCGTTCTTGCGGCAGAAGATGCGGGCGCGCCCGTTCCCCATGGAACCGGCAAGCGCGCGGCCGCGCAGCGCCCCATAGATGTGGATCGATCCGCCGGCGACGATCTCCGCGCCGGAGGCGACCTGACCCAACACGGTGACGTCGCCATAGGGAAAGATCACCGACTGGCCGGAGCGCACCGGCTCTTCCAGCAACAGCGACGCGGGCTCCTGATGCGCGGATTTCTGGTTCGCGTGCGAGGCATCCTCGACCGGCGTCGCGCGCCCACCCTTGAGCAACGGCGGAAAGTTCGGTCCAAGTTTCTCCGTGGCACCGAGGCCTTCGATGCCGATGATGCGAATACCGCGGGAGGAAAGTTCATCGATCAGATGGGCGGTCGCGGTCTCGCTCAGCCGCACCGCGGCGAGATCGAGCACGATCGCGCGACCTTGGAAAAATCCCGGGGAATTGCGCGCCCATTTGTCGAGTTCGCCGAGCCAATCGGCAATCGGCGCCTGCGGCTTGAGCGCGTAGGCCATGAACGAACGGCCATGGAAACCGAGCGACGGGCGAGCTTGGGCGGCGCTTGTGCTGGTCACGGACGGCCTGCGATTCCGGCGATTAAACAATTAGGCCCGGATATGGTTAACGAACCGTTAAGACTGATTCGGATGACTGTGGACAGAGTCCGAAGGAGAGATTTGGAGAATTTTCTCCGTGCTCTGGTGTCTGAGTCCGGTTTGTGCGTTCCACCCGACGCTTCGCTGGCTCCGGGGCCTCTCTCCGGGAGGCACATCACCGGTTCATTCGTTGGATTAGACAGCCTAGGCGAGAGGGAAACCTTGTGAGATTCGCGTCGGCGCTTTTATTTCTGATGCTGCTGACCGGAATGGCATCGGGCCAGCCTGAGCTCGTGAGGAAGCGCCTCTATCCGCAGTTTCCGTGTCTCCCCGGCGAGTGGCCGTGCACGGTGGTGCCGCAACCCAAGCGGCCATTTCAGCCGCTCCCGGACGTTCGCCGCGTCCCGCAACCACCCCCGTTTCCCGATCTTGGGCGGCGGCTGCCATCCCCGGCCTACAAGCCCTCGCCCTTCGTGCCGTACTCGACCCTGCCGCTGCAGCCGGGAGCGCGAGCGAGGTGATGGCGGGATGAGGTTTAAATCAAGATTCACGTTCGTTCGCGCTCCGCTCCAATTCCGCGATCAATGACCCGAGATGGTCGCGAAGCATTATCCAGAAGACGGCGAGACGTACGTCCTTGTAACCGTGGATCAGCCAGTGGTGCATTCCATTGATCTCGCGCCAAGGAATTTCAGGATGAACAGCTCGTGTTGATGCTGAAACTTTGCCTGCTGCCTCGCCAATGATTCCAGCGATCGAATCGGCGCGCTCTGATACAATCGGCTCACAAGAAAACTGGATTCGTCGAAGTCTTCAACACAGCTTTGCGCATCACATGCCGCAAGTAGCATATCGAGTAGATCAGAGTTCGTGAGACAGTGATTAGGAGAATATGCGTAGCTCCCAGGCTCCGAGCAATGCTTGGCGTCGGGGCAAGCCGGGCACGCTCAGGACAGGCTTCGATCAAAAGAAGGGCGCGGCCTGATCAGCAGCGCCCAGTCATATCCGGCGACGCCCGATGAGGGAGGGCGTGGCCGAGCCAGGGTAGGCTTCAGGTCAATTACGTCATTGCGCACGGTCGCGCAGTGATCCGGCGCACAGGGCGCGCTGGGAGCTCTTGGCTTACAGCGCCTTGAGCCGCTTGCGCATCGTCTCGTGAACGCCCTTCACGTCCATCAAGCGCCACCACGACATCGCCGGCCAACCAATCGGCTATTGTCCCGTCTGTCCGTCGTAACCCTCGCGCAAGTCCCTGCCGCTTGAGCGCGATGTGCCAGAGCGCCGTAGCTGAGACGTTGACCCGCTGGCCACCGCGCTTAGCGTTCACGTTGCAATAAGCCGTGCATCTCCGGATAACGCCGTGTTGAGAGATCGAGGTGAAGCCGGGGATCTGCTCGGTCGGGCCTTGGATCAGCAATGCCAAAGCGAGGGAAATCGGTCCGTCGAATAGGCGCGACTTGGGCTGAGCCATCTCCTCAGAGCCGAAAATGATCAGTTCTATCTTTTGCTGAGCCCCGAGCGCCATCCGCAGCAGCATAAATCGAGTGGTGAACGCCGTCTCGGCGCCCTGTGGATAAGTGGCTGCCTCAGCAATCAGCTCTGCGCATGATGACAAATCTGCGGGGCGATGACGGCGCGGTTCCGGTGGGATCGTGCGCCGCCTGGGTGACATCATTCGTACAGCATATGTCCGTGCAGCCTATTGCATACTAATAGGCCACTGGCGTAAAATTATCCCGGTTCGACGGGAAGAAATATCATGCTGGCTCGGATCAGGATCGAATGGATTGACGGCAACAAGCGTCGCTGCTGCTATGTGCATAGCACGGAGGATGCTGACGCCTTGGCAGAACGGCTGTCAAAGCTGACCGGCATCAGCAACGTGCGCATCGTCTACAATCCAGATACAGCCCGCGAGACCATGACGATGGTGCTCGGATTCGCGTGATCCCAAGCAGCGCTCCGACGAGGCGGCTGACCAACTTGCTGCACCGGAACAGCGCTTTCTTTCCCGGTCAGCCCAATGACTTTGGTGCGCCGACTACAAGGGCGAGTCCATGCTTGCCGATCGGCGCTATTGCTACCCACTGACGATCACCGCTTTCGCCAGCGCTACCTGTTCGCCTGCGAAGCGCTCTCCACCACCAAGGAAGCCTATGCGTTCCCGGTGTTCGAGGCCGTTTTCAAGGAGTTCGGCCTGCCAAAGGCCATCCAAACCGACGATGGCCTTCCCTTCGCCACTCCCAACTCCCTTGGGAGGCTTTCTAATCGTCTGAGCACACCAGCAGGATCAACGCCCGGTTAATTCCGCCGAATTCCGCTTCGGGCTCCAGACCAGCGCTAGGAGCCCGGACCAAAACGCGACCCACGTAACGGCAGCGATGACCCACGGCATTATCGGCTCATCGGCGACTATGGTCGTGAGATAAGGGCGCGCGTGCGCCGTGCCAAAAAACCCCACGCTAATCATTACGGCGACTAGAAGCTTACGCATCAAATCCCTCCAGTGACATTGCGCCTAAAATCACAGGCAAATGCAAATTTTCTGAGGCAAATTTTACCAGCTCAAAAAAGAACCCCGCCAGAGGCCATCGGGCGGGGCTAAAGGTTCGATCGCCGCTATCAGTACGGCACCGCCGAAGTCGTGTCCGGCAGATCGTGCGCGGTCTGCATGAGCGCCTGAATGTTGACCCGGCTGAGTTGCTTCGTGTCAGAAGCAGGAGCGCTACCATTGAACAGGACGATTGCGCCGAGTGCGAACGCCACCACTGCGACGAAAACCCCAAACCGTTTCATAGGACCGCCTCCTATCCAATCTACCAGCACCTTGGCAGGCTGGATTTCGAACGGCTGTGACAGCCAACACAGAACGGCGGAATACCTCTCTGCCTCGAAATGGGATCACCAACCGTTCCAATCGTCTTCATGATCGGTCGGAACCCTGTAGAGATGGGCTTGGTGAGGAGCCCCAGTGGGCCAGGAGGCTATTTAACCGGCA
The DNA here is from genome assembly GCA_963760435.1 of uncultured Alphaproteobacteria bacterium. Taxonomy (GTDB): domain Bacteria; phylum Pseudomonadota; class Alphaproteobacteria; order Rhizobiales; family Xanthobacteraceae; genus JAFAXD01. The sequence goes on from CAVXDE010000051.1 coordinate 25,344, forward strand.
TTAACTTGCTTATTGGAAACGGAATCCAGAACGCATCGAAATATTACGCCAGTTATTCCCCTGCGCCTCTCGGTTCGCAGTATTCAATAAATACGAATAATGCGGACGCAAAAGTGCAACTGACT
>CAVXDE010000052.1:0-58650 GCA_963760435.1 uncultured Alphaproteobacteria bacterium
GAGGACGGCTGAGCAGCCGTAATCGGTCGTTGCCCTTGAGCGATATTGAACAGATTCCTTCGCGACCGCCGTGCAATATCTCCTTTCGGGGGGATCACACCGAGGGATGCGATGCCACACAAGTTTGCGGTCGGGCAAGCCGTGCACCTACAGCCACAAAGCGCGGCGCCCCAACACGTCCCGACCTCCGCAAACTACGTGATCACACAGCAATTGCCCGAGCGAGACGGCGTGTTCGAGTATTCCGTGATGAATCCGACCGAGCCGTATGAGCGGGTCTTTATTGAAAGCGAACTGAGGGCAGCTGCGGGCGGCTCAGGTCCATCGGGAACTGGGGTGTAATTCCGAGGCTTCTGGTAAAGGGCGACTGACACGAGAGGAGATACGATGAAAGGTCTAGCTCTGTACGCCATCTTCGTAATTTCTTGCACGGTCGGCGCCGTTCTCTTCGCCTTTTTGATTGAGCATTACACGTCCTCCGACATTGGCAGTCTCGTGTTGCTGGGATTGTTTTTCGTCGGCTTAGTCGTTTCGTGGATTGCCACAGTGTTCGTGATGGATGGGTCACTCAAAAACTTTCAGGCCGAGAAAGAGCAGGTCGAAGCTGAAAAGAAGGGCCGGGAATACATGGTCAGGAACATGTAGGGTCTTGGCGCAAGCAACGAAAGGTCGTCCCACACTATGCACAAACTCAGTCACAAGACGAAGCGCCGGCAGATACGACAAACCCGGCAAAACCGACGCCACCACCTGAAACGGAAAGCCCACCGGCACCAACAGAAACTGGCGAGCTTGAACAACGACTAGTCTGGCCGGTGTCATCTTTGTCCCGATCTGATCAGGCGGTCGCGCTCGCGATGATCATCGATGTTGCCGACGATGTCGTCCCGAAGACCTTGCCGCGGATAGACGGCGCAGGCGAGAGCACTGCCCGGCGATCTGCCGTTTGATGACCGATGCGATACCCATCGGTCATCAATCTCAAGACCGCACGGGTGGAAAACTGATTACCCCCGCGCGCTGTGGCATAACGATCTGTTGAGAAGGGACGTACTTGTTATTCGTTTGCAGCGCACCATCTGTCTAATTCGCAACAAGGGATATATCATGAATAAGTATTTTAGCATTCTCACCGCCGCTCTCGTTTTGGGGACTGTCTCTGTCGCTGCCGCACATACCGTTACCAGATACCATGCCGCGGCCGCATCCGTCACATCGACAGCTGAGAGTTTCCAGAGCAATTGGAACGTCTCATACTGAGCTGCAACAGATAGTTATCAAACAGTGAGAAAGTGTTCGTCGGCGCCTGGCGGCAAACGCACGGTTCGTTTCCAATCGTGATGATTGGCGAGCGAGCCGGATGTCTTGTCGGAACCATACACCGATGAGAATGTTGCTATACCAAGGGACGGAACTGGCCTTGAGCCAGCAGTCCATGTAACAAGGCTTGCCGGCCAATCCCGCGCAGGCCTTTTGCATATTCTACGCCTACGAACTGGCCCGTGTAACAAAAGCCCTAATCGCGGGGCGGCCATTTGTGCAGTTATCGGAAAGGAGGTTCCAGATGTGGACCCGGGAGATCGATAAGCGGATCGCGAAGTTGATCGCAGATCTGGAAACCGGGTTCGGGGTTAGTTTTCGAAACGTGCCTTGGCTGGATGAGGGTCATCAGGGAGCCGTTCGGACAATAGACGTGTCCCACTCGAAGGCCGAAGAAACATCCGGAATTGCTCGGCACTCTCCTGTTGGGCAGGTTCTTGTCAGATTGCTCCCGAGCGGCAGCTTGAACATTACCGAGAAGCCAATCCCGGGGCATGAAACACTGATAGGTGAGATCAGTGCGAGAATCAGCGCTGTTCTTAATTGCTAGCCCGGGGCGTCCAACCCGCTCCTCCGCACCATACCTTCCCGCCACCCGACGTGGCAGTATGCACCGCGCTCGTCGTCAGCCTCTTGATAACAGCGGGCGACGTCTTTTTCATTTATGAAAACCTTAGGGACCGTGATGTCCGAAGCCTGCTGTGGCCCGCCATGGGTTTTCCAATATTCGCCTTTTCGGTGCTTTTATCCGCATGGCTGCTGCATCTCAGATACTCGCGTCGGACCGTAAGTGACCATTCGGCGAGCCAATACGCGCCTTACGGGAGGCGCCGACGGTCACGCCACTACTTGGTAAATCCTAAAGAATTTGGCTCGCTTGCTGTGGGGCTCCGGGACATTTCGGAGCGCGGATCACGCTGGAACTCCGCCGCAGTCTTCGCGGTCCGCCTCGCGGCCGTCGCGTGCTTCGATCGTCCCATAGCGATGACCTTGCTTCCCAAACAGCGTCACTTCCAGCGGGGCATCACTTCTCCTCATGACCCCGACTTGTTGCTTCGCTGCAGCCGATAAATTTCCCGCCTGACGATCGGCCCGAAATGAGCACAATCGATGTTTTCTGCGGAGCCGCTGAGAAGGTGCTTATGAATTCTCGGGACAAACGCTCTTGTATCTCGGGCGCGTGACCTCTTCACCGCTCGCGTCCAGCTCAGCGATGGCGCCACACAAATCGCATCTTAGTTTTTCGGCAGGCTCCATGTCGCCCCCCCGATATTGGACATTCCTTGGACACGGATAGGACGACGGATGCTAAGTCATTGAAATTATTGGCGCGCCCTACGGGAATCGAACCCGTGTTTCCGCCGTGAAAGGGCGGCGTCCTGGACCGCTAGACGAAGGGCGCACGGGAGTGCCGGGCTTATAGAGGGCTTTATCGCACCCGGCAACACGGCAGGCTCGAGAACGCACCCGGGTCAGCGAAAGCGGGTCAATTTGCGAGGCATGGCGGGTCCACGCGGGTTTTCGGGATTGGGCCCGCCGTGGCCTTACCAGTGCCCGGTATTCGGCATCGACGTCCAGGGTTCCTTCGGGGGTAGGGCCGCACCCTTCTGCAACAGCTCGATCGATTGCTTGTCGGGCGAGCGCACGAACGCCATCTGGCCGTCGCGCGGTGGCCGGTTAATGGTGACGCCGGCCTTCATCAGCCGCTCGCAGGTCGCGTAGATATCGTCGACCTCGTAGGCGAGATGGCCGAAATAGCGGGCCTCGCCATAATCTTCGGTGTCCCAGTTGTAAGTGAGTTCGACCAGCGGGGCAGGGCGGCCGGCGGCTGTGGAGTCCGCGACCAGCGTCTTGTCCTCGGGCGCGGCCAGGAACACGAGGGTGAAGCGGCCCTTCTCGCTGTCGACCCGCCGCGAACTCTTGCAGGCCGAGCTTGTTGCAATAGAAATCAAGCGCCGCGTCGAGATTGCGTACGCGCAGCATTGTATGCAGATATCGCATGAAGACCTCGTTTGGGTTGCCGCAGGCCGCCATAACATCGGACCGCAATCATGATGGCGCAAGATGTCGAGCAAGCGAGCGCCGCGTTGGGCGAACTGTTCAGCGAGGCGCGCTGCATCGTGCCGTTCACCGGCGCCGGGATCTCGACCGAATGCGGGATCCCGGATTTTCGTTCACCCGGCGGGCTTTGGACCAAGCACGCGCCAATCCCGTTCGATGATTTCATGGCGAACCAGGAGGCGCGTGACGAGACCTGGCGCCGCCGCTTTGCGATGGACGAGACGCTGTCCCATGCCAAACCCGGGCGTGGCCACCGGGCGCTCGCCTCGCTCTATCACGCCGGCAAGGCGCCCGGCCTCGTGACGCAGAATATCGACAATCTGCATCAGGCGTCCGGCATCCCGGCCGACAAGGTGATCGAGCTGCACGGCAATACGAGCTACGCGACGTGTCTCGATTGCGGCAAGCGCTACGAGCTCTCCTGGGTGCGGGCAAGCTTCGAACAATCCGGCCGCGCGCCCGAATGCACGGTGTGCGACGGCTACATCAAGACGGCGACGATCGCGTTCGGACAATCCATGCCGGCCATCGCGATGCGGCGCGCCGAGGAGTTGACGCTCGCGTGCGATCTCTTTCTCGCCATCGGCTCATCGCTGGTGGTTTGGCCCGCCGCCGGCTTTCCGCTGATGGCGAAACGCAACGGCGCCAAGCTTGTGATCATCAATCGCGAGCCGACCGACTTCGACGACATCGCCGATCTTGTTATCAAAGCCGACATCGGCAGCGTGCTCGCGCCGTTCATCGCGCATTGAGTTCCGTTCTCGAGGTGAGTCAATTCGACTCACCTCCGCGCGCTTCACGGCAACGCAGGACCCGATAAGCTGTGCGCAGGTCACCGTGCGGTCCGCGCGCCGCGGGTTTCCGCCATGCCGCAAAACCGAATCATCCAGCTGTGTAGACAGTGCTTTTGGCAAAGATGTGCACAGGCTCGAACAACAACATTGCCAGATGCCGAATAATACTTTTCCATACTCACATCGATGTTATTCTTTCTTGTGCGATTCGTTTAAGCGCCCGACAAGAGGCGCCTGGATGATGCGGGCGCGCGGAGCATGAGCGCGAATGGTATGGGCCCGAAAGGGTCGGGGTTGAAGAACCCAGAGTACAGAGAGCAGGATATGCTCGGAATTTCCCTCGCCGTTCCGGCCGAGTTCGTTGACGAAGCTCAGTCCGTCGTGGAGATCAGCGGCGTCATCAAATGGTTCGACGTCGCCAAGGGGTTCGGGTTCATCGTCCCCGACAACGGTCAGCCCGACGTGTTGCTGCACGTGACGTGCTTGCGCCGCGACGGCTTTCAAACAGCATATGAAGGCGCGCGCATCGTCTGCGAAGCGTTGCAGCGGCCGAAGGGAATGCAGGCGTTCCGCATTCTCTCGATGGACGAGTCGACCGCCATTCATCCGGCGCAGACGCCGTCGCGCACGCATGTCACCGTGGTGCCGAACAGCGGCCTCGAGCGTGCGCAAGTCAAATGGTTCAATCGCCTGCGCGGCTTCGGGTTCCTCACGCGCGGCGAGGGGACGGCCGATATCTTCGTGCACATGGAGACTTTGCGCCGCTTCGGCCTGACCGAGCTGCGGCCGGGACAGACCGTGCTGGTGCGTCACGGGCCGGGCCCGAAGGGGCTGATGGCTGCCGAGGTGCACCCGGACGGCGGACCGAGCGGGCCAGCGTCGCATTAAATTCAGGTGCCAATTCCGACGTTCGCCCAACCACGCGGCAACTGCCACGAGCGCACTTCGGAATCATTGCACCACCTTAGCAAAATATATGATTCCAGTAAGGTTTTTGATTTGAAGTTCCTGTGACGAGCAGGCCGCTGTTCGCTCCTGTGCGGTCTGCGGGCAGCAAAAGTTCAGAAGAAGATTGCCGATTTCGCACCGCCGGATTGTCTCTTAATCAAGCGTCAGGATTTGCATGCGGAGGGGGCCGCAGCGCTGACGCATCGGCGGGGTGGTCGTGGGATATCGTCGTGATGAAATCGGTTGCGGATTCAGGTCCGCGGCTAGGGAATTGCTTTGCCTAAGCGTATCGATCGGTGCGCTCATGGCCGGCGTCGCTGCGCCGTCCTTTGCCCTGGCGGAGGCCGCGGCCACCAAGCCGCTGCATCAGGCTAAAGCTGCCGACGCGGCCAAGCCCGCGCAGACTGAAGGTGCGGCATCGACCGCATCGGCCCAAAAGCCGGCACCTGCCCAGCGGTTTGATATTGACGATTTTGCCGTTGAGGGCGCGAACAAGCTGTCTCAGGTCGAAATCGAGGAGGCGATCTACCCATTCCTCGGGCCGAACAAAAGCCCCGACGACGTCGAGAAGGCGCGGGCGGCACTCGAGAAGGCCTATCATGACAAGGGTTTTCAGGCCGTCAGTGTTTCGGTGCCGGAGCAGAACGCACAGCGCAAAGTCATCACGCTGAAGGTTTCGGAGCTGACGGTTGGTCGCGTACGGGTGAAGAACTCGCGCTACTTCGATCTCGACAAGATCAAAGATCGCGCCGCCTCTCTGAAAGAGGGAACGGTCCCCAACTTCAATGACGTGACGAAAGATATCGTCGCGCTGAACCAATGGCCGGACCGGCGGATCACACCGGCACTACGGGCCGGGGTCACGCCGGGTACGGTCGATGTTGATCTCAACGTCGAGGACACTGCGCCAATCCATGCGAGCGTCGAGCTCAACAATCGCCAGTCTCCGAGCACGACGCCACTGCGGTTTATCGGCACCGTGCACTACGACAATCTCTGGCAAGAAGGTCACTCACTGAGTTTCACCTATCAGGTGGCTCCGGAGCGGCCTGCGGATGCGATCGTATTTTCCGGCTCTTATCTCGCGCGTATCCCGAATGTCGACTGGTTGAGCTTTCTCGCTTACGGCGTGCAATCAAACAGCGATGTCGCAACGGTCGGCGGCACCAACATTGTCGGCCCCGGCCAAATCGTCGGCGCGCGCGCCGTGGTGACGCTGCCGTCGCGCGAAAACCTCTTTCACACGCTGTCGGTCGGCGGTGATTACAAGCACTTCGACCAACTGGTGACACTCTCGAGCAACGGCTTCGCCTCGCCGGTCACATATTATCCGCTCGTCGCAAACTATGGTGCGACGTTCCAGGGCGAAAAATCGACGACCCAGTTCAACGCCGCCATCACTTACAACACGCGGCCGCTCAGCAGCGATTGGGACCAGTTCGACGCCAAACGCTACCAAGCTTCGCCGAGCTTCACGCATTTCAACGCCGATGTCTCGCACACCCAAGAGCTGCCGGAAGGCTTTCAGCTTTGGGCCAAAATGCAGGGACAGATCGCGGACGGGCCGCTGGTCTCGAGTGAGGAATTCAGCATCGGCGGCCTCGATACGGTTCGCGGCTATCTCGAATCCGAAGTGCTCGGTGACGACGGCATGGTCGGCAATGTCGAACTGCGCAGCCCGGATATCGGGGCGATGCTGCAGAAGCAGGTCAAGGACGCGTGGGCGCAAAGCGGGCTAACCGCTCCGAGCTACACCGCCTTCAACACTTGGCGGTTCTTTGCTTTTGCGGACGCGGGCCGGGCAACCGTGCTGCGCCCGCTCCCGGAGCAGCAGTCGAGGTTCGATCTGTGGAGCTACGGCGTCGGGACCCGCTTCAAAGTGTTCGATTACGTCAACGGCATGGTCGCCTGTTCGGTGCCGATGATCACTCAAACCTACACGACAGCCCGCGATCCACACTTGAATTTCAGGGTCTGGGGCGAGTTCTGATGACAATGGGGTCGAGTCACATGCGCACAGCGCGCGAAATTGAACGTCGCGGCACGGTCGCCAAGCGGATGTCTGCTCTGCTGGTCGGGCTCATTGCGGCAATGGCCATGCTGCCGTCGCCGGCAAAGGCCTGGTGGAACGATGAGTGGTCACTGCGCAAAAAGATCACGATTGATGCGAGTGCGACGGGCGCCAACATCACGGATGCCATCGGGACGACACCGGTCCTGATCCGTCTTCACACCGGCAACTTCCGCTTCGCTTCGGCCAAGGATGACGGCAGCGATTTGCGGTTCGTTGCCGGCGACGACAAGACGCCGCTGAAATATCACCTCGAGAAGTACGATGCGCTTCTCAGCGAAGCGTTGATCTGGGTTTCGGTGCCGAACGTGCAGGCGGGCGCCAAGACCGAGATCTGGCTCTATTACGGCAACAAGAAATCTTCCAGCGCAGCGGATGCCAAGGGTACCTACGATCCGGACACGCTGCTGGTCTATCACTTCAACGAGCGCGGCACGCCAGCCATCGAACTCGTCGGTGTGGGCCAATAACGCGCAGAGCGCCGGCCAGCCGGCTGAGGGATCGATTATCGGCACCGGCCTGCGTTTGACCGGTCAATCGCCCCTGACACTCCCGGCGTCGCCGTTGCTGACACAGGCTGCCGGGGCGCCGTTCGCGCTGTCGATGTGGATCAAGCCATCCGCGGCGCAAGCCAATGCCGCGCTGTACAGCCGTCGCGATCCCGCCACCGGCAACGCGCTCGTGATCGGTATCGACAACGGGGCGCCGTTCGTCGAGGTGACCAATGCCGGGACCGCTCAGCGGAGCGGTGCTGGCGCGGCGGTGCAGCCGGGTGGCTGGCATCATCTGGCCGTGGTGGCCAATAACGGCCAGGTGACGCTCAGCCTTGATGGCAGCCCGTATGCCTCCGTGGCCGCGTCGCTACCTGCTCTCAACACAGCGGCCCTGATCGGAGGCGACACATCGGCCCCCAGTCCGGCTCCGGCGGCCGCACCCGCCCAGCCTGCGGACGGCGGGACGGCGGCCCCTGGCTCTGATGCCACGGCGGCACCTGGTCCTGACGCGGCGGCGGCCGCCGCGTCCGTTCCGGCCATGGCGGGTTTCATCGGCGATATCGACGAGCTGCAGATCGCGAAGGTCGCAACGCCGGCGGGCTTCATCAAGTTCGCCGCGATCGGGCAGGGGCCGGATCAGGCCAAGCTCATCTCCTTCAGCGTCGACGAGGAAACCGCCAGCTGGCTGTCCGGTTACTTTGCGGTGATCCTGAAATCGGTGACGCTGGATGGCTGGGTCGTGATCGGCCTCCTGGTGGTCATGGCGGCGCTGAGTTGGGTGGTGATGGTCGACCGCGCGACCTACCTCAACCGTCAGGCCAAGGCCAATGCGGTATTCATGAAGAGCTTCCGCGAGGTCGCGGATGATCTCACGGTGCTGGACAGCGGCCAGGATGCCGAGGTCGCGAGCCTCGGCGGCCGGCTCGCCCCTGCCGACGCGAAAGTGCTGAAGTCGTCCTCACTTTATCGGATCTACCACATCGGGGCTGAGGAAATCCGGCATCGCTTCGCCCGCAACGGTGGCCGCGCAGTGATACTGTCGGGGGCATCGATCGCTGCGATCCGCGCCGCGCTCGACAGCGGCGTGGTCAAGGAGCTCCAGCGCCTGAACCGGCTGATGGTCATCCTGACGATCGCGATCTCGGGCGGTCCCTTCCTCGGCCTGCTCGGCACCGTGGTCGGCGTCATGATCACGTTCGCGGCAATCGCGGCGTCGGGCGACGTCAACGTCAATGCGATTGCGCCCGGCATCGCGGCCGCGCTGGTCGCGACGGTTGCCGGCCTCGGCGTCGCGATACCGGCGCTGTTCGGTTACAACTATCTCATCTCCAAGATCAAAAATCTGAGCTCGGACATCCAGGTCTTCGTCGACGAGTTCGTGACGAAGATGGCGGAGTTCTATTCCTCGGATCGTCCCGATCCGATCGAACATCGCATTGCCGCGGAGTAACGGCGATGCAGATCCAGGACGACTCCAAACCATACGACGACATCAACATCACGCCGATGTTGGATCTTGCCTACGTGTTGCTGGTGATCTTCATCATCATGACCACGGCGACGGTGCAGGGCCAGAAAGTCAATCTGCCGAAGGCCTCGGCCGCGCCTTCGCTGGCGACGCAGACGACGAAGGCGATCACGGTCGCCAATGACGGCAAGATCTTTCTCGACACCATTCCGGTGACGCTGCCCGAGCTCGAACAACGCCTGGTGCAGCAGAAGGCGCTGACGCCCGATTTTCCAGTCGTGCTGCGCGGTGACGCGCAGGCGCAATACCAGAGCGTGATGGACGTGCTCGACCTGTTGGGCCGCATCGGCCTCAACCAGGTCGGACTCGCCACCAAGCCATTGGTGAAGTGACCCGGTGCGACGCCATGCAACCGCCCGTCCCTCATACACCGGCCTTGCGCAAGGGCCCCCACGATCGGGAACTGCCGCAACAGCCGGCCGCAGCGCCCGTGACAGGTCTGCGTGCGCGGTTGCACAGCCCTTATGTGCGCTACGGCGCAGCGCTTGTGGTGATCGCGCTACTCTTCGCCGGTGCGCTTTATTTGTTGATCGGCCACGATGACATGCCGGCGCCGCGGCAGGTGCGCGAGATAACGATCGTCAACATCACGCCACCACCACCGCCGCCGCCGCAAAAGCTGCCCGAGCAGAAGATGATCGAGCAGCCGAAGATGGCGGAGCCCGAATTCAAGGAAGACAAGCCGGTCGAGCAGCCGAAGAACGAGCCCAAGAACGCCAAGAACGAGGAGCCGCCAGGACCACTGTCGCTCGACGCCAAGCCGACGGGCCCTGGCGACCTCTTCAACCTCGGCGGCAAGCCCGGCGGCAGTCCATACGGCGGAGGAGGCGGGGGTGGCAGCCGCTGGGGCTGGTACGCCTCAATCGTTCAGTCACAAATCGAAGCGGCGCTGCGCGCCAATGGTCGAACCCGCAACGCGGTCATGCAGGTGCAGGTCCGATTGTGGGTGGAACCCACGGGCCGGGTGAGCCGGGTTCAGGTCTCCTCGACAGGCGATGCTGAGCTTGATGCCGTCATTCGCAACGAGGTGTTCGGCGGCCTGGTGCTGCGCGAGCCGCCGCCCAAAGACATGCCGATGCCGATGGTGGCGCGCGTCACTGCGCGCCGTCCGGGCTGAGGTGACTTGCACAACGGATATGACGCAAAAAGGAGTGGGGACCTATGTTCGTCATGAATTCAATAGCGCGCCGGCGCAGCTTGCCGCCCGCGGTTTCGCTATGCGCGCTGCTGTGCGCCGCACCGGCGCTCGGTCAAAGTGCCGGCGATCAGTGGGGCGTGGCGGCGAAGAAGGCTGATGCGAAGAAGCCTGCCATCACGCAAACCAAACCGACGTCGCCGAACGCGACCGTCAACCTCCTCAACCTGATGGTGAAGCGCAAAATTCTGAGCGAGGACGAAGCCAAGGGCTTGATCAAGCAGGCCGAGGACGAGGCCTATATCTCGCAGCAGGCCGCCAAGGACGCGACCAGCAAGGCCGATGAAGCGGCCAAAGCGGCGACGGCGGCGAGCGCTGCGGCCAATCCTCCCGGAACCAGGCATGTCACCTACGTGCCGGAAATCGTCAAACGGCAGTTGCGCGAGGACATCAAAAAGGAGGTCATGGCAAAGGCGGAGCAAGAGAACTGGGCGTCGCCCGGCCTCTATCCGGAGTGGGCGCAGCGCATCCATTTCTACGGCGATCTGCGTTTGCGCTATCAGGGTAGCTTCTTTCCCAAAGGCAATGATCCCGCCGGCACCGTTAACTTCAACGCGATCAACACCGGGCCTCCGTTTGATAACTGCCTGGGCGCCGGCTGCAATCCGTATTGGCCGCCGACCTACGACACCTCCCAGAACCGCGAGCAGTTCCGGCTTCGTGCCCGGCTGGGCATGGATGCCGACCTGACGAACGGCTTCGCGGCGGGAATACGCATCGCCACCGGCGAGAACAATTCGCCGGTCTCCACCAACCAGACCTTGGGCTATAGCGGCGGGAACTTCTCCAAATACGCAGTGTGGCTCGACCGGGCTTTCATCAAATATTCGCGCTTCGATGACCTTGTGGTCTCGGCCGGCCGCTTCGACAACCCGTTCTGGTCGCCGACGGATTTGTTCTGGTATCGCGAGCTCGGATTTGACGGTGTCGCCATCCAGGCCAAACATGACGTCACCCAGAACTTCACACCATTCGCCGTTGCCGGTGCGTTTCCGATCTACAACACGGACTTCAATGCCGGCATCAATCTGGGTCCAGCCGGCGCGAGCCCCGGCGATCCAAACGCCGGTCTGCCATACAAAATTGCGAGCCACGACAAGTGGCTGTTCGGCGGACAGGCTTGGATTTGGCTACTGGTTCGAGCCGCGATCCAGTCTGCGTATGGCGGTGGCGTACTACGATTTCGACAACGTCCAGGGCCAGTGGTCCAGTCCCTGTTCGGTACGAAATGCATCGGATGTCTGCGACACTGACATCACACGCCCGTCGTTCGCGCAAAAGGGCAACACCTACCGGACGCTGCGCAACATCATCCCCGATGCCTTCAACAATTACGGAGCGATCAACCAATTCCAGTATTTCGGTTTGGCGAGCGCGTTTCGGCCGGTCGTCGGCAGCGCTCAGCTCGACCTCGGCTCCTTTCATCCGACCCATATCGTTCTCGACGGCGAGTATGTCTGGAACTCGGCGTTCGATCGCAACTTCATCAGCCAGGTCGCGGTCAACAACTTCGGACCGACGATTGGCAACTCGCCGGGCACTTACAACGGCGGCAATATGGGCTGGCTCACCCGGGTCACGGTCGGAACCCCGGAGGTCAGGCATCTTTGGGATTGGAACGTGTATGCCGGGTACAAGTATCTGCAATCGGATGCGACCATTGACGCGTTCGTCGATTCCGACTTCGGTCTCGGCGGCACCAACCTCAAGGGTTATTTCGTCGGTGGAAACCTGGGCCTCAGCGAGAACGTCTGGATGACGTTGCGCTGGATGAGCGCCAACAACATCTCCGGCTCCCCGTATGCCGTGGATGTGCTGCAAGCCGACCTCAACGCGAAGTTCTGATCATGACACGCATAGTCAGTCGTGCTCTGTTCGCCTCGGTCTGCGCGACAATGCTGTCGCAGGCAGCGCATGCCGACAGTGACGCCGATCGCCTGCGCGAGGCCTTGCGCAGCACGACCGCCCAATTGCGTCAGCTCGAGGACGAACGCACCGCGCTGCAGGCCAAGGTCGCCGGTTTCGACCGCGAGAGGGCGGCAGCCAAGGCGCAGGTCGATGCGGCGAAGGCCGAGGTCCGGGAGATTCGCAAGGAGCAGCGCGAGGCGGTCGAGGAGTTCAACAAGCGTCTCACCGAGCGGGACGAAACGCTCGAGAAATGGAAAGCGGCCTACGAACAGGCCGCTACCGTCGCCCGTAGCAAAGATGCCGAACGCGCCAAGTTCGAGGGCGAGGCCAACACCTACAAGGCCAGCACCAAGGGCTGCGTCGCAAAGAACGGTCAGCTGCTCAAGGCCGGCCGTGAGCTGTTGCAACGTTATCAAGAGGTGACGATCGGCGACATGATCCTCGGCCGCGAGCCGGTGGTCGGTCTGCGCCGTGTCGAAATCCAGAACACCATTCAGGACACCCGCGACAAGATGCTCGATCAGAAGGTGACCCCATGAACGCGGCCATAAGCAGTAAATCCAGCAAGTCCGTTTCCATCAAATCCAGCAAGTCGGTCTCCATAGCGGCGACGGCGCTGGCGCTCTTCTCGCTGGGGGCTGAGGGCTTGGCCCAGACGGCGCCTGCGGCGCCGCGTCCGGCACACGCTGCGCCCGCCAAGTCGAAGCCGGCACAAGCGCCGTCCGCTGCGGCCGCAGTCGCGCCGGCGGCGCAGGACCCGGCACCCGCAAAGACCGGCAACGGTGACGTGGTGGCGCGCGTCGGCGATGCCAATCTCTCCGGCGATGACATCCGCGCCTATGTGGCGGCTCTGGGTCCTCGCGAACAGGCGGCTCTCGCGCAAGATCCGGCACTCCTGAGCCAGGCGGTCCGCATGTTGCTCGCCAACCGGCTTGTTCTGCAGGAAGTGCTGGCCAAAAAGTGGGACCAGCAGCCGGGCGTGGCGGCGCAGCTCGAGCGGGTGCGGCAGAGCGCACTCGTGGAGCTCTACCTGGAGGCCGTCTCGGCGCCGCCCGCCAACTACCCGAGCGATGACGAGCTACAGGCAACGTATGATGCCAACCGTACCGCTATGGTGATGCCGCGACAATTCCAGCTCGCGCAGATCTTCATCGCAAGCCCGAAGGACGCTGCCGATAAGGCCGCTGACGACAAGGCGCGCAAGAGCGTCGATGAGGTTCAGCGCCAGCTGAAGGCGCCAGGGGCTGATTTCGGCGCAGTCGCCGGCGAAACCGGCGCCAAGAACGGCGGGGACCTTGGGTGGCTCGCGGAAACCCAGCTCCGTCCAGAAATCCGCACCCAGATCATTGGACTCTCCAAGGGTGCTGTGTCCGAACCAGTTCGGCTCGACGATGGCTGGCACATCCTCAAGCTGATCGACACGAAGGCGTCCTACACGCGCACGCTGCCCGAAGTGCGCGACCAACTGGTGCAGCAGATGCGATCCGAACGTGCGGCCATGCTGCGGCGCGCCTATCTGGCCGACCTGCTCAAGCAAAATCCACCGGTCGTCAACGAGCTTGCGCTGTCGTCTCTGCTCAACGGTCAGGTTGGGTCTGCAAGGTAAAGTCCTGATGCCGATTGCTCCGTCCCATCCGCCATTGGCGCCTGCACTCAGGCTGACTGCCGACCACGTGAGCGCGGTGCTCGACGCTTGTGGCTACTCCAGCAACCCGGGTCTTCTCTGCAGCACAGCGCATCTCGCTGCGGGATGCAGGGTGCTGGTGCAGTTTGGCGACCTGATCGCAACGAACGCCGACGGTGTGACGTGCTTGACCGTCCGCTGCAGCATCGTGATCAACGGCGGCGAAGATTCAGCGAGCGGCGTCCGCTCCTGGCAGATCCGCAAGGTGCTTCCAGCGCCCATCGGGCCAATTCGGCTGAGCATCGCGATCGAAGCGGACCTGCTGCTGGGGAGCGGTGTGCTGATCGAAGAGCTGCTGCCGCACAGCGACGCTATCTACCAGCATCTGCGGCTGCTGATCACGGATATGCGCGCGACGTTGCACGAGCTGCCGGTTCATGACGAAGCCGGCCACGATATCGACCCACCGGTGCTGCGGATCGAAGCGAGTTTCCTCGGCGATCTGGCCGCCGGCCGAAGCGGGATCGCCAGCTCCCGCGCGGCGGGTGCCCGCGAGCGTTCCGCGGCGATCGCTCGCGTGACCCACCGTCATCGGCACATCACCACGGCCGCCTGCGATTGTCTGTTGAACGGCGTTCTCCCCGAGTTGGCGCAAATAATCCCCGGTACAGATCCGCACCCATCGCCCCACTGCGCGGCACCGCAGCCCACGGCGACTGAGCAAAGCTTAGCGTCGTCCTCTCAGCCGCTCGCTACGACGCGCGCCCAGTCGATAGATCTCGCAAGCCACGCCGCTACGCCACCTGCCGAACCGCTGCAACCGTCGACCTGTATCCACTGACCCATTCCTGAACCTCAACCCTCGCACGGAGCCTGTCATGTCCGACACCACGATTACCCGGCTTACGCTCGATAACCTGCGCGAGATCATTCAGACGGCCGGCTACAGGGTCGAAACGGTCACCGACCCGGTCACCAACATGAAGTATCTGCGCTCGGCAACCAATGGGCTCGCGTTCGACATCCAGCCCGGCAATCGCTTTATCGATGCCGGTGACGAGTTTCTCGACGTCGCGTTCCTGGCCGTCCTCCAGGTGCAGGGCGAATTGCCGCTTGATCTCGTCAACCACTGGAACGCGACGCGCCGCTTTGCGCGCTTGCAGCTCAGCTATCCTTTCCTGGTGCTCTCGCTCGATCTGTCCGTCGCCGGCGGCGTCGCGCCGAACCACCTGCGTGCCCAGGTCGAGATCTGGGATCACCTCGTGCAACAACTAATCGCTTATCTGCGCACGGAATTGCCTAAGGTCACCGCGAGCCAATGCCAACAACACACCCGTCGCATCGCACGCCGCCGATCCGCAGCAGGCGCCCTCCAGCCCAGTCGCTGCGGTGACGGTTCAGTAACTGACCTCGAAGTGCGGGCATGACATCAGAAGCTGCATCCGATCGCTTGGCGCTTGCGCCAAGCCTCCAATCAGCCCAGCAACAACGGGCAGCTCTCTGTCGGGATCGTCGAGATCATCGGGTATGGCGGATCACAACGCTCCGATCAGGACAACGACGATGAACGCCGACGCAAACGTCAATAACGATCGCCACGCCGGCTGGTTGAGCCGGATCGCGCGTTCGCTGCGTCTAGCGAGCGGACTGGTGGCTGCGGTCGGCACGGCGCACTCGGGTGCTGCAGCCCAGGAGTCCGGCTATCGGCCAGCCGCAACAGCACCGGCGGCGTGGCAAGTATTTGCTCGGCGCGTGCAGAGCCACTTGGAAACGCGGCTGGCCGGCGAGGACACCGATGCTCGCGAGCTTCGAGATTATGTGGCGCGGCTTGGCACTGGAACAAACAGGCCGTTCGTCGCCAGCATATGGATCCTGTCAGACGGCGACATCGAGCGTCTCGAGTTCGATCAACTCGACGATAAAGAGATGGCGGTTCATCTGCGTACGCTGCTGATGCACGGAAACGTCGGCGCACCGCCGCAGGACATGCTTCAGCCGTTGCGGCTGCGACTGTCAGTTCGGCCGAGCGAGCCGGCGGCTGGAGACAAGTGATATGAGACGGCCGCAGATTGCCCTCGCGGCGCTCATCCTCGGGTGCGCGATCTTCTTGCCAGCTGTTGCGACGGCGGAACAGGCGCCGTCATCGGCTGCACCCGATGCCCAACTCGCCGCGATCTCTCCTGACCACCCCGACGACGCGACCGCCGGCGCCGGATCGAGCGCCGGAAGGGACACGTCCGACCAGACCGGCAAAGTTGCTCTGCCTTTGACGCGCAGCGACGGCCCGGGGAGCTATCGCGCGCTGATCGAGACCGAAGCGAGGCGCGAAGGTCTCGCGCCGGAGATTGCGGAGGCGGTGATGGCTGTGGAGAGCGGCTACAACCCGGCGGCGATCGGTGGCGTGGGCGAGATCGGTTTGATGCAGATACTGCCATCGACGGCGCGCATGCTCGGCTTTGCCGGCTCCAATGCGGATCTCGCCGCGCCTGCGACAAACATCCACTACGGTGTGAGATACCTCGCGCAGGCTTGGAGGCTTGCCGGGGGCGACCTCTGCACCGCGGTGATGAAATACCGTGCCGGCCACGGCGAGACGCGCTTCTCGTACCGCTCCGTCGACTATTGCATCGCCGTGCGCAGCAAGCTCACAGCCCGCGGGTTTCATGTGACGGGCGCCGTGCCGGTGGCGACCTTTGGAGAGGCGGGAAATGGCTGCCGGAAGCGATGCATCGGGACGACTGGTGTCGGCCGCATCAATCTGGCCGCGCTTAACCGACAGCTGAGCACGCTGGTCATACAAGTGCGGGCAGGACGATGATGCGGAGAGGCTTCGGCGGGCGCACCTACGCAATTGCAACTGCGGTCCTGTTGACCCTTGCGCCTGTGCTCGCCGCCCGGGCGCAGGTAGGGCCGGCTCCTCCCGAAAGCACTTTGCTTCCTGAAATCCAAGTCCGACCGCCATCAGCTTTGCCGAAAGGCGCGGGGACCAACAATCAGGGCGGTGCTGGCGCGAGCGACAAGGAGGGCGATGCCAAGTCGCTCGAGCGATTGAACCGCGAGCTCAAACGAAAGGTGGATCAGGTCAACCCGACGTTTAACACGCCCCCGTTCGATGCAACGTCGCCAGACCCGAGGATCGGCATCATCAACATTCCCGGGGTGCAGCAGCAATACGGCAAGAATTTCGGTCATTCCGCCTTCCCGTATCGTCCTCCGCCTCCGGTTTTCACGCCTCCGCTCGGACACCGCTAGGATCTGATAGATATCCGTCATAAAAGCGCTGTATCAAGTTCCTGATTTGAGCCGAATAACGCTTCGGGAAATTCCCAACCACGGCCTCAGGAATGAACTGACCGAATGTCGGCGCAGGACTCGCCACTGGATACCGCCATCACCGCGGCTAGACCGAGCCGCGCCGGTTTCTTCAAGCCCGCGGGGGCTGTGCTTGTGGCCTCGGCCCTTGCGCTCGTCCTCGCGGCTCGGGCCGCCGAACCAGAGCCGCCGTCGGCGACCGAGCCGATCACGTTCAACATTCCCGCCCAGCCGCTTTCCAACGCCCTGCATACCTATAGCCGTCGGGTAGGAGTCCAGGTGCTCTACGACACCCGGTCAGCTGCTGGCCACCAATCGGTCGCCGTGCAAGGTCCTCTCACGCCGGAAGAGGCCCTGAGGCGCCTGCTTGGCAACACGGATCTCCAAGTGCGTCATGTTGGTGCGGACGCCATCACGCTGGTTGCTCCGATACCTGTCGAACAGGACGTGCCTCCAGTCGAACCGCTGAGCGGCGCGGACCTTTCGCTCGGCGAGCTGCGCGTGCGCGCTGCGCTTCAAACCAGTGATCTGGAGCGGTTTGCCGATTACAGCGACGCCGTGCGCACCGAGATCCAGCGAGCGCTACAGCAGAATCCCCACAGTGCAACAGGCAACTATCGCGCCGTTCTGGATTTGTGGATCGACTCAACACGCAGGATCCGCAAGGCCGCATTGCTACGCCCGACTGGAGACGAACTGCGTGATCTCGCCATCACCACCACGCTTCAGGGTTTGACCATAAGCCGGCCGACGCCGGCGGGGGCGCCGCTGCCAATCCGCGTAGGCGTCGCGGTCAGCACCTCGAAATGAAGTCGCTGGTGACCGACGACACGCCTGGCGCCTCGTCGAGCGCGGCGATGCTGCGGCTGCTGCTGCTGCCGACGATCGTCGGCATTCTCTTCGTGGGTGGAGTGTATTGGTTCAAGCTGCGACCCGATGCTGCGGGCAGCACGCCGGAGCAGGCCACGCTCGTTGCAGTCCATCTCCTGCCACGCTCAGACCCACTGTCAATACCTGTCAATCAGGCCCCGCAATCGGCAACGGTTGCCCCGCCAAGCCCCGCGAATGACCGCACGGAAACACCCGCCAGCATCTCGAACCAGGCGGTTGCGGCGCTCCCGGCCGAAGAACCCGCACCATCCGAACCCGCGGTCCCGAGCGCCAGCCTGAAAGCCACGGCAGATCCCGTGCCGAATTCCGTCAAGGAGACATTCAGGAACGAACTGCTGCGCCATATCTCGCATTTCCAGCGCTATCCGCGGGCGGCCGAGCGCCAACATTTGCAGGGCACGGTTCTCACCGTTTTTTCGATGAGGCGGGACGGCAGCGTGCTCGCCGTGTGGGTCGGGACCAGTTCGGGTCAGCCGGCCCTTGACCAGGCGGCGATCGATACCATTCGACGCGCCCAGCCGCTGCCGCACATCCCCGCGGCTTTGCCGGATTCCCTTAAGGTCGAAGTGGCGCTGGGGTTCGACCCTTATTGAATGGGACAAAAGGATGTCCCGATCACGGCGCCCCGATCCCCGCCAATGTTCGTCCTTGCCGCGTCATAAATCTGCAATTCGCGACCTCTACCAGCTGGTTAATCTCGCGTGTACGTACGAATCGAGGGATGTGTAGGGGACCGCAAGGTGGCGGAGTCCAATCCGGTAAAACTGCGGCGACAACTGGTCGAAAATTACGACTCCCTCATCAGGCATCTCTCGCGGCGTTTGGGGTCATCGGAATTTGCGTATGAGGCCCTGCACGAGGCCTTCGTGCGGCTGGAGCGCGTTCCCGATTCCACCGAGGTGCAGCAGCCCGCCGACTATATTTTCCGCGCCGCTGTCAATATCGCCAACAACCGCCGTAAGGCGGGAAGGTACCGGGTCCCGGCATCGGAGATCGACGCCGAGCTCACCGTACCCGATGAAGCGCCAAGCCCGGCGCAGATCGCCGAAGCGAAGTCCGATTTCGAGGCATTTGAGCGAGCCTTAATGGCGCTGCCTGAGCGCTGCCGTCTGGTCGTGCGCATGATCTCGCTCGACGGCAAAAGCGCCCAGGAGGCGGCCAACGATCTCGGGATCAGCGTCCGCACCCTCAGCAACGATTATCGGCGAGCCCTGGAACATTGCGCCAAAAGCATCGGCCGCCCGCTAGTCAGCCGCCTCGGCCGTCCGCGTACGCGGTGCTGATCACGGCCTGCTACCATCGCACATTTTGAGGCCCCAACCTCGCTACCCTCCGCTGGTCCGCAGTATGCAGAATGCGCAACATTTCTGGCAATTGTTCTGCGTGATTACACGTCGTCAGGTGTCTAAGTGACGGGGCATCGCAGCCTTCGGTTCGACCGAAGGTGCTTGCGGCGAGGAAACAGCGGGACGCCCGCCGGGGTTATCAAGGGGGATCATGAGGCAGGTCGCTAGAGACTTGAGGTATTGTGGCACTCATTGCAATCGCCCGGGGTGCCCAGAAATCACTTATTCTCCGAAGCAGGCATCTTCTTATCCGCAGCAAACACCTTCGCCGGCAGTGGGACACGGCCTGCCAGGCAAGCGAGGGATTACTGTGACTCTCACACCTGAACCGCCCGAGCCGGATGCTCTTCTCGATAAGGCGATCGCATGGATTGTCCTTCTCAAGACCGGCGAACCGACGCGCGAGGAATTTGACACGTTCAAGCAATGGCGGAGCCAGAGCCCGGAACATGAGGCTGCATTCCGGCGCGCCGCGCTGATCAATCAGCGCGCCGGAATCGTCGCCGGCCGCCTCACCACGCCAGACAATGTCTCTCACCTCGCCGACGTAGCAGCTAGGCGCGGCGGACTTAGTCGTCGTGCACTGATTGGCGGCGGCGTCGCGGCGGCGGCAGCGGCAGCGGGGTACGCAATCATACAGCCGCCCTTCGGGCTTTGGCCGTCGTGGCAAGAGCTTGCAGCTGACTATCGCACCGGAAAGGGCGAGCAGCGCAGAGTGGACCTGTCCCCGGAGGTTTCGCTTGACCTCAATACCGAAACCAGCGTTGCGCTGAAGTCGGACCACATCCATCCGACAATCGAGCTCGTATCTGGCGAGGTCATCGTCAACGCGGCGTCTCCGCCGCAGGGCCCCTTGATGCTGCTCGCGGCCGGCGGACAGATCACGGCAAGGGAGGCCAAGTTCGATGCCAAATGCCTCGAGGGCATCGTCTGCGTGGTCTGCATGAGGGGCACCGTCAAGATCGAGCAAAACGGCGTGTCGGCGTGGATCGCTCAAGGGGAAGAGGCCTCGTACTCGGCGAGGGGGTTACGGCCCGGTGTGGCCGTTGATCCCGCGCTGGTGACGGCCTGGCAATCGGGACTGTTGGTCTTTCGCGATCGTCCGCTCGCCAGCGTGATCGATGAGATCAACCGCTACCGGGCCGGCAAGATTGTCATCCTCAGCGCTGCCTTGCGTGAACGAAGGGTCAACGGTGACTTCGAGATCGCAAAACTGGATAGCTTTGTGGCGCAGGTCCAACGGCTAACCGGGGCTCATGCCACCTCGTTGCCGGGCGGTTTAGTGCTTCTGAGCTGACTTGCCGCTCGCCAGCGCACATCTTCTGGGCGATACAAGTCCACGCTCCGCCGAAGAGCTTCCAACCGTCAAACCGCCGCCCTACAAAATCGGGCGTGAGAGATCCGGGTTAGGCAGGTGCCACGATGCGTCACGTCATGTTTGTTGTCGGAGGTCTTATGCTCGCGCTGTTCTGGGCGGCACAGCCGCCGCGCGCGGCGACGACGGGGACGCTGGAGATCGCCAGCAAGAGTGGCGTGCACAGTTTCTCGGTCGAGGTGGTTGCGACCGACGCCGAGCGCGAGAAGGGGCTCATGTACCGCCGCGAACTGCCGGAAGGGCGCGGCATGCTGTTCGATTTCCAGGCCGAACAGCCGGTCGCGTTCTGGATGAAGAACACCTACATCCCACTCGACATGATTTTCATCCGCAAGGACGGGCGGATCTTGCGCATCGCCGAGAACACGGAGCCGCTCTCGGAGCGTCTGGTGCCGTCCGGCGGGCCCGTGCTGGCCGTGCTTGAGGTGATCGGTGGGACTGCCAAGAAGCTCGGCATCGCGGCCGGCGACCGGGTCTCCTATCCGATCTTCTCCGGCGGGAAATAGTCAACACGCGGGCCTCGTCGAGGCAGGGGGTGAGCCGATGCACGCTTGCTTGCTGCTCGCGCCTGGAGCGTGTATCCAAAGGCCCGCGCATTGCGCCCGGTCGGGGCATAGCGCAGCCCGGTAGCGCATCTGCTTTGGGAGCAGAGGGTCGCAGGTTCGAATCCTGCTGCCCCGACCACTTCACCAACTTTGGTTCCCGCGTCGACGACTTGACAAACAATGTCGGTCCGCGCTCATTGGCGTGCGAGGGGAAGCAACGCACACGATGCTTGTGCTTCCGCCTGACATCCGGCCGCCGAGTCCTGTCGAAGGGCGGCCTGGATGACCCGCCGGGCAGGCGGAAACTTTATATCCAATGACGACCGCGATCTGGTTGCCGCCTCTCGTCCGCGCGATCACGACGGCATTGCTGGTGCTGGGTGCGTCGGTCGCCGCAGAAACGGCAGGTCCGTTCTGGGGCGCGTTGATCGCTAGCCTTCCGGTGTCGGCGGGCCCGGCTTACGTCTTCCTCGCCATGCAGCACGAGGCGGAGTTTATTGCCACCAGCGCGCTCGGTAGCTGCGCGGCAAACGCGGCGACGGGGTTATTTCTGATCGTCTATGGGCTCGTGGCCGGACGGTTGTCGGCGTGGCCGAGCCTCGGCGCGGCCGTGCTGGCGTGGCTTGCCGCATCCTTGGCCATTCAGGCAATAGGGTGGACGCCAGTCGCGGCCTTTCTGCTCAACGTCTTGGTCTATGTGGGTGGGTTCAAACTGCTGCGGGCAGTCCCGAGCAACGGCCTGTTGCCGTTGCGACCCATCCGGCGGCGTTGGGTTGATCTGCCGGCGCGCGCCCTCGCGGTTGCGGCCTTTGTTACGTTGGTTGTTGGTCTCAGCTCAGTCATCGGCGCAACAGCGACAGGAATCGCCGCAGTCTTTCCAATCAGCCTGATCAGCCTGATCGTAATTGTCAGATCACGAATTGGAGCGCGGGGATCCGCAGTGTTGGTCGCGGACGCGCTCCCGCCAATGCTCGGCTTCGGGATGATGCTGCTCGTCCTGCATCTTACGATCCCTTATTGGGGGATCGCGATCGCCTACACGATCGCGTTGCTGCTCACATTGTCCTGGTCAGGCGCCCTGGTCTTGTTGAGACCGCTAATCAAACACTCAGCTGCGCTCCACCGTTTGCGCGGCGCTGTCGAGCGCGGCCGCGATCGCCTCAGCTGAGGTTTGGTCGAGTGCGCCACGGCGCAGGCGCAGGCGTAGCGCCAGCTTGAGGTTCTGCATCGCCCGCAAGACCGGCGCCGGTATGCCGTCGCGGCGACCGTCCTCGGCCTGACCCAGCCGGGACAACAAATCATCGACGGCGGCGCGGTTGGCGGTGAGGAAGGCTTCGCCCTCTGCAGTGATCCGGTATCGCTTGCGACCGGCGTCCTCGATTTCGACCGCCGCGTAGCCCATGTCCTCGAGCCAGGCGAGAGTGGGATAGATCACACCGGGGCTCGGGCTGTAGCTGCCGCCCATGCGCTCCTCGATCGCCTTCATCAGCTCGTAACCGTGGCGCGGCTGTTCGGCGATCATTGCGAGTGCGAGCAGGCGAAGCTCGCCATAGTCAAAAGGCCGTCCTCCGCGGCGCTCGCGGGAAAACAGGCCGTGTCGGCGATGCCCAGGCCTGCCGAAGCCGCGACCCTCGAGGGTATCGGGGTCCTCCAAATGGCCTCGATGTCGGTGTCCTTCGTGTCTGTGTCTCATGCTTGAGTGTCCATGTTTCATCGCTGTCGATATAGATCGCGATATATCTAAATTCAAGACATATCGGGATTGCATCGAGCGCATGGGGTCGCAATCTTACTTTCGGGGTACGGCCGGTGCCCAAGCCTCGGGCGCGGTCCAAAGCGGCAGTGTGACCCGGGCCCAAACGCGCGTATCGAGGCCGGAGTAGTTGTGCACGTACACGTCCCGCGTGAGATACGCCTGCAGCCGTGCGACGCCGAAGTCATAACCAATGAGCCCGCCGGCCGCGAATTGGCTTTGCCGCTGATAGGTTGAAATGGGGGTGCTCACATCCATCGAGCCAAACGCCACCGGGCCCAGCTCCCAATTGCCGAATTTTTTGGTGCCGGTCAGATCGAGATTGGTGAAGTCCGCGTTGCAGCCATTCATGGTTAGGGGCGCAGGGCAGGGCGCGTTTTGCGGACGGTTGGTGAACGGACTGAGCTCGATCCCGTAGATCAGATTGGCCGTGAGGTTCCAGCCATTACCCGTATAACTCAACGCGAAACGCTGATTGATGGAGTTTGAGCTCCACGAACGTGGCTGGGGAACGTCGAAATAAGCTCCCAACGTGTAGCTGAAGCCCAATCCATTGCCGAGATCCCACGCGAGTTGGCCGGTCAGCAACGGGTTGTAATATCCCTCCGCGCGATTGCCGGGAGTGTATTGGGCATTGAACGCCGTCTCACCCATGATTTGAAACCGGGCGCCGAAAATCATCCACGGCGTCGACCAGGTGTAGACCGGGTGATCAACAAACAAGCGCGTATTGGGATCCCTTTCGCCCCAGTCGGCCGTGTTTGAGAAGTAGAAGCCCGGAGTCAGCGGAGCGCCCGGTGCAGTGCCAAGCGTGGAACCTGGTTGAGTCACCGAGCCGGCAAGTGCGACGGTGGACATGAGGCAGAGTGGAAGCATCCACCCTGGAAGCCCCAGGCGGAATTTTGTGGCCCTATTATTCATTGTATCGCCCCCCGTCGCTCATACTGCATCAAGCTTGCGCAGCGATGCCAGGGTTGCGGAACTCGTTTTTTCCTGACTGTTGCAAAAATGTCATGAAGCACATCCGCGTGATGCGGCCGAGATAGCTTATGTGTGAGCAACAAATAAAATAGAGTGCGAGGCGAATTTCAGCCAACGTAGTGAGGGGACCAGCGCGCGCGCTGGTCCCGCCGCATCTGCAGCCGGTCAGCGATCCTGGTATGGCTTCATCGGCCACTCGGGCTTGGCGTTTGACGCAGCCTTCGGCGCCAGTACGACTTGCTTGCCACCGCGGTTCTGGGTGACCCCGTCGTGCACGACGTCATTTTGGCCCTTGGCATCGAAGCGAATTCCGCCGCCGATGGCGACATTGTCCGTGATGTTGGTCGCGCGGATCGCATCAGCGAGCGCCTTCGGGTCGGTTGAACCGGCGCGCTTGTAGGCATCGGCGGCGACCATCAGGGCCTCGAAGGTGAACACCTGGTTAGTGTTGAGGTTGATGTCGGGATAGGCCTTGGCGAGCGCCGCCGCGAGCACCGGCGTCAGTTTCTTGTTCGGATCCTGCCACGGATTGAAGCCCATCGGCCCGTCAGATAGTTTGCCTAGCACTTTGAGATATTGATCCTCGTACCAACCTGGACCAAGGCTGAAAATGGCCTTCGGCGTCCAGCGCTGTTTGACCAGTTCCCGCGTGATCAGGATTGAGTCGTTGAGCCGGCTGGTGACGATCAGGATCTCAGGATTGGCGCCTTTGGCCTTGGCCACTTCGATCGACAAGTCGCGTGCCTGCGGATCGTAGGAAATTTCCTCCACGATCTGGTACGGCATGTCGAACTTCGGCATCACCGCGCCGATCCCCTTGGCCATCGCGGTGCCGAACGTGTCATTGACATGCATGTAGACCGCAGTCTTCGGTGCCTCGCCCACGGCCGAGAAGATTTCCTTTTGATTGGCGAATGCGTCGGCCAGGATCGTGGAGGCGATCGGAAAATTCCTGAACACGAACTTGTAGCCCTGCTCCGTGATCTGCGGCGCGGCCGCGATGTTGATCACGAACGGAATGCCTTTCTGCTCTGCGACCTGTGCGACCGCAGCGGTCTGTCCTGAATCGAACGTCCCGACCAGAAGCTGCGCGCCGTCGCCGATCAGCTTCTCGGCGCGGGAACGCGCCGTGTCGACGTTCGAACTCGGTGTCGCCGTTCATGAGGTTGAGACCGGGCAGGCCAAGCGACTTGAGGATCGGCGGGGCAATATCGGCGCCACGCTGGCAATCCTGGCCGATTGCGGCCTCGAACCCGGACCGGGGCAGCAGCACACCGACATTTAGCGCGCTGCCTTGGGCGCGAATGATCGGGGGCGCCGCGACCGTGGCCAAGGCGGCGGCCGACCCCTTGAGCACGCGACGGCGGTTCAGGCGCAGTCCAATGCAATCCATGACGATCTCCTCCCTTGTTTTGTAAAATCTTATGCGGCATACCGATGCCGCCGCAACCAGGAACGACACGCAGCCCATGGTCGCACGCATCTATAAGCCGACAAAGACGGCCATGCAGTCCGGCAAGGCGAACACCAAGGCCTGGGTGCTCGATTTCGAGCCGGAACAGCCGCGGGAAGTCGAACCGCTCATGGGCTGGACCAGCTCTGGTGATATGCGCCAGCAGATCCGGTTGAGCTTCGGCACGAAGGAGGAGGCCATCGCCTATTGCGAGCGCGAAGGCATTCCTTACGAGGTGCTCCCCGACAAGGAGCCGGCACGGCGCCGGATCTCGTACGCGGACAACTTCGCCCACGACCGGCGCACTCCCTGGACGCATTGATCGCTCCGCCGGGCGGGTATCTCACTGATCATTCGCCGCAATCATGCGCGCCAAGCAGGCGCGGTCCCCGCCCGGCATGGCTGGGCGCGCGACTTCGCGCCGTGATAAGTGTGGTCAATATTAATCTACATAGGTTTCAGGGAGAGAACGATGGCGCACAAGCCCGAGGTTGATCGTCGCAAATTCCTCACGAGTGTCGCGGTGGCAGGAGCCGCCAGCGCCGTGGCGTCGGAAGCAACCGGCACTGCCGTCGACACCGTCAAATCCCAGCCGCCCAAGCCGTCGGCGTTGCGCCCCTCGGCCGCGGTGGCGGCCGCCGAATCGGCCGTGCCTGCAGCGCTCCCCCATGAGGAAGGGCGGCCCGGATCCGATTTCATGGTGGATGTGCTGCGCTCGCTGAAGTTTGAGTACCTAGCCACCAATCCGGCATCGAGCTGCCGCGGGATCCATGAGTCGCTGATCAATTACGGCAACAACGAGCGGCCGGAAATGCTGACCGTGATGCATGAGGAGTCCGGCGTCGGCATGGCGCATGGCTATTCCAAGGTCGCCGGCAAGCCGATGGCGCTCCTGTTTCACGGCACGGTCGGCCTGCAGCACGCGGCCATGGGCATCTACAACGCGTGGTGCGATCGCGTACCGCTGGTGCTCATGGTGGGCAACCACATGGACGCGGCGACGCGTCCGCCCGGCGTGCCCACCACCCATTCGGCGCAGGATCCGCTCTCGCTCATTCGTGATTTCACCAAATGGGATGACCAGCCCGCCTCGCTGCAGGCCTACGCCGAATCGATGGTGCGCGCTTACAAGATCGCCATGACGCCGCCGATGGAGCCGGTGGCTATCGCGTTGGATATCCCGCTGCAGGAGCGCCCGCAGAACGGCGAGTTGCTGTCCATTCCGAAACTGACGCTCACCGCACCGCCCCAGGGCGACTCCAATGCGGTGCGCGAGGCCGCGCGCCTCCTGGCCAACGCAGCGCGGCCGGTGATCGTCGCCGATCGCGCGGCACGCACCCCCAATGGGATGCGCAGCCTGGTAACGCTCGCCGAAACGCTGTGCGCGCCAGTTGTCGATCAGGGTGGACGCCTCAATATCCCAACCACCCACTATCTCAATCAAAGTGGGCGTAGCGCCGCGTTGGTGGGGCAGGCCGATGTGATCCTCGCCCTCGAGCTGACCGATCTCTATGGCACGCTCAACAGTTTCGTCGACAACGTGCAAGAGACACGAACATCGCGCCTCAAGCCCGGCACCAAGGTCATCAACCTCGGCGTTGGCGATCTCTACATCCGCGCGAACTATCAGGATTTCCAGCGCTTCGCCGAGGCGGACATTTCCATCGGCGCCGATGCGGAAACGACCCTTCCAGCGTTGATTGAAGCCGTGAAAGCCGAAATGACGGCCGAGCGGCGCGCACAAAACGACAAGCGTGCCGACGATTTACGCAAGGCGCACGCACAAGCGCGTGAGCGCGCCATGGCCGCTGCGGTGCTCGGTTGGGACTCAAGCCCGGTCACGACCGCACGCTTGTGCGCAGAGACCTGGGCTGCGGTGCGCAACGAGAACTGGGCGCTTGTTTCGACCGATTACTTCCAGAGTCTCTGGCCCCACCGGATCTGGAACATCGAGGAACACTACCAGTTCAATGGCGGATCAGGCGGGGCAGGGGTCGGCTACGGTCTGCCGGCCGCAGTAGGTGCCGCCCTGGCGCACCGGTCCGAGGGCCGGCTCGTGGTCAATATCCAGAGCGACGGCGATATGATGTATGCGCCGGGCGCGCTGTGGACGGCGGTACATCACAAGATTCCATTGCTCACGGTGATGCACAACAATCGCGCCTATCATCAGGAATTCATGCACCTCCAGCGCATGAGCAATCGGCGCAACCGCGGCGTTGATCGCTCCTATATCGGCACGACGATCCGCGATCCGTTCATCGACTACGCCAAGCTCGCCCAATCCATGGGCATGCTCGGCATCGGTCCGATCGAGGATCCGAAGGATCTTGCGCCCGCGCTGCAACGTGCCGTGCAAGTGGTGAAGGCAGGTGATCCGGTCCTGATCGACGTCGTCAGCGAGCCGCGGTAACGGGAAATCAGATCATGCGTCAGATTGGAACATGTGTGGCGAGCGCCGCCGTTGCGCTTGCGGTCGGTGTGTCGGGCGGGGTCGCCTTTGCTGGCGATGCCGCCAAAGGCAAAGCGACATTCGTGCGGGTCGGCTGCTTTCAGTGCCATGGTCATCAAGGGCAGGGCGGGGTCGCCGGCCTCAAGCTTGCGCCCGATCCGCTGCCCTACGAAACGTTGGTGGCGTTCGTGCGCTCGTCCTCAGGGCCGATGCCGCCCTACAGCACCAAGATCTTGTCGGATGACGAGCTAGGCGACATCTACGCCTACCTGGCATCGATCCCCAAACCACCCGATCCGAAGAGCATTCCGGCGCTCAATCCATAGCTACGCGGGCGCCTGCTCGCGAAGCCCGAGGTGCGCAAGCCGGGGCAGGACCTCCGTGCAGAAGTAGGGCAGCTCGTCGAGATAGTTGACGAAAGAAATGCCGATACCGCGCAGTCCCGCATCGGCAAGCTGGGCGAGTTGTTGGGCCACCCGGTCCGGGTCTCCGACGAGCGGCAGGCCGCCCATGCCGTTGGCCTGCTGCTGGCGCATCTTTTGGAACTGTTCGGGCGGCATCTGGTCGGCGAGGATGTGCTTTGCTGCCAGGATCTCATCCACGGATGTCCAATCAGCTTCCGTCGAAATCGAATAGTTGTAGTAATCCTCAGCCTCTTTCTGGCTCCGCCGACACGTGATGACCCCTACAGTATAAACGTCGAGTTCGCGACCGTGACTGCGCGCTTCGGCCTGTGCTTTGCGCACCGCCGCACCCTGCTCCTCGAGCGATAAGCCCATGACGTTGGTGAAGAAAGCATCGCAATTGCGGATTGCGAAGGTTCGACCGATCGGTGAGGCGCCCGCATTCATGATGATTGGTCGCGCGCCGGCGAATGGCTTGGGATGGGCGCGGATTCCTTTGTGAACGAGAAACTTCCCTTCGAAATCGAAATTTTCGCGCGACGACCAGATCAAGTTCACCACATCCAGCCATTCCTGCGCGTAATCGTATCGCAAGTCATGTTCGCGCTGGCGTACACCGAACATCTCGAACTCACCCTCGTTCCAGCCGACCACGAGGTTGAGCCCGAACCGGCCCTCGCCAACATGATCGGCTGTCACCATTTGTTTCGCCGCCATGATGGGGTTGAACAGCGGCGCGTGTACCGTGCCGAACACGGTGATGCGCTGCGTAGCTCCCAACAGGGCGGTCGCCCAGGTAAGGGTCTCAAGCGTTGCGGCTTGGTACTCGCCGCGCGGTCCGTACGACTTCCAGCGCGCGATCGGCAGCAGGAAATCGATGCCGGCGTCATCCGCCAGACGTGCGAGCCGCAGATTGTCGGGCCAGGTGCCCGACCAGCGCTCGGGCACGGTTGTGACGGCTCGTCCGCATGAGCAATTGGCCCCAAACAGGCCAATTTTGAGCCGGTTTTGATTGTACATGGACAGACGGTCTGTATTCGATGCGGCTCGCATCGGCCCCTTCCCCTGATGCTCGAACGGCACTCCACCTTAAGTCCGGTGAATCGGCTTTGGCCAGCGTGGGCAGGATTGGATAGACTAGGCGGCGGTACGCGAAGGAGTTCCTTCTTTGTACAACCTGGCATTGTTTTATTATAAGATTGCCGCCATGCGACAGGAGCGGCAGAGTGCCGAGGGCGGAATGCAAGAGGCGTGGCGGTGAACCCAGCATGACCTTTCGGACCCTGGTCGGGCTTGCCATCGGGCTCATCGTCATCGGGATGGTCGCCACCGCGGCAACGATCTGGGCGTGGCGGCGCGATACGACCAGCGCCGCCATCCGGGATATCAGCAACATTTCGACTGTACTGGCGGAGCAGACGTCCCGTTCGGTGCAGTCGATGGACCTCGTGCTATCTGATCTGATCGATAAGCTGCAAGCCTTGGGGGCCACGTCGCCGGACGGCTTTCGTCAGGTTGTCCAGAGCAAGCCTGTTTACAATATCCTTATCGAGCGGCTGCAGCATCTTTCGCAGGCAACGGTGCTCACCTTGATCGACAGTACCGGCAAGGTCCTCAACACGAGCCGTAGCTGGCCTCCGCAGCAGATAAATCTGGCGGATCGCGAACACTTCCGCCACGCCAAAGGAAATCGGGACCGCAATCTCTATATCAGCGGACCGGTTGCCAGCCGTGTTTCGGACAATCCAACCATCTACTGGAGTAGACGAATCGAGGCGCCTGACGGAGAGTTCCTCGGTGTGATGGTTGCAGGTTCGGAAGTTTCCTATTTCAGGCACATCTACGACTCGATCCAGTCGTTTCCCGGACAGACTTTCACCTTGGTGCGCGATGACGGCACTTTTCTAGTGCGACATCCGATCGTGAATGACCGCGACGTGCCAAAAATGCCGATCAACTCACCCTGGTACAGGGTTGTGTCGCAAGGCGGGGGAGCGTATCGATCCGAGGGGGTTTTTGGGGGCTCCCCGCGCCTTGTTGCTGTGC
Organism: uncultured Alphaproteobacteria bacterium; assembly: GCA_963760435.1. GTDB lineage: Bacteria > Pseudomonadota > Alphaproteobacteria > Rhizobiales > Xanthobacteraceae > JAFAXD01. The sequence goes on from CAVXDE010000052.1 coordinate 30,502, forward strand.
GGCCGCTGCGCGACTATCCGTTGGTGGTGGACGTCAGCATCGATGAAGCCCAGGCGCTCGCGCCATGGTGGCGGCGGGCAATCTTCATTGCCGTGGGCTCGCTGTTGATGGTGATCTGCAGCGTATTGCTGGTGAAGGCGCTTACCAGTCAGTTCCACAGGCTCAAGCAATCGGAAGCCTCGCTTGCGGAGCGTGAGGGGATGTTGGCGGATAAATCGAGTCAGCTCGAGGTCGCCCACATGCAGATCGACGCAGCGCTCAACAACATTCCCCAGGGATTGCTAATGTTCGACAGCGCCGCGCGTCTCGTCGTCATCAATGAGCGCTATATCGAGATGTATGGTCTGTCGCGGGACGTGGTGAAGCCGGGCTGCAGTCTGCGGACGCTCATTCAGCATCGCAAGGACGTCGGGCTGTTCAAGGGCGATCCCGAGCTATACTGCAATCAAATCCTGAAGACGATCGCCGCCGGAAAGGCCGCAGGACAGCTGATCGAGACGACGGACGGGCGCACCATCTACGCGGTGCAGCAGCCGCTGGCAGGTGGTGGCTGGGTTGTCACTCACGACGACATCACCGAGCGCAAGCGCGCCGAAGAAAAGATGGCCTTCATGGCGCGCCATGATGCGCTGACGGGGCTAGCCAATCGGGTGCTGCTGCACGAAAAGATGGAGGAAGCGCTGGTGCGACTGCGCCGCCGCGGCGAGGCGTTCTCGTTGTTCGTTTTCGATCTCGATTTGTTCAAATCGGTCAACGACTCTCTAGGTCACCCCATCGGGGATCTGCTGCTCACCGCCGTTGCGCAGCGGTTGCGATCATGCACGCGCGAGACCGACACGGTGGCGCGGCTCGGGGGCGACGAGTTCGCGCTGCTGCAGAGCGTCGAAGGCAACCAGCGCGACGCGGCGCTCGCTCTCGCCGCGCGCTTGCTCGACGCGATCAATGCGCCGTATGAGGTCGAAGGCCACCCTATCCTGATCGGCACCAGCATCGGCATTGTACTGGCGCCCAACGACGGGCTTGAAGTTGAGCAGTTGTTGAAGAATGCGGACCTCGCGCTCTATCGCGCCAAGGCTGAGGGCCGCAACAGCTTCCGCCTGTTCGAGCCCGCAATGGATGCGGAAGCGCGCTCGCGCCATTCGCTGCAGGTTGATTTGCGCGCGTCGATGGGACGCGACGAGTTCGAAATCCTCTATCAGACCGTGTTCGACGCAGCGACGCGGGAGCCGCGCTCGGCGGAGGCGCTGGTGCGCTGGTGCCATCCGGCCCGAGGAGTTGTTGAGCCCGACCAGTTCATCCCGGTCGCCGAGGAAATCGGACTTATCGTGCCGCTCGGCGAACGCGTTTTGCGTCGCGCCTGCGCGGATGCGGCGACTTGGCCGGCACACATCAAGGTCGCTGTGAACCTTTCTCCACTGCAATTTCGGACCGGCCGGCTGGTCGAGACGATCATGGCCGCAATGGCCGACTCAGGCCTGCCAGCCACCAGGCTCGAGCTTGAGATTACCGAATCGGTATTGCTGCAGAAGAATGCCGCCAATCTGAGCACGCTGCATGAACTGCGCAGCCTCGGCGTGTCCATCGTGCTGGACGATTTCGGCACCGGATATTCCTCGCTCAGCTATCTGCGCATGTTCCCGTTCGACAAGATCAAAATCGACAAGTCCTTCGTTCATGAATTGACGATGCGCGCGGAATGCGCCGCAATCGTCGACGCCGTCACTGCGCTCGGCCGCGGCCTCAATATGATCACGACCGCGGAGGGGGTTGAGACCGAGGAGCAATTTGCACTTCTGCGTGCGGCCGGGGTTGACCATGTGCAGGGCTATCTGTTGAGCCACCCTTGTCCGGTCTCCCAACTAGCATTCGACCACCTGCGCATTTCCGCGAAGGGTGGAAGAGCCGCCTGAGCTTCTGGGTTCTCAACACAAGCCGGGCTGCCATGCAGGCCGCGATCCCGACAACGATCGTGTTGTCCTGGTAAGCTCCGGATTGCTATCAAGCAGCCGACTGCTGTGGATAATGCAGAAGCGCGCGATGATGGTTTGCTGAGCTCATCGCGCCAGGGGAGTGCGCGATGAAATATGGCGTCTTCGATCATATGGATCTGGGCGGCGGCTCACTTGCCGAGCAGTACGACAGCCGCCTGCGATTGGTCGAAGCCTACGATCGGGCAGGCTTCCATGCGTACCATCTGGCGGAGCATCACGCGACGCCGCTCGGCATGGCGCCGTCTCCTGCGGTGTTTCTGGCGGCCGTCGCCCAGCGTACCCGCCGGCTGCGTTTTGGCCCGTTGGTCTACATCCTCACGCTGCAGAACCCGCTGCGCGCCTATGAGGAGATCTGCATGCTGGACCAGATGAGCAGCGGGCGGGTAGAGCTCGGGATGGGCAAGGGGATTTCGCCCATCGAACTCGCCTTTTTCGGCGCCAATCCCGGGGAGGCGCAGGCGGTCTACCTTGAGGCGAATGCCGTCATTATGAAGGCGTTTTCGGCAGAGCGACTGACCCACCACGGCACGCATTTCCATTTCGAGGATGTGCCGATCGAGCTCAAGCCTGTGCAACTTCCGCATCCGCCGATCTGGCTCGGAATGGGCAATCCGGACCACACGCGACATGCGGCGCAGAACAAGATCAACATGGTGTGCAACGGCACAACCGCTCAGGTCCGCATCATGACGGACCGTTATCGGGAGGAATGGGACAAGGCCGGGGGCAGCCCCGACGTGATTCCATTTCTGGGAGTCAACCGGCACATTGTCGTCGCCGATACCGACGCGGAGGCCCATCGGGTCGCCAAGCCGGCCTACGAGCGCTGGTATGCGAGCTTTTCCAAGCTCTGGCGCGAGAAAGGGCAATCACCACCGGGTGCAGGCTATCCGCCGGATTTCGATGAACTCATCCGCCGCAGCTTCTGCCTCGTGGGCTCGCCAAAGACGGTGCGCGACATGTTGGCGGAGCAGATCGAGCAGGCGGGCATCAACTACCTGCTGTGCCGGCTCTGCTTTGGCAGCCTGTCATTTGAGCAAGCGAGCCGCTCGGTTGCCCTGTTTGCTGAGCATGTGATGCCGGCGGTGAAGCAGGCAGCGTAGGCAAAATCGGATGGATCCGCAGGTGGGCATCGCCCCTGTAGCAATCTCACCACCGCAAAATGCTTCGGCTGCGATGCCAGCGTAGGCAACCCGCCGGAGTCAGCGACAGGCGGTCCGACCATGCCATCGCGATGCCCACCGCACAGCCAACCATTGGCGGGGAAATCGACGCGTCAGGCCGTCACAGGCACTTGCGACAAAAAGTTTACCGTGTCTGGCGGCAAAAGCTTTACGCCCTTAGCGTAGCCACTATGCTCGACCAATCGCCCGCGCAGACGGGCGCACGGGATCGAGCGAAACCTGGGAGGCAAGCGATGGCAAGGCGAGGGCCTACGGTCGGATCACCACGACGGCGACGTCGGGCTCGCGGCGCCTGAGTTGAGCATGGACGATCTCCAAGCTGCGCTCCTCCTGGCATTGCAAGCAATTCTCAGCGGCATCCTGGTCGGCGGCGTCTACGGCGTGCTGTCGATCGGGCTCAGTCTGGCGTTCGGGGTCATGCGAATCGTGAACTTCGCGCATGGCGAACTCGTCATGTACGGCATGTACGCTGGCGTCATTGCATCCAAGAGCTTCGGCATTGATCCGCTGTTCATCTTGCCGGTCAGCTTTGTCGTCATGGCGCTGATCGGATCGGCTCAGTATCAGCTGGTATTCAAACATTTCGTGGGCCACGCCACACTACAGCAGCTGCTTGCAGCAATTGGCTGTGCGCTGGTGCTGCAGATGATCGCCCAGATCATTTTCGGCGCCGATACGCGGACCGCGACTTCGTTCTTCAGCGGGCAATACGTCATCTTCGGTCCGTTCTTTCTGTCGATGCCGCAAATCGTGGCTTTCGTGGTGGCAGTGGTCGCGACATTCCTGGTCGAACTGCTGCTGCACACAACGACGTGGGGCAAGGCGGTGCGGGCCGTCGCCGACGACATGGAGACCGCGAAGCTCGTCGGCGTGAACGCGTCCTTCATCAACATTGGCGCGTTCGCGCTCTCCGCCGGGCTTGCCGGTCTCGCCGGCAGTGTGCTGGTAACCTATTTCCCGACCTATCCGTCGGTTGGCTTCTCGCTGATGCCGATCATCATCATCGCGACGACGATCGGCGGTCTCGGCAGCATCGGCGGCACGTTTTTGGGCGGCATTTGCTGCGGCATCATCCAACAGATGACCGCGATGTTGTGGAACTCCGCGCTCCAGGACGTGCCGCTCTACGTTCTGCTGATGCTGTTCATCGCGTTCCGGCCGACAGGCTTCTTCGGACTGAGGTCAGAATAGAATGGAAGCCGCATTGCCCGAGAGCGCGAGGGGCGGAGTTGCAAAGCCGTCGAGCGAGGCCGACGCGCGGCGCCGACGCGCGTTCATCTACGGCCTAGTCGCCTTCCTGCTGGTCGCCAGCCTGCCGTTTCTGCCGGTCAACAACTACATCATCGCCGCGGTCGTTCGCGCGCTGATCTTCATCTCCCTGGGACAGGCCTGGAATGTGGTCGCGGGCATTGGTGGCCTGTTGTCGCTCGGACATGGTGTGTTCCTGGGCATCGGCTGTTACACAACCGGCATTCTCTTCAACCAGTACGGCGTCCCGCCCTGGTTCGGCGTCTGGGGCGGTGCCGTCCTCTCGCTGCTGGTCGCGCTGGTGATGGGCAGCCATGACCTTGCGCATGCGCGGCGTATTCTTCGCCCTGGCGACCGTGGCGGCCTCGCTCGCCATGGTGCAGATTGCGCGGCATTTTGTGGATCTGACCGGCGGCGCGGACGGCTTGGCGCTGAAGTTCTTCGGCAATTCCTGGTGGGCCGCGCAATCTCGCACACCCGCGCCATTTCTCTACGCGTCGCTGGCCTTCGTGGCGCTCTATTACTGGATCACGCGCTGGATCCTGAACAGCAAGCTTCGGCCTCGAGATGCAGGCGGTGCGGGATGACGAAGTCGCCGCCGCGGCGGCTGGCGTCGCCGTGTTCCGGACCAAGATGCTGGGCCTGCTGGTGAGTGCCGCCATGACCGCGCTGGCGGCCGGCCTCTACATGCAGTTTTACATGGCGATTGATCCGGAAGCGGCCTTCGGGCTTTCGCAGGCGATCCAATTACAGTTGCCGGCGCTCATCGGCGGTCTCGGCACCGCCTGGGGTCCGATCATCGGCGGCGCGGTGATGATCTTCCTGTCCGAGGTGACGAACTGGGGCGGCACCAAGATCGGCGTTTCCGGCGTCGATATCCTGGTTTACGGCCTGATGCTGCTGGTCGTGGTGCTCTACGCTCCGAAGGGGATTGTCGGCGCGGTCCTGCGCAACGCGATGAAGGGAACAGACCGGTGAACGCGCCAGCGGTCGCTCTCGAGGTCCGCAATATTGCTCGCAATTTCGGAGGCGTGGTGGCGCTGCGGGACGTCACCTTCTCGGTGCGCGAGGGCGAGGTGATGGGCCTGATCGGCCCGAACGGCGCCGGTAAATCGACCCTGTTTGAGATCGTCAGCGGCAACATCCGGCCCTCCGGCGGACGCGTCGCCTACTTCGGACGCGACTGCACCACGATGGCGAGCCACCTGCGGCGGCGCGCCGGGATGTGCCGCACGTTCCAGAAAGTGCGGCTGTTCGAGAGCATGACAGTTCGTCAGAACATCACCGTGGCGGCATCGCAGTGCCTGCCCAAGGGGCGTGATCTCGGCGAAGAAGTGAACAACATCCTGGCGCAGATGCGCCTGGAACATCAGGCCGAGCGGCGGCCCTCGGAACTGACCTTGGCGGACCGCAAACGGGTCGAGATCGGCCGCGCAATTGCGGGCTACTGCCGATTGCTCATGTTGGATGAGAGCCTTTCCGGGCTGACCCACGACGAGGCCGAGCACCTGATAGACGAAATCATGCAGCTCAATCGTGCTCGCGGCATTACGGTGATCGTGGTCGAGCACGTGCTCTCGGTGCTCGCCGCCATGGTGCAGCGCCTGGTCGTGCTGCACAACGCAACCGTTATTGCCGATGGCACCCCAAGCGAGGTAGCGCACGATCAGGTGGTCATCGAGGCTTATCTCGGAACCAAGCAGAAAGCGCTGCGATGACACTGCTTGCGATCGACAAATTGAGCGTCGCCTATGGCGATTTGTTCGCCGTGCGGGAAGTCTCGTTCAGCATCGATGAAGGCATCGTGTTTGTTTTGCTCGGCGCCAACGGCGCCGGCAAGACCAGCATCCTGCGGTCGATTTCAGGGCTCATTCCGGCGCGCTCCGGCAGCGTGATGGCGCAGGGGAAGAGCATCGTCGGATTTTCCCCGCATGAAGTGGCGCGCGCCGGGATTTCTCATGTGCCGGAGGGCCGGCGCATCTTCCCCAACCTCACGGTCGAGGACAATCTGATCGTGAGCTTCATCCCGGCTCGGGCGCCCATGCCGGCCGCCCAGGCTCTGGGTGCTGTGTATGCGTTGTTCCCTCGCCTCGCTGAGCGCCGCAAGCAGGCCGGTGGCACGTTGTCGGGCGGCGAGCAGCAGATGCTCGCCATCGGCCGCGCCATGATGAATTTTCCGAAACTGCTGATGCTTGATGAGCCATCGCTCGGATTGTCGCCGGTGCTTGCCGATCTCGTGTTCGAACGCCTGGCAGAGATCAAGCGCCAGGGCACGACCATCCTGCTGGTCGAACAGAACGCCACGTGTCTCGAGCTCGCGACGCGCGGCGTCATCCTGGCAAATGGTCACGTGGTGCTGGCGGGCGATCGCCATGCCTTGCAGGATTCTGATTTCGTGCGCCGGGCTTACCTAGGCGTGTGAGCGTGTACTTCACTCAATATCCGGTCGCTGTTGTAACGACATCGCCGGAACAACGACGTTGGGGACTTTGAGCAGGAGACGAAACCACACTCAGCGATGACCAGGCGCCGTAGAGCGTCGTGCATCAGATCAGGGAGGACGACATGAAGCTTACCCGTAGAACAGGTCTCAAGATCCTGGCGGCTGGGACGGCGGCGATCGCCTGTCCCGGCATCATTCGCGCCGAAGAAGAGGAGATCGTCATCGGCGCGCCCAACTCGCTCACCGGCGGGCTTGGGGAAAACGGTCAGCGGGCGACGGCGGGAATGCAGATCGCCATTGATCAGGTCAATCGCGAAGGCGGGATCAAGTCGCTGGGCGGCGCTAAGCTCAAACTGATCATCGCCGATACCTCGTCGGAAAATCCGACGCAGGCTGCGAGTGTGACTCGACGCATGATCGATCAGGAAAAATCCGTGGCCCTGCTGGGCGCCACGACGAGTGCCATGACGCTCGCGGCCCAGGTCGAGGCGGAAAAGTCGGAGATTCCGATCATCACCGGGTCCTACGCCGACGGCCTCGTTACCCGTGGCTATAAATACACCTTCAAGATCACGCCGCAGGGCGGTGCGGTCTGGAACTGGTCGATGTCGAGCGGCTACGACATGTGGAAGGCGGCGAAAGGCAGTCCGCCGAAGTCGGCCCTCATCTTCATGAGCAACGACGCGGTGGGGCTCGTCGTGCAGAAGCAGTTGCCCGAGCACGCCAAGACGCTCAGCCTCGATGTGCCCTTCTCGCAATCCTTCCAGATGGGGCTGAGCGATCCCTCCGTCGCCGTCGCACCGGTGCTGCGTTACAAGCCGGACATGATTTTCCTAGGGGGGTTTGTGAACGACATTATCCTGATCATCAAAGCGCTCCGCGGGGTCGGCGTGACAGCTCCGATCTTTGGCGCCGGTCCGGCGGGCTCAGACTCGGTCGGGCAGGGGCTAGGCGCCGCGGCGGACCGGTTCTTTACGCCTATGGCGTGGAACTGGGACATGACCATGCCGGGCAACAAAGAGTTCGTGGAGGCCTATCACAAGGCCTATCCGAGTAATCCATACCCACCGGCCAATGAGCAACTTGGGCAGGGCTACGTGTGTGGGATGATTGTACGTCAGGCCCTTGAGAAAGCGGCGAGTCGCGATTCGAAGAAGATCCGTGACGTGTTGGCGAGCGCCGAGTTCACGGGTCTTACCTATCCCAACCCCACGGTGAAGTTCGGCCCCGATGGCCTCAACCTCAACAACAAAGAGACCCTCGCCGAATGGATCAAAGGCGAGCTTCGCACGGTGTGGCCGAAAGAGAATCAGGCGATGGCGCCGCTGTTGTAGTCAGCGGATCGCGTTCTCGGCGCGCGCGTTCTGGCTGGCCGCGCGGCCACGTGGATCGGGCTGTAGCACGGCACCGAGCAGTGATTTCGTGTACTCGTGCTGCGGCGCTTCGAAGATGCGCTCCATCGGTCCCATTTCGACAATGCGTCCGCGATACATAACGGCGACGCGGTCGGCCAGGTAGCGCACCACGCCCATGTCATGGCTGATGAACACGTAGGTCAGCGACAGCCGCTCCTGAAGATCTTGCAGCAGATTGAGGATTTGCGCCTGGATGGAAACGTCGAGCGCTGATGTCGGCTCATCGAGGATCACGAGGTCGGGCTGCACGACTAACGCGCGGGCGATGGCGACACGTTGTCGCTGGCCGCCGGACATCTGAATCGGATACGAATCGAGCAGGCGTCGCGCCAGTCCCACGCGCTGGCTGATCTCCGTCACGCGATCACGCCGCTCGGCGCGCGAACAGATCCCCTGCACGCTCAGCGGAAGCTCGATGATCTGTGCGATGGTTTTGCGCGGGTTGAGGGACGCAAACGGATCTTGGAATACCGGCTGCACTTTGCGGGCGATGGCGCGGGGGTCGAGTGCGGTGAGCGGCTTGTTGTCGAGCAAGATGCTGCCGCCACTGGGCTGCATCAATCCAAGCAGCATGCGGCCCAGCGTGGTTTTGCCGCTGCCGGATTCGCCGACGATCGCCAGCACCTCGCCGCGGTGCACGTCGAGCTCAACGCCATCCACGGCGCGGATCGGTTGCGACTTGCGAATTAGCCCGCCGACCTCGAATGTTTTCTCGACGCCGCGGCAGACCAGCACGGCGCCCTTGCCGCCGTTTTCGGCTTCGGCCGCCGTGGCATCGTTGTTCGCCGCGGTCGTCTGCGCCGTCGCGGACAGGTCCGCCGAACGGATGCAGCGCACGTCGCGTCCCGGCCCGCGCGTTTGCAGGGGGATGCCCTCTCCCTGGGCGCAGGGCGCAATTGCGAACGTGCACCGGTTTCGGAACGAGCACCCGTGCCTGGCGCCGATCATGGTCGGCACAAGTCCGGGAATGGTCCCCAAGCGACGGCTTTCCGCCCGAGACCCTGATGGAACGCAGGCGAGCAAGCCACGCGTATAGGGGTGAAGCGGCTCGGTGAATATGTCGAACACCGTTCCGCTCTCGACGATCTCGCCCGCGTACATCACCGCCACGCGGTCGGCGACCTGTGCGACGACTCCGAGGTCATGCGTGATCAGCACCAGCGCCATGCCGAATTCGCGTTGCAGATCCTTGAGCAACGCCATGATCTGCGCCTGGATCGTGACGTCCAGTGCCGTCGTTGGCTCATCGGCGATGATCAAGGTCGGCTCGCACATGAGCGCCATCGCGATCATCATGCGCTGGCGCAATCCGCCGGAGAGCTCATGCGGGTATTGGCGCAGCCGCACGCCTGGCTGCGATACGCCGCAACGCTGCAGCAGGTATTCTGCCCGCGTCCGTGCGGCGCGCGCCGAGCCGCCGCGATGGCGCTGATAGGTTTCGATCAGTTGATTGCCGATCGTGTAGACCGGATTGAGTGCCGTCATCGGGTCTTGAAAAATCATCGCGATGCGATCACCGCGCAGATCCGCCAGCGCACGCGCATCGAGCGTGCGAAGATCGCGGCCGCGGAAGGTGATTGCTTGTGCGGTGACCGCGACGTTTGCCGGTAATAATCCCAGGACCGAGAGGGCCGTGAGAAGTCTTGCCGCAGCCCGACTCGCCAACCAGACAGAGCGTTTCCGCAGGGTCGACGCGGAAACTCACGCCGGACACCGCCTGAAGCCGCCCCGCCGGAGTTGCAATCGCGACCGAGAGATCCTCAACGCATAGTTCGGGGCCAACGCCTCCGGTCGTGCGAGCAGTTCCGGTACTCAAGGGCTTACCTCCGCCACTCTCTTACATGAATTTTCGATGAATTTCATTTTCAGCACGCATTAATGACCATACCCTTAGTGTGCAGGGTGGGCGACTACAGTAGAATTTGCATGGCTGGCTGGGCACAAATTCGTCGTCCCCCGATCGCGGTTCTCGCCGCCGGAGGATTGATCGTCGCTACGCTCGTATCGATGGCGTCCGCGGGGCAAGGGCCAGGTATCGTCGCGCTCTCCGGGCAAGACTTAGCGCTCCTCAATCGCCTCACCTGGGGCGCCAATGGTTCCGGTGCTGCTGTGTTCGCGAAGCTCGGTGCGAACGGCTTCATCGAGCAGCAGCTGCGCCCGCCCGCGGAGGGCCGATTGCCGCCGGCGGCGCAGGCGCAGATTGACGCCATGACGATTTCATCCACCCCCGTCGACATTCTGGCTGATGACATGGACCGTCAGCTCAAGGCGGCCAATGCATTGGCCGATCCGGAGCAGAAGCAAGGGGCGCAGCGCGCCTATCAAGACGCCATGAACCGCTTCGCGCGCGAGGCAGTCGTTCGTTCACTGCTGCGTGACGTCTACTCGCCTGATCAGCTCAAGGAACAACTGACCTGGTTCTGGATGAACCATTTCAATGTGTTCATCGGCAAGGCGAATATTCGCGCGCTCATCGGTGACTATGAGGATCGGGCAATCCGGCCACACGTGCTGGGACACTTCCGCGATTTGCTCGCCGCGACCCTGCATCACCCGGCGATGCTCATGTATCTCGACAACAATCAGAACGCGACCGGCCATATCAACGAGAACTACGCGCGCGAAATCATGGAGCTGCATACGCTGGGCGTTGATGCCGGCTACACGCAGAGCGATGTGCAGGAACTCGCGCGCATTCTTACGGGCGTGGGTGTCCCTCAACCCGGCAATTTCCCGAAACTGAAACCCGAGCTGCAGGGCCAATACGTTCGCAATGGATTGTTCGAGTTCAATCCCAACCGGCACGATTATGGCGACAAGACATTTCTGGGTCATCGGATTGCGGGCGCCGGGCTGGCCGAGGTCGATGAGGCGCTCGACATCCTCAGTCGCGCACCGGCAACGTCGCGCTTCATCTGCCGAAAACTGGCGCTATTCTTTGTCTCCGATCACCCGCCGGCCGTGCTGGTTGATCGGATGGCGGCGACATTCCGGGAGACGGACGGTGACATCGCGGCCGTGCTGCGCGTGGTCTTCCACGCGCCCGAGTTCACGATGTCGCTCGGAGCTCGCGTGAAGGACCCGATCCACTACGTCGTATCGGCAGTGCGGCTCGCTTACGATGACAAGGTCGTGCTCAACGCAGCGCCAATGCAGGGGTGGCTCACGCGCCTCGCGGAGCCGCTCTACGGTCACGAGACGCCGGACGGCTATCCGCTGACTGAGCCGTCCTGGGTTGGTCCTGGCCAACTCGCCACGCGCTTCGAAATCGCCCGCGGCGTCGGATCAGGATCGGCGGGTCTGTTCAAGCTCGACGGTCCAGGTCAGACTGATCGCCCGGCGTTTCCACAGATCGCCAATGCGCTCTACTACAATTCGGTGCGCGCGACATTGAATGGATCAACGGTGGCCGCACTCGATCAAGCAGTGTCGCCGCAGGATTGGAACACGTTGTTTCTAGCTTCACCTGAATTCATGCGCCGTTAGCGATGAGCGTGAGGAAATGTCCGATGTTCTCCCAGCTTAGATCGCCGATAGGGACGTTCAGGGGATTACTGATTGGTGCGGTGACCTCTCTGGCGGCCCTGTCACCCGGTGCCGCAACGCCGGAAGCCGGACTGGCGACCCCCGCTGCGCCTCCGGCCTCCTTGTCGGCGGGCGACCTCTCGTTGCTCAATCGGATCACGTGGGGGGCCAACGCCTCCACGGCAGGACGGTTCTCTCGGATCGGCACTGAGGCATTCATCCGCGAACAGCTACATCCGGCGCCGGGCGAGCGGTTGCCACCGGTTGTGCAGGCACAAATCGACGCGCTGAAGATCTCGCAAAAGCCGGCCGCAGCGCTCGCGATCGAGCTTGAACAGCAGCGACGTGATGCCAATGCGATCACTGACCCGGATCGTAAGCGCGAGGCCCGCCGCGCCTATCGGCAAGCGCTGGCCGAACTGCGGCGCGAGGCGGCGACGCGGTCACTGCTGCGCGATCTCTATTCGCCCGATCAACTCAGGGAGCAGCTGACTTGGTTTTGGCTCAATCACTTCAACGTCAGCGCCAACAAGGGCAGCGTCCGTGCATTGATCGGAGACTATGAGGAGACTGCCATTCGCCCGCACGCCTTGGGGCACTTTCGCGACCTTTTGGCCGCAACCTTGCACCATCCGGCGATGCTGATCTACCTCGACAACAGCCGCAATGCGGCTGGCCAGATCAATGAAAACTACGCCCGCGAGATCATGGAGCTGCACACCCTCGGCGTGGGCTCCGGCTACACCCAGAAGGACGTACAGGAACTTGCCCGCATTCTGACAGGTGTTGGCGTCAATCTCACGCCGGAAGGTCCCAAAGTAAGGCCAGCTTTACGCGGTCAGCTGGTGCGTGATGGGGTGTTTGTGTTCAACCCGAACCGGCATGACTACGGTGACAAGATATTCCTAGGCCACCGAATAGAGGGACGCGGGTTGGCTGAAGTCGATCAGGCGCTCGACATTCTCAGTCGCGCGCCGGCGACATCGCGTTTTATCAGCCGCAAACTCGCAGTCTATTTCGTTTCCGACGATCCGGCCCCTGCGCTGGTGGAGCGCATGGCCGCGACCTTCCGGAAGACAGACGGTGATATCGCAGCGGTGCTTGAGACCATGTTCAACTCGACTGAATTCAAAACTTCGCTTGGCACCCGGTTCAAGGATCCGATGCACTTCGTGATCTCCGCAATCCGGCTTGCGTATGATGACCGAGCGATCGTCAACACGCTCCCACTGCAGAATTGGTTGAACCGGATGGCGGAGCCTCTGTACGGCCGGCAAACGCCCGATGGTTACAGCCTTGCCGGGGCTGCCTGGACAAGTCCGGGCCAGATGGCGACGCGTTTCGAAATCGCTCGGGTCATCGGTTCAGGCGCTGCGCCGCTGTTTCGCACACCGGGCATGGCCGAGCCGGCAGAGCCCGTGCCGATCCAACTCGCTGAAAATCCGTCATTGGAGGGGATGCAGTTGCGGCTCGGCCAGCAAACGCGCGAAGCGCTCAACGCGGCGACGACTGCGCGGGATTGGAACACGCTGTTCCTAGCCTCGCCTGAATTTATGCGTCGCTAAAGAGGAGACGTCCAATGAATCGCCGTGAAGTTCTCAAAGCGATTGCCCTTACCGCGCCACTGACGGTTGGAGGCCGTCTGTACGCGGCGCCGTGGACCAGCACGCGCCTGCTCGTGGTTTTCCTGCGCGGCGCCTACGACGCCGCCAATGTCGTCGTGCCGGTCTCGAGCGAGTTCTACTATCAGTCACGGCCGACCCTAGCGATCGCGAAGCCGAACCCGAACGATCCGAATGCAGCGTTGCCGCTTGACCGGGATTGGGCATTGCACCCGGCGCTCAAGGAAACACTCTATCCGCTCTACCAAAAGAACCAGGTTGCGTTTGTCCCGTTCGCAGGAACCGACGACACCAGCCGCAGCCACTTCGAAACCCAGGACTCGATCGAGCTCGGGCAGTCACTCAACGGAACCCGGGATTTTCAATCGGGGTTCATGAGCCGACTCGCCGATCAGCTCACCGACGTCAAACCCATCGCCTTCACCGACCAGCTGCCGCTCATCTTCCGGGGCGGTGGTGCGCCAATTCCCAACATGGGGCTGAACAGCGTTGCCAAGCCCGGCGTCGATGAACGCCAGGCAAGTCTGATCATGAACATGTATCGCGGCACCAATCTCGAGGCCAACGTCACCCAAGGTTTTGTGGTCCGCGATCAGGTCTATGAGACGGTGTCCGCCGAAATGCAGGAGGCCAATCGGAGCGCCGTGATGCCGCGTGGGTTCGAGCTAGCGGCCCGCCGCATTGCCAGCCTCATGAACAACCGCTTCAACCTGGGTTTCGTTGATGTCGGCGGCTGGGACACGCACGTCAATCAAGGCGCTGCTGCCGGTTACCTAGCCACCCGGCTGGCGGAGCTCGGGCGTGGGCTGGCGGGCTTCGCGCAGGCCAGCGGGCCTGCCTGGAACGATACGATCGTTATCGTGATCAGCGAGTTTGGCCGAACTTTTCGCGAGAACGGCGACCGTGGCACCGATCATGGGCACGGTAGTGTCATATTGGGTGCTGGGCGGCGGCATCAAAGGCGGCCGACTGGTCGGCGGACAGGTCAAGGTGGAGCAGGGGACGCTGTTCCAGAACCGCGACTACCCAGTGATCAATGAATATCGTGCGATCCTGGCAGGCTTGTTTGGTCGGGTGTATGGGCTGCAAGAGGACCGGCTGCAGAAGGTCTTTCCCGGAGCGCGACCCAAGGATTTAGCGTTGGTGTAATTGTAACACAGACTATCAGACGCCAGCGCCGGCTTGCCGGCGATCGTTTTCAATGGACGAATAGAACTCGCGCTTGGATTGAAACATGCGCATGTCGGCGCGCTTGACCACCGCTTCCAAGCGATCGCCCGGGTGGCTGGTTGCCGCCCCCATCGACAGGCCCAGGGTTAACCCGGTGTAGAACTGATTGTTGATGTCGATCAACCTGTTGATGTTGGCGATCATCAGCTCGCCTTCGCGCTCGTCTGCCGCGGGCATCAGAATCGCGAACTCGTCGCCGCCGATCCGCGCCGCATGATTGGGCTTCAGCACGGCTTCGCTCAGCACCTCACCGGCACGCCGCAGCAGTGCGTCGCCGGCGGCGTGGCCCCACTGGTCATTGGCGATCTTCAGGCCGTTGAGATCGGCGACGATGATCGTGACCGGATAGGGGCCCTTGCGCTCCAGACGGTTGAGTTCGTCCACGTAAAAGGAACGATTATAGAGCTTGGTCAGGACATCATGCTGTCCGAGATACTCCAGATAGGCCTCGGCTTTTTTGCGCGCCGTAATATCGGTCAAGGCGACCTGTACCAAGGACCAGTCATGCTCGCGTCCCGGCAACACCGAGAACTGCAGGTGAAAATGCAGCTCGCTGCCGTCGAGTGCATAGTTGACGACCTCGCGTTGCTGAAAGAGCTTGCCTTGCCAAAGGTCGATCAACTGTTCGCGAAAATGCTCCAGCATTTCATCGCGGAAGACGTCGCTCAGCCTGCTGAGGAGGGTGGCTTTGTCGGGTGCGAAAAACTGCGAGAGCGTGTGCTTGTTGACGTCAATGACCCGGATCTCGCTCATGCAGCGCGCCACGAACTCCGGATGTACGTCGGTGAATACGCGCAAATCGGTGATGCCGCGGCAACGGATTTCGTCCATCAAACGTTTGATGCTGCTGAAATCCTCGACCCACAGCGAAACCGGCGAATGTTCGAACAGCCCGCGTGCATATTGCTCGCTCAACGCGAGCGCCCGACGAGCGGATTCACGCGCTGTGACGTCTTCCAGCACTACCAGAACGCGGCTCCAGTCGTGCTCGTGACCCGGTAACACGGTTCCCTTGAGATCGATTTCGATCCGTCGGCCGGAAAGAGTGTAGTTTACGGAGTGACTGACGAATTCGCCGCGCCCTTCCCACAGTTGCACCAACTCGTCGACGAACGCGTGGAACATGTCGTCGCGGAAGACTCGGCCGAGGTTTTCTACCAGATGATTGAGGTCGTTCGCCTCAAACAGCGCGAGCGTCCGCCGGTTGACTTTGATGACGCGAAATCGCTCGGAACAAACCCTGATGCGATCGGGATCCTCGCGCAGGAACTCACGCAAATCCGTGATACCTGCCCGCTTCCAGTCAGCAAACAGCGCTTTGACGGCGCTGTAGTCATGCAACCAGAGCGAAACCGGCGCGACGTCGAACGTCTCGGCATCGTCGTCGCGTTCGCTCGGTTGCGCCGCCGCTGCCCCGTGCTGATCGTGCATACGTCCTGCCGATTCTGAACCGGTCGCCCAACCTATTCTTGCCGTCAGCGCGAATCCAGCGCAAGACCCCAAAGATGATCGGATACCGTGAATTGTGGGTGGACACAACCAGTGCCCATATTGCCTTGTACAGACCCGCGGGCGCGCGCCGCGACCGGCTTCAGTCACAAGAGCCAGCGACCTGGGATGCCGGGACCGATATTGAGTTCGCTGGAGGCGACCGATAGGAATTAGTCAGGAGTTGACCAAATCAAACTCACGAAAGACGGGGAGGATGCATGAAACGAAGCACGGATCGTATTCTTGTCACTCATGTTGGCAGCCTCGTGCGGCCGCCCGCTATTCGCCAAATCATGGCGGCGCGCGAACAAGATCTTCCGTACGATAACACTGCTTTCGCCAAGCTCCTGCGCCAGGAAGTGACGAATGTCGTACATCAACAGGCGGAGACCGGAGTCGATGTGATCAGTGACGGTGAGTACGGCAAAGCCGGGTGGATTCGCTACGTTGCCGAGCGTCTTGGTGGATTTGTTCATCGCGAAGTGAGGCCGGGCGAGAAGGAGTTCAACCCCGTCTATCTGATCCGTGAGGTAGAGAAATTTCCAGAGTTTTACGCGGCCTACAACGCTGTCCAATATTATGACTGGCTGCCCCCGCAAGGCGAAAAATCGGAGCTCCGGCAGCAAGGCCCCACGCCCGTTGGCGGGCGCAAAATGCTATGGGATTGCACCGGTCCGATCAGCTATCGCGGGCAGGCCGCCGTCGCGCAGGATATTGAGAACTTCAAGGCTGCGCTCGCCAACGTCAAAGTGGAAGAGGCTTTCCTGCCGGTCGCGGCGCCAATGAGTGCGCGCGGACTTTGGATCAACAGTTACTATCCGAACGAAGATGCCGTGGCTACCGCGTTGGCGGATGCGCTCAGGGAAGAGTACCGCGCCATTGTCGATGCCGGTTTTTTGATTCAGCTTGACGACGCGTTTCTGGCGCATGAATACGATCGGCTTCTCGGTGAGATGAACGAGAAGGACGTTCACAAATATTGCGAAAGCCGCATTGAGCTGCTCAATCACGCGCTCGCCGGAATTCCTGAGGATCGGGTGCGCTATCATGTGTGCTGGGGCAGCTGGAACGCACCGCACACGACGGACGTGCCCCTCAAGACGCTGGTTGATCTTATCCTCAAAGTTCGGGCGCAAGCGTATTCGCTCGAAGCCGCTAACCCGCGGCACGAGCACGAATGGCAGGTGTGGAAGGACGTCAAGCTGCCCGACGGCAAGATTCTCATCCCCGGCGTCGTCACACACTCAACGAACGTCGTCGAGCACCCCGAGCTTGTGGCATGGCGCATCAAGAATTTTGCTAATCTGGTCGGCCGTGAGAACGTGCTTGCCGGCACGGACTGCGGATTCTCGCAGAGCTACAATGTCGTCCGCGTCCATCCCAGTGTGCAGTGGGCCAAGTTGAAATCGCTCGTCGAGGGTGCCCGCCTCGCCTCCAAGGAACTGTATGGGTGATCGGCCGTAGAAAAATTCTCGCTGCAGTGCCAGGTCGGATGCGCGGAGATCGATCCATTCGCGTTGGAAGCCTCCAGCAAGCACGCGGCAGCCCAGCTCGGGAAGGGTCAGGGCGCCGACCGCGCCCAACTGACCAATGAAGAAATCGTCATAGACGAACGGCTTGCCGGCGGCACGGCAGACGGTCTCGACATCGCAGTGGACCGGGCCGGGGATTTCGGCAACGCGTTCGATTTCGGCGCGCATCACCTCGGCGTCCTTGTAAAATTGTGCGCGATAGTTCGGGCTGATCAGCAAGAGATATGACTCGATGCCCGGAGCCGTAATCAGGCTAAGGGCGAGGACAGCGGCGACGCAGCGCTCGCGTGCCGCAATACTCATGCCCCAAAACGTCGGCACAAGCGCGATACGGTCGAACGCAAGTCCGATCGCGACCGAGACGGCGACATACAACTCAAACATGGCGTTGACGTCAGTGCCGGCTCCGATTTTCTGGATAAAGAACCCAGCAAATGTGAAGGCCACGAACTTGGCGCTGAAGCGCGCGGCCTCGCTCTGGCGATCGTGCCAAGCCCAGATTGCCCAAGGTATTAATGCAGGAAGGAGAGGGCCGAGGCGAGCCAAGCTACCCCAGGCACGGAGAAACGACATCTCGCGGGGGTAGAGGAAAATCTCATCAAAGAACGCGCGTCCGTAGATCGCAGTGAATAGGGTCAAGCCTGCGAGGGCCGCGCCGCCGCCCACCAGAGCGGCGCGCAACGCGAGCCAACGACTGCGTTGCGCCAACAGAAACAACGTCATCGCCGGGATTGCGATGATTGCCTGCTTGAAAAACCCCGCGACGACCATCAGCAAGATCGGCCCTTCTGCTCCGCGTGCGGGATCGCGGCGCAAGAACCAGACAAATGCCACCATCATGATGGCGAGGGCCGGTACGTGCGGGTCATTCATCGCGACGTACCAGTCGGCGTAGCGCACCATGATGCCAAAGAAGAAAAGCCCGCCCAGAATCGCACCTGGCCAAGCTGCTTTGAACTGGCGGATGCACACCGCGATAGCCGCGACAAGTACCAGGAGCGCCGCGAACGACAGGGTGCGGCCGAGGTAAATCGTGTCAAAGCCAAGCTGCGAGAGAGTGCCGGTCAGGTAATACCAAAGGGGAGGGTAGTTATTGGCAATGAGGCCGTTGAGGTCAGGGTACAGGACCCCCTGGCCGAATACCGCATCCGAATGAAATGCGTTCCAGGGTTCCTTGAGGTCAATCTCCATCGGGAAAAAGGCTCGCCAGACTGGCCAGATGGCGTAGAGCAAACACAGGAACGCCAAGCCTGTGACAGCCATCATGCTACTCGGCCGCACAATCGCGCGCGCCGGCTTTGCAACGCCTGCGAGTAGTAAAAAAGCTAAGGTTCTCATCGCGCCCCTACGCTGACCGGCCGGTCAGCCCGCCCCCTTCAATCGACGCGGTCGAATGAACAGACAGTGATTGCCGACCATTTTTGGCTATTTGACGGAATCGAGTGCGGTCTGTCCAACGAAAGTTCCGTTAAAACAGGGGATTCGCGGGGGGGGCGCCGACGGGCCAAGCGGCTGTGAACGGTACTTCAGAGCGCACCCGCTTGCGGCGAGTCCGCGCGATTCAAGGCCCAAACGCCCCACGTTAAGCCGTTGCGGTTCCCATCAGCCCTCGACGCAATCGGCAGGCACGGCCTTGCGCCAACGATCGAGCTCGGCCAGCTCGACACTGGGCCGTTCACGTCGGATCGAGTGACGGCCGACATAGATGGCGCCGTTGTCGCCATCGATCGAGATCCAGTCACCCTCGCCGATGATTGCGTCAGCGAAATGTGCCTGCCTTGCGAGGGGATCGATGTCGAGCGAATCGCAGCCGACCACACTGGGTTTTCCCATCTGGCGCGCCACGAGGGCCGCATGCGCTGTGCGTCCCCCCCTTGCGGTCACAATTCCCGCAGCGGCTGCGAAGCCGGTCACGTCCGAAGTCGATGTATCCGGGCGGACCAAGATGACGGGATCGCCGTTTGCGGAGAGACGCTGTGCGCTTTGCGAATCAAAGGCGACACGGCCACAAGCGACGCCTCCGGAAGCGCCGATACCATGCGCCGCGGGCTCACCCGCGCCTTCGAGCCTGTCGCGGGCCAGTGCGGCGACATCGAGGGTTGAGAGCTGCTCTAGAGCTTGCTGCGGCGTGATGAGGCCTTCGTGCACCAGATCGATGGCGATACGCAGCGCGGCGATCGGCGTCCGCTTGGCGCTGCGCGTCTGCAACATCCAGAGACGGCCATTCTCGATCGTGAACTCGACGTCCTGCACGTCGTGGAACTCCTGCTCGAGTTTATGCAGGATCCCCCGCAACTGCTCGGCGACGCTGGGCAGGGTGCGCATGAGTGCCGCTTCGGTGTCGGGAGTGCGCCGGCCGGAAACGATGTCCTCGCCTTGCGCGTCAAACAGCACATCGATTACCGGGCGCGCTTCGCCTGTCGACGGATCGCGCGAGAATGCAACGCCCGCACCAGACTCTGCCCCTCGGTTGCCAAACACCATAGTCTGTACGGTCACAGCCGTGCCGGCGAGGCCCTCGAGCTTCTGCAGTCGTCGATATGTTTGAGCGCGTTCACTCATCCAGGATGCAAACACCGCGCGCGCGGCGTTCGCGAGTTGACGCACCGGATCTTCGAGCCAAGACTCGCGTTCACCGATGGCTTCGTAGGCTGCAGCCAAGCGCTCCAAGGCTACGCCGTCGAGATCGGATCGCGCGTTGACGTTCTCCGCCCGCAACAACTGCGCCGTTGCGGCGTCAAATGCCGCGTTGTCGATGCCGGCGACGACGGTCCCGTAGCTTTCGATGAAGCGCGTGCGACAGTCCCACGCAAATCGTGGGTCGCCCGTCATTCTGATCAAGCCGCCGACGGCCACTGAGGTCGCGCCGACGTCGAGCACCGTATCCATCATGCCCGGCATCGACCGCGCCGCACCGGACCGGACGGAAACCAACAGCGGCCGCCGACGGTCGCCCAGTCGCTTGCCGGTCGCTTTTTCCAGAAAATCGATTCCGTGCCGCAGCCCGTCGTCGAGTTGGCGCTCGGCGGTCGCATCGCCGGCGACGATGCGGGCACATAAACTGACCGGCAATACGAATGCTGGAGGCACCGGCAGGCCGAGCGCGGCCATGCGGGCGATATTGTCCGCCTTCGCGCCGATCTCATCGGCCGAATGGGTCAGCGCGGTGTCACCGCCGCCTATCAGAGCAACATTCATAGGATCGATCCTCAAGCTGTCAGATCGGCGAGCACGTGCGTGTGGAGCACGTGGGCATAGCCCGCGAGACGGTCCGTCGCGCGCTCGAGTGCTCGGGCCAATTCCAGAACGCCTAACGCGCGAACGGGATCGAGTTCGCCGCGCAGCACCAACCTGGTCACGGCACGTTCGCAATCATCCGCCTTGTGCTCGATCTCCACCAAGCGACCGACGGCTGCGAGCGCGTCCTCGGCATCGCCACGGTGTCCTTCGGAGATTTCGGCTGCGGCATCGGCGCCGGAGGATGCTGCCTCGGTCGCCGCAATCGCGGCGGCGCACAGATCGGCCAGCGGGACGAGCACGTTTTCCGTCAGGTCGTGTGGAATGAGCGAGGCGATGAAGGCCGCTTGTTCCAGATCATCGATGGCGTCCTCGATGCGATCTACGAGCTGCGTCATCGTGCTATCCGCGTCCAGTCGCGAAATCTCGGCGCGGACTTCGATGGCGATCCGGTCCGCCTTCTCCTCGATCCGTCGCGCTTGTTGCGCCAACGCGGCACCTTCACTCGGTCGGTCGCCTTGCAAATTGGCGATGTGAGCCGCGATTGCGGCAGCGATCTCCCGCGCCAGCCCAGCTTGCCGGACAACCACCGCCATCAGCGTGGCGTCAATGCGCTTGAGGCGGCGAACGAGATCGGCGACGATGCGGTCGCGCGCAAGCCGAACGGAGCGACTTTGCTTCAAGGCGTCGGTGCAAATACACAGCACGTTCTTGAAAAAATCGAACACGGAGTCGCGGCCAAGCACCGCGTCGAGTTGGTCGCCGAAGCCGATGCGCGTTGCGGCGGCATTATGGACCGCCGTCGTGATGAGCTCGACACCGCCAAGTTCCAAAAAAGCGCGATGGCCAATCTGGTTGCGCGCCGCCCAATCGAGAATGCGAACCGATTGATCTTTCGGCATGAACGCGCGCAGGGCCTTGCGGGCCTTGTTCCAATCAATCAGGAATACGAGCGAGCTTCCAAGCGTGTCGAGGAAACGATCTCGCTCTACGCTTGTCTGTGCGGCGAAGCTGCCCGTGATCAAATAAAAAGTCCCGTCCTCGCCGAGGCCCTTCGCGCTCTGCCGATCCGTACCGCTCCACGTCACCCCCGTGTCACTCAGCAGATTGGCAAAGAATTTGCTGCGCGAACGGTGCACGTCCGTGTAGGTGACGGTCACCGCATTGCCGTCGATTGTAATCACGACAACATGGGCATCGGTTGCGCCGATATCATTTTGAATGATCAGCCGCGCGCCGGACCGCATCGCGGTCGTGGCGAGACCCGGATGGTTGAATTTCAGGCCGGCTGTTGCGGAGAGGCCATGCATAAAAGCCTCGACCGCCGGGTGATCATCTGCCAGGAGCCCATAGGCGTGGGCTCCGGCGACGACCTCCTCGGCGCAACCAGCGGCGAGTCTATTGAGTGCTTTGTGCAGGTCCATCACCAGGCGGTGCAAGCTGTCGGCCCCGGCTTGCGACACGCTCGTCAACTGGGCGATCTCGCTCGGTACGATAGCTGCTAGTGAGGCTAACCGGTCCTGCAGCTTCAGCGAAGTTACTCGCTCACTAGCAGCGTTGCCCTGCACCGGCGCACCCGCCTGGACCGCGGCGATCATGGCGCTCAAGTCCGTTAGCATTGCGTTTCCGAGCTCACCCAGGTCGGGGGCGGTCATGCGACCGTCTGCAGCGAATTGGGCGCCATCGATCAAGCGCTGGATCGCCGCCGCGTTGAGACCAGCGGCGCGACACTCCACGGCAAAATCGGTTCGTGGGCGCTGCGGATCGCGGGCGTGTTCACAGGCTGCCTGCAGCGCGGACATGCGCACTTTGATCCGATCGTTCGCGGCGAGCCCTTCGGCCACCAGTGCCGGTAGCAGGACATCGGCTTGTCCCAGGTGCTCGATGATGCGGGCTTTCATGGTCTTTGCTCACAGTTCCTATCCTCATCGTTTGTCATCGCCGAACGGGAGACGCTTTGCGGCAGATCATTATTGGAACTGTCACATTGCTCTGGAGAACCGGGGATCAGTGGAACAAGAGGGCTCGCTCGCGATTAAGTGAAGGCACGCCGCCGAATGATCCCGAGCAAGCCCATGACCGCCAGTGATTTCCGCACCCTTGCTGCACGCTGCCGCCGGGCGGCCCGCGACTGTTTCGACCTGTTCGCGAAGGAGGAGTTCCGTCGGCTGGCCCAGGAGTTTGACGGCCAGGCTGACGAGTTGGACCTCCTCGCCACTCATCAAGGCCAGGGCGCATGGTGGCCGCGACGGGCCGCACAACAGGGACGCCTTTAGCGAATTCAACCGATACTCCGCGCTCGCTTCATATCCGCTAGGAATGATGTAGGGTCTTTGACCGTGGGACGGCGGGCAAATCAGGGACGCTTGCCAATGAGGAAAGTTCGCAGTCGAATTGTCACCGCCTTGGCCATCGGGCTCGTGGGCTGCCTATTCGGCGCCGCCGCGCACGCGCGCCCCCCGACCGTGACGTTCTCGCCCGGCTACGATGCAAGGCTCGCGGAATCCCGGCAGAGGCTTTGGGCGTCGCAGTATAATTGGCAGAACTACCACTACACATCGCAGCCGCGCGTGGTGCGGCGGTTGAAGAAGCCGCCGCGATGGACAGCTTGAGACTAACCCGACAGATCTCGGTTGGGACGAAGGTGGCGTCAGGTTTGAGGACCTGTACGCCTACATGCCATCGCATCAGTATATTTTTGCGCCAACCCGCGAACTGTGGCCAGCCGCCAGTGTCAATGCGAGACTACCCGATGTAGCGCTTTTCGATGAACAGGGGATGCCCGTTCTCAACAAAAAGGACGAGCAAATAACGATCCAAGCTTCGGCCTGGCTGGACAAGAACCAGCCGGTTGAGCAAACCACCTGGTGTCCGGGGCTGCCGATGTTGATTAAAGACAGGCTGATCAACGAGGGCGGATGGATCGACCGGCGAGGGGTAACCATTTTTAACCAGTATCGAGGTCCGGTCATAAAGCCGGGCAACGCGTCGCTAGCCCAGCGGTGGGTAGATCACATCAGGGTGGTCTATCCGAGTGACGCCGAGCACATCATTAAGTGGCTCGCCTTCAAGGCGCGTAATCCGGATATCAAGATCAATCATGCTCTCTTCCTTGGCGGAGCACAGGGAATCGGCAAGGACACGATCCTCGAGCCGGTCAGGCACGCGATCGGGCCCTGGAACTTCCAAGAGGTGTCGCCGCAGCAAATCCTTGGAAGGTTCAACGGCTTTGTGAAGTCCGTGATCCTGCGGGTGAGCGAAGCCCGTGACCTCGGCGATATCGATCTGACCTGCCCTATTTCTTCGGACCAGTTTTAGCTTGAGACGGCATCCTTTGCTGGTGGTTCCTGATGCCCCTTGCGGGGCGGTTGAGCAACGGGCCGGGCGCGAAGGCCCCATATACCGCAGCGTCCCGGCCCGTTGCCTGCACGGACGCTGAAGTCTGCTCCAGCTTGGCGGCAAATTCGGCCGACGTTTGATAGTCGAGACTCGAATGCGGCCGCACGGTGTTGAAGTGCCTGAGCCAGTTTTCGACGACGATCTTGGCCTCAGCTCTGGAGCGGAACCATTCGAGACTCAGACATTCATCGCGGAACTTGCCGTTGAAGCTTTCGTTCACACCATTCTGCCAGGGCTTGCCTGGTTCGATCAACGCCGTGTCGATGCCCTGATCGGCGATCCTTTGAGCAACGCGCGCGACGCGAACTCCGGGCCGTTGTCGGAGCGCAGATGCTTGGGAGCGCCGCGCTCGCTCACCAGCCGGGAAAGCACCTCGATCACGCGCCCCGATCGGATACGACCGTCGACTTCGATCGCCAAGCCTTCCTTCGTGAACTCGTCCGTCACCGTCAGGCACTTGAGCTGACGGCCATCCGCACAAGCATCGAACACGAAGTCGAATGCCCACACTTGGTTCGGCCCGACCGGCGTCTGTGGTCGTGGTCGCGAGCTCGCAATACGCTTTCGTGGGCGCTTGCGCGGCACCTGGAGCTTTGCCACACGCCATAACCGATGCGCCCGGCCAGGACTCATCGCGAAGCCGTCGCGACCCAGAAAAATGCGCACGCGCCGGTAGCCAAAGCGCGGATACTGCGCCGAAAGCTCCTGCATCCGTGCGATCACCGCCGCGTTCTTGACCGCCTTCCGCGATCGATAATGCAGGGCAGACCGTCCGACTTGGACCAGCGTGCAAGCCCGCCGTTGCGACAGGCCACGGCCCGTCGCGTAAACCACCTGGCCACGGCGAGCCGGCACGCTCACCATTTTTTTGCGTTGATCTCCTTCATCACCTCAATCTCGAGGTCGCGCTCGGCGACAAGCTTCTTGCGCCGCGCGTTCTCGTGCTCAAGCTGCTTCAGACGCAGCACGTCGTCCGCCTGAAACGTCCCAAAGCGCTTGCGCAAGCGTAGATCGTCTGTTCGCTGACACCGTGCCGCTTGGCAACAACCGGAACCGGATCCCGATCCGCCTCCCGGATGATCGCCACCATCTGCTCGTCCGTAAACCTCGACTTCCGCATAGCCCCTCCTAATCGGGAGCCAGTCTCTCACGTAATCAATGGTCCGAAATCCCGAAGGCAGGGCAGGCCGCGCGTCTGTGACAATCAGGAGCCTGCAAAAGGCCTCCTTCCTGTCTTGATGAAATAGGCAGCAGTGCTGAAAAAAACATAGTGCACGGGAGCTCGTGCCCCCATTATAAGAAATACATTCTTTCACCAGAAATACTGAGGGATGCCATGGTTGATTCGCTTTTGATCGGTGTGAATCTCGCGGGGGGTGAATTTGGCTCGAACGTCCCTGGTACCTACGGCGTCGATTACACCTACCCGACGCACGCGGAGATCGATTATTACGCCTCGAAGGGGTTAGACGTCATCCGGCTTCCGTTCCTTTGGGAACGGATTCAACACAGTGAATTTGGCGCACTTGATACGACCGAGTTGGCGCGCCTCGATGACGTTGTGAATTACGCAACCAACAAGGGTCTCAAGGTCGATCTTGACGTGCACAATTATGGTTCAGGGTTTGGCAACCTAATCGGGAGTGCTCAGACACCGAATGCCGCTTTCGCCGATTTGTGGGGGAAGCTTGCCGGGCACTTCGAATCCAATCCCAACGTAATTTTCGGACTGATGAACGAGCCGCACGATCAGTCCGCTAGTACTTGGTTGGTATCAGTCAACGACGCGATTACGGCGATCCGCAGCACCGGTGCCACGCAGGAAATCCTTGTTCCCGGGAGTTACTATGACGGTGCCTGGACGTGGACAACGACCGACAACGCCGCCGTGATTGGCACCGGCGTTCATGATCCCCTCCATAATTTTGCATTTGAGGTTCATCAATATTTGGATGCTGACGGCAGTGGCAAGCATTCCGGTGTGGTGTCTGCGAATATTGGGGTCGAGCGTTTGACCGCGATCACGCAGTGGGCTGAGTCGACGGGCAATCATCTGTTCCTTGGTGAGGTCGGCGTTGCAACGGACCAGACAAGTCTCACCGCCCTTAATTTGATGCTGAGCTATATGAAGCAGCACGCCGACGCCTGGCAGGCTGTAACCTATTGGGCCGGTGGTCCCTGGTGGGGGGACTACATGTTCTCGATCGAGCCGCAAGCCGGCGTCGACAAGCCGCAAATGGCAGTTTTAGTCAATCACCTGTCCTCAGTAGCGTTCTCTCCAAGCGATGCAGGGACGATTGTTTACACGGCCGAATATGGGGCAGTTCCTAGCCCAACTGAAATCAACGTTTTAAACCAGTTTACTACAATGCAATATGCCTACGGGCAACAAATCGGTGTTCTCGATCCGACATTGTACGCCTACCAAGCTCTTGGCGTAGCACTCGCTTCAACTGCCGCTCAGTTCCAAAGCAATTTTGGGCCGTTCAACCCAACATATCCAGTATCCGCCGCAGGAGACCTTCAGTTCGCGACAGATGCATACGCAAGCTTGTTTGGCCACGCTGCTAACGCCGCTGTGGTCCAGCAATTTGTGGGCCAGTTGAACTATTTTGAAAATCTGTATGCCGCTGCTGGCGTGTTTGGAAGCGGAAGCAACATCGATTTGCTGGCTCGGGGCGCGATCTACGGACAGATGATCGGAATAGCTTACGAAATCGACCCGACTGGCTTCAGCAATCCTCACGCGGCTATCGTTGGTAGCATGCCGCTGACGCATTCGGTTTAAAAGGACTGCCAGCCCACGTGCGCGTGGGTCCCAACTCCTTAGCCGATCGGATCCGAGGCGGGCCGGCGGCGTGGAATGCGCTGCGGCTCGCCTGGATCTTGTCACCCTATCGGGCGACTGGTGTGCGGGTGGCAGTCATGGCTGAATTGGCTTGAGACCGTCCTTGGGCGCCCCCAGGTCGGTTTCTCCCATTGACTGACTTCACCCCGCGCGAGGCCCGCCAGCCTAGCGCGGGTTTTTTCTTTTTTTGGGGTTGTAGCCGAGGTGTTTGCGGAATATTTCGACGCGCCAGCGAGGCATCATTCTTCTCCGCTCGGCATAGCCGACCGCCGGCGCGAGTCGGTCGCCGGGCTCGCCTCTTTCCAGTTCGGGCGTACGTCTATCTTGCTATGGCGCGCGCCGCACTTGGCGCACTTCACTTTGAACCTGAACCACGGGACTGGGATGTCGCCAGGATAGCTCGACACGTCGATTATCGCCTGATGCCTGCTCGCGTCATTGAGGCAATAGGCAATCAGGCTGTGCACGCGTTGCTTGCGCATATTCGCGAGGTCCATCGGTGGGC
Organism: uncultured Alphaproteobacteria bacterium; assembly: GCA_963760435.1. GTDB lineage: Bacteria > Pseudomonadota > Alphaproteobacteria > Rhizobiales > Xanthobacteraceae > JAFAXD01. The sequence goes on from CAVXDE010000052.1 coordinate 58,172, forward strand.
CGGGTTCGTGGCGTGCTTTCGTCATTTTGGAGGATCAGCTGCCGCTGGCGGGCCCTCCCAATTGGGAAGGACGTAGGCGCCCTCTTGGTGGCACTGCGGGCATACGAATTTCGACGCGATGAGTGCCAGCGGGACATCGTCCGGCAATAGTTCAATGTTGGCTACTTGCCGGTACTGACATGTTTGGCAGAGGACCATCACAGATTTTGCACCAAGCCAGCGGATGTCCCCTACATTAGGAGAAAGAGGATCGGGAGAGTTCTGGTCCATCGCTCGCCCTCATCGAGACAGCAACCTTGACCACCCCGCAATCGCCCACACACGGCCGCCGGTGAGTCAAAAGGAAAGCCCCGCCTCAAGTGGGGACAAGATGGCGGGGCTCGATGGTGGGTGCGTAGGGTTACGCAAGCACCTCGTTACCAGGAACATGGTTGACGAGACGTTAACTTACGCCGCCAGTTTTAGCGGCTGCTTGGCTA
>CAVXDE010000053.1:0-25556 GCA_963760435.1 uncultured Alphaproteobacteria bacterium
GCCCCTCCAGGTGGAGGTCAGCGTGACGCGGATCAGTCAGGTCACCAAGGCCCTGGCCTGTGACAGCGATCGCGATGCCTCGCGCGGTGCCCGTCAGCTTCACCTTGCCGAGAGACTTCGTCCCCCCGCTCGGCGTGGGCTCAATGGTGATGCCGGCATCCAGCCTGGCGGGTAGCGCGCCGACCGCGTTGGCACGCAGCCAATCGGCGGCTTGCGGAGAGACCAGGCCGGCCACGGCCACAAGACCATCGATGCGCTCCACATTGAGATCGAGATTGAGCGTGCCGCCGGAGGGCTTCGCGGGGGTATCGATCCGCCCCACTGCCGTGAGGGCGGCGCCGCCAAAATCCGCGTCGTGAGGGATTTGATTTGCAAGACCGATCGATCGATCTCCAGCCTGGCGCTGGCGTCCTTGGCTTCGACCCCGGCAAGCGTCGCATGTCCGAGATCTGCCGCGATCCCGATCTCCCCCGGCCAGTCGAAAGTCGCGCCGGTGCTACCGACGCCAGCCGACAACAACCGCGCCAATGCGATGGCGCCATCGGCATCGAACTGCGATGCGGTGACCCCGATATCGAGCCGGGCCGAATTGGTTGCGGTTGTGAACCGGTATGCGATGCGCCCAGTGTAATCCTTGCGGTCGTAGGTCGCTTTGACTTGATCGAGAGCGAGGCGTGCTCGGCTGAGTGCCACGTCGGCCCGCAACGCAAGTGCACCGATCGGCCGATTGGGCAATTCGATGCCATCCAGCCAGGCCAACAGGGTCTTGGGATCGGGCGCATCGAGCGCGATCGGACCTGCAAACTCCCACCGGGCCGCGTCAAGCCGGCCGCTCAACCGCACCTGGGCGTAACCGGGGGCCCGGAACTCCAGCGTATCGATACTGACCGCTTTCGCGTCTGCGCTGAGATCGGCGCGCACGGACTGCACCATGCCCCCGCCGAGCGTGACCACGTCTATTCCGACCCCCAGCGTGAGCGGCAAGGGCAGACGTACGCCGCCGAGCGTCTCCAGCAAGCCGCGTAAAGTCGCCGCAGGCCTCCGGGCAGCCGGGTCCGTCACCACCAAGGCGCGATCGAGATCAATTTGCCGCGCCGTCAATACAGCGTTGATCCGGGCGCGCCCGCCGAACTGAAGATCGGCTGTGCCGGTCAGATGCACTGCCCTCTCGTCCGGTCCGTACTGGAAATTGACCTGATCGAACAATGCGGCGGAGGAGTTGACCGTCAGTTTGCTGCTGACCTGCCACGGATCGCTGGCGACGGTCTGGCCGCTCGACAGGGCAAGCCCGGCCGGGCGCGCCAGCTTCAGGCTGCCATCATAATGCGGAGCGCCGTCCTCGAAGCTCAGCGTTCCTTCGCTCTCGATGTCGAGCGGCCGGTCAGCCGGATCAACGCCGAGGCGCAACTTGATGCCGCCGTCCGAGCCATGGCTCGTCTGGATGCGATAGTTATAAGTTTGATCCTCGACAACAAATGCCCCCTTGCCGCGGATCGGACCATTGGGGGCGCGTACGTCGCCATCGAAAGACCAGTGATCCACCACGCTGCCCGCGGCACTAGCCGCATCGGCAACCCTAATGCGGCCCTCATGCACCACGATACGGTCGATGGTGACATCGCTCGCCACGAGCGGCGGACCCGATACGCGCCCTTGTGCATCTCGCTGCAGCGCAAAGCGCGGCGCGTCGACGCGCAGGACGGTTGCGCGCAACTGTCCGCGCATCAACGATGGAAGCGACAGCTGGGCATCGATCTCGCGTGCGCTCATGGCGCCCTTGGCAGCGGGCGGCCCGACGTCGATCCCCTGCAACCGGACCATCGGTATCGGCAGCAGGCGCACATTGATTTGACCGCTTATGCGAACGGGCTGACCCGCCAACCGGCTGGCCTGCGCCTCGAAATTGGTGCGAAAACGGCCCCAATCGACAAACGCCGGCCCGACCAGCGCGGTCACCAGCGCCAGGATCAGGGTAATGCCCAATGTGAGCAGCGTCGTCTGCAAGCTTGCCGTATCCCGGCGCTAAAAGGGCTCCTGCGACGAAATCTACAAGTGCATTATGAACAAATACTGGCAGGACACCCGCGAGGGTTATGTGTCGCAGCCGGCGGACCAACTTGCCCCCGGAGGTTAAGATCCGATCTTGCCGGGGTTCATGATCCCCTGCGGGTCGAGCGCACGCTTGATCGATCGCATGAGGGTGAGCACCTCCTCGCCATGCTCGGCGGCAAGGTATTTGAGCTTGCCCTCCCCTACCCCGTGCTCGCCTGTGCAGGTGCCCTCCATGGCGAGCGCGCGCTCCACCAACCGTTCCAGGAATTTGTCGGCCCGCTGCACCTCGTCGGGATCGTTGACATCGATCGACAGCAAGACGTGAAAATTGCCATCGCCGACGTGCCCGGCGATCGGCGCCAGGAGATGGCTTTCGACGATGTCGCGCTGAGTTTCGGTCACGCATTCCGCCAATCGCGAGATCGGCACGCATACGTCCGTCGCCAGTCCTTGCGTGCCCGGTCGCAGGCCACGCGCCGCGAAATAGGCGTCATGGCGCGCCTGCCAGAGTCGCGAGCGATCCTCGGCCCGCGTCGCCCATTCAAACGGGCCGCCGCCGAACTCGCGCGCAATCTCGCCGAACCGTTCCGACTGCTCGGCCACGCCGGCCGTGCTGCCGTGAAACTCGACGAACAACATCGGCTGTTCCGGCAGGGTGAGTTTCGAATAAGCGTTGCAAGCTTTGACCTGGATTTCATCCAGCAACTCGATACGTGCGACCGGAATCGCCGATTGGATGGTTGCGATCGTCGCGTTGCAGGCGTCCTCGACGGTTGCGAATGGGCACACGCCGCCCGCAATCGCCTCGGGAATTCCGGCGAGCTTGAGCGTGATCTCGGTGATCACGCCGAGCGTGCCTTCCGATCCAACGAACAGCACGCGTCAGATCATACCCGGCGGATGATTTCTTGGCGCGGCTCGCGGTCTTGATCAGCTCGCCGTTGGCAAGCACGGCTTTGAGCGACACGACGTTGTCTTTCATCGTCCCGTAGCGCACCGCGTTGGTGCCAGAGGCGCGCGTTGCTGTCATTCCGCCGAGCGACGCGTCGGCACCGGGATCGATCGGGAAGAACAGGCCCTGGTCGCGCAGATGCTCGTTGAGCGTCTTGCGGGTGACCCCGGGCTCGATGACACAATCCAGATCCTCCGCGTGCACGGCGAGGACTCGGTTCATGTCGCGCAAGTCGATCGAAACCCCGCCGAGCGGCGCATTGACGTGAGCCTCGAGCGACGTGCCGGTTCCGAACGGAATGACCGGGACCGCGTGCTTGGCGCAGACACCAACGATGCGCTGCACGTCTTCGGTGGACTGAGCAAATACCACCGCATCCGGCGGCTCGTTGTGGTGCCATGTCGTGGTGTGACCGTGCTGTTCGCGCACGGCCTGAGACGTGACGAGCCGATTGCCAAACAGCGCCGCAAGCTCGGCGATCGTGCGTTTGACGGCCTCAGGCTTGGGCTTTTCAAGCATGACCTTTACCTTTTCCGCCCGCCCACTCCGGCTCAGCGCCGTCGGCCGCCGGCCCGCCCGCCGAAGCGCTCGCCCCCGTCGGCGCGTTCGCCGCGATCTGCTCGCTCACCGCCAAAGCGATCCTCGTCGAAGGCGCCACGCCGATCCGAATCGTCGACGCGCCGATCGCCGGTGTCGCGGCTTGAGCGCTCGCGATCGAGATCATCGGTGGTGCGCTGATCGTCGGTGCGCTGCCAGCCGTCCTGGGTGCGCCGCTGCCAGCCATCGTCCGCGTGCTGATACACATTGCCGTCGTGGTCCGAGTAGAGGCGGCCGTTATTCCACGAGCTTCCCGCGTCGCGATCAAGACTCGTGTTGCGATCGGCTTGAAAGGTCGCATCGCGATTCGACTGAAACGTGCGGCTGCTGTCCACGTTGCTGCGGTTCGTCACATCCGTGCTCGTGCGGGTCGTGCTCTCGTAACCGCGACTGACACTTGAGAACGAGCCGTCGCGGCCGACCGTATAGCCGCCCGAATGCCAGCTGAACTCACCGCTGCGATCGCCATGGAAGCGGTTGCCGGCATAAGGATCGAAGCCAGATACGCGCGTGCCGCTCCAATGGTCGCCGTTCCACGAGTTCCAGCCGGAGACGTGGGTGATCGTGCCTTCACCCCAGCGGCCATAGACGTTGACCTGGTTGATGTTGACGTGCTGCCAGTTCACGTAGCCGCCTCGATAACCCCAGAACGGCCCCCAATAGGGCGATGCTGCGCCCCAGGCGCGTCCTGTCGCAAAGCCGAAGGCAAATCCTTCCGCCGCGCTCAGCGCAAAGCCGGCCCCATAGCCGTAGGTCGCCGGGTAGCCGTACCAGTAGCCACCGCCGATATAGGGCGGATAGTAGTAGCCCGGTCCCGTAGACGACGACACCCGCCGGATCGACCGCAAGCCCCATATAGCCGGGCGTGTAGCCGACCACGACCTCCTCCGGCGTCGACGAATAGACCCGCACATAGGTCACGTAGTGCAGCGGGGACGTTGGAGGAATCGTGTAGATCGCTTCCGGAACCGCATCGGCCACGCGCCACGGCCCGAGCGGGTTGTTTGCCACGAACCACACGCCTTCAGAGACCGCGTAATAGCGCTCGCGCCCGCTCTCGATGACGGGCGTCGGCGTGTTGACCGCATAGGTCAGGCCGGTCCCCTGGATCGGCTCGAACTTGGGGGCACCGGCATAGCTCACATTGAGCGCCGCCTTGGAGCGTGACACGGTCGCGGTCTGCGGAATGGTTGCCGCAATAGCAGCCTCTTTGGCCTGCGGCGTGCCGGGGACCGAGACCAACACGTTGGCTTTGGGATCATGCACCGAGATGCGGGCAAAGTCCGCCGGCAGCGCATTGCCGGGCACGTAGGTCCAGGGGCCGTTCATGTTGTTCGCTTTGAACCAGCGCCCCGAGACCAGCACGTAATAGTCGTTGGTCGCCGCCACGATGAACACGGCGTGATCCGCGTTGGTCATGGTGAGGAGCGAGGTGCCATCAACCGGTGCGATCTGCGGCTGCCCGCTCGTGAGCACGAGCTCGGTCGGTTGAGTTGCAACCAGCAGCGCAGGCGCACTCTGCGCCGGCTTGCCATCCGCCGGAAGCAAAGGGTCAGGTGCACTGGTGGCGCTTGCGGCTTGTGCCGCGCTCATGAGCGTCGCCGGCGGAGACGCAAGCACAAGCCATGGGCCTGCAACGGCGCGGGCCTCATACCAGAAACCGGCCGCGTTGATGTACATGGTCCCGGCCTGGTCCTGTAGAAACAGCGCACGGGTGTTGATCACGCGCTGGAATCCAGGAGCGTTCGGCAATGCGCCAAGGACGGGGTCGCCATCGACCGGCACCAGCACGGTCGGCTGCGCAGCAAAGACGATGCGCGGAGGATCGTTGCGCACCGGCACGGTCTGTTCCTTGGCGATTTGCTGGGAGACGGCGTAGCTCGCCTGCAAGTGATCGAGCGCGGTGGTAATTCCGGTCGCGGGTATTTGTTGCTGCAGCACGCCCTGCAAGCGGGCGGCCTGATCCGGAGCTGTCGGGACGTCGACCTTGCTGATCGTGATCGACCCAAGTGTGACCGTGCCGGCGGTCTTGTCCACGGCGGCGCGCGCGCTGAAGTGTGCGACCCCGTACGTCGGCGATCCGCTCTTGGGACCGACCGCGATCGCCATCCGGCCGGACATGCGATCGCCCTGCCAGGTTTCGATCTGCGGCTGATAGACTTCGAGCTGATCGCTGCCGACGTCGAAATCTCGCGGCCAACCGAGATCACCGGCGAGGCTCGCAGCGGAACCGGCTGTTTGCCCGCGCTGCGCGTGTGCCAAGGAGGCGGCACCGAACAAAGCTGCAAAGATCAGCGCGAGCGCGGCAGCGCTCGTCAAGCATCGACGCATCCATCCCTCCGTGCCCAAGCATGGCCCGCCGGGCTTGTAACGAATTTACCGTGGGGACGCCACCACCCGCACCGCAAGCCCGGAACTTAGCTGCGCAGCCGCGCGTTCTCGGCGCGATGACGCTGCGCAGCAACCAGGGAGAGTCGACCATGAGGCATAAATTGATTTTGATCGCCATGACGGCGGCGTTCGCAGTGACGTCGGCATGGGCGGCCGACAAGCGCGACCAGACCTTCATCAAGGATGCAATCGAGGGCAACCTCGCTGAAGTGCAAATGGGCAAGCTCGCCCAGGACAAAGGCCAGAGCGATAGCGTGAAGTCGTTCGGCCAGATGCTGGCGACCGATCACTCGGATGCCAATCAGAAAGCAACGGCGGCCGCCAATCAGATCGGCGTGACGCCGCCCACCGAGCCGAATGCCAAACAGAAAGCCCTGTACGACAAGATGTCCAAACTCTCGGGCCCGGCCTTCGATCGCGCGTTCGCCAAGGAAATGGTGCTGGACCACAAGCAGGATATCCAGAAATATCAGCAGGCCGCGAAAAAGCAGAACGATCCCGTCGGCGATTATGCAAATCAGACGCTGCCGACCTTGCAGAAGCACCTGCAACAGGCACAGTCGATGACCAACAACAAGAGCACGTCGCGCTGAACCGGACCTAATCGGCGACGAACCCGGATGCCTTGACGATCGGCCCCCACTTGTCCGCGTCGGCGCGCTGAATGGCAGCCAGTTGCGCCGGCGACGTTCCGGTGGGTTTGAGCCCGAAACTGCTGATGCGGGCTTTGAGGTCCGGTTGAGCGAGAGCCGCAACCAGCGCAGCGTTGAGGCGCGCGATGACATCGGGCGGCGTGCGTGCAGGAGCAAACATCCCGTACCAGCCGCTGCCAACAATATCGATTCCGCTTTCCTTGAACGTCGGCACATCCGGCAGGTCCGTCGTGCGCTCCTCGCCGGAAGTGGCGATCACTCGAACCTTGCCGGCGCGATGCAACTCCAGAAAGTCGCTGACGGTCGAAGAGACCATCGGAATCTGGCCGCCAAGCAGATCCGAAAGCGCGGGCGCCGTGCCCTTGTAGGCGATGTGCGTCATCTCCACGCCCGCTGCACGCCCGAACAACAGACCGAAGAAGTGCGGCAGAGCCCCAGCGCCAGGTGAGCCGTATTGGGCTTTGTCCGGGTTCGCCTTCAACCAGGCCACCAGCTCCGGCGGTGTCTTCGCCGGAAAGTCTGACCGGACCGCGAGCGCGAAATCAAACGTACATACCTGGGTAATCGGCGCGAGGTCGGTGAACGGGTCATAGTCGAGAGAGCGGTAGGCGAACGGATAGATGGTCACCGCCGCGAACGGCGTGAACAATAACGTGCCTGCGTCGGCGGCCGCGTTCTTGACCGCATTCACGCCGATGCGGCCGGCGCCGCCCGTGCGGTTCTCCACCAGCACGGTTTGTCCGAGGCTCGTTTGCAGTTTGTCAGCCAGGAGTCGCGCCGTAGCGTCGCCGCTGCCGCCGGCCGCGTACGGAAAGATGATGCGGATGGTGCCGGATTGCGCGAACGCTCCCGACGCCATCACGCAGCCGATCAACGCGAGCAATACGGGGCGCAGGAACCGGCCGGTCATTTTGCCTCTCCCAGGTAGCCTGACCACAACTCAGGCGCGACGTCGGTCTCGTCCCAAACACCGATCAGAATTCCCCGCCGCTCGGCCCTGCCCCGCATGGCGCGGATTTGCTGTTCCGAGCGGGTCTGCCGTTGCGAGAGCCGCAGGCCCCACCGCGCCAGCGCGGTCTCCAATCGTTGTCGTTCGCCCGCGTAGGCCGGGTCGGCACCGAGATCATTCAGCTCATCCGGGTCGTTGACAAGGTCGAACAGCATCGGCCGGAACCCGATGGCATGGATCAGTTTCCAGCGCTTGTCGGCGATCATGAACAAGCGCGCATCACGTGGCGCAACGCCCAGCGCTTCGGCGATCGGCTGGACCGAATAGTCGTATTCGCTGATCGTATGGGTCCGCCAGCGGGCCGGCGGATTGGTGCGCAGCAACGGCATGAGCGAGCGGCCTTCGAGGCGGTGTGATTGTTGCTCCGGATCGGCGCCGAGCGCGTCGAGGAACGTCGGGGCAAGATCGATTGCCTCCACCAAATCGTCACACACGCCGCCGCGGATCGCATCCGCAGTGGGGTCGTAGATGATCAGCGGGATCTTCACCGAGGGCTCGTGGAAGAACTCCTTTTCACCGAGCCAGTGGTCGCCGAGGTAATCACCATGATCGGAGGTGAACACGATCAGCGTGTTGTCGAACAGTCCGCGTTGCTCCAGGAATCGAAATAGAATCCCCATCTGATCATCGATCTGTTTGATCAGGCCCATGTAGACCGGGATGACCTCGCGCCGCACTTCGTCGCGCGAAAAGGTGTCACTGACCCGCGCCGCCATGAATTCACGAAACACCGGGTGTGGATCGGCGCGCTCGCTCTCGGCACGCACCGGATCAATCACGTCATCGGGCGTGTACATGTCGTTATAGGGAGCGGGCGCGATGTAAGGCCAGTGCGGCTTGATGTAGGACAGGTGCACGCACCACGGCGTGTCTTGCACCTGGTCGATGAACTCCATCGCCCGGCGCGTCATGTAGGGGGTTTCCGAGTCCTCCTCGCGCACGCGGGCCGGCTTGCGCGCATTGTGCATGGCCCAGCCCGATGCGAGCCGATTGCCTTCGCCCGCAGCCGCATTGGCGTAGTCGTGCCACGGGTTGTCGCCCGGATAGCCCTTGGCGTTGAGGTACTCCTTGTAGCGCGGCTTTTCCGCATCGTAGCCGCCGTCCGGACCGCGCGCATGCAGGCCGTCATCACGATCAAACGGATCGAAGCCGCATTCCGACATGCGCACGCCAATGATCGATTTGGGATCGATGCCGAGCCGCTCCATGCCTTCGCGGTCGGCGACCATGTGGGTTTTGCCCACCAATACGGTCTGCACGCCCAGCGGACGCAGGTAGTCACCCATCGTCAGCTCGCCCACGCGCAATGGGATGCCGTTCCAGTTCGAGCCATGCGATTGCATGTAGCGCCCGGTGTAGAAGCTCATGCGCGACGGCCCACAGATCGGCGACTGCACGTAAGCGCGGGTAAAACGCATCCCGCGCGCGGCGAGCCCGTCGATATGCGGCGTTTTCAACGTGGGGTGGCCGTAGCAGGAAAGATAATCCCAGCGCAGCTGGTCGCACATGATGAAGAGGATGTTTTTGATCCGGGCCGGCACGATTGTGTTCCTCGTCACTTGCAAGAACCGCCGCACTCAATCACTATGCGGGTTACCTCGTCCAGTGGTTGGAGCCCCATGCTCGAGCGCAGCGATCTGGAACCGCTGTTCTTTGCCCCGTTCGTCTCGTCGATCATGCGGGTCGAACCGGCATGGATCGATTACAACGGCCATCTCAACATGGCTTACTACAACGTGCTGTTCGATCGCGCCGTCGATGAGGCCTACGAACTGCTTGGCGTCGGCCTCGACTATGTGAAGAAGCGCCGGCACTCCCTCTACACGGCCGAAGTTCATGTGCGTTACCTGGGCGAATTGCACGCGGGTGATCCGGTGCGGGTTACGTTCCAGCTGCTCGGCTACGACAAGAAGCGCGTGCATTATTTCGAGCAGTTGATCCAGACCGCGAAAAACGCGGTTTCAGCAACCTCCGAAAACCTCGCGCTCCATGTGGACATGGATGCCAAGCGCAGCGCGCTATTCCCCCAGAGCGTGCTCGATCGGCTGGAGAAAATGTCCGATTCTCACGCCCGGCTTCCGCGTCCGGCGGCCGCCGGCCGCAGCATCGGGATGAAGGGCAACTAGCTCCCCTCCCCCTCGCAAATCGGCCTCCCGAGTGCCATCTTGGGCCTTGAGAGAATCAGGATTTGCCGTTGACCGATCCGCATCAGCGCACCGACGCGCCGCCGCACAGGCCAGCGCCCGGCGGAATCGCCGCGCGTGCCCGCGCGGCTGGCGGTGCCCCCTACCTGCAGGGCCTCAATCCCGAGCAGCGCGAAGCCGTCGAGACCCTGGACGGGCCGGTACTGGTGCTGGCCGGCGCCGGGACAGGCAAGACGCGCGTGCTTACCACCCGGATCGCCCACATCTTGAGCCTGGGCCGGGCGCGCCCGTCGGAAGTGCTGGCGGTCACGTTCACCAACAAGGCCGCCCGCGAAATGAAGGGGCGGGTCGGGCAGATGGTCGGCCAGATCGTCGAGGGAATGCCGTGGCTCGGCACCTTCCATTCAATTGGGGCGCGCATCCTGCGCCACCACGCTGAGCTTGTAGGGTTGCGGCCCGACTTCACCATCCTCGACACCGACGATCAGATCCGGCTCATCAAACAGCTCATCGAAGCCGACAATATCGATGAGAAGCGCTGGCCGGCGCGCGTGTTCGCCGCCATGCTCGACGGCTGGAAAAACCGCGGCCTCACCCCCGCACAAGCCCCGGCTGGCGAAGCGGCAAGCTTTGCCAATGGGCGCGGGCTCAATCTCTACAAAGCCTATCAGGACCGGCTGAAGGTCCTCAACGCCGCCGATTTCGGCGATCTGCTGTTGGAGAACATCAGGCTGTTCCGCGAGCACCCGGAGATCCTGCGCGGCTACCAGGCGCGCTTCAAGTTCATCCTGGTTGACGAATATCAGGACACCAACGTGGCGCAGTATCTGTGGCTGCGCTTGCTGGCTCAGCGCAACGCGACGCCGCGTCCACTGACTGGGCCGGAGGCGTCGTCGTCGCCGCAAGCTTTGACCGAGGTGGGCACCCCGGAGGTCGCTACCCGGAACATCTGCTGCGTCGGTGACGATGACCAGTCGATCTACGGCTGGCGCGGCGCTGAAGTCGACAACATTCTCCGTTTCGAGCACGACTTTCCCGGCGCACGCATTATTCGCCTGGAACGCAATTATCGCTCAACCGGCCATATCCTGGCAGCGGCGGCGCACCTGATCGCTCACAACGAAGGTCGCCTCGGCAAGACGCTGCACACCGAAGACGAGGACGGCGAGAAAGTCACGGTGACGTCCGCCTGGGATTCCGAGGAGGAGGCCCGCGCGGTTGGCGAAGATATTGAACAGCTGCAACGGCAGGGACACTCGCTCAATGAGGTCGCCATCCTGGTGCGCGCCTCGTTCCAGATGCGCGAGTTTGAAGACCGGTTCGTTACGCTCGGATTGCCCTATCGGGTGATCGGCGGTCCACGCTTCTACGAGCGGGCCGAAATCCGCGATGCGCTTGCGTATCTGCGCCTCGTGCACCAACCGGCAGACGATCTCGCCTTCGAGCGCATCGTCAACGTGCCCAAGCGTGGCCTTGGCGATGCGACCGTCAAATTGCTGCACGATCGCGCCCGCGCGGCCGGCGTGCCTTTGCTGGAAGCGGCCCGCAGCGTGGCGGGGACCGAGGAGCTCAAACCCAAGCCGCGGGCGGCGCTGCGCGATGTCGTCGCATCATTTGATCGCTGGCGCGCCCAGCGCGACACCGTCGAGCACAACAAGTTGGCTGAGATCGTGCTCGATGAGTCCGGCTATACCGACATGTGGCAGAAGGATCGCTCGGCCGATGCGGCCGGCAGGCTCGAAAACCTCAAGGAGCTGGTGCGCTCCATGGAGGAGTTCGAGAACCTGCAAGGCTTTCTCGAGCACGTCGCCCTGGTGATGGACGCGGACGGCGGTGCGGATGCCGATGCCGTTTCGATCATGACCTTACATTCGGCCAAGGGGCTCGAGTTCGATACCGTGTTCCTGCCCGGCTGGGAGGAAGGCCTGCTGCCACATCAGCGTTCGCTCGATGAGCAGGGCCGCGCCGGACTCGAAGAGGAGCGGCGGCTCGCCCACGTGGGCCTTACGCGGGCACGCCGGCGCGCCAAGATTTCCTTCGTCGCCAACCGGCGCATTCACGGCTCCTGGTCTTCCTCGCTGCCCTCGCGCTTCATCGACGAGCTGCCCGAGGCGAACGTGGAAGTAACCGAGTCGCAGGGCGGGTTCGGCGGATTTTCGGCATACGGCAACTACGGCTCGCGCTTCGACACCACGGAAACTTTCGGTTCGAGCTACCGCACACCCGGCTGGCAGCGCGCCCAGCGCCGTGGGCGGCGCGAATTCGAGGACGAGAGCCAGGACGTCGACGACGGCGGGCCCTCCTCGCCGTTCGCCACGCCACGATACGAGGAGGGCGGCGACGCGGAGGCGTCCGCGCTGCGCGCGCGTCGGATTGCGGAAGCCAGCGCATCAGCTGTTTGGAGCAACCGCTCCGCGCGGAGCCACGTCGCGCCGGCAACGATCGAAGGGGAGTTGGTCGCCAAATCGACCGGCACCGTGTCGCCCTACTCGGTTGGGGACCGGGTGTTCCATCTCAAGTTCGGCAACGGCAACGTCACCCACGTGGAAGGTAACAAGCTGATCATCCAGTTCGACAAGGCCGGTGAAAAGCGCATCCTGGATAGTTTCGTGGAACGAGCGTAGCGGACCAATCAAAACCCCTGGTAGCCACGCGACGGGAGATAGTGCAGCACGCGGCGCTCGGCGAGGATCACCGCCAGGTAGGCAATGCCGCCGACGATCGTGAGCATGACAATCGCCACAAACACCATCGCGGTGTTGGCCTGCCCCTCGCCGAATGACAGCAGGAACCCGAGTCCCACATTGCCGCCGACGAGTTCGCCGACGACCACGCCGACCACCGCCAGGGTCGAGGCAATACGCAGGCCCGCAAAGGTCGCCGGCATTGAGGCGGGAAATTCGATCTTCCAGAAAATCTGGGCGCGCGTCGCCTTGAACGAACGCGCCAGGTTAATGAGATCATGATCGACAGCGCGGATCGCGGTGAGCACGTTGATCATCACCGGGAAGAACACGATCAGCACCGCGACCAGGATTTTGGGGTAGATCGAAAATCCCATCCACAATACGAACAGCGGCGCGAATGCGACCTTAGGGGCGATCTGCAGCGCCAGGATATAGGGCGAGAGCGCAAGCTCCGCCGACGGCGACATGCCCAGCAGATAACCGATGACCGCGCCGAGCAAACTGCCGATCGCAAAGCCGACGATCACCTCCGCGAAGGTGATGCCGGTGTGGAACAGCAAGTGGCTGACCTTCCACATGCGCACACCCTCGACAGCGACCTCAGACGCCGACGGGATGATGAACGAGGGGATGCCCAGCAAGCCCGGACCCCATTCCCAGCCGGCAAGAAAGAGCACCAACAACACCACGCTGGCGATCGCGCCGCGCCGCGCCGCACTGTCGCGTTTTGTACTCATGCGGCGCTTTCGTCTTCAGCGAGAGAATGTTTGCCGATTTCCAGGCGATCCATCAGCTTGGCCACGTAGTCGCCGAGCTTGGCGTGTTGGCGCCGCGCGATCGGATCGTCGCGGTCGGGCAGATCGATCGGGATTTCATCAATGATATGTCCGGGCCGGTGGCTCATCACCAGCACGCGGTCCGACATCAGCGCCGCCTCAACCAGATCGTGGGTGATCAGCAGCGCGGTCTTACCGGCACGCTGCAACGTACGGGCGAGGTCGCGCTGCAGGACAATGCGCGTCTGGGCATCGACCGCAGAGAACGGTTCGTCGAGGAGGAGCACGGTCGGATCGACCGCGAGGGTGCGCGCCAGCGCTACACGTTGACGCATGCCGCCGGAGAGCTGGTGCGGGTAGTGCCTGGCAAAGTCGGCGAGGCCGAAGCTCGACAGCAGCCCCTCCGCCCGTGCTAGCCGATCGCTCGCGCGATGTCCCTGCACCTCCAGGCCGAACGTCACATTGTCGATGATGCTGCGCCAGGGGAGCAACAAATCCTTCTGCAGCATGAAGGCGACATGCGCATTCGGTGCGGTCACGCGCTCACCGTCCACATAGGCATCGCCCTGGCTCGGCTGGTAGAGGCCCGAACCGATATTGAGCAAAGTGCTCTTGCCGCAACCGCTCGGCCCGATCAGCGACACGACCTCACCGTCGCGCAGCGAAAAGTTCACGTTCTCGATCGCTGTCGTGGGCGGACCGCCGGACCTGGCGGCGAACCGCATGGTCACGTTGCGATATTCAAGCCGGATCAGGTTCGACATGTGATTGAAGATTACAACTGGAATGGTCGGTGCTGACAGAACGATACTTGGCCGGTAATGTAAAGTTCGGATGGGTTCGCGCCTGTTGAGATGCCGGGGTACGGCGCCTGTTTAGGAGCAACTAATGCACAAAAAACGGTCTTCGCCTCGGTGGACAATGGCGACTGCGGCGATCGGGCTGATTGCCGGTCTTGCATTCGCAACCACCAGTGCACGCAGCGCCGAGACGATCACCTACTTGTTCCCCGCGCCGCCCGTGCTGCCGGCCTTCGCGCCGATACAACTTGCCAAGGGCAAGGGCTATTTCGCGCAGGAAGGCCTGGATGTGAACTATGCGGTCGGACGCGGCGGCGTCGACGTCGCCAAACAGGTCGGAGCTGGCAACGCGCCAGTCGGCGGCATCGTCGCTGACGGGCCGATCGTCGTTCGCCAGAACGGCGTACCGATCAAGATCGTCGCGGTGTTCGGGGGTCGCGGCTTCATGCAGCTTGTGGTGCGCGCCGACTCCGGCATCGAGAAACCCGCCGATCTGAAGGGCAAGACCATTTCCGTCATGTCCTATCAGGACACGACGTACTATGCGCTGCTTGGATTGCTGGCGAGCGTGGGCCTCTCGCAGGATGACGTCAACATCCAGTCCGCCGGACCGACCGGCGTATGGGAGTTCGTTGCCACCGGCAAATCGGTCGGCATGGCAGGCGTACCGGACTGGATCCCGCCGATCGAAGCCGCCGGCGTGAAAGTGAAGATCATGCCGACTGAGCAATACTTCCCGCACATGGCACAAGGAATCGGCGCCTCCGACCAGATCATCAAAGAGAAGCCGGAGCTGGTGCGCAAGGTCGTGCACGCGGCGCTGCACGGCATGAAGGACGTGATGGACAACCCCGATCAGGCCGCGACCGATTTCGTGAAGTTCGTGCCGGAGTGGCAAGGCAAGGAAGGCGCCGTCAAGATGGCCCTCAAGTACTACGCCGATCTGGTCTATCCAGGCCAACAGCAACTCGGCGCCGTTGACCCGGAGCGGCTTGCCAAATTGCAGGACTTCTATCTGGCCAAGGGCATCATCAACAAGAAATCACCGCTCGACGAGCTCTACACGAACGAATTCGTGAAGTGAGATCTTTACCCTCCCCCTTGTGGGGACGGTCGCGAGCGCGGTGGGGGGGGTGCAAGCTGCGCCCCACCGGGGGAGGGTAAAACTACGCCTTCGCCTTCTGCTTCTGTTCCTCGGTGCCGAGCCAGCCGCGCTCCGAGATGTCGAATATGATGCCGTCGGGATCCTTGAACTTGCGTTCAAAGTTCACGTGTTCCTTGCTCTCGCCGAGATCGAAGAAGAAGGTTCCGCCCGCGTCCTCGATGCGCTTCTGTGTCTCAGCAATATCATCCACGACGAAGCCGAAGTGATGCGCGCCGGCAAAGCTCTTGGCATCTTTCAGGCCCGACCCACGTTCGCCCTTGAATGAGAGCAGCGCCAGGTTGATCACCCCATCGCTCAGATAGACGCCAGACCCGATCTCCAGATCCTCGCGCCCGACGCGCTTGAGCCCGAATACGTTCTCGTAAAATTCAGCGGATTTCTCCAGATCTCTGACGGCGAGCGCGAAATGCCGAAGCTTGGCCATGAACTCCTCCTTGCGGGCAGCGAACCGTCCGCATTATAGCACTTGCTCACGCGTCTGCACGACGGCATTCGCATAACGGAGTTGTTTCAGCATGAGCGCGCAGCGGCGTGCCGAAATTGTAGGCGCAGGCTTCGCCGGATTGGCCGCTGCGTGTGCGCTGGCGCAACGCGGGTGGCGCGTACGCGTGCACGAACGCGGCGACGTCCTGCGCACCGCCGGTGCCGGCATCTACATCTACGAGAACGGCCTGCGCGTGCTGCAGGCGCTCGGGGCCTACGCGGATGCGGTTGCTGGTGCACATATCGCCCACACGCGCGAGGTGCGCGACGACCGCAACCGCGTGCTCTCAGAACATCGCTGGGATACGAGCAAGAGCCGGGTGTTCTCGATCGTGCGCCAGACCGTCATCAACGCGCTCGCGGCCGCGGCGCGGCGGGCCGGCGCCGAAATCCTCACCGGATCCGCAGCACAGTCGGCGACCGCCGACGGTGAGTTGCTGCTGGCAAGCGGTGAGCGTCTCACCGCCGACCTCATCGTCGGGGCTGATGGCGTCAACTCGGTCATCCGCGACGGCTTGGGACTGGTGCGCACGCGACGGAGACTACCCGACGGCGCCATCCGCATGTTGATCGAACAACGGTCCTACGAGCCGCGCTTTGCGCAGCCCGGCGTCACGATCGAGTACTGGTCAGGCTCGCGGCGGATCTTGTTCACGCCGTGCAGCGAGACAGAGATCTACATCGCGCTCACCATGCTGGACCGCGATGAACCCGCCAAACGCGTCCCGGTCGACAAGACGGAATGGACCCGGTCGTTTCCGCATCTCGCCGAGCTGATTGGCCGTTTCGGCGAGGAGGGCCGCTACGACGCCTTCGAGCTGATCAAGCTCAAGCGCTGGTCTGCCGGTCGTGTTGCGATCCTGGGAGATGCCGCCCACGCGCAGCCGCCGAATATCGGCCAGGGCGCGGGCTGCGGCATGATGAACGGACTGGCGCTGGCGGTTCACCTCGAACAGAGCGGCGATGTCGTCCCGTGCCTTGCCGCCTGGGAGCAGAACGAACGCCCGCTCACCGAGCATACACAGCGGGTCTCTTACCTGCTCGGGATCCCGACCACGTGGCCGCCGCTATTGCGCAACGCGGCGCTCGGGATCGCCGGACGCTCGAAGTGGATCGTCAATCAGCGCATCAAGACGGCGCTGCACCACCCGACCGGGACCGCCTAGCAACCCGTGCAGATGCTCGGGATCTGGCCATAGGCGCCAGTACTGGGTGTACTCCCGCTGTCCCGTTTGGACCCGCTGCGCCCACGCGCATTGTTTTGCGCCGCGGGCGGGTTGTCGGGCGCAGGCACGTTTCCTTGCTCTTCCTGGCGGACACTGGGCGGAAGATCGGCTTGCGTCGGCTGCCGATGGCCGACCGGAGCCTCCGGAATTCCGAGGCCGCCGGTGCCCTGGGCGCCTGCGCCGGTTCCGAGACCGGCTACGGGAAGGGCCAGAACAGCCGCAACGCCGATGCCCAGCAGGCGCGGGCGAAGCGACTGGCGAAGATTTTTCGAGGCGTATCGCATCATCACATACTCCTGGCGGTCCACCCCGCCCCGCTGCATTTAGCGCCCCGGAGACGTCGCTAATTGCCCCAAATTGTCGCGCTTCCGGTGCGCTTGCGCAATATCTCGCGCAGAATCTCGGCATTTCCCTGGATTTCTCCCTACAATCGCCGGTTTTACCAGGGAGTTCGTCCCCCGATACCGCTGTGGGGACCGCGGGGGAGGGGGAGAATTGGGCATCGTTGGCATGACGATCGCGCATCGCTTGCGTGCATGCGCTGGCACGAGCGGCGTTGCGCTGCTCGGGGCACTTGCCTTGGTGACGGCATCGCAAGCCTTGGCGGCAAGCCCCGCCAAGCGAACGTCCCCCGGGACCTGCGATCGGGCACAATTCCGAGCAATTATCGATGTCGGCCACAGCCAGAAGTCGCCGGGTGCCATGAGCGCCCGCGGCGTAAATGAGTTTGATTTCAACCTGCGGCTCGCCAGCGATATCCAACATCACCTCATGGACATGGGATTCAAGCGAACCATCCTACTGGTGAGTGAGGGCGCCCAGCACCACAGCTTGGCGACCCGGGTCGCGCGCGCCAACCAGTCCGGGGCCGACGTGTTCCTGTCAATTCATCACGATTCGGTGCCGGACCGCATGTTGCAGAAGTGGGAATTCGACGGCACCGCGCGGCGCTACAACGATCAGTACCCCGGGCACTCGCTTTTCGTCTCGATCGACAACCCCGACTATCAGTCGAGCCTGTTGTTTGCGACCATCGTCGGCAAGGAGCTCAAGGCGCGCGGCCTGAAATACACGCCACACTACACTGATGCGATCATGGGAAGTCGCCGGAGGCTGCTCGTCGACGCGGACGCCGGCGTCTATCGGTACGATCAGCTGATCGTGTTGCGGCAAACCCACATGCCGGCAGCGTTGCTGGAAGCCGGCTCCATCGTGAACCGCGGCGAGGAATTGGAGCTGCAGAAGCCCGAGCGGCGCAAGCTCGTCGTTGCCGCCGTGGGCGAGGCCATGGATCGCTATTGTCAATTGCGGCCGCCCGTGGAGCAGGCTCAGGAGAAGCAGGTCTCGACGGCGACGCACACACATACGGCTACTCGCGGGTCACTGACCCGCCGCGAGGCCGTCCGTTAGCCCGCGGGGGACATTGCCCCCTGCCGGGGCGTGCTTGCCTCGCCCGGATCGAGCCGATATACGGGACGCAATTCAGCGAATTGGGCGCGTAGCTCAGCGGGAGAGCACTACGTTGACATCGTAGGGGTCACAGGTTCGATCCCTGTCGCGCCCACCATCCCCTACGTCGATCCGAGTACCAGATGAGCCATACGGCCGACCTCGTGGACGAGCTTTATCGTTCAAGACGAGCCACGATCGGCATCGTCGGCCTGGGCTATGTCGGCATGCCGCTGGCGCTCGCCGCCTGGACGGCCGGCTTTCGCATCCTCGGCTATGACAGCGACAGCGCGAAGGTTGAGGCGATCAACGAGGGCCGCAGCTACATCAAGCATATCGCGAGTTCCGAGGTCGCCGCCGCTGTGCGCGACAAACGGTTGCGCGCCACATCCAAATTCGCCGAGCTTAGCGAAGCCAACGCAGTGATTATTTGCGTGCCGACGCCGCTGACGGCACACCGCGAGCCCGACCTCAGCTACGTCGCCGACACCGCGCGCGCGATGGCACCGCACCTGCGCAAGGGTCAGCTGATCGTTCTCGAATCGACCACCTGGCCGGGCACGACGGTCGAAGTCGTCAAACCTATACTGGAACAGAGCGGCCTGAAGAGCGGCGCGGATTTCTATCTGGCATTCTCGCCCGAGCGGGAAGATCCCGGCAATCCGAACTTTTCGACCAAATCGATTCCAAAAATCGTCGGTGGCGACGATCCCGTGGCGCTCAGGTTGGCGAGCTCCATGTATGGTGCCATCGTCGCCGGCATCATCCCGGTCTCGTCCACGCAGGTGGCCGAGGCCGTCAAGCTCACCGAGAACATCTTTCGCGCCGTCAACATCGCGCTCGTGAACGAGCTGAAGATGGTCTATGGCGCGATGGGCATCGACGTGTGGGAAGTGATCGAGGCGGCAAAGTCCAAACCGTTCGGCTACATGCCGTTCTATCCCGGCCCGGGACTCGGCGGCCACTGCATCCCGATCGATCCATTCTATCTGACCTGGAAGGCGCGCGAGTTCGATATTTCCACCCGGTTCATCGAGCTTGCCGGCGAGATCAACACGTCCATGCCGCGCTATGTGGTGGATAAGGTCGCGCAGGCATTGAACGCGCATTTCGGACGCGGCCTGCGCGGCGCCAGGATCCTGATCGTCGGCGTGGCCTACAAGAAGAACGTCGAGGACATTCGCGAAAGCCCGGCATTCAAATTGATGGAACTGATCGAGGCGGGCGGCGCCACGACCGATTTTTATGATCCGCATGTGGACGAAATTCCGCGCACGCGCGGACACCCGGAGCTGGCCGGGCGGCGTTCGATCAAGTGGGATGAACAGGCCTTGCGCGAGTACGATCTCGTCTTGATCGCGACCGACCACGACGGCGTCGACTATGCGGCCTTGGCGCATAACGCCAAGCTGATCGTCGACACGCGCAACGCCTGCGCGCGTGCCGGCGCGACCAACAGCAACATCATCAAGGCCTGAGAGACGGACCGTGCGCGTCCTGGTCACCGGCACCGCGGGTTTCATCGGCTTTCATGTCGCGCGACAACTGATCGCGGCGGGGCACGACGTGATCGGCGTTGATGGTCTTACGGCCTACTACGATGTCAAATTGAAGCAGCGCCGGCACGGCATCCTGCTGCAATCGCCAAATTTTTCGGCGCGTGAGCTGATGCTCGAAGACGCATCGGCGCTGACGCGGGTCTATGAAGAGCATTGTCCCGAGGTGGTCATTCATCTCGCCGCGCAAGCGGGCGTGCGCTACAGCCTGGAGAACCCGCGCGCCTATATCGATGCCAATGTGGTCGGCACGTTCAATCTGCTCGAGCTGATGCGCGCTGCGGCCCCGCGACATTTCCTGATCGCGTCCACAAGCTCGGTGTACGGCGCCAACACCAAGATGCCGTTTGCGGAAAACGATCGCACCGATCATCCGCTGACGCTCTACGCGGCAACCAAAAAAGCCACCGAGGCGATGGCGCATTGCTACGCGCATCTGTGGAATTTGCCGACCACGGTGGTTCGATTCTTTTCCGCCTACGGGCCTTGGGGCCGTCCCGACATGGCGCTGTTCAAATTCACCAAGGCCATTCTCGATGGCTCGCCGATCGACGTTTACAATCACGGCGAGATGGATCGCGATTTCACCTACGTCGACGACATCGCCAAAAGCATCATTTTGTTGATCGACGCCGTTCCAATCAAACCCGTTCTGCCGGACATGACTGATGAAGATCTCGGCCTCAGCCCGGCTGCTCCGTATCGGGTTGTCAACATCGGCAACGGCCAGCCGGTGCGACTGCTGACGTTCATCGAGGCGATCGAAAAAAGCATCGGCAAGCCTGCGCAACGAAACTATCTGCCCATGCAGCCGGGCGACGTACCGGCCACCTACGCTGACACAACGCTGCTTGAGCGCCTTACCGGGTTTCGCCCGAGCACTTCCGTAAGCCGCGGCGTGGCGGAATTTGTCGCTTGGTACCGCGACTATTATGGCATATGAGGCTTTGAACCCGCGGATGGAGCCGATGCCCTCAAAACTCGATCAGCTGCGTGCAATGACGGTGGTCGTCGGCGACACCGGCGATATCGACGCGGTGCGGCGCCTCAAGCCGCAGGACTGCACCACCAACCCAAGCCTTGTCCTGAAGGCGGTGAATACGCCCGCCGGCAAGGAGATCCTGGCGGAAGCAGTGCGCTGGGCCAACTCGCTCAACGGCAGCCTCGAGGCACGCACGATCGCGGCCTGTGATCGCGTTGCCGTAGCCATCGGCACGGAGCTGACGCGCATCGTGCCTGGCCGCGTCTCGACCGAGGTCGATGCCGACCTGTCATTCAACGTGAAGGGTTCGATCGAGAAGGCGCAAGCGGTGATCGCGGCCTATGCGGCGCGCGGCGTGCCGCGCGAGCGGATCCTGATCAAGCTCGCATCGACTTGGGAGGGCATCCAGGCAGCGCGCGAGCTGCAGCGGCAAGGCATCGACTGCAATCTCACATTGCTGTTCTCGCTGACCCAGGCAATGGCCGCCGCCGACGCAGGCGCCTTTCTGATTTCTCCGTTTGTCGGGCGCATTCTGGATTGGCATGTCAAGAATGGCGGCGGGCCCTACACGGCTGAGAATGATCCCGGCGTTGCATCGGTGCGCAGCATTTATGCGACCTACAAGGCGCGCGGCGTCGCGACCGTCGTGATGGGGGCGTCGTTCCGCAACGTCGGCGAGATCGAAGCACTGGCCGGCTGCGATCGGTTGACGATTGCGCCCGCGCTGATGGATGAACTCGCGGGCTCCGCGGAAAACTTGCCGCGCGTGCTGGCGCCGACACTCACCGCTGGCGCCAAAGCTTGGGTTCACTACGACGAAGCGGGCTTCCGCTTCGGCCTCAACGAGGATGCCATGGCGACCGAAAAACTCGCCGAAGGCATCCGTCTGTTCGTGAAGGATTTGCGTGCGCTGCGCGCCCTGGTGCAGACCAGCTTGGAGCAAACGACGCGAACCGAACAGCGCGTCGTAGCCTAAATTAGCTCAGCCCGCCTGCGGCGCCAGCTCGCGCGCCAGCACATCAAGTTCAACGGCCAGCGCTTGCTGCCAATGCGGCGTTCTTACCCCGAACACGCGCTGCAGGCGCGTCATGTCGAGGCGTGAGTTGGCGGGACGCTTGGCTTTGGTCGGGTAATCCTCGGTGCGGATGGGCACGATCGAGTGCGCCTTCAGCGGGGCGCCCCGCGCCCTCAGGCCGTCGACGATCGCCGTCGCGAAGCCATGCCAGCTGGTCTCGCCCGCTGCCGCGAGATGCACGAGCCCGTTCGCCGCCGCGAACCGCAGCGGCAGGTCGGATCTGTGATCGGCCACAATCGTCGCGATGCCATCGGCAATCACCTGAGCAGACGTTGGGGCGCCGACCTGGTCGGCGACAATGCGCAGCTCCGGGCGCTCCGCGGCGAGACGCGCAATGGTACGCAGGAAATTAGTGCCCTTGGCTGCATAGACCCAGGAGGTCCGGATAATCAGATGCGGCCCCTTGGCGGCGCGGATCGCATCCTCGCCGGCGAGCTTGCTCGCGCCGTAGACGCCGAGTGGACCGGTGATGTCGTCCTCGCGCCACGCGCGCTCGCTCGAGCCGTCGTAGACGTAATCGGTCGAGAGGTGGATCAATGGTACGCTGCGGCGCGCGGCCCAGCTGGCGATGTGGCCGGGAGCTTCGCCATTGATCCGGTACGCGAGGTCGCGCTCATCCTCGGCCCGATCGACGGCCGTATACGCGGCCGGGTTGATGATCAGGTCGGGTGCGATCCGGTCGAGCGCCGACGCGATCGTCTCCGCGTGCAGCGAGGTCGAGGACGGCACGCGGCGCCGGCACCACATCCGCCTTGCCGTTGAGCGCGGTCAGGAGCGCTCCGCCGACCTGGCCGGTGACACCGGTGACCAGCACGCGCATGTCATATCTCCCCGTAACGCGGGAGCCGTTCAACCTGTGACAGCAACGGCGCCGACGCATCCCGCTCCGAGAGCTTCGGATCGTCGATGCCCCAATCGATCCCGATCGCCGGATCGTTCCAGCGGACGATGAGCTCGTCGTGCGGGGCTGTAGGGCGCGTCGCATTTGTAGAAGAAATCGGCACTGTCCGAGAGCACCACGAAACCATGGGCGAAGCCGCGCGGAACCCAGAATTGCCGGCGATTGTCTTCAGACAGTTCGACAGCGACATGGCGGCCGAATGTCGGGCTGCCGACGCGCACATCGACCGCGACGTCGCGCACCCGCCCGCGCATGACCGAGACGAGCTTTGCCCTGCGTATTCGGGTTTTGCAGGTGTAGCCCGCGCAGCACGCCGTGCGCGGAACGCGACAGGTTGTCTTGAATGAATGGCCCTTTGATACCATGCGACTGGTATCGTTCGACCTGGAAGGTCTCAAGAAAGAAGCCGCGCTGATCGCCAAACAGTTTGGGCTCTATGATGAGCACGTCGGGGATTTCAGTCTGGGTTACAATCATGGGCTGCGCGTTGTCCTACACGGGGATCCGACCAGCTTGCTCGCCGGACGCTTAACACACTTGTACCCTTGGCAACACCTGTTATGACCATGCGTCATTCATGAGGGAGCGATGAAGGGTATTATTCTGGCGGGCGGCACCGGGTCCCGGCTTTATCCGGTGACAACCGTGGTTTCGAAACAGTTGCTACCGGTTTTTGACAAGCCGATGATCTACTACCCGCTGACGACGTTGATGTTCGCGGGCATCCGCGAGATCCTGATCATCTCAACCCCGCAGGATCGCCCGCTGTTCGAGCGTCTGCTGGGAGACGGCTCGGAGTTCGGGCTGAAATTCGCCTACGCGGTTCAGGAACAACCGCGCGGGCTGGCCGATGCCTTCATCGTCGGGCGCGAGTTTGTGGGGACCGATCGTGTCGCCTTGATTTTGGGCGACAATATCTTCCATGGACACGGGCTCCCGGAACTGCTGACCAACGCGGTCGCGCGCGAGCGGGGCGCCACGATCTTCGGCTATGTCGTCAACACGCCGGAGCAATATGGCGTCGTTGAACTCGATGCGAATGGCCGGGCGCGCTCGATTGAGGAGAAGCCGGCGAAGCCGAAGTCCAACGTGGCGGTGACCGGTTTGTATTTCTACGACAATCGCGTGCTCGATATCGCAGCGTCGATCAAACCGTCGGCGCGCGGCGAGATCGAGATCACCGACGTGAACCGGGCTTATTTGGACGACGGTGAGCTGTTTGTTGAGATCATGGGACGCGGGTTTGCCTGGCTCGACACCGGGACCCATGCGTCGCTCGTGGAGGCGAGCCATTTTGTCCAGATCCTGGAGCAGCGGCAGGGCCTGCGCATCGCCTGTCCGGAGGAAATCGCCTTGCGGCTCGGCTATATCTCGCTTGATCAATTCCACAAACTCGCTCAAAAAACCGCCAAGAGCAGCTACGGCGAATATCTCTTGTCGGTCTATCGCAGTTTGTCGGACTCCGCCGGATAGATTCCCGACACGGGTGATGAGGAATCCTGGATCATGCGGTTTCGCGGCTTGACGATCTTTGTGACCGGAGGAGCCGGCTTCATCGGCTCTGCGGTCGTGCGCCATTTGCTCGACGACACCGACGCCTTTGTGGTCAACATCGACAAGCTCACCTACGCGTCGAACCTGAGCTCCATTCCGCAGGCCGCCGGAAACCCGCGCTACGCGTTCGCCAAGGTCGATATCTGCGATGGGCCGGCACTGCGCGCCTTGTTCGATCGCTACCAGCCGCATGGGGTGATGAATCTCGCTGCCGAGAGCCATGTCGATCGCTCGATCGACGGGCCCGGCGAGTTCATTCGCACCAACGTGGTCGGCACGTTTACGCTGCTGCAGGAAGCCTTGCGTTACTGGCGCGGGCTCGAGCCGGCGCGGCGCAGCGCGTTCCGCCTGCTGCATGTGTCGACGGATGAAGTCTACGGCTCGCTCGGGGCCGAGGGCTTGTTCACCGAAACGACCGCCTATCAGCCCAATTCGCCCTACTCGGCCAGCAAGGCCTCGTCCGATCATCTGGTGCGCGCCTGGCGCGAGACCTACGAATTGCCGACGCTCGTGACCAACTGCTCCAACAACTACGGGCCCTATCATTTCCCCGAGAAGCTGATCCCGCACATGATCATCAAGGGATTGGCGGAGCAGGAACTGCCGGTCTATGGCGACGGCCAGAACATCCGCGATTGGCTCTATGTGGAGGATCATGCGCGGGCGCTCACGCTGGTGCTGGAGCGCGGCCGCGTCGGCGAGACCTACAACATCGGCGGGCGCAACGAGCGCACCAACCTGCACGTGGTGAAGACGATCTGCGACCTGTTGGATCAGCATCACCCGTCCAACGTGGGCCCGCGCCAGCGCCTGATCGCGTTCGTCACCGATCGGCCCGGCCATGACCGCCGCTACGCGATCGATGCCACCAAGATCGAGACCGAGCTGGGCTGGCGGGCCTCGGAGACGTTCGAGAGCGGGATCGAGAAGACGGTGAAGTGGTATCTGGACCAGCGCAGCTGGTGGCAGGCGATTCTCGATCGCGGCTATCAGGCAAAACGCATCGGCGTGGGTTGAGTTAAGACCGCAGCTCCCGGTACAGGAACTCGCACAGCCGGCCGACCTCGTCGGCCACAGGGCCGCGCGGCTCAAAATCCGCAACCG